>NZ_JBFTSX010000008.1:0-320078 GCF_056400265.1 Pseudomonas sp. 01L34
GCTGATAATCTTGTTGACTATCAGTCTGACTCCACAAGCACCCACACGAATTGCTTGATTCAGTTGTTAAAGAGCGGTTGGTTAAGATCTTTCGTCTCAACCGAGGCGCGCATTCTACAGCAGCCTCTGTTGCTGTCAAGCGGTTATTTCAGAAGTTTTCAAAGTTTCCTTTGCAACTTCAACCACTTGCGCTTCCGATCTCTCGTTAGCGGGAGGCGAATTCTACAGCGTTAGCCGCTGCTGTCAACACCTCTTTTTCTCCGCTTTCGACCGAGAAGATCGAACCGTCAATAAGGCGATAATACCCTGCCTTACCAACTCCTTCTGGCTTCGATGAACTGAAGCGCAACCACTCTCGAAAACTGCGTAACTCGTTGTTTGTCAAGGAGTTTTCAGTTTCGACTGCGCCGAAAGTGGGGCGAATTATAGACGTCCAGAATCTGCCGTCAACCTCTAATTACGCCTTTCTTGCAGAAGGTGCCTTTTTAACGATTAAACGTGGAATTCGGCGGGTTACAGGCGGCAATCTCAATACTAATAACAACGCACCTATAGAAGCGTAGATCGCCCACTCCCTCAGATCGGCGCGAACGATCCACAACATATGCAGTAACCCAAGCCCGAGAATCACATAGACCAACCGATGCAATCTTTTCCAGCGAACGCCCAAACGCCGCTGACTGTAACGATTGGAGGTAACCGCCAGCGCCAACAAACCGAGAAACCCCAGCACCCCGACGATAATGTACGGCCGCTTGCGCAACTCGATACCCAGTTGTGACCAATCAAAGCCGAGGATGAACGCCGTATAACCGCTCAAATGCAAAACCACATAGGCGAAACACCACAACCCCAACTGCCGTCGGACAGCTATCCACCCCGACCAACCGGTGAGCCTCTGCAATGGCGTCATGCTTAACGTAATGAGCAGCAGGACAAGCGTCCCCAACCCTAGACGATCAACCAGCACCTTTCCTGGATCAGGTCCCAGCACATCCGCCCAGGCTTGATACAACCAAAGCAGCGGCCAAATCGCCGCGGCGATAAAGACACCAATACGCCAGAACAGATATCGCATCAGTAATTCTTCCGCAGATCGAGCCCTGCATATAAAGAAGCGACTTCATCCGAGTAGCCGTTGAACATTTGCGTGTCCCGCACATTGGGCTTGAACAGACCGCTCGGCAAACGCCTTTCCCGTGCCTGCGTCCAACGCGGGTGGTCGACTGTCGGGTTCACGTTCGCATAAAAGCCATACTCATTCGAGGCAATGCTCTGCCAGGTGGTTTTCGGCTGCTCACTGACCAGGCTGATTCGCACGATGGACTTGATGCTCTTGAAGCCGTATTTCCACGGCACCACCAGACGTAGCGGCGCACCGTTCTGATTGGGCAACTCACGTCCATACATGCCTACAGCGAGAATCGCCAACGGATTCATCGCCTCATCCAGGCGCAGCCCTTCTACATATGGCCAGTCGATCAAGGCGAAGCCAGAACGCTGTCCAGGCATATTCTTGGGATCTTGCAGGGTTTCAAAACGAATGAATTTGGCCTTGGACGTCGGCTCTACTTCCTTCAGCAAAGCCGAAATTGGAAAACCAATCCACGGAATGACCATCGACCAGGCCTCCACACAGCGAAGACGATAAATACGCTCTTCCAGCTGATAAGGCTTCATGAAGTCTTCCAGCGCATACCGCCCCGGCTTACCCACCTCCCCGTCTACCACCACGCTCCACGGTTCGGTTTTTAGCGCACCGGCGTTGGCCGCAGGATCGCCTTTGTCGGTACCGAACTCATAGAAGTTGTTGTAGTGGGTCGCATCCTTGAAAGGCGTGATTGCTTCATCCTTGACGTTGACCGCCCCCCATTTAGTGGAAGGCAGTTTTTCGGCAAACCAGGACGGCGCCTTGCCAGGCTCGACATCGGCATAACGCGCAGCATCGTCGGCACTCGCCCAGCGCGGCAGAGTACTCACAGCCAAACCGGCAACGGCCGCGCCTAATACATTGCGACGAGAAAGGTAGAGAGATTCAGGCGTGACGTCCGACTCATGACAGTCAGACGCTTTGGGGACTTTGATCAGCATGACAACTCCGCAGCATTGGAGGACAGATGCACCCATAGACTGCGGAGTATGAGGGAAATTACATCACTCGGCTTTTTTGTGCCGACGAAGACGCAGCAGGTACTGCACCGGCCCGGAAGCCGCATAGGCAAGGAACACCAGCAACAGGATGCGCGGCGGATCACTGAATACAACGGCAAATACCAGCACCACTGCCAGGATCGCGACAAAGGGAACGCGCCCCTTCAAGTCCAGCTCCTTGAAGCTGTTGTACTTGATGTTACTGACCATCAGCATGCCCGCGGCGGCAACCATCAGTGCAACCAGGAACGACATTTTGGAACCCTGAATGCCGTAATCGCTGAACGCCCAGACAATTCCTGCGACCACACCGGCCGCGGCCGGGCTGGCCAGACCGATGAAGTAGCGCTTGTCGGCGGTGCCGACCTGAGTGTTGAAGCGTGCCAGGCGCAACGCCGCACCCGCCACATAGATGAAGGCGACCATCCAGCCGACTTTGCCCATATCGCCCAAGGCCCAGCCGAATGCCAGCAAAGCCGGCGCGACGCCAAAGGCAACCATGTCCGACAGCGAGTCGTACTCCGCACCGAAGGCGCTTTGGGTGTTAGTCATGCGAGCGACGCGACCGTCGAGGCCGTCGAGCACCATGGCGACGAAAATCGCGATCGCGGCAAACGCAAAATACTTGCTCGCGCCGATTGCATCACCGGCACTCAAGGCGCTCTGGGCGCTCATCGAGTTGATGATGGAATAGAACCCTGCGAAGAGGTTCGCAGTGGTGAACAGATTCGGCAGAAGATAGATACCACGATGCCGGACTTTACGGCCTTCAGCGTCATGCCCTTCTTCGATGTGCTCATCGATGGGCAGAAGGCTTTCGGCGTCAGAAGCCTGCTTTGGCTCTTCGGGACGTTCGCTCATGGACATTACCTTGCAACGGGGTGGAAAGTTTCGACAGGTGTCTGGGACGACGGTTCGACCGCAAACGATGCAGCTTTATACCAGAACCGGCGGATCCAAACGAAAAAACGCGGCCTAGGCCGCGTTTTCCGTACAAGCTCGTGACTTAGTTCTTGGCTTTGTCGACGATCTTGTTGGCACCGATCCACGGCATCATGGAGCGCAGTTGCTCACCGATGATTTCGATACCGTGAGCGGCGTTGTTACGACGCTTGGCGGTCATCGAAGGATAGCCGGTGGCGCCTTCGCTGATGAACATCTTGGCGTATTCGCCGTCCTGAATACGTTTCAGGGCGTTGCGCATGGCCTGACGGGATTCGGCGTTGATTACTTCCGGACCTGTCACGTACTCGCCGTACTCAGCGTTGTTGGAGATCGAGTAGTTCATGTTGGCGATACCGCCTTCGTACATGAGGTCAACGATCAGCTTCAGTTCGTGCAGGCATTCGAAGTAGGCCATTTCCGGCGCGTAGCCAGCTTCAACCAGGGTTTCGAAACCGGCTTTTACCAGCTCAACGGTACCGCCGCACAGAACGGCTTGTTCGCCGAACAGGTCGGTTTCGGTCTCGTCCTTGAAGGTGGTTTCGATGATGCCGGTACGACCGCCACCAACGCCGGCAGCGTAGGACAGTGCAACGTTTTTGGCGTTGCCCGAAGCATCCTGGTAGATAGCGATCAGGTCAGGGATACCGCCGCCTTTGACGAACTCGGAACGCACGGTGTGGCCCGGAGCTTTCGGCGCGATCATGATCACGTCGAGGTCAGCGCGCGGAACAACCTGGTTGTAGTGGATCGCGAAACCGTGGGAGAAGGCCAGGGTGGCGCCTTTCTTGATGTTCGGCTCGATTTCATTCTTGTACAGCGAGGACTGGAACTCGTCCGGGGTCAGGATCATGACCAGGTCGGCAGCTGCTACGGCGGAAGCAACGTCAGTCACTTTCAGGCCGTGGGCTTCAGCTTTGGCAACGGTGGCCGAACCTTTACGCAGGCCAACGGTAACGTCAACGCCGGAGTCTTTCAGGTTGCACGCTTGAGCGTGGCCTTGGGAGCCGTAACCAATGATGGCAACTTTCTTGCCCTGGATGATCGACAGGTCGCAGTCTTTATCGTAGAAAACTTTCATGAATTTCCCCTTTATATCTGGCCCTCAGGCCATTCGCTAATTTGGTTTAGATGCTCAGTACTTTGTCGCCGCGGGCAATCCCGGTGACGCCACTGCGTACGGTTTCCAGAATCGAGGCAGTGCCGATCGATTGAATGAAGCTGTCGAGCTTGTCGCTGGTACCGGTCAATTGAACGGTATACACGCTGGCGCTGACATCAACGATCTGCCCACGATAAATATCGGTGGTGCGCTTGATCTCGGCGCGCTGTGCGCCGGTGGCCTTGACCTTGACCAGCATCAGTTCGCGCTCGATGTGAGCACTCTCCGACAAGTCGACCAGTTTGACCACTTCGATCAGCTTGTTCAGGTTCTTGGTGATCTGCTCGATGATTTCATCATGGCCGACAGTGGTCAGCGTCAGACGCGACAAAGTCGGGTCTTCGGTTGGCGCCACGGTCAGGCTTTCGATGTTGTAGTTGCGCTGCGAAAACAGGCCGACTACACGAGACAGAGCGCCCGGTTCGTTTTCCAGAAGCAGGGAAATAATGTGCCGCATGATTAAGTACGCTCCGTCTTGCTCAACCACATATCACGCATGGAGCCGTCTTTGATCTGCATCGGGTAGACGTGCTCGCTGGTGTCAACCGAGATATCGATAACCACCAGGCGATCTTTCATGGCGAACGCCTCCTCCATCTTCGACTTCAAATCTTTCGAGTCGGTGATGCGCACGCCGACGTGACCATAGGCCTCTGCCAGTTTGACGAAGTCAGGCAGCGATTCCATGTAGGAGTGCGAGTGACGGCTGCCATAACTCATGTCCTGCCACTGGCGAACCATACCCAGCACGCCATTGTTCAGGATGACGATTTTTACCGGCAAACCGTATTGCAGGCAGGTCGACAGTTCCTGAATGTTCATCTGGATGCTGCCCTCGCCTGTTACGCAGGCGACATCGTCATCCGGGAAGCTCAGCTTGATGCCCATGGCCGCCGGAAAACCGAAGCCCATGGTGCCCAGGCCACCGGAGTTGATCCAACGGTTCGGCTTGTTGAACTTGTAGTACTGCGCCGCGAACATCTGATGCTGACCCACGTCGGAGGTCACAAAGGCGTCGCCCTTGGTCACTTCGCACAGGGTTTCGATCACGGTCTGCGGCTTGATCACGCTGCCGTCGCCCTTGTCGTAAGGGAACAGACCGCGGTCACCGCGCCACTCATCAACTTGCTTCCACCAGCTGGCAACGGACTCCTTGTTCGGGGTCTCGCCGATTTCCTTGAGGATCGCGACCATTTCGGTCAGGACGCTCTCGACCGGGCCAACAATAGGCACGTCTGCCTTGATGGTCTTGGAAATCGAAGCCGGGTCGATGTCGATGTGAATGATCTTGGCATTCGGGCAGAACTTGGCCGGGCCGTTGATCACGCGGTCATCGAAACGCGCGCCGACTGCAAGGATCACATCGGCATGGTGCATCGCCAGGTTGGCGGTGTAGCTGCCGTGCATGCCGAGCATGCCGATGAACTGACGGTCGGTGCCAGGGTAGGCACCCAGGCCCATCAGGGTATTGGTCACTGGCAGGTTGAGCATCTTCGCCAGCTCGGTCAGCGGCGCAGAGCCACCACCGAGGATCACGCCGCCGCCCGAATACAACACAGGGCGCTTGGCCGCCAGAAGCATTTCGGCTGCCTTGCGGATTTGCCCGGAGTGACCGCGAACGGCCGGGCTGTAGGAACGCAGTTTGGCTTTTTTCGGGAAGATGTATTCGAACTTTTCGGCCGGGTTGGTCATGTCTTTCGGGATATCGACAACGACCGGACCAGGACGACCGGATTGCGCCAGGTAGAACGCCTTCTTCATGACTTCAGGGATTTCCGAGGCGTGCTTGATCATGAAGCTGTGCTTCACGATCGGCCGGGAGATACCGATCATGTCGGTTTCCTGGAACGCATCGGTGCCTACCATGGTGCTAGGCACCTGGCCGGAAATGACCACCATCGGAATGGAGTCCATGTAGGCCGTGGCAATACCGGTGATGGCGTTGGTTGCGCCCGGGCCGGAGGTCACCAGTACCACGCCGGCTTTACCGGTGGCACGGGCATAGCCGTCAGCCATATGGGTCGCAGCCTGCTCGTGACGAACCAGGATGTGGGTCACTTCCGGTTCTTTGAACAGGGCATCATAGACATGAAGAAGAGCACCACCCGGGTACCCGTAGATATATTTGACGCCTTCGTCACGCAAGAAGCGGACGAGCATCTCACCGCCAGATAAAAGCTCCACGTTGTTCACCTCTAAAACGCCAGAATACCGCCCACATACAAGAGGACGGGTCTTAATAGGTTTACTTCTCGGCAGAGCATGAGCGACGGTGGTCGCCGACTACGTCAGCACTGACTGAGCAAGTATTGGGATCGTCCCAAGTGTTGCGGGCCTTTCCCACCCAGCGCGAGGTAACGCGTTGCGGGTGTAACAGGTCGGCGCGGATGTGCGCCTCATGATCTGCCGAGTGGGTCTGCTTCTGGCAGTCCCTCTACAGCGGACTTTGGATTCTTCTGTTTCGCCCATCGCAAGTCAAGCCGTCAATGTGCTTTATTGAACTAAGCGCATGAGAACGCAAGAAAAAACCTTTAAACCGCAACTGTGTTAGCTTCAATTGCGCACCCCTGACAAGGAAATGGCATGAGAACACTCATCTTCACCGCCAGCTTGCTGATCAGCCTGAGCCCTTTGTGCATGGCGGGTCAGATCTATAAATGGGTCGATGCCCAGGGCGTCACCCATTTCGATGCGCAGCCGCCCCAAGGCCGGGAGGCCACCGTCATGGTCACGCCCTCCCCGCCCGTCGGCAAGCCGGGCGCGCTAACGCGCGGCAACGTCATCGGCGATCAAAAGGCCATCGATCACAAAGTGAAAAAGCAGGTCGCCGAGCAGCAGGCCCAGCTAAGAGTGTTCTGTGAACAGGCTCGGACGAACCTGGCTCAACTGCAGAACAATCCGCGATTGCGGGAGGAAGTCGACGGCGAGACGCGCCGCCTGACCGACCAACAACGTCAGGAGCGCCTCACCGAAGCACAGAAACAGATTGCGAAAAACTGCCAGTAAGCACTGGCAGTTTCCGATTCAGCGGGAGACGGTGATCAACGCGTCGAACTCTTTGAGCAAGACCTGAAGCTGCCGATCCTTGCCCTGGACATTGCGGGAGGCGAAGACCATTTCGGCCATCTCCTGAATCCCTGATGCATTGGGCAATGGCAGATCCTGCTCGAGGATCGACTTCATCCTTGGCAAGAAGACCCATTGCAGCCATTGCTCGAAATCCAGCGTATCCACCGAAAACGGCTCAACGCTGGAGAGCGCCTCAGCGGACGGCGGTACTTCATCCCACCAGCCCTGAACGCGCAGCTCGCGCTCGATCAACAGCAACTGTTCGGCAATCTTCGGAAAGCGCATATCCATCACAGCGAAACCTTGGCCTTCTGACGAGCCAACGCAGCACCGGCCGGGTCACCCTGCTTCTCTCGGGCCTGGGCGATCAATTCCCACAGGCTGGCCTGAAGATCCGGACGCCCATTGGCGAACGTCAGGCCACGGCGGGCAAACTGCTCGGCCTGAGCCGCATCACCTTGAGCCATACGCACCTGGGCCAAGCGATAAAGTACTTGCGGCTCGCGCGGTGCAACACGCTGGGCACGCTCGAGACTGGAAGATGCACCATTAAGGTCGCCACTGGCCTGTTGCTGCTGGGCGGTGGTCAGCAGTGCCAGGACCGGACCGTCCAGTTGCTCATCGGCGGACAGACCGCCGGAGTTCGCCGAAGGAATCCCGCTGGGCGTCGACGGCATGCTGTAGCTACCCTGATTGATCGGCGCCGACTGAACCGGCGAGGTATCAATCGGCCCCGGAGTAATCGGGCCTGGGGTAATCGGCGAAGTGCTGATCGGTGCCGAGGAGACGGCGCCACCACCCGGGACCATCACCACGACCCCGGTGTCACCTTGCGGGATCGCCTGAGTCTGAGCTTGTACAGGACGTTTCACCGTCGACTGACGGAAACCGCCATTCGCCGAAATCCGCTCGCTGTTGGAGACGGCAGTGCCGGCATCCTCAACCGGGATCGAACCACGCTGCACAGTGGAGCAGCCGCTGAGCAAAGCCACGGCAGTCACCGCTGGAATCAACCACTTGTTCACTTCAAATCCTCTTTGCTTAATTCATCCAGCCCTTGACCCAATCCATCACCGATTCTGCAGGGCTTTCACCACCGCAAGCAGCACCGGGAGGCGGTTCACTGCCGCGAATATACGGCATCTGCACCGCACCTGGGCAGTTGGCTTCGGAACCTTGACCGGTGCGCGAATCGACCCAGGCCTGAACAATGTTGTCCGGTTGCGGCATATCCAGCGGCAGCGGATCGGCCTTGCGCATGAAACTGGTCCAGACCTGCAACGCGCCGGTGGCACCGGTGAACGGTGTCTTGCCATTATCATCGCGCCCCAGCCAGACAACGGCCAGCAGATCCTGACTGAAACCGGCGAACCAGCTGTCCCGCGAATCGTTACTGGTACCGGTCTTACCGGCCAGGGTCAGGGTTTTCGGCAACACGTTATAAACCGAACTACCGGTACCTTCGCGCATGACGCGCTGCATGGCGTTCTGGATCAGGTAAATGGACGCCGGATCAAATTGCTGCTGAATCTGGAACGGATAACGCTTGAGCGGCTCGCCCTCGGCAGTCAGTACGCTGCGAATCCCGCGCATCGGCGTATTGAACCCGCCATTGGCCAGCGTCTGGTACATGGTCGCCACTTCGATCGGGGTCATACCGCCGGCACCGAGCAACATCGACGGGAACGCCGGGAATTCGCGGCTTACGCCCAGGCGTGCCAGGGTCTTCAAGACATTCGGCACGCCCACCGCCAACCCGAGACGCGCGGTCGACAGGTTGTAGGAATGCGCCAACCCTTGGTACAGGAACACCGTGCCGTGGGAACGGCGATCATAGTTCTGTGGTTTCCAGATCTGACCGTCCGCGCCTTTGACCGAGAAGTAGTCGTCCGATAGCCAACTGGTCAGCGTGTACTGGCTCGGCTTTTCAAGAGCGGTCAGATAAACCGCCGGCTTGATCAAAGAGCCGATCGGTCGCACCGCGTCCAACGCACGGTTAAAACCGGCAAAACTCGCCTGACGGCTGCCGATCATGGCCTGGACCTCACCGGTTTCCGGGTTGGTCACGACCATCGCGGCTTCCACGTCATCGGAACCCTTGCGCCCGGCCAGGCGCTTGAACGTGTCGTTGACCGAGGCTTCGGCTTTCATCTGCAGGATCGGGTCGAAACTGGTGAAGATTCGCAGCCCTTCTTCGGTCAAGTCTTCGTCGCGGTAGTCTTCGCGCAACTGACGTTTAACCAGATCAAGGAAGCCCGGGAACGAGCTGTCGGCCAACTTGCCGCGAGTGGTCACACCCAGTGGCATTTTCTTCGCCGCCTCAACCTGTTCGGCGCTGGCAACGCCTTGCTCCTTCAGAACATCGAGCACCAGATTGCGCCGCTCCAGAGCCCGCTCAGGGTTGCGGCGCGGGTTGTAATAGGACGGCCCCTTGACCATGCCCACCAACAAAGCGACTTGATGCAGTTTCAGCTCGGACAATGGCTGCCCGAAGAAAAACTGGCTGGCCAGGCCGAAGCCGTGCACCGCGCGCTGACCATCCTGGCCGACGAATACTTCATTGAGGTAAGCCTCAAGAATTTCGCTCTTGTCGTAATGCAGCTCAAGCAACATCGCCATCATGGCTTCGGTGAGCTTACGGGTCAGGCTGCGTTCACTGGTGAGGTAGAAGTTCTTGACCAACTGTTGCGTCAGCGTACTACCGCCCTGGGTCATCTTGCCGCCCGAGGTGTTGACGTAGATAGCTCGGGCAATCGACTTCGGCGACACGCCCCAGTGGCTGTAGAAATCCCGGTCTTCTACGGCAACCAGGGTTTCGAGCAGATACGGCGGAACCTGATCGATCTTGATCAGGATGCGGTCTTCAAGGTTTTTCGGGTAAATCCCGCCGATCAGCAGCGGCTCCAGTCGCACCACGGAAAGCTTCGAACCGTTGGTCGCCGAGAGCTCGGCCACGTAATCGCCGGAGAACCGCACGCGCACGGGCTGCGCCTGCTCCATGCCTTCATAGAACTGGAAGCCTCGGGTATTCAAGTCGACGGTATTGCCATTGACCGCTGCCGCGCCGGGGCCGTTGCTGACCGCTTCGCGTCGGTAGCCCAAGGCATCGAGTTCGGTGAGGAAGTCGTCCTTGCTGAGCTTTTGTCCGACGAACAGCTCGAGCGGGCGCGCGTACACCTTGGCCGGGATGGTCCAGCGCTTGCCGGAGAACTTCTCCTGAACCACGGCGTCGAGGTAAACCGCGAACCCGGCGAGCACCACAAGGCCGACCAGGCTGAGTTTAAGGGCCCAGCCCAGCCAGGGGCGCATGCCCTTGGAAGGTGGTTTTTTAGGGGTGCGGGGGGATCGAGATCGAGTCATGGCGGCGGATTATACGCACTTTATTCATACTCAACAGGAGCCCTCTGAGGTTTGCGTCGGACGGACTTGCAGCCATAATGACGGCCTTGAATTTCCCCCCAGACTCTGAAGGATCACCTGTGAGCCAGTCCCTGATCGCTGCCCTGCAAAACCCGGCCCTCTACCCGCATCCCGTAGAAGGGTTCCAGGTCATCGAGACCCATATTTCCTGGGTGATACTCACCGGTCCCTATGCTTATAAAGTGAAGAAGCCGGTGAATTTCGGCTTCCTCGATTTCACCAGTCTCGAAGCTCGCAAGCATTTCTGCGGCGAAGAGCTGCGCCTGAACCAGCGCCTGACCCATGACTTGTATCTTGAAGTGCTACCGATCACCGGCAGCGCCGAGGCGCCACAACTGGGCGGCGATGGTCCGGTTGTCGATTACGCCCTGAAAATGCGTCAGTTCCCACAAAGCCAACTGCTCAGCACCCTGCAAGCCAACGGCGAATTGACCACCACGCACATCGACGCGATGGCCGCGCAGATCGCTCAATTCCACCTCAGTGCGCCGAAAGTGCCTGCCGAACACGAAGCCGGCACGCCGGACAGCGTCATGGCGCCGGTACGGCAGAACTTCGAACAGATCCTTCCGTTCCTCAGCGACAAGGCCGATCTGTTGCAACTCGAGGCACTGCAAGCCTGGGCCGAAAGCAGCTTCGAGCGCCTCAAGCCACTGTTCGCCCAGCGCAAGGCCGACGGCTTCATTCGTGAATGCCATGGTGACATTCACCTGGGCAACGCTACCGTGATCGACGGCAAAGTGGTGATCTTCGACTGCATCGAGTTCAACGAACCGTTCCGCTTCACCGACGTTTACGCCGACACCGGCTTCCTGGCAATGGACCTGGAAGACCGCGGCCTGAAGAGCCTGGCGCGCCGTTTCATCAGCCAATACCTGGAACTGACCGGCGACTACCAGGGTCTTGAGCTGCTGAACTTCTATAAAGCCTACCGCGCCCTGGTTCGCGCCAAGGTCAGCCTGTTCAGCATGCCGGCCGAGGCCGACCCGGTGCAGCGCGCTACCACTCTGCGTCAGTACCGCAACTACGCCAACCTGGCGGAAAGCTACAGCACCATTCCTTCGCGTTTCCTGGCGATCACCCACGGTGTTTCCGCCGTCGGCAAAAGCCATGTGGCCATGCGCCTGGTGGAAGCATTGGGTGCCATTCGCCTGCGTTCGGATGTCGAGCGCAAGCGCATGTTCGGCGAACAGACCGTACCGAACGACCCGCAGGCCGGCATCTATAGCGCCGACGCCAGCGTCGCCACCTATGCCCGCCTGCATGAGGTTGCCAATGTAATTCTGCGTGCCGGCTTCCCGGTGGTGATCGATGCCACTTATCTCAAGCGCGACCAACGCGACAGCGCGGCAAAAATCGCCGAGGCCACCGGCGCGCCGTTCCTGATCCTCGATTGCGACGCTCCACAAGCGGTGATCGAGAGCTGGTTGAAGCAACGCCAGGCGGACAACAACGATCCGTCCGACGCCAACCTGGCTGTTATCGCCGCCCAGCAAGCCAGCCGCGAGGCACTGACGCCAGCAGAAATCCTCTGCAGCAAGCGCGTCCAGACCAATGAAAGTGGCACCCTCGATACGGTCGTTGCGCAGATTCGCCAGCGCCTGCCTGGTCTGTAAGAAACTATTTCAACCGTGAAGCCCTCACCGGCTTCACGGCTGCCAAATAGTGGCACTATACTGGCGTCATAAAACCATCAGGTGATGTGACATGAGCCAGCCAAAACTTCTCGACACCCCGCTTTATGCCTTGCTGCACAAAGACGACATCACAAGCTTCAACAATGAACGCCCGAAAGATGGACCTATCGACATGGTCGGTGGTGACTTCCGCGGGCTCGATCTGCGTGAACTGAACGCCGACGGCATCGACTTCACCGATGCCTACTTTCGCTCTGCCGACTTGCGCGGCGTCGACTTTCGCAACTCATCCCTGGAAGGCGCGAGCCTGGCCCACGCGCAGATCTCCGGCGCCTACTTCCCGCCGGAGCTGAGTGCCGATGAGATCCTGATGTCGATGAATTTCGGTACACGCCTGCGTTATCGCACCCGCTAAAAGCGACGTCTCACCCAGTCCAGCGCCCCCGCCTTGCGCTGGACGTTGTACTTTTTTTGCTCGAAAACTCAATTTCCCACACGCCCTCGGACTACATGCTCCGCCTTTTCACGCCGCTTCTTGAGTTTCCTCTTAGAAGCTTTTGCGTCGAAACCGACCAAACAATCACGCTTTTCCTACTGATGGCTACACTGCTGAGAGGCTCGCCCACGCACCATTCGGCTGTCGCAAGGAGGCTTGATGAATGATGAACTGCAACACCTGAAGAATCTTGGCAAGACGTCGGCGCAATGGCTGCATGCCGTGGGCATCCACAGTGCCTCGGACTTGCGTCGGCTGGGAGCTGTGGACGCTTATCGGGCCGTGCGCACTCGCGGTTTTCGGGCGTCCAAGGTGTTGTTGTATGCGATTGAAGGCGCGTTGATGGATGTCCACTGGAACGACATTCCCGCCGAGCGCAAGGAAGCCTTGAACAAACAGCTGGATGCTATTTCGTCTCGCCACAAGAATTGAACGGATAATTTCACTCGAACGCACAGCCTGAAACCCAATGATTACGAGGCTTTCCAGCGAAGGAATGACGTGTTTCACGAATACGAGAAATCAGCGGTTGACTTGGTAATGAGAATCGCTATTATTATCACAACTGGTCGCGAGACTGGTCGATATTCTGAAAAGCCCTTGGTTCGGACTCTCAGATTATCTCCTCATCAGGCTAATCACGGTTATTTGACCCGGCTCTTGCCGGGTCTTTTTTTGCCTGTGGAAAACTCGCCTGATTTTATTGGCCTGACGGCTTGCCGAACTGCTTGCGCATTTGCGCGCAGTAATCCTGCGGCGGCGTGGTGGGCGTATACCAGACGTAATCGGCCATGGCCGACGTGATCTCAGCGCCCTGCTCCGCCAGCATCAATACCGTTGGTGCCTTGGGCTCCCCCAGGTCCAGCACATGGATCGGCACCCCGACATCCTTGCGGGCGTGGAACGCGCCGGTAAACAACAGTGAAGGCATCGGTGCCGCCCGTAATCGCTCGGCTATCCGCCGGTCACGCTGCTGCTGCACGGCCAGCATCGCGGGCATCTGTGATTCAGGCAGCAAGCCGCAGTGGGAATCGCTGATCTGTGCCAGCAACTCGTTCCTGACCGTCGGAGCGTTGGAACGCGCACCGCTCAATGTTGGCGGTTTGGCATAGACAGTACGGACTTCAGGCGTGTCCAGATTGGCCGCCAGTAACGGGTACGGCTGAGTCAGGGCAAAACGAACGATCGGCCCGTAAAGATTCCAGTCCCATCCCGGCTGCCAGGCCAATGCCCCGGACAAATCGGTCGGCAGCGGTGAGGTATGCCGAACGTCATCGACGCGCTGTTGCTGAGCCGGCGTCAACATTTCCAGCAGCAGACTGCCTTGAGGCCGTCGCTCACCCAGTGCCTGCAATAACCACAATTGCAGTTGATGGTGATCACGATTGTCATGCTGCTCGCCGACGATCAACCGCGAAGGTTCCGCCAACCGTGCAAGCAGTTCTTGCGCGGTCAGGGTCTGACCGCTGCGCAAATCCCGGATTTCGCCGCTGACCGGCGGCACCGCTACATGCTGGCAAGCACTCAGTAACAGCGCGGCCAGAAAAACCATCACGCGTGTTTTCATCCCTAAAACACCTCAGCGGGCGATGATCAGCGGATGCCCACGCTCCGGGTGCGGTTGCACCAATACTTCCAGCCCGAACACTGCCTTGAGCGGTTCCGGGCGCAATACCTGTTCCGGCGTGTCCAGCATCACAGGACACCCACCTTCAAGCAGTAACAGGCGATCACAATAACGCGCCGCCAGATTCAAATCATGCAGGATCACCAGCACCGCCGCACCGCGATCGGCGAATTCACGCACCGCTTGCAGAGTAGTGTGCTGATGCAGCGGGTCGAGCATCGACGTCGGCTCATCGAGCAACAACGTCTGCCCCGCCTCGCCCGGCCAAAGCTGCGCCAACACCCGCGCCAAATGCACCCGCTGACGTTCGCCACCGGACAACGCCAGGTAACTGCGACCGCTCAAGTGCCCCGCATCGGCCGCCTGCAACGCGGCGGCGACAATCTCCTCATCCCGGACCCGACCGCTTTGATAAGGCAGACGGCCCATGCCGACCACTTCTTCGACGCGAAAGGCAAAGTCCAGGGTCGACACTTGCGGCAATACTGCCAAACGCCGGGCTCGCTGCGCTCCGCTCCAATGACTCAACTCACGCTCATCGAGCCAGACGCTGCCATGGTCCGCCGGCAATTCTCCGCACAGGGCGCCGAGCAACGTGCTTTTGCCGGCGCCATTAGGCCCCAACACGCCGAGCACTTCGCCCGGTTTAAGCTCAAGGGTGATGTCCGTCAGGACAACTTTTCGACCGCGGCGGATTTGCAGGTTCTGCGCTCGCAACATCAGGCACGCCCTCTGAGCAATAAATACAGAAAGAACGGCGCGCCAATGAGGGCCGTGACAATCCCGATCGGCAACTCAGCCGGCGCCAGCGCCAGCCGCGCCACCAGATCAGCAAACAACAGGAGACTGGCCCCCGCCAACACCGACGCCGGCAACAACACCCGATGATCGGGGCCGACCAGCAGCCGCACCAGATGCGGCACCACCAGGCCGACAAACCCGATCATCCCCGCCGCAGCTACCGCCGCGCCCACACCCAACGCCGTGCAGAACACCAATTCGCGCTTGAGCCCTTCGACGTCGATACCCAGGTGGCCGGCCTCCGACTCCCCCAGCAACAATGCGTTCAAGGCCTTGGCCCGACGCGGCAACCACAGTGCCACGCCGGTGCTCACCAGCAATAACGGCCAGAGTCGTGCATAACTGGCGCCGTTAAGGCTGCCCAGGTTCCAGAACGTCAGGGTGCGCAGGGTCGCATCATCCGCCAGATAGGTGAAGAGCCCGACCGCCGAACCAGCCAGGGCAGTCAATGCAATACCGGCCAGCAGCATGGTCGCGACGTTGGTCTGGCCATTGCGTCGCCCCAGTCGATAGACCAGCGCCGTCACCCCCAACCCGCCGAGAAACGCGCACACCGACAACAGATATGGCCCGAAGGATTCAGGCAGTCCACCGAATACCGAGCCGCCGACAATCGCGATAGCCGCGCCCAATGCCGCGCCGCTCGACACCCCTATCAGGCCCGGATCGGCCAGAGGATTGCGAAACAACCCCTGCATTGCCACACCAGACAGCGCCAGAACCCCGCCCACCGTCAAACCGAGCAAGGTTCGCGGCAGGCGGATTTGCCCGAGGATCAGTTCGGCCTGCTCCAACCCGTCGGCGGCAATCGGCAGGCCGACCAAGCGCAGCGCCGCGCGCAAGGTGTCGAACAACGGCAAACTCACCGGCCCCAACGCCAGCGACAGCCAGATCGCCAGCAAACACAACAGGCTCAAGCCAATGAACAACGCACGAGGTTTAATCAGAAGGGTCATTGGCCAGTCGTACCGGGATCGAACAGGTGCATAAACAGCCTCCTTCAAAGGTTTCCCGGGCATAGTCATGACAGGCCAAGTATTCTCGGCATCCGGTAATCGCCCTGCGGGCGAGCCGTCATTTGATAATTGCTTGCATTTGAACGTCAAGCTCGGACGTACCAGGTCGCGAGCCGCAGGACTTGAGGATAGACATGAAGCTTCTTTGCACAGGCGCCGAATTGGCTGACGCCAGCAGTCGCGGTTTCGACGTCAACGGCCAGAAGCTCCTGGCCGTACGCCGGGGCGGTCGGGTGTATGTGTATGAAAATCGCTGCCCGCACCGGGGCGTCGGGCTGGAATGGCAGCCCGACCAGTTTCTCGACCCCAGCAACAGCTTGATCCAGTGCGCGACCCACGGCGCACTGTTTCTGATCGAGGACGGTGAATGCGTCGCCGGCCCCTGCGCCGGACAATCCCTGACCAGCATCCCCTGCCGCGAAGATGAACAAGGAATCTGGGTCACGCTCTAGCCGTTCAACAGCACATCCAGTCGCCGATCGACCACCATCTCTTCGTGAGTCAAGCGCACGCCATACGCCAGCACTTCGACTCCACACGCCACCGCCTCACGCAACGCAGCTGCGTAGGCCGAATCGATTTCTTCGGCAGGACGCACCGCGTCGATCCCTGTCAGGTTCACGCAATACAACTGCACTGCCCGAATCCCGTCCCTGGCCAAATGCGCCAGTTCGCGCAAATGCTTGGCCCCACGCTGGGTCACCGCGTCAGGAAATGCCGCCACCGCCGAGTCATCAAAGCCCAGGGTGACGCTTTTGACTTCCACATAAGCCGGCCCGCCCGGGTAATCGAGACGAAAATCGATACGGCTGCTTTCCTGACCATAGGCCACTTCGCGCTTCAGTTCGGTAAAGCCGTTCAACTCGGTGATGACGCCGGCCTGCAACGCCTCCTCGATCAAGCCGTTGGCGCGCCCGGTGTTCACACAGAACAGCCGTCCCTGTGGGGTTTCGCCAACTTCCCAAGTGCCGGGCAACTTGCGCTTGGGGTCGGTGGAGCGGCTGAACCAGACTTGCCCGCCCTCGACCTGGCAATTAAGCATCGAGCCAGTGTTCGGGCAGTGAATGGTCAGCAACTCGCCGCCAACGGTTTCGATATCGGCAAGAAAACGCTTGTAACGACGAATCAAGCGCCCCTCTTCAAGGGGAGGATAAAAACGCATCAGCCTTGCCAGCTCTTCAAACCGCGGGCGATCCGCTCGACTGCTTCTTGCAAGCGCGGAAGGCTTTGGGTGTACGCAAACCGCACATGATGCCCGGCCTGATGACGACCGAAGTCCAGGCCCGGAGTAATTGCAACATGCTCGGTTTCGAGGAAGTGCCGGCAGAACGCGAAGGCATCGCCGCCGAACTTGCTGATATCGGCGTACAAATAGAACGCGCCTTCCGGCTCTACGGCGATACCGAAACCCAATTCCCGCAGGGCTGGCAGGAGGAAGTCGCGACGTCGACCGAACTCGGCGCGGCGCTCTTCGAAAATGCTGATGGTGGCGGGCTCGAAGCAGGCCAATGCCGCGTGCTGGGCCATGCTCGGTGCGCTGATGTAGAGGTTCTGGGCGAGCTTCTCCAGTTCACCGACCGCTGCTTCAGGTGCGACCAGCCAACCAAGGCGCCAGCCGGTCATGCCGAAATACTTGGAAAAGCTATTGAGGACGAAAGCGCCGTCATCGACTTCCAGCACGCTGGCCGCGTCCGTGCCGTAAGTCAGGCCGTGGTAAATCTCGTCGACCACCAAATGACCGTGGCGGGCCTTGATCGCCGCGGATAGCCCGGCCAGTTCATCACGGGTCAGGATGGTCCCGGTGGGGTTGGCCGGCGATGCGACCAGGGCACCGACGCTGTCGTGATCCCAGTGACGCGCGACCAGGTCCGGGGTCAGTTGATAACGCACGTCCGGGCCGACCGGCACCAGTTGCGCCGCACCTTCCACCAGGCGCAGGAAGTGCCGGTTGCACGGATAACCCGGGTCGGCCAGCAGCCAGTGCTTGCCTGGGTCCACCAGCAAGGCACTGGCCAACAGCAATGCGCCTGAACCGCCAGGCGTGATCAGGATGCGTTGCGGATCGATGTTCAGCCCGTAACGCTGCTGATAAAAACCCGAAATGGCCTCACGCAGCTCAGGAATGCCGCGAGCGGCGGTGTAACGGGTCTTCCCCGCCGTCAGCGCGGCCTGGCCGGCCTGGATGATCGGTTCGGCGGTGGTGAAGTCCGGCTCGCCGATTTCCAGGTGAATCACGTCGTGGCCAGCCGCTTGCAGCTCGTTGGCCCGCGCCAGCAGGGCCATAACGTGGAACGGTTCGATAGCGCGACTACGCGCACTGTAGGACAGAGCCATTAGCCTTCCTTACAACGGGGAAAAGAATTGATTCTACCCAAGCGCAGGAACGAGCGAGAGCCTAAAGCGGTCAGAGCCATATAATGCTGGTCTCAATCGATTCAAGCGTATGTCTCAGGTTTGGCTAAAATCAATAATTGATCAGGTCTCCCTAGCCACCAGACGAAGCTTTGCAATCTTTTGCAAGCACCACGGGCCGCGGGCTCGACATCCGGGAGTAGCGCGGTCCGATTTGATCTGGTAAGTTCGCCCGCTTGCAGCCGCAGGGCCGGCAGGTGTCGGTGATGGAGCAATCCTGCGCAATGGATTACAAGAGTAGAGGCGGTCCATTTCATGCCCACCCAAGCAAAGCAGCAAAATCAGTCGATCAGCGGCTTCGAACCCTACAAAGAAGTGAAGGGCGAAGAGTACATGGGTAAACCCATGCGTGCTCACTTCACCAAGATCCTGAACAAGTGGAAACAGGACTTGATGCAGGAAGTCGACCGTACCGTTGATCACATGAAAGACGAAGCGGCCAACTTCCCTGACCCGGCAGACCGTGCCAGCCAGGAAGAGGAATTCAGCCTCGAATTGCGCGCCCGCGACCGTGAGCGCAAGCTGATCAAGAAAATCGACAAGACCCTGCAACTGATCGAAGACGAAGAATACGGTTGGTGCGAGTCCTGCGGCGTCGAAATCGGCGTCAAGCGACTGGAAGCCCGTCCTACCGCCGACATGTGCGTTGACTGCAAGACCCTGGCGGAAATCAAGGAAAAGCAAGTCGGCAAGTAATCTCGACTTGAACGAAAGACGGAGCGTGCGAACGCTCCGTTTTTGTTTCTGATATTTGCTGATATTTGTTGCGACTTCGAAATCGCCTTCGTCGGATCGCCGCCCGGAACAATCTTCGCTCCTACAAAAGCTGGCGCAATCTCCTGTAGGAGCTGAGCTTGCTCGTGAAGGCGGCTTCAAGCCGTGCTCAATACGATTGGACAGCCTGACATCGCCCTTATGACCGCCATCGCCTCTTCCGCCTACATCGGGCGCTTCGCCCCCACGCCCAGCGGGCATCTGCACTTCGGTTCGCTGGTTGCAGCGCTGGCCTCGTACCTCGACGCCCGTTCGGTCGGCGGGCGCTGGCTGGTGCGAATGGAGGATCTCGATCCGCCACGCGAGGAGCCCGGTGCTCAGGCGGCGATTCTCAAGGCGCTGGAAAGCTATGGTTTCGAATGGGATGGCGAGATGGTCCGACAGAGTGACCGGCACGCGGCCTACGCCGAAGTCCTCAATCGCCTGTTCAGCCAGGGCCTGGCCTACGCATGCACCTGCTCGCGCAAGCAACTGGAGCCGTATCACGGCATCTATCCCGGGTTCTGCCGCAACGCTGGGCACGGCACTGAGAATGCGGCGATCCGCGTGCGTGTACCGGAGCTGGAATACCACTTCATCGACCGGGTGCAGGGCGAATTCCGTCAACACCTGGGCCGCGAGGTGGGTGACTTCGTGATTCGTCGCCGTGACGGGCTCTACGCCTATCAATTGGCGGTGGTGCTAGACGATGCCTGGCAAGGCATCACTGATATCGTGCGCGGCGCCGACCTGCTGGACTCCACGCCACGCCAGCTCTATCTGCAAGAACTGCTCGGCCTGCCGCAACCGCGCTACTTGCACATCCCGCTGATTACCCAGCCGGACGGCCACAAACTCGGCAAATCCTATCGCTCGCCGCCGTTGACTGAAGATCAGGCCACGCCGCTGTTGCTGCGCGCATTACGGGCGCTGGGGCACACTCCCGTTATCGAACTCAATGACGCCACGCCACGGGAAGTGCTGAATTGGGGCATTGCCCACTGGGATGCGTCGCTGATCCCGCGCACACTGACGTTGCCTGAAGCGCAACTGCAGTGATGCCACTTGCAGTGGCGCACCCATCCGTTACCATCGCCGCACGTTTTCGGGCACGCGCATAAAAGAGAGAGGCCGGGATGTACATCTATCGCTTGGTCCTGCTCCTGGTAGTGGGGATTTATCTGTTCTCCCCGGCCATCATGGATTGGTGGATCGACGCCACTGGCGCCTGGTATCGCCCTTATTTGCTCTGGCTGATTCTGATCGTCGTGACCTTCATCCTGCAGAGCCAAAAAGATGCCGATGAGCTTTAGCCTGACCCAGATGATCCTGATCAGCGCCGCGTACCTGGCGGTGCTGTTCGGTGTGGCCTGGATCAGTGAACGGGGCATGATCCCCCGGGCGATCATTCGCCATCCGCTGACCTACACCCTGTCGCTGGGCGTTTATGCCAGTGCCTGGGCGTTTTACGGCACGGTGGGCCTGGCTTATCAGTACGGCTACGGTTTTCTGTCCAGCTACCTCGGGGTTTCCGGGGCGTTTCTGCTGGCGCCGGTGCTTTTGTACCCGATCCTGAAAATCACCCGCACTTACCAACTCTCATCGCTGGCCGACCTGTTCGCGTTCCGTTTCCGCAGCACCTGGGCCGGTGCGCTGACGACGATTTTCATGCTGGTCGGCGTGCTGCCGTTGCTGGCGTTGCAGATTCAGGCAGTGGCCGACTCCATCGGCATCCTCACCCGCGAGCCGGTGCAGCATCGCGTGGCCCTGAGTTTCTGCGCGCTGATTACGCTGTTCACGATTTTCTTCGGCTCGCGCCACATCGCCACCCGTGAGAAACATGAAGGCCTGGTGTTCGCAATCGCCTTCGAGTCAGTGATCAAGCTGATCGCGATTGGTGGCGTCGGCCTGTATGCGCTGTATGGCGTGTTCGACGGCCCGCAACAGCTGGAACTGTGGCTACTGCAAAACCAGACCGCCCTCGCCGCCCTGCACACGCCTCTGCAGGAAGGCCCATGGCGCACGCTGCTGCTGGTGTTCTTCGCCTCGGCGATCGTCATGCCGCACATGTACCACATGACCTTTACCGAAAACCTCAACCCGCGTTCGCTGGTCAGCGCGAGCTGGGGCTTGCCGCTGTTCCTGCTACTGATGAGCCTGGCAGTGCCGTTGATTCTCTGGGCCGGGTTGAAACTCGGTGCCACCACCAATCCGGAATATTTCACCCTGGGCATCGGCATCGCCGCCAATAGCAAAGCCCTGGCACTGTTGGCGTATGTCGGTGGATTGTCGGCAGCCAGCGGGCTGATCATCGTTACTACGCTGGCGCTGTCCGGGATGGCACTGAACCACTTGGTGCTGCCGCTCTATCAGCCGCCGGCCGAGGGCAATATCTACCGCTGGCTGAAATGGACCCGCCGGGCACTGATCGTCGCGATCATCATGGCCGGCTACGGTTTCTACCTGATGCTGGGCGCGGAACAGGACCTGGCCAACCTCGGCATCGTCGCCTTCGTCGCCACGTTGCAGTTCCTGCCGGGCGTGTTGTCGGTGCTGTACTGGCCGACCGCCAACCGTCGAGGCTTCATCGCCGGCCTCCTGGCGGGGATTCTGGTGTGGCTGGTGACCATGCTGTTGCCGCTGGTCGGCAATCTGCAAGGCTTCTACATTCCGTTGCTGAACATGATTTACGTGCTGGACGACACCAGCTGGCACATGGCGGCAATTGCCTCGCTGGCCGCCAACGTGCTGATGTTCACCCTGATCTCACTGTTCACCAACGCCAGCCCCGAAGAGGCCAGCGCCGCCGAAGCCTGCGCGGTGGACAACGTTCGCCGCCCGCAACGCCGCGAACTGCATGCCGCCTCGCCTCAGGAATTCGCCACGCAACTGGCCAAACCGCTGGGTGCCAAGGCGGCGCAGAAAGAAGTCGAACAAGCGCTGCGTGACCTTTATCTGCCGTTCGACGAACGCCGGCCTTACGCCTTGCGTCGTTTGCGTGACCGTATCGAAGCCAACCTCTCCGGTCTGATGGGCCCGAGCGTGGCGCAGGACATGGTCGAAACCTTCCTGCCCTATAAGGCCGGCGGCGAAAACTACGTCACCGAAGACATCCACTTCATCGAAAGTCGCCTCGAGGATTACCACTCGCGCCTCACCGGCCTTGCCGCCGAACTCGATGCCCTGCGTCGCTACCACCGCCAAACCCTGCAGGAATTGCCGATGGGCGTGTGCTCGCTGGCCAAGGATCAGGAAATCCTCATGTGGAACAAAGCCATGGAGGAGCTGACCGGGATTGCCGCGCAGCGTGTGGTCGGTTCGCGCCTGAGCACCATTGCCGATCCATGGAAAGAGCTGCTGCAAGGTTTCATCAATCTGCCGGACGAACACTTGCACAAGCAGCACCTGGCCCTCGATGGCCAGACCCGCTGGCTGAACCTGCACAAAGCGGCGATCGACGAACCGCTGGCACCGGGTAACAGCGGCCTGGTGCTGCTGGTGGAAGACCTGACCGAAACCCAGATGCTCGAAGACAAACTGGTGCACTCCGAGCGCCTGGCCAGCATTGGCCGACTGGCGGCCGGCGTGGCCCATGAAATCGGCAACCCGATCACCGGCATTGCCTGTCTCGCGCAGAACCTGCGCGAAGAACGTGAAGAAGACGCCGAACTCACGGAAATCAGCGGGCAGATCCTCGAGCAGACCAAACGCGTGTCACGCATCGTTCAGTCGCTGATGAGCTTCGCCCACGCGGGCGCTCATCAGCACAGCGACGAGCCCGTTTGTCTGGCGGAAGTGGCCCAGGATGCCATCGGCCTGCTGGCCTTGAACCGGCGCAATTTCGAAGTACAGTTCTACAACCTGTGCGACCCCGATCACTGGGTCGAAGGCGACCCGCAGCGGCTCGCCCAGGTATTGATCAATCTGCTCTCAAACGCCCGTGACGCCTCGCCTCCGGGCAGTGCAGTGCGCGTCAAGAGCGAAGCCGGCGAACACACGGTCGATCTGATCGTCGAAGACGAAGGCAGCGGTATTCCCTCGAGCATCATGGACCGACTGTTCGAACCCTTCTTCACCACCAAGGATCCTGGCGAAGGCACCGGTCTGGGCCTTGCACTGGTCTATTCCATCGTTGAAGAGCATTATGGACAAATCACCATCGACAGCCCGGCTGATGTTCAAAGCCAACGCGGCACCCGTATCCGGGTGACCTTACCGCGTCATGTCGAAGCGACGTCCGCTGTGAACTGAGACCGTCGAGAGTATCGAATCAATGCCGCACATTTTGATCGTCGAAGACGAAACAATTATCCGCTCCGCCTTGCGCCGTCTGCTGGAACGTAACCAGTACCAGGTCAGCGAAGCCGGATCCGTGCAGGAAGCACAAGAGCGTTTCAGCATTCCCACGTTTGACCTGATCGTCAGTGACCTGCGCCTGCCGGGCGCGCCGGGTACCGAGTTGATCAAACTCGGCCTGGGCACTCCGGTGCTGATCATGACCAGTTACGCCAGCCTGCGTTCGGCCGTCGACTCCATGAAAATGGGCGCGGTGGACTACATCGCCAAGCCTTTCGATCACGACGAGATGCTCCAGGCCGTCGCGCGAATCCTGCGTGACCGGCAATCGGCGCAAGCCAGCGGTGAGCCGGTTGTCGGCAAAGCGTCCAATGGCGCCGCAGCAAAAAGTGGTGTCGACAACAGCAACGGCGAAATCGGCATCATCGGCTCTTGCCCGCCGATGCAGGACCTGTACAGCAAAATCCGTAAAGTCGCGCCGACCGATTCCAATGTCCTGATCCAGGGCGAGTCCGGTACCGGTAAAGAACTGGTAGCACGTGCCCTGCACAACCTGTCCAAACGCGCCAAGGCGCCGATGATTTCGGTGAACTGCGCAGCCATCCCGGAAAGCCTGATCGAGTCCGAACTGTTCGGCCACGAGAAAGGCGCGTTTACCGGCGCCAGCGCCGGGCGTGCCGGGTTGGTGGAAGCGGCTGACGGCGGCACCTTGTTCCTCGATGAAATCGGTGAACTGCCACTGGAAGCCCAGGCCCGCCTGTTACGCGTATTGCAGGAAGGTGAAATCCGCCGGGTTGGCTCGGTCCAGTCGCAGAAGGTCGATGTACGCCTGATCGCCGCGACCCACCGGGATCTCAAGAGCCTGGCGAAGATCGGCCAGTTCCGTGAAGACTTGTATTACCGCCTCCACGTGATCGCCCTGAAACTGCCGGCCCTGCGCGAGCGCGGTGCGGACGTCAATGAAATTGCCAATGCCTTCCTGGCGCGGCAGAGCGCGCGGGTCAACCGCACCGATCTGAAATTCGCCCTGGATGCCGAGCAAGCAATTCGGCATTACTCCTGGCCGGGTAACGTTCGCGAACTGGAAAACGCGGTCGAGCGCGCGGTGATTCTGTGCGAGAGCCCGGAGATTTCCGCCGAGCTGCTGGGCATCGACATCGAACTCAGCGATCTGGAAGACGACGATTTCATCGGCCTCGCGCCCCAGCAGGGCAACAGCGCCGGTAACACCAGCCACGAACCGACCGAAGATCTGTCCCTGGAAGACTACTTCCAGCACTTCGTGCTCGAGCATCAGGACCACATGACCGAAACCGAACTGGCCCGCAAGCTCGGGGTCAGTCGCAAATGCTTGTGGGAACGCCGTCAGCGTCTGGGCATCCCGCGGCGCAAGACCGGGGTGGCCAGCGAGAGCTGAACCGCGCCTGTCAGATGCGCGGGTAACACGTGACATTGTGGAAAAACTGTTACCTCAGCTTTTTCACGTAACAGAAGCCGGGGCTTACGGTAACGAAGCCCCGGTTTTTTTTGGCCTCGGAAAACCCCATTAGCCCGCCTAACCCCTTGTTTTATTGGCCTTCACAAAAGTTGGCACGCACCCTGCTATATGTTCAGTACAAGAACAATAACAAGTAATGCACAAGACAATAAAAATAAGACGAATCGACTCACGCACAATAAAAACAAGACGGCGAGAGGCGTAGCTAACTGATTCTTTTGGAGAGGCGTTGCATTTGGGGCTTGCCCCGCAACCAGGCCGAGAATAATAAAAAACTGTCCCGAGACAGTGCCTGAACTGGTTGGATCACACGATCATAGCAACACAGCGACCAAAGCAATCCGTTTGCTCTTGGCTCCCGATTGGGAGGGTCATGAAGGAAAACTTCATGGCGAGGGCGCTCAACAAAAACAAGAAGCCCGAAACCAATAATAAAAATAGAGCACGCAACTACTTCTGGGGGAGCTTCGGCTCCCCTTGTGGTTTCTGGCGTTTGGCATTCTCTGCCTTGTAGCAGCTGCCGAGCAGTGCGAGGCTGCGTTCGACTGCGCAGCAGTCGCTAATACGGGCAACCGGTTCCTACTGACACACCGCAATTTCTGGTTTTACGACGGCTTCGCCGCCGAACGCAGGCTCGGCAGCTGCTACAAAACCGCCCCTCAAGACATCTCCCTTCAAGCGCTTGCGCAGCTTCCTACACCATCCCCCGACTAAATGCTAGAATCCCGGCCCATCATGCGGTCATTCTTCGTTATGGCCGAACATTCCTTCAAACAGTGCATCCCATGCTGAAGAAGCTGTTCCAGTCATTCCGTTCTCCCCTGCGTCGTACGCAACACATCCGCAGCACGCCTGAAGTGCTCAATAGCGGCCAACATTCGCTGCAAAAGGCGCAATTCAGCCGTTACGCGGTCAACATCGTCGAACGCTTGCAGAACGCCGGTTACCAGGCTTACCTGGTCGGCGGCTGTGTGCGTGACATGCTGCTCGGCATCACGCCGAAAGATTTCGACGTCGCCACCAGTGCCACCCCTGAACAGGTACGGGCCGAATTCCGCAACGCGCGGATCATCGGTCGTCGCTTCAAACTGGTGCATATCCACTTTGGCCGCGAAATCATCGAAGTCGCGACCTTCCGCGCCAATCACCCGCAAAACGACGAGGACGAAGACAGCAACCAGTCTTCCCGCAACGAAAGCGGGCGCATCCTGCGCGATAACGTCTACGGCACCCTGGAAGAAGACGCGCAACGCCGCGACTTCACCATCAACGCCTTGTATTACGATCCGGTCAGCGAGCGCATTCTCGACTACGCCAATGGCGTACACGACATCCGCAATCACCTGATCCGCCTGATCGGCGATCCGAAGCAGCGCTACCAGGAAGACCCGGTGCGGATGCTGCGGGCCGTGCGTTTCGCCGCCAAGCTGAATTTCGGTATCGAGAAGCACAGCGCCCTGCCGATCCGCGATCTGGCACCGATGCTGCGCGAGATTCCATCAGCCCGTCTGTTCGAAGAAGTGCTCAAGCTGTTCCTCTCCGGCCACGCCGTGGACACCTTCGAGATGCTGGTCGACCTGCAGTTGTTCGATCCGCTGTTCCCGGCCAGTGCCGAGGCGCTGGAATACAACCCGACGTACACCCACACGCTGATCAGTGAAGCACTGATCAACACGGACTTGCGGATCAAGCAGAACAAACCGGTCACCCCGGCGTTCCTGTTCGCCGCCCTGCTCTGGCCTGCCCTGCCGGCCCGCGTGCTGCGCTTGCAAGAACGTGGCATGCCGCCGATTCCGGCGATGCAGGAAGCGGCGCACGAGTTGATTGCCGAACAGTGCCAGCGTATTGCGATTCCGAAACGCTTCACCATGCCGATCCGCGAGATCTGGGACATGCAGGAGCGTCTGCCGCGCCGCAGCGGCAAGCGGGCCGACCTGTTGCTGGACAACCCGCGGTTCCGTGCCGGTTACGACTTCCTGCTGCTGCGCGAAAGCGCTGGCGAACAGACCGATGGCCTGGGCGAATGGTGGACCGACTATCAGGACGCCAACGACAGCGAACGTCGGGACATGATCCGCGAACTCAGCGGCAAGGACGACGGCAGCGGTGCTCCGCGCAAACGTCGCCGCAGTGGCGGCGCCAAACGCAAACGCGCTGCCGGCGCTTCGAGCACGACAGGCGAATAGGCCATGGAACGCATCTACATCGGCATGGGCAGCAATCTGGCTGACCCTGCCGAACAGTTGCGCAGCGCTGTCGAGGCCTTGGCACGCTTGCCGCAGACCGAACTGGTCGGTGTTTCCGGGTTTTATCAAAGCGACTCGCTGCTGCCCGGCCAACCGCGTTATACCAACGCGGTCGCCGCTCTCGACAGCCGCCTCGCGCCGCTGGAGCTGCTCGATGCCCTGCAAGCCATCGAGAACGGACAAGGCCGCCAGCGTCTTGAACGCTGGGGCCCACGCACGCTGGATCTGGACATCGTGTTGTTCGGCGATCGACTGATCGACGAACCGCGCCTCAAAGTCCCTCACTATCACCTGCAGGAACGAGCCTTTGTGCTCTATCCGTTGGCCGAACTGGCACCGGCGGACTTGCGCCTGGCTGACGGCCGCACCCTCGCAGAATTACTCGCCGCCTGCCCGTTCGTCGGCCTGGAACGCCTCCCGGCAGCCTGAGTTGCCGCTTTTGACGATACAAGCCCATCGCAAATCTGCTGAATCGCATCAGTAACGTCGGTAACACCCCCCACGTAACAATGCGGTAACACATGCAATTGACTTCCCGGGTTCTCCTCACGACTATAGGCGTCCCGCTGCCGCCAACGCGGCGCTAAAGGGCGCAGTCCAGGCCTTACAAGCACCACGAAAGAGGGTGCGCCTGTATAAATGACGAATCACGCGCGTTACTCGCAGTAGTTTTCATAGCGCCTGTAATGAGGATTTTTTTCATGCCAGCCATCACCCTGACCACGCTCCAGAGCCTCAAGCAGACAGGTGAAAAGATCACCATGCTGACCTGCTATGACGCGACCTTCGCCCACGCCTGCAATGAGGCCGGGGTTGAAGTGCTGCTGGTGGGCGACTCCCTCGGCATGGTCTTGCAAGGTCACGACAGCACCCTGCCGGTGACCACTGCTGAAATGGCCTACCACGTGGCAGCCGTCAAACGCGGCAACACCGATGCCCTGATCCTCGCCGACCTGCCCTTCATGGCCTACGCCACCATTGAACAAACCATGACCAACAGCGCCCTGTTGATGCAGGCCGGTGCGCACATGGTCAAGGTTGAAGGGGCATTGTGGCTCGCGGACTCGATCCGTCTGCTGGCCGAACGCGGCATCCCGGTGTGCGCGCACATGGGGCTGACACCGCAATCGGTCAACATCCTCGGCGGCTATAAAGTCCAGGGCCGCAACGAGAACCAGGCGCGGCAGATGCGTGCCGACGCAATTTCCCTGGAACAGGCCGGCGCGGCCATGCTGCTGCTCGAATGCGTGCCGAGCGAATTGGCCGAAGAAATCAGCCAGGCGGTGAAGATCCCGGTGATTGGCATCGGCGCCGGCAGTGGCACCGACGGTCAGGTACTGGTTCTGCACGACATGCTGGGCTTGTCCATGACCGGCCGCGTGCCAAAGTTCGTGAAGAACTTCATGACCGACCAAACCAGCATTCAAGCAGCCTTGAGCGCTTACGTCACTGAAGTCAAAGCGGCGACTTTCCCTGGCATCGAACACGGATTCTCTGCATGAACACCGTAAAAACCGTACGCGAACTGCGGGCCGCGGTGGCCCGCGCCCGTAGCGAAGGCAAGCGCATCGGCTTTGTGCCGACCATGGGCAACCTGCACAGCGGGCATATCGCGCTGATTACCAAAGCCACCCAACGGGTGGATTTCGTGGTCGCGAGCATTTTCGTCAACCCGCTGCAATTCGGCGCCGGCGAAGACCTCGACAAATACCCGCGGACCCTGGCCGCCGATCAGGAGAAACTGCTCCAGGCCGGTTGCCATCTGCTGTTTGCCCCAACCGTCGAAGAAATGTACCCCGACGGCATGGCCGGCCAGACCCGCGTCAGCGTTCCACAACTGTCTGAAGGCCTGTGCGGCGCCAGCCGTCCTGGGCATTTCGAAGGGGTGGCGACGGTAGTCAGCAAACTGTTCAACATGGTCCAGCCGGACCTGGCGATCTTTGGCCAGAAAGACTTCCAGCAACTGGCGGTGATTCGCGCCCTGGTGCACGACCTGAACATGCCGATCCAGATCATCGGCGAACCGACCGTACGGGCCGCCGACGGTCTGGCGTTGTCGTCACGCAATGGTTTCCTCAGCGAAGAACAGAGGGCCATCGCACCGGAGGTCTATCGCACCCTGACCCGGATCAGCGACGCGATCAAACAGGGCGAGCGCGATTACCCGACGCTGATCAACGAGCAGATCAAGCAACTGGAAGCCGCTGGCCTGCGTCCGGATTACCTGGAAATTCGCCATGCGCTGACCTTGCGTCCGGCGACAGCGCAAGATCGGGATCTGGTGATTCTGGTGGCGGCGTTCCTCGGCACGACGCGGTTGATCGACAACCTGCATCTGAACCTCGACACACCCGCATAAACACTGCAAAACCCTGTGGGAGCGAACCTGTGGCGAGGGGGCTTGCCCCCGTTTGAGTGCATAGCACTCACAAGATCTTTGGTACATCAGAGATTTTGGGGCTGCTTCGCAGCCCAACGGGGCGGTGCGGCGTTCCGACAAGCCCCCTCGCCACAGGCCCGCTCCCACATTAGATCTGCGTCGTTTCCAGACTGTATTGCCGCCCACAAAGCCTTCGGGCAAACTGCCCCCCGTTCGATTCCGACCCGGGGAAACACTCATGCACGCCATCATGCTCAAGGCCAAGCTGCATCGCGCCGAAGTCACCCATGCTGTACTCGATTACGAAGGCTCTTGCGCCATCGACGGCGAATGGCTGGACCTGTCCGGCATCCGTGAGTACGAACAGATCCAGATCTACAACATCGACAACGGCGAACGCTTCACCACCTACGCGATTCGTGGCGAAGAAGGTTCGCGCATGATCTCGGTCAACGGTGCCGCGGCCCACAAGGCCAAGGTCGGCGACCGCGTGATCATCTGCGCTTACGCCCACTACAGCGAAGCCGAACTGCTCAACTTCAAGCCGCGCATGCTCTACATGGCGCCGGGCAACGAACTGAGCCACACCAGCAATGCAATTCCGGTTCAGGTCGCCTGACCGGACCGCCCCCCTGCCAGCTTTCCGTTTGTCGGACCGCTCCTGGTTAAATGTTAAAAAAGTACCGGGAGCAGGTCAGACAAAGTCAAGACAGATTGCAGCGCGAGGTTTACTGTATTCGCCCTGCGCCAGAAATCGTGTCGACGCAGTTGACCGGACGCCCACCCACAGCGCTCCGGGATTTTTAGTGTTCAAAAGGCCGTTCAAGTAAAAGGAAAACCGCAGCGATGGCGTATTACCGCACTCCTCACGACGTTACCGCTCTGCCCGCTTGGCAAGCGCTGAATGACCACCGCCAAGCCATGCAGGATTTCAGCATGCGCGAAGCCTTTAATGCCGATCCGCAGCGTTTTAATCAATTCACCCTCAGCAGCTGCGGCCTGTTTCTCGACTACTCGAAGAACCTGATCAACGCCGAGACCCGCAATCTGCTGGTGGGCCTGGCCAACGAAGTCGACCTCAAGGGCGCGATCAAAGCGCTGTTCTCGGGCGAAATCGTCAACGCTTCCGAAGGACGCCCGGCCCTGCACACCGCACTGCGCCGTCCGGTGGGCGACAAGCTGTCGGTCAACGGCGTCAACGTGATGCCCGACGTGCACAAAGTGCTGAACCAGATCACCGATCTCGTGGGCCGTATCCACGACGGTCTGTGGCGCGGTTACACCGAGAAGCCGATCACCGACGTTGTGAACATTGGCATCGGTGGCTCGTTCCTCGGCCCCGAGCTGGTGTCCGAAGCGCTGCTGTCCTACGCCCAGAAAGGCGTGCGTTGCCATTACCTGGCGAACATCGACGGCAGTGAATTCCACGAACTGACCATGAAGCTGCGCGCCGAGACCACGCTGTTCATCGTCTCGTCGAAATCCTTCAACACCCTCGAAACCCTGAAAAACGCCCAGGCCGCCCGCGCCTGGTACCTGGCTCAGGGCGGTTCGGAAGCCGAGCTGTACCGTCACTTCATCGCCGTCTCCAGCAACAACGCGGCGGCCGTGGCGTTCGGTATTCGTGAAGAGAACATCTTCCCGATGTGGGACTGGGTCGGCGGCCGTTACTCGCTGTGGTCGGCCATCGGTTTGCCAATTGCCCTGGCCATCGGCATGTCGAACTTCAAGGAACTGCTGTCCGGTGCATACACCATGGACCAGCATTTCCAGAGCGCGCCATTCGAACAGAACATGCCGGTACTGTTGGCATTGCTCGGCATCTGGTATGGCAACTTCTGGGGCGCGCAGAGCCACGCGATCCTGCCGTACGACCACTACCTGCGCAACATCACCAAGCACTTGCAACAGCTGGACATGGAATCCAACGGCAAGAGCGTGCGCCAGGACGGCACGCCAGTGTCCACCGATACCGGCCCGGTAATCTGGGGCGGCGTTGGCTGCAACGGTCAGCATGCTTACCACCAGTTGCTGCACCAGGGCACCCAACTGATCCCGGCCGACTTCATCGTGCCGATCGTCAGTTTCAACCCGGTGTCCGACCACCACCAGTGGCTGTACGCCAACTGCCTGTCGCAAAGCCAGGCATTGATGCTCGGCAAGACCCGCACCGAGGCTGAAGCCGAGCTGCGTGACAAGGGTATGGCCGAGGATGAAGTGCAAAAACTGGCCGCACACAAGGTGATCCCGGGCAACCGTCCGAGCAACACCCTGGTGCTCGAACGCATCAGCCCGCGTCGTCTTGGCGCACTGGTAGCGCTGTACGAACACAAAGTCTTCGTGCAAAGCGTGGTCTGGGGCATCAATGCCTTCGACCAGTGGGGCGTGGAGTTGGGTAAAGAGCTGGGCAAAGGCGTCTACAACCGCCTGGTCGGCAGCGAAGAAACCCCGGCCGACGATGCTTCCACCCAAGGCCTGATCAACTACTTCCGCGGTCGTCACCGCGGGTGATAGGCTGAAGGGGCGGTTTACCCGCCCCTTCAACTTGCAGCACCGACAGTTCCACGGCACCGGGTTTACTGCAAAATCGGTGGCGTGCGCTATCACTGTAGGAGCGGCCGAAGGCTGCGATCTTTTGATCCTGGTTGTAAAAGACAAGATCAAAAGATCGCAGCCTTCGGCAGCTCCTACGAGGGTCGCGCAGCTCCCCTCTTGTCGCAAAACAAGAATAAGGAACCGTCATGTTCGATATCAGCACGTTCCCCAAAGCCGATGCCGTCCGCCGGGCTGCACAGTTGAGTCAGGACGACTACAAGCGCCTGTACCGTGAATCCATTGAACACCCCAGCACCTTCTGGGCCGAACAGGCCACACGGTTCCTCGACTGGAGCACGCCGTGGCAGACCGTTCAGCGGTACGACCTGAAAACCGGTGACGCAAGCTGGTTTGCCGGCGGAAAGTTAAACGTCAGCTACAACTGCATCGATCGTCATCTGGAAAAGCGTGGCGATCAAACCGCGATCATCTGGGAAGGCGATGACCCCGCCGAATCCATCCAGATCACCTACAAAAAACTCCATCACAACGTCAGTCGACTGGCCAACGTGCTCAAAAGCCGTGGCGTGAAGAAAGGCGACCGCGTGTGCATCTACATGCCGATGATCCCCGAAGCCGCCTACGCCATGCTCGCCTGTGCGCGGATCGGCGCGATTCATTCGGTGGTGTTCGGCGGATTCTCCCCGGACTCACTGCGTGACCGGATCCTCGACGCCGACTGCCGCACCGTAATCACCGCCGATGAAGGCGTGCGCGGCGGTAAATTCGTGCCGCTCAAACAGAACGTCGACAAGGCCCTGCAAAGTTGCCCGCACGTCAGCAGTGTGATCGTGGTCGAGCACACCCAAAACCAGGTGAATTGGGTTGAAGACCGCGACCTCTGGTATCACCAGGCCCTGCGCGATGTCGGTGACGATTGCCCGCCAGAGCCGATGGACGCCGAAGACCCGCTGTTTATCCTCTACACCTCCGGCAGCACCGGCAAACCCAAAGGCGTGCTGCACACCACCGGCGGCTACCTGCTGCAAGCGGCAATGACCTTCAAATACGTGCTCGACTATCGCGACGGTGAAGTCTTCTGGTGCACCGCCGATGTCGGCTGGGTCACCGGCCACAGCTACATTGTCTATGGGCCGCTGGCCAATGGCGCGACCACGCTGATCTTCGAAGGCGTACCGAGCTACCCCAGCACCTCGCGCTTCTGGCAGGTGATCGACAAGCACCACGTCAACATCTTCTACACCGCCCCGACCGCCCTGCGCGCGTTGATGCGTGAAGGTCCCGGGCCGTTGAAGGAAACATCCCGCGAGAGCCTGCGCTTACTCGGTACTGTCGGTGAGCCGATTAACCCGGAAGCCTGGGAGTGGTACTTCAATACAGTCGGCGAGCAACGCTGCCCGATTGTCGATACCTGGTGGCAGACCGAAACCGGCGGCATCATGCTCAGCCCGCTGGTCAGCACCCAACGGGTCAAACCCGGTTGCGCCACCCAACCGATGTTCGGTGTGCAACCGGTGTTGCTCGATGAGCACGGCAAAGAAATCAAAGGCGCCGGCAGCGGCGTGCTGGCCATCAAGTCCAGCTGGCCGGCGCAGATCCGCAGCGTATACGGCGATCCGAAACGGATGGTCGAAACCTACTTCAAGCCCTACCCCGGCTACTACTTCACCGGCGATGGCGCACGCCGCGACGAGGACGGCGATTACTGGATCACCGGGCGCATCGACGACGTGATTAACGTCTCCGGGCACCGCATCGGCACCGCCGAAGTGGAGAGCGCGCTGGTGCTGCACGACAGCATTGCCGAGGCCGCCGTGGTCGGTTACCCCCATGACATCAAAGGCCAGGGCATCTACGCCTTCGTCACACCCATGAACGGCGTCGACCCCAACGACGATCTGAAGAAAGAACTGCTGGCCCATGTCAGCCAGGAAATCGGCAGCTTCGCCAAACCGGACTTGATCCAGTGGGCCCCGGCCCTGCCGAAAACCCGTTCGGGCAAGATCATGCGACGGATCCTGCGCAAGATCGCCTGCAACGAACTGGACAGCCTCGGCGACACCTCGACCCTCGCCGACCCGAGCGTGGTGCAAGGGCTGATTGATCAACGCCTGAACCAATAATGTTGCGCGCGGCCACCGGCCGCGCTGTGAGGCTTATTGTGGCGAGGGGGCTTGCCCCCGTTGGGCAGCGAAGCGGCCCAAAAAGCTTGGCGCTCCCTCGAATTTTTGCCAGTGCTGCGCACTGGAACGGGGGCAAGCCCCCTCGCCACAGTGTTAAACTCCCGCGCCCTCAATTCCCTCCAGCAAGGCGCCCAGCATGTCTTCCTTGAATCAGGCGCTGTGCGCCGCCCTTGATCGTCGCCAGGACCTGCTCGCCGAGCTGCATCAGCAAGGCACCGATTGCTATCGCCTGTTCCACGGCAGCCAGGAAGGTGCCGGCGGCTTGACCATCGACCGCTATGGCCCGCAACTGCTGGTGCAAAGCTTTCATCAGTCACTGGAGCGTGACGCCCTGCTGCAATTGCACGAAATCGTCAATCAACAGCTGGGCCTCGATAGCCTGCTGGTCTACAACGACCGCTCCCGCGGCAACTCGCGCATCGACCGCGAAGACACCGTCTACCGCGCCGACGAGGCCGCCCTGCAAGACTTGATCGGCCACGAATGGGGGCTGAACTACCGGGTTCGCGGGCGCCATGCCGGCCAGGATCCGTTGCTGTTTCTCGACCTGCGCAACGCCCGCGGCTGGGTCAAGGCGCACAGCAAAAACAAAAGTGTGCTGAACCTGTTTGCCTACACCTGTGGCGTCGGTCTCTGCGCTGCGGCCGGTGGTGCCAGCGAGGTGTGCAACCTGGACTTTGCCGAAGGCAACCTGGCGGTCGGCCGCGAAAACGGTCTGCTCAACCCGCAATTGCCGACCATGGAGTTCATCCAGTCCGATTACTTCCCGGCGATTCGTCAATTGGCCGGCCTGCCGATCAGCCAGCGTCGCGGGCAAAAACTGCCGAGCTATCAGCGCCTGGAGCCGCGTCAATATGATCTGGTACTGCTCGATCCACCGGCCTGGGCCAAGAGTGCTTTCGGCACGGTCGATCTGTTGCGCGATTACCAGAGCCTGCTCAAACCGGCGCTGCTGACCACTGCCGACAATGGCGTGTTGATCTGCTGCAACAACCTGGCGAAGGTCAGCATGGACGATTGGCGCGAACAGGTGCTGCGCTGCGCAGAGAAGGCCGGACGCCCGGTGCGTGAGTGGACAGCGCTGACACCGGGCAGCGACTTTCCGTCGACGGACCAACAACCGCCGCTGAAAACGCTGATCCTGCAGCTCTGAAAATCCACACCCATTATCAGACAACGCCTATAAAGCGTGATTGCTTCGGAACCGCAAACGCATGCCATACTCCAAGGCACTCCGATTCCGACAGATGAAGCCACACATGCCCAAAGGATTGATCCGCGCTATCGGCGCCTTGTTAACAGCCCTGGCCCTTTACAGCCTGCTGGGGTTTCTGATTTTGCCGGGCATCGCGTTGCGGGTTGCCAACCAGCAATTGGCCAACTACGCCATGACGCCCGCGACAATTTCGCGGATCGAACTCAACCCGTTCAGCCTTGAAGTAACCCTTTGGGGCCTGATCATCGGCGAGCCGGGCAAGGAGCAAGTGGGCTTCGAACGCCTGTACGCCAACTTGCAGATCGACAGCCTGTGGACCAAGGCGCTGCACCTGTCCGATATCGAACTGGACAAACCCAAGACCGAAATACGCTTCGGCAAGGACGGCCAGCTCAATCTTCTCGGGCTGTTCAAAATCCCCGCCAGCGAACCGACCCCGGTCGACCCGAACGCCAAACCCTTCCCGCTGCGCGTGGAGCGGATCAAACTGGCCGGCGGCTACGTGCATTTCGAAGATGCCCGGCCCAGCGAGCCCATCGAATTCCTCTACGACAAACTCGATTTCGAGCTGAAGAACCTCAGTACCCTGCCCGACGACAACGCCGACATGACCCTGGTCGCGGTCGGCCCCGCCGGCGGGCAGATCGACTGGACCGGCAATTTCAGCCTGAGCCCGATCGCCTCTGAAGGTAAGCTGAAAATCACCGATGGCAAGATGAAGTCCTTCTGGCCCTATGTGCGCGATGCTGTGCCACTGGTCCTGGAAAACGGCGTCCTGAACCTGAGCACCGACTACAAACTCAATCTGAACAAAGGCACCGAACTGCTGCTGGACAACGTCGTCGTCAGCGTCGCGCCTTTCGCCATCAAGGCGCCGGACGGCCGACCTCTGGTGAAGCTCGAACGACTGGACATCAGCGACACCACCGTGGATCTGGCCAAGCAGCAAGTGGTGGTCGGCAAGATCCACAGCCAGAAACTGGAAACCTGGGCAGCCCTCGAAGCCGATGGGCAACTCGATTGGCAAAAACTGTTCGCCAGCCAGCCGTCCAAACAGGCGGCCAAAGCCAACGCCGAACCCACCAGCACACCCGCGGCAGCCGATTCACCGAAGCCCGAACCGACCGCGCCGAGCAAGCCCTGGCAGGTGCTGCTCAAAGACGTGCAACTGCGTAATTATCAGGTGCACCTGGCCGACCGCAAGGCACAACCCGCCGTAGCGCTGGAGCTCGGCCCGCTGAACCTGGACCTGCAGAATTTCGACAGCCTCAACGGCTCCCCTTTCAACCTCAAGCTCGACACGGGCGTGGGCAAGCAAGGCAAGATCATGGCGGACGGCACGGTCAATCTGGCCCCGATCAGCGCCAAACTGAACGTGCAGACCAGGGATATCGACCTGCGCGTCGCCCAGTCCTACATCAATCCGTTCATTCGCCTCGAACTGCGTAGCGGCATGCTGGGCAGTGATCTGGCGGTCGACTTGAAAAGCACCGAGCCGCTGGCGTTCAGTGTTACAGGTAAAGCCCAGATCGATCAGTTGCATACCCTCGACACTCTGAAAACCCGTGACTTCCTCAAGTGGCAACAGTTGGCGCTCGAAGGCCTGAACTATCAGCACGGCGACAGCCTGTCGATCGACAAGGTCAATCTGTTCCAGCCCTATGCCCGCTTCATGATCAACGATGACCGCACCACCAACATCGATGACCTGCTGATCCCGCAACCGGCCGACTCCGGCGCCACAACGACCACAACGACCACAACTGCCGCAGCCAAACCGGCAGCCGGAAACGAAAAACCACTGGGCATCCACATTGGCAGCATCGCCATCAATGACGGTTCGGCAAACTTCGCCGACTTCAGCCTGACACCGAACTTCGCCACGGCCGTCCAACAACTGAACGGGCAGATCGGCACCATCGACAGCCGCCACGTAAAACCGGCCAACGTCGACGTCAAAGGCAAGGTCGACCGCTATGCACCGGTGACCATCAAGGGCTCGGTCAACCCGTTCGACCCAATGGCCAGTCTGGACATCGCTACCAGTTTCAGACGGGTGGAACTGACGACCCTGACGCCTTATTCCGGCAAGTTCGCCGGTTACCGCATCCGCAAGGGCCGGCTCAATCTGGATCTGCATTACAAGATCACCAACGGTCAGCTCCTGGCCGAAAACAAAGTGGTGGTCGAGCAGCTGCAACTGGGTGAAAAGGTCGACAGTCCGGATGCAGTGAGCCTGCCGCTGAAACTGGCGATTGCCTTGCTCAAGGATGTCGACGGCAAGATTTCCATCGAACTGCCGGTGAGCGGCGACCTGAACAACCCGCAGTTCAGCATCATGCCGATCATCTGGCAGACCCTGCGCAATCTGATCGTGAAGGCGGCCGCGGCGCCGTTCAAAATGATTGGCGGGCTGGTCAGCGGCGGCGGTTCAGAGGAGCTGGGCACCGTGGCGTTTGCACCAGGTTCGAGCGACTTGAGCAAGGAAGCCGAAGCGACACTGATCAAACTGTCCCAGGCGCTCAAGGAGCGTCCGGCCCTGCGCCTGGAAATCGAAGGCACTGCCGCCAAGAGCAGCGACGGCCCACTGCTCGCCGAGCAACGCCTGGAACGGGAATACCAGTACAACTACTACAAAATGCTCCAGCGCCGCGGTGACAAAGTGCCGGCCCAGGCCTCCATGCTGGAAGTGCCGGACAGCGAGAAAGGCCCGCTGCTCGAAGGAATCTACCGCACACGCCTCAAGATCCAGCCGCCCGCGGAATGGAAGGATCTGGGCAAGGAAGAACGCAGCAAAAAAATGCGCGAAAGCGTGATCGGCTTCTGGAGCTCCAGCGAGGTTCTGTTGCGTCAGCTGGGCCAGGAACGGGCCAGCAGCATCAAGGACTACCTGGTGGACAAAGGGCAGTTGGCCGATGACCGCGTGTACTTCATCGACGCCAACCTCGGTGAGGCCGAAAGCGATGGCCGCGTGGTGACGGCCTTGCATCTGGATGCCGAGTGATGGGCGTGCAATGGCTTATGAGCCTGGCCCTGGTATTGGCTGCCGGCCAAGCTGCGGCGGCCGATACCCTGCGCTGCGGCAGTCAATTGATCAGCGTCGGGGACAGGTCCAGCGAAGTGCTGCAAAAATGCGGAGAGCCCGTCGCCCGCGACCTGCTTGGCTACAAGCGCAGCGCCAATCGACGGGAAGAGTTTCAGGTCGAGGAATGGACCTACGGGCCCAACGGCGGGATGTACCAGTACCTGCGCTTTGAAGGAAACCGGTTGGTTCAAATCACCAGCAAGCGCGGTAACTGAACTCGCCCCCACAGTTTTTTGCGTTGCTCCCAATAGAACAGGCCCCGACACGAATGTCGGGGCCTGTAACGGCCACGTCCATATGGCCTTTCGCATGAACTCTCAAAAAGCGACAGACGTATGACCTGGCCCGCCTGCCGCATCTTCTCCCGGTCCAGGCGAGAAGCCTTGCCTTACTCGGCTTTCAGGCCGTCAGCGGACACCGCTTTGACGCCTTTGATTTTCTTGGCAATGGCCACGGCGGTGGCTTTCTGAGCTTCAGTCACCGCAACAGTGGACGACAGCGACACGACGCCTTTGTTGGTTTCGACTTTGATGTCGGTGCCAGGGATGCCTTTTTCAGTCACCAGGTCTGCTTTGACTTTGGTCGTGATCCAGGTATCGGAAGTAGCTTCCTTGGCTTTGGTCACTTCACCGGCAGCCAGCGTCATGGGAGCCTGGGTGGTATGGCTGGTCTGGGCGAATGCAGCGTTGGCCATCGTCAGGGTCAGCGCGGTAGCAGTAGCGGCAGCGATAGCGAACTTTTTCATACGAGTAACTCCTGTTCTTCTGGAAAGTCTGCTGCGTGTCGTCTTGTCAGCAGGGTTACCAGAGAGAGTGCGAACGCTGTGCCAACTAGCAACCAAAAAATAAATACCTATAAATCAACAACTTAATAAAAATTACAACTTTCGAAATCATGCAAAATGCATGAGTGCGACATTATCTACATGCAAGTTGCGGGTTTTAACGCAGGCCTAAGGGCATGAATTGTCGGGGGTTTTCGTGATCATCCGAATCGCCCCCCGCCCAAATGACCAACAAAAATGCCCCGCGTCGTGAGAAGCGGGGCATTGTTTATGCCGGGTGATATGGATCAGGTACCGGTGCAGCCTTTAGGTGCGTACTCTTGTAGAGCCGTGGTGGCGCATGTCCAGCCACCGGCGAGGGTACGCGAAAGCGTAATGGTCTTGCTGAGCACAGGCCCTGGAGCATTGAGGATCGTGCAGGCAATAGTGCCCACACCGGTAGCGGTGGTACCCGATGCCGTAATCGTGCAGTTACCTGTAGTCGCCGTACCGCCGATCAAAGCGAGGGTAGGATCTGTACCCTGATTCATAATGTCTTCAAAAGGCACCTTCAGTGCCGAGATTTCTGCAAGCGCAGCGGTAACTTTCGCCCGTGATTGGTACTTCGAATACTGCGGCAACGCAAACGTCGCCAGAATCCCGATGATCGCCACCACGATCAGCAGTTCGATCAGGGTAAAACCATTTTGATTTTTCATAGACAGGCTCCATGCATGAGTCGAAATCTCATGATCTGTAGAGGGTGCAGCACAGGTCATGCCAAGTCGTATGCGCCCCTGCAGACTGGGCTCGGGATCACGACAAAGACCTTTCGTACCCCCAGGATCCGCACTTTCTGACATTTTTTGTCACCTCACCTCGGCTGGTTTGGTTCCACTGTTTGACTAGGCTATAAGTCATTAACCGCCTGCGTCCGGAATCCCAATGAATGACATTGCCCTTAGCGGTCTGGCCAAGCAATTGGTGCTGGCCGAGCTGATCACTGATCAAAGTGCGCAACAGGCGTATCAGCAAGCCCAACGCGATCGAGTCTCACTGGTCAGTTATCTGGTGCAAAACAAACTGCTGAAAAGCTGGCAGGTCGCCGAGGTGGCTTCGGAGCATTTCGGCATGGCCCTGCTGGACCTCAACTGCCTGGAAAAAGACACCCAACCCAAGGGGCTGGTCAGCGAAAAACTGATCCGCCAGCACCACGCCCTCCCCCTCTGGCGACGCGGTAACAAACTGTTCGTGGGGGTTTCCGATCCGAGTAATCAACAGGTCATCAACGACATCCAGTTCAGTACCGGGCTGAACACCGAAGCCATCCTGGTCGAAGAGGACAAGCTTAGCGACGCCATCGAAAGATTCTTCGACAGCCACGCCACCGACCTGCAAGAGATGGCCGATGTCGACCTCGACGGTCTGGACATCGAGTCGGTCGACGACCAGAAACAGGACGCCATCGGCGGACAGGACACCGATGACGCGCCCGTGGTGCGCTTCGTCCACAAGATGTTGCTCGATGCGATCAAGAGCGGGTCTTCCGACCTGCATTTCGAACCCTACGAAAAAACCTACCGCGTGCGGATGCGCACCGATGGCATCCTGCATGAAGTTGCCAAGCCACCAACGCAACTGGCCAACCGCATTGCTTCCCGGCTCAAAGTCATGGCCAGTCTCGACATCTCCGAGCGGCGCAAACCCCAGGACGGGCGAATCAAGATGCGCCTGTCCAAGAGCAAGTCCATCGACTTCCGGGTCAACACCCTGCCGACCCTGTGGGGCGAAAAAGTGGTGATCCGGATCCTCGATCCGTCCAGCGCGCAAATGGGCATCGATGCCCTCGGCTATGAGCCGGAGCAGAAAGACCTGTACATGGCCGCCCTCAAGCAACCACAGGGGATGATCCTGGTGACCGGGCCCACCGGTTCAGGCAAGACCGTGTCGCTCTATACCGGGCTGAACATCCTCAACACCGTCAACATCAACATCTCCACTGCCGAAGACCCGGTGGAAATCAACATGGAGGGCGTCAACCAGGTCAACGTCAATCCCAGGCAGGGAATGGATTTCGCCCAGGCGTTGCGCTCGTTTCTGCGCCAGGACCCGGACGTGATCATGGTCGGCGAAATCCGCGACCTCGAAACTGCCGAAATTGCCATCAAGGCCGCCCAGACCGGGCACATGGTGCTTTCCACCCTGCACACCAACAGCGCTGCGCAAACCCTGACCCGCCTGCACAACATGGGGATTCAGGGCTTCAACATTGCGACCTCGGTCAGCCTGATCATTGCCCAGCGCCTGGCGCGCAAGTTGTGCAGCCATTGCAAGAAACCCATCGAGATTCCCCGCGAGACGCTGCTCAAGGAAGGCTTCCCCGAGGAACGCATCGGCTCATTCACGATCTATGAACCGGTCGGTTGCAATCAATGCAATGCTGGCTACAAAGGGCGAGTGGGGATTTATGAAGTGGTGAAGAACACTCCTGATCTGCAACGGCTGATCATGGCCGAAGGCAATTCACTGGAGATCGACCTCCAGATGCGCAAGGACGGCTTCAACGACCTGCGCACGTCGGGCTTGCTCAAGGCCATGCAAGGCATCACCAGCCTTGAAGAAATCAACCGGGTCACGAAGGACTGAATATGGCGGTCAAAGCAGCGAAAATCAGCGTGTATGCCTGGGAAGGCACGGATCGCAAAGGTGCGAAAATGACCGGCGAGTTGACCGGACAAAATCCAGCGCTGATCAAGGCCCAGTTGCGCAAGCAGGGCATCAATCCGGGCAAGGTGCGGAAAAAGTACGCGTCCATTTTCAGTGCCGGCAAGCGCATCAAACCCTTGGACATCGCCCTGTTTACCCGGCAGATGGCGACCATGATGAAAGCCGGCGTACCGCTCCTGCAATCGTTCGAGATCATCGGCGAAGGCTTCGATAACCCGAACATGCGCAAGCTGGTGGACGAGGTGAAACAGGAAGTCGCGGCCGGTAACAGCTTCGCCGCGGCCCTGCGCAAAAAGCCCCAGTATTTCGACGAGCTGTACTGCAACCTGGTGGACGCCGGCGAGCAGGCCGGTGCCCTGGATACCCTGCTGGAACGGGTGGCGACCTACAAGGAAAAGAGCGAAAGCCTCAAGGCCAAGATCAAGAAAGCCATGACCTACCCGCTGGCCGTGGTGTTCGTCGCAATCATTGTGACCGGCATTCTGCTGGTCAAGGTTGTGCCGCAATTCCAGTCGGTATTCTCGGGGTTCGGCGCCGAACTGCCGGCGTTCACCGTGATGGTCATCGGCTTGTCGGAGTTCATGCAGGACTGGTGGTGGATGATACTCGGCGTGTTGGCTGGGGGGATCTTCGGCCTGCGCCATGCCTTCAAGAATTCCCCGGGCTTTCGCGACCGGACGGACACCTGGCTGCTGAAACTGCCGTTGGTTGGCGCGCTCATGTACAAGTCCGCCGTGGCCCGTTACGCCCGCACCCTGTCGACGACGTTTGCCGCCGGCGTGCCACTGGTCGAAGCCCTTGAGTCAGTGGCGGGCGCGACCGGCAATATCGTGTTCAAGCGAGCGGTGTTGCGCATCAAGCAGGACGTTTCGACCGGCATGCAGCTGAATTTTTCCATGCGTACCTCCGGCATCTTTCCGACCATGGCGATCCAGATGACGGCCATTGGCGAAGAGTCCGGCGCGCTGGACGACATGCTCGACAAGGTCGCGGGTTTCTATGAGGCCGAGGTGGACAACATGGTCGATAACCTGACCAGCCTGATGGAGCCGTTCATCATGGTGGTGCTGGGTGTTATCGTCGGCGGGCTGGTGGTTGCAATGTACCTGCCCATCTTCCAACTCGGCTCAGCGGTCTGATATGTCCTTGAACGAATTTCTGAGCCTCAACCCGCTGGCCTTCGTGATGACCGCAGGGCTGATCGGCCTGCTGATCGGCAGTTTTCTCAACGTGGTGGTCTGGCGCCTGCCGAAAATGCTCGAGCGTGAATGGCGCCTGCAGGCCCATGACGTACTGGACTTGCCAGCCGAAGCCCCCGGCCCGACCTACAACCTGTTATTGCCCCACTCCGAGTGTCCTCACTGCGGCCATCGGATTCGAGTGTGGGAGAACATTCCAATACTCAGTTATCTGTTTTTACGTGGGCGATGCTCGAGCTGCGCAGCGCCGATCAGTAAACGTTACCCGCTGACCGAACTGGCCTGCGGCCTGCTGTCGGCGTTCGTCGCCTGGCATTTCGGTTTCGGCTGGCAGGCCTGCATGGTGCTGGTCCTGAGTTGGGGCCTGCTGGCGATGAGCCTGATCGATGCCGAACATCAACTGTTGCCGGACGTACTGGTGATGCCATTGATGTGGCTGGGACTGGTCCTCAACAGCTTCGGGCTCTTCGTATCACTGCATGACGCGTTCTGGGGCGCGGTGGCCGGCTACATGGCGCTGTGGACGGTGTTCTGGCTGTTCAAGCTGGTCACCGGCAAGGACGGCATCGGTTACGGTGACTTCAAGCTCCTGGCGATGCTCGGCGCCTGGGGCGGCTGGCAGATCCTGCCCATGACCATTCTGCTGTCATCGCTGGTAGGGGCCATTCTCGGGGTGATTTTGCTGCGCCTGCGGGATGCGAAAACCTCGACGCCGCTACCCTTTGGACCCTATCTGGCCATTGCCGGCTGGATTGCCTTGCTCTGGGGTGGTCAAATAACCGGCTTCTATTGGCAGTTTGTCGGTTTGAAATGAATACCCCTGTGGAAAAACCCTGGATTCTCGGCCTGACCGGCGGCATCGGCAGCGGCAAAAGCGCGGCTGCGCAGCACTTCATCGACCTCGGCGTGCACGTGGTCGACGCCGATCATGCGGCTCGCTGGGTGGTCGAACCCGGTCGCCCGGCACTGGCAAAAATCGCCGAGCACTTTGGCCCCGGCGTGTTGCAAGCCGATGGCCAGCTGGATCGTGCAGCCCTGCGCAAGCTGATCTTCGAGGTGCCGGAAGAACGCCGCTGGCTCGAAGCGCTACTGCATCCGTTGATCGCCGAGGAAATCGCCCATCATCTGGCCAAGGCACAATCGCCTTACGCGATTCTGGTTTCGCCGCTGCTGATCGAGTCCGGGCAGTACGCCATGACCCAACGGGTCCTGGTGATCGATGCCCCGGAACAGTTACAGATCGAACGCACCCTGCAGCGTGACCAGACCAGCGAGCAGCAAGTCCAGGCGATCCTCAAGGCTCAGTCCAGCCGACAGGACCGCTTGAGCCATGCCGACGATGTGGTGGTCAACGACCGCGACCTCGCCTGGCTGCACAGCGAGGTCGAACGCCTGCATCACTTTTACCTTACTTTGCGTGGAGGCCAGTCATGAGCCAAACCCCGACCGTCGAATGCCCAACCTGTGGCGCCCCTGTCGAATGGAGCCCCGAGAGCAAGTTCCGGCCGTTCTGTTCGGACCGTTGCAAACTGATCGACTTGGGCGCCTGGGCGTCGGAAGAACACAAGATCCCGGTGCCCCCTGATGCCGAGGACGAGATGTTCAGCGGCGACTTCGACCCGCGTCACTGATCCCGGCCATCAGGGCCGCATAAAGCCATAGTCCTGGCCCTCGTCGAGGTTCTCGGCGAGAAACCGCAACTCATCGGCCAGGTCTTCGATATTGCGCACTGCCTTGCTCTGCTGCACCACCGCACTGAGCAAGGCGCGCAGGCTCAACCCCGGATCGAAGCCCACCTCTTGCGCCACATCCAGACTCTGACGCAACTCCTGCCTGGCCCACTCGTAGACACTCATTTCGATGCTCCTGAAGGTTTTCCGAAGCATGGATTCGTCAACGTTTTTTGGATTTGATGTGGATCAAGATTTGGGATCGTCATCTTTCCAGGGCGCCGATAGATAGCGCGTGCGATTGAACGTCTCCAGCCATTCGGGGCAGAACACCACCAACGCGCTGACCACCATGCCGTTGATGAACGCTTCCGGAAAAATCAGCAACCACAGGTAACCGACAAAGTCTTCCAGCCAGTACGGCATGACAAATCGCTCGTCGTACCACAGCAGCGTGAGCGTCAGGATCAGGCACAACAAGGCCGACAGCGCAGCGGCAAAAAAACCGGAGCAGAAGATGTACACGAAGGGATTACGTGGCTGCGCGCGCTCCACCAGGATGGCGCAGCACTCGGTGACCAGCACCGGCAGCAGGATCAGCAGAGCGCCATTGACCCCGACAGCGGCCAGGTCCTGACGCCCGAGCAACACCAAGCCCACCTGCGCGACCAACCCGCCGACAATCGCCAACGGCCAATCCAGTAGTAAGGTCACGGCGGTCATGCCGATGAAGTGATAGGACACACCGGTATCGAAGTCCCGTCGCACCAGCCACAGCATGAACAGCGCAAACACCGTACCGAACAACAGATGCTGGCGGCGGCTGTCGCTGAACAGTTCGACCCATGGCGCTCGTGCAATTGCCCAGATCAGCGCCGGTATATAGATCAGCCACCCCATCGTCAGGGTTTGGGATGACAGTAACTCGGCACCGATCATGGCTGGGCACACTCCCTTGTCTTACCAGAAGAGAACAGGTCATCAGTCTACACCGGCCTTTACTCCCTTCGACTTCGGGTTGGTATACACATTTGTACCGGCCCCGGGGGTGCTCCACGATTGGGTACATATCCATTTCTGCGGTAACGGCCACCTAGGGTTCCGCCCTTACGGCGGGTCACTTTCGAAAAGCGCGAAAGTAACCAAAGCGCTTTTGCCCCTCCATTCGGTGCCTCGCCTAGGCTCGGCATGCCCTCACTCCGGCATTGCTCCGGGGGCCCGCCGCCATCGGCCATCCATGGCCGGGGGCGGCTACCGCGGCATCCCTGCCGCGGTGCCCCCTGCGCAATACCTGCGTTCGGCCTCTGGGAAAGGGGCGGATAGATCAAGATCAAAAACCAAAGCAACGGCAAGATCAAAAGATCGCAGCCTTCGGCAGCTCCTACAGGGGAATGCGTTCACTTGAAGTCAGGCCGGCCGGTAGGCCGCCTCGCTTTTGCTTTGGCGGTGCACGCCCCCTCGAGAGGCCGAGTGGAGGTTCTGCGCAGTGGGCAACCCGGCATGGATGCCGGGTTAGCCGCCCCCGGCCATGGATGGCCGATGGCGGCGGGCCCACGGAGCAGGACCGGAGCGAGGGCACCCTGAGCCTAGGCGAAGGGCCGAACGAAAGGGGCAAGAGCCTTTGGTTACTTTGGGCTTTTCAAAGTGACTCGCTGTAAGAGCGAAACCGCCAGCCGGCACTACCGCAGAAACGGATATGCACACAATCAACAGCGATTGTTACATCTCCTGCAAGACTGAATCAGACCCAGCCCCCTTTATCGCCCACAGGCAAAGACTAAAATTCAGACACTGGAACCCACACAGAGCACAGAAAAATGAAAACCCTGACCAGCCTGTTCCTGACCCTCGCCGCCACCTCGGCCCTGGCCGCCAACGAGCCAGCCGCTGCCACCCCGTACAACCCGGCACAACCACTGGACATCGCCAAGGTCGTTTCAGTGACAGACACCGCAACCGCCTGCGGAGTCGTGCCAGCGACCATGGAATATATCGACCATCAGGGCCAGACCCATCGCGTGACGTACGAAGTCATAGGCAACTGCACCACCGATCTGTGATCGCTCCGGTCATAACAACTTCCATGTGTAGCTGAGAATCAGGCGGTTCTCGTCAATATCACTGCGGTAGTTGGAGCGCGCCATGGCGTTGCGCACGCGGATCCCGAGGCCTTTGAGGCTGCCGCTTTGCAACACATAGCCGATGTCCAGATCGCGCTCGCGGTCCTTACCTTCAAACCCCTTGCCGGTGTCGACGTTATTGCCGGTGATGTAGCGCACGGTGCTGGTCAGCCCCGGCACACCGAGGGCAGCGAAGTCGTAGTCGTAACGCGCCTGCCAGGAACGCTCATCGGTGTAGGCAAACTCGTAGGTCGGCACCTCATTGCCCAGCGGTGAGATGTTGGCAAACACTCGCGGGAAGGCGCTGTCGCCGAACATGCCCTGGTAGCCGACATAAAACGTGTGACCGCCGCGCTTGGCCGACAGCAAAGAGAAGAACGCCTGGTTGTCGATATTGCCCAGTAATTTTTTGCCGTCCTCACGCGAATCGTAATAGCCAAGGTTGGCGCCCAGGGTCCAGTCACCCAACGGCTCGCTGTGCTTGAAGCCGAGAAAACGCTGGTTGTAGATATCCTCCAATTGCCCGAACCAGGCACTGACCGAGCTGCGTTTATCATTGAACGCGTAGTCGGCGCCGGCAAAGTTGAAACCATCGCTGCTGACCTGACGCTGGGGTACATGACCGAGCATGGCTTGCATCTTTTCATCGCCAGCCTCGTTGCGCAGGCTGGTCGAACTCAAATGACCGCCCTGTAAGGTCAGGCCTTCGATCTCATTGGAGCTGATGCTTGCACCCTGATAACTGGGCGGCAGCAGACGGATATCGCTGAAGGCCAGCACCGGCAGGTTGGGTTGCAGCTCCCCCACCTTCAATTCGGTCTTGGAGTAACGCACCTTCAGCGCGCCCCCCAGACGACTGTATTCATTCGCCGCGCGTCCATCATTGCGCACCGGCAACAAACCGGTATTGACCCGGTCCGGGCTGCTGTCGAGTTTGAGGCCGAGCAGGCCAATGACATCCACACCAAAACCGACGGGACCCTGGGTATAACCGGATTTGACGTTGAGAATGAAGCCCTGTGCCCACTCTTCGGCCTTCGACTGTTTATTGGCCCCTACGATGTCGGAGAAGTCCCGGCTGAAGTAGTAATTGCGCGCTTGCAAGGTGGCGGTGCTGTCTTCGATGAAGCCGCCCTCGGCGGCCACCGCACCGGTGGAGAAACTCGAGACGACAGCGATGGACAACACTGACCCGGTTGTTGGAAAAATCTGTTTCATCGTTTTTTCTCTTATTTTTATTGATCGACAGGTTGAAGTGCTTCAGTCGCAGCATTTGCGCTGCGAGCGATGGGACGCCGGGCGTTTAACAACCAGTGGGTGACCATGCCGAAAATCAGTCCCCAGAAAGCGGCAGACAACCCAAACAGCGACATGCCCGAGGCGGTGGTGAGAAAGGTCACCAATGCGGCTTCACGATCACTCGGCACCGCCATTGCGCCAGCCAGCGCCCCGGCTATCGCAGCGAACAACGCCAGCCCGGCCAGGGCCGCGATCAACTCCTTGGGAAACGCCGAAAACAACGAAACCAGCGTGGTGCCGAAGATCCCCAGCACCAAATAACAGAGACCGCCCACCACCCCGGCCACATAGCGTTTGCCCGGGTTTTCATGGGCCTCGCGACCGGTACAGATGGCGGCGGTAATCGCCGCCAGATTCAGCCCGTGACAACCGAACGGCGCCAACAGCGCAGTGCCCAACGCACTGCTGGCGATGATCGGGCCGGCGGGCGTTGAGTAGCCGCTGGCGCGCAGCACCGCCATGCCGGGGACAAACTGGCCGGTCAGCGCCACCATCACCAGCGGCAAGGCGATATTCAGCGTCGCGCTCAAACTGAACGCAGGCGTGATCCACACTGGCGTGGCCAAACCGATCACCAGCGCTTCGCGGTGCAAATCACCGGCGAGAAACGCGATGGAACAGCCCACCAGCAGCACCATCAACACCGCATAACGCGGCATCACCCGTTTGCAGATCAGGTACGTGGCAAACATCGCCAGCACCAGCTGCGGCTTGCCTTGCAACGAGACGAACAACCCGGTGCCGAAACTGAACAGAATCCCTGCCAGCATCGCCGCCGCAATCGCCGCGGGCAGTTTGCCGATGATCCGGTCAAATGCCCCCGACACCCCGACCAGAAAGATAATCAGGCTGCTGACCAGGTACGCGCCCACCGCTTCGGGCATGGATATTCCCGGCAACAGCGCCACCAGCAACGCCGAGCCCGGCGCCGACCACGCGATGATCACCGGCACCCGGTAACGCAAGCTCAAACCGATGCCGAGCACGGCGCTGCCGATGGAAATCGCCCAGACCCACGACGACAGCACTTCTCGCGAGAGGTGCGCGGTTTCGGCGGCTTGAAAGATGATCACCAAGGGGCCCGCGTAGGAAATCACCGTCGCGATAAATCCGGCGACGGCAGCCGACAAGGAAAAATCCCGGAATAACGCTTTCATGAAACGTCGCCGACAGACCCGTCAGGCGAACCATGACGCAGGCCCGACAGCGCATGTTTGGTGCTGCGCTGACTGCTGATCGCGAACACGGTCATGGCAATGGCGGCCACCGCACCGGGCAAGGCAAACGCCATGAAGTTCAATTGCAGCGGCAGGCTGATCCCCAGCAAGGCACCGCCCAGCAGCGGGCCGACGATGGCGCCGTTGCGGCCGATGCCCGACGCCCAGCCCAAACCGGTGGAGCGAATGGCCATGGAGTAGAACTGCGCGGCGCAGGCGTACAGCAGAATCTGCGAGCCGATGGTGGTGGCGCCAGCGATGGCGATCAGCAGGTACAACACCGGCATCGGGCTGTTGAAGCCAAGCAAGGTGATCGATACGGCTGCAACGGAGAAGAACACCGCCAACACGCGCGGCAGGTTGAGTTTGTCACCCAGCACACCGCCGCCGACCGCGCCGAAAATGGCGCCGAAGTTGAGCACCAGCAGGAACGACAGGCTCGAGCCCAGGCTGTAACCGGCGTTTGCCATCAGTTTCGGCAGCCAGGAACTCAAGGCGTAGACCATCAGCAAGCAGCAGAAAAACGCCAGCCACAGCATCAGCGTGCGCAACGCCCGCCCCTCACGAAACAACTGCAACACCGGGGTGCCGCTGCCCTTCACTTCGCTCATGTGCAGCTGATCGCCGGTTTGCGCGATGTACGCCGGATCGACTCGCTGGAGAATGTTGCGCGCCTCTTCATTGCGCCCCTGACGCAGCATGAAGCCCACCGATTCAGGCAGGAAGTACATGATCAACGGCAACAGCAGCAACGGCAGCACCGCCACGTAAAACACCGACTGCCAGCCGAAACTTGGGATCAGCACGATGCCGAGCCCCGCCGAGAGCATGCCGCCCACCGAGTAGCCGCTGAACATGATCGCCACCAGCGTGCTGCGGATTTTCTTCGGCGCGTACTCATTCATCAGCGCCACGACGTTGGGCATCACCCCGCCAATGCCCAGCCCGGCAATGAACCGACAGAGGCCAAACTCGGTGGGGTTACTGGCAAAACCGTTGAGCACGGTAAAACCGCTGAACAGCATCACGCACAGGGTGATGGCTTTTTTACGACCGATCTTGTCTGACAGCGGGCCGAAAAACAGCGCGCCGAACATCATTCCAAACAGTGCATAACTTCCCAGTGCGCCGGCTTGCAGAGGACTGAGCCCCCACTCTTTCATCAGCATCGGCAACACCACGCCGTAGATCACCAAATCGTAACCGTCGAAAATGATGATCAGGGCGCACCAGAACAGCACCATCCAGTGAAAGCGGTTGAATCGTGCCTTGTCGATAACCTCATGTACGTCAATCTTGCGCATGGCATCTATCTCTTGTTGTTGTTTTTTTAAGAGTCGGTAACGCGGCTAACGTCCGTACAGCCGAGGGTAAAGTCGCCAGGCACGGGGCAATATCCGCTTTGCGCAGATCGCTATCCGTTTTGTGCACCGCCCGGAACCGGGCGTTGGGCGGGGAAAGAGGGTCTTGAATCAGAGAAACCTGTGGCGAGGAGCACGTCTATGCTGGATTTACCCGGCTCATGCCTTTGCTCCTATAGGAGGAAAAATCGATGGTTCCCACGCCCATTTCCGAAAAGGCTTTTTCCCGAGGTCTGCTCGATGTACTGATTCGTGCCGGGTTGATCGCCGTTCTGGTGGTTTTCTGCTTCCAGATATTTAGTCCATTCCTCGATCTGATGCTGTGGTCGATAATCCTGGCAATCACCCTCTACCCGTCACAAGTCAGGTTCAAAGGCGCGCTGGGAAACAAGGATGGGCTCAGCGCGACGCTGATTGTGCTGATCGCCATCTGCATCCTTATGGTGCCTGCCTATTTGTTGGGAACCTCGATTGCAGACTCCGTGGAACGGGCGATAAGCATGGTCAAAAGTGACAGTTTCCATATCCCCCCTCCGTCCGACGCGGTGGCCGGCTGGCCACTCGTGGGCAAACCCCTTCATGGCTTATGGACACAAGCTGTCACCAACCTGCCCGACCTGCTACAGAAGTTCATACCGCAAATCAAAGGTGTCAGCCTCTCCCTGCTGAGCAAGCTGGCGGGGGCCGGCATGGGGCTCCTTTTATTTATCTTTGCCCTGATTATTGCCGGTATTTTTTTAGCCTATGGTGAAAGTGGCCACCGCAGCGCAGTGCAAATCGCTTCGCGCTTCTGCGGCCCGGTCAAGGGACCGAAAATCACCGAGCTGTGCACCGCGACCATCCGGGCAGTGGCGTTGGGCGTGGTCGGCATCGCCTTCATCCAGATGCTGTTGATCGGCATCGGCTTTGTGTCCATGGGCATCCCCGGCGCAGGTCTTCTCGCCTTGGCGGTGCTGCTTATTGGCATCATGCAATTACCGGCCACCCTGATTACCCTTCCGGTCATCGTCTACGTCTTCGCGAACGAAGGTGCCAGTACGGCGACCATTGTGTTTGCCATCTATGTCTTCGTTGCGGGCCTGGTCGATAACGTCCTCAAGCCGTTGCTGTTAGGCCGAGGTGTCGATGTGCCAATGCCGGTGGTGCTGATCGGTGCCTTGGGCGGCATGGTCACGAGCGGTATCCTCGGCCTGTTTATCGGCCCTGTGATATTGGCGGTTGGTTATCGGCTGTTCTGGCAATGGGTGGACGATAAAGCGCAAGAACCCGGGACAGACCGCCAGGGACCGATCTGACACGTCTGCCGAGGATATCGCCATGCTGTTGAATCTACTCGCCGGTCTCCCCGTGATGCTGTTCTGCCTGCTGATGCAAGCCGTTTTCATAACTATCTGTTTGCGCCATTACGTGCATTTCAGGCATACCCATCCAAATCGTGAATCGCAATGGCTGAATATCCTGTTGCTGTCGATGGTCATGGTGCTGATGTTGCTCGGCAATTTCGTGCAGATCGCCATCTGGGCCACCCTGTTCATGTTGCTCGACGAATTCGACGAATTCGCCACTGCGCTCTATCACTCGGCAGTCAACTTCGCCACGCTGGGCTATGGCGATATCATCATGTCCCCACGCTGGCGTCTGCTTGGCCCACTGGAAGCAGCCAACGGCATCCTGATGTTTGGTGTCTCTACCTCAGTCATGACCGCTGCGGTGATGGATGTCATCAAACACAGCATGGAAAGGCTACAACAGCGCGAACACCTATAGGTACGTCAGAAAAAGCAGGTAAGGTTCTATCTGAAGAAATCGCGACAGCCTTTTTTCTTTTGCGACAGACTTTATTATTCAGATCACATTTGAACGCTAAGCTTGGGCCTATGGATGACTCAGATTATTTACGCCTGCTGACCATTGCGGCCGAGCAAGCCAACACGTTCCTTTCCAATGCCCGCAAATGGGAGCGTGAGCGTTGGGTTTGCCAGCGCCTGCTGCAAGGTCTGAACATTCCCTATCGCGCCGACGAGTTTGCCCCCGCCGGAGAGCCGCCGGACGTGCTGTTTCGCGACGCGAATTTCGAGGTGTTCTTCGTGCTCGACGAGGGCCGGCGCCTCAATGATGAATGGCGTGATGAGCTGCAACGTCGGCGCAGCGCGTTCTCCCTGAGCCAGCTGGTGCGCCGCGAGGCCAAGCCCCGGCGGATCCCGGCTAATGAATTTCTGCTGAGACTGGCGCCAACCTTGCGCAAAAAAGCCCACAACTACAAAGAGCGCGGCATGGACCTGGGGGATCTGGACATCATCGCCTTCGCCAGCCTCAAGCGCGAAGTGCTGGACCTCAACAGCCACTTCCCGCCGCCCACCGAATACCTGCGCCAGGGCTGGCGCTCGTTGTCGCTGGTCGGTCCGACCTTCGCCCGCGTACTCTTCGCCCACCCGGATGCCCCGGATTTCCTGCGCAGCAACCTGGGGCGCAGCATCGTCTTCGATGTCGGGATCAGCTTGTGAGTCCCCCGCCACAGATACCGGCAACCCTGCACGGATGGCGCAATCGCTGGCCGAATGTTACAAAGCGCAATCGTTCACCCGAACCACATGCACCGTTCAACGCTTGCAGACAATCTGCTGTAACGTCTGCACATTCAGCAACGTCTACCCGACGAGGCCTTTATGACCAGCCGCCTGAACCCCGACGACCAGAAGCATGTCGAAGAGTACCTGCACCTGTCCCAGCACCGAGTCGAGCGCCGGCCTTTCCGGCCGTGGATGCTCCTGGTGGTGGTGTTGGCAGTGACCATTGGCCTAGGCCTGTTGAGCCGCTTGATCAGTTACCTGACGCTATGAGCTGCCTGGCGCTCGCTCGGGTAATTGCACCGATTTCTTTTAGCCTTGCGAGATATCCCCATGACTCATCGTATTGTCATCGTTGGCGGCGGCGCCGGCGGTCTGGAGTTGGCTACCCGTCTGGGTAAGACTCTGGGCAAGCGCGGCACGGCCAGTGTGATGCTGGTCGACGCGAACCTGACCCACATCTGGAAACCGCTGTTGCACGAAGTGGCCGCTGGATCGCTCAACTCTTCCGAAGACGAACTCAACTATGTTGCCCAGGCAAAATGGAACCATTTCGAGTTCCAGCTGGGGCGCATGAGCGGGCTCGATCGCACACAGAAGAAAATCCAGCTGGCCGCCACCTACGACGACGCTGGCCTTGAACTGGTACCCGCGCGCGAAGTGCCTTACGACTCGCTGGTGATCGCGGTCGGTAGCACCACCAACGACTTCGGCACTCAAGGCGCGGCGCAACACTGCCTGTTCCTCGACACCCGCAAACAGGCCGAGCGCTTCCATCAGCAACTGCTCAATCACTACCTGCGCGCGCACGCCGGACAGACCGACACCGTGCAACAGATCAGCGTGGCCATCGTCGGCGCCGGTGCCACCGGGGTCGAACTGGCAGCGGAACTGCACAACGCCGCCCATGAACTGGCCGCTTATGGCCTGGACCGGATCAAGCCGGAAAACATGCACATCACCCTGATCGAAGCCGGGCCACGGGTTCTCCCGGCGCTGCCGGAGCGGATCGGCGGACCTGTGCATAAAACCCTGGAGAAACTCGGGGTCAACGTCATGACCAATGCCGCGGTCAGCGAAGTGACCGCCGACAGCCTGATTACCGCCGACGGCCAGGTAATCAACGCCAGCCTCAAAGTCTGGGCCGCCGGGATTCGTGCGCCGGGTTTCCTCAAGGACATCGATGGCCTGGAAACCAACCGCATCAACCAGCTGCAAGTACTGCCGACCCTGCAAACCAGCCGCGACGAGAACATCTTCGCCTTCGGTGACTGCGCGGCCTGCCCGCAACCGGGCAGCGAACGCAATGTGCCGCCGCGCGCCCAGGCGGCCCACCAACAGGCTTCGTTACTGGCCAAATCGCTGAAACTACGGATCGAAGGCAAGGCCCTGCCGGAATACAAATACACCGACTATGGCTCGCTGATTTCGCTGTCGCGTTTTTCGGCTGTGGGTAACTTGATGGGCAACCTGACCGGCAGCGTGATGCTCGAGGGCTGGCTGGCGCGGATGTTTTACGTGTCGCTGTACCGCATGCACCAGATGGCGCTGTATGGCGCGTTCCGTACGGCGATGTTGATGCTGGGTAGCAAGATTGGGCGTGGGACCGAGCCGCGGCTCAAGTTGCACTAAATTTTCGGCGTCTGTCAGGGCCTCATCGCGGGCAAGCCACGCTCCCACAGGATCTGCGTCGTACGCAAATATGCGGCCAACAAAGATTAACTGTGGGAGCGTGGCTTGCCCGCGATGCAGGCGCCTCGGTCTACCCCGTGAACACTTCTGTGTCTCACTGTATCTCCCCCACGATTTCACCCCTTCGCTTACAAACTCCCTCCTTGCACGACACAGTAGCGATACACCGCGCCCGCTAAATGGCCACACCCGAGCAAGGCACCGCCTGCTTCGGTCATCGCCGCACTTGCGTGGCGTCCTTTATCGAACGGTTGTGTCGTGCAACCCAGGAGATTTGTAATGTCCCGTACCACTACTCTCAGCAAAAACACCGTTGGCCTGCTCGGAGCCGTCCTGGCCGGCGGCCTGATGTTGTCCGGTTCCGTATTCGCCGCGCAGCCACTGACCCAGGGCTACATGGTCGCCTCCGCCGAAACTTCGGTAAAAACCCCAGAAGGCAAATGTGGCGAAGGCAAGTGCGGCGATGCCTCGATGGCCAAGACCGACACCGATGGCGATGGTCAGGTGTCCCGTGCGGAGTTCCTGAAAGTGGCGCCCAAGGGCGACTTCGACAAGATCGACACCAACCACGATGGTCAAATCTCGGAACAGGAGGCTTTCGACAATGTGAAAGCCAGCTACGAAGCCAATGGCAAACAAATGCCAAAAGGCTTGTTCGAGCACCTGAAAGACAACAGCTAAGCCAATGAAGACCAGGCCCTGCTTCTCCATCGAGGAGCGGGGCTTTTTTTCATCCGGCGGATTTACAACTGAAACCGCTGCACCATGGTCCGTAACGAATTGGCCAACTGCGACAGCTCATGGCTGGAGGCGCTAGTCTGATCGGCGCCAGCAGCGGAGCGTACCGACAAATCGCGAATGTTCACCAGGTTGCGATCAACTTCACGCGCCACTTGCGCCTGCTCCTCGGCGGCGCTGGCGATCACCAGGTTGCGTTCGTGGATCTGGTGAACCGAAGCGGTGATGGTCTGCAGCGCTTCGCCCGCATGCTCCGCCAATGCCAGGGTGCTGGCGGCCCGCGAGGAGCTGGCTTGCATGGAGTCCAGCGCCTGGGTTGAGCCAGTACGCATGCCCTGAACCATTTGTTCGATTTCCTGAGTCGACTGTTGCGTGCGGTACGCCAGGGCACGCACTTCGTCGGCAACCACCGCGAAACCTCGACCACTTTCGCCCGCACGCGCCGCTTCGATGGCCGCGTTGAGGGCGAGCAAATTGGTCTGTTCGGCAATGGCACGAATCACATCCAGCACCTTGCCGATGTCCTGAGACTGGCTGGCCAGCGACTGCACCAAGCCGCCCGTCGTCTGCACGTCGCTGGCAAGGGCGCTGATGGCACTCACGGTTTCGCTCACTCGCTGATGGCCAACGTGTGCCGACTCACTGGATTGGCGCGTGGCGTCAGAGGTAGAAACCGCGTTGCGTGCGACCTCCTCCACCGCGGCGGTCATTTCGGTGACGGCTGTCGCCGCTTGTTCAATCTCGTTGTTCTGCTGTTGCAGATTCTGGGTGCTGTCGAGGGTGACCGCGTTCAATTCATCGGCTGCCGTCGCCAATTGCGCCGCCGAACCGCTGATGCCCTGCAAGGTGTCACGCAGGTTGTGTTGCATGGTCGCCAGCGCCTTGAGCAAGCGGCTCACTTCGTCGTTGCCATGGGTCTCGATGGGGCGGGTCAGATCGCCTCGTGCCACGTTTTCCGCAGCGTTCAACGCCTCTGCCAAGGGTTTGACGATGCTACGGGTCAACAGCATCGCAAGGCCGACCGTGGCCAGCGCCGCGAGGGCAATAAACAGGCTGACGATCATCCGGGAGGTGGCATAGTGCTCTTGGGATTTCCGGCTCTCGGCGGCCACTAGCCGGGTGAACAGTTCCGCCAGATCGTTGAGCTGTTTGCCCGAACCGTCGACAACAGTCTTCATGTCGACCAGAAGTAGTTTGGTCAGCTCGTCACGCCTCCCTTGCTCAGCGAGGGTGAAGGATTGGGCGATGCCGCTGCCGTAGGCGGCGAAGGTTTTTTTGAACTGGTCATACAACTCCTGGCCCTCAGGGGTGGTGACCAATTTGTCATAAGCGGCAATTTTCTCGCTCAATTCCTTGTCGCGCGTGTCCATTTGGCTGCGGTAAGTGGCGATGTTCTTCGGATCTTGATCCAAGGCCATGCGCAGGGAAATGGTACGGATGCGCAACATGAGCTCGCGGATCTCGTCACCGCCGCGAATGCTCGGCAACCATTGGGCCTCCACCGCCACCTCGCTGTCGCGAATGCTCGACATCTGCCCCAGTGCAAATACCCCGAGCAATGCCACCAGTACCGCGATCAAGGCAAAACCCAGCGCGGCGCGAGGGGCAATATTCAGCTGACGAAGAAACATAACGAGCGCCTTTGTTTTTATTGGCTGGAGTCGAGGCCCTGTCCGTGCCCCGTTAGCTCGTTATCGGCAAGTTGTACGATGACTTGAAGCGATCTGCTTTTTCGCAGACAAAAAAAATCCCCGTATCTTTCGATACGAGGATTTTTAATATGGTCGGGGTAAGGGGATTCGAACTCCTGACATCCTGCTCCCAAAGCAGGCGCGCTACCGGACTGCGCTATACCCCGGTAAAAAAAAGGCACCTTTGAAAGGCGCCTTCTGCGAACAGAGCTTTTGGCGTCTGATCTTAAGATTCGATCCCAGCGTTAACTGGTTTCAAAAATGGTGGGTCGTGTGGGATTCGAACCTACGACCAATTGGTTAAAAGCCAACTGCTCTACCAACTGAGCTAACGACCCAAAAATGGTCGGGGTAAGGGGATTCGAACTCCTGACATCCTGCTCCCAAAGCAGGCGCGCTACCGGACTGCGCTATACCCCGGTTTGAAATTGGCTCCGTGACCAGGACTCGAACCTGGGACCCAATGATTAACAGTCATTTGCTCTACCGACTGAGCTATCACGGAACTACATATTTCAATTTACAACTGTGAAGCTTGCTTCACCTCTTCGACCCGTTCGCATCGCTGCGTTCGTGTGTCTGAGGCGCGCTATTCTACAATCTTAAGCACCTCTGTCAACCCCCTAAATTGCTTTCAAGTTAATGATTTGCAACTTATTTCAGATTCCTGCTTGGGGAGCAGAAACCCTCTCGGGGTGACTTACTGCGGGGCGCACTTTACAAGCATTTTCCTTTGAGTTCAACAGCCTATCGAAAAAAAGGCCTCGCAATGCGAGGCCTCTTTCATTTTGTTGCCACTGGGGATCAGACAAAGACGATTTCGTCGTGCTCCACCACACCTTTGGCGGTCTCTCCGGGCATGAAACGACCCGATAGAATCAGCTGTGCCAGCGGGTTCTCGATCCAGCGCTGGATCGCCCGTTTGAGCGGCCGTGCGCCATAGACCGGGTCGTAACCGACGGCGATCAGCTTATCCATCGCTTCCGGACTCAGCTCAAGCTTCAGCTCGCGCTCGGTCAGACGGCTACGCAGGCGACCCAACTGGATCTCGGTAATGCCCGCGATCTGATCCCGAGCCAGTGGCTCGAAGATCACCACTTCGTCGACCCGGTTGATGAACTCCGGCCGGAAGTGCGTGGAAATCGCATCCATCACCGCTGCACGCTGCGCTTCGCGATCCCCTATCAGTTCCTGGATCTGTACCGAGCCCAGGTTGGAGGTCATGACGATCACGGTATTTTTGAAATCCACCGTGCGGCCATGGCTGTCAGTCAAACGGCCATCTTCGAGCACTTGCAGCAAGATGTTGAACACATCCGGGTGGGCCTTCTCGACCTCATCCAGCAGGATCACCGAGTAAGGCTTGCGACGCACCGCCTCGGTCAGGTAACCGCCCTCCTCATAGCCCACGTAGCCCGGTGGCGCGCCGATCAGACGAGCCACGGAATGCTTCTCCATGAACTCGGACATGTCGATCCGTACCATCGCCTCTTCAGTATCAAAGAGGAACTCGGCCAGCGCCTTGCACAACTCGGTTTTACCGACACCGGTCGGGCCGAGGAACATGAACGAACCGCTCGGGCGATTCGGATCGGACAACCCGGCACGGGAACGCCGCACTGCGTTGGAGACGGCGATCACTGCTTCGTCCTGACCGATCACACGTTGGTGCAACAGGCTTTCCATCTTCATCAGTTTTTCGCGCTCGCCCTCGAGCATTTTCGCCACGGGGATGCCGGTCCATTTCGACACGACTTCAGCGATCTCTTCTTCAGTCACCTTGCTGCGCAACAACTGGTTTTCGCTTTTGCCGTGCTGGTCGACCATTTGCAGGCTGCGCTCCAGGTCCGGGATCACCCCGTATTGCAGCTCGGCCATGCGGTTCAGATCGCCTTTACGGCGCGCGGCTTCCAGTTCCTGACGGGACTGTTCGATTTTCTGCTGGATCTGTGCCGAACCCTGGACCTCGGCTTTTTCCGAGTTCCAGATCTCTTCGAGATCCGAATACTCACGCTCGTGACGGGCGATTTCTTCCTGCAATTTTTCCAGACGTTTCTTCGCCGCGTCGTCGCTTTCTTTCTTCAGCGCCTGGGATTCCACCTTCAGCTGAATCAGGCGACGCTCCAGACGGTCCAGCACTTCCGGCTTGGAATCGATTTCCATGCGGATGCGGCTGGCGGCTTCGTCGATCAGGTCGATGGCCTTGTCCGGTAACTGGCGGTCCGTGATGTAGCGATGGCTGAGCTTGGCCGCGGCGATGATTGCACCGTCGGTGATTGCCACCTTGTGGTGAACTTCGTAGCGCTCTTTCAGACCACGCAGGATGGCGATGGTGTCTTCTTCGCTCGGCTCGTCCACCAAGACCTTCTGGAAGCGCCGCTCGAGGGCCGCATCCTTCTCTATATATTGACGGTACTCGTTGAGCGTGGTCGCGCCGACGCAATGCAGCTCACCGCGAGCCAATGCCGGTTTGAGCATGTTGCCCGCGTCCATCGAGCCTTCGCCCTTGCCCGCACCGACCATGGTGTGCAACTCGTCGATGAACAGAATGATCTGCCCTTCCTGCTTCGACAGTTCATTGAGCAGGGACTTGAGGCGCTCTTCGAACTCGCCGCGGTATTTGGCACCGGCAATCAATGCCCCCATGTCCAGGGACAAAAGGCGCCTGCCTTTGAGACCGTCCGGCACTTCACCGTTGATGATGCGCTGAGCCAGGCCTTCGGCGATGGCGGTTTTACCCACGCCAGGTTCACCGATCAGCACCGGGTTGTTCTTGGTGCGGCGTTGCAGTACCTGAATGGTGCGGCGAATTTCATCGTCACGGCCGATCACCGGATCGAGCTTGCCCTCTTCGGCGCGCTTGGTCAGGTCGATGGTGTATTTATCCAGCGCCTGCCGAGACTCTTCCTGGTTGGCGTCATTAACCGCCTCACCGCCGCGCAGATTGTTGATCGCGTTTTCCAGCGCCTTTTTGCTCACGCCCTGGCCGAGCAGCAATTTGCCGAGCTTGCTGTTCTCGTCCATCGCGGCGAGCAGCACCAGTTCGCTGGAGATGAATTGGTCACCCTTCTGCTGGGCCAGGCGATCGGCCTGGTTGAGCAGGCGTGCCAGATCCTGCGACATGTTCACGTCGCCGGTCGGGTTCTGGATTTTCGGCAGCTGATCGAGCGCTTTTGTCAGTTCTTTACGCAGGCTGTTGACGTCGAAACCTACCTGCATCAGCAGGGGTTTGATCGAACCACCCTGCTGTTCAAGCATGGCCTGCATCAAATGCGCCGGTTCAATGGCCGGATGATCGAGGCCGACAGCCAGGGACTGGGCGTCGGACAGGGCTAACTGCAGCTTGCTGGTTAAACGGTCTATACGCATGGGTTCACCTTCCTTTTGAGCAGGCCGGACCTATAAACATCCCGAATAAAGAAACCTGCCAGATACCGCTATAGATGTGGTCGATTCTGGGAGATTCAAGCGTCGTGCAGTTGATGTAGATCAGAGAAGTCTAGCGTTCGAGCCAGATCAGAGAGGCAAACCGGCCGGTGCGAGGACTGCGGCGGTAAGAAAAGAAACGTGGATCGGTCACTGTGCAGAAACCACCGCCATAAACAGCGGTGACACCGCGAGCGGCCAGACGCAAACGCGCCAGTTCATAGATGTCGGCCATGAACTTGCCGGCATTCTGGCTCGGCACGAAGGCTTTGGCGGCTTCAGGCAATTGCTGGACGAAGGTTTCGCGCACTTCCGGGCCGACTTCAAAGGCTTGAGGGCCAATGGCCGGGCCGAGCCAGACCAGTACGTCTTCGGGCGATACAGCCAGACTGTCGAGGGTCGCTTCCAGCACACCCGCCGCCAGCCCGCGCCAACCGGCATGGGCGGCAGCGACGCGGGTGCCGGCACGGTCGCAAAACAGCGCAGGAAGGCAGTCGGCGGTCATCGCTGTGCAAGCGATACCGGGTGTTGCCGTCCAGCTGGCGTCGGCAGTGGCTACCAGGTTTGGGTCCGCTTGGGTCACGACAATGCCGTGAACCTGTTGCAGCCAGGCCGGCTGAATCGAGAAACGATCGGTGAGACGACGGCGGTTTTCGGCGACGGATTCAGGGCTGTCGTCAACGTGATCGCCGAGGTTGAGGCTGTCGAACGGCGCCAGACTGACGCCGCCCTCACGGGTGGTAACGCAGGCTTTGACGCTGGCCGGCGCGGGCCAGTCAGGCGTCAGCCAGGTCATCCGATGAACGCCTCGCGGTCTTGCTTGAGCAGCGACAGCAACCAGACGAAGTCATCCGGCAGTGGCGATTCCCAGCTCATGCGTTTACCGGTGGTCGGATGATCCAGCTCCAGGAACCGCGCATGCAGCGCCTGACGCGGGAAATTCTTCAGGGATTCGACCATGGTCACGCTGGCGGCCGGTGGAATACGGAAACGACCGCCGTAGGCAGGATCTCCGACCAACGGGTAGTTGATGTGCGCCATGTGCACGCGAATCTGGTGCGTACGACCGGTTTCCAGCTTCACTCGCACATGAGTGTGGGAGCGGAAACGCTCGAGCACGCGGTAGTGACTGACGGCTTGCTTGCCACCTTCCATCACCGCCATGCGCTGGCGCTGCTGGCCGTGACGACCGATCGGTGCGTTGATCTTGCCGCCGGCCGTCACTACACCGATTACGATGCACTCATAGATCCGGCTGACACTGCGGCTCTGCAATTGAGTGACCAGCTGTGTCTGCGCCTGAATGGTCTTGGCCACCACCATCAGACCGGTGGTGTCCTTGTCCAGACGATGCACGATACCGGCGCGGGGCACATTGATGATGTCCGGCACGTGGTGCAGCAAGGCGTTGAGCAAGGTGCCGTCGGCGTGACCTGCGGCCGGATGCACCACCAGGCCCGCAGGCTTGTTGATCACCAGGATGTCGTCGTCTTCATAGACGATGTCCAGCTCGATGTCTTGAGCGATCCATTCGCCCTGAGCTTCCTGCTCGGCAGTCAGTTCAAGAATGGCGCCACCGTGAACGATGTCTCGCGGGCGGATAACCGCCCCATCCACAGTCAGGCGGCCGTCTTTGATCCAGGCGGAAAGGCGCGAGCGCGAGTGCTCAGCGAATAATTGTGCGGCGACTTGATCGAGGCGTTGGCCGCCCAATTCGGACGGCACCTCTGCGCGAAGTTCAATTTTATCGGACATGCTCAGACTAGGCGTCGGCACAGCCTTTGGTTTCGGCTGCGCGCTTGTGGTTAAATACGGCGTCTTTTGCCCCGAGGCTTTTCAACGGGGCACTCATCATAACAGGACGGCCCCGCCCAAGACAGCGGCCGTCATAGGGACGCAAGCCGCCATGCAAGTGAAACACCTGCTGCTGATCGCCATCCTCGCATTGACCGCTGCTTGCTCATCGAAGGAAGTCGTAGACGAAAACCTGAGCGAAGTCGAGCTGTACCAGCAGGCTCAGCACGATCTGGACAACAATAGCTACACCGCCGCCACAGCAAAGCTGAAGGCCCTGGAGTCGCGTTATCCGTTCGGTCGCTATGCCGATCAGGCTCAACTCGAGCTCATCTACGCCAACTACAAGAACTCCGAGCCTGAGGCTGCGAAGTCCGCCGCCGAGCGATTCATTCGTCTGCACCCGCAGCACCCGAACGTCGATTACGCCTACTACCTCAAGGGTCTGACCTCTTTTGACCAGGACGTCGGCATGCTGGCGCGCTTCCTGCCACTGGACATGACCAAGCGTGACCCGGGCGCTGCCCGCGACTCCTACAACGAGTTCGCCCAGCTGACCAGCCGCTACCCGAACAGCCGCTACGCGCCGGACGCCAAGCAGCGCATGATTTACCTGCGCAACCTGCTGGCGGCCTATGAAATCCACGTTGCCGACTACTACCTGACCCGTCAGGCCTACGTTGCCGCCGCCAACCGTGGCCGTTATGTAGTGGAAAACTTCCAGGAAACCCCATCGGTCGGTGACGGCCTGGCGGTGATGACCGAAGCCTACCAGCGCCTGCACCTGGACGAACTGGCTGCGACCAGCCTCGAAACCCTGAAACTCAACTACCCGAACCACCCGAGCCTGGTGGACGGTCAGTTCGTGCCATCGGTAGCCGAAGCCGACAACCGTTCGTGGCTGAGCAAGGCCACCCTGGGCCTGATCGAATCCCGTCCGCCACTGCCGCCGGGCGAAACCCGCGCCAACCAGGACGTGCAGAAGCAGTTCCAGGATGCCAAGGACGCGATTCCCAACGAGCTCAAGCCTAAAGATGAAAACGGCGATGTGATCGAAGAACCAGAACCCGAGTCCAGCAACACCGACCGTTCCTGGTTCAGCCACATGACCTTCGGCCTGTTCGACTGACATAGGGATGTTGTACCGGGAAGGCGCCTTTCGAGGCGCCTTTTTTATTGCCGGATTTTTAGGTGAATGTATTGCACTGTGCGCTTGACCCGTCCTTGGCTAAACTGCCAACTCATTAATCAAAAAGCAGCTCACCATGCTTCGTCTATTGTTCTGGATCGCCCTGATTGCCGCTGCCGTATGGTTCTGGCGCAAGTTCAAGGGCCCGACGTCGGTCGCCAATATGCCGCGCGAGCAAGATGCTCCGCCCATGGTTCGCTGTGCTCATTGCGGCGTACACCTGCCCCGCGACCGCGCGTTGAAACTCGAACAACAGTGGTATTGCAGCCAGGCTCACCTTGAGCAAGGCCCGGGCTCAAGTGATCGCTGAGACGCCCAGCCCAGGCAACAAACAGGCCCAGCGACTGCTGCGCCTCTATCACCTCTACCGCTTAAGCGTCGGCATCACCCTGGTGCTGTTGATCTCCAGCAACATGGACAACCAGTTGCTGAAGTTCGCCAATGACGACCTGCTGCGCAACGGCAGCTGGTTGTACCTGGTACTGAATATCCTGCTGGTGGTCTTTTTGGGGAACACCCGGCGCCCCGCGCAGCTGTTCGGCCTGGCGCTGGTCGATGTCCTGCTGCTGTGCGGCCTGTTCTATGCCGCAGGCGGCATGGCCAGTGCCATCGGCAATTTGCTGATCGTCTCAGTAGCCATCAGCAATACCTTGCTGCGCGGGCGTGTCGGTCTGCTTATCGCAGCGGTCGGTGCCCTTGGCATCGTGGGTTTGAGCTTCATCCTGAGCTTCAACCACCCCGCCAGCCCCAGTGATTACCTGCAAATCGGCACCCTCGGCGCCCTGTGTTTTGCCGCGGCGCTGCTGGTGCAGGGATTGACCCGACGATTGGAGGTCAGCGAAACCCTGGCCGAACAGCGGGCCAGTGAAGTGCTCGGTCTCGAAGCCCTCAACGCACTGATCCTGCAACGCATGCGCACGGGCATTCTGGTGCTCGACAACCAGCGGCGGGTGCAACTGGCCAATCACAGCGCCTTGACCTTGCTGGGGCAGGAAAAACTGGACGGCCAGTTGATCGACGATTACTCGATACCGTTGGTCGAGCGGCTCCAACTGTGGCTCAACAATCCAACGTTGCGCCCGCAAAGCCTGCAGATCGCCAGCAACGGCCTCGAGCTGCAACCAAGCTTCATTGCCCTGGACCAAAGCCCGCACCACCAGACGCTGGTTTTTCTCGAAGACCTCGCCCAAATCGCCCAACAGGCCCAACAACTGAAACTCGCCGCCCTCGGTCGCCTGACCGCCGGGATTGCCCATGAGATCCGCAATCCACTGGGCGCCATTAGTCATGCCGCGCAGTTACTGCAGGAATCCGAGGAACTGAACGGTGCGGACCGGCGTCTGACCCAGATTATTCAAGACCAATCTCAGCGCATGAATCGGGTAATCGAAAACGTCCTGCAATTGTCCCGTCGCCAGCAAACCGTGCCGCAACGGCTCGATTTGAAGCCGTGGCTGGAGCATTTCGTCGCCGAAACCCGCGAAGGCTCGAAAGAACATCAGCAGATTAACCTGCGCATCGGCTTGGGAGACTTCAAAACCCTGATGGATCCGGATCAGCTGACCCAGATTCTCGATAACCTGTTGCGCAATGCCTGGCGCCATAGCGCCCTCAAGCATGATCGAGCGCAGGCCTGGCTTGAGTTGTTTATCGACCCGGACAGCCAGTTGCCGACCCTGGAAGTCCTGGACGATGGCCCTGGCGTTGCACCGGACCAACGTACTCACTTGTTCGAACCGTTCTTCACCACCAGCAGCCAGGGTACTGGCCTGGGGCTTTATCTGTCCCGTGAGCTGTGCGAAAGCAATCAAGCCCGCCTAGACTTCAAATCACGCCAAGGCGGCGGCTGCTTTCGCATCACCTTTGCTCACGGACGGAAACAAAGTTGAACACGAGCCCACGGCAAAAAATCCTCATCGTCGACGACGAGCCGGATATCCGCGAACTCCTGGAAATCACCCTGGGACGGATGAAACTCGACACCTCCAGCGCACGCAACCTCGCAGAAGCGCAGGCGCTACTGGCACGGGATACGTTCGACCTGTGCCTGACCGACATGCGCCTGCCTGACGGCACTGGTCTGGCGTTGGTGCAGCATATCCAGCAGCGCTATGCGCAAGTGCCGGTGGCGATGATCACCGCCTACGGCAGCCTGGAGACAGCAATAAATGCCCTCAAGGCCGGCGCCTTCGACTTCCTGACCAAACCCGTCGACCTCACCCGCCTGCGCGAACTGGTCATCAGCGCCCTGAGTTTGCCAGCGCCAGGCGGCGCCAGCAGCGGCATCGACCGTCGGCTGCTGGGCGACTCGCTGCCAATGCGCAACCTGCGCAAACAAATCGACAAACTGGCCCGCAGCCAAGCCCCGGTCTACATCAGTGGCGAGTCCGGCAGCGGCAAGGAACTGGTCGCTCGACTGATCCACGACCAAGGCCCGCGCGCCAGCCGACCGTTCGTCCCGGTGAACTGTGGGGCAATCCCGTCAGAACTGATGGAAAGCGAGTTTTTCGGCCATCGCAAAGGCAGTTTCAGCGGCGCCATCGAAGACAAGCCCGGGCTGTTCCAGGCAGCCCACGGCGGTACTTTGTTCCTCGACGAAGTGGCTGACCTACCGCTGGCAATGCAGGTCAAACTGCTGCGGGCCATACAGGAGAAAGCCGTTCGCAGCATCGGTGGCCAGCAGGAAACCGTGGTCGATGTGCGCATCCTCTGCGCCACTCACAAAGACCTCGATGCCGAAGTCGCCGCCGAACGCTTTCGCCAGGACTTGTACTACCGCCTGAACGTGATCGAGCTGCGAGTACCGTCCTTGCGCGAACGCCGCGACGACATTGAGCTTCTGGCCAACAATATGCTCAAGCGACTGGCGGCCAGCACTGGCCAGCCCCCCGCAAAACTCCACCCACAAGCCCTCGAAGCGCTGAAAAACTATCGCTTTCCTGGAAACGTTCGGGAATTGGAGAACATGCTCGAACGGGCTCACACCTTGTGCGAGAACAAACAGATCGAAGCCAGCGACCTGCGTCTGGCGGAAGGCAACTGCAACCCGGACGGCGGCGTGCCAGACCTGACACAGATCGATAATCTGGAAGCCTATCTGGAAAACGTCGAACGCAAACTCATCCTCCAGGCCCTGGAAGAAACCCGCTGGAACCGCACGGCGGCGGCCCAGCGATTGAATCTGTCATTTCGGTCGATGCGTTACAGGCTGAAGAAATTGGGGCTGGATTGAACCGTTAACAGCTCCTCTGTCAGATTCGTCCGGCTGGCGCATACGGCGCAGGGTCGATAATCGGCGCCCGCCCCAGCATCACATCGGCAAACAACTGACATGACGCCGGCGCCAGCACCAGCCCGTTACGGTAATGCCCGCAGTTGAGCCAGAGCCCGTCATATCCCGGCACCCGACCGATATAGGGGATTCCTTCAGGCGACCCGGGCCGCAACCCCGCCCAATGCCCCACCACCTCGGCATCCGCCAATGCCGGAATCAATTCCACCGCCGATGCCTTCAGGCTTTCCAGCGCCGTGTCGGTTGGCGTCTTGTCGAAGCCCTCATGCTCCAGCGTACTGCCGATCAGGATGTGCCCGTCGCGCCGGGGAATGGCATAACGCCCCTTGGCCAGGACCATGCTCGGCAGGAAATCCGCCGCGCACTTGTAGAGAATCATCTGCCCCTTGACCGGTTCGACCGGCAGCTCCAGGCCCAGCTTTTTCAGCAAGTCACCGCTCCAGGCCCCCGCTGTCAAAACCACCTCATCACCCCGAATGGCCCCCATCGAGGTCTGTACCCCGACCACCGCAGCGCCTTCACGGATAAACCCACCGACCTCGCATTGCTCATGAATCGTCACGTTCGGCAGCGCCAGCAAGGCGGCCTTGAGGGATTTCACCAGCCGTGGATTACGCACATTGGCCACATCAGCCATGTAGATCGCCCGCGAAAAACCGGCGCCCAATACCGGCACTGCATCGTGGGCCGCAGAGATATCCACAGCCCGCAGCGGACGGTTCTCCCGTTTGGCCCAGGCGAGTGCTTCGGCCTCGTCATCCAGGTCCAGCCAATACAACCCGGTGGTGTGCACTTCAGGATCGACACCGGTGGCAGCGAACAAACGCTGGGCCAGTTGTGGATAAAAATCCTGGGACCAATGAGCCAGTGCAGTGACCGCCGGGCTGTAGCGCCATGGGTAGAGCGGCGAAACGATCCCGCCACCGGCCCAGGAAGACTCCTGACCGACGTTCGAGCGGTCCAGCAGCACCACGCTCTGCACTTCGGACGCGAGATTGAACGCCGTCAGCAGGCCAATCACCCCGCCACCGACAATCACCACTTGCTGTTGACTGCTCATGTTCTGATCCAACCGTTCAATAGACAGAGGGCGCAAAAGGCGCCCGAAAAAGGAACTCAGCGCCCCCAGCAATCCTTGGTGGCCAGGCCGGACGCGGCATTGACCATACTCCTGACACCGGTATTGGTGAGAGTGAAATCACCGCACTTGTCGCTGGCCATGGTCGAACCGGCCTTGCGTGTTGCCGTCAGCAGGAAAGTCTGATCGGTCAGGGTCGGGGTGATGGTGTAGAAATCATTGCCGGCGCTGAGGCCGGTGGCATTGGTGTAGACATTATTCTTCGAATAGAAACGCTCGAGGATCTGCGCCTGCTCGGAAAGCAACCCGGCGACTTCAGTACGGCGGCCCTTTTTTATGTACTCGGTGAGGCTCGGATAGCCAATGGTGATGACGATCCCGATGATCGCAATCACGATCATGATTTCGATCAGGGTAAAACCTCGGTTGGATCTGCGCATGCCTCACTCTCACTTACTGTATTTGTCGCCACATGATGCGACGGCCGCTGCCGCCACCGGATTTTTCCACCAGAGTGGTCACGCCACCACCGGAGTCGTTCACAATCTTGCGGGTTGCGTCATTGACGACCGCGTTCAGGGTCGGGATACCACCGGTGAAGATCACCCCGCTGGAAATCGTGTCGTTGCCATCGACCACCCCGTCGGCATTGGTGTCGAGTACCGCGTAATTGAGCATCTTACCGCTGAACGCATCGAGTTCGACCAGTTTGCCGGTACCGAAGCTGGCACAGGGGTCCACGGTATCCACGCTGAGCGTGGTAAATACAATTCGCCCTGATACCAGACTGGCCTGATAGATCACCCGCTCCCCCGTCAGCACGTTGTTGTACACCAGGGGCAAGTACCAGCCTTTCTTGGCCGGGTAGGTCACCTCGTTCTGGCTGGTGGTGATGAATTGCCCGGTGCTGCCCGAAAACACGCCGGTCACCGCCTGCGCCTGCAAACTGGAAACGGTGATTTGCCCCGCGCCCCCCTCGGCATCCCATACCGCGTAGAACGCCTGCAGATCCTTGTTGGTCTTGTCGGCAACCTCATTGAATTTGCCGGTGCCGAAAAACACCTCCTTGCCGCCCAACACGTGATCCGCCAGCAACGGTTGCGCGGTAATCGGCTGGGTCGCGCCACCTGCAGTGGTGAACAACGGCTTGCCGGAAAACGCCACGCCCCAGGTGTCAGGGGTGGTGCCACTCAAATCGAACTTCCACAACCGCCCTTTCAGATCGCCCCCATAGGCAGCCTGCACCACATTCTGCGAGTTGACCCTGAGCTTCACCGACGACAGGCCGTTGGTGGTTTCGGTACTGTCGACCACGATTTTCTTGATCAGCGAGCCGTCGCGAATATCCACCACATACAACGCTGCCACCCCGGAGTTGCTGCCATAGCCGTTGGAGATAAACGCGGCCCAGCGACCATCGGCCAAGCGTGCCACTTCGGGGCGCGCATAGGCATAACCCAGATCATTGAAAACGTTCGCTGTATTGGCCGTGGCCGGCGCACTGACTTCCCACAGTGCTTTAGTTTCATTACCAGCCGATGCGTCGAACAATTGCAGCGCATAGAAGGTTTTGCCGCCCGCCCCCGTTCCGCCAATCGCCAGGGTTTTCCAGGCGCTGTTGAGCTGGGCATCGAACACGCCGACCTGGCCATCGACCAGAAACTTGTGGCTCACACCGTTAATGTAAGTGGGATCAGCGATGTCGTTCAGCGATGGCAGCACGCTGGAGGGCATGTAGGCATAACGCCTGACACCGTTGGCCGAGTTGATGATGTTTACAAAACCGTCGTTGGCATTCACCACCAGGCTGGCATTCATGTTGGCGGCTTTGGTGGTCAGGTAAGTGCTGTAGCTGGTGTCTGCCACCAGATCGGACGCGGTTTTGTCCATGGGTGAGGCCAGCACGAGTGGCGAATTGATGATGTCGCCGAGCAATACACTGCGAACTTTCAGCCCGGTTTTGTTGATGCCCTTGCTCCACTCCACCAGATCGTTGCCGTTGATGCCAGTAGGCAGCCCCTGGTTGAGGGTGGTCTGCTGCGCCGTAGAGAAATTGCTGTAAGCCAGGGTGACCGCCGCGTTGGTTTGCGTGTTCCAGGACTGGTAGGTCGGCGCGGTGGCGCCGGGCACGATGGTGGTGTCGGTCGTCCACAGCACGGCGGCGGTGTTAACCGCGCCCGCCGACGTGAAGCCGAAGGACTTGATCGTACCCCGCCAGTCCTTGGGATCGTAACTGGTCTGGAAATATCTCGAGTCGCTGGTCAGGGTCGTGCCGCTGGCTACGCCACTGCCACCTGAGCCGGCCTTGGAAGTGATGTCGCTCAGGGCGGCAGACAGTGCATTGTTAAGTCCCGCACTGTCGTTCGCCTGGTAATACTTGCCCTGCCCATAGGTCGCGGCATCCGCCAACATCTGGTTTGCAGCGGTGAAACCCACGGTATAGGTGTTCATGTTCTGCTTGGGAAAATCCAGGGCGTTCCAGCTTTTACCCGCGGCATCGGTTCCCGTGGAACGCATGTCGATATCGAAGGCGAACTTGGCAATGTCATCCAGGTACAGGGTGTCGCCCTCATCGTCGCCTGAAGGGTCAGCACCATCGTTACTGCTGATCCCGTCCCAGTTTGGTAACCGGCTGCCACCCAGCGGATCGTCGGTCGGAAAGGTTCGGTCGTAGGTCGGCAGACCATCGGTGATCACCACCCCGTAGTTTTTCTGGCAACGGTACTGAATCGGACTGGTATAGGTGTCGGGCGTCGAGTTGTTGTACGGCGCCATGCCACGGAAATAACGAGTGATCTCGTAATAGGCTTCCGCCAGCGGCGTATTGGCTTGCGCGCTCAGCTCGTTGATCCCGGCGATCAGTGAGGTGTAATTGGTATCGGCCTGAGCCTGGGTCACAGTGCCACTGACCGCCGACAAATCGCTGATCGAGCGGGCGATGTAACCGCCGTCATTCTTATGGTTGCCGACCGCCAGGTTGAACGTCGACAGGCCGATGCGCAGCGAACGGTTATTGGCCACCAACGTCTTGGAAACGTTGCGCGCCACGTTCATCCGGTAATCGTTGGGGATCGAGCCGTCGGTGAAGTCCCGGTCAGTGTTGTTGGCCAGGCTGATCAGGTAGGACAAATAATTCGCCGTATACCGCGTGTCCTCGCTTCCCACCGGATCGGGAAGCTTCAGGCAAAGCGAATCCAGACCGAGAAGGCTGTTTTTATAAAAACCGTACCATCCGGCCTTCGAGCATGTTCCATGATTCAAACTCGACAAGGCGATATTGTTATCGGTCATGTCCAGGTCGCGGCCTTTGTTGCACGAACCATTGGAGAGGCAAATCGTCACCGGGGTGCGTGCGACCGTCGGGTCGAAGCCGGCCGCCCAGATAATGTTGTTCATACTCCCCGAGTCATCGAGCAGCAGCATCACATTGGCAGGCACGGCGGCGGCGCTCAACAGCGGAGAATCCGAGGGCGTGAAGGCGTAGGTCGGCGCTGCCAGGTAAAGGCTCAAGACCGCGCCGCAGAGCAGCTGCAGTAACCAATGGCGCCAGCCTGTCCGGGTCTCAGTACTTCGCATAAATACTCTCCACCACACTGCGCGAGCTGCCCGCGATGCCCACGGCGGTCACCCGATAAAGGGTTGCCGATGTGTTGCTCGGCACATTCACGGCAGTCAGGGTAGTGCCGATGTTCTGCACTCCATAAAAGCCGCTACCGGAGGCGATCCAGTTCACCCCCGAGGTGGAGTTGAACCCGGCGGCGGTAATGACCGACGCCTCGGCCGGCGGTGCGCACTGGCTGGTGCCACTGCAGACCGGCAACGAGTAGGAGTTCAGTTGCACCGCGCTTTCACCGACCCGCAACGCCGCTTCCGCGCCCTGGAACGACTGGTTGCGCAGGATCACGCTGCTGGTCATTTTCTCCTGCAACGTGGCGCTCTGCATCGACGAGAGACCGATCAATGTCAGCACCAGGAGAAACACCAGGCTGACCAACAGCGCCATGCCGCGCTGGGCGTGAGATGTCATGGACGCACGACTCATCGGCCCTCCCCTCATTGCAACCGGTTGCGCAAGGCGGCAACTACGTTGAAGGTTTGATTGCGGACCCGGTTGTTCGGGTCGGTGAGGGTCAGCGTCAGCCGCACACTGCGGATTCGCGCCGGATCGGACGGATTGCTGCTATAGCTGGAGGCGGCTGTATCCGTAGCTGAGCTGGCGAGCCCGAAGCTCACGCCAAAAGCACTGACGTTATTGATGAGCACCGCCTGAGTCGGCGTGCCGGTGCCGGTGCCCATCAGCAGTTGGTTGTTGCTGAAGCTGTAGATCAGCCGCCTGATCGGAAACGCCAACTGCCCCGATGCCGGCGTGCGTAAACCGGTGTAGGCCGTCGCGGTATTTCGACAGTCGGAAACCACCGTCCAGGTCGGCACTCCGCCACTGCCGCCGACATCTGCGGTGACCAGCGTCAATTTGAGGTTGGCATTGTCCCAACTGATCGGCGTGAGCAGGCTTGCATTGAAATCCCCCGCCGAGCTGGCGTCGGTAATCGTACCCAGACAACCGAACATGCCGACCATGCGAATTTCCTGAATCATCTTGCTCAGGACGAACCGTGCATCTTCCTGCATGCCGGCGGCAGTGCTCTGGCTGACGTAGGTGTTTTTGGCCGCGATGAAAATCTGCGCCACGCCCAGGATCACGATCAGGCTCAATGCCAGGGCGATCAGCAATTCGATCAGGCCGAAACCTCTGCTGGTTCTGTTCATGGTGTCGTCGCCGGATCAACGGTGGCGCGGCTGGTGAGGACGAAACTGCGGCGCGAATCGGCGATATTGGCGGCCCGGGAGTCGTCCCAGGTAATGGTGATGGTGTATACCCGCTGGTTGCGGACGATGCTGCCGGTGGCCGTGGCGCCGCCGAAATTGACGATATTGGTGGTGAAGTCGTAGAGGTCCTGATCCCGGGCCACGCTCAAGTTGCCCGAGGTCGGCGGCGTGACGGTGTAATCGGCGCCGGAATTGGCGCGAATGCGGTCCATCATGTCGTAGGCGATAAAACTCGCCTGGCTGGTCATCCGTGAGCTGTCGGTGTACTTCAGCGCATTGAGCTGAATCGCCGCCGCGCCCAACAGACCCACAGCCAGCACCAACAACGCGACCAATACCTCGATCAGCGTCATGCCCTCCTGTGCACGCTTGCTCCAACCCCTCATCCGCAACTTCCACCCAATAGAATTCGTCCGTTCAAACACACATTCAGCGTCCTGCTTTGCGCCCCCAGCACATAACTGATCACCACCGCCGTGGACGGCGCTGCCAAGCCGCCGAGATTGTTGAAATCAATCGCGGTCACTCCTGAGGTTAGCGTCAGAGTTGCTCCGCTGCTCATCGCTGGAACAACCCGCAATACATTGGCCGGATTGCCAGTACCGTCATAAACGCTCAGCTCGCCGGTCCAGACACTGCCGCCGGCCGTCGGGCGAACCCGAGTGGTGAGGCCCCGATCAATCGCCTCAAGCCGTGCGTAATTGAGTGCCCGTTGCAAGTCGCCGACCTCGGTGTCGGCCTTGTTGCTTTGCACCGAGCGGGTGAACGCCGGAACGGCCAGTGTAATCAGGATCAGAAACACCGCGAGCGTGACCAGCAGCTCGATCAGCGTGAAACCTTTTGTACGATGATCCATCAGTGCCCTCCGTTGCCGTCGGCTATACCTGCTTCTACACGCTAGAACATTCGACCGACAGATGTACGGTTGTTTTGCCATTACTCGCGCAAGGATCGCGCGGGCCGCAGCACTCCATGGAGGGAGATGACATGCATCAGCAAGGTTTCAGCTTGATCGGACTGCTCATGGGACTGACGATTGTCGGGATTGTTCTGCACTTGGTCAGTCCGGCGTTCGCTGCACTGACGGAATCGAATCATCGGGAGCAGGCGGCCGAGTCGCTGATCAGCGGGATCCGGCAGGCCAGAACCCTGGCCATAACCCGCAACCAGAACGTGGTCATTCATGGCATCAACGGCGATTGGAGCCAGGGCTGGCGGATCATTCTGGACATCAGCGGCAAAGGGCCAGAGGACAGCAGCAATCCGCTACTGGTCGAGCGCGCAGGTGATGCGCGGACGCCGATTGTCGGCAATTGGTGGGTCAGGCGTTTCGTGCGGTTCAGCAGTCTGGGCCAACCGCTGATGCCCGGGCGGGCATTTCAGGCAGGGACGCTACATATTTGCTCGGCTCGCGAGCCGGTCAGCCAGCTCCAGGTGGTGCTGGCGGCGAGCGGTCGAGTGCGCCTGGCCAACCGTAAGGCTGAGCAGGCGCTGTGTCGAAAGGCGAAAAGTATTACAGCAGCGAACGCACGCGCAGCTCTTTAGGCATGGAGAAGGTGATGTTCTCCTCGCGACCGGCCAGTTCATCGGCACCGGTGGCACCCCAAGCCTGCAATTGCTGAATCACGCCACGTACCAGCACTTCCGGAGCGGAGGCACCGGCCGTGATGCCAATACGCTCGACACCGTCGAACCAGCTCTTTTGCAAGTCTTCGGCACCGTCGATCAGATAGGCCGGGGTGGCCATGCGTTCGGCCAGTTCACGCAGACGATTGGAGTTGGAGCTGTTCGGGCTGCCGACCACCAGCACCACGTCGCACTCGTCCGCCAGTTGCTTGACGGCGTCCTGACGGTTTTGCGTGGCGTAGCAGATGTCGTCCTTGCGCGGACCGCCGATCGCCGGGAAACGTGTACGCAGGGCGTCGATCACGCGACTGGTGTCGTCCATGGACAGGGTGGTCTGGGTAACGAAGGCCAGCTTTTCAGGGTTGTTCACCTGCAACTCGGCGACATCTTTCTCGTCTTCGACCAGATAGATCGCGCCACCATTGCTGCCATCGTACTGGCCCATGGTGCCTTCGACTTCCGGATGGCCGGCATGACCGATAAGGATGCATTCACGGCCGTCACGGCTGTAACGCGCGACTTCGATGTGCACCTTGGTCACCAGCGGGCAGGTCGCGTCGAACACCTTCAGGCCACGACCTGTGGCTTCGGTACGCACGGCCTGGGAAACGCCGTGGGCGCTGAAGATAACGATCACGTCGTCCGGCACCTGATCCAGTTCCTCGACGAAGATCGCCCCACGGGCACGCAGGTCTTCGACGACGAATTTGTTGTGGACCACTTCGTGGCGCACATAGATCGGCGGCCCGAAGACTTCCAGGGCGCGGTTGACGATTTCGATCGCCCGGTCCACGCCGGCGCAGAAGCCACGGGGGTTGGCGAGTTTGATTTGCATGCTGTGCCTCGTGTCTTGCGCGCAAGAAATAGCGAAAACAGTGAAAAACCAACTGTGGGAGCGAGCCTGCTGTGGCGAGGGGGCTTGTCGGAACGCCGCATCGCCCCGTTCGATTGCGAAGCAATCGTAAACCGGTCACCGCTTTCTCATTCAAGATAGCGGTGGCTGGTTTCAGGGGCGCTTCGCACCCCAACGGGGGCAAGCCCCCTCGCCACAAAGGCTCGCTTCCACAACGTTACAGCGCTTTGACGTTGATGATCTCGACGTCAAAGGTCAAGGTCTTACCGGCGAGCGGGTGGTTGAAGTCGATGGTCACTTGCGCGTCATCGAATTCCTTCACCACGCCTGGCAGCTCGGTATTGGCCGCATCATTGAAGATCACCAGCAATCCTGGCGACAGTTCCATGTTCTGGAACTGCGAGCGCGGGATGATCTGCACGTTTTGCGGGTTAGGTTGGCCAAAAGCGTTTTCCGGCTCGATGGACAGGCTGCGCTTGTCGCCGGCCTTGAAGCCGAACAGCGCGGCCTCGAAGCCTGGCAACAGGTTGCCGTCGCCGACCTTGAAGGTCGCCGGGGCTTTGTCGAAAGTGCTGTCGACGGTGTCGCCGTTCTCCAGGCGCAATGCAAAGTGCAAGGTGACTTCCGTGTTCTGGCCGATACGTTGTTCAGCCAATACCTGTTCAGTCATGAACGGTTTCTCCGGTCTTCTTACTTTTGAACATATCCAGCGCGAGCATTACGGCACCGACAGAAATGGCGCTGTCAGCAAAGTTGAACGCCGGGAAATACCAGCGGTTCTGCCAGTGCACCAGAATGAAATCGATCACATGGCCCAAGGCAATGCGGTCGTACAGATTGCCCAGCGCGCCACCCAACACCAGGGCCAGCGCAATCGCCAGCCAGGTGTCGTTGCGCCCCAGGCGCTTGAGCCAGATCACCAGCACCGCACTGACCACCACCGCGATCAAGGCAAACAACCAGCGCTGCCAGCCGGAGCTGTCAGCCAGGAAGCTGAACGCCGCCCCGGTGTTGTAGGCCAGGGTCCAGCTGAACAAATCGGGGATCACCACGATTTGTTGGTACATCTCGAGCTTGCCTTCGAAGTAGAACTTGCTGGCCTGGTCAATGACCAGGACCAGCAAACTCAACCAGAGCCAGCTCAGCCGTCCGAAACGGCCAGCCGCATTAGGCATAGTGACGAACCTCGCCCGCGCCGCTGATGTTGTCGACACAACGACCGCAGATTTCCGGATGTTCCGGGTTCACACCGACGTCTTCACGGCAGTGCCAGCAGCGGGCGCACTTGACGTGAGCCGACTTGACGATCTTGAGCTTCAGGCCGCTGACTTCGGTGACCACGGCATCGGCCGGTGCCTGCACCAATGGCGCAACACTGGCGGTCGAAGTGATCAGCACGAAACGCAGTTCGTTGCTCAGCTTGGCCAGGTCGGCGCTCAGCGCGTCTTCGGCGAACAGCGTCACTTCGGCTTGCAGGTTGCCACCGACGGCCTTGGCTGCACGCTGGATTTCCATTTCCTTGTTGACCGCAACCTTGACCGCCATGATCCGGTCCCAGTAAGCGCGATCCAGCTCGAAGCCTTCTGGCAGCTCGCTCAGGCCTTCGTACCAGGTGTTGAGCATCACAGACTCGTTACGCTCACCCGGCAGGTATTGCCACAGCTCGTCGGCGGTGAACGCCAGGATCGGCGCGATCCAGCGCACCAGCGCTTCGCTGATGTGGAACAGCGCGGTCTGGCACGAACGACGGGCCTTGCTGTCGGCGCCAGTGGTGTACTGGCGGTCCTTGATGATGTCCAGGTAGAAACCGCCCAACTCCTGCACGCAGAAGTTGTGGATCTTGGAGTAAACGTTCCAGAAACGGTATTCGCCGTAGTGTTCCTGCAGCTCGCGTTGCAGCAACAGCGTGCGATCCACCGCCCAACGGTCCAGGGCGAGCATTTCTTCGGCCGGCAGGAGGTCGGTGGCCGGGTTGAAACCGGTCAGGTTGGAAAGCAGGAAGCGCGCGGTGTTACGGATGCGCCGGTAGGCGTCCGCACTGCGTTGCAGGATCTGCTCGGAAACCGCCATCTCACCTGAGTAGTCGGTAGACGCTACCCACAGACGCATGATGTCGGCGCCCAGGGTGTCGTTGACCTTCTGCGGCGCGATCACGTTGCCCAGGGACTTGGACATTTTGCGACCGGATTCGTCGACGGTGAAACCGTGGGTCAGCAGTTCGCGGTATGGTGCGTGGTCGTCGATGGCGCAACCGGTCAGCAACGACGAGTGGAACCAGCCGCGGTGCTGGTCCGAACCTTCCAGGTACAGGTCGGCGCGTGGGCCGGTCTCGTGACCCATCGGGTGCGAACCGCGCAGGACGTGCCAGTGCGTGGTGCCCGAGTCGAACCAGACGTCCAGGGTGTCGCTGATCTTGTCGTACAGCGGCGCTTCGTCACCGAGCAACTCGGCGGCGTCCATCTTGAACCAGGCTTCGATGCCTTCGACTTCGACGCGCTGGGCGACGATTTCCATCAGTTCGACGGTGCGTGGGTGCAGTTCGCCGCTTTCCTTGTTCAGGAAGAACGGGATCGGCACGCCCCAGTTGCGCTGACGGGAGATGCACCAGTCCGGACGGTTGGCGATCATCGAGTGCAGGCGCGCCTGGCCCCAGGCCGGGACGAATTTGGTGTCTTCGATGGCTTTGATCGCGCGTTTGCGCAGGGTGTCGCCCGCTGCTGGCTCTTTGTCCATGCCGATGAACCACTGCGCGGTGGCGCGGTAGATCAGCGGGGTCTTGTGACGCCAGCAATGCATGTAGCTGTGTTCGATGGTGGTGGTGTGCAGCAGCGCGCCGACTTCGGTCAGTTTATCGACGATGGCCGGATTGGCCTTCCAGATGAACTGGCCGCCGAAGAACTCCAGCGATGGCACATACACGCCATTGCTTTGCACCGGATTGATGATGTCATCGTTGACCATGCCGTACTTCTTGCAGGTCACGAAGTCGTCCACGCCGTAGGCTGGCGAGGAGTGAACCACGCCGGTGCCCGCGCCCAGCTCAACGTAGTCGGCCAGGTAGACCGGCGACAGGCGATCGTAGAACGGGTGACGGAAGTTGATCAGTTCCAGCGCTTTACCGGTGGTGGTGGCGATCACCGAACCTTCCAGGCTGTAGCGGGCCAGGCAGGACTCGACCAATTCTTCAGCCAGTACCAGCAGCTTGTCGCCGACGTCGACCAGGGCGTAGTTGAACTCCGGGTGAACGTTCAGCGCCTGGTTGGCCGGGATAGTCCACGGAGTGGTGGTCCAGATCACGATCGAAGCAGGTTTGCCCAACGACGGCAGACCGAACGCGGCAGCCAGCTTGGCTTCGTCGGCGATCGGGAAGGCCACGTCGATGGTCGCGGACTTTTTGTTCTCGTACTCGACTTCCGCTTCAGCCAGGGCCGAACCGCAGTCAAAGCACCAGTTCACAGGCTTCAGGCCCTTGAACACGAAGCCACCCTTGACGATTTCCGCCAGGGCGCGGATTTCACCGGCCTCGTTTTTGAAGTCCATGGTCTTGTACGGGTTGGCGAAGTCGCCCAACACGCCCAAACGGATGAATTCGGACTTCTGGCCTTCGATCTGCTCGGTGGCGTAGGCACGGCACAGTTCGCGGGTCTTGTCGGCGCCCAGGTTCTTGCCATGGGTCACTTCGACTTTGTGCTCGATCGGCAGGCCGTGGCAGTCCCAGCCCGGAACATAAGGTGCGTCGAAACCCGACAGGGTTTTCGAGCGGATGATCATGTCCTTGAGAATCTTGTTCAGCGCATGACCGATGTGAATCGTGCCGTTGGCGTACGGAGGACCGTCGTGCAGTACGAACTTCGGACGATCCTTGCCAATCTCGCGCAACTTACCGTACAGGCCAATGCTGTCCCAGCGCTGCAGAATCTGCGGTTCGCGCTGAGGCAGGCCGGCCTTCATTGGGAAGGCGGTGTCCGGAAGGTTTAGCGTGGCTTTATAGTCGGTCATTTAAGGCTCTTCATTAGCGATTGGCGCTAGGTGCGACAGGGCACGGGCGGCGGCGATATCCGCATTGATCGCCGTCTTAAGCGCCTCCAGAGAGGCGAAACGCTGCTCTTCACGCAGCTTGTGGTGGAAAACCACCGTCAAACGCCGGTCATACAGATCGCCGGCAAAATCTAAAAGGTGCACTTCGAGGTGAGCTTTGCCATCCCCTTCGACCGTTGGCCGCACACCAATATTGGCGACGCCTGGCCAGGTCTTGCCATCGATGTCGACGCTGACCAGGTAAACCCCGCTCAACGGCACACGACGACGCTTGAGTTGCACGTTGGCCGTGGGCGTACCCAACTGGCGCGCCAGCTTCTGGCCATGCAGGACCCGACCGGCAATCCGGTACGGGCGACCGAGCAGTTGCTCGGCCAAGGCGAAATCGGCAGCGGCCAGGGCATTGCGGACCTGAGTGCTGCTGACACGAATGCCGTCCAGCTCGACGGTCTGCGCCGCTTCGACGGTAAAGCCCTGAAGGACGCCGGCCTGTTGCAAGTAGTCGAAATCCCCCAACCGGTCGCAGCCAAATCGGAAATCGTCACCGACTTCCAGATGCTGCACCCCGAGGCCGTCCACCAGAATGGTATCGACGAACTCTCTGGCGCTGAGTTTGCTCAGGCGATGGTTGAAAGCCAGGCACAACACCCGGTCGACACCCTCTTCGGCCAGCAGCTGCAGTTTGTCCCGCAAGCGGGCCAGACGGGCCGGGGCGGTGTCCGGAGCGAAGAACTCCCGCGGCTGCGGCTCGAAAATCACCACGCAGCTGGGCACGCCCAACTCGAGCGCACGCTCTCGCAGCCGGACCAGGATAGCCTGGTGGCCACGGTGAACACCGTCAAAGTTGCCAATAGTGGCGACACAGCCCCGATGCTGGGGGCGCAGGTTGTGGAGACCTCGAACCAGCTGCATAACGCGCTTCTTGCTCATAAAGTGGTCGATTATAACCACACCCGGCGGCCGACGACAGGCAACACCGTAACCCAAAGTAATCGAGCCGACAAAACTGCCGGTTCGCCCATGATTATCGAGATAACGTCTTCAGCTCAAGGCCTTGCGATTGAAGTCGCGCAAACGGAAGCCCATCAACAGCAACATGCCGAAATACGCCACGACGCCTGCGATCACCAATGCACCCAGACGCAGCAGCCGCTCAAGCATAGGCCCCTGCCCCCAGGCCGGCATAAAGTGCATCGCGCCCAGCAATACTGCAGACATCACCGCTACCGCCACCAGCAATTTGAGCCCGAACTTCGCCCAACCCGGTTGCGGCTGATACATCTGCTGCTTGCGCAATTGATAAAACAGCAAGCCGGCGTTGATGCAGGCACCCGCGCTGATGGCCAGGGCCAGGCCGGCGTGCGCCAGCGGACCGATCAGCACCAGATTGAACAGCTGAGTGACGATCAGGGTGAAAATCGCGATTTTCACCGGCGTGCGGATGTTTTGTTGCGCATAGAAGCCCGGCGCCAGCACTTTGATCACGATAATCCCCAGCAAGCCGACGGAATAAGCGATCAACGCGCGCTGAGTCATGGCCGCATCGAAAGCACTGAAATGGCCATACTGGAACAGCGAAACCGTCAGCGGTTCAGACAGAATCCCCAACGCCAGGGCGCACGGCAACACCAGCATGAAGCACAGGCGCAGCCCCCAATCGAGGATTCGCGAGTATTCGTGGCGATCCTGGCTGGCATAGGTCTTGGCCAGGGTCGGCAACAAAATCGTGCCCAGCGCCACACCCAGCACGCCGGATGGCAATTCCATCAGGCGGTCGGCGTAATACATCCAGGACACGGAGCCGGCCACCAGGAACGAGGCAAATATAGTATTGATGATCAGCGAAATCTGACTCACCGAAACGCCGATGATCGCGGGCAGCATCTGTTTCATGACCCGCCAGACACCGCTATCGCGCAGATTCAAACGCGGCAGTACCAGCATGCCGATCTTTTTCAGGTGCGGCAGTTGATAGAGCAGCTGCGCCAGCCCACCCACCAGAACGGCCCAGCCCAGCGCCATCACCGGCGGATCGAAATACGGCGTCAGGAATACTGCAAAGATGATCATGCTGACATTGAGCAGGGTCGGCACAAAAGCTGGCACCGAGAAGCGGTTCCAGGTGTTGAGGATCGCCCCGGCCAGCGACGACAGGGAGATCAGCAATATATAAGGGAAAGTGACCCGCAGCAGATCGGTTGTCAGCCGGAATTTTTCAGGAGAATCGACGAAACCCGGTGCCGTGGCCCAGATAACCCAGGGGGCGGCGAGCATGCCCAACGCAGTGACCAGCGCCAGTACCAGTGTCAGCAGGCCTGAGACGTAGGCAATGAAGGTTCGCGCCGCCTCCTCGCCCTTTTGGCTTTTGTATTCGGCAAGAATCGGCACAAAGGCCTGGGAAAATGCCCCTTCGGCGAAGATCCGCCGCAGCAGATTGGGCAGCTTGAAGGCGATAAAGAAGGCGTCAGTCGCCATTCCGGCACCAAATGCACGGGCGATTAGAGTGTCACGAACAAACCCCAACACCCGGGAAAGCATCGTGATAGAGCTGACAGCGGCCAACGATTTGAGCAGATTCATTGAAAGAGTTTGTGCCTGTCGATAAACAGCAGGCGAACAACGCGCCCACTTATGCGATACTCCGCGCCGCAACAGCACAGAGCCAAAGCTCGCGAGTTTACAGGTCGCGCGCCGGAAAGAAATATCCAGCGCACCGTCCCCTTGAAAACGTAGCGAGCAAAGGCAAGACAAGGCGAAAGCAGGCGAGAAAGCGGAGTTGACTTTAGTCAATGAGCATTTCGAGCCTGCTTTCAACGCTGTATTGCCGAGCGCAGTAGTTTTCATGGGGCCGGAACCGGCCACTTAGCGGAACGTCTCTTCCGCCCTTGACAAGACATCAACTCATCGGCATGATTCGCGGCCTATTTTGTTTGCTATTTCCTAAAAAGTCTTTCGAGGAGCTCGACGGTGGCCAACACACCTTCCGCCAAAAAACGTGCAAAACAGGCTGAGAAGCGTCGCAGCCACAACGCCAGCCTGCGTTCCATGGTTCGTACCTACATCAAGAATGTAGTTAAAGCCATCGACGCAAAAGACGCTGCTAAAGCTCAAGCTGCTTACGTTCTGGCCGTGCCAGTTATCGACCGTATGGCCGATAAAGGCATCATCCACAAGAACAAAGCTGCTCGCCATAAGAGCCGCCTGAATGGCCACGTCAAGGCCCTGAACGTTGCCGCTGCTGCCTAAGCGACGCGCTCGTTAAAAAACCGACCTCAGGGTCGGTTTTTTATTGCCTGCGATTTATTAAATACAATGCAAAAAAAATGTGGGAGCAAGCAGACTCACCCCCACACCTGGACCTTCGTTATCTTACTGAGCGTGCGTCCACGGCAGAATCGGAATTGCCGTCACTGCATTCTGCGGACTGCCCTCGATCAAGCGATCGCTGTAGACCAGATACACCAGGGTATTGCGCTTCTTGTCGAGGAATCGCACCACCTGCATAGTCTTGAATACCAGCGAGGTGCGCTCCTTGAATACCTCCTCGCCATCCTTGAGCTCACCCTTGAAGCTGATCGGCCCGACCTGGCGACATGCAATAGACGCCTCGGCGCGATCCTCGGCCAATCCCAGACCACCTTTCACGCCACCCGTCTTGGCACGCGACAGGTAACAGGTCACGCCCTCCACTTTCGGATCATCAAACGCCTCGACAACAATACGGTCGTTCGGGCCAACGAATTTGAACACCGTCGACACCTGGCCAATTTCCTCGGCCGAGGCCAGCAACGGCATCGCCAACAACAAGCCCAATAATCCTTTTGCCACACGCATTCAGGTATTCCTTCAGACCAGAATCAGGTTATCCCGGTGAACCAGCTCCGGCTCCGCCATGTAACCCAACAGACCGATAATCGCCTCAGACGACTGACCGATGATTTTTTGTGCTTCCAGAGCACTGTAGTTAGCCAGGCCACGAGCGATTTCACGACCGTCCGGCGCCACACAGACCACCATTTCGCCGCGACGGAAGCTGCCCTGGACCAGCTTTACACCTACCGGCAGCAAACTTTTGTTGCCCTGAGACAGCGCAGTCACCGCCCCCGCGTCCAGCACCAGCGTGCCGCGAGTCTGCAGATGCCCGGCCAGCCACTGTTTGCGGGCCGCCAGCATGCCGCGCTCAGGCGACAGCAAAGTGCCGATGCGCTCGCCAGCCTTGAGGCGATCCAGCACTCGCTCAATACGCCCACCAACGATGATGGTGTGCGCACCAGAGCGCGCCGCCAGACGCGCAGCGCGCAGCTTGGTCTGCATGCCGCCACGCCCCAGCGCACCACCAGTGCCACCGGCTACCGCATCGAGCGCCGGATCGTCGGCCCGCGCCTCATAAATCAGCTTGGCATCGGGATTGTTGCGTGGATCAGCATCGAACATGCCATCGCGATCAGTGAGGATCACCAGCAAATCGGCTTCGACCAGATTCGCCACCAGCGCCGCCAACGTATCGTTGTCGCCGAAACGGATTTCGTCAGTGACCACAGTGTCGTTTTCGTTGATCACCGGGATCACCTTCAACTCAACCAGCGCACGCAAAGTGCTACGAGCATTCAGGTAGCGCTTGCGGTCGGACAAATCGTCGTGAGTCAGGAGAATCTGCGCGGTATGCCGACCATGTTCGGCGAAGCTCGACTCCCAGGCCTGCACCAGCCCCATCTGACCGATGGCGGCAGCCGCCTGCAACTCATGCATCGCACTGGGTCGCGAGGTCCAGCCCAGACGGCTCATGCCCGCCGCCACTGCCCCGGAGGACACCAGCACCAGTTCAACGCCCGCCTCATGCAGGGCAACCATCTGCTCGACCCAGACACCCATTGCTGCGCGATCCAGGCCTTTGCCGTCCGCCGTCAGCAAAGCGCTGCCGATCTTCACGACCCAACGCTGCGCACCTGTCACCTTGCTCCGCATCATCTTCAACCTTAGCTTGAGGGCAGCGCGACCTGGCACTGCCCGTGACGTTATTCGTGGTTCTTCGTGACCAACAGTCGATTTCCAGATACTAAAACGCCGCTCCAGTGAGCGGCGCTTAAGTTTATCGCAACGAATCAGTCACGCACGTAAATGATTTCCGGACCGTCTTCGTCATCCACATCTTCTTCGTCCCAATCGTCGTCACCGATGTCATGGACCGACTTCACGCCGCTGCGGCGCAGAGCACGCTGATCGTCCAGCGCCTGCAACTGGGCGCGCGCTTCATCTTCGATGCGCTGATCGAGCTCAGCCAGCTCTTCCTTGTAGGCCGGGTCGTTAGCCAGGCGATCGGCGCGATCTTCCAGGTAACGCATGATGTCGTGGCACAGACGCTCGGTGCCTTGCTTGGCGATCGCCGAGATCACATAGACCGGACCGGTCCACTCCAGACGATCAACGATCTCCTTGACGCGAGCATCGTGCTCTTCTTCAAGGATCTGGTCGCACTTGTTCAGTACCAGCCAGCGATCACGCTCGGCCAGGGACGGGCTGAACTTGGTCAGCTCGCTGACGATCACTTCAGCGGCATCCGGCGCACTGGTGTCATCCAGCGGCGCCATGTCGACGAGATGCAGCAGCAGACGCGTACGCGACAAGTGCTTGAGGAAGCGAATCCCCAGGCCCGCGCCGTCGGAAGCACCTTCGATCAAGCCCGGAATATCCGCGACCACGAAGCTCTTCCAGCGATCGACACTGACCACACCCAGGTTCGGCACCAATGTGGTGAACGGGTAGTCGGCGACTTTCGGCTTGGCAGCCGACACCGAGCGAATGAAGGTACTTTTGCCGGCGTTCGGCAAACCGAGCAGACCGACGTCCGCCAACACCTTCATTTCCAGTTTCAGGTCGCGCTGCTCACCCGGCTTGCCCGGCGTAGTCTGGCGCGGCGCACGGTTGGTACTGGATTTGAAACGAGTGTTACCCAGACCGTGCCAGCCGCCCTGAACCACCATCAGCTTCTGGCCGGCCTTGGTCAGGTCGCCAATGACTTCCTGGGTGGCAGAGTCGATCACTGTGGTACCTACCGGCACCCGCAGGATCAGATCCTCACCTTTTTTGCCGGTGCAGTCGGTACTACCACCGTTGGAACCGCGCTCGGCATCGAAGTGGCGAGTGTAACGGTAGTCGACCAGGGTGTTCAGGTTTTCGTCGGCCATCATGTAGATGGAACCACCATCACCACCATCGCCGCCGTTCGGGCCGCCGTTTTCGATGAATTTTTCTCGACGGAAACTCATGCAACCGTTGCCACCGTCGCCGGCCTTTACTCGAATCGATACTTCATCAACAAACTTCATAACAAAACGCCTCTCGCCATACGGACGAGCCGAAAAACAACCAAGACATAAGACTCTTGCAAAAATGAGCGCAGCGACCTCAATCAACGACCGCCAATACAGCGCTGGAGCCCATCACAAACAGCTTTGCAAGAGACTCACCCCACAAACGAAAAAGCCCCGTCGCAAGACAGGGCTTTTCCAGCGATCGCGCAATTAAGCTGCGACGACGCTCACGTAACGACGACCGAAGGCGCCTTTTACTTCAAACTTGATCACGCCTTCGATTTTCGCGAAGAGGGTGTGATCTTTACCCATACCAACGCCGTAGCCAGCGTGGAATTGGGTGCCGCGCTGACGCACGATGATGTTACCGGCCTTGATGACCTGGCCGCCATACATCTTCACGCCAAGGCGTTTGGCTTCTGAGTCGCGACCGTTACGGGTACTACCACCAGCTTTTTTGTGTGCCATGAGTTCAATTCTCCTAGTGAGGAATTAGGCTGATTAAGCCTGAATACCGGTGATTTTGATCTCGGTGTACCACTGGCGGTGGCCCATACGCTTCATGTGGTGCTTACGGCGACGGAACTTGATGATGCGGACTTTATCGTGACGACCTTGGGAGATCACTTCAGCCACAACGGTAGCGCCAGGAACAACTGGAGCGCCGATATTCACGTCGTCGCCATTGGCAACCAACAGAACGCGATCAAAAGTTACGGATTCGCCGGTAGCGATTTCCAGTTTTTCGATCTTCAGGTATTCACCTGGAGCAACTTTGTACTGCTTGCCACCAGTAACGATTACTGCATAAGACATGGTATTTCTCCGATAATCCTGCTCACCCAGCTCTTTATAAGAAGAGGTATTGGCTGGCATGGCTGCATAAGGCTGGAAGGCCTGTTTGCAATTGCGTAAGGCAGGTGCTGCCCAGGAAGTTCAGGGTGCGCGATTGTACGCAAGCTACTCTGGCGTTGCAAGTGGCCGTCCATCGCGCCTTGACAGGCCCGGACGTGGGTCCTAGCATGCCGCGCAACCCTTCTGGAGCAACTGTCGCTGATGCAACCCCAAGCTTTCTACCGCGCGGTGGCGGACGATTTTAGCGCCGTCGACGGCATCATCAAGAAGCAGCTGACTTCCCGAGTGCCGCTGGTATCGAAAATCGGCGACTACATTACCTCGGCTGGCGGCAAACGCCTGCGTCCCTTGCTCGTGCTGCTGTGCGGCAAGGCACTGGGCCGCGAGGGCGATGACCTGCGCCTGCTGGCCGCGACCATCGAGTTTCTGCACACCGCCACCCTGCTGCACGACGACGTCGTCGACATGTCCGGCATGCGCCGTGGCCGTTCGACCGCCAATGCCATGTGGGGCAACGCGCCGAGCGTGCTGGTGGGCGACTTCCTGTATTCGCGTTCTTTCGAAATGATGGTCGAACTGGGCTCCATGCCGGTAATGAAGATCCTTTCGCAAGCCACGCGCATCATCGCTGAAGGCGAGGTGCTACAGCTGTCGAAGGTCCGCGACGCCAGCACCACCGAAGAAACCTACATGGAAGTCATTCGCGGCAAAACCGCGATGCTCTTCGAGGCTTCGACCCACAGTGCCGCGGCCCTGGCCGGCGCCTCGCTGGAACAGAGCGAAGCGCTACGCACCTTCGGCGATCACCTGGGCGTGGCCTTCCAACTGGTCGATGACCTGCTGGACTACCGTGGCGATGCCGAGACTCTGGGCAAGAACGTCGGTGACGATCTGGCCGAGGGCAAGCCGACGCTGCCGCTGATCTACACCATGCGCGAAGGCACTCCGGAGCAGGCCGCACTGGTTCGTCAGGCGATCCAGAAAGGTGGCATCGAAGACCTGGAAAGCATTCGCGAAGCGGTCGAAGCTTCCGGCTCGCTGGATTACACCGCGCAACTGGCCCGCGACTACGTGGCCCGTGCGATTAAGTGCCTCGGCGCCCTGCCCGCCAGCGAATACCGCGATGCGCTGGTGGAATTGAGTGAATTTGCGGTCGCTCGCACGCACTGATATTCATAGCAAATTCAAAAGATCGCAGCCCTCGGCAGCTCCACATGGGTACACCAAGGAGCTGCCGAAGGCTGCGATCTTTTGCTGTTCGCTCCCTCCTGCGATAAATCCCTATATAATGTGCGCTTTTTAGCCATCCTGAATCCAAGGAGCTTTAGTGAGCACGTTGCCACCCTGCCCGAAATGCAATTCCGAATACACCTACGAAGACGGCGCACAGCTGATCTGCCCGGAGTGCGCCCATGAGTGGTCCGCCACTGGCGAAGCCGAAGTAGCGTCCGACGATACCGTGAAAAAGGACTCGGTCGGCAATGTGCTGCAGGACGGCGATACCATCACCGTGATCAAGGACCTCAAGGTCAAAGGCACTTCCCTGGTGGTCAAGGTCGGCACCAAGGTCAAGAACATCCGCCTGTGCGATGGCGACCACGACATCGACTGCAAGATCGACGGCATCGGCCCGATGAAACTTAAATCCGAGTTCGTCAGAAAAGTCTGAGCCCGCTGTATTCCATCCCGCGCCCTGCGTGGGATGGTGCTTTGCCCTTCCCGCCTCACCCAGCACTCCTCGCAATAGCCAAACGCCAGCCGTTTTGACCTTACGCAATCCTTACCCGATAAAAAACGCAAACCGCCAATAGGCCCTTGCTATTTAATGAATAGGAATTATTCTCATTGAACCCAATCAATGGAGATGAGACCCATGACTTATTTGATCGATGCCTGGCTGGACCGCCCACATCCCTACCTCAGAATCCTGCATCGGGAAACCGGGGAAGTCTGTGCGGTGCTTGAAGAAGAAGCCTTGAACGAGCTGCAGGATCAGGGTGATCTGGACGTCAACGGCCTGAGTTCCAGCGAGCCGGTGGTGCTCAAGGAACTGGTGCGCAATCTGTTTCTGTTTTGCTATGCCCGGGCGTTGCGCCCGAGTCATGATCTGAATACCAAGTTCGAGGTATGAAGATCATTTGTAAAAATGCCGGAGCTGGCCCTGCAGGAGCGGGCCAGCTCCAACACCGGGATTACAGAACGTCGAGCAGTTCGACGTCGAATACCAGTACGCTGTGCGGCGGAATGCTGCCAACGCCTTGAGCGCCGTAAGCCAGTTCGCTCGGCACGTACAGACGCCATTTGCTGCCCGCGTTCATCAGTTGCAGGGCTTCGGTCCAGCCAGCGATAACGCCGCCTACCGGGAATTCTGCAGGCTGGCCGCGCTCGTAGGAGCTGTCGAACACAGTGCCGTCGATCAGAGTGCCGTGGTAGTGAGTGCGCACTTGATCTTCACGGGTTGGCTTGGCGCCTTCACCTTGAGTCAGCACTTCAAATTGCAGGCCCGAAGCCAGAGTAGTGATGCCTTCACGCTTGGCGTTTTCAGCCAGGAAAGCCAGACCTTCGCCAGCAGCAGCTTCAGCCTTGGCAGCCGCTTCAGCTTGCATGATCTCGCGGATCACTTTGAAGCTGGCGGACATTTCTTCCTGACCCACACGGCTTGGCTTGCCGGCGAACGCGTCGGTCAGACCCGCCAGGATTGCGTCCAGGCTCACGCCCGGTGGCGGATTGTCACGCAGCTGGTCGCCCAACTGACGGCCAATGCCGTAGCTGACGCGGGTTTCATCGGTGGACAGATTTACTTCGGACATGACACTGCTCCGCTGTGCGGACGGCCCTGGAACTTGCCGTGCGTGCACAGCGCATCCCGGAGCGCCCGGAATCAAAAGGGCGAGCAGACTAGCACAGATGCCGCCACGTTGATGAGCGGCGTCAGCCCTGTTACGCAGAACGGAAGGTGCTCGGTAATTTCGGACTTTCCTCGGCGCTGGTACCGCACATTTCATCATGGGCCGAGGTATATACAACGTTGAATGGCTTGGGACAGGCGTGAAGCACTTCACGCGCATGCTCGACCGAGCGCAGCTGCAATGTCTCGCCATGAGCATCGAGCACTGGATGCGCCGCACCATGCATCCGAGCCTCCAGCACGTAGAACACGCCTTCCATCGAGATCAGATTCAACTCATCGATCTTTCCGGCGATGGCATACGCATTCAACTCTTGCAGGTTCATGAGCGCACCTCACGCAGTGGAGAGCCAGGGTTCTTACAGGGATATGCCTCGACGCGCCAAAGTACAAGCCACAAACGACACCGCCCGTCTGTTTCGCAACAGACGGGCGGTGCGGTGGACCGAGTAAGGACGGATCAGTGCTTGGTCAGCTTGTCCAGATAACCCATGGCAAACGCCGACACCACGAAGGTCATGTGGATAATCACGTACCACTGCAAATGCTCAGGATCGACGTTCTTGGCGTCCATGAAAATCCGCAGCAAGTGGATCGACGAAATTGCCACGATGGAAGCCGCGACCTTCATCTTCAACGAAGACGAATCCATGGTGCCCAACCAGTTGAGCTTCTCCTTGCTGTCGTCGATATCCAGTTCGGAAACGAAGTTCTCGTAACCGGAGATCATCACCATCACCAGCAAGCCGCCTACCAGCGCCATGTCGATCAGCGACAACAACACCAGAATCAGATCCGACTCGGCCATCGAGAACACGTTAGGGATGACGTGGATGACTTCCTGGAAGAATTTCAGTGCCAACGCCAGCAAGCCCAGCGACAAACCGAAATAGATCGGCGCCAGCAACCAGCGGGAGGCGTACATTGTATTTTCGATAAAGCGTTCCATTGAATCTCACACAAGGGGCTGGAAATGGCGGCGAGTATAACAGCCGCCTGTTACACCCAGAAACCGCCGGAAAATCCGCAACCTGCGTGTGTGTGACAAAGTTTTTCTGCTAGTGTCCAGATCAATGACAGGTCAGCGACATCGGACAGGAAAACTGGAAATGGATGTGCGATTGCCCTTAACGAGTGCAGGACTTTGCCTCGCATTGCTGCTCGGTGGTTGTTCACCCAGCGATGAGAAACGCCAGGTCAGCCTCGAAGAAAAGACCGCGCAGTTCGAAAAGTCTCTGGAGGCGATCAAGGATCCGAAACTCAAGGACGTCGTGACCGAACTCGGCGGTTCACTGCTGCTGCTCGAGCGTGCGCAACTCAAGCTCGACAGTAAACCGGTGGTCACCGAATACGGCGAAGATGCCCTCGCCGTATTCAAGCACTACCCCACGCCCCAGGCGCTGGTCGACACTTACATAAACGGGCTGTTCGTGCTGCACAAGGAGTCCAGCTCGGATTACCTGACCGATCTGCAACCAGTATTCCCCCTCCACTTCAACGCCCCTGGCGCATTCCTTTTCCCTCATGACCTGGAATGGCAATCGGTGACCCTCAGCAACAAGCGCGTCATCGCGTTTCAGCCGGAATGGTCGGAAACCGATCCCGGCATTCAGCTGAGCCCGTCGAGCTCCAACCTGACCAACCCCGATGACTTGACGGTGACCTACCCCTTCATCGAAGGCCTGGGTGTGGACAAAAAGCACCTGCCACAACCAGTGAGCCTGCAAGGCAAGGTGGAGGTCATCGCCCCACGCCGAATCTACAGCTTCGACCTGACAAAAAAGGACGTCGGCCAGACGCGCACCAATGACAACCTCAGTGTCACGCTGCTGAAACTTGAAAAAAACCATGCCGAAATCGAATTCAGTAACAGCGCACCACCGGCCCCCGAGGTTCGCGATACACCGCCCAACTCGCTGATCGTTCAGGCCAGGGACAGCACCGGGCAATTCCTCTCGCGCTCGGGCGCGATCAATGAAACCGCCACGCAAATTGCGTTCTATCAAAAACAACTGGCGCAAATGCAACAGCAGAAAGCCTGGAGCGAAGCGTTCGAAAAACAGCTCGAGGACGACCAGCGTGCCTTTGAAAAACAACAAACCCGACAGTATGCCAAGGTGTACTTCAATGGACCGATCGACACGCTCGAAGTCAGCCTGCTGGATTTCTCGGCGGTCACGGTGACCCGCAAGAACCTGGACCTGCCAGTACGCCGCTTCGACCCGCACACGACGGAAAAAACCATCCAGCCACTGGCTTTGCCCGTGGTGGTATACGACGACCAGGCTGCGACCTGGCTCAAGGGTGCGACGCTGGACGAGAACCAACTGAAAAAAAGCATCAGTATCAGCCAGTCGATCGATGACCCGAGCGCCGCGCGCATCGATTTCGATCACCCCAGAAGTTTCAATGATGAACTGCTCGGCACCTCGTTCAATCCCGGCGAAAGTCCCGTGACGTTCTTTACCCAAGACAGCAATGGCCGGCGCGATGGGCCGATCGAGCTGCCACCGGAGGCGTATCAGGTCGACCCGCTACGCGGCAGCATCACCTACGATCTGAATCTGTTTGCAGAAACTCCGGCCTACGCGGTGGGCTCCATGCCGCTGTTCCTGGCGACTGTCGACAAGCAAACCTACGACGCCCCCCAACTGCCCAAGGGCCTGACGCTCAAAGGGAATGAGTTGGTGGTTGATCTGAAGCTGTTCCCCGACCAGGATTGGCGCTTTTTCGCCAAGGACGACAGTGGCAACTATCTGAAGGAGATTCTTTCGGTCAGTCACGACGCGAACGCGCAAGGTCCGGGGTTATTCGCAGTGCATTACTTCTACGGCCAGCCCACACGTCTGGAAACTTATCAGCGAACCAACCTCACCACCGTGCAATACGGTTTCGAGGTCAAACTCGACAAGACCGAGCCCGGTAACCTGGATCAATAGCCTGGATCAGCCTTCAGGTCGAAACCCGGGACCGGCAAGGTTGTGGAAACGGCCACCGTTGATCTCTCGCAACTGGGCTTGCAGGTGCAGGCACCAGATTTGCGGGTCATCGGCCAGCTCGTAGCCATGCAGGGTCAGACTTTCGACGATGGTGTCGAGGATCGATTCAGCCACGACCGGCCCACGGAACGGGCCTTGAGCCTTGATGGCTGAAGGTTGCTCGCCGGCCATTCCGGCGGCAAAAAGCAAGGTCCACATGCCCGTATCTCCCGCCAGCGGGCGGATAGCACATTCGATACGGGTCACAAGGCCCAGGCATTGACGGGTGAGGCAGAGGTTGCGCGACATGGCGGCGACCCTCGGTAGATCCGGTATTCAGCCTCCACGGGAAGGCTGTCTCGATCCAGTGATAACTGTCGATATCCTTGAGCAGAGAATAGAAGAAAAGTTCAGCTCGCACGCGGCCCGCAGCCAGAAGGCGCCGAGTGGTCGCCGTGCAAATATTGACGCCAGAGATGTGACGAGGGGGCTTGCCCCGTTGGGCTGCGAAGCAGCCCCGAAATTTATCAGACAGACCTCATCGCCGATTTGACGACTGCTACGCAGCCGAACGGGGCGGTGCGGCGGTCCGACAAGCTCCCTCGCCACAGGGAGCCTCCTCAGTTCCGAGATTGACTCAGGCCGGTTTGACTTCCAGCAAGGCTTCCTGCGCCAACTCTTTTTCGGCCTCCTTGAGGTCTTCGTCGCTGACCATTTCCGCGATCACCCGCAAGCGTTCCACCACCCGCGCGTTGACGCTGCCCTCGGGAAAGTCGCCATTCTCATCCGGCGTACCGGCCGGCTCGCCGACCAGCAGGCTCAGGGCTTCGTCGGCCTGGCGCACCGCGTAGACATGGAACTGCCCCGCGCGCACCGCCGCCAGCACCTTCTCGTCGAGCATCAGCGTGGCGACGTTAGCCTGAGGAATGATCGCTCCCTGCTCGCCCGTCAGGCCGCGAGCCTCGCAGAGCCGGAAGAAGCCTTCGATCTTCTCGTTGACCCCGCCTACCGCCTGCACCTCACCGAACTGGTTGATCGAACCGGTAATCGCAAAGCACTGCTTGAGTGGAGTTTTCGACAAGGCCGAGATCAGCGTGCAGGCCTCGCCCAACGATGCGCTGTCGCCGTCAACGTAACCGTAGGACTGCTCCAGGGCGATGCTTGCGGAAATCGCCAACGGGAACTCCTGGGCATAGCGGCTGCCCAGGTACCCGGTGAGGATCATCACGCCTTTGGAGTGAATCGGCTGGCCGAGGTTGACCTCGCGCTCGATGTCGACGATGCCGCTGCCGCCCGGATACACCGTGGCGGAAATCCGCGCCGGTATCCCGAAGGCCGAATCGCCGACTTCCAGTACCGTCAGCCCGTTGCACTTGCCGACCGCCGCGCCATCGGTGTCGATCAGAATGATCCCGGCCAGCATGTCATCGAGAATCCGCGCCGAAACTCGTCCGGTACGGGTAGCCTTGGCCTTGAGCGCACGCTCGATGTGCCCGGCGTCAGTCATCTCGTCACCCGCCAGGTCACGAATGAAATCTGCCTCGCTGACCAGTTGGAACAGATCGCCGATCCGTGCCGACAAACGTCCCTGGTGCTCGGCCAGACGTGCGCTGTAAGTCGCCAGACGCGCCACCGCATCGGCGGTCAGCGGCGCCATGCCTTCTTCCGAGGTACGGGTTTTGAGCAACTGGGCGAACTGCTCCAGGCTTTCGTCGACCATCGGAATGTCTTCGTCGAAATCCACCAGGACGCGGAACATCTCCTGGAAGTCCGGATCGAGGTCTTGCAGCGTGTAGTAGAGCTGCCGGGCGCCGATGATCACGACTTTGACCTGCAACGGAATGTGTTGCGGCGTCAGCGTCACGGTGGCCAGACGGCCCAGCTCACCCAGCGGGGATTCCATTTTCAGCTTGCGCGATTGCAAGGCACGCTTGAGCGCATCCCACACGAATGGCTCGCTGAGCATTTTTTCCGCTTCGAGGATCAGGAAACCGCCGTTGGCCCGGTGCAATGCACCCGGTCGCAACTGCCGATAGGTGGTGTAGAGCGCGCCCTGATCGGTGCTGTATTCGATGCGGCCGAACAGGTTGTCGTAGGTCGGGTGCGGCTCGAACACCACCGGCGCACCGCCGCTGTGCGGATGCCCGACCACCAGGCTCGGGGCGTATTGCTCTTCAAGCAATTTGCGGGCGATGGCGTCGGTCTTGCTGTCATCCACCAGTTGCTCGACCACCGTTTTGAGCAGGTACACCTGCATCGCTTGCAAGTAACCACAAACCCCTGCGTTTTCCGCATACTTTTCCGACAGCGGCGCCAGCAAGGGCTGCAAGGCCAGGGTGATGGTTTCTTCGTTGAGCTGGCGCAGCTGATTGCTCGATTCGCGCTTCCATTGCGGCAGGCTGGCGAGCTCTTCGTTCAACCGCTCTTCGAGCCCGGAAATGTCATCGTGAAAGCGCTCGCGCTCGGCTTCCGGCAACTGGGCGAATTCCGCCTCATCCAGGGCCTTGCCTTCGCTCATCGGGGTGAAGGCAATGTTGCTGCTGTCGCGGTAGAGCGCGACGTCTTTCTCCAGCGCCAGACGCTCGATCACATCCAGCGCACGGTCATAACGCTGGTTGAACGCACGGTCGATGGCGCTTTTCTTCTGCTGGTAGGACGGGTGCTCGAATACTGCCGGAAAGGTCGCCAGCAGGTTGTCGATCAAGCCGTTGATGTCACCGATAAAAGCCCCGGCGGTGCCCGACGGCAATTCCAGGGCGCGAGGCTCGCGAGGCTCATCGAAATTATTGACGTAGACCCAGTCGGCCGGGGTCTGCAGGCGTTTGCCTTCGGCCTTGAGGTAGCGTTTGACGAACGAAAACCGGCCGGTGCCGGGCTCGCCCATGACGAACACGTTGTAACCGGGGCGCGGCATGGCCACACCGAACTGCAAGGCTTCGACCGCACGTTCCTGGCCAAGCACACCGCGGAAGGGCTCCAGATCATTGGTGGTAGAGAAGCTGAACTGTTCAGCGGAAAACGGACGGGTCAGCGCTTCAGGCGCTAGACGCAAGCTGGCAGCAACAGGATCAGGCATCGGGCTTCCTTACATCAGGCGGGGCAGATAACGGCATTCTGGCGCTGCCCGTACCCACTGGCAAGGCGCACCTCAAGCCAAAGCTTAGACAAGCCCCCATCCTCGGGCCGCGCGGGTCAAAATCAAGGTTTTCAGGGAATGTTTCGCAAAAAATCACGGAACCCCTGGAACCTGCCTAAACTCCAAACTGCGCGGCTGGAACGAATAACCGGCCCACTGGCACCATTAGGGGCCAGCACCCTGTCCATTGGTATGCACACAAAGAGAACATAGCTATGAAACGGATTCTTCTTGGTACTCTCTTCACCGTTGTATCCATCAACGCCATGGCTCAGGCGCCAGGCGGTCCGGACTGCGGTTGGGGCAACATGCTGTTCGAAGGTCAGCGTGGCACCCCGGCACACTTCCTGGCATCCACCACCAACGGCACCTCCGGTAATGCAACTTTCGGCATGACCTCCGGCACCAACGGTTGCTCGACCAATGCGGCGCTGACCTATGGCGGCAAATCCTGGATTGCCATGAATGGCATGATGAACGAGCTGTCCGAAGACATGGCTAAAGGTCAGGGCGAAGCGCTGACCACTTACGCCGTGGTACTGGGCGTGGCGCCGGAAGACCGTGCGCACTTCGCCGCCGTGACTCATCAACACTTCCAGCAAATTTTCAGCAAGGCTGACGTGACCGCTGAAGACGTGCATACCAATACCCTGGCCGTATTGAAGAACGATCCTCGTCTGGCCAAGTACGCCACTCAAGCTTAAGCTCGACCCGTCCCGCTCTCTTTGGGGAGCGGGTTTTATTTTTTTGACCCCGGCCCTTTTGGCCTGCCTCTTTGGGTCTTTGTTTCTTTCGACTTAAGTTGCTCACTATGCTCAAACGCCTTGCCTGGCTGGCGCTCTGTGTCTGCGCCCCGCTGTCCGCCGCGCCCCACATCGACAATCAACGTTTGCAGCAACTGGCCAACGACCCCTTCTGGATTTCCCTGGGTCATTACGAAACCGCCAAGCTCGGTGGCTGGCGCAGCTATGTCAGCGACAAGAAATTCTTTCTCGCCTCCGATGGCAACGAACACCCCGACCGCGAACTGGCGGCGACCGTACAGGCGCTGTATGCCCCGGCCAGTGCCGGCGAGCAGCATGCGCAATGCGTCTATCCGGCCCGTACTCGCTGGCTCAAGGCGCAACTTGACCTGACGGATCTGCCGTCGCTGGACTGTGCTGAATTCAAGCAATGGTTCAAGGACGTTTCGCCCCACAGTGCGGTGATGATTTTCCCGGCCGCCTACCTGAACAGCCCGTCGTCGATGTTCGGCCATACCTTGCTGCGCATCGATCAGGCCGATGTGCAGCGCGACAAGACCTCGCTGCTCAGTTACGCGATCAACTTCGGCGCCTACATCGAAGGGTCGGACAACAGCATTTTGTACGCGTGGAAAGGCCTGATGGGTGGTTATCCCGGGCTGTTTGCACTGGTGCCCTATCAGGAAAAACTCTCGGAGTACCGTAGCCTCGAAAACCGCGACCTGTGGGAATACCGCCTGAACCTGACCCAGCAGGAAACCGAGCGCATGGTCGAGCATGTCTGGGAGCTCAAGCAGATCCAGTTCGACTACTTCTTCTTCGATGAAAACTGCTCCTATCGCCTGCTAGAGCTGCTGCAGGTGGCGCGGCCGGGCCTGAAGCTGACCGATCAGTTCCCGTTGACCGCCATTCCCACCGACACCGTCAAAGCGGTGAAACAGGCCGGGCTGGTGGAGTCGATCGAATATCGCCCGTCCCGCGAGCGTGAACTGCTGAGCCGCGCGCAGCCGTTGACCGATGAAGAGCAGCAGTGGGTGCTGAAAATCAGCGCCGATCAGAAGCAATTGCAGGAACCGGCGTTCAAGGCGCAACCGCGCGAGCGTCAGGCGTTGATCATCGACGCGGCCTATCGTCTGGAGCGTTATCGCGCCAACGGCCAGGAACGTGACCCGCAACGGGCTCAGCGCAGTTTCGAATTGCTGCGCGCGATCAATCAGAACCCGCCTCCTGAACTGGACATTGCGCGACCTGGCTTGCCCGAGGATGGCCACGAGTCCCGCACCTGGCAGGCCGGCATCGGCACCCGGGGTGACCAAGCCTTCGGCGAATATGGCCTGCGCATGGCCTACCACGACCTCAACGACAACGCCGAAAGCTTCCCCCTTGGCGCGCAGATCGAAATCCTGCAGATGAAGCTGCGCCAATACGAAGGCAATCACTGGCAGCTGCAGCAACTGGACCTGGCGACCATCCGCTCCCTGACCCCGCGCAACGCGCTGTTGCAGCCGCTGTCGTGGCAAGTCACCGGCGGCCTGGAGCGTGTGCCGGGCAAGCATGATGACGAAACCCTGGTCAGTCATGTCAACGGTGGTGGTGGCGGGACCTGGCAACTGAGCGACGACATGCTCGGGTTCGCCTTGGGCACCGTGCGCGTGGAGCACAACAACGACTTCGCGGGCTTCATTGCCCCGGCAGCGGGCTTCAACAGCGGTCTGCTGTGGAAAAACCCGCTGGGGAATTTCAGCCTGGAAGCCAAGGGCGATTACTTCACCAACGGCGAAGTGCGCCGGAGCATGAGCCTGAATCAGCAGTGGGAGTTGTCGCGCAACCTCGGGCTGCGCCTGAGTGCCCAACGCGAATTCAGCCACCTGGCATCACCTGAAAACGAAGTGATGCTTGAAGTGAAGTGGTATCACTATTGATCTTTTGACCCTTCTTTCACTCCCATCCGACAAATCCGCTTCTAGACTTCCCCTATAGGCCGTTGAACGGCCCTGGAGTCCGAGATGTGGCGTTGCGTGGGTGTGTTGGGGTTGTTGCTATTGATTACAGGGTGCCAGTCGACTCACGAGGATCTGATCGCCAAAGGGTATCCGCCGGCGTTCGCCGATGGCTTCGATGACGGTTGCAGCAGTGGCCGGCAAGCCGCCGGGGCAATCACCGGTGAATTTCGCAAAAACGTCCCACGCTACCTCAAGGACAAGCAATACGCAGAAGGCTGGACCGATGGCTTGCGTCAATGCCAGGCCATGCGGGAAAGCGAGGATCGCAACGAGTACAGGGAACGCCATTGGGATGAGCGCGAAAGGGCCTGGCAACGAGAGAAAGACCGGGACGCCGCGCGAGCCTATCGCTCGCAATAAGTCGTTTACAGACATTCGTCGAAACTTAAAGCACGCGACCATGGCCCAAACCCTATAACGGGAGAACAACATGAGTCGCGCCTTCGTCAATGAAGATAACGCTGCCGCGCAAGCCGACCTGCCAGTCGAACGACAGGTCAGCGCGCAGCCCAATTACGTCACACCCGCCGGGCTCATGCAGCTCCAGGCGAAAGTCGCCGCGCTGCAAAGCCTGCTCGACGAGGAAAGCGCCAAAGGTGACCTGGCCGACAAGCAGCGCCAGGCTGACCTCGATCGCGACTGGCGCTACTTCAAGCAGCGCCTGCAAAGCGCACAGGTGGTCGCACAAGCCTCCTCGACCGATAAAGTGCAGATTGGCAATTGGGTGACCTTTGCCGACGAGCACGATCATGAACAGCGCGTGCAATTGGTCGGAGAAGACCAGGCGGATGCTGCCCATGGGCTGATCAATTGGAGTTCACCGCTGGGACGGGCGTTGCTGGGCGCGCACAAGGGCGATGAAGTGCTGTGGAAGCGGCCGGCGGGGGATTTGGTGATTGAGGTGCTGGCTATAGAGATCGGGTGAGTTCGATGACGCCTTTGCCGGCAAGCCTCGGTCTTACTGAGCGCAAAAAAAACGGAGCCCCGAAGGCTCCGTTTTTTTTATGCAGCCAACCTGAAATCAGGCCAGTTTCTTGTGCCGTACCCGGTGTGGCTGGGAGGCCGCTTCTCCGAGGCGCTTCTTGCGATCGGCTTCGTACTCGGTGTAGTTGCCTTCGAAGAACACCGCTTGCGAGTCGTCTTCGTACGCCAGGATGTGAGTCGCGACGCGGTCAAGGAACCACCGATCGTGAGAGATCACAATGGCGGCGCCCGGGAAGTCCAGCAAGGCTTCTTCCAGGGAACGCAGGGTTTCAACGTCGAGGTCGTTGGACGGTTCGTCGAGCAGCAGGACGTTGCCGCCCTCTTTCAGGGTCAGGGCCAGGTGCAAGCGACCACGCTCACCACCGGACAGGTCCTTGACGAACTTCTGCTGATCGCCACCCTTGAAGTTGAAACGACCGACGTAGGTACGCGACGGGATCTCGTAGTTGCCGATGCGAATCTGGTCGGAACCGTCGGAGATCTGCTGGAACACAGTCTTACTGCCATCCAGGTCTTCACGGCTCTGGTCGACGCACGCCAGTTGCACGGTTTCGCCGACTTCGATGCTGCCCGAATCCGGCGTTTCCTTGCCCATCAGCATGCGGAACAGGGTCGATTTACCGGCACCGTTACCACCGATCACGCCAACGATGGCGCCTTTAGGCATGGAGAACGACAGGTTGTCGATCAGCACGCGATCGCCGTAGCCCTTGGTGACGTTCTTGAACTCGATGACCTTGTCGCCCAGGCGTGGACCGGCCGGGATGTAGATCTCGTTGGTTTCGCTGCGCTTCTGGAATTCCTGCGATTGCATTTCTTCGAAGCGTTGCAGACGAGCCTTGGACTTGGACTGGCGGGCCTTGGCGCCTTTGCGCACCCACTCCAGCTCTTCCTTCATGGCCTTTTCGTGAGCCGATTGCTGCTTGGATTCGGCAGCCAGACGATCGGACTTGGCTTCGAGCCAACCCGAATAGTTGCCCTCGTACGGGATACCGGCGCCGCGGTCGAGTTCGAGGATCCAGCCGGCAACGTTGTCCAGGAAGTAACGGTCGTGCGTGATCGCAACCACGGTGCCCGGGAAATCGTGCAGGAAGTGCTCCAGCCAGGCGACGGAGTCGGCGTCCAGGTGGTTGGTTGGTTCGTCGAGCAGCAGCATGTCCGGGGCGGACAGCAGCAGGCGGCACAGGGCCACACGACGCTTTTCACCACCGGAAAGATGTTCAACCCTGGCATCCCAGGCCGGCAGACGCAGCGCATCGGCAGCGACTTCCAGTTGGCGATCCAGGTTGTGGCCATCGCTGGCCTGCAGGATGGCTTCAAGTTTGGCTTGCTCTGCAGCCAGCTTGTCGAAGTCGGCATCCGGATCGGCGTAGGCCGCGTAGACCTCGTCCAGACGCGCCTGGGCGTCCTTGATCACGCTGACCGCTTCCTCGACCACTTCACGCACGGTCTTGGTCGGGTCCAGGATCGGTTCTTGCGGCAGGTAGCCGATGTTCAGGTCCGGCATCGGACGGGCTTCACCGTCGAACTCGGTGTCGACGCCTGCCATGATTTTCAGCAGCGTGGACTTACCCGAACCGTTGAGACCGAGGACGCCGATTTTGGCCCCGGGGAAGAACGACAGCGAAATGTTTTTCAGGATTTCCCGCTTCGGCGGAACAACTTTGCCCAGCCGATGCATGGTGAAGACGTATTGAGCCATGGAGAACCTAGGGTCAGTGACTGATGAATGATTGGAGCGCAGGCGATGCCCGGCCAGGCCATGCGCGTCGTTCGTTTGATGGGTATCAAGGCGTGCGCGCTGAAAAAAACCTGAGTCTAGGAGCTGGAACGCTCCCGCGTAACCGGCAAAGCTACCTCATTGACAGAAGGCAGTCCAGCCGAGCGGGGCTGGCACTTCGCCACAACTCAAGGCATGCTAGCCGCCCTTCGGGCGTCCGGCTTATAGTGCACGCCGCGCCAGTCCAGCCAAACCGCAGGATTACAGTTTGTCCAATGTCACTCCGCCACCGTCCGCGAGCGTGCTCACCCCTGGGCTCGGCTCGCCCCTGCGCGGAAGCTTGAAGGGCGCGCTGGCGACTCTCGTGCTGTTGCTGCTCGCACTGCTGTTCTGGCAGTTGCTGGATCAACTGCGCGAAACCCAGAAAAACCAGCGCCAGTACACCATCAACTACACCGCCGACCTGGCTTCGCAAGTCAGCCTCAACATGGCGCTCAACGCCCAGATCGCCCTTAATCTGCTACCGATCGTCGAACAACCGCAAAGCGCCGACGAACAGCAGGCATTGCTGCGCAAACTGCAACAGTCGCTGCCCGACCTGCGCAGCCTGGCGCTGCTCAGCCCCTCCGGGAAAGTCCTGAGCGACAGCGCCGTCGACAGCCAGGACGCCAACTACCTGAGCGAACTGGTCCAGCGCAGTCGCGCCCAGGCCCACTATTTCAGCAATGCCGATGACGGCTCGGTGGTGCACCTGCTCCTGCATCAGGCCAGCGGCAGCACTCGCGGCTACTGGGCCCTGCGCCTGACACCGACATTTTTCTCTTCATTGATCAAACAGGGCGACGCCGGCATTCGCCCCCTGTGGCTGGTGGAAAACCGCATCAATCATCAGATCATCAGCCGCGATGACGCCCTGCCTTCAGCCAACCCCGCGGTGCTGACACCCGACGAACTGACCAACAGCGTGTTGACCGTCCCCCTGAGCAGCAGCGACTGGCAACTGCGCGGGCTGTTCGACCGGCAACGGGTGATCGAACAACTGCTGCCGGCATTCATCGGCAAATGCCTGCTGGGCCTGGCCTTCTCACTGTTACCGTTCATCGCTTTGCTGAATATTCGTCGCCGCCAACGCCAACTGCATGAAGGCCGCCGACGCTATCAGGACATCTTCGAAGGCACCGGCGTTGCCCTGTGCGTGCTGGACCTGTCCGGGCTCAAAAGCTTTTTCGACAAGGCGCAACTCACCAGCAGCGAGCAGCTGAGAACCTGGCTCGGGATACCGGAGCAACGCCAGCAACTGTTGCAGGAACTGCGCATCACCGAGGTCAACCAGGTCGCCCTGCAACTGCTCAACGTCAATTCCTGCGATCAGGCCTGGAAACTACTGATCAACGGCTGCCCACTGGACTGCACGGCCATCGGCAATCAAGTGCTCGAAGCGGTGCTCCACCAGCAGAAACAGCTTGAGCTGGAAATCAAGCTTCAGGACGCCAATGGCCGCGACCAGCACTTGTGGCTCGTGCTGCGCCTGCCGGAAGATCAGCCCGACCATAGAGCGGTGATCCTGAGCATCAGCGACATCACCAGCCGCAAACTCATTGAGCTTTCGCTGCTGGAGCGCGAAGGATTCTGGTCCGATGTGGTGCGTACCGTGCCGGATCACCTGTATGTGCAAGACGTGATCAGCCAGCGGATGATCTTCAGCAACCATCACTTGGGGCAGACGCTGGGTTACAACCGCACCGAGCTGCACCAGATGGGCGAGTACTTCTGGGAAATCCTCTTGCACCCGGAAGATGCCGACTACTACCACCGCTCTCGCCAGTCCCAGCGTCAGGCGGGTTACACCCAATTGCTGCAGTGCCAGCTGCGCTTCCGTCATCGCGATGGCAAATGGCGGCGTTTCGATATTCGCGAACAGGCCCTGGCGCGGGACAAGCACGATCAGGTCACGCGCATCATCGGTGTGGCCAAGGACATCACCGAGCAGATCGAAGCCAGTGAATCCCTGCGCGACAGCGAGCAGCGCTACCGGATGCTCGCCGAAAGTATCAGCGACGTGATTTTCTCCACTGACAGCAAGATGGCGCTCAATTACGTCAGCCCTTCGGTGCAAGCGGTGCTGGGCTTCGACGCCGACTGGATATTCCAGAACGGCTGGCAATCGACCATCGCCAACCCGCAACAACTGAGCGGCATCTACAGCCTGATGGACCGGGTCAGCAAAGCGCTGGATAAACCCGATCAACTGACACTGCTGCGCAGTCAGGTGCAGACCCAACTGTTTTTGTTCGACTGCCTGCGGGCCGACGGACGCAAGATCCCTATCGAGTTGCGTCTGGTGTTGGTCTGGGACGAACACGGCGCCTTCGAAGGTGTGCTCGGGGTCGGTCGCGACATCAGCCAGCAACGCCGGGCCGAGAAGGACCTGCGCATGGCGGCCACGGTATTCGAGCACTCCACCTCGGCGATTCTGATCACTGACCCGGCCGGCTATATCGTCCAGGCCAACGAGGCCTTCAGTCGCGTCAGCGGCTATGCGGTGTCCCAGGTGCTCGATCAGTTGCCGAACATGCTCACCGTCGACGAGCAGCAGGAAACTCATCTGCGCTACGTGCTCAAGCAATTGCATCAGCACAGCACCTGGGAAGGCGAAGTCTGGCTCAAGCGTCGCAACGGCGAGCACTATCCGGCCTGGGTCGGGATTACGGCGGTGCTCGACGACGAAGGCGATCTGGCCAGTTATGTGTGTTTCTTCAGCGACATCAGCGAACGCAAGGCCAGTGAGCAACGGATTCACCGCCTCGCCTATTACGACGCCCTGACCCACCTGCCCAACCGCACGCTGTTCCAGGATCGCCTGCACACCGCGCTGCAATCGGCCGAACGGCAGAAGTCCTGGGTGGTGCTGATGTTCCTCGACCTGGACCGCTTCAAGCCGATCAACGACTCCCTGGGTCATGCCGCCGGCGACCGCATGCTCAAGGAAATGGCCACGCGCCTGCTCGGCTGCGTCGACGATGACGACACCGTGGCGCGTATGGGCGGTGATGAGTTCACATTGCTGCTGCAACCCCGGGTCAACCGCGAGATCGCGCTGAACCGAGCCATTCACGTGGCCGAACAGATCCTCGCCAGCCTGGTGAAGCCGTTCGTGCTCGAAGGCCGCGAGTTCTTCGTCACCGCCAGTATCGGCATCGCCCTGAGTCCTCAGGACGGTAGCGAACTCAGTCAGCTGATGAAGAACGCCGACACCGCGATGTACCACGCCAAGGAACGCGGCAAGAACAACTTCCAGTTCTATCAGGCCGACATGAACGCCAGCGCCCTGGAGCGTCTGGAGCTGGAAAGCGACTTGCGCCACGCCCTGGAACAAAACGAATTCGTGCTGTACTACCAGCCGCAGTTCAGCGGCGACGGCAAACGCCTGACCGGCGCCGAAGCCCTGCTGCGCTGGCGCCATCCGCGCCGCGGCCTGGTGCCGCCAGGGGACTTCATTCCGGTGCTCGAAGAGCTCGGGCTGGTGGTGGATGTCGGCGACTGGGTGATCGGTGAGGCCTGTCGTCAACTCAAGACCTGGCACCAGGCCAAGGTGCGGGTGCCGAAGGTCTCGGTGAATATTTCGGCCCGGCAGTTCTCCGACGGGCAGCTCGGCACGCGGATCGCCACCATCCTCAGGGAAACCGGCCTGCCGCCGGCGTGCCTGGAGCTGGAGCTGACCGAAAGTATCCTGATGCGTGAAGTCAGCGAGGCGATGCAGATCCTCGCCGGACTGAAAAACCTCGGCCTGAGCATTGCGGTCGACGACTTCGGCACCGGTTATTCATCGCTCAACTACCTCAAGCAATTCCCGATCGATGTGCTGAAAATCGACCGCACCTTCGTTGATGGCCTGCCGTCGGGCGAGCAGGATGCGCAAATTGCCCGGGCGATCATCGCCATGGCCCACAGCCTCAATCTGGCGGTGATCGCCGAGGGCGTGGAAACCCACGAACAGCTCGACTTCCTGCGCGAGCATGGCTGCGATGAGGTTCAGGGCTACCTGTTCGGCCGCCCGATGCCGGCCGGCCGGTTCGAAGCGCAGTTCAGCAATGATGCGTTGTTCATGTTCGACTGAAGAGGAACTTCTGTGGCGCGGGGGCTTGCCCCCCGTTGGGTCGCAAAGCGGCCCCAAAACCCGCGATGACATTTCTTCAGACAAACCGTGTTCGCGCAAATTACGACTGCTTCGCAGCCGAACGGGGGGCAAGCCCCCTCGCCACAGACGCTACAAATCCTGCGCATGAACACCACTTGTCTGCGACATGATGTCCTTTCATATGCCATCTAAAAGCGGTTGGGTTAGAATGCCTCCCTTTTCTGCCCCGATCCTTGAGGACCGCCATGTTCAGCCGTGATTTGACTATTGCCAAGTTCGACGCCGATCTTTTTGCCGCCATGGAGCAAGAAGCTCAGCGCCAGGAAGAACACATTGAGCTGATCGCTTCGGAAAACTACACCAGCCCTGCGGTGATGGAAGCTCAAGGCTCGGTACTGACCAACAAGTACGCCGAAGGCTACCCGGGCAAGCGCTACTACGGTGGTTGCGAGTTCGTCGATATCGTCGAACAACTGGCCATCGACCGCGCCAAAGAGCTGTTCGGCGCCGATTACGCCAACGTTCAGCCGCACGCCGGTTCGCAAGCCAACAGCGCCGTTTACCTGGCGCTGCTGCAAGCGGGCGACACCATTCTGGGCATGAGCCTGGCTCACGGTGGTCACCTGACCCACGGTGCCAGCGTTTCTTCCTCCGGCAAGCTGTACAACGCCGTTCAGTACGGCATCGATGCCAATGGCCTGATCGACTACGACGAAGTCGAGCGTCTGGCCGTTGAGCACAAGCCGAAAATGATCGTGGCCGGTTTCTCTGCCTACTCGCAGGTTCTGGACTTCCCACGCTTCCGCGCTATCGCTGACAAGGTTGGTGCTTACCTGTTCGTCGACATGGCCCACGTGGCCGGTCTGGTCGCCGCTGGCGTCTACCCGAACCCGGTGCCTTTCGCTGACGTGGTGACCACCACCACCCACAAAACCCTGCGCGGTCCACGTGGCGGCCTGATCCTGGCTCGCGCCAACGCCGACATCGAGAAGAAGCTGAACTCCGCAGTATTCCCGGGCGCCCAGGGCGGCCCGCTGGAGCACGTGATCGCTGCCAAGGCGATCTGCTTCAAGGAAGCGCTGCAGCCTGAGTTCAAGGCCTACCAGCAACAAGTAGTGAAAAACGCCCAGGCCATGGCCGGCGTGTTCATCGAGCGCGGTTTCGACGTGGTGTCGGGCGGTACTCAGAACCACCTGTTCCTGCTGTCGCTGATCAAGCAGGAAATCTCCGGTAAAGACGCCGACGCTGCACTGGGCAAAGCGTTCATCACCGTGAACAAGAACTCGGTACCGAACGATCCACGCTCCCCGTTCGTCACCTCCGGCCTGCGTTTCGGTACCCCGGCTGTGACCACTCGCGGCTTCAAGGAAGCCGAGTGCAAAGAGCTGGCCGGCTGGATCTGCGACATCCTGGCTGACCTGAATAACGAAGCGGTGATCGACGCCGTTCGTGAGAAGGTCAAGGCCATCTGCAAGAAACTGCCGGTGTACGGCGCTTAATTGCCCCGCTAAACCGCAGCAATGAAAAAACCGGCCAGTGATGGCCGGTTTTTTTTCGTCCGCCATAAAGATCAATTGGGGTCGGCACCACTGGTCAGACCGGTCATGCCAATTTTGCTGAGTCCCCTTGTAATCCTGAAAAAATCCAGCGTAGACTGCGCCTGCACTGGACATACCGGTAAGACCACAATAATTAAGTCCTGAATCTGATGCGCTTGGCGCACGGCAGCCAGGACACCGACCAGGATTCCTCCCATGCTCAGATGGTGCTCGCGTTCAATCTTCCTTCAAGTGGTTCTCGGACTGGTGCTCGGCATCGTCTGCGGGCTGACCCTTCCCGAATACTCCGCCCAACTCAAACCCCTTGGCGACGGCTTCATCAAACTGATCAAGATGCTTATTGGCCTGATCGTGTTTTGCGTGGTGGTTAGCGGCATCAGCGGTGCCGGTGACCTGAAGAAGGTCGGACGCATCGGCCTCAAATCGGTCATCTACTTCGAAATACTGACCACCATCGCCCTGGTGATCGGCCTGGTGTTCGCCTTCACGACCGGCATCGGCAGCGGCGCGAACATTCATCTGGAGCAGCTCTCCGCCGCCGACATGGGTGACATCGCCCAGCGCGGTCAGCACATGCACACCACCACGCAGTTCCTGATGGACCTGATTCCGACCTCGGTGATCGGCGCCTTCGCCGACAACAACATCCTGCAAGTCCTGCTGTTTTCGGTGCTGTTCGGCAGCGCGCTGAATCTGGTGGGTGAAGCGGCGTCGGGTATTTCCCGGCTGATCAACGAGCTGAGCCATGTGATCTTCCGCATCATGGGCATGATCGTGCGCCTGGCGCCGATCGGCGTCTTCGGCGCCATCGCCTTCACCACCAGCAAATATGGCCTGGACTCGCTGCAACACCTGGGCAGCCTGGTCGGCCTGTTTTACCTGACCTGCGCGGCATTCGTGGCGCTGATTCTCGGCCTGGTGATGCGCCTCTCGGGCCTGCGGATGTGGCCACTGCTCAAGTACCTGCGTGAAGAACTGCTGATCGTCATGGGCACCGCCTCTTCCGACGCCGTGCTGCCACAAATCATGCGCAAGCTTGAGCATCTGGGCATCGGCAGCTCCACGGTCGGCCTGGTGATTCCGACCGGGTACTCATTCAACCTTGACGGTTTTTCGATCTACCTGACCCTGGCCATCGTGTTCATCGCCAATGCCACCGGCACGCCGCTGGCCATGACTGACCTGCTGACGATTCTGCTGGTGTCGCTGATCACCTCCAAAGGCGCCCACGGGATTCCCGGCTCGGCGCTGGTGATTCTCGCCGCCACCCTGACGGCGATCCCGGCAATTCCGGTGGTGGGCCTGGTGCTGGTGCTGGCGGTGGACTGGTTCATGGGCATCGGCCGGGCGCTGACCAATCTGATTGGTAACTGCGTCGCCACGGTGGCCATTGCTCGCTGGGAAAAGGACATCGATATCCAACGGGCAAACAAAGTGCTGTCCGGCCAGGTGGGTTATACCTTCCAGCCGAGAAAACCGGTGGTCCCGGCACATCAGCAGGAATTTTAAACAACGTGTGCCTGCCCACGGGCAGGCACATTTATCGCGATTTGGAGCGAACAGTGATTACCTCGTCAACCGTCGTAAATTCAGTGGTAGAAAAACTTCGGGCCGCGCTGGCCCGCGGTCAGTGGCGTTCCGGCGACATGCTGCCGGGCCAGCGTGAACTGGCCGAACAACTGGGCATCAGCCGCCCAAGCCTGCGCGAAGCGGTGATCGTGCTGGAAACCCTCGGGCTGGTGCGCTCGATGCCGGGCAAAGGCGTGGTGGTGCTGGAGGCCAATCTCAGCGACAGCCAAAGCCACGACAGCGCAGTCGCCGGGGCCAGCCTGGAAGACGTGCTGCAACTGCGCTACACCCTCGAACCGTTCATCGTCGGCCTGGTGGCGCAGTCCATCAGCAGCAAGGAAGTCGGGCAACTGCGCCTGACCCTGATGGACATGCGCGAAGCCCTGGAAGCCAATGACAGCGAGGCCGGTGTGAACGCCTACATCGCGTTCCACGAAGAGTTGTTCACCCTGACCTCGAACCCGATTTTCCAGAGCGTGGTGCAGCAGACCAGCAATGCCCTCAAGCAAAGCGCCGACGTGCTGCGCAATTCTCCGGAGCACTTGGCTGAGCGCCTTGAAGAAAGCGAAGCCATGGTACGAGCGATACGCAGCAAAAACAGCGCCCAGGCCAGCGCCGAAATGCGTCGGCACATCCTTCGGGAAGGTCAACGGATGGGCATCGAATTGAATATCCCGGACGACCACCTCGGCAGTTGACCCCCTCTTCGAACTGGAGACAGGCCATGAACAGCTTCGCCTCACCACAAACTCTTGTTGCCCTGCCCTTTCGCCCGCCGGTGGATGATCTCTATTCGCGAATCTTCGACGCCATTCTCGAACAGCGCATCAATGCGGCCAGTCGCTTTACCGAAGAAAGCCTGGCGCAGATGTTCGGTGCCAGGCGCAGTGACATTCGTGGAGTACTGACGCAGCTGTCCCATCAGCAGATCATCATCCTGCGGACCAATCATCGCCCCCGGGTCGCCGATCCCGATGCCGAACAGACCCGTCAGACGCTTCATGCTCGCCGTCTGACCGAAGTCACGCTAGTGAAACTTGCCTGCCAGCAACCTCGTGCGCAAAACCTGAAGCGCCTGCGAGCCTTGATCGAAAGCGAACGCCAATGCAAGGAGCGTGGTCCAGCGATCCGGTTATCGGGGGAGTTTCACTTACAACTGGCCGAAATGGCGGGAAATGCACCGCTGGCGCATTTTCTTGGCAGTCTGGTGCCGCTGACTTCATTGGCGATTGCGCAGTATGACGCTCAGACCGGTGATTATTGCGGATGGCAGGAGCACATGGGGATTGTCGATGCGGTGGAACGTGGGAATGTGGTGATGGCCGAAATGTTGATGCACCGGCATCTGGATCATCTTGAGGAGGTACTGCTGCACTCCGGATCAGTACTCAGCCAGAATCGTGTTGCCGGGTAGATTGCCATCGCGAGCAGGATCGATCCCACACTGGAAATGCATCCCCTTGTGGGAGCGACGGTGCGACGATTCGACCTGCTTGCGACGACGGCATCGGGCCCGCTGAAAATGTCGGGGCTTACTGCGCCGCAACCCGCGCAAACCCCTCGCGAATCTTCTCCTCCGGCAACTCATCGGCAATAAACACGATCACGCTTTCGCGCGTGTCATCGTCCGCCCACTCGGTATCCCAATCGAAGCCGTACAGTTTCAGCACGCCCTGGAACACCATGCGCCGCGGCTCACCAAGAATGTTCAAAACGCCTTTGTAGCGCAGCAATTGCTTGCCATGGTCTTCCAGCAGTTCGTTCATGAACTCGCTGAGCTTGTCGATATCCAGCGGTTTGTCGGTACGCAGCACCAGGCTGGAAATGCGATCGATGGAGGGCGCCTTGCTCACCGGGCGCAAACTCACGCCACCACCGAGGTCGGCATTGAGGTTGAAGCCACGCACATCGAGCAATTCGGCCAGATCAATCTTGCCGTGGTCGACCACACGAATCGGCGCGCGACGGTTGATCCGGGTCAGGCGTTCGCTGAGGGCAGTGAAGGTCGGCTCATCCACCAGATCGCGCTTGCTCACCAGCAAGCGGTCGGCAAAACCGATCTGCGCCTGGGCAATGGTCTGGGTCAGGTGCAGTTCGGCATGAGCCGCGTCCACCAGGGTGATGATGCCGTCGAGGATGTAGCGCTCGCGCAGCTCTTCATCGATAAAAAAGGTTTGTGCCACCGGGGCCGGGTCGGCCAGACCGGTGCATTCGATCACCAGGCGGTCAAAGGCGATTTCGCCACTGTCCAGGCGCTCCAGTAGCAGGTACAGCGCTTTGGTCAAATCGGTGTGGATGGTGCAGCAGACGCAGCCGTTGGACAGCGTCATCACTTGCACTGGCTCGTCGCCCAACAGTTGGGTGTCGATGCCGGCGTCACTGAACTCGTTTTCGATCACGGCGATTTTCAGGCCGTGCTCGGCTTTGAGCAGGTGGCGCAACAAGGTGGTTTTGCCAGCGCCGAGAAAGCCGCTGAGGATCGTGACAGGGATTGGCGCTAACAAAATAAGATCTCCCGGACGCAAAAAAACTGTAGGAGCCAGGTTTGCCGGCGAAAGCATCTTGAAGATCGCCTTCGCCGACAAGCCCTGCTCCTACAGTGGTGTGTTACCTAAACCGCGTACATCAACAGCACTTCGGTCCACCCTTGCCGCCGTAACGAGCCTCTTGGCGCTCCCGAAAGAACGCCTCGTAACTCATCACCGGTTTGTCCGGGTGTTTGGTTTGCATATGCTCGACGTAGTTGTCGTAGTCGGGCATCCCGACCATCAGGCGCGCGGCCTGACCGAGGTATTTACCGAGGCGACTCAGGTCATTGAACATGCTGCAATCCTCAGGTTACGCATCCGGCAGAGCCTGGAATGGCGATTCTTTATCCGTACGCTCTTTGGTGCCCCAGGCGGCAATACCGACCTTGAGCGCATAGAACAGGATGCTGAACACCACGAACAGGAACAGCGCGGTCAGCGTTGCGTTGGTGTAGGCGTTGTAAATCACGTGCTGCATCTGCTCGATGCTCTTGGCCGGAGCGAGGATCTGACCGCTGGCCAGGGCATCACTGTACTTCTTGGCCAGCGACAGGAAGCCGATCGCCGGGTTGGCGTCGAACAGCTTGATGAAGCCTGCAGTGGTGGTGCAGATCAGCAACCAAACGGCTGGCAGCATGGTGACCCAGATATAGCGTTGGCGTTTCATTTTGATCAGCACAACGGTTGCCAGCATCAGCGCGATACCGGCCAGCATCTGGTTGGAGATACCGAACAGCGGCCACAAGGTGTTGATGCCGCCCAATGGATCGATCACGCCTTGGTACAGCAGATAGCCCCACATCGCCACGCAACCGGCCGTGGCAATCAGGTTGGCGGTCCAGGACTCGGTGCGTCTCAGCGCCGGTACAAAGGAGCCGAGCAAGTCCTGCAGCATGAAACGTCCGGCACGGGTACCGGCGTCGACCGCAGTGAGGATGAACAGCGCTTCGAACAGAATCGCGAAGTGGTACCAGAACGCCATGGTGTTTTCACCCGGCAGTACGCTGTGCAGGATCTGCGCGATACCCACCGCCAGGGTCGGCGCACCGCCGGCACGGGCCAGGACGGTGGTTTCACCGATGTCCTTGGCTACCGCTTGCAACGCTTCCGGCGTGATGGCAAAGCCCCAGTTGCTGACCGCTGTCGCTACCGCCACCACATCACCGCCGACAACCGCGGCCGGGCTGTTCATGGCGAAGTACACGCCCGGTTCGATCACCGAAGCGGCCACCATCGCCATGATCGCCACGAAGGATTCCATCAACATGCCGCCGTAACCGATGTAGCGAGCGTTGACTTCGTTATCCAGCAGCTTCGGCGTGGTGCCGGAAGCAATCAGCGCATGGAAACCCGACACTGCGCCACAGGCAATGGTGATGAACAGGAACGGGAACAGCCCGCCCTTCCACACCGGCCCGGTGCCGTCAATGAACTGGGTCAATGCCGGCATTTTCAGCACGGGCATGGTGATCAGGATGCCGATCGCCAGCGCAACGATGGTGCCGATCTTGAGGAACGTGGACAGGTAATCACGCGGCGCCAGAATCAGCCACACCGGCAACACGGCTGCCACGAAACCGTAGCCGATCAGCATCCAGGTGATCTGGACCCCGGTAAAGCTGAACGCCTTGGCCCACACCGGGTCAGCGGCGATCTGCCCGCCCAGCCAGATCGAACCCAGCAGCAACGCCACGCCGATCACCGAGATTTCACCGATACGGCCAGGACGGATGTAGCGCATGTAGACGCCCATGAACATCGCGATCGGGATGGTCGCCATCACGGTAAAGATGCCCCACGGGCTTTCGGCCAGGGCCTTGACCACGATCAGCGCCAGCACCGCGAGGATGATGATCATGATCAGGAAGCAGCCAAACAGCGCGATGGTCCCGGGGATGCGGCCCATTTCTTCACGAACCATGTCGCCCAGGGAGCGACCGTTGCGGCGGGTGGACATGAACAGGACCATGAAGTCCTGAACCGCACCGGCCAGCACCACGCCGGCAATCAGCCACAGCGTACCGGGCAGGTAGCCCATCTGCGCCGCCAACACCGGACCGACCAGCGGCCCCGCGCCGGCGATGGCCGCGAAGTGGTGGCCGAAAAGAATGTGTTTGTTGGTCGGCACATAGTCCAGACCGTCATTGTTGATTACGGCAGGTGTAGCCCGACGCGAATCGAGTTGCATCACATTGTTAGCGATGAACAGGCTGTAGTAGCGGTATGCGACAAGATAGATAGCGACGGCTGCGACAACGATCCACAAGGCGTTGATCGCCTCGCCTCGACGCAATGCCACTACGCCCAGGGCGCACGCTCCTACGACTGCCAGCAGCAGCCAGGGTAAGTGGCGTAGCGGGCTATTATTATTTTTCATTTTATGATTCCAGCCAGAGTGGACAAGAAAGACAGCCATCTCGAGTTTAGCGCTACTGGCGGCAAAGACCATAGTTCGACATCAGTCTAGAGCCATCACTGTGCTGGCAGCCTCCGGCAATGCAGGTCTATAGTCAGCGAACCTTTACGAGGATTGCGCCATGAGCGAACAACCTGCCGATCGCCGCCGCTTCAGACGTATTGCGTTCGATGCCCGAACCGAGCTGAGCCAAGGGGAATTCACCTGGCCGGTGCGGCTGATTGACCTGTCGCTCAAGGGACTGCTGGTCGAGAAGCCCGAGCCATGGCTGGGTAATCGGGAATGGCATTTCCTGGTCGATATTCATCTCAACGATGACCTCGCTATCAAGATGGATGTGCAACTGACCCATGATGACCATGACCAGCTCGGGTTCGTCTGCAAACACATCAGCCTGGAATCCATCGAGCGCCTGCGGCGGTTGATTGAGTTCAACCTGGGCGATCCCCGGGAACTAGAGCGCGAATTGGGTGCCCTGATCGAAGCCTGAAGGCCTCCCCCTTCCATTGCGGGAGCGAGCCTGATCGCTCCCACAGGGTTTGTGTCCCGTTTACGGTTTATTCGAACAGTGCGTCGAGGGCCTGTTCCAGGCGCGTCACGGCGATAATCTGCAACCCCGGCGGCGGCTCTTTCGGCGCGTTGCCCTTGGGTACGATGGCGCGTTTGAAGCCGTGCTTGGCCGCCTCTTTCAAGCGCTCCTGGCCACTCGGTACCGGGCGTACTTCACCCGACAACCCGACTTCGCCAAACACCAGCAGATCGTGCGGCAGCGGCCGGTTGCGCAAACTGGACATGACCGCCGCCATCAGCGCCAGATCAGAAGCGGTTTCCAGGACCTTCACACCACCGACCACGTTGAGGAACACGTCCTGATCGTGGGTCGGGATGCCGCCGTGGCGGTGCAAAACCGCCAACAACATGGCCAGGCGATTCTGATCCAGACCGAGCGTCACCCGGCGCGGGTTGGCCAGGTGGCTGTCATCTACCAGCGCCTGGACTTCCACCAGCATCGGCCGGGTGCCTTCCCAGGTGGCCATGACCACACTGCCCGGGACTTCTTCCTGAGCGCGTGTCAGGAAAATCGCCGAAGGGTTGGAGACTTCTTTCAGTCCTTTGTCGGTCATGCCGAACACGCCCAGTTCATTCACCGCGCCGAACCGGTTTTTCACCGCCCGCAGCAAACGCAGGCGCCCATCGGATTCGCCTTCGAAATACAGAACGGTGTCGACCATGTGCTCCAGCACTCGGGGGCCGGCCAGCGCACCTTCTTTAGTTACATGGCCCACGAGGAAAATCGCCGTGCCGCTTTGCTTGGCGTAACGCACCAGCAATGCCGCACTTTCGCGCACCTGGGAGACGCCCCCCGGTGCCGACTGCAGTTGCTCGGTGAAGATCGTCTGAATCGAGTCGATCACCATCACCTTGGGCTTTTCCTGCCGGGCGGTGGCAATGATGGTTTCAATACAGGTTTCAGTCATCACCCGCAGTTGATCCTGAGGCAAGCCCAGCCGCCGGGCACGCATGGCCACTTGTTGCTGGGACTCTTCGCCGGTGACATACAGCGCCGGCATGCTCTTGGCGAGGTTGCACAAGGTTTGCAACAGAATCGTCGACTTGCCGATGCCGGGGTCACCACCGATCAACACCACCGAGCCATCCACCAGGCCGCCACCCAAAACACGATCGAGCTCACTGGACGCCGTGGAAAAACGCGGAATTTCTTCGACGCTGACTTCGGCCAGGGTCTTGATCTGTGCCTGCTGGCCGGTCCAACCGGTGCGACCGCTGGGGGCCGCGGCGCCGCCACTCTCCACCATGGTTTCGGTCAGCGTGTTCCAGGCTCCGCATTCGCCGCACTGGCCGGCCCACTTGGGGAAGGTTGAGCCACACTCGGTGCAGCCGTACATGCGCTTGGCCTTGGCCATCTGAACTCCCGGCAAAAACCGCGATGATAGCTCAGCTGACGCGGATCAGCGCGGCGCCGCCGTGCGGATTTCACCGCTGGCCAGACGCGCGGCACTGTTGCCCAACGGATCCTCGGCGTTCAGGTCCGCCCCTTTGGCCTTGAGTGCGTCGAGCAACTCGACGCGCTTGAACAACCCGGCATACATTGCGGCAGTCTGCCCGGCGCCGTTGCGTTGGTCGGGGCTGCAATTGGCGGCCAGCAGGGTTCGAGCGATCTGCACTTCGCCTTTGAAAATCGCGCCCATCAGCGCGGTATTGCCGCGTTGGTCCTGAGCGCAGGCGTCCGCCCCGGCCGCCAACAAGCGCTCCACGGCAGCCCCCTGACCGTGATAGGCGGCCAGTATCAACGCGGTGTAACCCTTGCTGTCGCGGGTGTCGAGGGAATAGCCGGCCTCGATGAAAGTCTCGAGCATCGGCACATCCCCCCTTCGGGCGGCATCGAAATAGTAATCCTGTAATTGCGCTTTCAGCGCCTCGGGGTCCTTCGAGACTTGCGCGTCAGGACCGGCGAATACACCGAACGACACGCACGCCAGAAACACAGACAGATAAACACGCATGGCGGGACTCCTTGGTCAGACGGGACCCCGTACGAGGCCCCGCTTCAGGCAGATAGATCAGTCGACCAGTTTGGCCGCCAACGCCTTGACCCGGGCCAGATCACCCTTGGCCACTTTGGTTACGCCTGTCCCGTATTCCGGGTCGGCCTTGTACAGGAAGGACAGAATGATGTGCTTGCTCTCGTCATCGGTGGTGGCCAGGGAGCCGCCGAAGCTGTCGATCAGGTCCTGACGTTCCTTCTGGTTGAACGAGCGATACAGATCACCGGCCTGCTTGAAGTTCTGCTCACGTTGAATCTTCGCCTGCTGCGTGCTGCCCGACAGGGTCGACTGGCTGTAACGCGCAGTTTGCGGCTCCTCACGGGGCAGCAGACGGCTCGGCTGGTAATTCACCCCCGTGCTGCTGGCGCCGATGTTCATCGCACCATCCTGATTACCGTTGTTCACGGCGACTTTCGGTGCGTTGATCGGCAACTGCAGAGCATTGGCCCCCAGGCGATACAGTTGGGTATCGGCATACGAGAACACTCGCCCCTGCAATAAGCGATCTTCCGAAGGCTCGATACCCGGAACCAAGTTGGCCGGTGCCATCGCCACTTGTTCGGTTTCCTGGAATACATTCGCCGGATTACGGTTCAATACCATCTGTCCAACTTTTCGCTCAGGAACACCGGGCCAAATCTTGGTGGCGTCCAATGGATCGAAATCAAACTTGGACAAATCTTGAGGATTTAGAACCTGGACGTACAAGTCCCACTTCGGAAAGTCCCCCTTGTTAATATGAGCAACCAAGTCGTTGGTCATATGACTGTAATCTTGACCTTGAACATTGGCGACTTCTTTAGGCGTGAGATTTTTTATTCCCTGCAAACTTTTCCAGTGAAACTTTACATAGTGAACTTCGCCCTGGGCGTTAACCAACTTGTAGGCATGTACACTATTGCCGTCCATCTCCCGATAACTGGCCGGGGTGCCGGAGTTGGAATACAACTCGGTCAAGGTGCGAGTGGCTTCCGGAACATGAGAGAAGAAATCGAAACGACGGGAGTCATCGTCAAGATTGGTGCGCGGGTCCGGCTTGAAGGCATGGACCATGTCCGGAAACTTGATGGCGTCCCGAATGAAGAAGGTCGGGAAATTGTTGCCGACCAGGTCCCAGTTACCGTCGGCGGTGTAGAACTTGGTGGCGAACCCCCGCGGGTCACGCAGGGTTTCCGGGGAGTGGTTGCCATGGACCACTGCGGAGAAACGCACAAATACTGGCGTGCTCTGGCCGCCGGCGAATACCTTGGCCTTGGTCAAGTCACTGAGGTCGTCAGTCACGGTGAACGTGCCATGGGCGCCGGTGCCACGGGCATGCACCACACGCTCAGGAATGCGTTCACGGTCGAAACGCTGGAGCTTCTGAATCAACTGTACGTCTTGCAACAGCACCGGCCCGGTCGCGCCGGCGGTTTGCGAGTTCTGGTTGTCGCCGACAGCGGCACCATTATCACGGGTCAACGTCGCAGCGTTGATGGAGAAGGACAGCAGGCTGACGCTCAGAACGCCGAAGGTACGACGAAGGGGAAAAGCCCCGAGGCCAAGGGGAGTTGTCATGGAAGTTTCCTCTGGTTTTATTAAGCGCATCCTGGTGCGCACCACAGAGGCTAGTGACCCAAAGGCCAAAACATAAATAGAAATCCCGTACCGGGCCGATAGCGAAAAGGTTCTGGAAAGCCCGGTCTAGAGCGGGTAGACGCGCGCGAAGAGTGGCATTTTGTAAACTAATTGCCGGAAGATGTGTCGATAGACACGAGCATTGTAAGAAGGCGTTTCAAGCAAGGGATGCTTTGCTGATTTACACTGCGCTCACCAACCTCATCTGTAACAAGGAAATAACCTATGGGCGTGATAAGTGAGTTCAAGGCCTTCGCGGTCAAAGGTAATGTGGTCGACATGGCCGTCGGTATTATCATCGGCGCCGCCTTCGGCAAAATCGTTACGTCATTTGTCGGCGACGTGGTGATGCCACCCATCGGACTGCTGATCGGTGGGGTGGACTTCAGTGACCTGGCCATTACGCTCAAGGCTGCCAACGGTGATGTCCCGGCGGTGATGCTGGCCTACGGCAAGTTCATCCAGAGCATGATCGACTTCATCATTGTCGCCTTCGCGATCTTCATGGGCGTCAAGGCCATTAACCGTCTGAAACGCGAAGAGGCCGTTGCGCCAACCCTGCCGCCGGTTCCGACCAAGGAAGAAGAATTGCTGAGCGAGATCCGCGATCTGCTCAAGGCTCAGAACAATCGGCCCTGATCGCTGATTGCCCAGAGAAACGGCGCCTCCGGGGCGCCGTTTGTTTACCAGTAGGTTTCCACCGCCACTTGGCCAGGTCGGCGACTGAGGCTCAAGTGCATGTCCCGTTGTTTCAGCAGCTTACGCGTCTCATCGATCATCTGTGGGTTACCGCAGAGCATCACCCGCGAATGCTCGGCTGTCAGCGCTACACCGGCCGTCTGTTCCAGTTCGCCATTCTCGATGAGGCTGGTGATCCGCCCGTTCAAGGCACCCGGATGCTGTTCGCGGGTGACGGTGGGAATGAATTGCAGTTTGTGCGCGTACTCGGCCAGGTAGTCACGCTGCGCTAGCTCCGCAATCAATGCCTGGTACGCCAGCTCCCGCGCTTCGCGCACGCTGTAGACCAGGATGATTCGTTCGAATTTCTCCCAAACTTCGAAGTCCTGCAGGATCGACAGAAACGGCGCCACGCCCGTGCCTGTGGATAACAACCAGAGATCACGGCCATCGACGAAGCGATCCAGCGTCAGATAACCGAAGGCCTGACGGTCGACCAGCAGCGTATCGCCAGCTTCCAGCCGACTCAGCTCACTGGTGAATTCCCCTCCCGGCACAACAATAGAGAAGAACTCAAGGAACTCGTCATAGGGCGAAGAGACCATGGAATAAGCCCGCCATACCGTGCTGCCGTCTGTCTTGGTGACACCCAGCCGGGCGAACTGCCCCGCTCGGAAACGAAAGCCCGCATCCCTGGTGGTACGCAGGGTGAACAGGTTCGGAGTCAACGGCTGGACCTCAAGCAAGGTCTGACGAGTGAATTTTTCAACACTGGCAGTCATGGGCCGCTCCGATCAACAGATGACACCAGTGTCCCCCAAAGCAGACGACGTAAACACCGATGGTTTGTAGTGTTATTCGTGCAGAGACTTGGGCAGTGCAATAAAGAACTAGTACCGGAGTGTTGATTTTGTATAACCCTAAAACAACGCTAAGAACTAGTTATGCAGCTACAGGATTTTTCAAGAGCAAAATAGTTCAGCATGCTTGTAAGAATTCTCCTACACTCTGGGACGTGCCGGATCTTGGATCCAATCGGCACCCCCCCAAGAAATTCCGCATGGAGTTACCAAATGAAAGTGTGGAAGGAGTCACAGCTAACACAGCTTTCTTGCGCTCAAAAAATAGAGACCGCGTACGAGATATCGCTTAACCTCGTTAAAAATATGGGCTTTAATTTTTGTGCATTTTCAATAACATCCCCAACAACAGGAACACACCGCCATAAGATAATCCTGAATAATTACCCTAGCGAATGGAACACGAAATATCAAAACGAGCATTACGATACGGTTGATCCAATACTAGCCCACTGCTGCGGCTCCGAAGTACCGATTCTCTGGCAAGAAGAGTGCTATTCAAAAACACCACGGCTGTGGCAAGCGCAAAAAAACCAGGGGTTGCACTACGGTTGGTCCCAATCCGTTCATGATAAGAACGGGCTTTGCAGCATCCTGAGCGTGGCCAGAACCCATTGCCCGATTACCGCGTATGAACTGTACAAAAATCTGGGCTACGCGATGTTTATCAACCGTCACCTGCACGGGATTATCGCGAAAGACCTGCCGGCCTCCTCGCTGAAGCCGCCCACAACGAGTTTGTCATGCAGAGAAATCGAGGTGCTGAAATACTCAGCCGTCGGCAAGACGGCCTGCGAGATCGCAATCATCCTCTGCGTGAGCGAAAGCACTGTGCGTTTCCATGTAAAGAACGCCATCCACAAACTTGGCGTCAATAACAAGATCGCGGCGGTGATCAGGGCAGCGAAAGCTGGCGTCATCTGAAACTGTTCGAATCAGGTAATCCCTGCAAGTAATCCAGACCAAAAAAACGTACCATCTGCGCTCCATCCCGAGTGATGTCGTGTGAAGCGTCCACGACGCAGTCCGCTCGGATGGCTCCGCCCGCTACAACGTCCGGCGGCCACTCGTTGATTATCTCCGCTGACTACCCAGAGCCCTCCGCCTCATGCCTCTGCTCGAAACTTCTTTCGCCCAACTCGACCTGATCCGCCAGCCAGAACAGCAGAACGAACCGCTGCAAGCGTTTGATGCCGCAGACGAATACCTGCTCAATCATCTGGCCGGGCAACAACCGACGGCAGATACTCGCGTACTGGTGCTCAACGACAGCTTCGGCGCATTGGCCGTTAGCCTTGCGGGCAAGGTCCGAGTGACCAGCAGCGGCGATTCATTTCTGGCCTTTCAGGGGCTCGAAAAAAACCTCATGCGCAATGGCCAGGCGTTTGATGCGGTGCCGAGCGTACCAGCCAGCGAAGCGTTCGTCGGGCCGTTTGACCGAGTATTGATCCGGGTACCGAAAACCCTGGCCTTGCTGGAAGAGCAACTGATCCGGCTACAGGGTCAATTGGCTCCCGGTGCTCAAGTGATTGCCGCCGCGATGGTCAAGCACCTGCCACGTGCCGCGGGCGATCTGCTGGAGCGCTACATCGGCCCGGTGCAAGCCTCGCTGGCCGTGAAGAAGGCTCGGCTGCTGATCGCCACGCCCGAAGCCAAAGCCCCCGCTGTCTCTCCATACCCGACGCGCTATCGACTCGACACGCCTGCAATCGAACTGCTCAATCACGCCAACGTGTTCTGTCGCGAAGGGCTGGATATCGGCACACGAGCCTTTCTGCCGCACTTGCCGAACAACCTCGGCACAGCGCGGGTCGCCGATCTGGGGTGTGGCAACGGCGTGCTGGCGATCGCCAGCGCCCTGCAAAACCCCGAGGCCCATTACACATTGGTGGACGAGTCATTCATGGCCGTGCAATCGGCCGCTGAAAACTGGCGCGCGGCGCTGGGTGACCGTGACGTGATCGTGCGTGCCGGCGATGGGTTGGCGGGGCAAGAACCCCAATCCCTCGACGTGGTGCTGTGCAATCCGCCATTCCACCAACAACAAGTGGTCGGCGATTTCCTGGCCTGGCGGATGTTCCAGCAGGCGCGCGAAGCGCTGGTGGTGGGCGGCGCGCTGTACATCGTCGGCAACCGTCATCTGGGCTATCACAGCAAGCTTGCGCGGCTGTTCCGCGGCGTCGAACAAGTGGCCGCTACTCCCAAGTTCGTGATTCTCAAGGCACGCAAATAAAAGCAGGCAAAAAAAACCCTCCGTCGCAGGAGGGTTAAAAATCCGTGCCGCAAGGCAACGGGATGGGAATTTCAGTGGGTGCTCAGGCCCGCGGCATTCATGAACATGCGCATCAGCGTGGCCACGATGAACAGTGCCCCAACGCTGCCGGCCCAGATCAACGCCAGCCAGCCGAGTCGTTGCCAAAGCGGCTTTTTCTCTGCGGCTTCGATTTCCTGCAAATCAGGTTTGCCAGCCATCATCGCGTTCTCCTCTGCAACGGCGCAGGTATCAACCTTGCGCCGTATTCGTATGGGCTAGTGGTAACCGTCTTCATGGGTGACCTTGCCGCGGAACACGTAGTAGCTCCAGAAGGTGTAACCCAGGATGAACGGGATGATGAACAGCGTGCCCACCAGCATGAAGCCCTGGCTCTGCGGCGGTGCGGCAGCGTCCCAGATCGAGATCGACGGCGGCACGATGTTCGGCCACAGACTGATTCCCAAACCGCTGTAGCCTAAGAAGATCAGCACCAGGGTCAGCAGGAATGGCGTGTAATGCGCATTGCGAGCCACCGCGCGAATCAGACCGTACAGGGTTACCAGCACCAGAATCGGCACCGGCAGGAACCAGAACAGATTAGGCAGGGTGAACCAGCGTGCGGCGATCTCGGCGTGGGCCAACGGCGTCCAGACGCTGACGATGCCAATCACCGCCAGCAACACGAAGGCCAATGGTCGCGCCAGGTCATGCATCTGCTCCTGCAGCTTGCCTTCGGTCTTCATGATCAGCCAGGTGCAACCGAGCAGCGCATAAGCCACGACCAGCGCCGCGCCACAGAACATCGTGAACGGCGTCAGCCAGTCGAGTGAACCACCGGCAAACTGACGATTGACCACCGGCAGCCCATCGATGAACGCACCCAATGCCACGCCCTGGAAGAAGGTCGCGGCGATCGAACCACCGATGAATGCCTTGTCCCACAAGTGGCGCTTGGCGTCCTTGGCCTTGAAGCGAAACTCGAAGGCCACGCCACGGAAAATCAGCCCGATCAGCATGAAAATCAGCGGCAGGTACAACGCCGAGAGCACCACCGAATAGGCCAGCGGGAAGGCGCCGAACAATGCCGCGCCGCCCAATACCAACCAGGTTTCGTTGCCGTCCCAGACCGGGGCGACGGTGTTCATCATCACATCACGGTCGGTCTTGCCCTTGATGAACGGAAAAAGAATCCCGATCCCCAAGTCGAAGCCGTCCATGACCACGTACATCATGATGCCGAAGATGATGATCACGGCCCAGATCAGCGGAAGATCAATACCCATGATTCAAATCTCCTTGGTCAGGCTGTGGTTGTGATCGCCGTCACCGTTGTCGTCGGCGGCGGACAGCGGACGGGCCGGCGTGCGCTTCTGGCCAGGACCGCCTTCGTTGGTTTCCTTGCCTTCGTCGATCTTCGGCCCTTTGCGCACCAGGCGCATCATGTAGCCAAGACCGGCACCGAACAGCGCGAAATACACCACGACGAACATGATCAGGGTAATGCTCACCTGCACGAAGCTGTGCCCGGAGGACGCATCCGCCGTGCGCATCAAGCCGTAGACCACCCACGGCTGACGGCCGATTTCAGTGGTGAACCAGCCAGCGAGAATCGCGATCAGGCCGGATGGGCCCATCCACAGTGCCAGATACAGGAACGGACGCGAGGTATACAGCGTGTCGCGCTTGCGCAGCCACAGGCTCCACAAACCGGTGAAGATCATCAGGAAACCCAGGCCGACCATGACCCGGAACGACCAGAACACGATGGTCGAATTCGGCCGGTCTTCAGGCGGGAACTCCTTGAGCGCCGGCACCTGTTTGTCCAGGGTGTGGGTCAGGATCAAGCTGCCCAGGTACGGAATCTCGACCGCGAATTTGGTCTTTTCGGCTTTCATGTCCGGCCAGCCGAACAGGATCAACGGGGTCGGCTCATCGCCGACATTTTCCCAGTGACCTTCAATCGCAGCGATTTTCGCCGGCTGGTGCTCGAGGGTATTGAGGCCGTGGAAGTCACCGATGACGGCTTGAATCGGCGCCACGATCAGTGCCATCCACATGGCCATCGAGAGCATGGTGCGGATGGCCGGGTTGTCCTTGCCGCGCAGCAAATGCCAGGCCGCCGACGAACCGACGAAGAAGGCGGTAGCGACGAACGCCGCCGTGGCCATGTGCATCAGGCGGTAAGGGAACGACGGGTTGAAAATGATCGCCAGCCAGTCCACTGGAATGACTTGGCCGTTGACGATTTCGTAGCCCTGCGGGGTCTGCATCCAGCTGTTGGAGGCGAGAATCCAGAAGGTCGAGATCAGGGTACCGATGGCGACCATGACGGTGGCGAAGAAGTGCAGCTTGCGCCCGACCCTGTTCCAGCCGAACAGCATGACGCCGAGGAAGCCGGCTTCGAGGAAGAACGCAGTGAGTACTTCGTAGGTCAGCAACGGCCCGGTCACGGAACCGGCGAAATCCGAGAAGCGGCTCCAGTTGGTGCCGAACTGATAGGCCATGACCAGGCCGGACACCACGCCCATGCCGAAGTTGACGGCAAAGATCTTCGACCAGAAATGGTACAGATCGCGGTAGGTGTCGTTGTGCGTCTTCAGCCACAGGCCTTCGAGTACCGCCAGGTAACTCGCCAGGCCAATGGTGATGGCCGGGAACAGGATGTGGAACGAAATGGTGAACGCGAACTGAATCCGGGCGAGATCAAGTGCCTCCAAACCGAACATAAGTCTTCCTCTGTCAGGTAATACTGGCTGAAGGCTTGCGGCCTGCACCCACTGCCCCCACGGTTATGGAGTGTGGCGAATTTGAACTCGTTCTTTTTCTACCATCATCACAACGTAGGGAATCTGGCCATCTGGCCACCGGATCATTTCCACGAAGGGTCTTGATCTGGATCAAGCAACGTTGAAAGAGTAGTCGCATTTTTGCCGATGGACGGTGTGGTCTATTGCCGCGTGACAGGTTGCCTCACGGGTTTGGTCATGCGTTGCAATGAATTCCCTGTGGCGAGGGAGCTTGCTCCCGCTCGGCTGCGCAGCAGTCGTAAAACCGGGTAACGCGATGTGCCTGTGGTATGGGGTAGCAGGTTCGGGGCTGCTTCGCATCCCAGCGGGAGCAAGCTCCCTCGCCACAGGGTATTTGTATGTTCTGTGGGATCGGTGTCTAGCTAACTAAATTTTCCGTGCTCGCAACTCCTGGTTACAGGTTGGTGATAATCTCGCCCTTCCCCTCACCCAGACTTGCCTTCAGATGCCCAGCCAAGCGCCCCTGCTGTTACGTCATCACCGCCCTTTTATTGCGTTCTGGCTGGCTCGGGTATTTACCGCCAGCGGTTTTCAAATGCTGACCGTGGCCATCGGCTGGAATCTGTATCAACTGACCGGCAATGTGCTCGATCTGGGTCTGGTGGGTCTGGTGGAATTTGCCCCGCGGGTGTTGTTCATGCTGCACACCGGGCATGTGGCGGATCGCTATGACCGGCGCAAGGTCGCGGCGATCTGTCAGTCCGTGCAAGCGCTGATCGCCCTGTCGCTGGCCATCGGCAGCGCGACGGACCATGTCACCCGGGAGATGATCTTCATCCTCGCATTCCTGCTCGGCGCCGCCCGCTCCTTCGAGATGCCAACCACCCAGGCCTTGCTGCCGAGCATCGTGCCCAGTGCTTTATTCCCGCGCGCGGTTGCTGCGGCGCAATCTGCGCAGCAATCGGCCACCATCGTTGCCCCGGCGTTGGGCGGTTTGCTTTACGCCTTCGGCAGCGTCTGGGTGTATGGCCCGACGGTGATCCTCTACCTCATCGCCTGTGCGCTGATGCTTAACCTACCGGCTCGGCAGACACCGTTGAACAAGGGCAAGGCAACCCTGGATTCGCTGCTGGCAGGCATCCGCTTCATTCGCAGCCGCCCGGACATTCTCGGGGCGATTTCCCTGGATCTGTTTGCCGTCTTGCTGGGTGGCGCGACTGCGCTGCTGCCGGTGTTCGCCAAAGATATTCTGCTGACCGGCCCTTGGGGTCTGGGCCTGCTACGTTCGGCCCCGGCGGTGGGCGCACTGCTGATGTCGCTGTTTCTGGCGCGATTTGCCGTGGAACGCAACGTCGGACGGGTGATGTTTACCGCCGTGGGTGTATTCGGCGTGGCAACCATCGCTTTCGGCCTGTCGACTTCGTTCTGGTTCTCTCTCGCTGTGTTGGTGGTTTTAGGCGCGGCAGACATGATCAGCATGGTGATCCGCGCCTCGTTCGTGCAGCTGGAAACTCCGGACGAGATGCGCGGCCGGGTCAGTGCCGTGAATGGCTTGTTCATCGGTGCTTCGAATCAGCTCGGCGAATTCGAGTCTGGCTTGACGGCCCACTGGTTCGGCACCGTACCGGCCGTGGTGATGGGCGGCATCGGCACACTGATGGTCACCGGGGTCTGGGTCAAACTGTTCCCGACCCTGGCCAACCGCGACCGCATGCATGTGCCGGTGGAAGAGGTCAGGGCCTGAAGCCGTCTTCTACGCCAGCAATTCCCCCGCCACCGCCGACCGCGTGGCTTTGCCGCAGAGTTGCTCCACCAGCGTCAGCGCAAACTCCAGCGCGGCGCCCGAACCCTGGGCGGTGATGCAGTTGCCATCGACCACCACCGGTTGATCGACGAAGTTGCAGCCCGACAATTGATGGCTGACGGAAGGCAGGCACGTCATGCGCCGCTGACGCAGCACGCCAAAAGTCTGCAGCGCCAGCGCCGGCGCTTCGGCAATGCCGGCGAACAAGCGCCCGGCGGCGACCTGGTCCTTGATCAATTGTTGCAGGGGTTGGTGGGCCGCCAAATGCTGCGCCCCCACGGCGCCGCCGGGCAAAACGATCAAGTCGAAGGGTTGGGCCAGCAAATCGACCAGCATCGCATCAGCGGTCAGGCGGGTGCCGCGAGCGCAGGTCAGCATGCGCCGCGACTCGATACTGGCCACCACCACTTCAACCTTGGCGCGGCGCAGAACATCGATCAGGGTCACGGTTTGCAGATCGTCGATGCCCTCGGCGAGGGTAATCAGGGCTCTAAAGGTCATGGGCGCGGTCCAGAGAATGATCTTTAAAGCGTAGTCAGCTTTCCTGCCCCTTGTTCGAGCCTGGCCGTTACTTGATGTAAAGCTGCGTCGACATCGTGTTGCCCGGCGCGTTGATGGAGGTGTTGCTGAATGTGAAGATGCCGTCCTGCTTGCCTGCCAGGTTAAAGATGTACAGATAGCCGACAGTTTTTTTCCCGGCTGAGCACTCGGTCAGGTTGCCGGTATCAAAAGCACAGACAGGGGTCCGGGTGCCATCCACTTCGAAACCGTCCAGGGCAACATGGGCTTCGCGACCGTAACCGACTTCCAGCACGTACACCTTGATGTTCGGCCCCTGGTGATCGCAACGGGTCTGCTCCTGCTTGTCCGCAATATCTTCAAAGCCACAGTTGGGCGACTCGACCTTGAGCACCTTGACCTGACTCAGTGGTGGAGCCGACGCTGCCGAGGCGGTTTGGGCACCCAGGAACAACGCGATCAACATCGTGAATACGGCAACCACGCGCGTGCTCATGTACTTCATATTCCGCCCTTCCCTGCCCTAAAAAAACAGCGCGCAGTATGGCGCAGTTCCCTTTTTGGCAAAACATCGACGACGATCGCAGCCATAAGCAGCCATGGCTCCACGCTGCTGGTATGATGCGCGGCTTTTTCCGACCCACAGAAAATTCCCAGGCGCCTACGGCGGTCTGTGCTTTGCTGTTGAGGTCGATACATTCACGGCGCCGGGCGCGCCACGGGGAGCAGACATGCTGGAAAGGCTGTTTCAACTCAAGGCACACAACACCAACGTGCGGACCGAGATTCTGGCGGGCGTCACGACCTTTTTGGCCATGGCCTACATTCTGTTCGTCAACCCGAGCATCCTCGGCGAGACCGGCATGGACAAAGGCGCGGTGTTTGTCGCCACCTGTCTGGCAGCCGCCATCGGCTCGACGACCATGGGCCTGATCGCCAACTACCCGATCGCCCTGGCACCGGGCATGGGCCTGAACGCCTTCTTCACCTACACCGTGGTCCTGCACATGGGCCACACCTGGCAAGTGGCGCTGGGTGCGGTGTTCCTCTCGGCGGTGATGTTTTTCCTGCTGTCGATCTTCCGCATCCGTGAATGGATCATCAACAGCATCCCGTTGGCGCTACGTTCGGCGATTGCCGCCGGCATCGGCCTGTTCCTGGCACTGATCGCCCTGCACAACGCCGGCATCGTCGTCAGCAACCCGGCGACCATGGTCGGCCTCGGCGACCTGAAGCAACCGGCGCCGATCCTCGCAACCCTGGGCTTTGCCCTGATCGTTGCCCTGGAGGCCCTGAAAGTGCGCGGTGCGGTGCTGATCGGCATTCTGTCGGTGACCATCGTTTCCATCCTGCTGGGCTTCAGCCCGTTCGGCGGCGTGATGTCGATGCCACCGTCGCTGGCACCGACCTTCCTGCAACTGGACATCAAAGGCGCACTGGACATCGGTCTGGTCAGCGTGATCTTCGCGTTCCTCTTTGTCGATCTGTTCGACAACTCCGGCACCCTGATCGGCGTCGCCAAGCGCGCCGGCCTGATGGGCAAGGACGGCCACATGCCGAAAATGGGTCGTGCCCTGATCGCCGACAGCACCGCGGCCATGGCCGGCTCGTTGCTGGGCACCTCGACTACCACCAGCTATATCGAATCCGCAGCCGGCGTGAGTGCCGGTGGCCGCACCGGCCTGACCGCCGTCGTGGTGGCGATTCTGTTCCTGCTGGCGCTGTTCTTCGCACCACTGGCCGCCAGCGTACCGGCCTTCGCCACCGCACCTGCCTTGCTGTTCGTCGCCGTATTGATGACCTCGGGGCTGGCGGAAATAGACTGGGACGACATCACCGTTGCCGCGCCAGTGGTAGTCACCGCGCTGGCTATGCCATTCACTTACTCCATCGCCAACGGCATCGCGTTCGGATTCATTTCCTGGACCGCCATCAAGTTGCTGTCCGGCCGTGGCCGTGAGCTGAACTCGGCGTTGGTGGTTCTGTCGATTCTGTTCGTGATCAAGTTAGGTTGGTTCAACGCATGACTTTTGATTCCCAGGCCTACGCCGTTCAGCTCGAAGAAAAGGTCACGCGCCTGCGTGATCTGCTGGCCCCGTTCGGTGCGCCCGAGCCTGCGGTGTTCGATTCGCCGCTGAAAAACTTCCGCCTGCGTGCCGAATTCCGCCTGTGGCGTGAAGCCGGCGAGCGCCACTACGCAATGTTTTCCCAGGAAGACAAACGCACGCCGATCCTGATCGAAGAGTTCCCGATCGCAAGCCTGCGCATCAACCAGTTGATGCCGCAGCTCAAGGCGGCGTGGCAAGCGAGTGCAGCCCTGAGCCACAAACTGTTCCAAGTGGAGTTCCTGACCACGCTGGCCGGCGATGCGATGATCACCCTGTGCTACCACCGCCCGCTGGACGAGCACTGGCACGCGGCGGCGTCGAAGCTGGCAGCCGACCTGAACGTCAGCATCATCGGTCGCTCCAAGGGCAAACGCGAAGTGATCGGTCACGATTACGTGGTCGAGCAACTTGAAGTCGGCGGCCGCACCTTCAGCTATCGCCAGCCGGAAGGCGCGTTCACCCAACCCAACGGCACGGTGAACCAGAAGATGCTCAACTGGGCGTATGACGCCCTTGGCGATCGTTCCGACGACTTGCTGGAGCTGTATTGCGGCAACGGCAACTTCACTTTGCCGCTCGCTACGCGCGTGCGCAAAGTGCTGGCCACCGAAATCAGCAAGACCTCGGTCAACGCAGCGCTCAGCAACCTGAGCGAAAACGCGGTGGATAACGTCACGCTGGTGCGTTTGTCTGCCGAAGAATTGACCGAAGCCCTGAACGAAGTTCGCCCGTTCCGTCGCCTGCACGGCATCGACCTCAAGAGCTACGAGTTCGGTAGCGTGTTCGTCGATCCGCCCCGCGCCGGCATGGACCCGGATACTTGCGAACTGACCCGGCGCTTCGACAACATCCTCTACATCTCCTGCAACCCGGAAACCCTCGCGGCCAACATCGCCCAACTAAACGACACTCACCGCATTACTCAATGCGCGATGTTCGACCAGTTCCCGTGGACCCATCACATGGAATCCGGAGTGTTGTTGACCCGTCGTTGATTGCAACCGTTACACAGATCAGCCGTCCTCGGGACGGCTTTTTTGTGGGCGATCAAAGAGCCGCATCGACCTTGCGTGGGCGACCGCCCTTCTTGCCGTTGGCCCGAGCTGCCTCGGCTTTGGCGGTGCTGCTCTGACGGCCATTGCGCGAGGCGACCACCGAGGCCGCCATATCCATCAGCGGTTTGCTCGCCGAAATCAACCCGGCGATGGAGACCTGCAGATCCTTGTCTTCATGAAAAAGCGCGGCTCCGGCGAAACCGATTTTCAAACCGGCGAAATCCTCGGTCTCAAAACCATCGAACTCTGGATAGTTTTTTACTGGCAACAACACACCGCTGCCATCCTCGAAACCGACGGCGAGACATGGATCGAGAAAGATCACCGTCGTTGCATTCAATCCACTGCGACGGCGTAACTCGCCACTCTCTATCGCTTCGTCCAAAACGCCTTCGGTCACAGGGTGATCTACCTGCATTTTTGCACTTATCGTTTTCATAATTCGATCTCCACGCCCTCCGGTGCTCCCATCAGCGTCAATAAGGTCTTGTTTCCTTCAGGCTCATAGCGAGCCGAACCAATCATGTATGTCGTGCTGGCAACCCTCTTCATCACGACCACTTCATTGCCCTGCCAATCCCATAACTGATTGTCGAGGCAGGCCGTCTGCAATTTGCTCCACCAGATGCCACGGGCTCGCCGCAAATGGGCAGGTTGCCTGAGCGCCTGGCGTAACCCCTCCAGCATGGCCAGAGGAGGTCGATGCGAATGAGGAATGACATCCCAGAGCTCTACGCCGTTGTGCCAGAAGCTGAACCGAAAGCGTGCGCTCCATGTGCCTCCATCGACGTGAACATGTGGCGGGCAATGCTCATCACGCAACATGACTACCAGTGACAATCCCTTGTAGCGGCATACATTCATGCTAACCCATCCGTTAGGTTATAGAATCCGAAGATTCGCCATTCCTTGAAAAATCCGATAACTGGCGCTAACCGTTCGATCAGCTGACCACGTTTGAGCCTAGCGTTTCAGGTCGACCGTCCCCTGCCAATCAGGGCAAAAAAGAGTAAGCAATCCTTTCACTGCCAATATCTGGCCGGTGATGAACTCAACGACGCTGGTGGTTGAAACGAATCCTGTATTTGTACGCCTGCATTTGATAAATACCACCTCAGGCATCCCATTTGATTCTTGGTGTAATCAATCATGCAGCGACATTTCGACGATCTTCAGCTCGGCAGCATCGAACTGTTTTGCCTGGCCGCCGAAGCGGGCAGCTTTACCGCCGCGGCCCTGGTGGCGGGTGTGACCCCGGCCGCGGTCAGCCGCTCGGTGTCGCGGATGGAAGAACGTCTGGGTGTGCGGCTGTTCGCGCGTACCACCCGCAGCGTCAAGCTGACCGACAGTGGCCGGCGCTATTTTGAGGAGTGTCGCCTGGCCCTTGCGCAACTGGTCGAGGCTCAGCGCGAAGTCATGGGTCAACAGCAGGAACCCTCCGGCACCTTGCGTATCAGCATTCCCACCACCTATGCTCACCACCGCATCCTGCCGCTGCTGCCGGCGTTTCGGGCGAGTTTTCCCGCCGTGAAAGTCGAGGTGCACATCAGCAATCGCAACATCGATTTCGTCGGCGAAGGCTATGACATGGCCATCCGTGTGCGGGCGATTCCCGACTCCGGGCTGATTGCCCGGCCACTGGAAGACGCCGCGCTGGTGATGATCGCCAGCCCTGACTATCTGAAGCGTGCCGGCATGCCACAAACCCTGGACGACCTGGCGCACCACGAATGCATCCAGTTCGAGCTACCCAGCAGCGGGCGGCGGATTGCCTGGCTGTTCAACGATAACGGCGTGCCGCTGGAGATTTTGGCCGAAGGTAATTACTGCTGTTCCGATGATGTATTGGGCGGCGTGACGCTGGCGAAACACGGCGCCGGGCTGTTTCAAACCTATCGCTTCATCGTCGAAAACGAACTGGCGGATGGCTCGCTGGTGGAAGTGCTCAAGCCCTATGGCGGGCGCTCCCGCCCCTTCACGTTGCTGTATCCGCAAAGCCGCCATGTGCCGTTGCGGCTCAGGGCGTTTATCGATTTTCTGGTTGAGCATCTTCCGCGCTGAATGTTCGATCACCGCACAGATAATCCAGGGCCGGCGCCTCTTCAATTGACCTTATTAACCAGTTAGTACAATTTATCTCCACAGGCTGAGACCCTCGGCCAATGCCAACAATAATAAGTGGAGAGACCCGATGTCCCCTATCGTTCTGGTGCTCAACGGCCCGAACCTGAACCTGCTCGGTACCCGTGAACCGGCGACTTATGGCCACGAAACCCTGGCGGATATTTCAGCGCTGTGCGGTCGCGCCGCCGAGGAGTTCGGCCTGAAGGTGGAGTTTCGCCAGACCAACCATGAAGGCGAACTGCTCGACTGGATTCATGCCGCCCGTGGCCGCTGCGCCGGGATCGTCATCAATCCGGCTGCCTGGACCCACACCTCGGTCGCCATTCGCGATGCGCTGGTCGCCAGCGAACTGCCCGTGATCGAAGTGCACCTGTCCAACGTCCATGCCCGCGAACCCTTCCGGCATCACTCCTTTGTCTCGTCCATCGCCACGGCGGTGATGTGCGGTTTCGGCAGCCACGGCTATCGTTTGGCGCTGGAGCATTTCAGCCAACGTTTGAAAGGTTAAGCGTGATGACACAGAACACCGTGGTATTGGCCGGGCTGATCGGCGCCGGCATTCAGGCTTCCCGCACTCCGGCGCTGCACGAGCACGAAGGCGATGCGCAGGGTCTGCGCTACCTGTATCGACTGATCGACCTGGATCAGCTGAAACTCGACAGCGGCGCCCTGCCCGACCTGCTGATGGCCGCCGAGCGGATGAATTTCACCGGGCTGAACATCACCTTCCCGTGCAAGCAGACAATCATCCCGTTGCTCGACGAATTGTCTCCGGAAGCCCGCGGCATTGGCGCGGTGAACACGGTGGTGTTGAAGGACGGGAAACGCATCGGCCACAACACCGATTGCCTGGGCTTCGCCGAAGGGTTTCGTCGCGGCCTGCAGGACGTTGCCCGTGAACGAGTGGTGCAAATGGGCGCCGGTGGCGCAGGCGCAGCGGTGGCCCACGCGTTATTGAGCGAAGGCGTACAACTGCTGAGCATTTTCGATGTGGATCACAGCCGGGCTCAGTCTTTGGCGGACAACCTCAATCAGCATTTCGGTTTTGGCCGCGCCGTGGCCGGTCATGACTTGCCGGGGACGCTGGGTCAGGCTGATGGACTGGTGAATACCACGCCCATGGGCATGAAAAAGCTGCCTGGCATGCCGGTGCCGGTAGAACTGCTTCGGCCGCAGTTGTGGGTGGCGGAGATCGTTTACTTCCCGCTGGAAACGGAACTGCTACGCAATGCTCGCGCGCTGGGTTGCCGAACCCTGGACGGCGGCAACATGGCGGTGTTTCAGGCGGTGAAGGCGTTTGAATTATTCAGCGGCGTGGTGCCGGATGCCCAGCGGATGCTGGCGCATTTTCAAAGCATGAATGGTTGAAATGCAAAAGATCGCAGCCTCGTTTCACTCGACAGCTCCTACAGGGGTATGGGTACTTGTAGGAGCTGTCGAGTGAAACGAGGCTGCGATCTTTTAAGGACCCTGCAAATCAGGCCTGCAGATACCGCAACACCGACTCACAGATCATCTCCCGATGACGCTGCTTGATACTTTCGTCCGGCAAGTCGATCTGAAAGATCTCACCGAAGGTATGACGGTTCGACACGCGATAGAAGCAAAACGAACTGATCAGCAGGTGCACATCCAGCGGATCGAGGCCGGCGCGGAATACTCCCTCTGCGGCCCCGCGACGCAAAATCTCGCCCAGTGAATCGAGGATGGTGTTGTTCATCGCCTTGATCGCATCGGAGCGCTTCACATACTCGGCGTTGTGAATGTTCTCGATGCAGACGATACGCACGAAATCAACGTTGCGATCATGGTGGTCGAAGGTGAATTCCACCAAGCGCCGAATCGCCTCCACCGGCGCCAGCTCGGCCAGGTGCAAGCGACTTTCGGTGCTGCGGATATCTCCGTAGAGTTTTTCCAGCACCTCGACATAGAGCTGTTCCTTACTGCCGAAGTAGTAATAGATCATGCGTTTGGAGGTGTGGATGCGCTCGGCAATCGCATCGACGCGCGCACCGGAAAGCCCCTGCTGGACGAACTCGACAATAGCCTCTTGAAGGATGTTCTCGCGGGTTTTTTCCGGGTTGTTCTTGCGACTCTTGCGAGGCTCGGCAATTGGCTTTTCGGGCGCTACGGAGAGTTTTGAAATTATTGTCATTGCGGGCTCACGGCCATCACTGCACAAGTAGGCGATTATGGGCCGCTGCGCACAGTGAAGGAAGCCACGCGGCAGCGGTTTTGTACCCGTGTTTACGATTTTCCTACAACTTTGTCTGACGTACGCCACCACTTCGGGATTTGGCCATGGCCGCCAGTCGCACGGCTACGTTGGCCGCGCCGTACCCCGCATAGCCGTTTTTGCGCTGGATGATTTCAAAGAAAAACCGCCCTTCGAACGGCTCGGTGTACACGTGAAACAGCTCGCCACCCTGGGCATCACGGTCGTAGAGGACGTTGAAATACGCTAGCTCGCTGAGGAATTCATCGTCGAAATCGAAGCGTGCGGCGAGGTCATCGTAGTAGTTGAGCGGGATATCCAGCAGCGGCACGCCCGCCTCCTTGGCACGGCTGACTTCGGCAAAGATGTCGTCGCAATCGAAAGCGATGTGATGCACGCCGGAACCGCGATAACTCGACAACGCGTGTGAGATCGCGGTGTTGCGATTCTCGGAAATGTTCAGCGGCAGGCGGATCGAACTGCAACGGCTGCGCAAGGCACGGCTCTTCACCAGACCATACGGGTCGGGCAGCACCACTTCATCGTCGGCTTCGAAATCCAGCAGGCTTTTATAGAACAACACCCAGCTGTCGAGGCTGTCGGCGGGCAGTGCCATGGCCATGTGGTCGATGCGCTTGAGGCCACCGCTGGCCACGGCCGCCGGTTGCAGATTGAAGTCGGTGCCATAGACGTCGGCGTCCTGGTCTACCAGGTAAATCAGACTGCCGTCCGGCGCACGCACGGCGGCGAGTTCCAGCTCATTGGGGCCTACCAGCCCGCGATACGGCTGGCCTTTGTAAGCCACGGCTCGGGCCAACGCACTGGCGCTGTCCTTGACCCGCACGGCGGTGGCGCACAGCGATGGCCCATGGGCCTCGAAAAAACTGTGGGCGAAGGAATAAGGTTCGGAGTTGAGGATCAGGTTGATATCGCCCTGACGCAACAGGCTGACACTCTTGGAACGGTGTTGCCCGGCCTTGACGAAACCCAGCCGCTCCAGCCAATGGGACAACTTCGCGCCGAGGCTTTCATCCACGGCGAACTCAAGAAACTCGATGCCGTTGTATTCGCTGGCGCCTGGGGTATCGAACAGAATGTCGCGATTGGCCACAGGCGTGGCTTCCTGCTCCAGACGCTGGCGGGTTTTCTCTTCCAGGTACAGCAACGAACGCAAGCCGTCGGCGGCGTTGGCCCGGGGTGGCGCGGCGCGGAAACCGTCGTTGAAGATCTCCAGCGACAGCGGGCCTGTATAGCCGCTCTTGATGATCGGCGCGAGGAACCCCGGCAGATCGAACTCGCCCTGGCCGGGGAAACAACGGAAATGCCGGCTCCACTCCAGCACGTCCATGGCCAGGATCGGTGCATCGGCCATTTGCACGAAGAAGATCTTGTCACCGGGAATCTCGGCGATCGCCGTCGGGTCGCCCTTGAGCGACAGCGTATGGAAACTGTCCAGCAACACGCCGAGGTTCGGATGATCGGCCTGGCGAACGATGTTCCACACCTGTTGGTACGTGTTCACGTGGCGGCCCCAGGCCAGCGCTTCGTAACCGATCCGCAAACCACGAGCGCCGGCCCGTTCGGCGAGCAGGCGCAAGTCGTCGACCAGGATCTGCTGATCGCCGATGGAGTCGGCCGAGGCGTTGCTGCATACCAGCACCAGGTCGGTGCCCAGCTCTTGCATCAAATCGAACTTGCGCTCGGCCCGCTCCAGATTGCGCGGCAGGCGATCGCGGCGGCAACCTTCGAAATCCCGAAAGGGTTGGAACAGTGTGATCGCGATCCCGAGATCAGCGCACATCTGCCTGATTTCCCGTGGGCTGCCGTCGTAGTAGAGAAGGTCGTTCTCGAAAATTTCCACCCCGTCAAATCCGGCGGCGGCGATGGCTTCTAGTTTTTCCGGCAGGGTACCGCTCAAGGAAACGGTGGCAATGGAACGCTGCATGTGTCGACTCCCGGTGGTGGGGACATTCTTGTTGGGCAAATTATTGGCTTGACGAATCCGCACAGCAATTCAAAGTGTACTACCCGGTTAGTTTTGCGGGCGATTATCGAACACAATGGCGGTTGGCGAATTGACGATTTTTCGTCCACTGCGCACCATCGACACCACATTGAGTCCGGTCACGACCCCATGGACTCGGTTACCAAAGACCCTGAACACCACATAAAAATTTCAAAAAACGGGTACACGCTCATGCGCTCATTCAACGCCTTGTTTGCTTGCTCCACCGATCTCACGCCAGACCTGGTGTCCATCCGAACCTTGCGCCCACTCGGCCGAACTGCGCCGCTCGCTGAATAAAACGTTGTCGTCGCCTGACGAAAACACCTCAGCCGATCAATCTCACCCGCGCCCGTCGCCATCGATTGATCACGCGCCCTTGAAGTCCCGACAAGCCTCGCTTGTCAGTCATTGAACGGATGGCACACACATGTTTCCTTCTCAAAGCTCTCGCGTGGCTTCGGCCCAAAGCGTCGCCACTGGCGGCATCGGCGACAAAATCCGCAGCGCCATGGCCGTCGGCAAAACCCGCTGGGGAATGCTGGCGCTGGTATTTTTCGCCACCACCCTGAACTACATCGACCGCGCCGCCCTGGGCGTCATGCAGCCGATCCTGGCCAAGGAACTGAGCTGGACGGCGATGGACTACGCCAACATCAACTTCTGGTTTCAGGTCGGCTATGCCGTCGGTTTCGTGCTGCAAGGCCGGTTGATCGACCGGGTCGGCGTGAAGCGCGTGTTCTTCTTCGCGGTACTGCTCTGGAGCCTGGCCACCGGCGCTCATGGCCTGGCCACTTCGGCGGCGGGCTTCATGGTCTGCCGGTTCATTCTCGGCCTGACTGAAGCCGCCAACTACCCGGCCTGCGTGAAAACCACCCGATTGTGGTTCCCAGCTGGCGAGCGCGCCGTGGCCACCGGTATTTTCAACGCCGGGACCAACGTCGGTGCGATGTTCACACCGATGCTGCTGCCACTGATTCTTCACGCCTGGGGCTGGCAAGCCGCGTTCCTGTGCATGGCGGCGCTGGGCGGCATCTGGTTGCTGTTCTGGGGCCTGAAGTACTTCAACCCGGAAGATCACCCGAGCGTTAAACAATCGGAACTGGACTACATCCAGAAGGAAGTCGAACCGGAACAATCCCGCGTACCGTTCTCGCGAATCCTGCGCATGCGTGGCACCTGGGCCTTCGCCCTCGCCTACTCGATCACCGCGCCGGTGTTCTGGTTCTACCTGTACTGGCTGCCGCCGTTCCTCAATCAGCAATACAACCTGGGGATCAACGTGACCCAGATGGGTATTCCGCTGATCATCATCTACCTCACGGCTGACTTCGGCAGCGTCGGCGGCGGGATCCTGTCTTCGTTCCTGATCGGTCGCGGGATCAACCCGATCAAGGCCCGACTGATGTCCATGTTCCTGTTCGCCTGCTGCATCATCGGCGTGGTCATGGCCGCCGGTTCGAGCAGCCTGTGGCTCGCGGTGTTCGCCATCTCCCTGGCCATCGGCGCGCACCAGGCCTGGACCGCGAACATCTGGAGCCTGGTGATGGACTACACGCCTAAACACATGATGAGTACGGTGTTCGGCTTCGGCGGCATGTGCGCGGCGATCGGCGGGATGTTCATGACCCAGTTGGTCGGCCACATTCTGACCATCACCAACAACAACTACACCGTGTTGTTCACCATCATTCCGGCGATGTACTTCATCGCGCTGACCTGGATGTACTTCATGGCACCGCGCAAGATTCCGACCGTAAAAGATTGATACACCGCAAACGCAGGCCTGATCCCGGGCCTGCGTTTTTTTATGGCCGCGATTTATCCATTTCACCTTTTTTCTCACAGCCACAGAGGCACACCATGTCGCCAGGTAACTTGAGCATCGCCAAACGTGCCGTGATCAGCTTCGGCGTCATCGCCCTGCTGGTCCTGTTGCAGGGGCTGTTCGCCCTTAAACAGGTCGCGCAGGTTCGCGCCACCGGCCAGCACACTGAAAACGTCTCCCTGCCCAGCATTCGCCACCTGGGTGAAATCCGCGACTACATCCTGAGTATTCGCGTGCTCAGCCTGCGCATGGCGCTCAACCGCGATCCAAAGGTGCTCGATGCCACCGTCACACGCCTGCACCAAGTGCAGGGCTGGCTTGCAGAGACGCTGGAAAAATTCACTCCGCTGGTCGGTGATTACAACCGGGGGCCGTACGAAAAGTTCGTCACCACCGTCACCAGTTACCGCCAGGCGCTGGCGCAATACGAAGCGCTGTCGCGGGAGAACCGCAGCGAAGAAATGACCGCGTTGCTCAATGGCAAAATCCAGGACTACTCGACCCAGACCGGTGACCAGTTCGCCGAATTGATGGCGCTTTCCGCCAACGAAGTCAGCCTCTCGGCGAACCAGGCCGACTCGCTCTACAACCAGGTAAAAATCACCGTGATCGGTGCGCTGATCGCGGTTGCGCTCCTGACCCTATGCCTGGCCTGGCTGTTGATTCGCAGCATCGTCATGCCGATCCGTCAGGCGGTCGAAGTGGCCGAGCAAGTGGCCGCCGGTGACCTGAGCCAACCGATCCGCAGCCACGGCGCCGATGAAACCGCACGCTTGCTCAAGGCCCTGTCGGCCATGCAGACCAGCCTGCGGGAAACCCTGCAACTGATCAGCGGCACGTCGACCCAACTGGCGGCCGCCGCCCAGCAGATGAATCAGAGCACTCAGCAGGATTCCAGTCGGCTGCAACAGCAGCACAATGAAATCGAACAGGCCGCCACGGCCGTCAACGAAATGACCGTCGCGGTGGAAGAAGTGGCACGCAACGCGGTGTCGACTTCCGACAGCACCAGACAGTCCACACAGCAAGCCAATCAGGGCCAGGCACGGGTGATTGAAACACTGGATTCGATTCAGGCGATGAGCAGCAATGCGGGCACCGCACTGCAACAGGTTCAGACCCTGGCCGAGCAGTCCCGGGAAATCGGCAAGGTGCTGGATGTGATCCGCGCCATCGCCGAACAGACCAACCTGCTCGCGCTCAATGCCGCCATCGAGGCTGCGCGAGCCGGGGAAGCCGGGCGTGGTTTCGCGGTGGTGGCCGATGAAGTTCGGGCGCTGGCGCATCGCACTCAGCAATCAACCCGGGAGATCGAACAGATCATCGGCCGAGTTCAGGGCGATACCAACGGTGTGGTGATGTCGATGCACGACAACAGTCAGCGTGTCGCCGAAACCTTGTCGATTGCTGAACAGGCCGGGCTGGCACTGGCAGAAATCACCCGGGCGATGGAGCAGATCCATGAACGTAACCTGGTGATCGCCAGCGCCTCGGAAGAACAGGCGCAGGTGGCCCGTGAGGTGGATCGTAATCTGCTGAACATCCGCGACCTGTCGCTGGAAAGCGCCGACGCCGCAACCCGGACCAGCGCCACCAGCCAGGAGTTGTCGCGACTGGCGGCGGGCCTGCAAAACCTGGTGGTGCGTTTCAAATTTTGACCGGGTTCAGCGGCGGCTTTGTTGCCACGCCGCCGCCAACCCGCTGCAGCAAATCACCGCGATCCCGACCACCGTGGTCAGGGTCGGCGTGTGAGAAAACAGCAACCAGCCCAGCAAACCGGCAAAGACAATCTGGCAATAGCCGAACGGTGCCAGCAGCGCGGGGGCGGCATGGCGGAACGCCTGGGTCAGAAACAGGTGCGCCGTCATCCCGCAGGCGCCCAGTGCAACCATCATCAATCCATGCCCAAGGCTTGGCACTTTCCAGAAAAACGGCACCAATGCGCTCATCACCAGGGTGTTGCACAGGCCGGCGAAGAAGTTACTGGTGGTCGGGCTGTCGACTTCACTGAGCTTGCGGGTGAGCAATTGATAGAAGCAGAAAAACAGCGCCGAGCAGAGTGGCAGCAAGACTGCTGGCGTGAACAGATCCCCGCCGGGATGGACGATGATCAATACGCCGACAAATCCGCAAATCACCGCGATCCATTGGCCACGGGTGACCCGTTCACGCAGCAGTGGCACCGACAACGCGGTGACCAGAACCGGAGCGAGAAAGTTGACCGCCGTGGCTTCGGCCAACGGGATGTACTGCAAACCGGTGGTGAAAAACAAACTGGTGCCCAACAGGCACAACGCCCTGAACAACTGCAGCAACGGACGTTTGGTGCGCAGGACGCGCAACCCCGATTGCGGCAGGAAAATCCCGGCCATCAGCAAGGTGTGAACCACATAGCGGGCCCAGACCACCATGACGATCGGATAAAACCCCGATAGATACTTCGACAAGGCGTCGTGACTGGAAAACAGAAAGGTCGCGACAACGATCAGCAGAATCCCTTTGAAGGGTTGGTTTACACCGGAGAGCGGGGTGCTGATGGTCATTAGCGATCCTTTTTTTTTGCATCAAAAATCAAAAGCTTCGCGGGCAAGCCTCGTTCCTGCATGAACACTGGATAACCTGTGAGAGCGTGGCTTGCCCGCGATAGGTGCGCAGCACCGCTTACCGCCGCGCCAACAATTCCCGAGTCTTATCCAACGCCATCTGCGCCCGCTGCAACCCGCTCACGCCCTGCTCCAGCAACTTCACGGTGGGAATCTCCAGGCTTAACGGGATATCGGCCGGCAAACACTGCAACAACCCCGCCAGATCACAATCACCATCGCCCGGAAAACGCCGCTCGTTACGCGCCTGACGCAAAATCTCCGCCATGTCCGTTGGCCGTGGCCCCGCAACATCGCATAACTGCGTGTACCGTAACCGTGACGGGGCAACTTTGGCCAGATCTTCCAACCGCGAACCCGAACGGTCGAAATGGAACGCGTCCACCAACACCGCGCCGTTTTCACGGTCAGCGTTTTCGACGACGCGCACCGCTTGTTTGAGATTGCGTGCATCGGTCCATGGCATGAACTCCAGATGCGGATGCAGCCCGTAAGGTGCCGCCAGATCACACAGCCGGGCGAAGTTCTCGGTGAGTCGTTGTTCGTCGGGATCGTTACCGGCCACCAGCAATTCACTGGCACCCAATTGCGCCCCGACCGCCAGAATCTTCTCGAAGTCGGCGACGATGGTTTGCGGCTTAAGACGCAGGATTTCAACATCCAGCACACGAATGCCGGTGTCGTGCAGCCGCGCCAGCGTCTCACGCCGTAAACCGACATCCGCTACCAGCGCAAAGTGATGTTCTTCGGCTGTCGCCGGTTCAAGGCGTAGTCCGACATGGCTGTATCCGGCCCGTGCTGCGACTTCGACCATCTCCGGCGGAGACAGCTCCAACACCGTCAGGCTGGCCAGGGAAAAGATCCGCTCACTCATGCTCATCCCTCGATTGACATCGGGGTGCAGGCACGACCGGTTTCGGCGGCCTCGCGAATCGCCTCAACCAGCGCCAGGGTGCGCGCAGCATCGGCCGCGCTCACCAAGGGTTCGACTTCCCGACGCGCCACGCGCACGAAGTGTTGCAACTGCAAACGCAATGCTTCATCGACGCTGAAGCGTTCCTGTTCCGCCAGCAACGGTTGATGCCATCCGCCATCGACGTCGGCGTAGTGCCAGCGCTTGAGCTGCGGAATGCTCAATGCACCGCCCGTCCCGGCCAGCAAGTAACAGGGCTGATCGGCCTGGCGCGGATAGGCCGGATTCTCCCCGGAACCCAGCTCCCAACTCCAGGGCGCCGCCACCGCGTCGGAACCGGTCAGGCTGCCCAGTGCGCCGTTGTCGAATTGCAGCAGCACCGCCGCGCAATCTTCGTTGGCAAATCCGCGCACCGCATTGCTGGTGATTGCCTGCACCTGGCGCACTTCGCCGCACAGATGCCGCAGCAGGTCGAGGTCGTGAATCAGGTTGGTCAACAACATCCCCGCACCGGGCTCGCGGCGCCACGACGTTTCGAAATAGCTGTCGGGTTTGCGCAACTGCCAGAGCGCCGTCACCGTCGTCAGCTGCCCCAAAGCGCCACCCTGCACCAGTTCATGGGCGCGGACGATCAACGGATTGTGCCGGCGATGGTGGCCGACCAGCACGGGAACTCCGGTGGCTTTTGACGCGGCCACCAGTTCGCGCGCTTCATCCAGGTGCACACCCACCGGTTTTTCCAGTAGCACCGGCACGCCGGCGGCGAGGCAATCGAGCGCCGTGCTGACGTGGAGCGTGTTCGGGTTGGCGACGATCACCGCGTCTGGCTTCGCCTGCTCCAGCATCTGACGGTGATCCGCGAAATACCCCACGCCCCATTCGCCTGCGAGGCCTGCCGCTTGTGGGCCGGGATCGGCCACCGCACACAACGTCGCTTGTGTCAGGGTTTGCAGATGCCGGTAATGCTGCTGGCCCATGTTGCCGGCACCGATCAGGGCGATGCGAAGGGGCGAAGTCATGCTGCGGTCCTCTTGTGATTATTGTCGGAGGGATGAATTCCAATAATTTAGAACCTGGTTCCAGATTCTTACAGGAGTAACGGCAACTTGTGTTCGAACAACGCACAGATTCGCATAGCCCACATATGGGTTTGTGCGGGCAGAATTAGACGAACAACTCCGAAGCCAGGCTTGCGGCAGACAGCTCCTCAGTGAACTTCAACAACAGCGGCGCCAGTTCATGCAACCGTGCCCCCGGCATCCGCGCGCTTGGCCCGGCAATGCTCAGCACACCGATCACTCGACCGTCGCCTGGGTGGCGCACCACCGCCGCAATCGCCGAGGTGCCCACTGCCGAACTCTCTTCGACCCAGGCGTAGCCCTGCTCTCGCGCCAGACGCAGGCGCTCCAGTAACTCAATGTTGGAACGCGGCGCGTTCGGCCCCAGGTCTTTCGGCCGTTCGCTCCCCTGACGCTCCACCAGCGACAACGCTTCGGCATCGCTCATGCACGCCAGCCATGCATGGCCCGACGCGGTGTAGAACAAGGGCGCATCACGGCCCATGTCCGGGTCGTAGCGCAGGCCCGAGCGGGCACCCTGAGACTTGGCGATCCAGACCTGGCGCTCGCCTTCAATAACGCCAAGGCGCACCAGCTCACCGGTTTCCTCGGCCAGGCGATCGAGCACCGGCTGCACGATATCGGCGCCGCTGCTCGACAGGTAACGGAAACCCATCGCCACCAGTTTGGTCGACAGGTGATAGCGCAGGTTCTCCGGATTCTGTCGCACGTAACCCAGCCGAATCAGCTCGGTGAGCAGACGGTGGGTCGCGCTTTTGGGGATGTCCAGTTGCTCCGCCAACGTCTGCATCGGCAGGCCGCGAGGGTCACTGGTGAGGCTTTCCAGCACGCTGAAAACACGTTCGATCTGACTGCCGGCCATGGGGGGTTCCACTCGAAATTTTGCCGATTCTAAAAGACAAACCACGTAATGCGAAATCTGGAACCCGCTGTCCGATAACCGCCCTCTTTACGCAGTGAATGGTTGCCGGGATCAATCAAGCCTTTATATTTTCTGGAATCAAATTCCAAAAACAACCTGGAGCTTTTAAACGATGCCTGCCGACTCTCCCCTCCTTGCGGACATCGAATGCGATGTGCTGATCGTCGGCTCCGGTGCGGCCGGATTGTCCGCAGCTGTAACCGCAGCCTGGCATGGCTTGAAAGTGATCGTGGTCGAGAAAGACCCGGTGTTCGGCGGCGCCACGGCGTGGTCCGGCGGATGGGCCTGGGTGCCGTGCAATCCCCTGGCGCGTCGTGCCGGCATCGTTGAAGACGTCGAGCAACCGCGCACTTACCTGAAGCACGAATTGGGTGAGCGTTACGATCCGGCGATGATCGACGCGTTCCTTGAGGCTGGCCCGCGAATGGTCGCGTTCTTCGAGCAACACACTGCCCTGCAATTCGCCGATGGCAACGCCATCGCCGACATTCATGGCGACACGCCGGGAGCCGGCACCGGTGGACGGTCGGTGATCGCTGCACCTTATGACGGGCGAAAAGTCGGCAAGCTACTCAAGCGCCTTCGCAAAACCATGCGGGAAACTTCGTTCATGGGCATGCCGATCATGGCGGGGGCGGACCTGAGCGCATTTCTCAACCTGACGCGCTCTTTGCCCGCTGCATGGCACGTGACCCGGCGCTTCACCCGGCACTTGTTCGACCTCATTGTTCATGGCCGGGCGATGCAACTGGTCAACGGCGTGGCGCTGGTTGCGCGGTTGGCAAAGTCCGCCGAAGACCTGGGCGTCTTGCTCTGGGAATCGGCACCGGTGACCGAGTTGCTTCGCGAAGGCGATCAGGTGCAAGGCGCAATCGTCAGTACCGCCAAAGGCAAAATCCGCATCCATGCACGCAAGGCCGTGGTGCTCGCGACCGGAGGTTTCGCCAATGATATCGAGCGACGCAAGGCATTGTTCCCCCGCACACCAACCGGCAACGAACACCTGGCGCTGCCGCCTCTCGGCGTCGCCGGTGATGGTTTGCGATTGGGCGAAAGCGCCGGTGCACGGGTCAACACCGACATGGCATCGCCCGTGGCCTGGGCGCCGGTTTCGCAAGTGCCGCACAGTGACGGCAGCATCGGCCACTTCCCGCACATCATCGAACGCGGCAAACCGGGGATCATCGGTGTGCTGAGCAACGGCCGGCGCTTCGTCAACGAAGCCGACGGCTACTACGACTACGTGACGGCCATGGTCGCCGCCGCACCGCTGGGCGAAGAAGTCGCCTCCTGGCTGATCTGCACTCATGGTTTTCAACGGCGTTATGGCCTGGGAATTTCTCGGCCGTTTCCGGTGCCGCTGTCATCCTTTATCCGCAGCGGTTATCTGAAAACCGGCAACACTGTCGAGGAATTGGCCCTGGCCTGCGGCATCGACCCAAACGGATTGCGCAGCACGGTGGATGAATACAACCGGTGTGCGCGCAACGGCGAAGATCCGTTGTTCGGTCGTGGCTCGACGCCCTACAACCGCAAACAGGGCGATGCGTTGCAGCAACCCAACCCGTGCGTCGCGCCGATTGAACAAGGCCCGTTCTACGCCGTGAAGGTTCAGCCTGGCTGCTTTGGCACCTTCGCCGGGCTCAAGGTCAATGAACATGCCCAGGTTCTTGGCGAGTCGGGGCAGGCCATCGCCGGGTTGTATGCAGCGGGCGGCGACATGGCCAGCATCATGGGCGGGCACTATCCCACCGGCGGTATCAATCTCGGCCCGGCGCTGACCTTCGGCTACATCGCTGCCCGGCATATCGCCGATATAGAGTGAGTTTGATCAGTGATTCTCGAGACAAGCATTCGCCCACTCGGTAAAAACCTGTCGCCCTGAAGGAATTCGCTGGGCTATCCGTGTTCAATACAAGTCTGAAATGTTCCGTGCGCAGTAAAAGACAGACGACCGGACTGGCGCCGCTCTCACTGACCAGCAACACTCATCACCATATTCAAACGAGGACTCACCCCCATGCTATGGAAAAAAGGCCGACGCAGCGACAACGTGGTCGATGCCCGTGGCGATGATGTCGGCGGTGGGGGTGGCGGGATGCGCTTCGGCGGGGGCAAGGGCCTGAGCCTGACGGCGATCCTGTTGATCGTCGGGATCGGCTGGATCACCGGCCAGGACCCGATGCAGATCCTCGGTCAATTGACCGGACAAATGAGCGAGCAATCGGCTCCGGCCACCACCCACACCCGCAAGGCACCGCCGGCCAATGATGAAAACGCCGAATTCGTGCGCTCGATCCTCGGCGACACCGAAGACACCTGGAGCCAGATTTTCCAGCAGGCCGGTCGGCAATATAAAGACCCGACCCTGGTGCTGTTCAGCAATCAGGTGAACTCGGCGTGCGGATTGGCGACATCGGCGACTGGTCCGTTCTATTGCCCGGCAGACCAGAAGGTCTACCTGGACATGGGTTTCTTCCAGGAAATGTCCCAGCGTTTTTCCGCCGCAGGTGATTTCGCCCAGGCCTACGTGATCGCTCACGAAGTCGGACACCACGTGCAGACTTTGCTCGGCGTTTCGGCGAAGATTCAGACCGCCCGGCAGCAGGGCCGGCAAATGGAGGGCGACGGTGGTTTGCTGGTGCGTCAGGAACTGCAGGCTGATTGCCTGGCCGGGGTCTGGGCCAACATTGCGCAGAAGCGCCTGAACTGGCTGGAACCCGGTGACATCGAAGAAGCCTTGAACGCCGCCAACGCCATCGGCGATGACCGCTTGCAGCAGCAAGGTCAGGGCCGCGTGGTACCGGACTCGTTCACTCATGGTACGTCAGCGCAAAGGGTGCGCTGGTTCAAAGCCGGATTTGCACAAGGCCAGGTTGGCCAGTGCGATACCTTTGCCGCGAAGAATCTGTAATGCACAAGTGGTTGTTAGCTCTGTTGATCACCTGCACAAGCGCCCAGGCTGCCGAGCAGGGGGTCAAGGAGATCAGTTCCGGGCGCCTGCTGTTGAGCGCCGGCGAAATCGCGGTGGGCATCGGCCCGACACCGGCGAAGAATATCGAACGAGTGCTGATCATCATTCATGGTCGTTTGCGCAACGCTGAAACCTACCGCCAGAGCGCCGAGCACGCGGCCCAGCAAGCCGGGCAAAGCGATAACACCCTGGTGCTCGCCCCACAGTTTCTCAATGAAACCGACATCGCGAGCCACCCGGTGCCTGACAGCGTTTTACGCTGGCACGGCAATGACTGGATGGCCGGCGGGTTATCCACCGCGCCGTTTACGCTGAGCTCCTACGCGGCGCTCGACGAAATCATCGCTCGCCTGGGTGATCGGCGACAGTTTCCGGACGTGAAGCAAATCGTCATTGCCGGTCACTCGGGCGGCGCTCAGGTAGTTCAGCGTTACGCCATGTTGAGCCACCCTCAGCCAGCCCTCGACACAGCGGGGGTGAAGGTGCGTTATGTGATCGCCAATCCTTCGTCGTATGCCTATTTCAATGAGCAACGGCCAGTGGCGTTCAGTCACGCGGGGTGTCCGAACTTCAATCGCTGGAAGTATGGGCTGGCGGACTTGCCCGCCTATGCCAATGGGCAAACGCCTGCGCAGCTGGAAGAAAACTACGTCAAACGCGACATCGTTTATTTGCTCGGGCAGCAGGACATCGACCCGAATCACCCGGCACTGGATAAAAGTTGCGAAGCCAAAGCCCAGGGCGCTTCTCGTTTGATTCGCGGGCGCAATTATTTCAATTATCTGAAACGGCGCCATCCTCAAGGGCTGAGTCAGCAGCTGATCGAAGTGCCCGGCGTCGGGCACAATGGGGACGGGATGTTTACCTCGCCCGAGGGGCAGAAGGCGTTGTTCGGGCAGTGAGTTTTGGGGCGTCTGATCGGACGCCCAATCTCTCAAGCCGAAAGCAGCTGCCGCAATTCCACGCAATCGCGCGCATGCCAATCAGTCAATTCCGGCCACGGATTATCCGGCAGGTTCACCAACACCGTCCGCGTCCCCGCCGCCCGGCCGCAATCCAGATCGAAGCGGTAATCACCGACCATCACCATTTCACTCGCCGGCACCTTCCAGGCCTCGGCCAGTTTCAGTAAACCACCGGGGTGCGGTTTGGGCGGTGCCTCATCGCGCCCCAGTACATCCTCCACCGCAAAGCAATCGGCCAGGCCAATCGCCTCCAGCGTGACATGCGCCAGCTCGCGAGCATTGCGCGTGAGAATGCCCAGGCGATAACCGCGCCCCGCCAACTCACGCACCAGTTCCACCGCGCCCGGCGCCGGTTTCGAACCCCGTGCCAGATCCCGTTCATGCTCCAGCAGCCACGCATGTTTGGCCGCCGCTTCTTCGGCCGGCAGCCCAGCGAGGTGAGTGAGGATGTCGTGTTCTGCAGGAATCGCCAACGCCACGCGGATCGCCGCGAAGTCATGTACGGCCACGGTCAGGGTGCCGTCCATGTCGAACACCCAGTGCCGCACTTCGGCCAGGCTCATGCCCAATCCTTGCGATGACGAATCAGGCCTTCCTGAGTGACCGAGGCCACCAGTTGCCCGGCACGGTTGAACACGCTGCCACGGGAGAACCCACGCGAGTTGCCGGCCCACGGGCTGTCCATGGCGTACAGCAACCAGTCATCGGCGCGCAGGTCGGCGTGGAACCACAACGCGTGATCAAGGCTGGCGACCTGCATGTCTTTCTGCCAGACCGATTTGCCATGGGGCAGCATTGAGGTGGTCAGCAAACCGAAGTCCGACGCGTAGGCCAGCAGGTATTTGTGCAGCGCAGGAGTATCGGCCAAGGCACCGTCGGCGCGGAACCAGACGTATTTGACTGGATCGGCAGGCTGCGGGTTGTAGGGGTCTTTTTCGGTCACCGGACGGAATTCGATCGGTTTCGGGCACAGCAGTTTTTCGCGCATGTGCTCCGGAATCAGGTGTGCGCGCTGCTGAGTGAGTTCCAGCTCCGACGGCAGGTTCTCCGGGCCGACCACTTGCGGCATTTCGCTCTGGTGCTGGAAGCCTTCTTCGTCGTACTGGAACGAGGCGCTGCAGGTGAAAATCGGGTTGCCCTTCTGGATCGCCGTCACCCGGCGCGTGCTGAAACTGCCGCCATCGCGCACCCGATCGACCTGATACACCACCGGCAACTTCGCATCGCCCGGACGCAGGAAGTAACCGTGCATCGAGTGCACATGGCGGGTCTCTTCGACTGTCTGACTGGCCGCCGACAGGGACTGGCCGAGCACCTGGCCGCCGAACAACTGACGGAAACCCAAGTCCTGGCTGCGGCCACGAAACAGGTTTTCTTCAATCGGTTCCAGGGTCAGCAGGTCTACCAGATCTTCCAACACTTGGCTCATTCAGACTCTCCTCACACAAAGCAATGCCGCGCAGTCTTGGCTGCGGCGGTCGATTCAGTTTATGGCCCGGTTCAACATGAGGGCCATTGTAAACGTCCGTGCCTGCTTATCCATGCAAGGTTTGCAGCCATTGCTCACGGGTGATGCGGTACAACACGTGCGGGCGCAGCGGATGATCGGCGGCAAGCCTGGGGTGCTCGAAGTCATCAACGGGGTCATGCTGCATGCCGATCGCCTGCATGACTTTTTGCGAAGGCAGATTGGTTTCGGTGGTGAACGCCACGACCTCTTGCAGCGCCAAGCGATCAAACCCACAGCGCAGAGCGGTCCACGCCGCCTCGCTGGCATAACCCAGGCCCCAGTGCTCGCGCGCCAGGCGCCAGCCGATTTCGATGGCTGGCGTGAACGGTGCGTCAAAGCCGACCACACTCAGCCCGGTAAACCCGATGAACGCCCCGGTGTCCTTGCGCTCCAGTGCCCAGAGGCCGAAACCATACTCGGCAAAATGCCCGCGAACCCGCCCGATCAGCGAGGCACTTTCCAGCCGACTCAAGGGCGCCGGAAAATACCGCATCACTTGTGGATCGGCGCACATCGCCGCAAACGCCGGCAAATCCTCATCGCGCCACTGCCGTAACGACAGTCGTGCGCTTTCGAGTTCCAGTATCGGCTCCATCGTGCCCCTCCCCTCTGTTTCCATGCCGCAAGTCTACATCGCTGGTAGGATCGTTCACTCATTCCTACATGCTTCCCCGATAAATCAGCCATGCCCCTGCCCCTGATCTACCACGAAGACTACAGTCCCGAGTTCCCGGCGGATCACCGCTTCCCCATGGACAAGTTTCGCCTGCTGCGCGATCACCTGGTGGACAGTGGCCTGACCCGTGACATCGACCTGCTGCGCCCGGAGCTGTGCCCGGCGGATATTCTCGCCCTCGCCCATGACCCTGCGTACATCGAGCGCTACATGGGTGGCGAGTTGTCCCGCGAAGACCAGCGGCGCCTCGGCCTGCCCTGGAGCGAAGCACTGGCCCGGCGCACAGTGCGGGCGGTCGGCGGTTCGCTGCTGGCGGCCGAACAGGCGCTGGAACATGGCTTGGCTTGTCACCTGGCCGGAGGTACACACCACGCGCATTACGATCACCCTGCCGGGTTCTGCATCTTCAACGACCTGGCGGTGATCAGCCATTACCTGCTGGAAAGTGGCCGGGTGAATCGGGTGTTGATCTTCGATTGCGATGTGCATCAGGGCGACGGGACTGCACGAATCCTGCACAACACCCCGGAAGCGGTGACCGTTTCCCTACACTGCGAAAAGAATTTTCCTGCACGCAAAGCCGAAAGCGACTGGGACATCCCGTTGCCGATGGGCATGGGCGACGCCGATTACCTGAAGGTGGTGGACGATGCGCTCAACTATTTGCTGCCGCTCTATCAACCGGATCTGGTGCTGTACGACGCCGGTGTCGATGTGCACAAGGACGACGCCCTGGGTTATCTGAAGCTGACCGACGAAGGCGTCGCCGCTCGTGATGAAAGCGTGATGCGCCATTGCCTGGGCCGGGATATTCCGGTGGTCGGCGTGATCGGCGGCGGCTACAGCAAGGACCGCAAGGCTCTGGCGCGCCGTCATGGCATCCTCCATCACAGCGCCCAACGGGTGTGGCAGTCATCAGGTTGTCATTGATGTGTGAGTCTTTACCCACAATGCCTGTGGAACCGCCTGTGGATAACCTGAGTGAAAGGGCCGGCAGCCCATGCGGGGTATAGGTTACAGAGCGGTGGTTGTTTTTTAACCAGCCCTCGAATCCTCCCACAGGGAGCAGGGCTGGTAGAATGCGCGGCTTATTCCGCCACGCCGCAGCTCTCGCCATGACCCAGCCCTCCACTTCCCTCCCCCCTCACGTCGCCATCATCGGCGGCGGCCCCGCCGGCTTGATGGCGGCTGAAGTGTTGAGCCAGGCCGGGATCAAGGTCGATCTGTACGACGGCATGCCTTCAGTGGGGCGAAAATTCCTGCTCGCCGGGGTCGGCGGCATGAACATCACCCACTCCGAGGCCTACCCGGCATTTCTCTCACGCTATGCCGAACGGGCGCCGCAGATCGCCCCGCTGTTACGCTCGTTCGGCGCCGAAGCCTTGTGCCAATGGATTCATGACCTGGGCATCGAAACTTTTGTCGGCAGCTCCGGCCGGGTGTTTCCCACCGACATGAAAGCCGCGCCCCTGTTGCGTGCCTGGCTCAAACGCCTGCGCGATGCCGGCGTAGTTATCCACACCCGCCATCGCTGGCTCGGTTGGGATAACAACGGTGATTTGCTAATCGACAGCCCCGAAGGCGAAAAAACCGTTCACGCGGATGCGAGCCTGCTGGCACTCGGCGGCGGAAGCTGGTCGCGTCTCGGCTCGGACGGTGCCTGGATGCTGCCGCTGGAACAGCGCGGTGTAGGGCTGGCGCCATTGCAACCGAGCAATTGCGGCTTCGAGGTGCAGGCCTGGAGCGAATTGATGGTCAGAAAATTCGCCGGCAGCCCGCTGAAAAACATCGCCATCGGCCTCAATGACGACGTGCCGCGACTCGGCGAGTGTGTGATCACTGCCACGGGAATTGAGGGCAGTTTGATCTACGCCCTGTCGGCAGCGATCCGCGAAGCGATCAATCAACATTGCTCGGCAACCGTTCACCTCGATCTGTTGCCGGGCAAGCCTGTGGATAAAATCCAGGCGGCGCTGAGCAAACCGCGCGGCTCACGCTCCATGGCCAAACACCTGCACAGTCAGCTTGGGCTAGATGGCGTGAAAGCAGCATTGTTGCGGGAATTGACACCGGCTGACTGTTTTGCCGATCCGGCCCTGCTGGCCAAAGCAATCAAGGCATTGCCGCTGACGCTGGTGAAAACCCGGCCATTGGACGAAGCCATCAGCAGTGCCGGTGGCGTGATGTTCGAGGCGATGGATGAACGTTTGATGCTCAAGCAACTACCCGGCGTGTTCTGCGCAGGGGAAATGCTCGATTGGGAAGCGCCGACCGGCGGCTATCTACTGACCGCGTGTTTCGCCAGTGGGCGAGCGGCGGGGTTGGGGATGGTGGAGTGGTTGAAGCACCGACACTGATCGTTCCCACACTGCGTGGGAACGATCTTCAGAGGATCAAGGCTTACGCTTACGCGGCCCGGTATTGAACACCGGCACTTTACGCACCGGCTTGATCGAAGGCTCCGGCGCCGACGCCTCACCGCTCTCGACCCATTTACCCAGGTTGCGCTTGCCGCCACCGGAGGTTTTGGGCTTCTTCGGTTTTTTCGGCTTCTTGATCACCTGACCGCTGGCATCGGTATCCGGCACGCGGTGTTCAGGTTCGAAGTCCGGCTCCATCTGGCGAGTCAACGTCTGACGGGTCAACATCTCGATGGCCGACAGTTGATTCACTTCATCAGCGCAGACCAGCGAAATAGCCTGCCCGGTTGCGCCCGCACGGCCGGTACGACCGATGCGGTGGATGTAGTCCTCGGCCACGATCGGCAGGTCGAAGTTGACCACCAATGGCAAATCTTCGATATCCAGGCCTCGGGCAGCCACGTCGGTGGCCACGAGGATCTGCACTTCGCTGGCCTTGAAGCGATCCAGCGCCCGCTGGCGAGTTGCCTGGGGTTTGTCGCCGTGGATGCCGTCGGCATTGACGCCCAGGCCCTGGAGTTTTTCCACCAACGCGTCTACGCCGTTACGGGTCTTGGCGAACACCAGCACCTGCTTCCACTTGCCCTTGCGCATCAAGTGAATGAACAGCTCCGGCTTGCGCTTTTTATCCACCGTCACCACCCATTGCTTGACGGTGTTGGCGGCCACGTTACGCGGGCTGACTTCGATGCTCAGCGGGTCGTTGAGCATTTGCCCGGCCAGCATGCGGATCGCATCGGAGAAGGTCGCGGAGAACAGCAGCGTCTGACGTCTCGAAGGTAGGGCTTTATAGATATTCCCCAGCTCCTCGGAAAAGCCCAGATCGAGCATGCGATCGGCTTCGTCCAGCACCAGGGTTTGCAGCTGGTTGAACTTGAGCGCGTTCTGACGGAACAGGTCGAGCAAACGGCCCGGGGTCGCCACCAACAGGTCGACACCTTTGCGCAGTTTCATCATTTGCGGGTTGATGCTGACGCCGCCGTACACCGCGTAGGTGCTCAACGGCAGGTTCTCGGCATACTGGCGCACGGCTTCGTGAACCTGTTCGGCCAGTTCGCGGGTCGGCACCAGAATCAGCGCGCGCACGGAGTTGGCGCTGACTTTCGGCCCTTCCATGGCCAGCAATTGCAGCAGCGGCAAGGCGAAACCTGCGGTTTTGCCGGTGCCGGTCTGGGCCGCGGCCATCAGGTCGCGACCGGCCAGCACCGCCGGAATCGCTTGCGCCTGAACCGGCGTCGGGGTCTGGTAGCCGAGCGTCTCGAGGGCGCGCAGCAAGGGTTCGATCAGGCCAAGGGTGGCGAAAGTCATGGGAGTACCGTAGGAAAAATCAGCGCGATTGTGCGAAACAAGTGTGCAATGGCGCGCAGTTTACCCTAATTCGCGCGGGATTCTGTCGGCACCGCTACGGCAGGGGCAGGCCGATCTGTGCCACGACGCCACTGTGGCAACCCGATCAACACCACCGCACTGATGATCACCGCCATCGCCAGCGTTTCTTCGATACCGATGGTCTCGCCGACAAACACGATCCCCAGCAACACCGCCACCGCCGGGTTGACGTAGGCATAGCTGGTGGCCGCTGCCGGCCGCACGTGTTTCAACAGGTACATGTAGGCGTTGAAGGCGATGATCGAACCGAAGAGGGTCAGGTACGCCAGCGCCGCCCAACCTTCGATCGGCGGCAGACTTTCCAGACGCTCGCCACTCACCGCACTGCCGATCAGCAACACCACGCCACCCACCAGCATCTCCACAGCACTGGCCATCGCGCCCTGAGGCAACGGCAAGTGTTTGCTCCACACCGAACCAAAGGCCCAGGACGCCGCCGCGAACACCAGCAACGCCGCGCCCAACGGGCTCGATTGCAGGTTGGAGCCGAGGTTGAGCATGGCAATACCGATCAGCCCAAGCACAATCCCGGCCCATTCGAGACGGGTATTACGCGCGCCCCAGAAATATCCGCACAACAAGGTAAACAGCGGCACCGTCGCCACCGCCAACGCGGCCACGCCAGAGGCCACGCCCGTGTGTTCGGCGACGCTCACCGCACCGTTACCGCATGTCAGCAGCAAAATCCCGATGATCCCCGCCGCTTTCCACTGCGCCCAGGTCGGCGCCGGCGCCCCGCGCCAGCGCAGGTACGCGTACATCAACGTCCCGGCGAGCACGAAGCGGATACCGGCGAGCAGCAACGGCGGCCAGTACTGCACGCCGATGCGAATCACCAGATAAGTCGACCCCCAAATCACGTACAACGCGAAAAAAGCAGCGATCAGCGGTAAGGAAAAACGGCGTAGACCAGACATGGGCAGCTCGAGGAACAAGACAAGGAGAGCCGCTATTCTAGAAAGGCCAACAGCGGAAAATAAGCTACAAAACCTGTTTATAGCGCCGGTACACTTTTCAAAACACGGAGTTCGACGCTATAAACCGTGCTTTCGAAAGTCAGTCATTTTTCAGGTAGGCCACGATGGACAAATACGACCGCATGCTCCTCAGCGCCCTGCTGGAAAACGGTCGTGCGTCCTACGCCGATCTGGCGCGAAAGGTGAACCTGTCCGCTCCGGCGGTGGCCGAACGCGTTGCCAAACTTGAAGCCTGCGGAGTGATCACTGGTTACCAGGCGAAAGTCGACCTGTCCAAAATCGGCCTGCCGATCCAGTGCGTCATCGAACTGCGCCTGAACCAGCACGGTAATCAGAAAACCTACGACGAACTGATCAAAATCCCACAGCTCACCGAATGCCATCGCGTCACCGGCGACCCCTGCGTGATCATGCAAGCGGCGGTGGGCTCGATGCCGGAGCTGGAAGAGTTGATCAACCGGATCGCCACGTTCGGGTTCAGCAAGACCTCGATTGTGTTATCGAGCGCCATCGAAAAACGCGTGCCGTTGGGGCAGCTGGAGGGGAATGGCAAATAGTTCTCCAGGGGTGCTTCTGTCAGAACCCGCGATACCGCTTCAAATGCTCATTGATCTTCGCCGCCGGCACTTTCTGCAAGCTGCACAGCAGATCATGGGACAACTCGCGCAATCCATGCTTTTGCCGCAGCTCTTGCGCCAGATGCGCCGTCAGGTTGGCGGCCATTTCCGCATCGGCCATGGCCCGGTGAGCCTTGCCGGTATTGGGCAGGCTGGCGAAGGTGGTGAGGGTGCCGAGTTTGTGGTTCGGCGCAGCGGGCATCAGGCGGCGGGCGAGTAACAGCGAGCAGGCAAAGTTCTGCAGACGTGTACGTTTGATTCGCCCGAGCTCGTAGTCCCAGAACTTCTGGTCGAACGCAGCGTTGTGCGCCAGCAGCGGCGTAATGCCGACAAATTCGTTGACCTCGTTCATCACCTGCTCGGCCGAGGGCGCAGTGCGCAGCATGGCGTTGCTGATGCCGGTCAGTTGTTCGATGAACGCCGGCACCCGCACGCCGGCATTCATCAGGCTTTGGTAACGCTCGACGATGCGCCCCTGTTCAAGAATCACCACGGCAATTTCCGTGGCCCGGCAGCTGCTGCTCGGGGAGATCCCGGTGGTTTCAAAGTCGATGACTGCTATGCGTTCCAAACCTGTTTCAACTCCGTAAAAATCAATTCTTGAGCAGCAACGCGCCTTCGATCGGTACGTAACGACTGGCGGCGCGGATCAGCGAGTTGGCCGTCAGACCCGGCACGCCGTAGGCCACCGCCTGCACGCCGTGCTTGGCGATGATGCGCTCCAACAGCATGTCGAAATCGCCGTCGCCAGAGGCCAACACCACTTCGTCGACATGGTCGGCGGCGTCCATGATGTCGAGGGTGATGCCCACGTCCCAGTCGCCTTTGGCCGAACCGTCGCTGCGCTGGATGTAGGGCTTGAGCTTCACGACGAAGCCGAGGTTGCGCAGGATCTGCTGGAACTGCTGCTGTTTGCTGTCGCCACGATCGATCGCATAGGCGTAGGCCTCGACGATCTGCCCCTGCTTGCTGACGTCAGCCCACAAAGCGGCGTAGTTGAAATGGCAACCATAGGCCTGACGCACGGTGTAGTAGAGGTTCTGGACATCGGCGAACACTGCGATTTTTTTCACCGTACATCCTCTCAGCGCGTTGGCGCGCGGGGTCGTGGCGCACAGGCGCGCGGGCTGGATCAGGCTCCAGGCCCGAAAAGTCGCCCAGTATGCCAGCCCGAAGGATTGTTCCGCGAATAATCGGCCCGGAGCGCCATGGCGCTCCGGACGAATGGCAGGTCAGATGAAGGAGTCGTCGTCATCGCCGCCGAAGAACGATGAACTGTCATCATCGTAATCCGCGTCGGTGAAACCGCCCTGATCGCTGGAGTTGTCAGCTACGCGCTGATCATTGCCCCAACCGCTGCTATCGCTCTGATCGTTGACCTTGGCCGGTTCTTCCTTGATGACTTCAACCACTTCCGGCTGCTGATTGTGATGGAACAGGCTGCTGATGCCTTGCGCCAGCATCACGCCACCGGCCACACCTGCTGCCGTTTTCAACGCACCGCCGAGGAAACCGCTGCCGACAGGCTGTTGCGGTGCGTAATTCTGCTGAGGTGGCGCTCCGAAATTCTGCTGAGCAGGCGGTGCACCGAAGTTTTGCTGCGGCTGCGAGTTGAACGACGGCCGTCCTGGTTCACGCCAGCCGCCATTCGAGGGGGCTGTGCTTTGAGTCGGCGCAGGCTGCGGATCACGGGAAGCGCCGCCGAAAATGCTCGACAAAAAGCCGCCGCTGCTCGGTGCCGGTGCCGCTGTCTGGGCCTTGGCCTGTTGCAGTTCGGCCTGCAATTGCTGGACTTGCTGGGTAAGTTGCTTGTTCTGTTCGTCGAGGCTCTTGATGGCTGCCTCTTGCACCAGAATCGCCTGGGTCATGAAATAGCCCGCCGCTGGTTGGCGAGTCAGGTGTTCCTTGATCCGCGTCTCGGCCTGGGCGTCGCGCGGGGCTGAGTCCGTTTCGGCCTGTTGCAGCCGGGAAAACAGTCCATCGATCAGGGTTTGTTCTTCGCTGTTCATGGCGACCTCGTAGATTGCCGGGAATATCAGTGCCCTCACCCACAGTGGATAAGGTGCTCACCAGTAATGGGGCTGATACAGGATGTTTCAATGACCTTTACCGAACGTTTACGTTTGTGCCCCGAAGGGGTTGATCGGTTAAAGTGAGGCACTGCTTTCAACCTGCGATACCGACTGATGAATTCGTTCGATGTACTGCGTGACTCTCTGTATTTTTTCAAGCGCAATCTGGGCCAGATCGTGCAGCTATGCCTGCCGCTGGTGATTGTCGAGGCGCTGCTGCAACAAGTGGTCGACCGCTCCACCGGGCCGGACAGTTTCGCCGGCATCAGTGTAATTGTCGGCTTGCTGGTGTATCCGCTGTACACCGCCGCGCTGATCCTGTTTCTCGATGCCCGCAGCCGAGGAGAATCGCCGCGTACCCGCGACCTGTTGGCAGCCGCGGCGACCCTGTGGCCGCGCTTCGCCGTGCTGACCGCCCTTAATACCCTGCTGATCCTGATCGGCCTGTCGCTGTATTTCCTGCCGGGCATCTGGCTGATGGTGACGCTGGCGTTCGGCGAGTACCTGTTGGTGCTGCGCGGCCTGGCACCGCTGGCGGCGATGAAGGAAAGCCTGCGCCTGACCCGCGGGCATTTCATACGCATCCTGGTGTGCATTCTGTGCGTGATGGGCCCGCTGTGGGTGCTCAAGGGCGCGACGCTGGCGGTTTACCCTGACCCGCAAAACCCGGTGATCTCGCTGCTGATCGACAGCGCCCACAGCTTCCTGCAGTTGTTCACCAGCGTGGTGCTGTTCCGTTTGTTCATGCTGATCGCCGATGCACCCGAGAAATCTGATGAGCGGCTCTGACCGCTCTACCCTTGGGCTTTGGCGCTGCTCTCGGTTATGCTCGGGGTCAATCTTGTAACGCGATAAGCCGAGCTATGCCCCGTCTACTGCGCTACACCCTGCTGGGCCTGCTGATCGCCATCAGCCTGATTGCAATGCTGATCTACAGCCTGACCTGGCGCCCCGACGCCAAGGAAGCGCTGCCGGTCAGTTGCAACGCCCAGGCGCCGACGCTGGTGCCCGGTCAGGCGTTGAAGGTGATGACCTGGAACGTCCAGTATCTGGCCGGCAAGCGCTACGTGTTCTGGAACGACCTGGCCGCAGGAGACGACGAATCCCCTACACCTGAAGACATGGCCTTCAGCCTCGACGAAGTGGCGCGGGTGATTCGCGACGAGCAACCGGACATCGTGCTGTTGCAGGAACTCGATGACGGCGCCAAGGCCAGCGACTACCAGAACCAGTTCAAATTACTTCAGGATCGGGTCACCGACCTGTATCCGTGCACCACTCAGGCCTTCGACTGGAAAGCCGACTTCGTACCTGAACCGCATATTTTCGGCAGCGTTGGCCGGCAATTGGCGACCCTGAGCCGCTACCGGATCGAACACGCCGAACGCCTGCAATTGCCGGTCGCGCCGGCCAATGTCATCAGCCGTCAGTTCAAGCCGAAAGACGCCTTGCTGGTCACGTACCTGGCATTGAACGACGGTGGCCAGATGGCCGTGCTCAACACCCATCTGGACCGCACCAGCCAGCTCGACGATACCTTGCAATCCCAGGTGACCGCCGTGGCCAAGGTGCTCGACAAGTTCGAAAGCCAAGGCACGCCGTGGTTGATCGGTGGAGATTTCAACCTGTTGCCGCTGGGCCAGTATCAACGCCTGCCCGCCGAGCAACGCACGCCCTACTCTGCCGACAGCGCGCTGCATGTGCTGTGGGACAAATACCCGATGATCCCCACCAACAACGAAGCCAGCGGTATCGACCGGGCACAATGGTTGACCCATTACCCGAATGATCCCGGCTTGAACGGGCCGGACCGGACCGTCGATTACCTGTTTTACAGCCCGCGCATCAAACGGGTCGAAGCGCGGGTGCGGCAGGACGATACGTTGCGCATTTCCGATCATTTGCCGGTGATTGCGCGGTTTCTGTTGCCGGCCGCGCCATAAAACACCTGTGGCGAGGGAGCTTGCTCCCGCTCGACTGCGCAGCAGTCGTAAACCGATTGACGCCACGCACCTGAAAAATGATGTGACAGAATTTGGGGCTGCTTTGCAGCCCAACGGGAGCAAGCTCCCTCGCCACAAAAATCCGTGCCCTACTTACGAGGCTTAACCCGCGCCGTCGCCTCGGCCACCAGCGGATCATCCGGCCAGTAGTGCTTCGGATACCGCCCCTTCAAATCCTTCTTCACCTCGGCATAGGTGCTGCGCCAGAAGTTCGCCAGGTCCTGCGTCACCTGCACTGGCCGCCGCGCCGGGGACAACAGATGCAGTTTCACCACTTGCCGGCCGCCGGCAATCCGCGGAGTCTCGGCCAAGCCGAACAACTCCTGCAACCGCACCGCCAGAATCGGTGGCTGTTCACTGTAATCCAGACGAATCGATGAGCCCGACGGCACGCTCAAATGATGCGGCGCCAGCTCATCCAGCCGTTGCGGCAACGGCCACGGCAGCAAGTTGTGAACGATGCTCGACAGGTCCAGATTGGCGAAGTGACTGAGCCGCGAGACTTTCCCCAGATAGGGCATCAGCCAGTGTTCGAGGCTTTTGAGCAATGTTGCGTCGCTGACATCCGGCCATTCGCTCTCGCCTTTACCCGCGAGATCCAACTGCCGCAACAACGCCACCCGCGCCTGCCACTGACGCAGCTCCGGGGTCCAGGGCAACAGCTCCAGACCTTTGCGCCGCACCAGATTCACCAACGCCTGACTGCGCGCACTTTCATCGAGCCCGGTCAGCGGTTCGCGGCTGAGGATCAACTCGCCGACCTTGCGCTGACGCTCGGCCCGCAGCACACCTTCGCGCTCATCCCAATCCAATTGATCGACACACCGCACCTGTTCGGCCAGCACCGAATCAAACAGCGCCGGATCAAAATCCGTCGCCAGATAAATCCGTTCTTCACGCTGGCCCTGACGACTGCCCAGATCGGCGATCACCAGCCACGGTTGCTTCATCAGGCTGTCCGCCTCGGCAAATAGCGCCGCACGACCGTTGGCCAGGCGATACTCCGCGCCACCGGCCCGCCGCTGTTGGGCGACCCGATCGGGATAAGCCAATGCCAGCAGCGCACCGAGCCAACGCGGATGTTCGGGATCGTTGACCGGCTCCGACGCTTTGCCGCGCAAATAACCACGATACTGTCGCGCCAGCTGCCGAGCTCGTTGAACACCGCCCTGCGCACCGCGAGCGGCCCGCTCTTCACCGGATAACAGCACCAGTCGGCTGTGCAGGTCCGCGCCAGCACCACGCAAGATATCGCGCTCACCAAGCAGTGCCGCGACATCACAGGCCATGTCGGCCAGACCGAGCGCCTGGCCACGCAACAGCAAATGGGCGATCCGTGGATGGGCCGGCAGTTCGGCCATGGCCTGACCATGACGGGTCAGCGCTTCGCCCTCCAGCGCACCCAAACGCTCAAGCAGATCCTGGGCCTGTGCATAAGCCGCTGCCGGAGGCACATCGAGCCAAACCAACTGCCCCGGCGTCACGCCCCAACGACCGAGTTGCAAGGCCAGCCCGGCAAGGTCCGCCGAGAGTATTTCCGCACTGGCGTAAGCCGCCAGTTGCTCGTGCTGATCCTGCGACCACAAGCGATAACACACACCGGGCTCCAAACGCCCGGCCCGGCCTGCACGCTGCGTTGCACTGGCTTTGGAGATCCGTTGGGTATCCAGGCGAGTCATGCCGCTGCCGGGGTCGAAACGCGGCACGCGCGCCAACCCGGCATCGATCACCACGCGCACGCCATTGATGGTCAGGCTGGTTTCGGCGATGTTGGTGGCCAGCACCACTTTGCGCTTGCCCGCAGGCGCCGGGTCAATCGCCGCCCGCTGCGCCGCCAGGTCCAGTTCGCCGTGCAGCGGGCACAGCAACACCGGCGTGCCCTCGCCCAAGGCATCGGCCAATTGTTGATGCACCCGCCGAATTTCCGCCTGCCCCGGCAGGAACACCAGCAGGCTGCCGGTTTCATCGTTCAGCGCGTCGAGGATGGTCTGCACCACCTTTGGCTCGATGAACTCACCGGGCTGAAACGGCCGGCCCCAGCGCATCGCCACCGGGTACATGCGACCTTCGCTGCGCAGGATTGGCGCGTCATCCAGCAATCCGGCCAGGCGTTCGCCTTCCAGGGTTGCCGACATCAAGAGGATTTTCAGCGGTTGATCGTCGCGGAACAGCTCCCGGCCATTCAGGCTCAGGGCCAGTGCCAGGTCGGCATCGAGGCTGCGCTCGTGGAATTCATCGAAAATCAGCAACCCCACGCCTTCCAGCGCCGGGTCATCCTGCAGGCGCCGGGTGAGGATGCCTTCGGTGACCACTTCGATGCGGGTATTGGGGCCGACCTTGCTGTCAAGACGAATGCGATAACCCACGGTTTCGCCGACCTTCTCGCCCAATTCACTGGCCAAGCGCTCCGCCGCCGCCCGCGCTGCTAACCGGCGCGGTTCGAGCATTAGAATGGTCTGCCCGGCCAGCCACGGCTCATCGAGCAAGGCCAACGGCACCCGGGTGGTTTTACCGGCACCGGGCGGTGCTTCGAGCACGGCTTCGTGGCGTGTAGTGAGGGCTTCACGCAGGGCGGGTAAAACTTCATCAATTGGCAAAGAAATCATGCTGGCTCCCAAACAGAGGGCCGAGTATAACGGCGTTCAGCGCGGTCCTAATTCATATCGACGATGCTTCGTTTCCAGATAACCCAGGAGATTTCAAATGCGTGCTCCCTTTCGCTTGATCGGCGGTGTATTGATCGCGTCCTTGCTGACCCAAATGACCGCCTGCGGTTCGATTTTCTACCCCGATCGCCGCGGCCAGATCGACGGCAAGATTGACCCGGCCATTGCCGCGCTGGATGCAGTGGGCCTGCTGTTCTATATCATCCCCGGCCTGATCGCCTTTGCAGTGGACTTCACCACGGGTGCCATTTACTTCGAGCCCGGCCGGACCGCCCAGGTGGCGCCGGAAAAACTCAAGGAAGCCATCGGCGCCGACGGCAAGGTCGATAACCACAAGTTGCAGACTATTCTCGAAAGTGAACTGGGCCGCAGCTTCCCGCTGGACGATCCGCGTCTGATCCAGCACAAGGGCAGCGCCCAGCAACTGGCTATGTTCGGCCTGCAACCGGCTGCATAATTCGTGCATTTGAAGGAACCACAGCACTGATGACGACCCCTACTGACCACGCCCGCCTGCTGCGGCTGGCGACGCGCGCCTCGGTGGCGGTCGCGTGCATATTGATCATCGCCAAAGCCATCGCCTGGTGGCTGAGCGGCTCGGTGAGCATGCTCGCCGGGTTAACCGACTCGGCACTCGACGGCATTAGCTCGCTGCTCAACCTGATGGCCGTGCATTACGCCTTGCGCCCGGCCGACGATGATCATCGATATGGGCACGGCAAGGCCGAATCACTGGCGGGCATGGCTCAGGCGCTGTTCATTGGTGGCAGTGCCGTGCTGATTTCCCTGCAGGCGATCGAACGGTTGAAACATCCGGAACCGATAGGCGCAGCGTGGCTCAGTATCGGGGTGATTGTGTTCTCCCTCGTCCTGACCGTAGCCCTGCTGATGTTGCAGCACCGGGTAATCAAGGCTACCGGCTCCAACGCGGTGAGCGCCGACTCCTTGCATTACCGTTCGGACCTGCTGCTCAACGGCGGCATTCTCGTAGCGCTGGTGCTGGCAGGGTTTGGCTGGCAGCAAGTCGACCCGTGGTTCGGCCTGGGGATCGCTGCTTACATCCTCTGGAGCGCGATCCAGATCGCCCGGGAAAGTTTTGCAGTGCTGATGGATGAAGAATTGCCGACCGATGTCAGCCAGCACATGCTCGAACTGGCCTGCAGCGTACCGGGGGTTCTGGGTGCCCACGACTTGCGCACGCGGATTTCCGGCAACCAGTGGTTCGTGCAATTGCATCTGGAATTGCCGGGGGACTTGACCCTGTCAGTCGCCCACGGCATCAGCGATCAAGCCGCCGATGCGATTCATGCCGTCTACCCGCGAGCCGAAGTGCTGGTGCACGCCGACCCGCAGGAAGTGGTAAAGACCGCCAAGGCTCAGTAACTCACCTGATAACCGCGACTGCTCAGGCAGTTGCCCTGGGCCTGTCGGTAAACTTGCACCACCGACGGATCCGGTCGGTAGGTGGCAGTACGTGGATCGAAACCGCTCTGTTGCACGGCCCAGCGATAACATTCATAAGCGTCCCGGCTGACTTCCTCCGGCGACTGGCCGTTGGCCGGATACGCCACCACGTCATAACCATTGCTCACCGGTGGCGGCTGCACAGGAGGGTCGACCACGACGTAATCCTGAGTGCTCTCCTGATAGGCGTAATATGCGCCGGCCGCCAGGAACAACAGCGTGCCGCCGATCCACACTTCACGGGCGTAATCGGGCAAGTAGCTGACGCGAATCCCGCGAGGCGGCTGAACCACCACATAACGCGGGCCTTGCGGGCGATACCAGTAGCCACCGGAATAGAAATAATCCTGGCCACGATACGGCACGCGGAAGTGACGCTCCTCCGGGAAGCGGTCGATCACGTACCCAGGACGATACTGCGGGCCGGGGCCCCAGCCTGTGCCGTGCCCCTCCGGACGACCGGGCCAGCGACGGTCATCGTGACGCGGCTCCCGCCCCCCGGTCTGCCATGGCTGGTTGTGATTGTTACGCCACGGTTCGTCCTGATAGTAGCCACGCCGCGGTTCCTGGGTCTGGCGCACGGTATCGGGCCGACTCTGGATTGGCAGATTATTACTCGGTTGTTGCGGCGCTCGCTCCTGAACGTTTGGATCGTGTAGCGGACGGTTCTGCCACTGGCCACCCTGAACGCTGGAGTCGTGCGGCGTACGGTTCTGCCACTGGCCGCCCTGATTGTTGGACTCGTGCGGCGCCCGGTTCTGCCACTGGCCACCCTGATTCTGGTCGTGGCGCTCAAATTGGCGGCTGTTGTCGCCACGAATGATTTCGGTGTTCTGCGGGTGTGGCTGATTGCTGCCGCCACGGCCCTGGCCCTGTTCATTGCCCCGATGATCAGGCCCACGCTGCCCGCCATCGGGGCCGCGGTTCTGTGGTTCATCGGCAAGCGATTGTGCAGTGACACTTACACACAGCAAACCAACACCGGCCAAACGCCAGATGCGCGATTTCATGCTTTTCCTCACGGCGGGTTAGGGCCTGTACGTAAGACTGGGAAAGCGCAGGCCGGTTCTGCAACAGGTTATCAGTCACGTAACTTTTTTATTGAGCGGCTTTTTATTAAGGGCATGCCAAATTGCGGGCAAGAAAAAAGGGAGACCCGTCGGCCTCCCTTTGAGAACTTCGTCCGTGCTCGACGCTTATGACGTCGGCTCACCTCACGCCGTCTTCTGGACAGTGTGTAGCTCGGGGGCCGACGCATCCCCGGTGGGGGTGGCGACCGCAGCTGGCCTGATTGGGCGAGCCGCACTGGACTGTTTGTCCGAGCAGTGATTCTGGTGATAAGAATAGGCCCGGAGCACCGACAGAGGATTGCGAAGATTGCTCAAATAAACATCACTTGCGCAATTTTTAACTCAGGATAGATAATCTGCCGCAATAGTTATGACAAAGGCCTGATTGATGAGCAAACTCGACCGATACGACCTGAGTATTTTGGCGGAATTACAGCGCGACGCGCGCATCTCCAATCAGGAGCTGGCCGAACGCATCGGCCTGTCGCCTTCGCCTTGCTCGCGGCGGGTCAAGCAACTGGAAGACGACGGCTACATCTCCCGCCAGGTCGCCTTGCTGGACCGCAAGATGCTCGGCCTGAGCCTGACCGCCTACGTGCTGATCGGCATGGACCGCCATACACCCGAGCGTTTCGAGAACTTCGAAGCCGCCATTCGCACATTACCGCAAGTGCTGGAATGCAGCCTGGTGACCGGGATGGACGCGGATTATCAGCTCAAGGTGGTGGTGCCGGACATGGATCACTATCAGAAGCTGCTGCTGGGGCATCTGACCCGGATTGAAGGGGTGACGAGTGTACGGTCGAGTTTTGTGTTGAACCAGGTGCTTAACAGCACTGAACTGCCTCTAACCCACCTGCGCAGCTGATTGTGGCGAGGGGGCTTGTCGGAACGCCGCACCGCCCCGTTCGGCCGCGCAGCGGTCGTAAAATCAAAGAACGCGGTGTGTCAGGTAAAACTCATGGGCTGGCTTTGGGGCTGCTTCGCAACCCAACGGGGGCAAGCCCCCTCGCCACAATCCGACGCAGGTCAATACCCCGCCAATCCCCCTTGGCGTATACTCCTCCCGCCTTTTTAGCCCCGCCCGCGCTGGAGATGTTCAATGGATCCTGCAGTTTTCGAAGAGTGGATGATGACTGGCCTGGTCAGCATCCTGATCATTTTCATGGGTTTCATCGTCTGGGATCTGGCAAAAAAATCCAAAGCCGGACGCTTCGGCTCGTTCATTCTGTTCTTTGTGCTGGGGTTGGGTGTGGCCGCATTCGTGATCAAAAGCGTGGTCATCGGCCTGATCGAATCCGGCACGCTATAAACGCGCCGGCACTTCCTTCCACTGTCCCTGATCGAGCCCTTCGATCGACCAGTCACCGATTTTGACCCGCACCAGGCGCAACGTCGGCAAGCCGACCGCCGCGGTCATGCGCCGCACCTGACGGTTGCGCCCCTCGCGAATCACCAACTCCAGCCAACTGGTGGGCACGCTTTTGCGAAAACGCACAGGCGGGTTGCGCGGCCACAGCTCAGGCTCATCAAGCTGCCGCGCCTCGGCGGGCAAGGTCATACCATCGTTCAGCTCGACGCCCTCGCGCAAACGCTGCAACTGCTCAGCGGTTGGCTCGCCTTCCACTTGCACCCAGTAAGTCTTGGCCAGTTTGTGTTTCGGGTCGGCAATCCGCGCCTGCAGCTGGCCGTCGTTGGTCAGCAGCAACAAGCCTTCGCTGTCGCGGTCCAGCCGTCCTGCCGGGTAAATCCCCGGAATCTCGATAAAGTCCTTGAGCGTCGCCCGCCCTTCGCCGTCGCTGAATTGCGTCAGCACATCGAAAGGTTTGTTGAACAGAATCAGCTTCGGCTCGGCCGGGGGCGCTTTGGCGATACGGCGCGGGGCGGAAGAAGATGACACAGGCTTCACGCCAGGGCGGCGGGAAACGGGACGTTGAGGACGGGACATGGCGAGAAGAACATCTAACGGTCAGGGCTGCTAATGCTAGTGCCCCAACCGTCAAATGACCATGAGAACAATCAGCGGAACGGCGGCTCGTCGAAGCTGCGCAGTTTGCGTGAGTGCAGCGAGTTGAGCTCGGTGCGCAACAGATCCACCGCCTCGATGCCGATCTTCAAGTGCTGGCTGACCGCGCGCTCATAGAACGCGTTGGCCGACCCCGGCAGTTTGATTTCGCTGTGCAGCGGTTTATCCGACACACAGAGCAACGTGCCATAGGGCACCCGCAAGCGATATCCCTGGGCCGCAATCGTGCCGCTTTCCATGTCCACCGCCACGGCGCGGGACAGGTTGATCAGCGGACGCTCCTGCGCCCAGCGCAGCTCCCAGTTACGGTCGTCGTAGGTCAACACGGTGCCGGTACGCAGGCGTTTCTTCAGTTCGTCGCCCTTCTCACCGGTGATGTTGGCCGCCGCTTGCTGCAACGCCAACTGCACTTCGGCCAAGGCCGGAATCGGAATGTTCGGTGGCACCACCCGGTCGAGAATCCCGTCGCGACGCATGTAAGCGTGTGCCAGCACGTAATCGCCAATGGTCTGCGACTGACGCAAGCCGCCGCAGTGGCCGATCATCAGCCAGCAATGCGGACGCAGCACGGCCAAATGGTCGGTGATGTTCTTGGCGTTGGACGGGCCGACGCCGATGTTCACCAGGGTCACGCCATGGCCGTCGCTGGCGATCAGGTGATAGGCCGGCATCTGGTAACGATGCCAGACCACGCCAGCGGCAATCGCCGAGGCTTCGCTGTGGTCCATGCCCTTTTCGATGATCACGTTGCCCGGCAACACCATGCGTACAAAACGCGGGTCTTTGCGCAGTTGTTCCAGGCCATGAACGATGAACTGGTCGACGTAACGGTGGTAGTTGGTCAGCAGAATCCACGGCTGCACATGCCGCCAGTCGCTGCCGGTGTAGTGCACCAGTCGGCGCAGGGAGAAGTCCACCCGCGCGGCATCGAACAGGGCCAATGGCAGCGGGTCGGTGTTTTCCCAATCGTACAAGCCGTCGGCGATGCCATCGGTGGCGGCCGACAGATCCGTACTCGGGAACACCCGCGCCAGTACCGCCGCCGTAACGCCAGAGCCGGCCAGTTCATCGCCCTGCTCGACCACATACGGATAAGGAATGTTTTGCTGGCTGACACCGACTTCCACGGTCACGGTGAAGTCGTGCATCAACGGAACGAGTTGCTCCAGCAGGTATTTGCGAAAGGCTGCCGGATGAGTGACGGTGACGCTGTAGGTCCCCGGCAATTGAACCTTGGCATAGGCGCGAGTGGTCTGTGGGACTTCGCCCTGGCAGAGGTAGGTCAGACGCAACTCGGGATAACGAAACAGGGCACGCTGTTCAGCGTCCGGCTCGACGCGATCCTTGAGATAACGCTTGAGCGCTTGATTCAGCGCTGTGGTTGCACGCTCGTGCAAGACAGCAAGCCGATCAACGGCTTGCTCGGCGGTTTGAACGACAATAAACGCTTCGGTCACGATCAGCTTCCTGTGTTCTGACTTGCAGACCTTCATCTTGCCTGCATCATCGCTTCACGGGAACAGTGAAAAAAGATCGTAGCCTTCGGCAACTCCTACAGAGGGTCGTCGTACACCTGTAAGAGGCTGCCGAAGGCTGCGATCTTTTCGCCCTTCAGAAGCCCTGCGGGGTCGAGCGAGCCACAATCGCTTCCACATCCACCCCCCGCGGCAACGTTCCATACACTCGACCGGCCGAACCGAGGCGGCTGGCGATGAACGCATCACTGACCGCCGCATTGCCCGCCTCCAGCAACAGCCTGGCCTGAAGCCCCAAGGCGATATCTTCGGTGAGCTGGCGGGCGCGATATTGAATGTCGTCAGTGTCCTTGAACGCCTTCTGCAACTGGCCGATGTGTGTGGCCAGGCGTTTGTCGCCATGGCCATCGCCCAACTCGTTGAACAGCACATCGAGCACGCCCGGTTCTTTCGACAACGCGCGCAACACGTCGAGACATTGCACGTTGCCGGAACCTTCCCACGTCGAGTTGACCGGTGCCTCACGGTACAGTCGCGGCAAGATGCTTTCTTCGACGTAACCGGCGCCGCCCATGCATTCGGCCGCTTCGTTGATCATCGCGGGCGCGCGTTTGCAGATCCAGTACTTGCCCACTGCCGTCACCAATCGAGCGAATTTCGCTTCGTGGTCGTCATCCAGATGATCCAGCGCTCGCCCCATGCGCAGGCTCAACGCCAGGGCGGCTTCGCTTTCCAGGGCCAGGTCGGCCAGCACGTTTTGCATCAAGGGTTGTTCGCTGAGCAACTTGCCACCGACCTTGCGGTGGGCGCAGTGATGGCTGGCCTGGGTCAGGGCCTGGCGCATCAGCGCGCTGGAGCCGACCATGCAATCGAAACGGGTCATGGCGACCATTTCGATAATGGTCGGAACGCCCCGGCCCTCTTCGCCGACCATCCAGGCCAGGGCGCCACGGAACTCCACCTCGCTGGAGGCGTTGGACCAGTTGCCGAGTTTGTTTTTCAGCCGCTGTATGTAGAACTGATTGCGCGTGTCATCCGGACGATGACGCGGCAGCAGGAAACAGGTCAGCCCTTTGTCGGTCTGGGCCAGGGTCAGGAAGGCGTCACACATTGGCGCCGAGCAGAACCACTTGTGGCCCACCAGTTCATACGCCTGGCCCGGCCCACCGCCCCCCACCGGAAACGCCTTGGTGGTGTTGGCCCGCACATCGGTGCCGCCCTGTTTCTCGGTCATCGCCATGCCGATGGTGACTCCGGCCTTATGGGCCATGCCGACATTGCGCGGGTCGTACTCGGTGGCGAGGATTTTCGGCAGCCATTGCCGGGCCAGATCCGGTTGCAGGCGCATCGCCGGGACGCTGGCGAAAGTCATGGTCAACGGGCAACCGCTACCGGCCTCTGCCTGACTGTGCAAATACGTCATGGACGCGCGAGCCACATGAGCGCCCGGTTGCGGATCGGTCCAGGGCAACCCTGTCAGGCCATGCTCCACCGCCGTGTGCATCAACTGGTGATAAGCCGGGTGAAACTCCACCAGGTCGATGCGATGGCCGTAACGGTCATGGCTGACGAACACGGGTTTGTTTTGATTGGCCGCAAACCCGGCCTCCATCAGCGGCCCGCCGGCCAATGCGCCGTAAGCGTCGATCCGCGACTCGGCCCAACCGGCATCGAACCGTCGCGACCATTCCTGCAAAGGCAGGTCGATGCGATAGAGGTTGATGCCGTCCAGCGACGGTGGCTGGTTGGTGACTTCGTGGGTTTCGGCGAACTGATGCAGGTTCATGACGGGGCTCCTTTGGTCAGCCAAGGGCTTCAGTTAAGCACCGCCCCGAGGCTGAACAAAGTGGCATATCTGCCTAAATGTCGGCGCTTTCGCCTTGTCCGGAACAGAGCACCCGTCGATAGAGCGCGGCCTGCAAGTCCTCGAATTTCACCGGTTTGTTCAGGTAGTCGACCACGGTGTCGCTCGGGCAGTGCACTCGGTCCGCACTCAGGGCAATCACGAACACGGGTAATTCGGCGCAACCCGGCAACGCACGGATCCGGCGGCAGATGGAGGCGCTGTCCGCTGGCGGCAACTGGCAATCGAGCACTACCGCGTCAACGACTTCACACTGCAATTGATCGAGCGCAGCAAGGCCATTGTCAGCGGTGCGTACCCGGAACCCGAGCTTGAGCAACATGCCGCGCATCACCAATTGATTGATGCTGTTGTCATCGACCAGCAATACCGTGCACTCCAGGGGCAAGCGCAGGCCGGTGGTCTGCCGGGTGATCGAGGGAGCAGGCTCCACCAACGACAGCTCGAACTCGACGTCGAGCTGGAAGCGGCTTCCACGGCCTGGTTCGGAACGGTGGCTCAGGCGCCCCCCGAGCAATTCGACCAACTGCCGACAGATCGCCAGGCCAACGCCAAGACCGCCATATTCACGGGTCATCGAGCCGTCGAGCTGGAAGAAGCGCTGGTACAGCGTCGCCTCCCCCAGATCGGTAAAACCGATGCCGGTGTCGATCACCGCAAAAGACAGCGCCAGCCGACCGGGCTCCGCCGCCGGTTTACCCGTCACCCGCAGCGCCAGACCACCGACTCGGGTGAATTTGATTGCGTTGTCCAGCAAGCATTCCAGGCATTGCGCCAGCTTGCCGCTGTCGCCGAACAAACGATCCGGCAACCCGGGTGCTACCTCGACCTTGAAGTCCAGCGACTTGCTCGACGCATTGCCATCGAACTGCCCGCGCAAAGACTCGACCATACTGCGCAAGCTGAACGTGTCCGGATAGACCTTGAGCTTGCCGGCCTGCAATTCGGTCAGGGTGAGGATGCCGTTGACCATGCGCATCATGTCCCGCGCCGAACCTGCCGCCGTTTGCTGATACTGCTCCAGCTCTGGGTTCATCTCGACGGTCTGCATCAGCTCCAGCGAACCGATCACACCGTTCATGGGCGTGCGCAGTTCGTGGGTCAACGTGGCGAGGAATTCGTCCTTGAGCCTATTGCTGTGAGCCAGTTGCTGGTTCAGCACCTCAAGCTTCTGGCCGGCGTCGAACAACGTCTGTGCCTGATGCTCGCGCATGGCGTTGATACGATCAGCCAGGGCCAGGGACAGCAACGCCACTTCAAGCGCCGAGCCGATCTGGCTGGCGTACATGGTGAGGAACACGTTGGGCAAATACCCCAACACCATCATCGTGTTGACGACGCCACCGAGCAAAAATGCCGACCAGGCAATGATGAAGTAGCGCGCCACCCTCAAGCCACGCCACCAGGCGAAAACCCCGGCAGCGAAAATCGCTACGGTAAAGACCAGTGCCAACGCCGTCGCCAGACGCAGGGCCAGGGCGTAACTGGTCATCAGAGATAACCCGACCACCAGCGTACTGAACGCGATCAGCGCCAATAGCACACGGTCCAGCCAGCGGCTGTGGGTGGCCGTCCGCAGGAAGCTGCGGGCGAACTGGCTGCCGAACAACCCTGAACAGCCGATGAAGAACGGCGTCGCGGCATTGGCCCACCACGGATTGTTCGGCCAGAAATACTCCACGGCCGCACCGTTCACCGACAGCTGATACAAGCCGAACGAGGCGATGTAGACGATGTAATAGAGGTAACTGGTATCGCGCACACTGAGGAAGATGAACAGGTTGTAGACCAGCATCCCCAGCAACACGCCGTAAATCAGCCCCAGCACATAAAGCCGCACCGGCTGCTCTTCAAGGTAAGCAGTGCTCGACCACAAGGTGACGGGCGCCTGGATCGAGCCTTCGCTTTGCAGACGCAGGTACACGGTTTGCGCCTGCCCGGGCGCAAAGCTCAGACCGAACAGATAGTTGTTCTGACGAATTTCGCGAGTGGCGAACGGCAACGCATCGCCCGTCTGTCGGACCAATTGATAGTCGCCGCCAGCATCGGGCAAGTACAAATCAAGGTGATCGAGGGGTGGATAGGCCAATTCCAGCAGCCAGGTCCGTTGCGCCGACGGATTGGTCGGACGGTATTGCAGGTCGATTTTCAGCCAGAACGCCGAACGCGAATAGCCGGCGTTGAGGGTGGCTTTATCGTGGGGTTTGAAGTGCCCGGCCGCGGCTTGCGCACGGACATCGGCAATGGTCGCTTGACCGCCCGGGTCTTCATAAACCTGCATCGTTCGGCCCAGGGGAAGGCTCTGGGTGAACTCGTCGAACTCGACGGCGCTCGCCAGGAGGGGCAAGCACAACAGCAACATCAGCAAATAGCGCATTTAAGCCCCAGCGTGGCCTGTCCGGTTCTGTCAGGAAGCCCCCCATTCCTTTTGAGTAGACGTAAAACCGGTATTACCTGTTATTGGTTTGGATCCACTCTAGCATAGCCGTTAGTGGCCATTGAACACCATTGAATTTTTTCCTAAAAAGGCTCTAGCACGGGCGTTCCAGCGCTATGTATTGAGCTAGAGCTGTTGGCTTGATCAGGATGTGACAATGTCCCGGCGAGTGATGAACACCTGTGGCGAGGGGGCTTGCCCCCGTTCGGCTGCGAAGCAGTCGTAAATCTGCCGACGCGGTGTTCCAGACAGAAGGCAAAGGGGGCGCTTCGCACCCCAACGGGGGCAAGCCCCCTCGCCACAATGTATCGGCCGGACTGGACGTCGCAACACCCGAAAAACATGTTTGGTGGTAAGCTCGCGCACCATGAATATCTACAGCTCTCGCCCCGTTGTCCTCTGTCTCTCCGGCCACGACCCTAGTGGTGGCGCCGGCTTGCAGGCAGATATCGAAGCCCTGCTTGCCCAGGGTTGCCATGCGGCTCCGGCCGTCACCGCCCTGACCGTGCAAGACACAGTCAACGTCACTGACTTCCGCGTGCTCGATCGCGAGTGGGTACTGGCCCAGGCCAATGCCGTGCTCAACGACTCCGAAGTCGCCGCCGTCAAACTGGGCATGCTCGGTTCCCTGGAAATGGTCGACACCGTGGTCGAACTGCTTTCAGCGCACCCGCATTTGCCAGTGGTCTGCGACCCGGTGTTGCGTGCCGGCGGTGGCGGACGACTGGGCAAGGACGAAGTCGGCTACGCCATGCGCGAACGCTTGCTGCCGTTGTCGATCATCGCCACCCCTAACCTTCCTGAAGCCCGCATCCTCGCCGAACTGCCCGAAGGCACCGCCGACGAGTGCGCGGAAAAACTCCTGCCATTCGTCAAACACCTGCTGATCACCGGCGGCCATGGCGACGAACACGAAATCCACAACCGCCTGTACAGCCGCGACGGTCGCCGCGAAACCTTTACCTGCCAGCGCCTGCCCGGCAGTTATCACGGTTCCGGTTGCACGCTGGCCAGCGCCCTCGCCGGTCGCCTGGCCCAGGGTGAACACCTCGCCAGTGCCGTACAGAGCGCGCTTGACTACACTTGGCGCACCCTGCGAGATGCGGAACAGCTGGGCAAAGGCCAGTTCGTGCCCCGCCGCCTGCCGCTGGATTTCTGTTCGTAACTTTCGATGCGTAAAGCGCAGAGGCTTGTCCGATGAAACTACGTGGCCTGTACGCCATTACCGACAGCCAGCTACTGGCCGGTAAATTTCTTTCGTACGTGGAGGCGGCGCTCGAAGGCGGCGTCACCCTGCTGCAATACCGCGACAAAAGCAGCGACGAGGCCCGCCGCCTGCGCGAGGCCGAAGCCCTGCGCGATCTGTGCGATCGCTACAAGACCCAGCTGATCATCAACGACGACGCCGAACTGGCCGCGCGACTGAATGTCGGCGTGCACCTGGGCCAGACTGATGGCCCACTGATGCCGGTGCGAGCACTGCTCGGGCGTCAGGCGATCATCGGCTCGACCTGCCACGCGCAACTCGAACTCGCCGAACAAGCCGCCAAGGAAGGCGCCAGTTACGTCGCCTTCGGCCGCTTCTTCAATTCCAACACCAAGCCTGGCGCCCCGACATGCAGCCTCGACTTGCTTGATCAGGCCCGCAGCAAACTGCACCTGCCGATCTGTGCGATCGGCGGCATCACCCTGGACAACGCCGCCCCGCTGGTGGCCCACGGGGTCGATCTGCTGGCGGTGGTGCATGGCCTGTTCGGCGCCGAGAGCACGGCTGAAGTGACGCGTCGCGCCCGCGCCTTTAACGAATTGTTCAAATCCTGATTTTGAGAGCCAAATAATGTCTCGTTCCGAAACCCTGTTTGCCAATGCCCAGAAACACATCCCCGGAGGCGTGAACTCGCCTGTTCGTGCGTTCAAGAGCGTTGGCGGCACGCCGTTGTTCTTCAAACACGCCGAAGGCGCCTACGTCACCGACGAAGACGACAAGCGCTATGTGGATTACGTCGGTTCCTGGGGCCCGATGATTCTCGGCCACAGCCACCCGGACGTGCTGGATGCGGTGCGCAAACAGCTTGAGCACGGCTTGTCCTACGGCGCCCCGACCGCGATGGAAACCGAGATGGCCGACCTGGTCTGCTCGATCGTGCCATCGATGGAAATGGTGCGCATGGTCAGCTCCGGCACCGAAGCGACCATGAGTGCGATCCGTCTGGCCCGTGGTTTCACCGGTCGCGACAGCATCATCAAATTCGAAGGCTGCTACCATGGTCACTCCGACAGCCTGCTGGTCAAGGCCGGTTCCGGCGCCCTGACCCAAGGCGTACCGAGCTCGGCCGGTGTACCGGCGGCGTTCGCCAAACACACCCTGACCCTGCCGTTCAACGACATCGACGCAGTAGAAGCCATGCTCGCCGAAGTCGGCCAGGACGTGGCCTGCATCATCGTCGAACCGGTGGCCGGCAACATGAACTGCGTACCGCCGGCACCGGGTTTCCTCGAAGGCCTGCGGACCCTGTGCGACAAGCATGGCGTGGTGCTGATTTTCGACGAAGTGATGACCGGTTTCCGTGTCGCCCTCGGCGGTGCCCAAGCCTATTACGGCGTAACACCGGACCTGAGCACCTTCGGCAAGATCATCGGTGGCGGCATGCCCGTGGGCTGCTTCGGCGGCAAACGCAAAATCATGGAACACATCGCGCCACTGGGCCCGGTCTACCAGGCCGGTACGTTGTCGGGTAACCCGCTGGCGATGGCGGCTGGCCTGACCACGCTGCGTCTGATCAGTCGTCCGGGTTTCCACGCCGAACTGAGCGACTACACCAGCCGCCTGCTCGATGGCCTGCAACAGCGCGCCGATGCCGCTGGCATTCCGTTCGTGACCACTCAGGCCGGCGGCATGTTCGGTCTGTACTTCAGCGGCGCCGACGACATCGTCACCTTCGATGACGTGATGGCCAGCGATGCGAACCTGTTCGGGCGCTTCTTCCATCTGATGCTCGAAGGCGGCGTGTACCTGGCGCCGAGCGCCTTCGAAGCCGGCTTCACCTCGATCGCCCACGGCGAAACCGAGTTGAAACTGACGCTGGATGCCGCCGAACGTGCCTTCGCCGCACTGAAGTAAATCTGCGACGCTGACGTTGGCGATTGCCAGCGTCAGCTTTCACCTACATCCGCTCCCTTTTTCCTGCTCAGCTGCCAATAATCCCCCGCAAAGTGGGTGATATAGTCCCCGCGCAGCAGAAAAACGAGTAAAGACTTTGTAAGGTTGGCCCTGCTTATTTCATAATGCGCGCTTATTGGATCCCTCGACGGGTCCGCGCGCCCCTCAGAGGTAAGTCGATTCCCATGAACCGCACCGGCCGCACCCTTGCATTGGGCTGCCTGTTGCTCCTTCAGCCCCTGCTCGCGCTCGCACAAGCAGGCGGCAACTCGTTGTTGATCCCGGCGATGGGTCGCTGCACCCTCAATACTCAGCCGCAAGACCTGACGCAAGCGCTCGCCGCCTGCCAGAAAGCGTCGGATGAAGGGGATGCGCAAGCGCAATACGAGTTGGGTGAGTTCTACTACGAAGGCAAGAACGTGCCGCGCGACCTCAATAAAGCCCTGAGCTACTTCGAAAAGGCCTCGCTGCAAGGTCATGCCCAGGCGCAATTCAAACTCGGCACCATGTTCTTCCATGGCGAAGGTGTACCGGCCAATAACATTCAGGCGTATATCGTGCTGAAAATGGCTGCGGTCAACGGCGCCGAAGACGCGCTGGACACCGCCGACGAAGTCGCCGAAAAAATGCCCCGCGAAGACCTGGAAGTTGCTACCCAGGTGCTGGGGCAAATTTTCCGTAAATACCTGATGGAATTGCAGAGCGCCGACGGGCGTACGCCGTTTTCACCACTTCCCTGAATTGAACACGCCCCCCTGTGGCGAGGGGGCTTGCCCCCGTTCGGCTGCGAAGCAGTCGTAAAGTCAGCACACGCGGCTTGCCTGGAAGATAGAGGTGGCTGATCTCAGGGCCGCTTCGCAGCCCAACGGGGGCAAGCCCCCTCGCCACAACAAGCTCCTTCAGCCAATCAACCTGCTGCTTACTTCTCAGGCATCGGCATCGGAAACGGCATGACATTACCGACCGCGCCGCGGGCTTCGCTGATTTTCGGCGTGCCGAGGCGCTCGACCTCGTCGATGCGCACGATCGAATGCATCGGCACAAAACTGCGCACAACGCCTTCGAACTGAGCCTTGAGCTTTTCTTCGCTCGGATCGACGACCACTTGCGTGCGCTCGCCAAAGACGAACTCTTCCACTTCCAGGAAGCCCCACAGATCACTTTGATAGATCTGCTTGGCGTACATTTCGAACACCTGGCCCTGATTAAGGAAAATCACCTTGTAGATTGGAGCTTCACGTTTGGTCATGGTGGGCGGGTAACACATCGGGGATAAAAATGAGGGCGCGAACTATAGCATAGCCACCGGACGCGCAGCGGTAGGAACCTTGGGACATGTTCCCTATAATGCGCGGTTCTTTGAATCACGTGATGAATCTTTCCATGGCCAAGAAGCTTTACATCGAAACCCACGGTTGCCAGATGAACGAGTACGACAGCTCGCGCATGGTCGATCTGTTGGGTGAACATCAGGCCCTGGAAGTCACCGCCCGCGCTGAAGACGCCGACGTGATCCTGCTCAATACCTGCTCGATCCGTGAACGCGCCCAGGACCGGGTGTATTCCCAGCTCGGCCGCTGGCGCGAACTGAAACTGGCCAATCCGGAAATGGTCATCGCCGTCGGCGGTTGCGTGGCCAGCCAGGAAGGCGCGGCCATCCGTGATCGCGCTCCGTATGTCGACGTGGTGTTCGGCCCGCAGACCCTGCACCGCCTGCCGGAAATGATCGACGCCGCGCGCGCTACCAAACTGCCGCAAGTCGACGTCTCGTTCCCGGAAATCGAAAAATTCGACCACTTGCCCGAACCGCGCATCGATGGGCCGAGCGCTTACGTGTCGGTCATGGAAGGCTGCAGCAAGTACTGCACCTTCTGCGTGGTGCCTTATACCCGCGGTGAAGAAGTCAGCCGGCCGTTCGACGATGTGATTGCCGAGATCATCCACCTGGCCGAAAACGGCGTGCGCGAAGTGACTCTGTTGGGGCAAAACGTCAACGGCTATCGCGGGACCACTCACGACGGTCGCCTGGCCGACCTGGCGGAATTGATCCGGGTGGTCGCCGCCGTCGATGGCATCGACCGGATTCGCTACACCACTTCGCACCCGCTGGAGTTCTCCGACAGCCTGATCCAGGCCCACGCCGACGTACCGGAACTGGTAAAACACCTGCACTTGCCGGTGCAATCGGGCTCCGACCGAATCCTCGCGACGATGAAGCGCAACCACACCGCGCTGGAGTACAAGTCCAAACTGCGCAAACTGCGGGCCGCCGTGCCGGGGATCTGCATCAGTTCGGACTTTATCGTCGGCTTCCCGGGCGAGACCGAAAAAGACTTCGAACAGACCATGAAGCTGATCGAAGACGTCGGTTTCGACTTCTCCTACTCGTTCGTCTACAGCCAACGCCCGGGCACCCCGGCCGCCGACCTGGCCGACGAAACGCCGGAAGAACTGAAAAAAGAACGCCTGAATGCCCTGCAACATCGCCTGAACCAGCAAGGGTTTGAGATCAGCCGACAAATGGTGGGCTCCATTCAGCGGATTCTGGTTACCGATTATTCGAAAAAAGACCCTGGCGAACTGCAGGGGCGCACCGAGAATAACCGTATCGTCAACTTCCGCTGCGACAATCCGACCCTGATCGGCCAGTTCGCCGACGTGCACATCGACGCCGCGCAACCACACTCGCTGCGGGGTTCGCTGATCCAATAACACCTCGCCTCCTGCGGGAGCCGGGCTTTTGTGGCGAGGGGGCTTGCCCCCGTTGGATCGCGAAGCGGTCCCCAATACTTTGCGACTGCTTCGCAGCCGAACGGGGGCAAGCCCCCTCGCCACAGTTCAGGTGTCAGATTCCGGCATCTTATTTAAGAGCTTTCGCACCCAGGCGACTGGCGTTATCCTTTATTTATCAATATTGCCCCAGGGCGGCTAAATACGACCTTGAACGCACCCATAGAACCACATCGTTTCATCCTCGAGCCTTTTGAAGCTCGCCGCTTCGCCAATTTGTGCGGGCAATTCGATGAGCATCTGCGCTTGATCGAACAGCGCCTGACCATCGAGATCCGCAACCGCGGAAACCAGTTCGAACTGATCGGCGAGCCCAAGCACACCACCTCCGCGGAAAACCTCCTGCGTCGCTTGTACCGGGAAACCAAGGGTACCGAGCTGTCGCCGGACATGGTTCACCTGTTCCTGCAGGAATCGGCCGTCGAGGAACTGGACAACCACTCCCCCGCCGAACCGTCCGTCGCCTTGCGCACCAAAAAAGGCATGATTCGCCCTCGCGGCTTGAATCAACTGCGCTACGTGAAAGAAATCCTCGGTAACGACATCAATTTCGGCATCGGCCCGGCCGGTACCGGCAAGACCTATCTGGCTGTTGCCTGCGCGGTAGACGCACTGGAACGCGAGCAGATTCGTCGCATCCTGTTGGTGCGTCCGGCAGTTGAAGCGGGTGAAAAACTCGGCTTCCTGCCCGGCGACCTGTCGCAAAAAATCGACCCGTACCTGCGCCCGCTCTACGACGCGCTCTACGAAATGCTCGGCTTCGAATATGTCGCCAAGCTAATCGAGCGTCAGGTGATTGAAGTCGCGCCACTGGCCTACATGCGCGGCCGCACGCTGAACAACAGCTTCATCATCCTCGACGAAAGCCAGAACACCACCGTCGAACAGATGAAGATGTTCCTGACCCGGATCGGCTTTGGCTCCACGGCGGTCATCACCGGTGACATCACCCAGGTCGACCTGCCACGCGGCACCAAGTCCGGGCTGCATCATGTGATCGAAGTGCTCAAGGACGTTCCGGGCATCAGCTTCACCCACTTCCAGCCCAAGGACGTGGTGCGCCATCCGCTGGTGCAACGCATCGTCGAGGCGTACGAGCGCTTCGAAAATCGCGCTGCCGATGCCGCGCCAAAGGACACCCCGCACGATGCTTGAGCTTGATCTGCAACTGGCCAGCGACGCACCTGCCCCGAGTGAAGCCGAGTTCCGGAAATGGTGCGAACTGGCCTTGCGCCAGCGCACCGCCGACTCCGAGCTGACCATTCGTCTGGTCGACGAAGAAGAAGGCCGCGAACTGAATCACACCTGGCGGCAGAAGGATTACGCCACCAACGTGCTGTCATTTCCTGCCGATGTGCCGGACGAGTTGCTGGATATCCCGTTACTGGGCGATCTGGTGATCTGCGTGGCCGTGGTCGAGCGCGAAGCCGCCGAACAAGGCAAGGCACTCAACGCCCATTGGGCGCATCTGGTCATTCACGGCTGCTTGCATCTGCTTGGTTACGACCATATAGATGACGACGAAGCCGAAGAAATGGAAGCACTGGAACGAACGTTGCTTGCAGAACTGGGTCATCCGGACCCTTATGCGGACGACGAAACAGACACATCCCCTATCGTTACAACAAAGGATTCAGAGTAATCGCTATGAGCGAAGATCGATCGAGCAACGGGCAGAAGTCTTGGCTGGGTAAGCTCACCCAGGCTTTTGCCCACGAGCCGAAAAACCGCCAGGAGCTGCTGGAGCTGCTGCGCGATGCACACCAAAACAAGTTGCTGGACAGCGAAGCGCTGGCCATCGTCGAAGGCGCCATCCAGGTTGCAGACCTGCAAGTACGGGACATCATGGTCCCGCGCTCGCAGATGATCAGCATCAAGGCGACCCAGACACCTCGCGAGTTCCTGCCCGCCGTGGTCGACTCGGCCCACTCCCGCTACCCGGTGATCGGCGAAAGCCATGATGACGTGATGGGCGTGTTGCTGGCCAAGGACTTGCTGCCGTTGATCCTCAAGGAGAACGGTGACAGCTTCAACATCAAGGACCTGCTACGCCCGGCCACCTTCGTGCCCGAGTCCAAGCGCCTGAATGTGCTGCTGCGCGAATTCCGCGCCAACCATAACCACATGGCCATCGTCATTGACGAATACGGCGGCGTGGCCGGTCTGGTGACCATCGAAGACGTGCTCGAACAGATCGTCGGTGACATCGAAGACGAGCATGACGTCGAAGAAGACAGCTACATCAAGCCGCTGCCCAGCGGTGACTTCCTGATCAAGGCCCTGACGCCGATCGAGAACTTCAATGAGTTCTTTGACAGCGAATTCTCCGACGACGAATTCGACACCGTCGGCGGACTGGTGATGAGCGCGTTCGGGCACTTGCCAAAACGCAACGAAATCACCGAAATCGGCGCCTATCGCTTCCGCATCCTGAACGCCGACAGCCGTCGGATTCATTTGCTGCGTCTGACACCTATAGCTCGGTAACTCTAAGGATTGAAATGCGCTGGATGACCCGCCCCGGCTGGCCCGGTAACCTGCTGGCCGTGGCGGCCGGTGCACTCACCACCCTGGCCTTGGCGCCATTCGATATCTGGCCGCTGGCATTGCTGGCGGTCGGTTTCTTTTACGCCGGCTTGCGCGAGCTGAGCCCCCGTCAGGCCCTGGGCCGTGGCTGGTGTTTCGGTTTCGGCCTGTTTGCCGGCGGAACCAGCTGGATCTACTACAGCATTCACAACTTCGGCGGCGCATCTGTACTGCTGGCCGGGTTCTTGATGCTGCTCTTCACCGCAGCGATTGCCTGGTTCTTCGCCTTGCCCGCCTGGATTTGGGCGCGCTGGCTGCGCCGTAACGAAGCGCCGCTGGCCGATGCCCTGGCGTTTGCGGCGCTGTGGGTGGGTCAGGAAGCCTTTCGCGGCTGGTTCCTCACCGGTTTCCCATGGCTCTATTCCGGTTACAGCCAGCTCGACGGCCCATTGGCCGGTCTCGCACCGGTCGGCGGAATGTGGCTGATTTCATTCGCACTGGCCCTGACCGCCGCGCTGATCTACAACGCACCGCGCCTGATTCGCACCGCTCGCAAGGGCTTTATTGCCGCTGGCGTGTTGCTGCTGGCCGGCCCGTGGGTGATCGGCCTGGCGCTCAAGGAACACGCCTGGACCAGCCCTTCGGGTGCGCCGTTGAGCGTCGCGGCGATTCAGGGCAACATCGAACAAAGCATGAAATGGGACCCGTCGCAGATCAACGCGCAGCTGGCGCTGTACCGCGACATGAGTTTCAGCTCCAAACCCGTCGACTTGCTGATCTGGCCGGAAACGGCGGTCCCGGTACTCAAGGAGTCCGTCGAGGGCTATCTGGACATGATGGGCAGCTTCGCTGCAGAGCGTAAGTCCGCGCTGATTACCGGTGTACCGATTCGACAGGAAGTCCATCACGAAAAGCGCTACTTCAACGGCATTACCGTTGTCGGTGAAGGCGATGGCACTTACCTGAAGCAGAAACTGGTGCCATTCGGCGAATACGTTCCGTTGCAGGAAGTCTTGCGCGGCCTGATCGCGTTCTTCGACCTGCCGATGTCCGACTTTGCCCGTGGACCGGCCGATCAACCGCTGCTACAGGCCAAGGGCTACCAGATTGCGCCGTACATCTGCTACGAAGTGGTCTACCCGGAATTCGCCGCCGGCCTCGCCGCCCGCAGCGATTTGCTGCTGACCATCAGCAACGACACCTGGTTCGGCACCTCGATCGGCCCATTGCAACACTTGCAGATGGCGCAGATGCGGGCCCTTGAGGCCGGCCGCTGGATGATCCGCGCCACCAACAACGGTGTGACCGGCCTGATCAACCCGTTTGGTCAGATCACTGCCCGGATCCCGCAGTTCGAACGCGGTATTCTGTACGGCGAAGTAGTGCCAATGCATAACCTGACGCCGTATCTGCAATGGCGCTCGTGGCCGTTGATCATCATTTGCTTGCTGTTGTTTGGCTGGGCGTTGATGGCCAACCGGATGGCGAAGACCGTTTAACCCGGCAGGATCATTCCCATGCACTGGCGTGGGAATGATCACTCCTCAACAGGCTCGCCTCGATAGAACATCCAATACCCGACCTGCCCCACGAGCTCATTCATCAACTGCCCCGATTGCCAGATCGATTTGAATTCCGGCATCCAGCCACCCAGCGGCCGCGCATTGTCCACGCCTAAAAACCCCACCGGCGCCGGCACCACCTCAAATCCGGCCTGCTCAAAGCTCCAGACCGCCCGCGGCATATGCCACGCCTGAGTCACGACCACCACCCGTTTGATCCCCTGCGGCAACAATACCTGGGCGCTGAACTGCGCGTTTTCCCAGGTTGTGCGGCTGCGCCCTTCCTGCCAGCGTACCGTCACGCCAAAATCATCGAGCAACGAATCCGCCATCAGCTGCGCTTCAGTCGGCGGTGTCCCGTAATGCAGGCCGCCGCTGGCCAGAATCGGCAAGCCGGAGGCCTTGGCCAGACGCGCGGCATAACGCTCGCGCCCAAGTCCTACGCCGGTGGGCTGGTCGACACCCCAGGCCAGGTCGCCACGCTCACGCCCGGAACCCAGCACCACGATCGCGTCGGCGCGCTGGCCCAGGGTGGCCCATTCCTCGCGCACGAGCGGCGGCTCGCGCTCCAGAACCCTGGCAGTCCACTCCACCATGACTGGCAGGCTCATCAACCAGAAGCCGCCCACCCCCATAACGAAGCACGCTCCCGCCAGCCTCGGCCTTGAGCGGCGCCACCACCAGGCGAGTACCAGTAACAGCAAAAGAACGCCGGGCGGCAATAGAAGTTGTTTAATGAAATAACGAAAAGGCATCGGGCATCTCCATAGATGCCCGAAGCCTAAGTGGGTTAACGCAATGCGACAACAAATGCGGAAGGACTTTATTTCAAAAAACCATATGCGATGGTTTCAAGTGTCCTTACTTGAACTGCAGAGACCGGACCTTTACCGCGCCTCCGCCGGGTGTCTTATCCTTGAGCCAGAGGATCTTGGCCGTACGTGGTGCCTCGAGTTGCTTCATTGCTGCTGACAAGCATCCGTGCGTTTCACGTTCACTGCGGTCCAGATAGGCCTTGACCAGCTCAAACTCTGCGGGGGTCAAACCACGCAGTTCCAGCTCCAGGGGACGCTCGTCGCGAAGCCGTCCAGCGGTTTTGGCCGCGTCCAGGGCCATTGCGAGACGGTCGATCAGTCTTTCGTACAACTCCGGTTTTGTAGCTTTTTGCTGTGAATCAACCATCCATCACCTCATTGAAGATAAGACTCACTCCCCTTTTAGAGCTTAGCTTCGCTGAAAAAACCGGCTGAGCGCCGCGACCAACGGCCCTTGGGGCGGGAATTGACCGCGCCCTTGCGTGTAATCAGGGTTTCCCTCGGTAGAGTGCCGTCATGTATGCTACGGCGCTTCCTGTAACTCCACTTCCAGCTCGGCTGGGCAGCGAAACGCCGATTTGGCGTCATCACCGTCCAGCGTTGCATTGAAGAGGATTAGGCCACCCCTATTCAGTTCAAAAGTAGCCATGCACGAACAATATCAGCCCCGTGAAATCGAAGCCGCCGCCCAGTCGTTCTGGGACGAGCAAAAGTCCTTTGAAGTCAGTGAACAGCCAGGCAAGGAGACTTTCTACTGCCTGTCGATGTTCCCTTACCCCAGCGGCAAGCTACACATGGGGCACGTGCGCAACTACACCATCGGCGACGTGATCTCCCGCTACCAGCGCATGCAAGGCAAGAACGTCCTGCAACCCATGGGTTGGGACGCCTTCGGCATGCCGGCGGAAAACGCCGCGATGAAGAACAACGTAGCGCCCGCCAAGTGGACCTACGAAAACATCGCTTACATGAAAAGCCAACTGCGCAGCCTGGGCCTGGCGGTGGACTGGTCGCGCGAAGTGACCACCTGCAAGCCCGATTACTACCGCTGGGAACAATGGCTGTTCACTCGCCTGTTCGAAAAAGGCGTGATTTACAAAAAAAGCGGCACTGTGAACTGGGACCCGGTCGACCAGACTGTTCTGGCCAACGAGCAAGTGATCGACGGTCGCGGCTGGCGTTCCGGCGCACTGATTGAAAAGCGCGAAATCCCGATGTACTACTTCAAGATCACCGCTTACGCGGATGAGCTGCTGGAGAGCCTCGACGAACTGACTGGCTGGCCTGAACAGGTCAAGACCATGCAGCGCAACTGGATCGGCAAATCCCGCGGCATGGAAGTGCAGTTCCCGTACGACGTCGCTTCCATCGGTGAAGCCGGCGCGTTGAAAGTCTTCACCACCCGTCCGGATACCCTGATGGGCGCGACCTACGTTGCCGTGGCCGCCGAACACCCTCTGGCTGCCCTGGCGGCGCAGAACAACCCTGAACTGCAAGCGTTCATCGCTGAATGCAAGGGCGGCAGCGTTGCTGAAGCCGACGTCGCCACTCAAGAGAAAAAAGGCCTGCCGACCTCGCTGTTCGTCGAGCACCCGCTGACCGGTGAGAAACTCCCGGTATGGGTCGCCAACTACGTGCTGATGCACTACGGCGATGGCGCGGTCATGGCAGTTCCGGCGCACGACGAGCGTGATTTCGAGTTCGCCCACAAGTACAACCTGCCGATCAAATCGGTGGTGCGCACAAGTGCCGGTGACACCAATCCTGCCCCGTGGCAGGACGCTTACGGCGAGTACGGCACGCTGATCAATTCCGGCGAGTTCGATGGCCTCGACTTCGCAGGCGCTTTCGACGCTATCGAAGTCGCACTGATCAAGAAAAACCTCGGCGCCTCGCGCACCCAGTTCCGCCTGCGCGACTGGGGCATCAGCCGTCAACGCTACTGGGGCTGCCCGATCCCGATCATCCACTGCGATACTTGCGGTGATGTACCGGTCCCGGAAGATCAACTGCCCGTGGTGTTGCCGGAAGACGTGGTACCGGACGGCGCTGGTTCGCCGCTGGCACGCATGCCCGAGTTCTACGAGTGCGCTTGCCCGAAATGCGGTGCACCGGCCAAGCGTGAAACCGACACCATGGACACCTTCGTCGAGTCCTCGTGGTACTACGCCCGTTACGCCTCGCCGCACTTTGAAGGTGGCCTGGTAGAAAAATCGGCGGCCGACCACTGGTTGCCGGTGGATCAGTACATCGGCGGTATCGAACACGCGATTCTTCACCTGCTCTACGCGCGCTTCTTCCACAAGCTGATGCGCGATGAAGGCCTGGTGAGCTCCAACGAGCCGTTCAAGAACCTGCTGACCCAGGGCATGGTGATCGCCGAGACTTACTACCGTCGTGAAGCCAACGGTGCCTACACCTGGTTCAACCCGGCGGACGTCGAACTCGAACGCGACAGCAAGGCCAAGGTCATTAGCGCCAAGCTGATCGCCGACGGTCTGCCGGTGGAAATCGGCGGCACCGAGAAGATGGCCAAGTCGAAGAACAACGGCGTCGACCCACAGTCGATGATTGACCAGTTCGGCGCAGACACCTGCCGCCTGTTCATGATGTTCGCCTCGCCACCTGACATGAGCGCGGAATGGTCCGACTCCGGAGTTGAAGGTTCGCACCGCTTCCTCAAGCGCGTTTGGCGCCTGGCTCAAGCGCACGTCACTCAGGGCCTGCCGGGCAAACTGGACGTCGCCAGCCTGAACGACGAGCAGAAAGCCATTCGCCGTTCGATCCACCAGGCCATCAAGCAGGCCAGCCACGACGTCGGCCAGAATCACAAATTCAACACCGCCATCGCCCAGGTGATGACGCTGATGAACGTGCTGGAAAAAGCCCCGCAAGGCACCGAACAGGATCGCGCGCTGATTCACGAAGGCCTGGAAACCGTGACTCTGCTGCTGGCCCCGATCACCCCGCACATCAGCCATGAGCTGTGGCATCGCCTGGGCCACGCCGACCCGGTGATCGACGCCGGTTGGCCGGTGCTGGACGAAAGCGCGCTGGTACAGGACAGCCTGCAACTGGTCATTCAAGTGAATGGCAAGCTGCGCGGCCACATCGAAATGCCAGCCAGCGCCAGCCGCGAAGAAGTCGAAGCCGCCGCACGGGCCAACGAAAACGTCCTGCGCTTCGTCGATGGCCTGACTATTCGCAAAGTGATCGTAGTGCCCGGGAAACTGGTCAATATCGTCGCCAGCTAAAAATTGGATCGGGCGCCAGGTGAGCCTGGCGCCGAGTAAAACCTTTCGGGCCGCTTGACCGGCCCACATGGTTTCAAGGGGAGCAACAAGATGATCAAACGCAATTTGCTGGTGATGGGCCTTGCAGTCCTGCTGAGCGCCTGCGGTTTCCACCTGCGTGGCACCGACACCACCGAACTGGCGATCAAGGAACTCGACCTGAGTGCCCGCAATGCCTACGGCGAAACCGTGACACAATTGCGTCAGGTACTGGAAAGCAGCGGCGTCCGGGTCTACAGCGGCGCACCTTACAAACTGGTGCTGACCGATGAGCAGGAAAGCCAGCGCATCCTCAGCTATGCCGGTGCCGGCCGTACTGGCGAGTACCAGGTGAACACCGTGCTCAATTACGACATCCGTAGTCAAGGTGGCCTGCCACTGCTGAGCGACAAGCTTGAAGTGCAGAAGGTGTTCATCCACGATGGCAACAACCTGGTAGGTTCCGACCAGGAAGCCAACGATGCCCGCCGCGAGACTCGTCGTGAACTGGTTCAACGCATGATGCTGCGTCTGCAACAGCTCACTCCGACTCAGTTGGAGCAGCTGCAACAGACCGCCGACGCCCGGGCCAAGGCTGAAGCCGCCGCGCTGGAAGCAGCGCAGAAGGCTGAAGCGGAGACTCCGCGTCAGTCGCCTGTCGAACTGCCGCAGCAATAAGACTTACGGGGCGCTCAGGCGCCCCGTTCGCCTCCTCTTATGAAACTCGCCCCCGCCCAACTCGGTAAACACCTGCAAGGCGCTCTTGCGCCGGTCTACATCATCAGTGGCGATGACCCACTGCTGTGCCAGGAAGCCGCCGACGTCATTCGCGCCGCTGCTCGCCAACAAGGTTTCGATGAACGCCAGGTCTTCGCCGCCGACGCCAGTTTCGACTGGGGTACGCTGCTGCAGGCTGGTGCAAGCATGTCGCTGTTCGCCGAAAAACGTCTTCTGGAACTGCGCCTGCCCTCCGGCAAACCTGGTGACAAAGGCGCCGCCGCGCTCATCGAGTACTGCTCGCACCCGGCAGAAGACACGCTACTGCTGATCAGCCTGCCCAAGCTTGATGGCAGTGCGCAGAAAACCAAGTGGGGCAAGGCGCTGGTCGAAGGTCCGCAGACCCAGTTCGTGCAAATCTGGCCCGTGGACACCAACCAGTTGCCGAGCTGGATTCGTCAACGACTGTCCCAGGCCGGGCTTTCCGCCAGCCAGGACGCCGTCGAACTGATCGCCGCTCGGGTCGAAGGCAACTTGCTGGCTGCCGCCCAGGAAATCGAAAAGCTCAAGCTGATGGCCGAAGGTGGTCAGATCACCGTCGAAACCGTGCAAGCGGCGGTGGCCGACAGCGCGCGCTTCGACGTCTTCGGCTTGACCGACGCGATCCTCAACGGCGAAGCCGCTCATGCCCTGCGCATGCTCGAAGGGCTGCGCGGCGAAGGCGTCGAACCGCCGGTGATTCTCTGGGCGCTGGCCCGTGAACTGCGCCTGCTGGCCAACCTGTCGCTGCAATACAGCCAGGGCGTGCCGCTGGACAAAGCCTTCAGCCAGGCCCGACCGCCGGTCTGGGACAAGCGCAAACCACTGATTAGCAAGGCACTGCAACGCTACTCGGCACAACGCTGGGCGCAATTGCTGCTTGAAGCACAGCGCATCGACGCGCAGATCAAAGGCCAGGCAGCGGGTTCACCCTGGATGAGTTTGAGCCGGTTGACGTTGTTGATGGCTGGGCAGAGATTGTCGTTGCCTGCCGAATAACCTGTTTTCCAGCCTGCACCAACCTCTGTGGCGAGGGAGCTTGCTCCCGCTGGGTTGCGAAGCGACCCCGAAACGGTTTTACGACTGCTCCGCAGCCGAACGGGAGCAAGCTCCCTCGCCACAGGTCATCATTTCCTACACATCCTGGGGACTAGACAGAACCCCAACTTCGGCCGATGATTTGTCCCGCAAAATCCACTCACTTGCGAGAAATCATCATGAGTAAAAAGCCATCCAAGCATGGCCCCAACAAGGCCAAATCCATCATCGCCCAGCCACTGTTCCGCAGCCGTCAGGAACGAGCCGGCAAGGGCAAAGGCAGCTACCGCCGCGAAGCCTTCCAGTCTAATAGCTGGGAGACTTCTTACTTTCTGGCAGCCTGAAAGGCAAGCCATCGCTCAACATGTTAAGGTCTGCACCTGATTCGTATCCTCTGGACCTGTGCATGCCCCTTTGTCTTTCCCGTCGTTGGCACCTTCGCCAATTGATAGCTGCCTCCAGCCTCGTTCTGCTTGTCGCCTGCGCGGAAAAACCCACCGCCGCCGACGCCCAGCCGCTTCAAACCCAAGCCGTTGCCACGGCCCCCGCGGTCGTTCCGCCGGTGGTTCCGACCGGTGAGGATCTCGACATCCAGCCCACCCAGACCTTTGCCGAATGGCAGTCGGGTTTTCGCAAAGACGCCCTCGCCGCCGGCATTCGCGCCGACCTGTTCGACCGTGCCTTTGCCAATGTCAGCTTGGACGCCAGCGTGATCCGTGCCGACCGCAGCCAGCCGGAATTTACTCGTCCGGTGTGGGAATACCTCGATGGCGCGCTGTCGCCGCTACGGGTACGCAAAGGTCAGGCACTGGTCAGCCAGTACGCCGATATCCTGCAAAGCATCGAACAGCGCTATGGCGTCGACCGTCAGGCACTGGTCGCGGTGTGGGGCATGGAGAGTAATTTCGGTCAGTTCCAGGGCAACAAGTCTGTGATCAACTCCCTGGCAACCCTGGCCTATGAAGGTCGACGCCCAGGCTTTGCTCATGCGCAGCTGATCGCTGCCCTGCAAATCCTGCAACAGGGTGATATTGAACCCGAGAAAATGCTCGGCTCCTGGGCGGGCGCCATGGGCCAGACCCAGTTCATCCCGACCACCTACAACACCCACGCCGTAGACTTCGACGGCGATGGCCGCCGTGACATCTGGAACAGCGCCGCTGATGCACTGGCCTCGACCGCGCACTACCTGCAAAGCTCCGGCTGGCAGAAAGGCCAGCCGTGGGGCTTCGAAGTCCAACTGCCGAGCAGCTTCAATTACGTCCTGGCCGATGGCGCGATTCGCAAAAGCGTCGCCGAGTGGCAGCAACTGGGGGTCACCCTGCCCAATGGTGCCCAGGTTCCGGCCGGTTCCGAACACCTGTCGGCCGCCCTGCTCCTGCCGGCAGGCTATCGCGGCCCGGCATTCCTGATCTTCGATAACTTCCGCGCAATCCTCAAGTACAACAACTCGTCGTCCTACGCCTTGGGCGTGAGCCTGTTGTCTGAGCGTTTCAATGGCGGTGGCCTGATCAACGGTCTATGGCCAAAAGATGACTTGCCGCTGAGCCGTACCGAGCGAATCGAGCTGCAAACCCTGCTGAGCGCCCGGAACTATGACGCCGGCACCCCCGACGGCATCATCGGCGCCAATACCCGTAAAGCAATCCGCAGCGCGCAGCAGTCGTTTGGCTGGCCGGCGGATGGGTACCCTACGCACAAGTTGCTCGAAGGTTTGCGTAACCGCTAAAAGCAAAAGATCGCAGCCTTCGACAGCTCCTACAGGGTTTTGTGTACACCTGCAGGAACTGCCGAAGGCTGCGATCTTTTTTGCGATGTGTTGTTACTTGATCACCACATCCTGCTCCAACACCAACGTCTTGCTCCCCGCATCCAGCCTGACCAGTGCCCCCATCGGCAACGTCAGGTTCGGATCGCAATGCCCGCTGCGCCACCCCGCCAGCACGGGTATGCGCAACGACGCGAAGGTCTGCTTGAGCAAGCCCTCCAGCGCGATTGTGTCCACGCCCGCCACATCCCCCACCAGAACCCCGCGCAACTTGTGCAGCGTGCCGGCCAGACGCAAGTGGGTCAGCAGCCGATCAATGCGATAAAGCGGCTCGTTGATGTCTTCGATGAACAGGATGGCGCCCTCGGCGTCGATCTCGTAAGGCGTGCCCATGGTCGCGGCGATCATCGACAGATTGCCCCCCAGCAAACGCCCGTGAGCAATGCCTGGCGAGACGGTCGTCAACGGGTAGGCCACAGGGTGCGCCAGCACGCTGTCCGCCGTCACTTGCCCGCGCAACATGTTGAAAAACGAGGACTCGGTGGGTTTCTGCTTGTCACCCAGCAGGTCAGCATTGAGCATCGGGCCGTGAAACGTCACGAACCCCGCATAACGGCTGATTGCCAGATGCAGTGCAGTGATATCGCTATAGCCGATGAACGGTTTGGCATTGTTGCGCAGTAACTCGAAATCGATCCGATCGAGCAAACGCGGCGTACCGTAACCGCCACGCAAACAGATGATGGCGTCGACCTCGCTGTCGGTAAATGCCGCGTGCAAGTCATTGAGCCGCACATCGTCGCTGCCGGCCAGGTAGCCGTCTTTCTCGTAAACACCGGGGAACACTCGCAGCGAATAGCCGCGAGCGCGCATCCAGGCAATCGCTTTACCGGTGTCCAGGGCAGCGGGGCCGGCAGGCGCAATGACGCCGATCAGCCCTGCAGGCGGCAAGGCCGGAACAGGGACGTGAGGACAAAGGGTGTGGGTCGGTCGAGCAGTCATCCATGATTCTCCCTGTGTGAATGCTTCAGCACACAGTAGTCAGGAACGGGAATAAACAAAAGAGGGTCAGTCGCACCACGGCTTGCAGGAAAAGCCTGCAGAGGATGTGGGCACCGCCAATGAAAACGCCCGCAAGGACTAACCTTGCGGGCGTGCTCTTTTCTCAGCGCGGAATCAGGACGACATCAATTCGGCCTTGACCAGCTTCGCCTGCTCGTCGGCGTGGTACGAGGAGCGTACCAGCGGGCCGGAAGCGACGTTCTTGAAGCCCATCTTGTAGCCTTCCTCGGCAAACCAGGCGAAGGTGTCCGGGTGCACGAAGCGCTGGACCGGCAAGTGGCTGCGGGACGGTTGCAGGTACTGGCCCAGGGTCAGCATGTCGATGTCGTGTTCGCGCATGCGTTTCATGACTTCGATGACTTCTTCGTCGGTTTCGCCCAGACCCAGCATCAGGCCGGACTTGGTCGGAATGTGCGGCATCATCTGCTTGAAGCGTTGCAGCAGGGTCAGCGACCACTGGTAATCCGACCCCGGACGCGCAGCCTTGTACAGGCGCGGCACGGTTTCCAGGTTGTGGTTGAACACATCTGGCGGCTCGGCGGCGGTGATTTCCAGTGCGACGTCCATGCGGCCACGGTAGTCCGGGACCAGGGTTTCGAGCTGTACGTTCGGCGACAGTTTGCGGATTTCGCGGATGCAGTCGGCAAAGTGCTGGGCACCACCGTCACGCAGGTCGTCACGGTCTACCGAGGTGATGACCACGTATTTCAGTTTCAGGTCGGCGATGGCAATGGCCAGGCTTTCCGGCTCGTTCACGTCCAGTGGCTTCGGACGACCATGGCCAACGTCGCAGAACGGGCAACGACGGGTGCAGATATCGCCCATGATCATGAAGGTCGCGGTGCCGCCGGAGAAGCACTCGCCCAGGTTCGGGCAGGATGCTTCTTCGCAAACGCTGTGCAGCTTGTGTTTGCGCAGCAAGGCCTTGATGCGGTCGACTTCCGGGGAAACCGGGATGCGCACGCGAATCCAGTCTGGTTTCTTCGGCAGTTCGGTGGTCGGGATGATCTTCACCGGGATGCGTGCAACCTTCTCGGCGCCGCGCAGCTTGACGCCGGCTTCAACCTTGGCACGCGGGGCCGGACGCTCGGTGACATCGAGCGTCGGGATCATGGTTTGCACTGCATCAGTAGTCATATCAATCGATTCCGCCCGTTAGGGTCGTCTGCTCAGCATAGTCGAGGTGTTTGACGAGCTGCGCGCGCAGCCGGGCACTTACCTCGGCAAATTCAATCGGTCCTGCGTGATCGCGCAGCTGGGTCATCGCCAGCCCGGCATAGCCGCAGGGATTAATCCGTCGAAACGGTTCCAGGTTCATATCCACGTTCAGGGCCAGGCCATGAAAGGAACAACCGTGGCGGATCCGCAGACCCAAGGACGCGATTTTCGCGCCATCGACATAGACACCCGGTGCATCCGGCTTGGCGGATGCGGTCACGCCGTAACTGGCCAGCAACTCGATCAGGCACTGCTCCATGCGGCTGACCAGGTCACGCACGCCGAACCCCAGCTTGCGCACATCCAGCAACAGGTAGGCCACCAACTGGCCCGGACCGTGGTAGGTCACCTGCCCACCGCGGTCGACCTGCACCACCGGAATATCACCTGGCAGCAACAGATGCTCAGCCTTGCCGGCCTGGCCCTGGGTGAACACCGGTGGGTGCTCGACCAGCCAGATCTCGTCAGCGGCATCACTGCCGCGTTCGTTGGTGAAGCGCTGCATGGCATGCCAGACCGGCTCGTAAGCCATCTGGCCGAGTTCGCGAAAGCCCAGCGTGCCAGGCATCACAGCACCATGTGCACGAAGCCGGTAGCCCGCAGTTCGCTGTTGATGTTGTACAGCTGGTCCTGGTCGGTGGCGACGATGTGCAACTGAATCGTGGTGTACTTGCCGTTGGTGCTTTGGCGCTCATCAACGCGGTCATGGTTGATCGTCGCGTGTTTCTTGACGATCTCGATGATCTTGTCTTTGTTGCCCACACCCGTATCGCTGATCACCTTAACCGGGTAATCAACGTTGGGGAATTCGATCTTAGGCGCCTTTACTTCGGTATCGGTCATGGCGTAACGGCCTCGTAAGCGTAAGCCGTGGCGACAGCAAGGCCCCACGCCGGATCAGCGTGGGGCCTTGCAGGTGCACACTATCAGTTGAACAAGCCGTAGAAGAATAGACGGATGCTATCCCACATGCGGCGGAAGATACCACCCTCGTCGACTGCGTCCAGAGCGATCAGGTCGGCGCTGTGCACCACTTTGTCGTCCAGTTTCACTTCGACTTTACCGATCACGTCGCCCTTGGCGATGGGTGCAACCAGTTGCGGGTTCATGGTCATGCTGGCAGCAAGCTTCTTCAGCTGGCCTTTTGGCAAGGTCATGGTCAGGTCTTCAGCCAGGCCGGCCTTGACTTGATTGGTGGTGCCTTTCCAGACAGGTGCCTGAGCCAGCTCGGCGCCTTTCTGATAGAAGGTCTGGGTTTCAAAGAAGCGGAAACCGTAAGTCAGCAGCTTCTGGGTTTCGGCAGCACGAGCCACTTCGCTGTTGGTGCCGAACACCACGGCGATCAGGCGCATGCCATCACGTACGGCCGAAGACACCATGCAGTAGCCGGCTTCGTCAGTGTGACCGGTTTTCAGACCGTCGACAGTCTTGTCGCGCCACAGCAGCAGGTTGCGGTTAGGCTGCTTGATACCGTTCCAGAAGAACTCTTTCTGCGAGTAGATCGCGTAGTGAGCCGGGTCTTCGTGGATGATCGCGCGAGCCAGCACGGCCATGTCGTGAGCCGACGAGTAGTGCTCCGGGTTCGGCAGACCGGTCGGGTTCATGAAGTGGGTGTTGGTCATGCCCAGATCAGCAACGGTTTTGTTCATCAGGTCGGCGAATGCGTCTTCGCTGCCGGCGATGTGCTCGGAGAGCGCAACACTGGCGTCGTTGCCCGATTGAATGATGATGCCGTGCAGCAGGTCGCTGACGGTAACTTGCGAGCCGACCTTGATGAACATCCGCGAACCACCGGTACGCCAGGCGTTCTCGCTGACGGTCACCGGATCGTTTTCGCCGATCTGGCCACGACGGATTTCCAGGGTCGCGATGTACGCGGTCATCAGCTTGGTCAGGCTGGCCGGCGGCAGACGCTGGTCACCGTTGTTCTCTACCAGCACGTTGCCGCTGCTGGCATCCATGAGTACGTAGGCTTTGGCGGCCAATTGCGGTGGCGACGGCATCATCTCGACCGCGAAAGCCGCGGGAGAGAGAAGCAGCGGGACTAGCAGGCACAGGCGTTTGGCAAAGGTGGTGATGTTCATCCGTCTCTCGAAATCGCTAATGGAAACTGCCCTAGGGCAAAACTAATCAGACAACTTTTGAAAAAGCTGTCACGTGTTCAGTTGCTCACTCTGTAACCCTTGCCGGGCTTTTGTTCTTCAACGAGCCAACAACCCGGTTCGCCCCCAAAACTGCAAGCGAACCGTCAATCAAGTACTACGTGTTACTCGGCGCTGACCAGGCTCGGTGAACCGAGATTGGCCAGCCGCACGCTGTTCTGCACCTGCTGGATTTCACCCGCAGAGCCGATCGGCCCCATGCGCACCCGATGCAGTGTCTGCTGGTTACGCACGATCGAGCTGATGAACACCGGAGCGCTCACCATCCCGCTGAGCTTCGATCTCAGGAGCTCTGCAGCGTCCGGGTTGGCGAACGCGCCCACCTGCAGATACTGGCCAGAGGCTGGTACAGAAGCGTTTTTTTTTGCATCGATCTGCACGGGCACAACGGCCGCGGCGTGTTGCTGCGGCGGTGGCGTCCATTGCTCGACGGTGCCAGTGGAAGCGGTCATGGTCGGCGCGGCATTTTGCGCCACTTGCGGCTCGTTGAGCATCAACGGCGCCGGACGACCTCTCTGCGCCCACCATTCCTGCGGGTCGATGCCTTCGACCTTGACCCGCGCCGTGCCGATTTCAGCGTAGCCAAGCTTCTTGGCGGCCGCGTAGGACAAGTCGATGATCCGGTCTGAATAGAACGGCCCACGGTCATTGACCCGCAGAATCACCGTCTTGTTGTTGTCCAGGTTGGTCACCCGAACGTAACTTGGCAGTGGCAAGGTCTTGTGGGCGGCGCTCATGCCATACAGGTCATACACCTCGCCGTTGGCGGTGTTCTGGCCGTGAAACTTGGTGCCATACCAGGACGCCGTGCCCGACGCGACGTAGGTCTTGGATTCCTGCAGCGGGAAGTAGGTCTTGCCCAGCACGGTGTACGGGTTGGCTTTATAAGGACCGCTGTGCAGGGTCGGCGTGGCATCCGGGATGCGCGATACGTCGACGTCCCACCAGGGTGCGCCATCCTTGTGCGCCCGGTTGATGTCCAGGCCGGGGGCCGAACGAACGGCGGTGGAAGACTTCTGAGTCGGTGAGCGGCTGGTCGAACAACTGGCGACCAGCACCGCCAACGCGGCGAATGCCATGAGCTTCAGGGGTTTATTCATAGGCAATGCCCGCATTACTTGACGCCCCGTGCTTGGACCAGCTGTTCAGACAGTTGATGTACGGCCATGGCGTACATCACGCTGCGGTTATAACGCGTGATCGCGTAAAAATTCGTCAGGCCCATCCAGTATTCAGGGCCATTGTCACCTTCCAGGCGGAAAGCCGTGACCGGCATATCATCGCGCAGCGCATCATGACTCGACCAGCCCAGCGCCCGCAACTCCCCGACGGTTTTCGTCGGTTCGATGCCGTCGGTCAGCCCCTCGTCCACCTGATCGCCGCGCACATCGGCACGGCTGACCACAGGTTCGCCGGCGACCCAGCCGTGTTGCTTGAAATAACTGGCGACGCTGCCGATGGCATCATCGGGGTTGTTCCAGATATTAATGTGGCCGTCACCGTCGAAATCCACCGCATAGGCGCGAAAGCTGCTCGGCATGAATTGCGGCAAGCCCATGGCCCCGGCATAGGAGCCTTTGAGGGTCAACGGGTCGACCTGCTCTTCACGGGCCAGCAGCAGGAATTCACGCAACTCCTTGCGGAAGAAATCAGCACGGGGAGGATAGTCGAAACCCAGGGTCGACAAGGCGTCGATCACCCGATAATTACCGGTATTGCGACCAAAAAAGGTCTCGACGCCGATGATCGAGACGATCACCTGCGCCGGCACACCGTATTCCTGCTCGGCGCGAGCCAGCACCGCCTCGTGCTGACGCCAGAAGTCCACGCCACGGGCGATGCGCGCGTCGGTGATGAACATCGGGCGATATTCTTTCCACTGCTTGACGCGTTCGGCGGGTTTGGAGATCGCGTCCAGAATCGACTGTTTGCGCTCGGCTTCGCGGAACACGCCCATCAGCTGTTCACCGGCAAAGCCGTAGTCACGGGTCATTTCACCAACGAACTCGGCCACCTGGGGTGAGCCTTCGTAATCGCCGGCCAATGCTTCCTGCACGGAACCAAGGATGCTCACCAGGCCGACCCACGGTGCGTATCGAGTCGCCCAGCCACGCATTACTTGCATTGAAATCTTCACCTTATTCAAACCTGCGCGATCCACTTGCGATGGGTATGGATCGACATCAAAACCCCAAACGCTGACAGTAGCGTCACCAGCGAAGTTCCTCCGTAGCTAATGAAGGGCAACGGCACCCCCACCACCGGCAACAGGCCACTGACCATACCGATGTTGACGAAAACGTAAACAAAAAACGTCATGGTCAGGCTGCCCGCAAGCAATTTGCCAAACAACGTCTGGGCCTGGGCGGTAATCACCAGCCCGCGACCGATCAACAGCAGGTAAATCAGCAACAGCGCGCAGATACCGACCAGGCCGAACTCTTCACCCAGGACCGCAATAATGAAGTCGGTGTGGCTTTCTGGCAGGAAGTCCAGGTGCGACTGGGTACCGAGTAACCAGCCCTTGCCAAACACGCCACCGGAACCGATGGCCGCTTTCGACTGAATGATGTTCCAACCCGTGCCCAGCGGATCGCTCTCGGGGTCGAGGAAGGTCAGGATTCGCTGCTTTTGATAGTCGTGCATGATGAAGAACCACATCGCCACGGCCACCGGCACGGCGGCGGCGATCACGCTGAGGATCCAGCGCCAGCGCAGGCCACCCATGAACAGCACGAATGCGCCACCGGCGAGGATCAGCAACGAAGTGCCGAGGTCGGGCTGACGCACGATCAGAATGAACGGGACACCGATCAGCACCAGACTGATCCCCACGTGCTTGAGCTGGGGTGGCAAGGAACGCTTGGCCAAATACCAGGCGATGGTCGCCGGCATCAGGATCTTCATGAATTCCGAGGGCTGGAAGCGGATCACCCCGGGGATATTGATCCAGCGGGTGGCCCCCATGGCGTTATGGCCCATGACGTCCACCACCACCAGCAAGATCACGCCGACCACATAGCCGAGCGGCACCCAGCGGGCCATGAAGCGCGGTTCGAACTGGGCGATGACGATCATCGATATCAGGCCGATGCCGAAGGAAGTGGCTTGCTTGGCCAGCAGATCCCAGCTCTTGCCGCTGGCCGAATACAGCACGAACAGGCTGCCGGCAGCGAGGGTCAGCAGCAGGATCAGCAGCGGGCCGTCGATGTGCAGGCGTTGCAACAGCGTCGCACGGCGACGCATCACATCCTCGCTGGAGAGCATGCGATCGAAATTATTCTTCACGGGCCGTAGCCTCCGCACTGATAGGGCTGGCGTATTCGGCTTTCAGTCGTCCGTCCTGGTCGAGGAGCCAGGCGTCCATCACTTGACGCACCACCGGCGCGGCGACGCCGGAGCCGGACTCGCCGTTCTCGACCATCACCGACACCACGATTTGCGGGTTGTCGGCCGGCGCGAAGCCGACGAACAAGGCGTGGTCGCGGTGGCGCTCCTGCACCTTGGAGCGGTCGTACTTCTCGCCCTGCTTGATCGCAACCACCTGGGCCGTACCACTTTTGCCGGCTATCCGGTATTGCGCGCCGATCGATGCCTTGCGCGCCGTACCCCGGGCACCGTGCATTACCTGCTGCATGCCGTGATTGACCTTGGTCCAGTCCGACGGGTCGCGCAGGATAATGTCCGGCATCGGATGTTCATCCTTCGGCTTCTCGCCCTCGATGGTCTTGGCCAGGTGCGGACGATTCCAGACACCCTTGTTGGCCACCAGTGCCGTGGCCTGCGCCAGTTGCAACGGAGTGGACTGCATGTAGCCCTGACCGATCCCCAGAATCAGCGTCTCGCCCGGGAACCAGGCCTGACGACGGGTCACGCGCTTCCATTCCCGTGTTGGCATCAGCCCCGGCGACTCTTCGAACATATCCAGGGAGACCTTCTGGCCAATGCCGAATTTGCTCAGGTAGGACGACAACCGATCAATCCCCAGCTTGTGCGCCAGGTCATAGAAGTAGGTGTCGTTGGAACGCATGATCGCCGTGTCGAGATCGACGAAGCCGTCACCGGTACGGTTCCAGTTGCGGTACTTGTGATCGTAGTTGGGCAGCATGTAGTAACCCGGGTCGAACACCCGGGTCGACGCCGTGACCACGCCCGCATCCAGGCCGGCAATCGCCACCGCTGGCTTGATGGTCGAACCGGGCGGGTACAGACCGCGCAGCACGCGGTTGAACAGTGGCCGGTCGATGGAGTCACGCAGCTCGGAGTAGGCCTTGAAACTGATGCCGGTGACGAACAGGTTCGGATCGAAACTCGGCTGGCTGACCATCGCCAGCACCTCACCGGTTTTCGGGTCCAGCGCTACCACCGCGCCACGGCGACCGCCAAGCGCGGCTTCGGCAGCTTCCTGCAATTTGATGTCCAGGCTCAGGACGATGTCCTTGCCGGAAATCGGCTCGGTACGTTTGAGTACCCGCAGCACACGGCCACGGGCGTTGGTCTCGACTTCTTCGTAACCGACCTGACCGTGCAATTCGGGCTCGTAGAAGCGCTCGATGCCGGTTTTGCCAATTTGATGGGTGCCGCTGTAACTCACCGGGTCCAGAGACTTGAGCTCTTTCTCGTTGATCCGCCCCATATATCCCACCGAGTGCGCAAAGTGCGCGCCCTGCGGATAGTGACGAACCAGCTGCGCGACCACTTCCACACCGGGTAGACGGAACTGGTTCACCGCGATGCGGGCGATCTGCTCTTCGGTCAACTCGAACAGGATCGGCACCGGCTCGAACGGCCGACGCCCCTGACGCATACGCTTCTCGAAGATCACCCGGTCCTCGGGCGTCAGCTCCAGCACTTCGACGATCACGTCGAGCACTTGCTGCCAGTCGCCGGAGCGTTCACGGGTCATGCTCAGGCTGAAGCTGGGCCGGTTGTCGGCCACCACCACGCCATTGCGGTCGTAGATCAGCCCGCGAGTCGGCGGAATCGGCTGCACATGGACGCGGTTGTTTTCCGACAGGGTCGAGTGGTACTCGTACTGGATCACCTGAAGGAAATACAGCCGCGCGATCAGCACGCCGATCAGCGTCACCACCGTAATAGCCCCGAACACGACGCGGCCACGCACCAGACGGGCGTCTTTTTCGTGGTCCTTGATGCGGATCGGCTGGGACATGAGGGCAGAACTACTTGTGGTAAGGGTGGCCGGACAGCACTGTCCAGGCACGATACAGCTGTTCACCGATCAGAATCCGCACCAACGGGTGCGGCAACGTCAACGGCGACAACGACCAGCGTTGATCCGCCCGGGCACAGACTTCCGGCGCCAGCCCCTCGGGGCCGCCGACCATGAAATTCACCGTGCGCGAGTCCAGCCGCCAGCGATCGAGTTCGACCGCCAGTTGCTCGGTGCTCCAGGGCTTGCCGTGGACTTCGAGGGTGACAACGCGCTCGTTCGGCCCGACCTTGGCCAGCATGGCTTCGCCTTCCTGACGGATAAAGCGCGCCACGTCGGCGTTCTTGCCGCGGGTGTTGAGCGGAATTTCCACCAGTTCCAGCGCCAGCTCGGAAGGAAGACGCTTGGCATATTCATGCCAGCCTTCTTCCACCCACTTGGGCATGCGTGAACCGACGGCGATCAGTCGCAGTCGCACAGCGTTCCCTTATTGCTGGTCTTTGTTGAGCTTGGTGAAATGCTCATGGGTGTTCTCAGGGCTGTGGTGTGCAGCGCTGGCAGAACGGCTTTGCTCGGCGCCGGCCCACAGGCGTTCCAGGTCATAGAACTGGCGCGCCGAGGCAGTCATCATGTGCACGATGACGTCGTCCATATCCAGCAGCACCCAGTCGCTGTCGCCCTTGCCTTCTTCACCCAGCGGCTTGACGCCTTGGGCTTTGACGGCTTCGCGGACCTTGTCCAGCATCGCGCCGATCTGGCGGTTGGACGTACCGGTGGCGATGATCATGTAGTCAGTGATGCTCTGCTTTTCACGAACGTCGATCACCTGGATGTCCTGGGCCTTGACGTCTTCCAGGGCCGCTACGGCAACCTTGACCAGCTCTTCGCCGGCCAGTGGCGCGCCAGTTGGTGCTTCTACTGGCAGCGGTGCGCTCTTGAATGTGCCCTTGCGCTTTACTTTGTTTACGTCTTTGTCAGTCATATAAAACTCGTTTTGCTCGTATGTTCGGGCGCTTCGATACACGCATTCACGTGCCTTGAAGCGCGCCCTTTTTCAGTTCGACGCACGGTAAAGTCCGTGCGCATCGATGTAGGCCAGGACCGCGTCGGGCACCAGGAAACGTACCGACTTACCGCTGGCCAGCAGTTGACGGATCTGGGTGGCGGATACCGCGAGCGGTGTCTGCCAGACGAATGCAATCTGTCCGCTCGGCCCTTTGAGGGCCAGCGGGTCGCTCACCGAACGTGCTGCCAGCAGGTTGCGCAAGGCATCCGGCGGTTCGCTGTCGGCATCCGGGCGTTGCAGCACCAGGATGTGGCAATGCTGGAGCAACTCTTCCCAGCGGTGCCAAGTGGGCAGGCCGCAAAATGCGTCCCAGCCCAAAAGTAGAAAAACCTGGTCTGAAGCGGCAAGTTCGGCGCGCATCAGTTCCAGGGTGTCGATGGTGTAGGACGGCTTGTCCCGCTGCAATTCGCGGGCATCCACCACCAACGGTGCCACACCGGCCACCGCGCACTTGACCATCGCCAGACGGTCCTTCGCCGATACCTGCGGCTTGTCCCGATGGGGCGGCCTGGCACTGGGTGTCAGACGCAACTCATCGAGAGCCAGCGATTCGGCGACTTCCAGCGCACCGCGCAAATGGCCGATGTGCACCGGGTCGAAGGTCCCGCCCAGTACGCCAATGCGTCGAGGCCGGGGCTCGCTGGCGGTCACTGGGGCTGACGGGTCGAGGTCGCCCAAGTCAGAGCGACTCCTGGCCGCGCAGCTGACCGTCACCGACCACGATGTACTTCTCGCAGGTCAGACCTTCGAGGCCCACCGGGCCGCGGGCGTGCAGCTTATCAGTAGAAATGCCAATCTCGGCACCCAATCCGTATTCGAAGCCATCGGCGAAGCAGGTCGGGGTGTTGATCATCACTGAGGACGAATCGACTTCAGCCACGAAACGCCGGGTGTCAGCCAGGTTTTCGCTGACGATCGAGTCGGTGTGATGGGAGCCGTACTGGTTGATGTGCTCGATGGCCTGGTCCAGCCCGTCGACCACGCGGATCGAGAGGATCGGCGCCAGGTATTCGGTAGTCCAGTCTTCTTCAGTGGCCGCGACGGCCTCGATGATCGCCCGGGTGCGCTCACAACCGCGCAGCTCGACGCCTTTTTCGCGGAATTGGGCAGCCATCGCCGGCAAAAACTCTTTGGCAACTGCCTGATCGACCAACAGGGTTTCCATCGCGCCGCAGATGCCGTAACGGTAAGTCTTGGCGTTAAATGCGATGCGCTGGGCTTTCGGCAGATCGGCGTGGGCACTGACGTAGACGTGACAGATGCCGTCCAGGTGCTTGATGACGGGCACGCGGGCATCGCGGCTGACCCGTTCGATCAGGCCACGGCCGCCGCGGGGCACGATGACGTCGACGTATTCGGGCATGCTGATCAGCGCGCCGACGGCGGCACGGTCGGTGGTTTCGACCACTTGCACCACCGCGGCCGGCAGATCGGCCTCGGCCAGGCCGCGCTGGATGCAGGCGGCAATGGCGCGGTTGGAGTGAATCGCTTCGGAGCCGCCACGCAGGATGGTCGCGTTGCCGGACTTCAGGCACAGGCTGGCAGCATCGATGGTCACGTTAGGCCGGGATTCGTAGATGATCCCGATCACGCCCAACGGCACGCGCATCTTGCCGACCTGAATGCCCGACGGCCGGTAACTCATGTCGCGGATCGCGCCGACCGGGTCCGGCAAGGCCGCGACCTGACGCAAACCGACGATCATGCCGTCGATGCGCGCCGGGGTCAGCGCCAGGCGTTCCAGCAGGGCCGGCTCAAGACCATTGGTGCGGCCAGCGGCCAAATCCAGTTCATTGGCTGCGGTCAGCTCGGCGCGCGCAGCATCCAGCGCATTGGCGGCCGCCTGCAAGGCGCGGTTTTTCTGCGCGGTGCTGGCACGGCCGATCACGCGGGAAGCTTCGCGGGCGGCGCGACCCAAACGGGTCATGTAGTCAAGAACGGACTCAGTCATGGTCTGCTGTGGTCTTGGTAAAGAGGAAAGCGGCAGATTATAGCTGTCGCGTCTCGGGACTAACAGCGGTGACGGGCGGATGGTCGAAATGGAAGGCAATTTGCCGACGTTCAGCCGTGATTAAGTTGCATATTGTTATCATCACGACTCAATCAGCCCTGATAAACGCTGTTCATCATGACTAACCTGACTGTTCGTGCGTCCGAAACGCGCCCGCCCAAGGCTCTGCCGGATGCATTTTTCGACCGCGACGCCCAAACGCTGGCCCGGGATCTGCTGGGCAAAATCATCCGCCACCGGGTCGACGACCTGTGGCTCAGCGCCCGGATCATCGAGACCGAAGCCTATTACTGCGAAGAAAAGGGTAGCCACGCCTCCCTGGGCTACACAGAAAAGCGTAAGGCTTTGTTTCTGGATGGCGGCCACATCTATATGTATTACGCCCGCGGCGGCGATTCCCTGAACTTCAGTGCCCAAGGTCCGGGCAATGCGGTGCTGATCAAATCCGCCTATCCATGGGTCGATGAACTGAGCGGGCCAGCCAGCCTGGCGCAGATGCTGCTGAACAATCCCGACGCCCAGGGCCGCCCTCGCCCCTCGCAAAAGCTGTGCGCCGGGCAGACGTTGCTGTGCAAGGCGCTGGGGCTGAAGGTGCCGGTCTGGGACGCCAAGCGTTTTGACCATGAAGTGCTGCTGGTGGAAGACATCGGGCCTGCGCCCGGCCATATCATCCAGACCACACGCCTGGGCATCCCCCAGGGGCGCGACGAACATTTAATGTACCGTTTCGTCGATGCGGCTTACGCGCCGTACTGCACTCGCAATCCGATGCGTCGGGGTCAGGTCGAAGGGCGTGATTATTTTTTGCTGACTTGAAACGTGCCCGGGCAAACGGGAATCCCAGTGGGAGCGGTCGTTCAGCATTTGGGAGATTCATCCCTTTGGGGCCAAGTGAACATTCGATGGAGTTGTTTTTATGGGCCCATGGCTCGATAGCGTGATCGGTTGGCTGACGGTCAATCCGCAGTGGCTGGCCATGGCAGTGTTCGTAGTGGCGTGTGTGGAGTGCCTGGCGATTGCCGGGCTGATCGTACCCGGTACGGTGTTGTTGTTTGCCGCGGCAGTACTGGCCGGCAGTGGCGCACTGTCGCTGGGTGAAACATTGCTGCTGGGTTTCCTCGGCGGCGTGCTGGGCGACATCGTTTCGTATTTCCTGGGACGACATTTCCACCAGAACATCCGGCGCCTGCCGGGGTTGCGCCATCATCCGGAATGGATCGCCAGGGCCGAAGCGTATTTTCAGCGTTATGGCATCGCCAGCCTGTTAGTCGGACGCTTTATCGGCCCGTTGCGACCAATGCTGCCGATGGTCGCAGGTATGTTCGATATGCCCTTCCCCCGCTTCGCCGCCGTCAGCCTGTTGGCCGCCGCGGGCTGGAGCGTTGCCTATCTGCTGCCCGGCTGGGCCACCGGCGCGGCGATTCGCTTGCCATTGCCCGAAGGGTTCTGGCCCGAGGCCGGGATCGTTGCCGGCAGCATCGCCGTCATGGCGGGTTTGAGCATTACCAGCAGCATGCGCCGCCATCGCAAGGCGACGATGCTGATCACCGGCATGAGTTTTCTAATTCTGGCGGGACTGTTCATCGGCTATCCGCACCTGACCGCCCTCGACCAAGGGTTGATGACCCTGGTGCAGGAACACCGCAGCCCGATGCTCGATGAAGTAGCCGTGGTGTTCACGCTGATTGGCGAGTTCCGCAACATGTTTATGATCAGCGCCCTGTTGACGGCCCTGCTGTTGCTGACGCGACAATGGCGGCACGCGATCTTCGCCGGCAGCACGTTGCTTTTCACCGCGCTGGGCAACACGGCAACCAAGCACTTTTTCGCCCGCATTCGCCCGGAAGTGCTGAGCGATCCACTGACCAGCTACAGCATGCCCAGCGGCCACGCCTCGGGCTCGTTCGCGCTGTTTCTGACGCTAGCGGTGCTGGCTGGCCGCGGACAACCGCCGCGAATGCGCCTGACCTGGTTGTTGCTGGGTTGTTTGCCGGCGCTGGCGATTACCCTGTCGCGGGTTTACCTGGGGGCGCACTGGCCTACCGATGTACTGGCCGGCGCGATGCTGGCGGCATGCGTGTGTGCGGCGAGCCTGTGGCTGACGCAACGCCAGGCGCCGCTCAACGCCATGCCACCCAAAGTCTGGTGGCTGGTGTTGCCGTCGTTGCTGGCGTTGTTCGGCTTCTTTGTGTTGCGGCATTTGCCGCAAGCTTTGTTGCGGTATGCATATTGAGGATTGACAGATCGCACCTGTAGCGGCTGCGATCTTTCAGTGGACATCAGGCAAACAACTCACCCTGCAGTTCATCCAGCAACGCCTGAATCGCATCCAGCCGTTGCTGCGGATCATCGAGTTGCAGCAAGTCGATCTTGTCCACCTCGGAAAACGGCAACAGATACGCCAACTGATTGGCCAGCGACTGTTGCCCCGTCGCTTCGGAGCCCATGCTCAGTGCTTCGACCATCGGGTGTTCCGCCAAGGCCTTGAGCAGCGCCACCAGATCGGCGTCTTCATCCTGTAGCGGTTGCTCGGGCTCATCTTTGAGCCACTCGACGTCGGCGACGATCAACTGGTCGCGCTGCACCTCGGTGCGCACCACGTGAAAACGCCGCCCGCCCTTTACCCGAATGCCCAGCAGGCCGTTGTCCTGCTGATGGAAATCGGTGATCAGCGCCTCGCACCCCACCCGCGCGTAGCCTTCAGGAGCGATGCCGACTTCTTCGCCCTCGAGAATGCACACCACGCCGAAGCCGCTGCCCTGTTTCATGCAACGGCCGATCATGTCCAGGTAGCGTGCTTCGAAAATCTGCAAGTCGAGGATGCAGTCCGGAAACAGCACCGTGTTCAGCGGAAAAAGCGGCAGACTCATAGACATTTCCTTACACCACCATCGACACCGCCAACGGCAGGAATACCGCCGTGGCCACGCCCATCAGACTCATCGCCAGCGCCGCGAAGGCGCCGCACTCCTCACTTTCCTGCATGGCCACCGCCGTGCCGACCGCATGGGCGGTCATGCCCAGAGCCATACCGCGGGCCTCCGGGCTGTGGACACCGAGACGAGTCAAAAGACTCGGCCCGAAGATCGCTCCGATCACCCCGGTAATCAACACGAACACCGCCGCCAGCGCCGCGACGCCACCAATCTGCTCCGCCACCAGCATGGCAATCGGCGAGGTCACCGACTTGGGGGCCATGGTCATCAGGATCATGTGTTCGGCGCCGAACCACCAACCCAGCAGCACTCCCATGCCCGTGGCGACTACGCCACCTATCACCAGCGTAGTAAATATCGGCCAGAACAACTGTCGAATCCGCCGCAGGTTGAGGTACAGCGGCACCGCCAGCGCAACGGTGGCCGGCCCGAGCAAGATACTGAGGATCTCGGTGCTCTTGCGGTACTCAACGTAACTCAGACCGCAACTGACCAGCACGCCGATGACCAGCAGCATGGAGACCAGCACCGGTTGCAGAAAAATCCAGCGGGTTTTCTCGAACGCCGCCAGCACCAATTGATACGCGCCCAGCGTAATACCGATGCCGAACAGCGGATGATGAATCACCGACGCCCAGGCGCCGTGCCAATCGAACATCATTGGCTGTCCTCGGAATGGGCGTGACGCTTGACCATGCGCTGCATCAGCATCCCGGCGAAGGCCATCGACAGCACCAACGACAACACCAGCGCACCGGTGATCGCCCAGAAATCCGCGGCAATGTCAGTGGCGTAGACCATCACGCCCACGGCCGGCGGCACCAGCAGCAACGGCAAATAACGCAACAGGCTGCTGGCCGCAAGGTTCAGCGGTTCGCCGACTTGACCGCGGCTGATCAGATACCCCAGCAGCAACAGCAGGCCAATGATCGGCCCCGGCAGCACCGGCAAAAACAGATGATTGAGGGCTGTGCCGAGCAATTGAAACAGCACCAGCCAGGTCAGGCCACGTAACAACATCCATCCTCTCCCGCGCTCTCCCCCACCAAGAAGGGGCCCGACATTATAAGCACGCTATGAGTCGGCATTCGCCAAAAGCATGGTCAGTTGACCGGAGCAATTTGTCATGTTGATCTAAAGTGGTTCGCAGGGAGGTCAAGTCCCCCACTCGAAAAACTATAAATCCGATGAACCCAAGGAGAGTCTCAATGCCCTATGTTCCAGTTGCAGAGCTCAAAGATTATGTCGGCAAGGAACTCGGATGTTCCCAATGGCTCACCATCGACCAGGAACGCATTAACCTGTTCGCAGAAGCCACAGGCGATTATCAGTTCATCCATGTCGACCCGGTCAAAGCCGCGCAAACGCCTTTTGGCAGCACCATCGCCCATGGTTTCCTGTCGTTGTCGCTGATCCCCAAACTGATGGAAGACATCCTCATCCTGCCCGAAGGCGCGAAGATGGTGGTCAACTATGGCCTGGACAGCGTGCGTTTCATCCAGCCTGTGAAGGTTAATTCCAGGGTTCGACTCAAGGTCGACATGAACGACGTCACCGAGAAGAAACCCGGCCAATGGCTGCTCAAGGCCACCGCTACGCTTGAAATCGAAGGATCGGACAAACCGGCCTATATCGCCGAGCCATTGTCCCTCTGCTTCGTCTGACACATGCCTGATTGCGAAGCAGCTCATGCTGTTTCGCGCTGTGTCTGTGCCGTGTCTCTATAAATGCGACACATAGCTGCGGCATACTCCGTCGCCTAATTGCCCGGATCCCGCTATGCGCTCACTTGCACTCCTTGCCCTGACCCTGATGCTCACCGCTTGCGGCGATGGCGAATCGCTGTTGCCCCCCGACGCCCGCCTGCCGGACGGCGGACGCTATCGTGGTGATCTGGTCAACGGCTTGCTGCAAGGCGAGGGTCGCATCGATTACCCGAACGGCAGTTGGTACGCCGGTCACTTCGACAAAGGCCAATGGCATGGCCAGGGCGAATGGCACGGCAGCAACGGCGAGGTCTATCGCGGGCAGTTCCAGCAGGGGCTGTTCGACGGTCAGGGCACGCTGACCACCACCGGCAGCAGCTACACCGGCGGTTTCAAGGCCGGTCGACGGGATGGTGAAGGCACCCTCAAAGAAAACGCCATGACCTATCGTGGCGAATTCAAGGCCGACCAATATTCAGGGCTCGGTCGTCTGGAACTCGAAGACGGCAGCCAGTACCAGGGTCAGTTCGCCCACGGCAAACCCAACGGCGAAGGCCAGCGCAGCGATGCCAGCGGCAATCAGTTCACCGGGCATTTCGTCGACGGCCAACTGGAAGGCAACGGTACTTTCAACAGCGCCGATGGCGATATCTACGTCGGTGGGTTCAAGAACAATCAACTGCATGGCAAGGGCCGCTACGAAAACGCCGATGGCGATGTCTGGATCGGTCAGTTCAAGGAAGGCGTGCTGAACGGCAAGGGCGAGTTGATCGGCGCCGATGGCAGTCACTACATCGGTCAGTTCAGCGACTGGCGCTTCACCGGCCAGGGCCGCTTGAACCTGGCCGATGGCAGTTTCTATATCGGTCAGTTCGACGGCGACAACTATCAGGGCAAAGGCACGCTGGTGCTGACCGATGGCACGGTGCTGAGCGGCACCTGGATCAACAGCCAGCGCGTGCGCGACGCCGACGGCAAGCTGCTGCCCGACACCCTGGAACTCGGCTTGCTGGCCCAGGGCCGCTTGCTCGACGAAGCCCTGGCCAATGTGCCGGCCTCGACTCCGGCGGTCGAACTGTACACCTTGACCCTGGGCGGTGACGGCAAGCAGAGCGTGTTCCTGCGCGAATCCGACTACGTCGCCAACATGCTCGCCAGCCGATTCGGCGCTTTCGGCCAGATTCGCCTGGTCAACCATCGCGAGCACCTCGGCGACCGGCCGATGGCCACCCGGGAAAACCTGCGCCGCGCCGCCCAGACCCTGGCCGAGCGCAGTGGCCCGGAAGACTTGCTGTTCATTTACCTGACCAGCCATGGCTCCAGTGAACACGAACTGGTACTCGACCAGCCACGCATGGAACTGGCCGACCTGCCGGCCGACGAACTCGCCGCCGTCCTCGCGCCCCTGAAGAAGCGCGACAAGATTATCGTGATTTCGTCCTGTTATTCCGGCGGCTTCATCCCTGCCCTCAAGGATGAACACACCCTGATCATGACCGCCTCGCGAGCCGACCGGGTGTCCTTCGGGTGTTCGGAAGAAGCCAACTTCACTTATTTCGGCGATGCCTTGTTTGCCCAGGCGCTGAACCAGACCGACGATCTGGAGCAAGCCTTCAAACGGGCCAGCGCCACCGTGGCCGAGCGTGAGCTGGCCGACAGCTTCGAAGCTTCCGAACCACAGATCTGGGCGCCGAAAGCCGTGCTTGCCCATTGGCAATTGTTACGCAAGCAGCAGGCACGAAAGGCATTGCAAAGTGTCTCTATCAGCAAGGATGAAAAGAGCAACTAAGCTGAACAGTATCAAGGGGGAATAACTATGTACTTGACGCCTCAGCATGTATTGCTTGCCGGAGCTACCGGGTTAACCGGTGAACATTTGCTTGACCGTCTGCTCAACGAGCCAACGATCGCACGCGTATTGGCCCCCTCACGCCGGCCACTGGCCGAACATCCTCACCTGGAAAACCCGGTCGGTGACCCGACTGTGTTTCTGCCGCAATTGAACGGTCGCGTCGACGTCGCCTACTGCTGCCTTGGCACCACGATCAAGCAAGCCGGCTCCGAGGAAGCGTTTCGCGCGGTGGACCTGGACATGGTCGTGGCCTTCGCCAAACGTGCCCGGGAAATGGGCGCACGGCACCTGATCGTGATCAGTGCCTTGGGGGCCGACCGCAGATCGCCGATTTTCTATAACCGGGTTAAAGGTGAGATGGAACACGCATTGCGCGCGCAGAATTGGCCGCAGCTGACCATCTGCCGGCCTTCGCTGTTGCTGGGCGATCGCGCCGAGCCGCGACTGGCCGAACGGGTTGCCGGTCCGTTGTCGAAATTGATTCCGGGCAAATACCACGGCATCGAAGCCTGCCAACTGGCCCGCGCCATGTGGCGCCTGGCGCTGGAAGAGCAGGATGGCGTACGGATTGTCGAGTCGGATGAGTTGCGTAAGTTAGGCAAGTAATTTCAGGTCGACATCGGACCTGTGGCGAGGGGGCTTGCCCCCGTTCGGCTGCGAAGCAGTCGTAAATCCAGGCGATTTGGTGCAACTGAAGAAACGGAGGGCCGCTACGCGACCCAACGGGGGCAAGCCCCCTCGCCACAGGGAGCGCAGCTACCCTTACAACCCTCCGGTCGCCTGAAACCCAACACCTAAAACCGTCAACAACGACAACGGCAACAGCAATGTGTCGAGCAAAGCACTGGCCGGCAGATCAACACCGGGATAACTCGGCGCTTCTGCGCCAAATCTGTCCATGGCGCAGCACCCGCCGTTCATTGCATACAAATCCAGACGCGTCCCCGAATACACCACCGGTGCCCCGGGTTTGGCGGCATCGAGGGTGCGCGCCGTGGCGCAGCCCGCCAGTTGCACCGCCAGCAGGATGATCAGCAGCTTATTCATCACTGCTCAAATGATTCTCGCCCCAACGCGGCAGCATGTCTTGCGGAATGTTCAGCAGATTGAGAATTCGCGCCACGACGAAGTCGATCAAGTCATCAATGGTTTGCGGCTGATGATAGAAGCCTGGCGATGCCGGCAGAATCGTCACGCCCATGTTCGACAGCTTGAGCATGTGCTCCAGATGAATGCTCGAATACGGCGCCTCGCGCGGTACCAGAATCAGCTGGCGGCGCTCCTTCAACGTCACGTCGGCCGCCCGCTCGATCAAGTTGTTGCAGGCACCGGTCGCGATCGCCGACAAGGTCCCGGTGGAACACGGCACCACCACCATCGCCGCTGGCGAGCCGGAGCCCGAAGCCACCGGCGACATCCAGTCTTCCTTGCCGTACACCCGAATCTGCCCGGCGGCGGCACCGGTGTATTCAGTGAGGAAGGCTTGCATCATCTGCGGCTTGGAGGGCAGCGAGACATCGGTCTCGGTGGCCATCACCAGTTGCGCGGCCTTGGAAATCAGGAAGTGCACCTCGCGGTCTTCACGCACCAGGCAGTCGAGCAGGCGCAAGCCGTACTGGGCGCCCGAAGCGCCGGTCATCGCCAGCGTGATGCGTTCCGGACCATTGTTCATTGCAGCGCCTCGGCCAGTTTGCCGTGCAGGCCGCCGAAGCCGCCGTTGCTCATGATTACCACGTGAGTGCCGGGCTGGGCCTGGCTCTTCACGCGCTCGATGATTCCTTCCAGCGAATCGCTGACAATCGACGGCACGGTGCACAACGCCGCCGTGGCGCCCAGGTCCCAACCGAGGTTGGCCGGCGAATACCAGATCACCTGATCGGCATCGACCACGCTTTCCGGCAAACCATCACGGTGAGCACCGAGCTTCATGGAGTTGGAGCGCGGCTCGATGATCGCGATCAGCGGCGCATCGCCGATGCGCTTGCGCAAACCGTCGAGGGTGGTGGCGATGGCGGTCGGGTGGTGGGCGAAGTCGTCGTAAATGGTGATGCCACGGACTTCCGCAACTTTTTCCATCCGGCGCTTCACGCTTTTGAACGCGCTCAGTGCCGCGATGCCCATCGACGGCACGACGCCGACGTGACGCGCGGCGGCCAAGGTGGCCAAGGCGTTGGCGACGTTGTGCTGACCGGTCATGTCCCACTCGACCACGCCTTGAGCGACGCCTTCGAACATCACTTCGAACTTCGAGCCATCTTCACTGAGCAGTTTGACCTGCCATTGACCGCCGGCGCCGGTGGTTTGCACCGGAGTCCAGCAGCCCATCTCGATCACGCGCTGCAAGGCCGGCTCTGTAGTCGGATGGATCACCAGGCCTTCGCTCGGAATGGTCCGCACCAAATGGTGGAACTGTCGCTCGATGGCCGCCAGATCAGGGAAGATGTCCGCGTGATCGAACTCCAGATTGTTCAGGATCGCCGTGCGCGGACGGTAGTGAACGAATTTGGAACGCTTGTCGAAAAATGCGCTGTCGTATTCGTCGGCTTCAATCACGAAGAACGGCGTATCGCCCAGACGCGCCGACACCGAGAAATTCTGCGGCACTCCGCCGATCAGGAAACCCGGGCTCATGCCGGCGTGTTCCAGGACCCAGGCGAGCATGCTGCTGGTAGTGGTTTTGCCATGCGTGCCGGCAACCGCCAGCACCCAGCGGCCTTGCAGCACGTGATCGGCCAGCCATTGCGGGCCGGAGACGTACGGCAGGCCTTTGTTCAACACGTACTCGACCGCAGGGTTGCCGCGGGACATGGCATTGCCGATCACCACCAGGTCCGGGGCCGGATCGAGCTGCGCCGGGTCGTAACCTTGCGTCAACTCAATGCCCTGGGCTTGCAGCTGAGTGCTCATCGGCGGATAGACGTTGGCATCGGAGCCGGTCACATGATGGCCTAGCTCTTTGGCCAGAACCGCCATCGAACCCATGAAAGTGCCGCAAATACCAAGAATATGAATGTGCATAGTCGACCTCGTAAAACATGGCCGCAGGTTAGCGTAGGGAGGGGAAAATCGCACTCTTTAGCTGTAACGCTCTACGTGGGAATGCAGCAAGGGACGCTCTGCGTCCCAAAAGCGGACGCAGAGCGTCCGGGGAGGCATTCCCACGCAGAGCGTGGGAACGATCAGTCACAACCTAACGGGCGATACCGTGTTTGCGCAGCTTTCTATAGAGGGTATTGCGGCTGACGCCCAGCTGTTCAGCCGTGTGGGTCATGTGCCAGCGCTGCTGTTCCAGTGCGTTGAGCAACGCCAGTCGCTCGGCATCGTCCAGCGGATACTCGGACGGCGCTTCAATCGTCGCCACCGTCACCGGCCGGGCCTGACGAATCATCGCCGGCAAATCTTCCAGCCCGATCCGACCGCCATCACACAACGCCGCCAGGGTCCGCAGCACATTACGCAACTGCCGCACGTTCCCCGGCCAGGCAAAATCCAGCAAGGCCTGCCGCGCCGCTGCATCAATCAATACTGTCTCCCCGCCCGCCTCTTCGGCCAACAGAAAGTCGAGCAACTGTGATTTATCCGTGCGCTCGCGCAACGCTGGCAATGCGACTTCCAGCCCATTGAGCCGGTAATACAAATCCTCGCGGAAACTGCCGTCCTGCACCCTTTCGAGCAGGTTACGGTGAGTGGCGCTGATGATCCGCACATTGACCGATTCCGGCTCGCCGCCAATCGGCACCACCTGACGGTCTTCCAGCACCCTTAATAGCCGGGTCTGCATGCTCAGCGGCATGTCACCGATTTCATCCAGAAATAATGTCCCGCCATCGGCCTGCTGCAACTTGCCACGCATGCCTTCCTTGCGGGCACCGGTGAAGCTGCCGCCGCGATAGCCGAACAACTCGCTTTCGATCAGGCTTTCGGGGATCGCCGCGCAATTGAGGGCGACGAACGATTTTTCCGCCCGTTGACTGGCCTGATGCACGGCCTTGGCGAAAGCCTCCTTGCCTGAGCCGGTTTCGCCGTTGATCAGCAACGGCACGTCCCGTTCGAACACCCGCAAGGCCTTGCGGAAGTCTTCCTGCAACGCGGCATCGCCCAGGCAAATACCCGACAGCCGTGGACGCTCGGCCACTGCCGGGCTTTGTACCACCGGTGCAGGAATGCTGCGCGGCTGCCCACGCAATACAGCAAACAGCCGCCGCCCGTCGCGGGTGCGCAACGGCCAACTGGCGCTGGCATTGGCGCTCGCGCGGCCGAGCAACTCGTCCAGCGAGCAATCGAAGAACGCCTCCACCGGCTGGCCCAACAGCCCGCCGCGAATATGCCCCAGCAAATTCAGCGCACTCTGATTGACCGCACAGATCCGCCCTTCCCCGTCGAACGCCAGCAGCCCTTCGCTGAACAGTCCGACGGATTCGGCCTGCAAGTGAAAACGCAGTAGCCATTGATTGTCGAAGTAACGCAGGAAATAACAACTCTCGATCATCTTCGCCGACAGATTGACCAGGGCCATGGTGTGAAACTGGCTCTGCCGCGAAACCTCGTGACGCGCCGAAGACACGTCAAGCACCGCCAACAGTTCACCATGAGGGTCGAACACCGGGCTTGCCGAGCAGGTCAAGCCGGTGTGGCGGCCACGAAAGTGTTCGTCCTGGTGGATGGTCAGGGACTGGCGCTCCACCAGGCAGGTGCCGATGCCGTTGGTGCCTTCGCAGGCTTCGCTCCAGTCGGCGCCAAGCCAAAGGCCGGCACGTTCGAAAATCTTCCGTTCGGCGGGCGCGGTGACGCAGTTGAGGATCACCCCGCGAGCGTCGGTCAGCAACACTGCGTGGCCGGCGCCGGAGAGTTGCTGGTGGAGGCTGGTCATTTCGTTGCCGGCGATCTGCAACACTTGCTGCAAGCGTTCGCGGCTTTCCAGGATGCGGGCATGCTCCAGCACCGTCGGCGCCATGGTCAGGGCCGGGTCGAGGTGATAGTCCTCAAGGCAACGCAGCCAGGAGCGGGCAATGGACGGATCACTGCCGGGACCGTGCAGGTGGGACTTACCCTGGGTCACGGTCAACACTTGCTGGGCATGGCGACTCAAATGGTTGTCGTGCATTTCTTATTATTCTCCCCGATAGGTGAGTGCCTACCTATAACCACTTCCTGTGGCGAGGGGGCTTGCCCCCGTTCGGCTGCGCAGCAGTCGTAAATCCTGAGCATGCGGTGTATCTGGTAAATCGAGGTGAATGGTTTGGGGGCTGCTTCGCTGCCCAACGGGGGCAAGCCCCCTCGCCACGCAAGCTCCCTCGCCACAGAGGATTACCTGTGTGGCAATTTGAGGCCCAGCATCCTCCAGCCATCGACGCATTGCAATGCTGGCAAGACCCATCGGTCACAGGTTGTGCCACAAGCGGTACAAAGTGTCACACGGGTTGTACCGCAAGCGTCACAAGCACCGCCCAGCCGTCCGACAAAAAACACACAAGTCCTTGATTTAACTGACCTGCAAGGCGGTGGCCCAACCTTTGCTCTACGCTTGTTACCGCGCTCTGGCGCGTCCTCCCTTATAAGCACAAAAGCCAAGGAGAAACCCATCATGCGTTACGCTCACCCCGGTACTGAAGGCGCTATCGTTTCGTTCAAGAGCAAATACGGTAACTACATCGGCGGCGAGTTCGTCGCGCCTGTCAAAGGTCAGTACTTCACCAATACTTCGCCGGTCAACGGCCAACCGATTGCCGAATTCCCGCGCTCCACTGCCGAAGACATCGAAAAAGCCCTGGACGCCGCCCATGCCGCCGCCGATGCCTGGGGCGCCACGTCCGCCCAGGCACGCTCGCTGGTGCTGCTGAAAATCGCCGATCGCATCGAACAGAACCTGGAACTGCTGGCGATCACCGAATCCTGGGACAACGGCAAGGCCGTGCGTGAAACCCTCAACGCCGACATCCCGCTGGCCGCCGACCATTTCCGCTATTTCGCCGGTTGCATCCGCGCCCAGGAAGGCAGCGCCGCCGAGATTGACGGCAATACTGTGGCCTATCACATCCATGAGCCGCTGGGCGTGGTCGGGCAGATCATCCCGTGGAACTTCCCGATTCTGATGGCCGCCTGGAAACTCGCTCCGGCCCTGGCCGCCGGTAACTGCATTGTCCTCAAACCTGCCGAGCAAACCCCGCTGGGCATTACTGTGCTGATGGAGCTGATCGGCGACCTGCTGCCACCTGGCGTGCTCAACGTGGTGCAAGGCTTCGGCAAAGAAGCCGGTGAAGCCCTGGCCACCAGCAAACGCATCGCCAAAATCGCCTTCACCGGTTCGACTCCAGTCGGCTCGCACATCATGAAATGCGCCGCCGAAAACATCATTCCATCCACCGTGGAGCTGGGAGGCAAGTCGCCGAATATCTTCTTCGAAGACGTCATGCAGGCCGAACCGTCCTTCATCGAGAAAGCCGCCGAAGGTCTGGTGCTGGCATTCTTCAACCAGGGCGAAGTTTGCACCTGCCCGTCCCGCGCCCTGGTACAGGAGTCGATCTACGACGAGTTCATGGAAGTTGTCATGAAAAAAGTCCTGCAGATCAAGCGTGGCGACCCGCTGGACACCGACACCATGGTCGGCGCCCAGGCGTCCGAGCAACAATTCGACAAAATCCTTTCGTACCTGGACATCGCCAAGGGCGAAGGCGCCGAGCTGTTGACCGGTGGCAAGGTGGAAAAACTCGAGGGCAGCCTGGCGACCGGGTATTACATCCAGCCGACCCTGCTCAAGGGCACCAACAAAATGCGCGTGTTCCAGGAAGAAATCTTTGGCCCGGTGGTGAGCATCACCACCTTCAAGGACGAAGCCGAGGCCCTGGCCATCGCCAACGACACCGAGTTCGGCCTGGGTGCCGGCCTCTGGACCCGCGACATCAACCGCGCCTACCGCGTGGGCCGCGCCATCAAGGCCGGTCGCGTGTGGACCAACTGCTACCACCTGTACCCGGCACACGCCGCGTTCGGTGGTTACAAAAAGTCCGGCGTCGGCCGTGAAACCCACAAAATGATGCTCGATCACTATCAGCAGACCAAAAACCTGCTGGTGAGCTACGACATCAACCCGTTGGGCTTCTTCTAAAAACCGGGGGCGATACAGGTATTTCTGTGTCGCCCTTCAGAAGGCCGTCGCGGGCAAGCCCGCGATGGCGTCCTTAAACGCCTCCTTCATCGCCCTGCCGGCCTGGCATGGGCTTTGCGTGCCCGCTCTACACCTGAACGCCACACCCGAAAGTCCAACAGATCAAACAATAAAAAAGACAGAGAGGACTTATGACTTCTACTACACAGCTCAAACCCACACTCGGCACCCTGCATCTATGGGGCATTGCCGTCGGCCTGGTGATTTCCGGCGAGTATTTCGGCTGGAGTTACGGCTGGGGCACCGCAGGTACCCTGGGTTTTCTCGTCACCGCATTGATGGTGGCGACGATGTACACCTGCTTCATCTTCAGTTTCACCGAATTGACCACCGCCATTCCCCACGCTGGCGGGCCGTTTGCCTACAGCCGTCGGGCCTTCGGCGAGCGAGGCGGACTGATCGCCGGCATCGCCACCCTGATCGAATTCGTCTTTGCGCCACCGGCAATTGCCATGGCCATCGGCGCCTACCTCAATGTGCAATACCCGGAACTGGACCCGAAGGTCGCCGCGGTTGGCGCCTATTTCGTGTTCATGACCCTGAACATCCTCGGCGTCAGCATCGCGGCCACCTTCGAACTGGTGGTCACTGTGCTCGCCGTCGCCGAATTGCTGGTGTTCATGGGTGTGGTCGCACCGGGCTTCAGCTTCAGTAACTTCGTGCTCAACGGCTGGTCGGGCGCCAATGAATTCAGCATGGCCTCGATTCCCGGCATCTTTGCGGCCATCCCGTTCGCGATCTGGTTTTTCCTCGCCATTGAAGGCGCAGCCATGGCCGCCGAAGAAGCCAAGGACCCGAAACGCACGATTCCCAAGGCGTACGTCAGCGGCATTTTGACCCTGGTGTTCCTCGCCATCGGCGTGATGGTCATGGCCGGCGGTGTCGGCGACTGGCGCCAACTGTCGAACATCAACGACCCGCTGCCTCAGGCGATGAAAGCCGTGGTCGGCAACAACTCGAGCTGGATGCACATGTTGGTGTGGATCGGTCTGTTCGGCCTGGTGGCGAGCTTCCACGGGATCATTCTGGGTTATTCGCGGCAGTTCTTCGCCCTGGCTCGCGCCGGTTACCTGCCGGCCTCCCTGGCCAAACTGTCGCGTTTCCAGACCCCGCACCGGGCGATCCTGGCGGGCGGCGTGATTGGCATCGCGGCGATCTACAGCGACGGCCTGGTCAACCTGCAAGGCATGACGCTGACGGCTGCAATGATCACCATGTCGGTATTCGGCGCCATCGTGATGTACATCATCAGTATGCTGAGCCTGTTCAAACTGCGTAAAACCGAACCCAACCTGGAGCGCACCTTCCGCGCGCCGGGCTACCCGATCGTACCGGGGATCGCACTGTTCCTGGCGGTGGTGTGCCTGGTGGCGATGGCCTGGTTCAACGCGCTGATCGGCTGTGTGTTCCTCGGTTTCATGGTGGCCGGTTACCTGTATTTCCAACTGACCGCCAAGCAACGCGCCGATGCGCCGGCGGATGCGATGCTCGAAGGTGTCTGAATTGCACCGGCGCCGGGCTGATTCCCGGCGCCTGCCCTATTGAAGTGCACCAGAACCCGCTCCCACAGGGGTTTAGTGGTGCATTTGAGATATTTATTGAATCAGGAGGACACCGTCCCATGGCCGTATTTGCCCATACCGTCGGCGCCCAAACCTACCGCTTCGACAGCCTCAAGGAGGTCATGGCCAAAGCCAGCCCGGCGCGCTCCGGGGACTTTCTGGCCGGCGTTGCCGCCCTCAACGATGGCGAGCGGGTGGCCGCGCAGATGGCCCTGGCCGACACCCCGCTGGCCCACTTCCTGGAGGAAGTGCTGATTCCTTACGAGGCCGATGAGGTCACCCGACTGATCATCGACACTCACGACAAACAGGCTTTTAAAGCGGTCAGCCACCTCACCGTCGGCGGTTTCCGCGACTGGCTGCTCAGCGAAGCCGCCGATGAACAAAGCCTGCGCGCCCTCGCCCCCGGCCTGACCCCGGAAATGGTCGCCGCCGTGTCGAAGATCATGCGCGTGCAGGATCTGGTGCTGGTGGCGCAGAAAATCCGCGTGGTCACCAAGTTCCGCGGCACCCTGGGCCTGCGCGGCCGGCTCTCGACACGCCTGCAACCCAATCACCCCACCGACGAACCGGCCGGCATCGCCGCCAGCATTCTCGACGGCCTGCTGTACGGCAACGGCGACGCGATGATCGGCATCAACCCGGCCACCGACAGCATCGCTTCGATCTGCGCCATTCTGGAAATGCTCGACGCGATCATCCAGCGCTACGATATTCCGACACAAGCCTGCGTGCTGACCCACGTCACCACCTCCATCGAGGCAGTCAATCGCGGGGTTCCGCTGGACCTGGTGTTCCAGTCAATTGCCGGCACCGAAGCGGCCAACGCCAGTTTCGGCATCAACCTCAACGTTTTACAGGAAGGCTACGACGCGGGCTTGAGCCTGAATCGCGGCACATTGGGCCAAAACCTGATGTATTTCGAGACCGGCCAAGGCAGTGCCTTGTCGGCCAACGCCCACCACGGCATCGATCAACAGACCTGTGAAACCCGCGCGTACGCCGTGGCACGGCATTTCAAACCGTTTCTGGTGAACACCGTCGTAGGCTTCATCGGCCCGGAATACCTCTATAACGGTAAACAGATCATCCGCGCCGGCCTCGAAGACCACTTCTGCGGCAAGCTGCTGGGCGTCCCCATGGGCTGCGATATCTGTTACACCAACCATGCCGAAGCCGACCAGGACGACATGGACACTCTGCTGACCTTACTGGGCGTAGCCGGGATTAACTTCATCATGGGCATCCCCGGCTCCGACGACATCATGCTCAATTACCAGACCACCTCGTTCCACGACGCCCTCTACGCCCGGCAAACCCTGGGCCTGAAACCGGCGCCGGAGTTTGAACAGTGGCTGGCGAACATGGGCATCTTCACCCAGGCGGACGGCAAAATTCACTTCGGCAACAGCCTGCCACCGGCGTTCCGCCAGGCATTGGCGCAACTGGGATGAGTGTTTATATGGATAAGCCCCCCGTCGATCCGCAAAATCCGTTGCTGGAACTGCGTCGCCTGACCCCGGCGCGCATTGCACTGGGCCGCACCGGCACCAGTATGCCGACCCGCGCGCAACTGGATTTCCAGTACGCCCATGCCCAGGCCCGGGATGCGGTGCACCTGCCTTTCGATCACACGGCGCTCAGTTCGCAACTGACCGAGCGTGGGCGTGAGAGTTTGCTGCTGCACAGCGCGGCCACGGACCGGAACAGCTATTTGCAGCGCCCCGATTTGGGGCGCAAGTTGAGTGACGAGTCGGCGCAGACACTGCGTAATTACGCACGAGCCAATCCTGGCGGGGTGGATCTGGCTGTAGTGGTGGCCGATGGTCTCTCGGCACTGGCCGTTCATCGCCACACCTTGCCGTTTCTGGCGCGCATGGAAGAACAGACAGCTATCGAAGGCTGGTCCCTGTCACCGGTGATTCTGGTGGAACAAGGCCGGGTTGCGGTGGCTGACGAGATTGGCGAGCTGCTGGGTGCAAAAATGGTGGTCATTCTGATCGGCGAACGCCCTGGATTAAGCTCTCCAGACAGCCTGGGGCTGTATTTCACCTATAATCCCAAGGTCGGACTGACGGATGCCTACCGCAACTGCATCTCGAATGTCCGGCTCGAAGGCTTGAGTTACGGCATGGCGGCACACCGTTTGCTGTATTTGATGCGCGAAGCCTGTCGGCGGCAGTTATCGGGGGTCAATCTGAAGGACGAAGCCCAGATTCAGACGCTGGAGTCGGACACAGGAGCAGGTTTGAAAGGTAATTTCCTACTCAGTCCGTCGGATGCCTGAACCGTTTCCGCATTGCGTTTCTATTCTGGTTTAAGGCAGGATCGATGCACGGCCGCCAAGGGTTTCCTGTCGCCGTCACCACGTAAGACAGCCACTTGAAGACGAGACCTACCATGCGGATTATTCAAGCGACCCTCGAACACCTGGACCTGCTGACCCCGTTGTTCGTCAAATATCGCGAGTTTTACGGTTCCCTGCCGTATCCGGACTCGTCCCGAGCGTTCCTCGAAAAGCGCCTGCGGCGCAAAGAGTCGGTGATCTACCTGGCCCTGGCCGATGACGACAACAACAAACTGTTGGGTTTCTGTCAGTTGTACCCGAGCTTCTCATCTCTTTCGCTCAAACGCGTGTGGATCCTCAACGACATCTACGTCGCCGAAGACGCCCGCCGCCAGTTAGTGGCAGACAACCTGATCCGCACCGCGAAGAAAATGGCCAAGGAAACCAATGCCGTGCGCATGCGCGTTTCCACCAGCAGCAACAACGAAGTCGCGCAGAAAACCTACGAATCCATCGGGTTCAGGGAAGACACCGAGTTCAAGAATTACGTATTGCCGATCAGTGACGAACTTTAAGCTCACCAAGAAGATCGCAGCCTTCGGCAGCGCCTGCATCGACCGAGGCAACCTCGAAGCTGTAGGTGCTACCGAAGGCTGCGACCTTTTCCGACAAACCCTGAAACACATCGACATTCCTCGCTACAAACTCGACGCGTTTTTCACTTTTCACCCCGTATAATGCCCACACCTCACGGCTCGTAAGAAAAATCACACCCCGCTGTAGTCTTACGCGAAGCTATCCGCACAGGCCTGCTGAGTCGGGCCATCACCACAGGTGCTTTCCATGGATTTCAACCCGATCGACGTTATTCTGCATCTCGATGTTTACCTCGAGATGCTGGTGAACAACTACGGAGCATGGATCTACGCCATCCTGTTCATGGTGATCTTCTGCGAAACCGGACTGGTGGTGATGCCGTTCCTGCCGGGCGATTCCCTGTTGTTCATCGCAGGCGCCGTGGCGGCCGGTGGCGGCATGGATCCGGTACTGCTGGGCGGCCTGCTGATGCTGGCGGCGATCCTCGGCGACAGCACCAACTACGTGATCGGCCGCACCGTCGGCGAACGGCTGTTCAGTAACCCGAACTCGAAAATCTTCCGCCGCGATTACCTGCAACAAACCCACGATTTCTACGACAAACATGGCGGCAAAACCGTGACCCTGGCGCGCTTCATGCCAATCATCCGTACCTTTGCCCCGTTCGTCGCCGGCGTTGGCAAAATGCCTTACCCGCGTTTCTTTGCCTTCAGCGTTTTCGGCACCATCCTCTGGGTGGGTGGCCTGGTAACCCTCGGTTACTTCTTCGGCAACGTACCGTTCATCAAGAAAAACCTGTCGCTGCTGGTGGTGGGTATCATCCTGGTGTCGCTGCTACCGATGATCATTGGCGTGATCCGCAGCCGTCTCGCTAATGCTGCATCCAAAGCCGAACCCCGCTGACTGACGATGTGGTCCCTTAGCGCCTGGCGACGCCGGCGCACCCTGGCCAGGCATCCGATTGCCGACGACATGTGGCAACGGGTGCGCCATCACCTGAGCTTCCTCGATGGCATCAGCGCGGCTGAAGACCAGTGGCTGCGCGAAGCCAGCGTGCTGTTCCTGCAAGACAAACACCTGACCGCCCTGCCCGGCGTCGAACTCCACCAGGAGCAGCGCCTACTGCTCGCCGCCCAGGCCCAATTACCGCTCATGCATTTGGGTGATCTGAACTGGTATCAGGGCTTTCACGAAGTCATCCTCTACCCCGACGACTTCCTCAGCCCCCAGCGCCATCGCGATGCCAGCGGCGTCGAACACGAATGGGATGGTGAACACAGCGGCGAAGCCTGGCAGCAAGGCCCGATCATCCTCGCCTGGCCCGGCGTAATGGCCAGCGGTGGCTGGGAAGGCTACAACCTGGTGATCCACGAACTCGCACACAAACTCGACATGCTCAACGGCAACGCCAATGGCCTGCCACCGCTGCACGCCGACATGCGCGTCAGCGACTGGGCCAAGGTCATGCAGGAAGCCTATGACGACCTCGACCGGCAACTGGAGCGCAACCCGGACGCTGAAACCGCCATCGACCCGTACGCCGCGGAAAACCCCGCCGAGTTCTTCGCGGTCACCAGCGAATACTTCTTCAGCGCCCCGGATCTGCTTTACGAGGCTTATCCACAGGTCTACGAGCAGTTGAGGCTGTTTTACCGGCAGGATCCCTTGGCAAGGCTTAGGCAACTTCAGGCCAATGATCCGGTCTATCAGGCTCACGACTAAGGTCTACACGACCTCTGGCACATAGCAACGGTGGCGGAATATGCCTATAATCGCCGCCACTTTTTGGTCAATCCGGCCAAGTGTTTTTGGTCAACTAACGGGGGCACCGCCCAATGAGCTACAGCAAGATTCCGGCTGGCAAAGACCTGCCGAACGACATCTACGTCGCGATCGAGATCCCGGCCAACCACGCGCCGATCAAATACGAAATCGACAAAGACAGCGATTGCCTGTTCGTTGACCGTTTCATGGCCACCCCAATGTTCTACCCGGCCAACTACGGTTACATCCCGAACACCCTGGCTGACGACGGTGATCCCCTCGACGTGCTGGTCGTGACTCCTTACCCGGTTGCTCCAGGTTCGGTGATCCGCGCGCGTCCAGTCGGCATCCTGAACATGACCGACGACGGCGGCGGCGATGCTAAAGTCATCGCAGTCCCACACGACAAGCTGTCCCAGCTGTACGTGGACGTGAAGGAATACACCGACCTGCCAGCCCTGCTGATCCAGCAGATCGAGCACTTCTTCGCGAACTACAAAGACCTCGAAAAAGGCAAATGGGTGAAAATCGAAGGCTGGGACGGCGCAGACGCCGCCCGCGCCGCGATCACCAAGTCGGTCGCTGCCTACAAAGGCTGAGAAGCAACGGTTAGTTTCTAGCCTCACGCTTCAAGAAAAACCCCGGTTGATCCGGGGTTTTTTGTGCCTGCCTGGAACGCTTTTAACAACGAGTTTTGAGCATTTCGGCCTGGGTGTTTGCCTGTTTATTTTTTACGAAAAGCGTCTTACATCCGGTCTTAAATTTCCCTCGAAATTTGAACGGGTCGTTTATTCAAACCCCCATCCTGCGCCCGTAGACTCGTGTTTATGAAAAAGAACACTAGCGGCCCACGGTTCAGAGCGCTCCTCGAAGCAGCCAACATCACAACGACAGGATTTGCCGCTTTCTTCGACACGGAAGCGCAAAATATCCATAACTGGTACACCCGTGGTGTGCCCGCTTATCGCATGGAGGAAGTCTCCCGACTTCTGTCTGTCAACAGTGACTGGCTGAAAACCGGCGAAGGCCCTAAAGAGTCCTCACGCCTGCGTGTGCTCGACGAGTCCGGCAACACCTTCGACGCCCAAGCCATCCGGGGCATCTACACGGTGATCGAACCCATCGACGTCGAACTGCCCTTCTTCAAAGAGACCGCCACCGCCCCAGGCTCCAACAAAACCCACGTCGTCGAGGACCCCGGCCAATCCATCCGCCTGCCCCACAGCTACCTCGACTCCCTGGAAATCAAACATGCCAATGCCATCTGCACCCATATGATCGGCAACAGCATGGCCGAAAAGATTGAAGACGGTTCTACCCTCGCCATTGATCGCGGGCTTACGCAGATTATCGATGGCGAAATCTATGCGATCGAACATGACGGGATGTTGCGGATCAAGTACCTGCACCGGATGCCGGGAAATGCGCTGCGACTGCGCAGCCACAACCGTGCTGAGTATCCGGATGAGATCTTCAATGCCGAACAGATCGACAAGCAGAACATCAGGGTATTGGGATGGGTGTTCTGGTGGTCCACGCTCAACAAACGCAGACCGTCCGTACCGTTCCTGTAAATACAAAGCCCTGCGATCCAATGTGGCGAGGGGGCTTGTCGGAACGCCGCACCGCCCCGTTCGACTGCACAGCAGTCGCAAAACCTGAACATGCGGTGCTTCGGGATTACCCACTTCAGGGACGCTCCGCGCCCCAACGGGGGCAAGCCCCCTCGCCACAGGGTCAAAGCGGCCACACAAAATCATTCCCGCAAAGCTCTACCCCGCACGCCAAGCTGGGAATTCCTCAAAAAAATCAGTATGCTGCGCCCCACATTTGCGCATCGACCCTTTCCAAGGCTCAGATCGCACCGACAAGGCAGATCACTTTCTCGCCAAGTCCCACAGCCGGACGCAAGATCCGGGTGTACGTTTTGAAGGCTGGCGCGGCTTACCAAAAATAAACCAAGCCAGTCCCCGAGAAGCCGGCCACAAGCCGGCTTTTTAATGCCCGGAATAATCCCGCGCCCTCCTCCTCGAACCAACCTCAGCCGCCTCATCAAGCGCCGCACTCCTTGTAGCAGCTGGCGAAGCCTGCGTCCGGCTGCGAAGCAGTCGTAAAATCAGGCAACCGGTTCTTTCAGGAAGACCGTGTACAGCGGATATGCGAGGACTTCGGTCGAGCGCGACCCCGGTTCGAACGCAGCCTCGCAGGCTCGGCAGCTGATACGGATGGGATAAAGGTCTCAGCACTGCCGAGACGATCTCCCCTCACGGATAACTAAACCCCTTAACCAACGTCAACTCCCCCACCGCCCGCATCGGCACCAGGAACGTCTCCATTTTTTCATCAGGCGTCCCCTCCTCCGTAATCACCGTCACTTGTGCAGTGGTCAGCGGCTGAACCGCATCCTCCTGCCCTTCGTCATCACTGCGATACCCACCACCGTAGTAGTTCACGTACACCAGGTATTGCCCCTTGATCGGCGCGGGCATGGCGAAGATTTCCGGGCCGTAGCCGGTGGTCACGTCGACATCCAGCGCTGCGCCGTTGGGTGCAACTCGATCGCCGTACCAGATGTGCGCGCCGTCGGGCGTAATCAGGTGCAAGTCCAGATCCGTGTTGTCGCTGTCCCAGGACAGCAGCACCCGCAACTTGGCCGGGGTTGCGCCGCCGCTGGCGTTAAGAAACTGTGTGCGGTGGCGTTGTTGGCCATCGGGGCTGCGGACTTCAACGCTGTTGCTGCCTTTGGGGAATGAGAACGGGCGGTCGAAGTGACCGGCGGGATCGATCTTCAGTGGCATGCTGACGCCGTTGACGATCAGCTTGCCGGGCTCATTGCTCTTGGGGGTGGATTGGATCTGGCCGGTAATGCGCGCCGTGTTGGCCTGGCCCACCGGGGTGTTGACCGACGAGGCCGGGTAATTGACCGTCTGACGAAAGTTTTCGCCTTCGCCTTCAGGGGCGCCGGTACGCCAGCCGCCAATGGGCGTATCAAGTTTGACGGCGGCAAATGTCGCTGGCAGTACGCAAAAAGCGCAAAACAACAGCAAGACCTGTGGATAACGGAGTTTCATGGCCTATTCCAGCAAGAGGTGACGGGCGAGCCCTTCGATGTAGGTTTCATCCTGGCCGTTAGGGTGTGCTTCGAAGGCCAGGTGCAGGTATTCGTGGGTCAGGTCGAGGCGGTCTTGCAACGACTGCACGCCGCGTACGTAGATGCGCTGGCGTTCGCGGTCGACAAACGGACGACCAAAGGCCAGGCGGCAGACGGCGAAAGTGCTGACTTCGTTGTAGCCAACTTCGCTTTCGAGTCGTTGGCGCCAGCCGCGGCGCTGGTTTTGCAGCCAGTCTTGCGCGGCGGGCAGCGCTTCGCAGGAGGCGACCGGGTTGTCCCAGCGACTGAGGCTGGCGCGCGGGTAGGCATGCAGCAGGATGGCGTCGTAGCGTTGGCCGGCATTGGCTTGTTCGACGGCTTGCTGCCAGGAGAGTTTGTCCGGCCCCGGTTGGTCGGAGTGATAGGTGACGTTGCTGCCTGCGAGAACCAGATCGCTGGTCCACGCGGCGATGTTGCGCGATTCAGTGGCGGCCGGACGTGGCGCGACGCGCTGTCGACTGCTGCTGTCGTCGATACTCAAGCAGTCGCCGTTGCGGGTGGCGTTTTGCAGCAGGTAGGTGCGGATCGCGACCGCCAGGGCTTTGGCTGCTTCGACGGGTTCAGGCCTGGCTTCACGCTGCAGGACGCGGGCGACGTATTCTTCACGATCGAGGCGGGCGACGAGTTTGTCTTTGAGCAAGAACAACTCGCCGTCGCTGTGGATATCGAGTTGATTGCCGTTGGCGAACTCGACGCGGTAGTCGCCTTGCAAAGGGCCGGGCGCTATAACGCGATCCCCCGACAACACGCGTTTCAGTGGATAACGCGCGAACAGACCGACCTCAACACACTTCCCTGCCTCGGCTGGCCACGACGAGGGCAGCACCGTCGCCAGCGCCTGACCATAATGGCGCAACACCATTTGGCTGGTGCCGCGCCCACCGGCCCAGATCGGCGTGCCGTCTACCGTCCAGCCCGCGAATCCGCCTTGGCGCGACGAAGGATCCTGATCCCCCAGCCAGCTCCAGGTTTTCACCCGCAACCGACCACCGAGTTCACCCACGACATTGCCATCCGCGGCATTGAGCACCACATCGAGCAACACCCTTCGCGCCTGATCCTGCGCCGGCATCACGGCCAACACCTTCAACAACTCCGCCACCGAAACCCGGGTCTGCGGTTGCAACGACGGCAAATCCAGCAACCATTTCGGCGCTTGTCTGGCCTGCCAATACTCGCGCCACTGTGCGCCGGCAATGCCCAGGCGCGCAGGCTCAAAGTACAAGCCGCAAGACTTCACCAACGCCTGATCACGCCCGATCGTGCCGCCCGCCGTGCAGCAATAAACTTCTTCCTTCGATTGTCCGCGACATTCATAAGCGGGCTCGCGCGCGCCGGTGTCCACCAGCCAGCCGTAGACAAACAGCTTCCACAAGCTGCCCAACGGCGTCTGCAAGTCATCAGGCAATGGCTCACGCGAGATCACCTGAGTCTGGCTCAACGCAAGCAGCTCACCCTTGAAGCCCAGGCGCAGCGGCTCGTCCTGCGCTGTCGCCAGCGCAGGAATCAAACACAGCAACCACCAGACCAGACACCGGGTCATGTCAGTTGACCGTGACCTGACCGAGTGCCGGTTTCTGTTCCTGAGCCTGATGCTGCGGCGCGTAGACCTGCGTGAAACGCACCGGCGGCAGATTGAACTGGCCTTTTTGCGAAAAGCGCACCAGATGACGCAGGCGCAACTCACCGCTCAGCGCATCCACTGGCACCGCATAGGCCATTTGCCCCGGCTCGAAACGGGCCTTCTCCAGCGCGGTCGGCTCGGTGCCGGCCTTGCCCATCAGCTTGATGCCCCACGTGGTGCGCTCGACGTCCGCACCCGGTGGCAGCGGCACTTCGAGCATGCCGTAGCGCAGCGGTTTCGCGGCTTTGCTGGTGATGATCACTTCGTCCAGGTACAGGCTGTCGCTGGACAACGGCTTGGTGCCGACCGCTTCGAGTTTGAATTCGAACGCTTCATCACCCGGCACCAGACGCGACAGGCGACGGGTGATGGTCACAGCCATCGGATCGATTGCCGGTTGTTTGGTCTGGAAGCTCAACATGGCCCGTAGCGGGCGCTCTTGCGTTCCGGTCAGCGACAATGCCGCCGGCACTGGCGAAGAGCCCTGCCACGTCCAATACATCTCACCGGTATCACTGTAACGTTTCTTCCAGCCCTCACCCGGTGCCAATGCGATGGTCGGAGAAGCCTGCTCGATGCTGCGTTGCAACCAGGTCAGCGCCAACGCGCGCTCCAGGGTCGATTGCTGTGGCAACAGGCGTTGCAACAACGCTTGCGCATGAGCCTGATCGAAAGCTTGCAGTGACAGGTTCAGGGCTTCGACAAACGGTTGAGCGCTGGCGGCCACTTGCTGTTGCGCAGCATCCACTTGACGACTGAACGCCGGCGGCAGATTGACCTTGGCCTGACGCGCCAAAGACGCGGTCAACACCCGAGCACTGGCCAGCCCCAAGGCCGAATCTGGATCGTTCATGACCAGGCTCTCTGCGCCATCGTCCATCACGCTCGCGGCATTGCCTTCGCCGGCTTTCACCAGGTCGTCGATCAAACCGCTGAGCAGCGTGTTCACCGGCAATTGCATCTGTTTGGCAAACGACAGAATCAACGCCCGCTGCAACAGTGGTGTGTTCTGTGCCTGTTTTGCATACACCTCAAGCACCCGCTGCCAGTGCTCCGGCGGCAGGCTCAGTTCCAGCACTTTGCTGGCGTGCCAGTCGGCGTAATAGGCGTAAGCGGTGAGGAACGCATCCGGCTCGCCGTCAAAGCCCCACCAAGTGAAGCAGGCCGACGGCCCGGCCATTTGCACCAGACGCAGGCGGCTGTTCTGCATGATCAAACGCAAGCGATCACGGATCTGCGGGTTCGACGACAGCGTTGGATAGGCGATGCTCAGCGGCAGCAGACGGCTGGCGGTTTGTTCGACGCCGCCATACGGATAGCTCAGCAGATCATCGAGGGCCGAGCGGAACACTGCTTGCGGGCTGTCATCCAGACGCAGGCGAATATCCGTGGCGTCCGCCGGCAAGGTCAACGGCGTGTCGCCGCTGACCGCGTCCAGGCTTTGGCTCTGGGTCACCTGCCAGCCTTCGCCAGTCGCGGTCAGGCGTACGGCCAAGGCGTCAGCGGTTTTACCGTCCTGCACCAGCTCGGCGGTCCAATCGCCATTGGCCAATGTGAATGCCGGCAATGGGACGTAGTTGACGCCGTTGTTCAGTGTGACCGGCACACGTTGCTCGGCACCCGCGTAATGAATCACCAGCTCAGCCTTGACCGGTTTCTCGGCCTGACTGAAAGCGAATACGCCAAGATCCGGTTTGTCGCCGTTACGGAATTTGGTCGGGCCGCTCCACTTCAGGTACAGCGGTTTTTCCGAGCGCACGAATTGCTTCTTTTGCCCGACCTGACCGTCATCGGCGATGGCGCGGGCGGTGATGCGCCAGCGGGTCAAGGAGTCCGGCATCTTGAAGGTGAAGCGGGTCTTGCCGTTGGCGTCGGTGATCAATTCCGGCTGCCACGCGGCGGTGTCGACGTCTTCACGACGCGGCCGCTCCAGCACTTTCACCCCACGCTCGCTGCGGTTGGCTTTGCCCGGCGCGCCCGGGCTGCCCGGCAGTGCCACGTCGTAGCTGATGAACGACAAACTGGCGCTGGTGCGCACGTTGTTGCGGCGCGGGTGGTAGAAGAACTGGTCGATGGTCGGCGCCACTTCCGGTTGCAGCGCGTAGATCATTTCGTCGACCACGCTGACCGTCAGGTGCGCCGGAATCGGCTTGCCGGCGAACTGGGTGGAGAGGTCCACGGACACGGTATCGCCGGGTTGATACGCCTCTTTGTCGGTAGTGATCGCCACATCGATCTGTGGCGCGACCACCTTGATACCGGCGTTCTGGAAGCTGTACTGACCGCCCTTGGTATAGAGCACGGAGAACGTCAGGTTCGGCGCGAAGTTGTCCTTCACCGCGATGCGCGCGCGGTATTGGGTGTCGCTGAGTTTTTCCATCTTCAGCCAGTCGCCGCCCTTGGACAGCAACGCCGTGGCCTCGACCTTGTCGCGCTCGAGCGACAACAACGCATCGCTGACCGGCTCGGGGAAAGTGATCAACGCGAGGGCTTCGTCACCGGCCTTGTACTCGGGTTTGTCGAGGACGATTTCCACGGTGCCGGGCACGGCTTTGACGCCATCACCCGTGACCGAATGACCGGTCGCGCCAAGCACGCGGCCATGATCATCCTTCAACGTCAGGTTGTAAGTGCCCGGACGGTCGAAGGCCAGGCTGAAGCCTTTGTCCTTGGCGGCGAGTTTTCCTTCGCCAGTGGTCTGATCTTCGAGTCGCACCCAGCTGTAGCTGCTCGGGTTGACTGCTTTGCTCTGCTCGCTGCCACCTTCATTGGCGTAGCTGAAGGCAACCTTGTCGCCCACCGCGCTGAACCGTTGCGGCGCGCTCAGGCGGAAACTGGCGGCACCACGGTCGATGAGGATTTCCTTGGTGGTCTTGACCCGGTACGCCGCGCCATCACTGGCGAACACGGTGAGCATGTAGCGGCTCGGTTTCTCGGCGGCGGGCAGGTCAAGCGTCGCGTTGCCCTTGGCGTCGGTGGTCAGTTCGGCGCTGGTCAGCTCCACCGGGAATTGCCCCAGGTATTGCAATTCGTTATCGACCATCGACAACTGCTGGGCGCGCAGGCTCAGGCTCACCTTGGCGTCGGCCACCGGTTTACCGTCCGGGTACAACAACACCAGGCTGCCTTTGACCGGCTCGCCAGTGCGGTAATCCTGCTTCGCCAGGTTCAGGGATATCTCGAAGTGCGGCTTGATGTACTCAGCCACGCGGAAGGCGCTGCTGTAGGCCTGATCCTTGTAGCTGAAACGCAGCTCATAACCGCCCGCCACCGCATTGTCCGGCAACTGGAAACGGCCCTGACTACCGGCCTTGGAATCGAGCTTCAACGCCAACGACTGCAGCGCAGTACCGGTGGCATCGAGCACCGTCACATTGACATCGGCAGCGGTCGGCGCCACGGAATCCCGGGCATTCTTGAACTCGCGACCAACGATTTTCAACGACACCCAATCACCCGGCCGGTACAGCGGTCGATCGGTAAACGCATAGAGTTTGGTGTCGTAGATTTCGCTGTCGTAATAGAAGTTCTCGGAGACGAACACCCCGCCCTCTTCGTCCTCGCCGATCACGAACGAACGCTCGGGGCTGACGTGTTTCAGGCGCAGCAAACCATCGGCATCGGTCGCGCCACTGCTCATCACGCCCAGGCCGTCGGTCCATAGCACATTAACCTTGGGCACCGAACTGCCTTCGTGTTTGCGCGCAGCCCACACCAGCAATTCATCACCGGCAATCTTGCTCACGGCCACGGTGTTGGAGACGAACACCATGGTGGTCGCGCGGTACTTGCCGATCAGCGCTTCCACCAGATACAGGCCCGGTTTCAGGTTGCCCAACGGGATATAAACGTTGCCCGGCGAGACGCTGACGAACTCACTGGAAGAACCAACCAGTTTCACACCTTCAGGCGGCTGGATCGGTTTGGCTTGCCATAGCGGATAACGGAATTGGCTGACCACCGGCAGACCCGGAATCAACGCGAATTGCGGCTGTGCGTCGTAGGGCGTTGGCGCGGCGATGGCGGTGCCCATCTTCAGTTCCGGCACTTCCTCGGTGACTTGTTTACGCGACTCGTAGGAAAACGCCCGCTGCATCACCCGACGGGATTTGCGGTACCAGTTGTCCCACAGGTACGCGAGGGTGTTCGACAGGCCTTCGCCCTTGAACTGGCCGTCGCTGACCACACGGTGCAGGTTCTTCTGGCGCTTGAGGAAATCCAGCGGCTTGTCGATGCGATACACCCGAATGTCCGCACCGCCGTAAGGCTCCATACGGAACCGGCGATAGTCACGACCCGGCGCTTCGAGGCGTACCACCGCCTGTTCGTCGCTGGCGAAACTGCTGTCGGCCAACAGGAAAAAGCTTTCACCGGCCACCGGCGTATAGCCGCTCGGCTCGACGGTGTCTTCGGCGTTGACTGCCGACAGAGGCAGAACCAACGCAAGCAAAAGAGGCAGTTTTGAGCAAATGCGCAGCATGCGGGCACCGATCATTGGGAGAGAAAGTTCAGTCGATAGACGCCGATGAAGTTGGGGTTGGCTGCGTCGGGTATCCATCGGGTGTCCTTCCATGTCATGAGTTGCTGCAGGCTTGCGGAGCGCATGCCGTTGTCGGTGGGGGTGGTGGTGCCGGTGTGATAGGCGATGAAGCGGCCCATCCAGATCATCAGGTGCTGGTCATCGCCCTGATCGAAAAACATCAGGTCGCCGGGCCGGGCCTGGGCCAGGTCTCGGCCGACCAGATGACTGTTGAACTGAATCAGTTTGATCGCGTTGACGTAGGGCCCGACCTTGCCGCCGCCCTGCTGCCATTGCTGGGCGAGGCCGCGTTGGGCGTCACTCAGCTGCAACTCCGGCGGCAGGTAGCGGTTGGACAGGCCATTGCTGCGCAGCCATTTGTCGTCATGGACTTTCAGCGCTTCGTTGGCGGCAAACCGCACCAGCCCGGCGCAGTCCTGCTGATACCAGCGCGGGCTCGGGCCTTGGGTCAATTGTTCCTGGGCGATGCGCACGAACCAGGCACGGAATACCTGGGATTGCTGCGGATCGAGCGCGGCGGCTTCGCTGGCGAATGTGCGGGTCCCCAGCAGCAACGCCAGCAAGCCGAGGCCTCGGATGAGTGCGGTCACAGGGCTTTCCACTCCAGCGGCAACCATTGCCAATGGCCGTCGGGCTCGCTGCCTTTGGGCAAGGTCAGGGCGTATTTGCCGTAGCCGCCAAGGGTGCGCAGTTTCGGGATCAGGTAGGTTTGCGCGGCGTTGTAGAACACCGGTTCCATGTCCTGCGGCAGGCTGTCGAGGGTTTCCTGCTGCATCAGTTGCGCCATGGAATCGGGGCCGAAATAGATCGGCATCAGCAGGTCTTTCGGCAGCACGTCAGCCAGCGGCGGGAAGCGTTTGTCGAGGGTGCCCAGCGCTTTGTCGACGAGTTTGTCGTCGAGGGAGAACAGCAGCGTCGAACCGTGGCGCGCCAGACTGACGCGCATGAAGGCTTTGCCGGTGATCGCGTCCGGCTGCTCGGCATCCTTGGCCTTATAGGGGCCGAAGTTGGAGCTGACCTGGCGCTGCCACTGGTGGGTTTTACCGTCCTGTTTCTCGACCACCGGGAATGCGTGCTCGGCAACATTGCCTTCGTAGGCACCGACCATCGAGCCGAACAGGTTGCCCAAGTCACCGTCGAGTTTGGCACTGTCATCGTCATTCAGGCTGGCCACCAGCAGCGGCGTGTACAGCCGCGAATCGGCGTACCAGCACAGGCCGGCGGCACCGGCCATATGTTCGGTCAGGGCCTGGGCCACGGACTCTTCGGCGCCAAGTTTCACCAGCAGCGGTTTCTGTTGTTCGGCGGCCAATGGCAAAGCCACGCAAGCGCTGGCGCCCATCGGCATGGCTTGCCAGATCGGTTTGAAGTCGAAGTCCGGCTGCTTGTCCAGTTCGTCCATGGCGAGGAAGCTGTGCCAGCCCTTGTCATCCATGTCGAAACGCAGGCCGGCAAAGTTCGGGATGAAGCGCTGATAACCCATGGCCAACACGCTGGAGTTGACCGAGAGGCGTTGTTTTACCTCGGGCGCACGCGGCGGCAGGCCGAAGGCTTCGGGGAACAGTTTGTCGCCGTTGAGCAAGGCGGCGATCGCCTTGGTCGAAACGCCGCCGGTTTCCTCCAAAGCCCCGTTATCCGGGTCGTAGAGTTTGGCCGGATTGGACAGCACCACCAATTTGTCGCCATGGGAAGCAAACACCAACGACTTGCTGGCGTTGTAGTTGAGCTGATAGAGGGTGACGGCGTCGGCACCGACTTTCACTTCGCCGAGCTTGCTCAGTTGCGAATCATCCAGCGCCACTTTCGCCAGCGGCTCCAGCACCTTGGCCAGTCCGCCGCGATCCATCACCAACAGGAAATCCTTGAGACGCCCATCCGCCCCACGCCACAGCGCCACATCCGCCGGTTGGTCGAAGAGCTGCTCGATCAGACTGTCCTGCAGCTTCAGGTCATGCTCGTAAATAATCCGCCGCAGACTGCCAATCAAACCGAGACGGTCGGCGTGAGCTTCGTAATAGAAGACGAAATCTTCGGTCAGGGTTTCCTTGAGGAACGGCACGGCCAGCAAATCCTTGGGCAGCTGACTCAAGGAATGGGTTTCGAGCAGACCGTCCGGCCGGCTCATGCCCAGTTTGTCACTGGCCAATTGCGCAGGCGGGGCCTTGGGTTTGTGCAGGAACCAGCCCAATCCGCCCGCCACGCCGGCCACCAGGCATAGCCCGATCACCAGCGCTGGCCAGCGGCGAGGAGGTTTGGCAGCGGGTGCGGCGGCCGGGGAAGCTGCTGGTGGAATCGTGTTATCACTCATGTTCACGCTCATTTTCACAAGGCTGAATTCAACCGTGGTGCGGGATGTTTAATAGTTGAAAGTCTTGACCAGCAGCAGGTCGCCGATCGCCCGCAAGGGCACGATGAACGTCTCGCGTTTTTCGTCGACGGTGTTTTCATTGAGCACCAGATTGATTTGCGAGGTGATCACCTCGTTCTGGTTGCTGTTCTCATCGAAGTTATAGCCACCGCTGCCATAGTTGCCCCAATAGTTCACGTAAACCAGATAGGTGCCGTGCATCGGCGCAGTCATGGTGAACATTTCCGGACCGGGGCCATCGACACCGTCCGGGTCCAGCCCACCACCGTTGCTCATCGCCGGACTGGCCCAGAACGCGTGCTGGCCGTCGGGGGTAATGATGTGCAGGTCGAGTTCGGCCTTGGGATCGTCCCAGCCCAGCACCACGCGAATCCGCGCCGGGGTGCGCAGGTTATTGGCTTCATAGAATTGAACGCGCTTGAGCGACTTGCCCTCGGAACTGCGCACTTCGACGCTGTTGGAACCGGCGCCGAACGCATACGGGCGGGCAAAACGCCCTTGATCGTCGGTGTACAGATTCAGGGGATTGCCGTTGACCGCCAGGCTGTGGGGCGGACGGAGCGTGCCGAGGGCCTTGAGCTGGCCTTCGATCATTGTGCGATTGCGCTGCACGCCCCGGTCGATAGGCGGTGTGGGATAGGCGACGCGAGGGTTTTCACTGCGGTCCAGCAAGCCGTGATAGCGCCAGCCGCCCACCGGTTCCGATAGCTCGGCCGTGGGCTCGGCCCGCGCCACTTGAGCGCAGACCAGCGTAATCAGCAGTGAAAGAACCCAACGCATGTGACGCCTCCTGCCATGCATAACGAAACCTGGCGCCTGATCCTCGGCGCGTTACAGATCAAAAAAACTGCGTTTCGTCAGAAGACCCTGAATATAGGGTCGTTGAAGGCGCGAAGATTAGCCATTCGGCAGTTTTTTAACAATCAGATACATCTATATTTGCGGTGAGAATCACGGTGTTTGTTGGGCGTGAGCCGAATAGCGATCTTATTCGGCTCATAAAGTGAGCCGAATAATCCACACAACCTATATAGACGACATACATCTGTGGCGAGGGAGCTTGCTCCCGCTGGGTAGCGTAGCGGCCCCAAAACCATACATCGCGTTTATTCAGGCCTACCGAGTCCAGAGGCTCGCGACTGCAGCGCAGCCGAACGGGAGCAAGCTCCCTCGCCCCAAGGTGTGTTGTCACCCCGGAACTGCTGCTCCAAATGGCCCAGCTCATTTGCCCATACCCCCCATGTCTGCTAGTGTCGCGCCGGTTTAACGTCAACCGGAAATAGCCGCCATGGCCCGCAAAAAAGCTGCACTGGATTTCGAACAATCCCTCGCTGACCTGCAAACGCTGGTGGAGCGTCTGGAGAACGGCGAATTGTCGCTGGAAGACTCGCTGACCGCTTTCGAGCAGGGCATCGGGCTGACCCGTGATTGCCAGGCGGCGCTGGCCCAGGCCGAGCAGAAGGTTCAAGTGCTGCTCGAGCGTGATGGCGAGTTGGCCGAGGAACCCTTCGACGCGGATCAGCCAGAATGATTGCAGCGTATTCGGCAGCCAGCCAGGCCCGCGTCAATGCAGCACTGGAAACCCTGTTCAACCCGCCGAGCCCTGAGCTCGCCCGCCTCTATGAAGCCATGCGCTACAGCGTGATGAATGGCGGCAAGCGTGTACGTCCGCTGCTGGCCTACGCCGCGTGTGAAGCGCTGGGCGGCAAGGCCGAGCAAGCCAACGGCGCAGCCTGCGCGGTTGAGCTGATCCATGCCTATTCGCTGGTGCACGACGATTTGCCGGCCATGGACGATGACGACCTGCGTCGCGGCCAGCCGACCACCCACAAGAAATTCGACGAAGCCTGCGCGATTCTCGCCGGCGACGGTTTGCAGAGCCTGGCCTTCAGCGCCCTGCTCGATCCGCACCTGAGCTCGCCGGATGCCGAAACCCGGCTGCAGATGGTCAGCGCCCTGGCGCTGGCGGCAGGCCCGGCGGGCATGGTCGGCGGGCAAGCCATCGATCTTGGCTCAGTGGGTCTGAAGCTCGATCAAAATGCCCTTGAATACATGCATCGGCACAAGACCGGCGCGCTGATCGAAGTCAGCGTCAAGCTCGGCGCCCTGGCCAGCGGGCATGCCGAGCAGGACGAGCTGAAGTCCCTGCAGAGTTATGCACAGGCCATCGGCCTGGCATTTCAGGTCCAGGACGACATTCTCGACGTCGAAAGTGACACCGCCACCCTCGGTAAACGCCAGGGCGCCGATATTGCCCGGGACAAGCCGACCTACCCGGCGCTGCTCGGTCTCGACGCGGCCAAGGCCTACGCTCTGGAACTGCGCGACCAGGCCCTGCACGCGCTGCGACCGTTTGACGCGGCAGCCGAGCCCTTGCGCGATCTGGCCCGATACATCGTTGACCGCCGCAACTGACGGCGTATCCGCCAAAAAAGACCAACGCGTGGGCAGGGGGCGATGCATCAGGTAAACTGCCGCATCTTTTATACCTATAACGATTCGCCTGATGCCCACGACGTTTCATGAGATTCCCCGTAAGCGCCCGACCACGCCCCTGCTCGACCGTGCCAACACGCCGGACGGCCTGCGCCGGTTAGGCGAAGCCGAGCTGGAAACCCTGGCTGATGAGTTGCGCCTGGAATTGCTCTACACGGTCGGCCAGACCGGTGGGCATTTCGGTGCCGGCCTGGGCGTGATCGAGCTGACCATCGCGTTGCACTACGTTTTCGACACCCCGGACGACCGGCTGGTGTGGGACGTGGGTCATCAGGCCTATCCGCACAAAATCCTCACCGGCCGTCGCGCGCGCATGAGCACCCTGCGCCAGAAGGATGGCATCGCTGCCTTCCCGCGTCGTTCCGAGAGCGAGTACGACACCTTTGGCGTCGGCCACTCCAGCACCTCGATCAGCGCAGCGCTGGGCATGGCGATTGCCGCCCGCCTGCAACACAGTGATCGCAAGGCGATCGCGGTGATCGGCGACGGCGCACTGACCGCCGGCATGGCCTTCGAGGCGCTGAACCACGCGCCGGAAGTGGACGCCAACATGCTGGTGATCCTCAACGACAACGATATGTCGATCTCGCGCAACGTCGGCGGGTTGTCGAACTATCTGGCGAAAATCCTTTCCAGCCGCACTTACGCGAGCATGCGCGAAGGCAGCAAAAAGGTCCTGTCGCGCCTGCCCGGCGCCTGGGAAATCGCCCGTCGCACCGAAGAATATGCCAAAGGCATGCTGGTCCCTGGCACGCTGTTCGAAGAGCTGGGCTGGAACTACATCGGCCCGATCGATGGCCACGACCTGCCGACCCTGATCGCCACCCTGCGCAACATGCGCGATCTGAAAGGCCCGCAATTCCTGCACGTGGTCACCAAGAAGGGCAAAGGCTTCGCCCCGGCGGAAGTCGACCCGATCGGTTACCACGCCATTACCAAACTCGAACCGCTGGACGCTCCGGCCGCCGCGCCGAAAAAAGCCAGCGGGCCGAAATATTCCGGTGTGTTTGGTGAGTGGCTGTGCGACATGGCCGCAGCCGATCCGCGCCTGGTCGGGATCACCCCGGCGATGAAGGAAGGCTCCGACCTGGTGGCCTTCAGTGAACGCTTCCCGACGCGCTATTTCGACGTGGCGATTGCCGAGCAACACGCCGTGACCCTGGCAGCCGGCATGGCCTGTGAAGGCGCCAAACCGGTGGTGGCGATCTATTCGACCTTCCTGCAACGCGGTTACGACCAGCTGATTCATGACGTCGCGGTACAAAACCTCGACGTACTGTTCGCCATCGACCGCGCCGGCCTGGTGGGCGAAGACGGCCCGACGCACGCAGGCAGCTTCGACCTGTCGTTCCTGCGTTGCATCCCCGGCATGCTGGTGATGACCCCGAGCGACGAAAACGAACTGCGCAAAATGCTCAGCACCGGCCACCTGTACAACGGCCCGGCGGCGGTGCGTTACCCGCGTGGCACCGGCCCGAATGCACCGATCGCGAAAGACCTCGAACCGATTGAGATCGGCAAGGGTGTGGTTCGCCGTCAGGGCAACAAAGTCGCCCTGCTGGTGTTCGGCGTACAACTGGCCGAGGCACTGAAAGTCGCTGAGAAGCTGGATGCAACGGTGGTCGACATGCGCTTCGTCAAGCCCCTCGACGAAGCACTGGTACGCGAAATCGCCGGCAGTCACGAGTTGCTGGTGACTGTCGAAGAGAACGCGATCATGGGCGGCGCCGGCGGCGCGGTCAGCGAATTCCTCGCCCGCGAGAACATCCTCAAGTCGGTGCTGCACCTGGGCTTGCCAGACATCTACGTCGAACACGCCAAGCCTGCGCAAATGCTCGCCGAATGCGGGCTGGATGAAGCCGGGATCGAAGAGGCGGTGCGTCAGCGCCTGCAATTGCTGAATATCTGATCCTCTGGCTACATGCAAAACCCTGTGGCGAGGGAGCTTGCTCCCTCGCCCCAGGTTAAAGATCGGGGGCGATCAACTGACAGAGCTTGGCCGTCGCTTCGATCATCTGCCCACTCGGTCGTTCCAGGCCTTTATCCGTCACCAACAGCAATTGCCCCTGCGCCACCGCCTTCACCTGGGGCCAGGCCTTCCACGCCTCGAGCTGCGCCTGATCGCTGGCCAGAATCACCTCGGGGTTGCGCTGCAACACCGCCTCCACACTGACCTGCGGTGCAGGCTGTGGCAGATCGGCAAACACATTGCTTGCCCCGCAAACCTGTAGCGCATCGCTGATGATCTGCCCACCGCCCACGGTGTACAGCGGCCGATCCCAGACTTGATAAAACACCCGCAGCGGCTCGTCCCTTCGATAGCGCTGGCGTAGGGAGTCGAGTCGCTGACGCAGTTTTTTGGCCAATGCAACGCCCCGCGCCGCTCGCCCTAGTTGCGTGGCTATCGCTTCGATCTGCACAGTGAGTTGTTCGAGGTTATGCGGTTCGGCGACATAGGTGGGAATGTTCAGCCGTTTGAGCTGTTCACGCTGAGCCGGCCCCACACTGCCCGGCCAGAGCAGCAGTAAATCGGGCTTGAGGCTGAGCAACCGTTCGATGTCCAACTGACCGTAGCGGCCCACCGAAGGAAAGTCTTTGAGCTCGGCCGGACGCTCACCGGCATCCAGCACTCCGACCAGCAGGTCAGCCGAATTCAGTTCAATCACGATTTCGGAAAGCGACGGTGCCAGGCTGACAACACGCTCGGCCGCAGCCGCCGGACCACCGATGGCCAGCAACAGGACTGCCAGCCAGACGCAGCGCATCAGCCGAGTTGACGCGGGATACGGTAGAGGTAGAACAGCACCGCCGTCGACAACGCCAGCAGCATCAGCGGCACGGCTTCCAGACCAACGAAGACTGCCAGTGCGCCGATCCAGGCGGGCAGGCCGGCGACCAGAAACGCGGTGCGGCGTTTCGCGGCCAGGGCGATCCAGGCGGCAGGTTCTTCAGGAGTGTCGAGGGCTTTCTGGGTAGCGATCAGTGCATGTTTGTAGCCGCCAAAGAACTTCAGGCTGACAAACATCGACGCCACACCGGCAATGAATAACGGCATGGCCAGCACCGGCAGAATCGCCTCGCCTTGACCGAATACGCCGTTGATCACGAACAACGGCAGCAAGGCCAACGCCAGGTATTGCCACCAGCTGACGGACAGTCGCCGCCGTACCTGACCGCGGGTCACGCCCTGTCAGCCTCGCCCTGGTGCTCGTTGCCCATCATGTGGTCGAGCTTGCTGGCCTTGGTCGCCAGGTAGAGTTTGTTATGCGGGTTGTGCCCGGTGTGCAACGGCACGCGCTCGGCCACCACAATGCCCATGTCGGTCAAGGCTTTGACCTTGCGTGGGTTGTTGGTCATCAGTCGCAGGGATTTCACGCCCAGATGCTCCAGCATCGGCAGGCACATGGCGTAGTCGCGCTGGTCGGCGGCGAAGCCCAGACGTTCGTTGGCTTCAACGGTGTCAGCACCGCCGTCCTGCAATTCATAGGCACGGATCTTGTTCAGCAGGCCAATGCCGCGACCTTCCTGACGCAAGTAGAGCAATACGCCACGGCCTTCACGGGCGATCGCCTGCAACGCCGCCTCGAGTTGCGAACCGCAGTCGCAACGCTGGCTGAACAAGGCATCGCCGGTCAGGCATTCGGAGTGCAACCGGCCGAGTACCGGCGCACCGTCGGCGATTTCACCCAGACTCAGCACCACGTGCTCGCGCCCGTTTTCTTCATCGAGAAAGCCGTGCATGGTGAATTGCGCAAAAGGCGTTGGCAGCTTGGAAGCGGCGACAAAAACGACAGGCACCGGTGTGCTCCTGATCTATAAGTACTGAAGATTCGCAGAGGCGGCATTGTAACAGCACGTTCCTACAGACGCTTAGGCTGAATTATCGGCCATAACGATCAAAAAGTTTGATATCTGCCCCGCGCCCGCATTGAACGTTTTCATTTCGAGCCGAACGGATAGGGCTGCTTCCAGCGTTCGAAGACCGGTTTCAGCTGACCGCTTTTTACCAGCAGTTCCATACGCTGGTCGAACAGCACCATCAACTGCCGTGCCCGAGGGGTATCGGCGAAGCACAGGTACAGCGGTAAATCCGCGATGTGCGTGCGGCGGAACTGCGACGGATCCTTGGCTCGACTGACGATAGAGTTAACCTCGTCCAGCGCGTCAATGTAGTAGTCGACGTGGTTGTGGATCAGCATCGGCAGAATCCCGGTACGTCGCGCGACTTCGTTATAGCGCTGCACGTTGGGCAGGTAAGCCTGGTACTTGTAGCCGCGTACCCAGGCCAAACGGTAATTGCCCAGATTTTCCGGGGTCGGCGCCGGATTGGTGGCCAGGCCCAGTGCATAGATCGGATCGGTATCGAAACTCCAGCGCGGATAGAGCACGTCACTGACTTCATCCCGATAGGCACCGACACACGCGTCCACTTCGCCACGCTGTGCCAGGCCCGTGGCGCGTGTATACGGTTCGATTCGAATATCCAGTTTGACGCCCGCAGGCTCGAACACTTCGCGCAACACGTCCCAGCCCAAACCACGACCATCGGCGGCGGTAAAGTCTTCCCACGCTTCGCTGGCCAGGTGAATCACAGACGGCGTCGTCGGTGCATCCCCCGCCTGGGCGAACGAGCAAAACGTCGCGAAAACCATCACCATCAACCAGCGAGCCATCTTTCGTCCTCGACTGCAGCCTTCAGGCGAAAAGCCAGACCAGCCCTTGCATCGCCAACCACGCGAACACCCCCGCCAGCACGTCGTCGAGCATGATCCCGACGCCACCGTGCACATGCCGGTCGATCCAGCGAATCGGCCACGGCTTGAGGATGTCGAAGAAGCGGAACATCAGGAACCCCGCCAGCAACCAATACCAACCTTGCGGCACCAACCACAGGGTGATCCACATCCCGACCATTTCGTCCCAGACGATGCCTTCATGGTCGTGCACGCGCAAATCGTCGGCGACCTTGCCGCACAGCCAGAAGCCGAACAGCATGGTGATGCCGAGCATCAGCCAGTAGCCCCAGTCGGGCAGCATCTGCCACAACGGAATAAAGGGTAACGCCACTAACGAACCCCAGGTGCCCGGCGCTTTTGGCAGGGTGCCCGAGCCGAAGCCGAACGCCAGGAAATGCCACGGATTGCGCCAGACCGACGGCGGTACGAACTCCGACGGAACCTGTTTGGGATGATCTGTCACGGTGTCTCCCGAAAATGTTGGTAACCCCGGATTGGCGGGGTGATGTCGTGTCCGTCGGCGTCCAGCAGAATCACGCCCTGCCCTGCAACCACCTGCCCGAGCACATGGATCGGCCAGCCGTCCGCCAGTAACGATGGCAACTCGGCAGGCGGCAAGGTGAAGGCCAGCACGTAATCGTCACCGCCACTCAGGGCGGCTTGCTCCGCGTCGGATTGACCGAGGAAAGCCAGCAGCGCCTTCGACAACGGCAGCCTGCTGCGCTCTACCCGAATCCCGACTTTCGACGCCAGGGCAATATGCCCGCAGTCGGCGAGCAGGCCGTCGGAGATGTCCAGCGCGGCGGTGGCCTTGCCACGCAAGGCCTGGCCCAACGCCAGTTGCGGTTGCGGCGACCAGTAGTGGGCCAGCAATGGATCGGCGATGGCCGCTTCGACAGTCCGCTGGCCGAGCACCAGCGGCAATGCGCCCGCGCCGTTACCCAGTTCACCGCCCACACAGAGTAAATCGCCCGGCCGTGCGCCGCTGCGGGTCAACGCCAGACCGGTCGGCACCCGGCCGAACACGGTCATGGTCAGGCTCAACGGCCCGCGAGTGGTATCGCCGCCCACCAGTGCCACACGGCAATTCTGCGCCATGAGGTTCAAACCACGGGCGAACGCTTCCAGCCAATCGGAAGTCCCGGTCGGCAAGGTCAAGGCAAGGGTAAAGGCAACGGGGGTGGCGCCCATGGCGGCCAGGTCGCTGACGGCCACGGCCAGCGAGCGCTGGCCGAGCAGAAACGGATCGCAGGGGTCGGCGAAATGCACACCGGCCACCAGCGTATCGGTAGAAATCGCCAACTGCTCCCCGGGAGGAATAGCCAGCAAGGCGCAGTCGTCGCCGATCCCGAGGGCAACGCCTTCACCGCCCTGCGCGCAAGGCGCGGCGGCGAAGAAGTTGCGGATCAGCTCAAACTCACCCATGGCAATGGCAGTTCAAGCGCCAATCAGCGCTTGAACGCCTTCACTTCGGCTTCACGCAGACGCGGGGCCAGCTTGTCGAGCACACCGTTGACGAACTTGTGGCCGTCGGTGGAACCGAAGACCTTGGCCAGTTCGATACCTTCGTTGATCACCACGCGGTACGGCACGTCGACACGCTTGAGCAGTTCCCAGGTGGACAGGCGCAGAACCGCCAGTTCAACCGGGTCCAGCTCTTCGATGGTCAAGTCCAGGCAAGGCTTGAGCGCGGTGTCGATCTCGGTCTTGAACTGCGGAACCCCGTGCAGGATTTCGCGGAAGTACGCGCCATCGACATCGGTAAAATCGTTATCGACCCGGAACTGCGCTTCGATCTCGTTCAGCGACTGCTTGGCCATGTGCCATTGGTACAGCGCCTGGGTCGCGAGCTGACGGGCCTCGCGACGCTTTGCGCTTTTCGATGGCTTGCCGGCATCCGCAGGCTTTGGATCGCGCGGGTTGAAACGATCGCTATCGTCGCTAATCACTTGGCCTCCAACTGCGCCAGCAGGCTGACCATTTCCAGAGCGGACAGGGCAGCTTCAGCACCTTTGTTACCGGCCTTGGTGCCGGAACGTTCGATGGCTTGTTCGATGGAATCAACGGTCAGTACGCCGAAAGCGACCGGTACGCCGAACTCCATGGACACCTGGGCCAGGCCCTTGGTGCACTCGCCAGCCACGTATTCGAAGTGCGGAGTACCGCCACGAATGACCGCGCCCAGGGCGATGATTGCCGCGAACTCGCCCTTCTGAGCGACTTTCTGCGCAACCAGCGGGATTTCGAAGGCGCCAGGCGCACGGATGATGGTGATGTCGCTTTCGCTCACGCCATGGCGAACCAGGGCATCAACTGCACCGCTGACCAGGCTTTCAACCACGAAGCTGTTGAAACGGCCCACTACCAGAGCGTAGCGGCCTTTAGGGGCGATGAAGGTACCTTCGATGGTCTTCAGGGTCATTCGTTAGATCTCTTAAAGAGCCGGGACGCGTTTTCTACGCATCCCTCAGTGATGTGTTAGCCGCGAATCAAGGACTGGAAACAACCGGTCATTATTCGGAGGGCACGTATTCTACAACTTCCAGATCGAAACCGGATATCGCATTAAATTTCATCGGCGCAGACATCAGGCGCATTTTACGCACGCCCAGGTCCCGAAGGATCTGCGAACCGGCACCCACAGTGCTGTAGGTGGTCGGCTTTTTCACCGCCAGGTGGTCGGCGGTTTCGCGGATGTGCGCCAGCAACACGTCGCCATCGAGCGGGTGACCGAGCAACAGCACCACACCGCTGCCAGCCTCGGCAACCGCGGCCATGGCGGCGCGCAGGCTCCAGCGGCCCGGTTGCTTGACCATCAGCAGGTCACGCAGCGGGTCCATGTTGTGCACCCGAACCAGGGTCGGTTCTTCGGCGCACACGTTGCCCAGGGTCAGGGCCATGTGCACGTCGCCTTCCACCGAATCACGATAGGTCACCAGGTTGAACTGGCCCAGTTCGCTGTCCAATGGCTGCTCGGCAATCCGCTGAACGGTACGTTCGTGGATCATCCGGTAGTGGATCAGGTCGGCAATGGTGCCGATCTTGATGTTGTGCTCGGCGGCAAACGCTTCGAGTTCGGCGCGACGGGACATGGTGCCGTCGTCGTTCATCACTTCGCAGATCACACCGCTCGGTTCAAAACCGGCCATGCGCGCCAGGTCGCAGGCCGCTTCGGTATGGCCGGCGCGGGCCAGGGTGCCGCCGGCCTGGGCCATCAGCGGGAAGATGTGGCCGGGGCTGACGATGTCTTCAGCCTTGGCGTCTTTGGCGGCAGCGGCTTGTACGGTACGCGCACGGTCGGCCGCGGAGATACCGGTGGTCACGCCTTCGGCGGCTTCGATGGACACGGTGAACTTGGTGCCGAAACCGGAGCCGTTGCGTGGCGCCATCAACGGCAGCTTGAGCAGTTCGCAGCGCTCGCGGCTCATTGGCATGCAGATCAGGCCACGGGCGTGCTTGGCCATGAAGTTGATGTGCTCGGCCTTGCAGCACTCGGCGGCCATGATCAGGTCGCCTTCGTTCTCGCGGTCTTCGTCATCCATAAGGATGACCATCTTGCCTTGGCGGATGTCTTCAACCAGTTCTTCGATGCTATTGAGCGCCACAAGGCACCCCCTTGAGTCAGGATTTGAGGTAGCCGTTTTGGGCCAGAAAGCTTTCAGTAATAGTGCCGCCAGACTTCTGCGAAGAGCCAGGCTCAGCAGCTTTGTCACCCAGCAGCAGGCGCTCCAGATAACGGGCCAGCAGATCGACCTCCAGGTTCACCCGGCGACCTGGCTTGTAAGAAGCCATGATGGTTTCGCTCAGGGTGTGCGGAATGATCGTCAGCAGGAATTCGGCGCCATCGACCGCGTTCACCGTCAGGCTGGTGCCGTCGACGGTGATCGAACCTTTATGGGCGATGTACTTGGCCAGTTCTTTCGGCGCACGGATGCGAAATTCCACGGCGCGGGCATTGTCGGTGCGCGAGACCACTTCGCCGACACCATCGACATGACCGCTGACCAAGTGCCCACCGAGGCGGGTGGTCGGGGTCAGGGCTTTTTCCAGATTCACTGGGCTGCCGCTCTTGAGGTCATTCATGGCGGTGCAGTCGAGGGTTTCGCGACTGACGTCCGCCGCAAAGCCATTGCCCGGCAGTTCAACCGCCGTCAGGCACACGCCGTTGACGGCAATGCTGTCGCCCAGTTTGACGTCGCTCAGGTCGAGCTTGCCGGTTTCGACGTAAACCCGCACATCTCCGCCTTTTGGGGTCAATGCACGAATACTGCCGATGGATTCGATGATGCCGGTAAACATGGAGTCCTCCTCGAGAACAGGGCCTTCTGGGCTGCAGCCGGGAATTATACGCTGACCGTTGGGACAGGTATGGCAATGACTCGCCAGTCATCGCCAACCGCGCGGATTTCGGTAATTTTGAGCTCGGGCGCATCTTTCATCTGCGCCAGCGGCCAGTCCAGCAACGGTCGCGCCGTGGAGCCGAGAAACTTGCCGGCAATGAAAATCTGGAACTCGTCCACCAACCCTTGCTGAGCAAACGCCCCGGCCAGACGTGGGCCAGCCTCGACCAGCACCTCGTTGACGTCACGGGCAGCCAGTTCAACCAGCAACTTGCGCAGGTCGACCTGGCCATCGTCGCCCGCCACGATCAGGCACTCCGGACCGTTGGCGTATTGCTCTTCGATCGCCATGCACGTCGCAACCAACGCCGGACCAGCCTTGAAAAACGGCGCGTCCAGAGGCACCCGCAGGCGACCGTCGATCAGCACGCGCAGTGGCGGACGGCTCATGGCCAAGGCGGTTTGTTCGGGATCGAGGCCCAATTCATCGGCACGCACGGTCAAACGGGCATTGTCCGCCAGCACCGTGTCGGCGCCGGTCAGCACCACGCTGGCCTGCGCGCGCAGCCGCTGTACCGCCGAGCGCGCCGCCGGGCCGGTAATCCATTGGCTCTCGCCGCTTTCCATCGCTGTGCGACCGTCGAGGCTCATGGCCAACTTGACCCGCACGAACGGCAAGCCGTGTTCCATGCGCTTGAGGAAGCCTTCATTGAGCTTGCGCGCCTCACCTTCCAGCACGCCGCTTTCGGTGGCGATTCCCGCCTGGGCCAGACGTTGCAGACCGCGACCGGCAACTTCCGGGTTCGGGTCCTGCATCGCCGCAACGACGCGCGCCACACCGGCATTCACCAGCGCATCGGCGCAGGGCGGCGTACGTCCGTGGTGGCTGCACGGTTCCAGGGTCACGTAAGCCGTGGCGCCTCGCGCCTTGTCACCGGCGGCACGCAAGGCGTGGACTTCGGCATGGGGCTCGCCGGCGCGCACATGCCAGCCTTCGCCGACAATCTGCCCGTCACGCACCACCACGCAGCCAACCCGAGGGTTGGGGTGCGTCGTGTAATGACCTTTGCGCGCCAGTTCCAGGGCACGGGCCATGTAATGGGCGTCGAGGATGGCTTGTTCCGGGGAGGTGGTCATTCTTTCACCGGTTCACGGGCGAGGCGATCGATCTCTTCGCGGAACTCGTTGAGGTCCTGGAAGCGTCGGTACACCGAAGCGAAGCGGATATAGGCGACTTCATCAAGCTTTTTCAGCTCGGCCATCACCAGTTCGCCGACCACGAGGGATTTGACCTCGCGCTCGCCAGTGGCGCGCAGCTTGTGTTTGATGTGCACCAGCGACGATTCCAGGCGCTCGACACTCACCGGGCGCTTCTCCAGCGCTCGCTGCATGCCGGCACGAAGTTTTTCTTCGTCGAACGGCTGGCGACTGCCGTCGGTTTTGATCAGGCGCGGCAACACCAGTTCAGCGGTTTCGAACGTCGTGAAGCGTTCGCCGCAGGCCAGGCATTCACGCCGGCGGCGCACCTGTTCGCCCTCGGCGACCAGACGCGAGTCGATGACCTTGGTGTCGTTGGCACCGCAGAAGGGACAGTGCATGGTGGCAGGCAACAAAAAATGGGAGGGCCATGGTAGCGCATCCCCGTGGCAAGACAAGCCATAGGGTTTGCGGTATACAGACGGGCTATAATGTTTTCACCTTGCTGGAGCCGCCAATGTCGTTACGACCGCTCGTTTTGCTCAGTCTTTTCAGCCTGCTGGTGGCCTGTGGCAGCGATGCACCCAAGCCCCAGCCACCAACACCAGGCCCAGCGCCGCAACAGGCGCAGAAGAAAGCCAAGGCGTCTGCCGAGCTCGGCCCGCTACCGGCATACCAACGTGAAATCAGTGGCACCCTGATGGGCGTGCCGGCCGACGCTGAAGTCGAACTGGCGCTGCTGGTGATCGACGAAAAGGATCGCCCGCAACAATTGCTCGCCAGTGCCAACCTGATCGGCACCAATCAGGTGTTGCCGTTTCGCCTGCGTTTCAACCCTGAATCCTTCCCGGTTGGCGCTCGCGTTGAACTGCGCGGCCGCGCCAGCCAGTCCGGACAGTTGATTCTGCATCTGCCGGCGCAACTCATCACCCAGCCGACAACCCAGGCCCTGGGTCAGTTGCAATTCGTCAAAGCGCCATGATTGCACCGCTCGGCCTGCAACAGGCGTTGGGTGAACTGCTCGGTGACGCACAGCTTGTAGCCTGTGAATTGCCGGGCACCGAGCTGAAACTCTGGCTGATCGACGGCGACAACATGGACCGCGCTTTCAGCCCCGAAGAAACCCGGCGGATTCTCCACGAGCCGCCGTACTGGAGTTTCTGCTGGGCCAGTGGGCTGGCCGTGGCCCGCTATCTCGCCGAACACCCGCACTGGGTCGTAGGCAAACGGGTGCTGGATTTCGGCGCCGGTTCCGGCGTGGCTGCGATTGCGGCCGTGAAGGCCGGGGCGCTGGAAGTGGTGGCCTGTGACCTGGACCCGCTGGCGATTGCCGCGTGTCGGGCGAACGCCGAACTCAATGATGTGCAGCTGCGCTACTCGACGGATTTTTTCGCCGAAGCGGATCGATTTGATCTGGTTCTGGTGGCCGACGTGTTGTACGACCGGGAGAATCTGCCGCTACTCGACGAGTTTCTCAGCCGTGGCCGGGAAGCGTTGGTGGCGGATTCACGGGTGCGGGATTTTCGCCATCCGCTGTATCGGCGCATCGAGATGCTGGAGGCGATGACCTTGCCGGACCTGGCCGAGCCCGAAGAGTTTCGGCATGTGAGCCTTTACCACGCGCGGCGCGGTTAGCAAAAAGCTTCGCGGGCAAGCCTCGCTCCTACAGGGTTGGGTGGCGATTTCGAAATCAGCGCGGACCTGTAGGAGCGAGGCTTGCCCGCGAAGACGTCCTGCCTGGCAGCACATCACTCAATGATCACCCCGCTTTCAGCCGCCCCCCACCAAGCCTTATAGTGGCCTCATCCACGCTTTTACGAGATCCCCCATGAGTCAGGAAACGCCGTACATCTTCGACGCCACGACTGCCGATTTCGACCAGTCGGTGATCGAGAACTCTTTCCACAAACCGGTACTGGTGGATTTCTGGGCCGAATGGTGTGCGCCGTGCAAGGCCTTGATGCCGATGCTGCAAACCATCGCCGAGAGCTATCAGGGTGAGTTGCTGCTGGCCAAGGTCAACTGCGACATCGAGCAGGACATTGTTGCGCGTTTCGGCATTCGCAGCCTGCCGACCGTGGTGCTGTTCAAGGACGGTCAGCCGGTGGACGGTTTTGCCGGTGCGCAACCGGAATCCGCAGTGCGCACGATGCTCGAACCTCATGTGCAAATGCCGCCGCCAGCCGCCGCCGACCCGTTCGAACAGGCTCAGGCGCTGTTCGATGAAGGCCGTTTCGCCGACACCGAAGCCACGCTCAAAATCTTGCTGACTGAAGACAACACCAATGCCAAGGCACTGATCCTCTACGCCCGCTGCCTTACCGAGCGCGGCGAACTGAGTGAAGCGCAGGCCGTACTCGACGCGGTCAAGACCGATGAACACAAGGCCGCGCTGGCTGGCGCCAAGGCGCAGATCCAGTTTCTCGGCCAGGCCAGGGATTTGCCGGATGCGGCAGACCTGAAAGCACGCCTGGCGAAAAACCCGCAGGACGATGAGGCGGTCTATCAACTAGCGATCCAGCAACTGGCCCGTCAGCAATACGACGCGGCGCTGGATGCGTTGCTGAAACTGTTCATCCGCAATCGCAGCTACAACGAAGGCTTGCCACACAAGACCTTGCTGCAAGTGTTCGAACTGCTGGGCAACGATCACCCGTTGGTGACCACGTACCGTCGCAAGCTGTTTGCCGCGCTCTATTAAGCTCTTTTTTGCGGCTTACTCGATCCAGCTGTAGAGCGGTGTATCCCCGCCGCTCACCACTTTGACATCTGCGCAGTGGCGCAAGCGCACCAACAAGCGCTTGCCCGCCGCTGCGCTGCCGGTCAGCCCTTCCAGTTGCTCCAGCAAATCCGGCCCACTCAATTGCCCGGCCTTGCGCAGCAATTCTTTGGCGATCTGCCATAGCGCATCATCCTGATTCACCGGTTTGACCGGTGTTGCACTCGCCTCGGGTTTGGCAGCCTGCAACTGCGCACCGAGCTGCGCCCAGTCGCCCTCATCCAGTTCCAGGGTCAAATCCACCGGCCAGTCGCCGATGCTTCCGCGTATTCGCAACATAAGTCTGCTCCAGCACATACCTGACTCTCATGCTCCCATGGGTCTTGCACAACGCCAAGCAGACGGTCAAACTCTCGGCACTTTCGTTATAAGATTACATAACAAATTTTTCATTTTACTTTTCGGAGACCCGTCATGCGCCGTCTGCTGCTCGCTTTGCCGTTTGCCTTGTTGCCGCTGGCTGTCGCTCACGCGGCTGTCGAGCAAGATCACGACCATGAGCACGGCAGCCTCGGTGCCCACGAACACGGCGTCGGTCGTTTGAATGCGGCGCTGGACAGCCAGACCCTGGAGCTGGAACTGGAAAGCCCGGCAATGAACCTGGTGGGTTTCGAGCACGCCGCCACCACCGATGCCGACAAGGCCAAAGTCGCCGCCGTCCGTGCTCAACTGGAAAAACCACTGACACTGTTCAACCTGCCGAAAGCCGCCGGTTGCGTGGTCGCGACCCAGGAGCTGGAAAGCCCGTTGTTCGGTGACAAACCGGATGCCGACGATGAGCATGAAGAAGCCAAGGATGGTCACGAGCATCAACATGACCACAGCGAAATCCACGCCCGTTACCAATTCAGCTGCTCGGCCCCGGGCGCGCTGAAGACCCTGGACCTGGCGACTGTCTTCAACACGTTCCCGGCTACCCAGAAGATTCAGGTACAACTGATCAGCCCGAGCGGACAGCAAGGGGTTGAAGTGACGGCCAAAACCGCCGCCCTGAAATTCTGATCCGACACCGCTCCCACAGGGTTCACCATCAACCTGACCGGTTTCACATGACCCAAGCACTCATCGAACTGTCCGACCTGGGCTTCAGCTGGCCCGGTCACCCGCCGTTGCTGGACATCCCGGCGTTTAGCCTGGAGCCTGGTGAAACCCTGTTCCTCAAAGGCCCCAGCGGCAGCGGCAAGACCACCCTGCTCGGCTTGCTCGGCGGTGTGCAAAAGCCTGATCGCGGCAGCATCCGGCTGCTCGGCCAGGAATTGACCGAACTGTCTGCCGGGGCTCGCGACCACTTCCGGGTCGATCACACCGGCTACATCTTCCAGCAGTTCAACTTGCTGCCGTTTCTGTCGGTGCGGGAGAACGTCGAATTGCCCTGTCACTTCTCGAAACTGCGCGCCGAGCGGGCGAAACAGCGCCACGGCAGCGTCGATCAGGCCGCCGCCACCCTGCTCGCCCATCTGGGCCTGAAGGATGAAAACATTCTGGGCCGCCGCGCCGATTCACTGTCCATCGGCCAGCAGCAGCGGGTCGCTGCCGCGCGTGCACTGATCGGTCAGCCGGAACTGGTGATCGCCGACGAACCGACCTCGGCACTGGATTACGACGCTCGCGAAAACTTCATTCGCCTGTTGTTCGCCGAATGCCGCGAAGCCGGCTCGAGCCTGTTGTTCGTCAGCCACGATCAGAGCCTCGCGCCGCTGTTCGATCGCCACCTGTCGCTGGCCGATCTCAATCGCGCCGCCACCCCGTCCGAGGTTTGAGATGTATTTGTTTCGTCTTGCCATGGCCAGCCTCGCTAACCGTCGCTTCACCGCGATCCTCACCGCGTTCGCCATCGCCCTGTCGGTCTGCCTGCTGCTGGCGGTGGAGCGGGTGCGCACCGAGGCCAAGGCCAGTTTCGCCAGCACCATCAGCGGCACCGACCTGATCGTCGGCGCGCGTTCCGGCTCGGTGAACCTGCTGCTGTATTCGGTATTCCGTATCGGCAACGCCACCAACAACATCCGCTGGGACAGCTTCGAGCAGTTCGCCAACAACCCGAAAGTGAAGTGGGCGATCCCGATGTCCCTCGGCGATTCCCATCGTGGTTATCGGGTGATGGGCACCACTGAGGCGTACTTCGAGCATTACCAGTACGGCCATCAACAGCATCTGGAACTGGCTGACGGCCGGGCTTTCGCCAGCGATCCGTTCGAAGTGGTGCTCGGTGCCGAAGTGGCCGACGCGCTGCACTACAAACTCGGCGACAAACTGGTGCTGGCCCATGGCGTGGCGGCGATCAGCCTGGTCAAGCACGACGACAAGCCGTTCACCGTGGTCGGCATCCTCAAACGCACCGGCACCCCGGTGGACCGCACGCTGCACATCAGCCTCGGCGGCATGGAAGCGATCCACATCGACTGGCACAACGGTGTACCGGCGCGGGGTAACGGTCGGGTCAGTGCCGATCAGGCGCGCAACATGGACCTGACGCCGCAAGCGATCACCGCGTTCATGCTCGGCCTTAACAACAAGATTTCGACCTTCGCGCTGCAACGTGAAATCAACGAATTCCGTGGCGAACCGATGCTGGCGATCCTGCCGGGTGTGGCGTTGCAGGAGCTGTGGAGTTTGATGAGCACGGCGGAAAAAGCCTTGTTCGTCGTCTCGCTGTTCGTGGTGCTGACCGGGTTGATCGGCATGCTCACGGCGATTCTCACCAGCCTCAACGAGCGGCGCCGGGAGATGGCGATTCTGCGTTCGGTGGGCGCGCGGCCATGGCATATCGCGACTTTACTGGTGCTGGAAGCGTTTGCCCTGGCGCTGTCGGGAGTGATTGCCGGCGTGGCGCTGCTGTATGTGGGCATCGCCGTGGCGCAGGGTTACGTGCAGTCGAATTACGGTTTGTACCTGCCGCTGGCCTGGCCAAGCGAATATGAATGGACGCTGCTCGGTGGCATCCTGATCGCCGCGCTGCTGATGGGCAGCGTGCCGGCCTGGCGCGCTTATCGCCAATCCTTGGCCGATGGCCTGTCGATCCGCCTGTGAGGACGTTGAACATGCCCCGCGCTCTGCTTGCGCTGTTGATGCTGGTTGCTCTGCCGCTGTGGGCCGCCGAGCCGAAAGACCTGACCTGGTCGGAAATGATCCCGCCGGATGCCCCGCCGGAAGTGCCGAACATGACGCCGCTGCACGACCTGTCGAAGATGAGCGACGCATTGTCCGCGGAGTCGGCCCCGGCCGCCAAACAGGACATGCCCAACGCGCCGGTGGTGAAAAGTCTCGATGGCCAGAACATTCGCTTGCCGGGGTACATCGTACCGCTGGAGGTCAGTGAAGAAGGCCGCACCACGGAGTTTCTGCTGGTGCCGTATTTCGGCGCCTGCATCCACGTACCGCCTCCGCCGTCGAACCAGATCGTGCACGTCAAAAGCGAAGTCGGCGTGAAGCTCGATGAGCTGTACCAGCCGTACTGGGTCGAAGGTGCGTTGCAGGTCAAGGCGTCCACCAGCGAATTGGCGGATGCCGGGTATCAGATGGAGGCGCAGAAGATTTATGTGTATGAACTGCCGGAGTGAACACCGGTAGTTCGGTGTTGAATGAAAGGACGCCTTCGCGGGCAAGCCTCGCTCCTACAAGGCAATGTTGAACCTGTAGGAGCGAGGCTTGCCCGCGAAGAGGCCCTCGAAGGTTCCGCAAAAATCTGGGCCATCACTGTTTCGTTGAGCTGAGTCAAAAGACCGTATCAGTTGGATCCCTACCATTGGACATCAAGCATTTTTAACGTCCTTTGGAGCCCCCATGCACAAGTCCCTGCTCAGCGCTTCACTGCTTGCCCTCGCGCTCGCAGCCCCGCTCACCCATGCCCATGAGGCTGGCAATATCATCGTTCGGGCCGGTGCGATCACCGTCAATCCGACAGCCGACAGCTCCAGCGTCAAGGTCGATCAAGGCCCGCTGAAGGGCGCCGACCTGGGTGGCAAGGCCACCATGAGCAGCGACACGCAACTGGGCCTGAACTTCGCCTACATGATCACCAACCACCTGGGGATCGAACTGCTCGCGGCCTCGCCGTTCGAGCATGACGTGAAGCTCAAAGGCACCGCGCTCGGCGCCGCCAACGGCAAACTCGGCACCCTGAAACACCTGCCGCCGACCCTGAGCCTGGTCTACTATCCGATGGATGCCAAGTCCGCATTCCAGCCGTATGTCGGCGGCGGGATCAACTACACCTGGATCTACGACGAGCACGTCAGCAGCGAAGCCAGCGCCAATGGCTTCAGCAACTTCAACGCGAAAAACTCCTGGGGCCTGGCCTGGGAAGTCGGTGCCGACTACATGCTGACCGACAATGTGATGATCAACGCCCAGGTGCGCTACATCGACATCGACACCCGTGCCACCGTGGAAAACAACGCCGTGGCTCCGGGCACCCGCGCACGGGTGAACGTGGACGTCGATCCGTTCATCTACATGGTCGGTCTGGGTTACAAGTTCTAAAGAACCGTGGCGAGGGGGCTTGCCCCCGTTCGCCTGCGCAGCAGGCGCCATCCAGCCGATGAGGACGTCAGGCGAAATGCAGTGGGGCTGCTTCGCAACCCAACGGGGGCAAGCCCCCTCACCACAAGGAACTGCACCGGTCATATTCGACACACAAAAAAGGCGCCTTCAAGGCGCCTTTTTCACAACTGTGTAAAACCTCAGCGCCCCAACAACCGCGCCAGGCCAACGCTCATCGGCGTCTGCTCCGGGTAGGTGAACCGCTCCAGCAAACGCCGGTTATTCGCTCGTGAATGGCGGATGTCACCGGAACGCGCCGGGCCATAGCTAACGGGCGGCAGCTTGCCAACTACGGCTTCAAGGGCTTCAAGCATTTGCTTGAGGGTCGTCGCCTGATTCCAGCCGACATTCACCGCGCCGACCTCGACCTGCGGTTTCTCGATGGCTTGCACCAGCACGTCCACCAGATCCTCGACGTAGACAAAATCCCGAGTCTGCTCGCCATCACCGAACACGGTGATCGGCAGGCCTTTCTGCGCGCGCTCGCTGAAAATGCTGATCACACCGGAGTATGGCGAAGACGGATCCTGACGCGGGCCGAAGATGTTGAAGAAGCGGAAAATCACCGGTTCCAGACCATGCTGGCGGCGATAGAAATCGAAGTAATGCTCGCTCGCCAACTTGTCCACCGCATACGGCGTCAACGGTGCCTTGGGCGTGTCTTCGTCGATCGACTCGCCCTCGCCATTGTTGCCATAGACCGCTGCGCTGGACGCGTACAACACGCGTTTGACACCGGCCTGACGCATGGCCTCGCAGACGTTCAGCGAGCCGATGAAGTTGCTCTGGTGAGTTTTCACCGGGTCATCCACCGAAGCCTGCACCGAAGCCACCGCGGCCAGATGCGCCACCGCGCTGCAACCGAGCATCGCCTGCGCCACCAGGGCGGCATCAGCGACATCGCCTTCGATCAGTTCAACGAGGGGATTGTCCATCGGCAGGTTGCTGCGCTTGCCGGTGGACAGGTCATCGAGAATTCGCACCGAATGCCCTTTGGCAAGCAAGGCGTCGGTCAGATGCGAACCGATGAAACCGGCGCCGCCGGTGATTAAAACAGGGCCGTCAGCCATGGCGATAAAACCTATCCAGTAAGCCCGGGAGTGCCGCGCGCCAGGCACGGGGCTTGATCCCGAAAGTGTGCAGAATTTTCTTGCAGGCCAGCACCGCGTGTTGCGGTTCTTCGGCAGCGTCGGGCCGCGCGGCGTGAGCCTGGGCGGTCGGCGCTTCGATGGCCAGCGGATGCAGGGCACGCGCTTCAGTGAGAATCGCCTGCCCCAGTGCCAACGGTGTGGTCGCCTCATGCCCGGCGTAGTGGTAGGTGCCCCACAGCGGCGCAGCACAATCGAGTTGTTTGAGCACCGAAATGATCACTCGGGCAGCGTCGTCCACCGGCGTCGGATTACCGCGACGATCATCCGCCAACAGCAGTTCTTCCGCTTTCTCGGCCCGGGCGAGGAATCGCCCGAGGGTGCCCTCGGGGCTGTCATCGAGCAGCCAGCCGAAACGCAGCAACACATGCTGTGGACAAGTGGCGCGCACGCTTTGCTCAATGCGCCACAAAGCTTGACCGCGTAGACCCAACGGTACCGGTTCGTCTTTTTCGCTGTAGGCGGTCGCCCGGGAGCCATCGAACACGCGATAACTCGACGGTTGCACCAGCACGATGTTGTGATGCTGGCACAATTCGGCCAGACGCTCGATGGCGCGCTCCTGCCCGGCCAGACGCTGTTCGCTGACGGTCTCCGCCTGGAACCAGTCGAAATAGTAGGCGAGATTGATCAACGCATCCGGACGGGTATCGTCGAGCAGTTGCGTCAGGCTCGCGGCGTCCCAGCCGTCTTGTGGTGGGCGGGGGGCGAGGAAACCGATGTCTTCCTCCGCACCGAGGCGAATCAGCGCCTGCCCAAGGGCATTTCCGCCGCCCAGTAACATAAGGCGCATTCGCATAGAGTCAGCAGGCCCAGTCTGATTGGAACGATGGCTTTATCGACAGCGCCCGCAGGCGATGTCCTCAATAATTGCCGGAATCGTTGCATTTTGCGGGTTTAGTGCGCAACCGTCACCCGTAAAGTGTAGTTCCCGGGGATTTGTGGTGCCGCTACTGGCCTCAGGAGCAACACAGAGCCTGAGCGGTACTTGCAACTTCCCGTCCCCACCCGCATAAATTGGTTCATGAACCTGCCCATCCCCGCAGACAGCGCGCTGAACGGTTTCCACCCCGCCGTCAGCGCCTGGTTCAGCAACACCTTCGCGACGGCTACCGCCGCCCAGGCCCGGGCGTGGCCGTTGATCCGCCAGCGCCGTTCAACGCTGATTGCCGCGCCCACCGGCTCCGGCAAAACCCTCACCGCGTTTCTGGCCGTGCTCGACGATCTGGTCCATCGCGGCCTGGAAAACCCGGATGGCCTGCCGGACGAAACCCTGGTGGTCTACGTTTCGCCACTCAAGGCGCTGTCTAACGACATCCAGATCAACCTGCAAAACCCGCTGGCCGGCATCACCGAACAGTTACGCGTGATGGGCCTGCCCGACGTGCCGATCAGCACTGCCGTGCGCACCGGCGATACGCCGCAAAAAGACCGTTCGGCCATGCGCAAAACCGCGCCGCACATTCTGGTGACCACTCCGGAATCCCTATACGTGCTGCTCGGCTCCGACTCCGGACGGAAAATGCTCGGCACCACGCAAACGGTGATCGTCGACGAAATCCACGCCATCGCCGCCAGCAAACGCGGCAGTCACCTGGCCCTGAGCCTGGAGCGCTTGCAAGCGCTTTGCCCGCAACCGCTGGTGCGGATCGGCCTGTCTGCCACGCAAAAACCCATCGAGGCGGTGTCGCGTTTTTTGGTTGGTCGTGATCGCGACTGCGAAATCATCGACATCGGCCATGCCCGCCCACGGGATCTCGATATCGAAGTGCCGCCCGTGCCGCTGTCGGCGGTGATGGCCAACGACGTGTGGGAGCTGGTCTATGACCGCCTCGCCGCCCTCGCCCGCGAACACCGGACCACGCTGATTTTCGTCAACACCCGGCGCCTGGCCGAACGCCTGAGCCGACACTTGAGCGAACGCCTCGGCAAAGACGCGGTGGCCGCCCACCATGGCAGCCTGGCCAAGGAGTTTCGTCTGGACGCCGAGCAACGGCTCAAGCGCGGCGAGCTGCAAGTGCTGATCGCCACCGCCTCGCTGGAACTGGGGATTGATATCGGCGACGTCGACCTGGTGTGCCAGATCGCTTCGCCACGCTCGATTGCCGGTTTTCTGCAACGGGTCGGCCGCTCCGGGCACCAGGTCGGCGGCACACCCAAGGGCCGATTGTTCGCCACCACCCGCGACGACCTGATCGAATGCGCCGCTTTGCTCGATTGCGTGCGCCGTGGCGAACTCGACACCTTGTTGATCCCCGAAGCGCCGCTGGACGTGCTGGCCCAGCAGATCATCGCCGAGGTCAGTTGCCAGGAATGGCACGAGCAGGCATTGCTGGAGACGCTGCGTAAAGCCTCGCCTTACGCCAAGCTCGACGAAAAGCATTATCAGGCGCTGCTGCACATGCTCGCCGAGGGCTACAACGGTCGCCAGGGCATACGTAGCGCGTACCTGCACCGGGACGCCGTAAGCCGCACCTTGCGCGGTCGTCGGGGCGCCAAGCTGACCGCCGTGACCAGCGGCGGGACGATTCCCGACAACGCCGACTACAGCGTGTTGCTGGAGCCTCAGGGGCTGAACATCGGCAGCGTCAACGAAGACTTCGCGGTGGAAAGCATCGCCGGGGATATCTTTCAGCTGGGCAATACGTCGTATCGAATCCTGCGGGTCGAAACCGGCAAGGTCCGGGTCGAAGATGCTCAGGGCCAGCCGCCGACCATTCCGTTCTGGCTCGGTGAAGCACCCGGTCGCAGCAATGAACTGTCGTTCGCCGTGGCCCGCCTGCAAGCGCAACTCGATGAACTGCTCGCCACCACACCCGGCGATCTGCAACCGGCCCTCGACTGGCTGACCGACACCCTCGGCCTGAACCTCGCCAGCGCCGAGCAACTGGTCGACTACCTGGCCCGGGCCCGCCTGACCCTCGGCGCCTTGCCGTCCCAGGACACACTGGTGATGGAGCGCTTTTTCGACGAGTCAGGCGGTACGCAACTGATCATCCACTCACCGTTCGGCAGCCGCATCAACCGCGCCTGGGGCCTGGCCCTGCGCAAGCGTTTCTGCCGCACCTTCAACTTCGAATTGCAGGCCGCCGCCAGCGAGGACGCCATCGTGTTGTCGCTGTCCACCAGCCACAGCTTCGAGCTGGACGACGTCTGGCGCTACCTGCACAGCAACAGCGCCGAACATATCCTGACTCAAGCGGTGCTCGAAGCCCCGCTGTTCGGCGTACGCTGGCGCTGGAATGCCGGGGTCGCCCTCGCGCTGCCACGCTACAGCGGCGGCCGCAAAGTGCCGCCGCAGATCCAACGGATGAAAAGCGAAGACCTGATCGCCAGCGTGTTTCCCGATCAGATCGCCTGCGTGGAAAACCTCGCCGGCGAGCGCGAGATTCCCGACCATCCGCTGGTGGAACAAACCCTCGACGATTGCCTGCACGAGGCCATGGACAGCGAAGGCTGGCTGGCGTTGTTGCGGCGCATGGAACAGGGCGATATCCGCCTGATCAGCCGCGACCTGCCGGCGCCTTCGCCACTGGCGGCGGAAATCCTCAGTGCCCGCCCCTACACCTTCCTCGACGACGCGCCGCTGGAAGAACGCCGTACTCAGGCGGTACTCAACCGTCGCTGGAGCGATCCGCAGTCCACCGACGACCTCGGTGCGCTGGACGCCGACGCGATTGCCGCGGTGCGCGACGAAGCCTGGCCAACGCCAACCGGCCTCGATGAAATGCATGAGGCCTTGATGAGCCTGGCGTGCATCACCGACGACGAGGCCCGGGCCAACCCCAATTGGCTCGAATGGCTGAACACCCTGGCCAACAGTGGCCGTGCCAGCCGTTTGCAGATCAACGCCAAGCAATCGCTGTGGCTGCCACTGGAGCGACTGACCTGCCTGCGGGCGATTTATCCACAGGCCACGTTGTTTCCGTCGTTGGAGGCGTTGCCCGGTTTCAATGAAATCTGGGAGCCGGACGAAGCAGTCCTGGAAGTGGTCCGCGCGCGGCTCAGCGCGTTTGGTCCGTTACCGCTGAAGGCGATTGCCGAACCGCTTGGATTACCGGCGACTCAAGTCACTCAGGCCCTGGCCCAACTGGAACGCGAAGGCTACGTGTTGCGCGGGCAATTCACCCCGCGCGCAGGTGAAGACGAATGGTGCGAACGGCATCTGCTGGCGCGGATTCATCGCTACACGGTCAAACGGCTGCGACGGGAAATCGAGCCAGTGGCGTTGCAGGATTTCATGCGTTTCCTGTTCGACTGGCAGCATCTTTCCACCGTGAGCCGAGGCCAGGGCAGCGCAGTGTTGCCGGCGATTATCAGCCAGTTCGAAGGCTACCCCGCCGCCGCTTCGGCATGGGACAGCGACATTCTGCCGGCGCGGCTCAAAGACTATTCGGCGAGCTGGCTGGATGAGTTATGCCGCAGCGGCAAACTGGTCTGGACCCGCCTGACCGCGCGCAACAAGAGCGCCGGCACGGCATTGCGCAGCACGCCGATTCTGCTGCTGCCGCGTAGTCAGGTCGGGTTGTGGAGCAGCTTGACCGAGCAGACCCCAGTCAGCGAACTGTCGCCCAAAACACAAAAGGTCTATACAGCGCTCAGCCAGCACGGCGCACTGTTTTTCGATGAGCTGATGCACGAGGCCCATCTGCTGCGCTCGGAACTGGAAATCGCCTTGCAGGAACTGGTCGGTGCCGGACTGGTCAACGCCGACAGTTTCGCCGGGTTGCGGGGGCTGATCACCCCGGCCAGCAAACGCCAGAATCGCAGCAGTCGACGCGGGCGTGGAGCGTTTGTCGGCGGGATGGAAGACGCCGGGCGCTGGGCCTTGCTGCGCCGCGGCGCTGCCGCATCGATCATGGATAAGCCGGTTGTGGATAAACAACGCCCGACGTCCACACCCACAGAAACCCTGGAACACATCGCCATGACCTTGCTGCGCCGGTACGGCGTGGTGTTCTGGCGCTTGCTGGAGCGCGAGGCGGACTGGTTGCCGAGTTGGCGGGAATTGCTGCGCACGTTCCATCGGCTGGAGGCCCGGGGCGAGATTCGTGGCGGGCGGTTTGTCAGTGGCCTGGCCGGCGAACAGTTTGCCCTGCCCGAGGCGATCCCGTTGCTGCGCGAAGTCAGGCGGCGTCCCCATGACGGCAGTCTGATTGCGGTGTGCGGGGTCGATCCGCTGAACCTCGCCGGCACCCTGTTGCCGGGCGCGAAGGTACCGGCGCTGGCGAGCAATCGGCTGGTGTATCGCGATGGCTTGCCGGCTGCCGCCGAGATCGCCGGCAAGCAGCAGTTCTGGCTGGAGCTGGATCAGCAATCGACTACAGAAGTACGCAATACACTGATCCGCCACTCCCCCCTGTAGGATTCAATCTCCTGTGGCGAGGGAGCTTGCTCCCGCTGGGGTGCGAAGCGCCCCCAAAACCTGTAAACCAATTTCTCCCGGATGCACCGCGCTGTATGGCTTTGCGACTGCTCCGCAGCCGAGCGGGAGCAAGCTCCCTCGCCACAAGGTTTAATACCAGCCGTGAGATATTTGACCTGCACGCAAATATCAAATGCCCATCCCTGTATTTTTCCGCACGTCCCAAACCCCGACACTGCGCTCCATCAATCAATCCATCGGAGTTGCAGCCATGCCCATTGCCTTGCTGGCGCTGACCCTTAGCGCTTTCGCCATCGGGACGACGGAGTTCGTCATCGTTGGCCTATTACCCACCATCGGCGCCGACCTCGGCGTCAGCCTGCCGTCTGCCGGTTTGCTGGTCAGTTTGTATGCACTCGGGGTGGCCGTCGGCGCGCCGGTACTGACCGCCCTCACCGGCAAAGTCCCGCGTAAATTGCTGCTGTTGTCGCTGATGGTGCTGTTCACCCTCGGCAACTTGTTGGCCTGGAAAGCGCCGAGCTACGAGTCGCTGATCATTGCGCGGATCGTCACCGGCCTGGCCCACGGGGTGTTTTTCTCAATTGGCTCGATCATCGCCACCAGCCTGGTGCCTAAGGAAAAAGCCGCCAGCGCGATCGCCATCATGTTCACCGGACTGACCGTGGCGCTGGTCACTGGCGTGCCGCTGGGGACGTTTATCGGTCAGCATTTCGGCTGGCGTGAAACTTTCCTCGCGGTGTCTGCACTGGGTGTGATCGCCTTCATCGGCAGCCTGCTCTACGTACCGAAGAACATCGCCCACAGCAAACCGGCTTCGCTGTTGCAGCAGTTGCAAGTGCTCAAGCAACCGCGCCTGTTGTTGGTGTATGCCATGACGGCGGTCGGCTACGGCGGCTCGTTCATCGCCTTCACCTTTCTGGCACCGATTCTTCAGGACATTGCGGGCTTCAGCGCCAGCACCGTCAGCCTGGTGCTGCTGGTGTACGGCATCTCGGTGGCCGTCGGCAACATCTGGGGCGGCAAGCTGGCGGACAAGCGCGGCCCGATCGGCGCCCTGAAAATCATCTTCGCCCTGCTCGCCGCCGTACTGTTCGCACTGACCTTCACCGCCGCCAATCCATGGCTGGCCCTGGCCACTGTGCTGGTCTGGGGTGCGGTGGCGTTCGGCAACGTGCCGGGGCTGCAGGTATATGTGGTGCGTCAGGCCGAACATCACACCCCGCATGCGGTGGACGTGGCGTCGGGCCTGAACATCGCGGCGTTCAACCTCGGCATTGCCGGTGGTGCGTGGGGTGGTGGTTTGATCGTGGCGCATATGGGCCTGATCCATACCGCGTGGATCGGTGGCCTGGTGGTGTTGGTGGCATTGGCACTGACCGCCTGGAGTGGTCGTCTCGATCGATTGGGTCCGGTGTATGCCGAGCCGGCTGAAGGTTCGGCCCGGATCGTCGCCGGACACTGATAGATCAAAAGATCGTAGCCTTCGGCAACGCCTGCGCGCCTGTGGGAGCTGCCGAAGGCTGCGATCTTTTGCCCGTCCGTAGCCCCGTCGAAACTTTCTCACACGCCTGGCAGTCATCAAAAGACAGGGCTGTCCGAGGATGGGAGGCGACATGGCGGCGATTCATATCGGTATTTCAGGCTGGCGCTACACGCCCTGGCGGGGAGGCTTCTACCCGAAGGGGCTGACCCACAAACGCGAATTGCAATTCGCGTCACGGGCAGTCAACAGCATCGAAATCAATGGATCGTTCTACGCCCTGCAACGGCCCGAACGTTACGCCCAGTGGTACGCCGAAACCCCGGCGGGCTTCGTGTTCAGCGTCAAGGCGCCGCGTTTCATCACCCACATCAAGCGCTTGCGGGAGATCCATAAACCCCTGGCGAATTTCTTCGCCTCCGGGGTGCTGGAACTCAAGGAAAAACTCGGCCCGATCCTTTGGCAGTTCCCGCCCAGCTTCAAATTCGACCCGGAGCTGTTCGAACACTTTCTTGAACAACTGCCCCACGACACCGAACAGGCCGCCGCCCTTGCCCGCCAGCACGAACCACGTCTGAACGGTCACGCCAGCATGAAGGCCTACGGCAAAAAACCAGTGCGTCATGCCGTGGAAATTCGCCACGAAAGCTTCGTCGATCCGGCCTTCGTCCGGCTGCTCAAACGCTACAACACCGCGTTGGTGATTGCCGACACCGCCGGCAAATGGCCGTACCGCGAAGACCTCACCAGCGATTTCGTCTACCTGCGCCTGCACGGCGCCGAAGAACTCTACGCCAGCGGTTACACCCCTCAAGCGCTGCAACGCTGGAGCGAGCGGATCGAGGCCTGGCATCACGGCCAGCAACCGGCAGATCCGCAATTGATCGCGCCCCGGCAAAAACCCAAGACTCGCAGATCCCGGGAAGTGTTCTGCTATTTCGATAACGACATCAAAGTCCGCGCGCCCTTCGATGCCCGCCACCTGCTTGAGCGTTTGCATCTCGACAAAGACCTGGTCACGGCCCCCGGCGAGCCGGTTGCCGAAGGAGCGCTGCCATGAGCATTCCCGAACCGGTCGGCGGGACGGATGAGCAGCAACCCATCAGCAATGCCGTGAGCCGCTTCACCGTGCTGACGGTCAACACCCACAAGGGGTTCACCGCACTCAATCGGCGCTTCATCCTGCCCGAGTTGCGCGAAGCGGTGCGCAGTGTGTCCGCCGATGTGGTGTTTTTGCAGGAGGTCCACGGCACCCACGAACAGCATCCCCAGCGCTACAACAATTGGCCGGCGATGCCCCAGTACGAATTCCTTGCCGATAGCCTGTGGCCGCAATTCGCCTACGGGCGCAACGCGGTCTACCCGGCGGGCGATCACGGCAATGCACTGTTGTCGAAATTCCAGATCATTCGCCACGACAACCTCGACGTGTCCATCAGCGGCCATGAAAACCGTGGAGTCCTGCATTGCGTGTTGCGGATGCCCGGCGATGGCCGGGAAGTGCATGCCATTTGCGTCCATCTGGGTCTGCGCGAAAGCCACCGGACGGCACAGCTCAAGCTGCTGATCCGACGCCTGGAAGAGTTACCGCAAGATGCCCCGGTGGTGGTCGCCGGCGACTTCAACGACTGGCGCCAACGCGCCGATGCGTTGCTCAAGCCTTGCGGTTTGCGTGAGGTCTTTGCCGAGCAGCATGGCAAACCGGCGCGCAGTTTCCCCGCGCGTTTGCCGGCGTTACGCCTGGACCGCATCTACGTGCGCCATCTCAAGGCCAGCCATCCGCAAGTGCTGGCGGCACGCCCCTGGTCACACCTTTCCGACCATGCGCCCCTGTCGGTGGAGATCGAGTTATGAGCAGCCCATCGATGGAAAAAACCACGGTCGAACATGTCTCCCCACCTCCCCCCGTGCGCGAGCCCGCGGTGACTGATGTTGAATACGGCTGGCACGGTAACAACCGGGTCGAGTTGCTGGAAAACGGTGAGGCGTACTTTCCACGGGTGTTTGAAGTGCTGCGCCAGGCCCAGAGTGAAATTCTCCTGGAAACCTTCATTGTGTTCGAGGACAAGGTCGGCAATGAGCTTCAACAGATCCTGATTGAAGCGGCACAACGTGGCGTGCGTATCACGGTCAGTCTCGACGGCTTTGGTTGTGGCGAACTGAGTACGGCGTTCCTCGCCGCCCTGAGCAACGCAGGCGTGCGCCTGCAAATATTCGACCCCGCCCCGCTTCACCTGGGCATCCGCACCAACTGGTTCCGCCGTCTGCACCGCAAGATTGTGGTGGTCGACGGCACGATTGCGTTCCTCGGCGGGATCAATTTTTCCGCCGACCATCTGGCCGACTTCGGCCCCGAGGCCAAGCAGGATTATTCGGTTGAAGTGCAAGGCCCGGCAGTGGCCGATATTCATCATTTCGCCCTGCTAAAAAGCGGTCGACCGGCTCGGGCCAAATACTGGTGGCAGCGCCGCCGGCAGCGGCACGCTGAACTGGCGGTCAGCGATCATGACGGTCAGGTGCGGCTGGTGTATCGCGACAACGCAGAACACCCAAACGATATCGAAGAGGTGTATTTGCAGGTGCTGCGCAGTGCCCGGCGTCGCGTGGTGATCGCCAATGCCTACTTCTTTCCGGGCTATCGGCTGCTGCGCGAGATTCGCAATGCGGCACGCCGGGGGGTCGAGGTGCGCCTGATTCTTCAGGGACAACCGGACCTGCGGGTGGCCAGGCTCGCCGCGCGCATGACCTACGATTACCTGCTGCGGGCCGGGGTGGTGATCTACGAATATTGCGACCGCCCACTGCACGGCAAAGTCGCCCTGGTCGACGAGGACTGGAGCACTGTCGGCTCAAGCAACCTCGATCCGCTGAGCCTGTCCCTGAACCTGGAAGCCAACGTGCTGATCCGCGACCGTATCTTCAACCGCGATCTGTACGAGCGTCTCGACGAGTTGAGCAGCAACCATTGCAAGGTCATGTCGGTGGACACAGCCCCTCGCGGGCGGATCTGGGACATGACCATCGGCTTTCTGGTGTTTCACTTCCTGCGGCATTTCCCCGCATGGGCCGGTTGGTTGCCGGCGCATAAACCGCGCCTGAAGCCCTTCATCCACCCACCCGGGAGCGCCAAGGCATGAGCCATTCCGAAGCGCAGCCTGCGTCGCACTCCGACACGCCGGGCAAACACCACTGGCACCGCTGGAAAAGGCCGCTGACGATGCTGTTTTTCCTGGCGCTGATCGTTTTGTTCACGATGCTCGCCCAGCGCATCGAATGGAACGAAGTGTTCGATACCCTGGCTGATTTCAAAGTACGCACGTTGATCATTGCGTCAGGTGTGACCCTGGCAAGCTTTCTGGTCTATGCCTGTTTCGACCTGATCGGGCGCACCTACATCCGGCAGAACCTGACTTGGCGGCAGATCCTCCCGGTGGGGATCATCAGCTATGCCTTCAACCTCAACCTGAGCGCCTGGGTCGGCGGCGTCGCCATGCGTTATCGGCTGTATTCGCGGCTCGGCGTGAGCAAAGGCAACATCGCAAAAATCCTCGGGCTGAGCCTGGCGACCAACTGGTTCGGCTACATGGTGATTGCCGGCGCGGTGTTCAGCAGCGGCCTGATGCGAATGCCGCCGGGCTGGAAAGTGAGCAGCAATGCACTGCAGGACGTGGGGATTTTGTTGCTGTTGTTGAGCATGGGATATCTGGCGGCCTGCCGGTATTCCAGGCGCCGGAAATGGTCGGTTCGCGGCGTGGATATCATTCTGCCGTCGCTACGCATGGCAATCCTGCAACTGGCCCTCGGCGCACTGAACTGGGCGCTGATGGCGGCGGTGATCTTCACGTTGCTGCCGAGCAAACTGGACTATCCGCCGGTGCTTGGTGTGTTGCTGATCAGCGCCATTGCCGGGGTCATCACCCATATCCCGGCCGGGCTCGGTGTGTTGGAGGCGGTGTTCGTGGCGCTGCTGCAGCACGAAGTATCGCGGGGCAGCCTGGTGGCGGGGTTGATCGCTTATCGGGCGATCTATTTCATTCTGCCGCTGTTGATAACGGTGTTGATGTATCTGGTGGTGGAAGCCAAGGCCAAGTCGTTGCGGATCTCGAAGAAACCTCGGTGAGATGTGGTTTGCCTGCGAACGACCGCAAGACCACCGCCTCTCTCAACTCGATTGAATGATGCTCAACCGCTCACCCACCACCATCTCGGTGATCCAATCCACCAGAATCGAGGTGTACGCCTGTTGCGAAACCGGGTCGCTCAAGGCGTGATCCGCACCATCGATGATCCGGTGAGTCAGCGAGTGAGTCTGCTGACACGCGGCGCGGTAACTCATGATCGTCGCGTGGGGTACATAGGCATCGGTCTCGGACTCCACCAGCAACACATCCCCGGTGAATTGCGAGCAGGCGTGCAACGCGCGATTGCTGTCGGCGCGCACCAGCGTGCCGCGATAGTCGCGCAAGTCGGCTTTGTCCAACTCACGCTTGGGCGTGTGCCACAAGTCGTCGCGATACAATGCCGGCACCCGCAGCGCCAACCAGCGCACCGGACGCAACGTCGTCAGGATCGCCGCCAGATAACCGCCATAACTGGTGCCGACCACCGCGATCGCAGAGGTGTCGAGCGCCGGGTGGGCGAGCAAGCGGTCGTAGGCTGCCAGCAGGTCGCGCAGGTTGTCTTCGCGGGAGACCCGGGACAACGGAATGCCGGTCCCGCCGGTATGGCCACGCAAGTCGAACGTCAGGCACACACAACCCAACCCGGCAATGCCTTTGGCGCGCTCCAGGTCGCGCTCCTGGCTACCGCCCCAGCCGTGGACGAAAAGCACCCCCGGGACTTTCGATTTGGGGCTGAGGAAGGTCCCGCTCATCTGTTCATCGTCGATGTCGATCTGAATGGTTTCGCTTCTAGCCGTCATAGGATTTGACCGTCACGTACTTGAGAAGAAAATCACTGTGTTCCGCCGGCCCGCGGTACACCTCGATAGCGTTCGCCGGCAGCGTTTGATCGCTATAGGTTTCGACCGACGACACGCGAATGGCACGCAGGCCGGGGTCGTAGACAAAGCTCTGCAACGCCGCGACTTCGGCGCTGCTGGCACCGCCCAAACGCCAGGATTGTTCGAGCACGCCGCTGCGTTGTCGGCCGTTGCAGTCCAGCCCCTGGGCGATGTCGTAGTTGCGCCGCGAAGCATAGAAACCGGGGTAGGCTTCATCCGCCGCACTGTCGAATACCTGTGCCTGCTGGATCGCCAGCCTCACGTCATCCGGCAGTTCCAGCGCCAGCAGGTCCTCGTAATAACCCTGCACCACCAACAGATTGGACCCTCCATAAACCTGCTCGCCCTGAGCGTCTTCGGTCAAGTATTGATCACCGCAATAACTCAGCACCGTGTCGCCGATGAAGCTTTGGCCGACGCTGTGGGTGATCACCTCGGTCAAGTCCTGCTCCAGCACCACGCCTTCGGTGAACAGTGCCTTGGCCTCGGGGCGAGCGAGGATGGCGTCGAACTGGTCGAGGCTCTTGATCACTTCCTGACCGCGTCCGGCGCAGGCGTGAATAGGCTTGATGCGGATCGGGCCGCTGTAGAGCAGGTGCTCCGCCGCCGGGCGCGCATCGTCCAGGGAGAACACGCTGAGGCCATCGAGCACGACGCTGCGCACCCGTTCGCAAAACAACGTTGCCCAGCCTTCGGGCGCGAACGCATAGCGGTTCAACAGCCCATGACTGATGGCTTTGGTGCAGATGAAATCGTGGTCGACGTAACCGCCCCACAAATCCTCCGGCCCTTTGACGCCCAGCTTCCGGGCGATAGCGGCGCCCACCAGCGTCTGGGTCGGCAACAGATAGCGGTCACGACCGCTGTGCAGTTGCGGGTCGTAACTGCCGCCGTATTCGAGCCCGACGATCTGCGCCAGCCAACGAGCCAGCGCCCGATTGGTTTCAACTTCGTGCAGCGGGGCATCGGGCCGTACCGAATGGGCGAGTACCAGTTTCTGGCGATTTGTTGGGGTCATGCGTCCCCCTTCAATCTGCGTTGGATAAATGTAGCTGGAGGGGTGCAGGGATCAGGCCAATGGCGGCTGATGAAGAACGACTGTTAAATCAGCCGGTTGCCCAGACAGTAATGGCATTACGCCTGTTTGATTATGCACGACGCCCTTCAGGACTCCGGCATTTTGCACGACTCAAACCTCCCACATTTTCTTGATCTGGCGTGCTCTGGCTACCGGGCCACAACAGCTGGCGGCGTCACGCCAAACCGCGTCCGGTAATCACTCGGCGCCAGCCCGGTAATCTTTTTGAACGTCGCACGAAACGCACTCGGGTCCTGATAACCCACGGTCCAGGCAATGTGATCAATGGTGCCGTTGGTGAATTCGAGCATCTCGCGCGCCTTGCCGACGCGCAGGTGCTGGCAGTACTCGGTGGGTTTCAACCCGGTCGCCGCGCGGAATCGCCGCAGGAAGGTGCGCTCTTCCAGCCCCGCCCGATCGGCCATTGCCGCCAGCGAGACATCGACCGCCCCGGTGCTTTGCAGCCAATGCTGGACCTTGAGAATCGAGGCATCGCCATGGCTGAGAATCGGTGAAAAATTACTGCCGCATTCGCTCGCGCTGTCGCTGTGCTCCACCACCAGAAAGCGTGCCGTGCTGGTGGCGATGCTCGGCCCCAGTAAACGGTTCACCAGGCGCAATCCCAGCTCTGACCAGGCCATCAGCCCGGCGGTGGTGATCAGATCGCCGTCGTCGACGATGGGCGTGTCGGCCTTGAGCTTGATCGCCGGATAACGCTCGGCGAAGGCTTTGGCCGAGGTCCAGTGGGTGGTGGCGCTCCGACCGTCGAGCAGACCGCTTTCGGCCAACAGTATAGAACCCACGCAAACTCCGCCGAGGGTCGCGCCGCTGGCGTGTTGCTGACGAATCCAGCGAATCAGTCCCTGCGGTGCCTGGCCCTTGGAAAAACCCCCAATCGAAGGCGGGATCAACACCGCCACCAGCGCGCCGTCCGGACCGGGTTGACTGTCGTAGACCCGCTCGGGCGCCTGATCGCCCTCGACCCGCCAATGGCTGATCCGCAACAACGGCAACTGCGCCGTCTGATGCTCGGCGGCAATCCGGTTGGCCACCCCGAACAGATCCGTCAGCCCATGCACCGCCGCCATCTGCGCGCCGGGATAGATCAGCACGCCCAATTCGACGACTGCCCTTTCTACGCCCATTGTCAGTTTTCCCCCTTCTATTGTCGGTGCGGCCAATCCTCGGACGGCCTGCAGAACCTGATACTTGAATCACACCCAACAAGCACTTCGAGGAAACACTCATGGCCAAGCAAGCACTCATCGTAGTCGATATCCAGAACGACTACTTCCCCCAGGGCAAGTGGCCTTTGGCGGGCGCCGATGCCGCCGCAGACAACGCTGCACGGCTGATCCAGGCCTTTCGCGAGGCCGGTGACGCGGTGGTGCACATCCGCCACGAATTCACCTCCGACGCCGCGCCGTTCTTCACCCCGGGCTCCGACGGCGCGAAGCTGCACCCCAAAGTCCTCAACCGCGCCGATGAACCGGTGGTGCTCAAGCACTTCGTCAACTCGTTCCGCGAAACCGAACTCAAGGACATCCTCGACCAGCAAGGTATCGAACACCTGGTGGTCGTCGGCAGCATGAGCCACATGTGCATCGACGGCGTCACCCGTGCCGCAGCGGACTTCGGCTATACGGTCACGGTGATCCACGACGCATGTGCCACCCTCGACCTGGAGTTCAACGGCGTCACCGTCCCAGCCGCCCACGTTCACGCCGCCTTCATGTCGGCTTTGGGTTTTGCCTATGCCAGCGTGGTGTCCACCGATGACTTTCTGGCTGGTTAGATGAGAAGCTCGTTCTACAGGATTGCGCTTAACTGATCGGAATCATGCTGCTTCCCTTCTTTTTCATACACCTGCGCAACCGTCGAAAAAATCTCACGCGTGAGCTATTGAGGGCTGCAAAAATAGCCTGTAGTGTTATCACGCGTGAGTTTTTCACAACGGGATCAGCACCATGAAAAGCAGCTCTCCATCAGATCCGCCTACCGGGTCTGTTACCGATTCAGCGAGCCGCAAAGGAGAGCGCTCGAAACCCTCCGCGAAAAAACCATCGAGCTTCTACATGAAGCAGATGCGCGCGGGCCTGGGTGCCGCCGGCTATGTGAAACACGAGACTTGGGTGCTTCCCGAAAATCGAAGCCTGCTCAAGCAGATGGAGAAACAGCTACGCCAACCGATTCTGGCTGGCTCATTCATGTCGGAGAATTACATGAGCGCAGGTAATAACTGGAACATCGATCGCCTCTACAGCGCCCTCCAGGCCCTCGACGAAGTGGTTGCGAACGAAATCACCCTCTCCCTCGTTCAAGGCTCCGAATCCAGCATCAAGCTGGAAATGAACGATTTCGGTGGCTTGCCGATTTACATCGCGGTGGTTGGCGATCAGATCATCGTCGATACGGTCCTGGTCGATGTCGAGTCGATCAACGACGTCCCGGCATTCAATGATGCCGTATTGCGCAGCCGGGAAATGTTCCCGCTGTCCTCGATCGGTATCGAGTCCATGCCCAACGGGCAGGTCGTTTACAACATGTTCGGCGCGCTGAGCTCCGACTCCAGCCTGACCAACGTCGTGACTGAGATCAAAACCCTCGTCGACAACGTCCAGCGCGCCAGCGAAGCCTTTGAACGCTTCTTCAATTAATTATTCGGGAACAGGATATATCCAATGACTCAGTCCATCTGGAGCAAATTGTTCACCGCGCTGCGTGGCGGTGCCAACGAAGTCGGCGAATCGATCGTCGACCAACAGGCCCTGCGCATTCTCGACCAGGAAATTCGCGATGCTGACAGCGCGCTGGCCAACGCCAAGCGTGAGCTGGTCACCATCATGGCCAAGCACAAACTGTCGGCTGACCGCGTCAGCGAGTACAACGCCAAGATCAAGGACCTGGAATCCAAAGCCCTGGCCGCGATCCAGGCCAACCGCGAAGACTTGGCACTGGAAGTGGCCGAAGCCATTTCGACCCTGACCAATGAACTGGATGTCGAGCAAAAGCAGGCCACCGAATTCGGCGGTTACGCCGACAACATGCGCAAAGACATCACCAAGGCTGAAAACCGCATCAAAAGCCTGCGCCAGCAAGTGGACATGGCCAAGGCTCGTGAAAGCGTACAGAAAGCCCAGGTCAGCGCCTCGATCGCCAGTGGCGGCGCCAACGGCAAGCTGGAAACCGCCGTCGGTACACTGAACCGCCTGCAGGCCAAGCAGCAGCAACGCGCCGCTGAACTACAAGCCCAGGACGAACTGGCCGATGCGTCGACCGGCACCGACCTGGAGCGCAAACTGCGCGAAGCCGGCATCACGCCGGACGCAGGCAGCGCCAATGCGATCCTGGAACGCCTGAAGAAAAAATCGGCCGAGTAAGCAATACCCCGGCAGAAAGGGCATTCATTGCCCTGATGCCAGTCAGTCAAGTGCACTGCCCCTGTGGCGAGGGAGCTTGCTCCCGCTGGACTGCGCAGCAGTCCCTTCTTTTTGGGGATAAGAGGGGCCGCTGCGCGGCCCAGCGGGAGCAAGCTCCCTCGCCACAACTTTACTCAGTGCTTGTTCTATCTCTTAACTGGCAGGCATTAATTGATCGCCCTTCTTTACTGCCGAATCGAGGTCAAGGATGGATGCCCTGAAGGGTTTCAAGACAATCGCCGGCCTGGCCATCTTCATGGTTGCGCTGCAACTGCTCAATGTGGCGACCGGCTACAGCCTTAACGCCTTCGGCCTGGTTCCGAGAACCTTGCACGGACTGGTCGGCATCATCACCTCGCCTTTCTTGCACACATCCTTTGCGCACCTGAGTGCCAACCTGATTGCCTTTTTGATCCTCGGCACCCTGGTCATCGCCGAAGGGCTCAACCGGTTCATGGCCGTCAGCGCTATCATCATTTTGCTGGGCGGTTCACTGATCTGGCTGTTCGGTTTTGCCGGCGTGCATATCGGTGCCAGCGGCTGGGTGTTCGGGCTGTGGGCGTATCTTCTTTCGCGCGCCTGGTTTCAGAGGAGCTGGAGCAACCTGATAACGGCCAGTGTCGTGGCCCTGCTCTATGGTGGGCTGATTGTTGGCTTCCTTCCGCGCCGGGGCATTTCCTTCGAAGGGCATATTTTTGCTGCAATCGCCGGGTATATTGCAGCCAAGGTACTGTTATCTACGCCGCGCAGCAGGTTTAATGCCGCCCGGTAACCACACTCGAGCACTCAAATGCCCGAGCGATTACGTCGCCAGGAATGAGCCCCCAAGGAGTCAGGGATGTAATGTCGATTTTCCTTTTATTGCGCGCGTACGCGGCGTCCTTCTTCCATCGCTTCGGCTGGGCCGGCCTGGCCATTGCGCTGGGCGTACACCTGAGCACGGCCTGGCTCGGCCTGGTGCTTCTGGGCGAACAACACCTCATCGCTCCCGCCACGTTCACCTACTTCTATCTCACCACCACGCTCACCGTCGGCTACGGCGATCTTGCGCCACAGACAGCCGCGGGACGGATTTTCGTGGCTACCTGGGTCATGCTCGGGGGCATTGCGCTGCTGACCGCAGCCATCGGCAAAACCACCAGCAGTGTCATCGATGTATGGAGAAAAGGCATGAAGGGTAAAGGCGATTTCACCGGCAAGGTCGGCCATACCGTTCTCATCGGCTGGGAAGGCGCGTCCAGCGAGCGGGTTATTGAGTTGCTGCTGCAGGACGAAACGTCCAATGACAACCTGATCGTCATTTGCGATTGCGACCTCGAAGAAAACCCCATGCCGGGCAAGGCGGCCTTTATCAAAGGTGAAAGCCTGTCCTCTGTCGCGCTTTTGCTGCGTGCCGGCGTGCCTGGCGCCGAACGCGTACTGGTGCGCACCCATTCAGACGATCTGACCCTGGCCACCGTGCTGGCGGTCAATCAACTGAGCCCGGTCGGGCATGTGGTCGCCCACTTCAATGAAAGTGAAATCGCCGCGCTCGCCAGCGCCTACGCGCCCAGCCTGGAATGCACCTCAAGCATGGCCATCGAGATGTTGGTGCGCGCCTCTCAGGATCCGGGCTCGTCAGTGGTCATCAATGAATTGCTGTGCGTGGGCCAAGGCGCCACCCAATACCTGATGAGACTGCCCGAAACCTTTGAAACAACGTTCGGCGATCTATACGCACAGATGAAAGAACGCCATAACGCGACCCTTATCGGCTACCGCGCCAAAGGCGCCCGACAGCCTTCAATCAACCCGCCCGGCGCCACTCGCGTCAAGGGCGGCGAACTCTTCTACATCGCCTCTACTCGCCTCAAGGAAATCTCCAATGGGATGGTTTAAACAGTTGCTGGGGCTTGAGGCCCCGAACGCGGGCACGAATACCGATTCGAAATGGACAGCCAACGATAACCTGCCAGTCACCGGCCCGCTGGGCCTGGCATTGGGCAAGGGCGTGATGTTCGACACGACCCTGAAACTGTTGCTCGACGAAAAAACCGCGGTAACCATTCCCGGCTCCCAGCAAATCTGGAGCGCCGGCACCATTGAGCTCGGGCAGTCGACCTGGTTGTCGCGCTATTACATGAACGACGAAGACTACTGGCTGCAAGTGCACACCACCGGCGACATCGCCGGGCAGGTCGAGTCGGTGATCCTGTTCAACTACCTCAGTTACGTCACCATCAACAGTGAAGCGGAGCTGCGGCGGCTGGCCGGCCCTCAAAGCCTGATCGGGCTGCCGACCTACACCCTCAACGGTGTCGAATACACCCGCGAATGGGGCACCGAGAACGGCCAGACCGAACTGGTGCCGTTGAGCGAACACCTGAAGAATCCGGACGAAACATACAGCATCCAGCACTGTTCGATGTTGTACGCCCGCGAAACCGGCCTGACCGATCGCCGGGAATTCCTGCTGTTTTCCGTCGAAGAAGACGCCGAAGGCACCATCAGCTTGAGCACTTCGCTGGGTATTTCGCTGTACACCACCGACCTGAACACTTTTTAAAAAGGAAGAAGTCCATGCTTGAAGCGCTCTCTATCTCCCTGAACAAAGCCGCCGTGCTCGGGTTTGTTTTGTACATCCTCGGCGCCGCCGTGTTGTTCGCGCTGTTCCAGTTCATCTACACCCGCATCACACCGCACCGGGAATTCGAGTTGATCCGTGCGGGCAACGTTGCGGCCGCCATCGCCCTGGGCGGCGCCATCATCGGATTCGCCATTCCGGCCAGCAATGTGATCGCCTACTCGATCAGCATTCTGGACTTCGTCGTCTGGGCGGTGATCGCCGCTTTCGTCCAACTGCTGGCGTTCCTGGTGACCAGCCTGGTGCTCAAAGGCGCCTCTGAACGCATCAAGAACGGCGAAATCGCAGCGGGTATCTATGTCGCGGCAGTGGCGATCAGCGTCGGCATGTTGAACGCCGCGTGCATGACCCCTTCCCAGAACTGATTGCGCCACGGAGATTGCGATGAAACGAAGCAAGTACGTTCAGCTCTCGCTGGCGGCATCGGTCGCCATGGCGATATCAGGCTGCGGGCCGACGGAAAAAACCTACGAGATACACAAAAAGTACAACTTCCAGTCCGTCCAGCAGTGCGCCGATGAAAAACTCCCGGTCGACATCTGTTCTGACGCCTATATGAAGGCCATGGCCCAGCATCGAAGCATTGCGCCGGTGTACGACAACCAGGCTGATTGCGACGCCGACTTTGTCGCCGACTGGTGCCAGCAGGATTCCGCCGGCAAATTCATCCCCAAGCTCGGCGGTTTCGAACTGAGTGCCGATGGCGAGGTGACGCAGTCCGAAGTGGACGCGGCCAAGGCTAAATTGCCCGCATCGGAAGCGAATGCCGCAGGGTCGGGTTTCTCCGGCAGTAGCCTGCTGACCGGGCTGCTGATCGGCAACATGCTCAGCAGCAACCGCAACAGCTACTACTCCGAACCGGTCTACCGCTATCGCGATGATCGCGGTGACTACTCGTCCTCGACACTCAGTCAGCGGGTATCGTCAGGTTCAACCTTCAACAGGTCCAATCAGGCGCGTTACGGCAGCAGTGGCAGTTACACCGACACCATCACTCGCAGCAAGCCGGTGTCCGTTGCATCGTCCACTTCCCGCGGCGGGTTCGGCAGCCAGGCCAGCGCACGCAGTGGCTGGGGTGGATCAGGCAAGAGCTTTGGCGGTTCGAGTAGCTAAGGGAACAAGGCCATGAAGAAAATCCTCTGCGCAGAGCGTCATGACTGGAAACAGACCGCCGAAAGCCTCGGTTTTCTGTTCCATACCATCGACGACGAACCCTATTGGGACGAGAGCGCGTACTACCAGTTCACGCTCAAGCAGATCGAGAACGACCTCGAAGACCCGACCACCGAGGTTCACGAGATGTGCATGGACCTGGTGGCGCGAGTGGTACAAAGCGAAGAGTTGCTGGAGCGCCTGAGCATCCCCGCGCCGTTCTTCGACATGGTTCGCACTTCATGGCTCGAAGGCCACCCGCACCTGTATGGGCGCATGGACTTCTCCTACAACGGCAGCGGACCGGCCAAGTTGCTGGAACTCAACTACGACACGCCGACCAGCCTGTATGAGGCCGCGGCGTTTCAGTGGGGCTGGCTGGAGCAATGCATCGAGCGTGGCTTGCTGCCCAGGCACGCCGACCAGTTCAACAGCATCGACACCAAGCTGCATCAGGCTTTTGCCCAACTGCAGCTCAAACAGCCCTTCTATTTCGCCTCGATGAAAGACTCGGTCGAAGACAAGGGCACCACTGATTACTTGCGCCTGGTCGCGGAAAAGGTCGGCATCGAATCGCGGCACATCGACATCGAAGACATTGGCCTCACCAGTGACGGACGTTTCGTCGACCTCGAAGATCGCTGGATCCCTCACCTGTTCAAACTGCATGCCTGGGAGTTCATCTTCCACGAACCCTTCGGCACAGCGATTGCCCAGAGCGATACGCAGTTTTTCGAACCGCCCTGGAAATCCATCATCTCCAACAAGGGCATCCTGCCGCTGCTGTGGGAGTTCAACCAAGGTCACCCGAACCTGCTCGCGGCGCACCTGGACTCCGACCCGAGTAAAGCGGTGCCCAAAGGTTGGGTGCGCAAGCCATTCTTCTCACGGGAAGGCGCGAACATTGAGCTGCAAACTGCCGATGGCCTGATCGTAAAAGAGGACGGCCCCTACACTGATGCGCCGTTTATCCTTCAGGAGTTTGCCCCGCTGCCGAAATTTGGCGACAGCTACACGCTGATCGGCTCCTGGGTGATCGGGGATCAGGCGGCCGGCATCGGCGTGCGTGAGGACAACAGCTTGATTACCAAGGATTCGAGCCGGTTCTTGCCGCATCTGATACTCGACTGAGCCCTTCATTGCCCACTAAAAAAGCCTGGTGTCGACATATCGTCAGACACCCACAAGACTTACTGCGCAAATGCCGGATAATGGCGGCCATTCGTTTAGCCGTTATTCTGGTAATCCCCCATGGAAATCAAGGTCAACTTTCTCGACAACCTGCGACTTGAAGCCAAGTTCGATGACTTCACGGTGGTGGCCGATCAACCTATCCGCTACAAGGGCGATGGCTCGGCACCGGGTCCGTTCGACTACTTCCTGGCTTCGTCGGCGCTGTGTGCGGCGTATTTTGTGAAGTTGTACTGCAACACGCGCAATATCCCCACGGATAACATCCGCCTGTCGCAGAACAATATTGTTGACCCTGAAAACCGCTACAACCAGATTTTCAAGATCCAGGTCGAGTTGCCGGCGGACATCTCCGACAAGGACCGCCAGGGCATCCTGCGCTCCATCGACCGATGCACCGTGAAGAAAGTGGTGCAAGCCGGGCCTGAGTTTGTGATCGAAGAAGTGGACAACCTCGACGCCGATGCCCAGGCGTTGCTGATGCCTGCTTCCAGCTCAGAGGCGAGCACCTATATTGCCGGCAAGGATCTGCCGCTGGAGCAAACCATCGCCAACATGTCGGCCATTCTGGCGGACCTGGGCATGAAGATTGAAATCGCCTCGTGGCGCAATATCGTGCCCAATGTGTGGTCGTTGCATATCCGCGATGCGCACTCGCCGATGTGCTTTACCAACGGCAAGGGTGCGACCAAGGAAGGCGCGTTGGCGTCGGCGTTGGGCGAGTTTATCGAGCGACTCAACTGCAACTTCTTCTACAACGACCAGTTCTGGGGCGAAGACATCGCCGACGCAGCGTTTGTGCACTACCCGGACGAACGCTGGTTCAAGCCTGGCCGTAAAGATGCACTGCCGACCGAAATCCTCGACGAGTACTGCCTGAAGATTTACAACCGCGACGGCGAGCTGCGTGGTTCCCACCTGATCGACACCAACTCGGGCAATGAAGAGCGTGGCATCTGCTCGCTGCCTTACGTGCGCCAGTCCGACGGCGAGGTGGTGTATTTCCCGTCCAACCTGATTGAAAACCTGTTCCTGAGCAACGGCATGAGTGCCGGTAACACGCTGGCCGAAGCCCAGGTGCAGTGCCTGTCGGAGATTTTCGAGCGCGCGGTAAAACGCGAAATCATCGAAGGTGAATTTGCCCTGCCGGATGTGCCGGCTCACGTGCTGGCGAAGTACCCCGGAATACTGGCCGGGATTCAGGCACTGGAAGAGCAAGGGTTCCCGGTGCTGGTGAAGGATGCGTCCCTGGGAGGTGAATTCCCGGTGATGTGCGTCACGTTGATGAACCCGCGTACCGGCGGTGTGTTCGCCTCGTTCGGTGCGCACCCGAGCCTGGAAGTGGCGCTGGAACGCAGCCTGACCGAATTGCTGCAAGGCCGCAGCTTCGAAGGCCTCAACGACCTGCCCCAGCCGACATTTGAAGGTCATGCGGTGACCGAGCCGAATAACTTCGTCGAGCACTTTATCGACTCCAGCGGCGTGGTGTCGTGGCGCTTCTTCAGCTCAAAATCGGATTACGAATTCGTGGAGTGGGACTTCTCCGGCCAGGGTGAAAACTCCAATGCCGAGGAAGCCGCGACCTTGTTCGGCATTCTCGAAGGCATGGGCAAAGAAGTGTACATGGCGGTCTACGAGCATATCGGTGCAACGGCCTGCCGCATCCTGGTGCCAGACTATTCGGAAATTTATCCAGTAGACGATCTGATCTGGGATAACACCAACAAAGCGCTGTTCTTCCGCGCCGACATCCTGAACCTGCATCGCCTGGACGAAGAAGAGCTGCAAGCGCTGGTTGAGCGTCTGGTGGAAAGTGAGCTGGACGACTACACCGACATCACCACCTTGATCGGCATCGAATTTGACGACAATACCGCCTGGGGTCAGCTGACGATTCTGGAGTTGAAGCTGCTGATTTATCTCGCCTTGCAGCGGTTTGAAGAGGCGAAAGAAGCGGTAGAAATGTTCCTGCAGTACAACGACAACACGGTTGAGCGCGGCTTGTTCTATCAAGCCGTGAATGTGGTGCTGGAGATGAAACTGGACGAAGACCTGGAACTGGAAGACTACGAGGCCAACTTCCGCCGGATGTTTGGCAACGAGCGGATGGATGCAGCGATCGGATCGGTAGATGGCAGCGTGCGCTTCCATGGCTTGACGCCGACCAGCATGAAACTGGAGGGGCTCGATAGGCATTTGCGCTTGATCGAGAGCTACAAAAAACTGCACATGGCGCGGGCCAACATGACCGCCCTGTAGGAGCCGGCTTGCTGGCGATCCAGGCGCCGCGGTTAACCAGGCAAACCGAGTTATCGTTCATCGCCAGCAAGCCGGCTCCTACAATATGGTGCGCAAAAGAAAACCCCCGACCAGTCGAGAGGACTGATCGGGGGTTCCAGACCTAAACTTTACAAAAAAGTCTCTGGTGGATCTCAGAACGGAATATCGTCATCAAAGCTGTCGAAATCCGGAGCCGGTTGCGGAGCAGCCTGCGGTGGAGCCGGGCGCGACTGTTGCGGTGCCGACTGCTGCGGACGCGGAGCCTGCTGGCGTGGGGCTGGAGCGGATTGCTGGTAGTTATTCCCGCCTTGTTGGTCGCCCTGTTGTGGACGGCCGCCCAGCAGTTGCATGGTGCCTTGCATGTCGACCACGATTTCAGTGGTGTAACGCTTGATACCGTCTTTTTCCCACTCGCGGGTCTGCAGCTTGCCTTCGATGTAGACTTGCGAACCTTTACGCAGGTATTCGCCGGCGATTTCGGCCACTTTGCCGAACATCGAAACACGGTGCCATTCGGTCTTCTCGACCTTCTGACCGGTTTGCTTGTCGGTCCACTGTTCGCTGGTTGCCAGACTCAGGTTGGTCACGGCGTTACCGTTAGGCAAGTAGCGAACTTCGGGATCCTGGCCGCAAGTGCCGACCAATATGACTTTGTTAACCCCACGGGCCATAACGTTCTCCTAGGCTACGCACGCTGCCTCGGCCGGGTTGTTCACCAGGCGCTCAAGGGTCGTGCGATCCAATAGTTCTGTGTCCAATTTGATGTAAATCGCCGCTTCATCAGCAACGATCACCGCATCTGTTACCCCTACAACGGCCTTCAGGCGCTCAACCAGACCCGCTTCGCGGATCGCCTCGGGCGACAACGGCAAGCGCAGGCTCGTGACGTAAGGTGGTTCGCGCATGGTAACAGCAAAGGCCAGCCAGAGGGCAGCCAGGCCGGCGCATCCGAGGAATACAACCGACAAACCGCCGTGCTGGAACATCCAGCCGCCGAGGATCCCACCCAGCGCCGAACCAAGGAACTGGCTGGTGGAATAAACCCCCATCGCCGTGCCTTTGCCACCTGCCGGTGAAACCTTGCTGATCAGCGACGGCAAGGACGCTTCCAGCAGATTGAACGCGGTGAAAAACACCACCGTGCCGATTACCAGAGCCCGCAAGCTGTCGCCGAACTGCCAGAAGAATAGCTCAGTGAGCATCAGCGTCAGCACCGCGCCCAATAAAACTCGTTTCATTTTGCGTTTCTTCTCGCCGTAGATAATGAACGGGATCATGGCGAAGAAGGAAATCAGCAGCGCAGCGAGGTACACCCACCAGTGCTGCTCCTTGGGCAAACCGGCTTTTTCGACCAGCGCCAGGGGCAATGCAACGAAGCTCGACATCAACATCGCGTGCAACACAAAAATGCCCAGGTCCAGGCGCAGCAGGTCCGGGTGCTTGAGCGTCGGGATCAGTGCCTGACGCGCGACACCGGACTCGCGGTGCTGCAATGGCCCGGTGGCGCGCGGCACCATGAACATCACGATGACGATACCGAGCAGCGCCATGCCGCCGGTGGCGAAGAACAGCCCCGAGAGGCCGAAGGCACGGGTCAGCAATGGCCCTACCACCATGGCAATCGCGAACGACAGACCGATCGTCATGCCGATCATGGCCATGGCTTTGGTCCGATGCTGTTCCCGGGTCAGGTCCGACAGCAATGCCATGACCGCCGCAGAAATCGCCCCGGCGCCCTGCAGGATGCGTCCGGCGATGACGCCCCAGATCGAATCGGCATTGGCCGCCAGCACGCTGCCCAGGGCGAAGACGATCAGCCCCAGGTAAATCACCGGACGACGACCGATGCGGTCGGAAATGAAGCCAAAGGGAATCTGAAAAATCGCCTGGGTCAGGCCGTAAGCGCCAATCGCCAACCCGATGAGGGCCGGGGTCGCGCCTGCCAGGTCCATCCCATAGGTCGCCAGCACCGGCAACACCATGAACATGCCAAGCATACGGAAGGCGAACACCAGGGCCAGACCGCTTGCTGCGCGGGTCTCACTGCCACTCATGCGTTCGCTGTGGGGATCGTGCATGGAAAAACCTCATCTGAACCGGCGGCGATTCTACCAGTCCCATCGATTGACGGGGTATATAGCGACGCTATGACGCGCGCAGATGACGCAATCTTCATGCAAGGTTGCGCGCCCCTCATTTGATAGTGTGCATCCATCCAGTATTTGGCCGTATACTCCTACGTTTTCGACGCCCGCCGAGCGAGGCCACTTTGGACAAGATCCTGATTCGTGGGGCCCGAACCCACAACCTGAAGAACATCGACCTGACCCTGCCACGGGACAAACTGATCGTCATCACCGGCCTGTCCGGATCCGGCAAGTCGTCCCTGGCCTTCGACACGCTGTACGCCGAAGGCCAGCGCCGCTATGTCGAATCGCTGTCGGCCTACGCCCGGCAATTCCTGTCGATGATGGAAAAGCCTGACGTCGACACCATCGAAGGTCTGTCGCCAGCGATCTCCATCGAACAGAAGTCGACCTCGCACAACCCGCGCTCGACGGTTGGCACCATTACCGAAATCTACGATTACCTGCGCCTGCTCTACGCTCGCGTCGGTATTCCGCGCTGCCCGGACCACGACATTCCCCTGGAAGCCCAGACTGTCAGCCAGATGGTCGACCTGGTGCTGGCGCAACCGGAAGGCAGCAAACTGATGCTGTTGGCTCCGGTAATCCGCGAGCGCAAGGGTGAGCACCTCTCAGTCTTCGAAGAACTGCGGGCCCAGGGCTTTGTGCGCGCCCGGGTCAACGGCAAGCTCTGTGAGCTGGACGAGTTGCCGAAGCTGGATAAACAGAAGAAGCATTCGATCGACGTCGTGGTCGACCGCTTCAAGGTCCGCGCCGATCTGCAACAGCGCCTGGCCGAATCGTTCGAGACCGCGCTGAAACTGGCGGACGGCATCGCTCTGGTGGCGCCAATGGACGACGAGCCCGGCGAAGAAATCATCTTCTCCGCACGCTTTGCCTGTCCGATCTGCGGCCACGCCATCAGCGAGCTGGAACCCAAGCTGTTTTCCTTCAACAACCCAGCCGGCGCCTGCCCGACCTGCGATGGCCTGGGGGTTAAACAGTTCTTCGACACTAAACGATTGGTTAACGGTGAACTGACCTTGGCCGAAGGCGCGATCCGCGGCTGGGACCGGCGCAACGTCTATTACTTCCAGATGCTTGGCTCGCTGGCCGCCCACTACAAGTTCAGCCTCGAAGTGCCGTTCAACGAACTGCCGGCCGATCAGCAGAAATTCATCCTGCATGGTAGCGGCTCGCAGAATGTCGACTTCAAGTACCTGAACGACCGTGGCGACATCGTCAAACGCTCGCACCCGTTCGAAGGCATCGTGCCGAACCTGGAACGCCGCTACCGCGAAACCGAATCGGCTTCGGTCCGCGAAGAACTGGCCAAATTCCTCAGCACCCAGCCTTGCCCGGATTGCCGTGGCACCCGCCTGCGTCGCGAGGCGCGACACGTGTGGGTTGGCGAGAAGACCTTGCCGGCGGTGACCAACTTGCCGATCGGCGATGCCTGCGAATACTTCGGCGTGCTGAAGCTGACCGGCCGCCGTGGCGAAATTGCCGACAAGATCCTCAAGGAAATCCGCGAACGCCTGCAGTTTCTGGTCAACGTTGGCCTGGACTATCTGTCACTGGATCGCAGTGCCGACACGCTGTCCGGCGGTGAGGCCCAGCGCATTCGCCTGGCCAGTCAGATTGGCGCCGGTCTGGTGGGGGTTCTGTACATCCTCGATGAACCGTCAATTGGCCTGCACCAGCGGGACAACGACCGATTGCTCGGCACACTCAAGCACCTGCGTGACATCGGCAACACGGTGATCGTGGTCGAGCACGATGAAGACGCGATTCGTCTGGCTGATTATGTGGTGGATATCGGCCCGGGCGCGGGTGTGCACGGTGGACATATCGTTGCCGAAGGCACGCCGGACGAAGTCATGGCTCACCCTGATTCGCTGACCGGCAAGTATTTGTCGGGCCGGGTGAAGATCGCCGTTCCAGCCAAACGCACACCCCGTAACAAGAAGCTGTCGCTGTCCCTCAAGGGTGCTCGCGGTAACAATTTGCGCAATGTCGATCTGGAGATTCCAATCGGCCTGCTGACCTGCGTGACCGGCGTGTCCGGCTCGGGCAAATCGACGCTGATCAACAACACGTTGTTTCCCTTGAGCGCTACCGCACTCAACGGGGCAACGACCCTGGAAGCGGCGGCTCACGACAGCATCAAGGGCCTTGAGCACCTGGATAAAGTCGTCGACATCGATCAGAGCCCGATCGGTCGCACACCGCGCTCCAACCCGGCGACCTACACCGGCTTGTTCACGCCAATTCGCGAGTTGTTCGCCGGCGTACCGGAATCGCGCTCCCGCGGTTACGGGCCGGGGCGTTTCTCCTTCAACGTGAAGGGCGGACGCTGTGAAGCCTGCCAGGGCGATGGCCTGATCAAAGTGGAGATGCACTTCCTGCCGGACATCTATGTCCCGTGCGACGTCTGCAAGAGCAAGCGCTACAACCGCGAAACCCTTGAGATCAAATACAAGGGCAAGAGCATCCACGAAACCCTCGAGATGACCATCGAGGAAGCCCGAGTGTTCTTCGACGCAGTTCCGGCCTTGGCGCGCAAGCTTCAGACGCTGATGGACGTAGGCCTTTCGTACATCAAGCTGGGACAATCGGCAACGACGCTGTCGGGTGGTGAGGCCCAGCGGGTGAAACTGTCCCGCGAGCTGTCCAAGCGCGATACCGGCAAGACCCTGTATATCCTCGATGAGCCAACTACCGGCCTGCACTTTGCGGATATCCAGCAACTGCTCGATGTTTTGCATCGCTTGCGCGACCATGGCAATACCGTGGTGGTGATCGAACACAACCTGGATGTGATCAAGACCGCCGACTGGTTGGTGGACCTGGGGCCGGAAGGCGGCTCCAAGGGCGGCCAGATTATTGCCGTCGGCACGCCGGAAGACGTGTCCGAGATGAAGCAGTCTCACACTGGCTACTACCTCAAACCACTGCTGGCTCGCGACAAGGCCTGAATCAGGCCCATGAAAAAGCCCCTGTCACTTTGTCGGTGACAGGGGCTTTTTTGTGCGTCGTCGGCCTAAAAATCAGAACTGCGATTGCAGGTAATTCTCCAATCCGATCAACTTGATCAAACCCAGCTGTTTCTCCAGCCAATAGGTGTGATCTTCCTCGGTGTCGTTCAGCTGAATGCGCAAGATCTCGCGGGTGACATAGTCCTTGTGCCGCTCGCAAAGCTCGATGCCTTTGCACAGAGCTGCACGAACTTTATATTCCAGACGCAGGTCAGCGGCGAGCATGTCCGGCACGGTGGTGCCGACATCGAGATCGTCCGGACGCATGCGCGGCGTACCTTCGAGCATCAGGATCCGACGCATCAGCGCATCAGCGTGCTGAGCCTCTTCTTCCATCTCGTGGTTGATACGTTCGTAGAGCTCGGTGAACCCCCAGTCCTCGTACATCCGCGAATGGATGAAATATTGATCACGCGCTGCCAGTTCGCCTGTCAGCAACGTGTTGAGGTAATCGATTACGTCTGGGTGACCTTGCATCGCCCTACATCTCCCTGCTTGAAAGGCTGTAGTTTGAACCAACCTGACCTGAAGGTCACTCATCCGCCGCAATAAAAGCGAAGATATTCTGAGAAAATGGGTTCAAATAACGCAAAAAACCGCCCTAATGAGGGCGGTTCTGCTTCTCGTTTAGACTTCGTTAAGCTGTACGCCCAACGCCTTCGCGATGCCTTCTCCATAAGCCGGATCGGCCTTGAAGAAATGCTGTAGCTGACGATCAACCACGTCGCCGGAAACCCCAGCCATTGCACCGGCAATGTTGTTGATCAGCAGCGCTTTCTGCTCATCGTTCATCAGACGGAACAGCGCACCCGCGTGACTGTAGTAGTCGGTATCTTCGCGATGATCGTAACGGTCAGCCGCGCCGCTCAAGGCCAAGGCAGGTTCTGCGTAGTGCGGTGCCTGTTTCGGTGATTCAACGTAGCTGTTCGGCTCGTAGTTCGGCGCCGCACCGCCATTACTGCCAAACGCCATCGAACCATCGCGCTGGTAAGTGTTGACCGGACTGCGAGGTGCATTCACTGGCAGCTGCTGGTGATTGGTGCCCACACGGTACCGGTGGGCATCCGCGTAAGCGAACACACGCCCCTGCAGCATGCGGTCAGGTGACAGGCCGACGCCTGGGACCATGTTGCTCGGACCGAACGCGGCCTGCTCGACTTCAGCGAAGTAGTTCAGCGGATTGCGGTTGAGCTCAAGCTCGCCCACTTCGATCAACGGGAACTCCTTCTGCGACCAAGTCTTGGTCACGTCAAACGGGTTCTCGTAGTGAGCCGAGGCCTGAGCCTCGGTCATGATCTGAATGTTGACACTCCATTTCGGGAAGTCACCGCGCTCAATGGCGCCGAACAGGTCACGTTGTGCGTAATCCGGATCGGTGCCGGCCAGGCGCGCCGCTTCTGCCGGAGCGAGGTTCTTGATCCCTTGCTTGGTTTTATAGTGCCACTTCACCCAGTGACGCTCGCCATTGGCGTTGATCAAGCTGTAGGTGTGGCTGCCGAAGCCGTGCATGTGACGGTAACCGTCAGGGATGCCGCGATCCGAAAACAGGATAGTGACCTGGTGCAGCGCCTCAGGCGAATGCGACCAGAAATCCCACATCATCTGCGCGCTTTTCAGGTTGCTTTGCGGCAGACGCTTCTGGGTGTGGATAAAGTCAGGGAATTTCAGCGGATCACGGATGAAGAACACCGGCGTGTTGTTACCGACGATGTCCCAGTTGCCTTCCTCGGTGTAGAACTTCAGGGCAAAACCACGTGGATCACGCTCGGTGTCAGCCGAGCCGCGCTCGCCACCCACGGTGGAGAATCGCAGGAAGGTCGGGGTTTGTTTGCCGACAGACTCAAACAGCTTGGCACTGGTGTATTGAGTGATATCGCGAGTCACAGTGAACGTGCCGTAAGCACCCGAGCCTTTGGCGTGTACGCGACGCTCCGGGATGTTTTCACGGTTGAAGTGGGCAAGCTTCTCGATCAGGTGGAAATCGTCGAGCAGCAGAGGGCCACGAGGGCCGGCGGAGCGGGAATTCTGGTTGTCGGCGACAGGAGCGCCACTGGCGGTCGTAAGTGTTTTGTTTTGGCTCATGCGATCTCTTCCTCTGTCAGTCTTGAACTGCCGGCTAAATCGGCTTGGTGGGAAGTATTGATCATCAACATGACAGTCACAAATTCATTAATTTGCAGACATCAATAGAAAATTACTAATGATCAACCCAAGCATATAGTGCCTATAGGGAAGGGTTTGAAGCTTGTACGCAGAGCGCATTTCTTGCAGGCACAAAAAACCGGGCACTAGGCCCGGTTCTTTGTTTCAGACTGACGTCTTACTCAGCGGATACAGCTTCACCGCCGACAGCACGATCAACCAACTCGACGTACGCCATAGGCGCGTTGTCGCCAGCGCGGAAACCGCACTTGAGGATGCGCAGGTAGCCACCCTCACGGGTAGCGTAACGCTTGCCCAGGTCGTTGAAGAGCTTACCAACGATAGCTTTCGAACGAGTACGGTCGAAAGCCAGACGGCGGTTAGCCAGGCTGTCTGTCTTGGCCAAAGTGATCAGCGGCTCAGCAACGCGGCGCAGTTCTTTGGCTTTTGGCAGTGTAGTTTTGATCAGCTCGTGCTCGAACAGCGACACCGCCATGTTTTGAAACATGGCCTTGCGGTGCGAGCTGGTGCGGCTCAGGTGACGACCACTTTTACGATGACGCATGGTTCATTCCTTACCAAACACAACGTTCGGTGATTACGACGATCAGGCAGTCGCCTTGTCGTCCTTCTTAAGACTTGCAGGCGGCCAGTTGTCGAGGCGCATGCCGAGGGACAGACCGCGGGAGGCCAGAACGTCCTTGATTTCAGTCAAGGATTTCTTGCCAAGGTTCGGAGTCTTCAACAGCTCTACTTCGGTACGCTGAATCAGGTCGCCGATGTAGTAGATGTTTTCCGCCTTAAGGCAGTTAGCCGAACGTACAGTCAGTTCCAGATCGTCAACCGGGCGAAGCAGGATCGGATCGATCTCGTCTTCCTGCTCGACAACCACTGGCTCACTGTCACCTTTGAGATCGACGAACGCAGCCAACTGCTGTTGCAGAATGGTTGCAGCACGGCGGATAGCCTCTTCAGGATCCAGGGTACCGTTGGTTTCCAGATCAATAACCAGCTTGTCCAGGTTAGTACGCTGTTCGACACGGGCGTTTTCCACCACGTATGCGATACGGCGAACCGGGCTGAACGAAGAGTCAAGCTGCAAGCGACCGATGCTGCGGCTTTCGTCTTCATCGCTCTGACGCGAGTCTGCCGGTTCATAACCACGACCACGAGCTACGGTGAGCTTCATGTTCAGGGCGCCGTTAGACGCCAGGTTAGCGATTACGTGATCGGGGTTAACGATCTCGACATCATGATCCAGCTGAATATCGGCAGCGGTAACCACCCCCGAACCCTTCTTCGACAAGGTCAGCGTAACTTCGTCTCGACCGTGCAGCTTGATAGCCAGACCTTTAAGGTTCAACAGGATTTCAATTACGTCTTCCTGTACACCTTCGATGGCGCTGTACTCGTGGAGCACACCGTCAATCTCGGCCTCGACTACTGCACAGCCGGGCATTGAGGACAACAGGATGCGGCGCAGCGCGTTGCCCAGGGTGTGGCCGAAACCACGCTCGAGAGGCTCGAGTGTGATCTTGGCGCGGGTTGGACTGACAACCTGCACATCAATATGGCGGGGTGTCAGGAACTCATTTACCGAAATCTGCATGGATGCACCTATTTTCTAGCCCTTACTTGGAGTAGAGCTCGACAATCAGGCTTTCGTTGATGTCGGCGGACAGATCACTGCGAGCAGGAACGTTCTTGAAAACGCCCGACTTCTTCTCAGTGTCTACTTCTACCCATTCTACGCGGCCACGTTGGGCACACAGATCGAGAGCTTGGACAATGCGAAGTTGGTTCTTTGCTTTCTCGCGAACTGCGACCACGTCACCAGCACGAACCTGGTAGGACGGAACGTTTACGGTCTGACCGTTAACGCTGATCGACTTGTGCGATACCAGCTGACGGGATTCGGCACGAGTAGAGCCAAAACCCATACGGTATACAACGTTGTCCAGACGGCATTCGAGCAGTTGCAACAGGTTTTCGCCAGTTGCGCCTTTCTTGCCAGCGGCTTCTTTGTAGTAGCCGCTGAATTGACGCTCGAGAACGCCGTAGATACGACGGACCTTCTGCTTTTCACGCAGTTGGGTGCCGTAATCGGACTGGCGACCGCGGCGTTGGCCGTGGATACCAGGTGCTGCTTCGATGTTGCACTTCGATTCGATCGCGCGCACGCCGCTCTTCAGAAAGAGATCGGTGCCTTCGCGACGAGCGAGTTTGCATTTTGGACCAATGTAACGAGCCATTCTTTACAATCTCCTGGATTACACGCGGCGCTTCTTCGGCGGACGGCACCCGTTGTGCGGGATTGGCGTCACGTCGGTGATGCTGGCGATCTTGTAGCCACAGCCGTTCAAAGCGCGGACTGCGGATTCACGACCTGGACCTGGACCTTTGACGTTAACGTCGAGGTTTTTCAGGCCGTATTCCAGCGCAGCTTGACCAGCACGTTCAGCAGCTACTTGAGCAGCGAACGGGGTGGACTTGCGGGAACCGCGGAAACCCGAACCACCGGAGGTAGCCCAGGAAAGAGCGTTACCTTGACGGTCGGTGATGGTCACGATGGTGTTGTTAAAAGAAGCATGGATGTGGGCGATGCCATCAACCACTGTCTTTTTAACTTTTTTACGAGGACGAGCAGCAGGTTTTGCCATGATTAATTTCCTGTCGATTCGCTGGGGCGATTACTTGCGGATCGGCTTACGCGGACCTTTACGGGTACGCGCGTTGGTCTTGGTACGCTGACCGCGTACTGGCAGACCACGACGATGACGCAGACCGCGATAGCAACCGAGGTCCATCAAACGCTTGATTTTCATGTTGATTTCGCGACGCAGGTCACCTTCAGTGGTGAACTTCGCCACTTCGCCACGCAGCTGTTCAATCTGCTCGTCGCTCAGATCTTTGATCTTTGCCGCTGGGTTTACCCCAGTCACTGCACAAATTTTCTGTGCAGTAGTGCGACCAACACCATAGATGTAGGTCAGCGAGATAACAGTATGCTTGTTATCTGGAATGTTAACGCCTGCAATACGGGCCATTCAGTGGGACTCCAATTGACAGCTACCTACGCCCCGGAAGCCAAGAAATAGGGCGCGAGATAATATCGCTGTAATAACAAATAATCAACCCGGCAGCGCACTAGCTGCCGGGCTTGAAGCACAATCACACTCAGCCTTGGCGCTGTTTGTGACGCGGTTCCGCGCTGCAAATTACTCGAACAACACCTTCGCGGCGAATAATCTTGCAGTTACGGCACAGCTTTTTCACCGATGCACGAACTTTCATCACCAACTCCTCGAACCTTATGGGTACTCAGCGCAACATGCCGCTGCCGTAACCCTTCAGGTTGGCTTTCTTCATCAGGGATTCGTACTGGTGCGAAACGAGGTGCGATTGTACTTGGGACATGAAGTCCATCACAACCACGACCACGATCAGCAACGAGGTCCCGCCAAGGTAGAACGGTACGTTTGCTGCAACCACCAGGAACTGGGGCAACAGGCAGACGGCCGTCATGTAAAGAGCACCGAACATGGTCAAGCGAGTCAGAACGCCATCAATGTAGCGCGCAGACTGCTCACCTGGACGGATGCCCGGAATAAAGGCACCGGACTTCTTCAGGTTTTCCGCTACGTCTTTCGGATTGAACATCAACGCCGTATAGAAGAAGCAGAAGAAAATAATCCCTGCACTAAACAGCAGAATATTCAACGGCTGACCAGGAGCGATCGACTGCGAGATGTCCTGCAACCAGCCCATACCTTCAGACTGACCGAACCAGGCACCCAACGAAGCCGGGAACAGCAAAATGCTGCTCGCGAAAATAGCCGGAATAACACCGGCCATGTTCACCTTCAGCGGCAAGTGGCTGGTCTGCGCAGCGAAGACCTTACGGCCCTGCTGACGCTTGGCGTAGTGAACAGCAATACGACGCTGGCCACGCTCAATGAACACCACGAAACCGATAATCGCTACTGCCAGCAAACCGATGGCAACCAGGGCGAAGATGTTGATATCACCCTGACGTGCAGACTCGAAAGACTGCCCGATCGCTCTCGGAAGACCGGCGACGATACCCGAAAAAATCAACATCGAGATACCGTTGCCAACACCACGCTCAGTAATCTGCTCACCCAGCCACATCATGAACATCGCACCAGCCACAAAAGTGGATACCGCGACGAAATGGAAGCCAAAGTCACCAGTGAACGCAACGCCCTGCCCCGCCAGACCAATGGACATGCCAATAGCCTGGACGAGAGCGAGGACGACAGTGCCGTAGCGGGTGTACTGGCTGATCTTGCGACGGCCAGCTTCACCTTCCTTCTTCAACTGTTCCAGCTGCGGGCTGACGGCGGTCATCAGCTGCATGATGATCGATGCCGAAATGTACGGCATGATCCCCAGTGCAAAGATACTCATCCGCTCCAGCGCGCCGCCGGAAAACATGTTGAACAAGCTAAGAATGGTCCCCTCATTCTGTCGAAACAGGTCCGCGAGTCGGTCCGGGTTGATACCTGGAACCGGGATGTGTGCGCCTATTCGGTAGACGATAATCGCCAGGAACAGAAAACGCAGACGAGCCCAGAGTTCAGACATACCGCCTTTGCCGAGCGCAGAGAGAGCACCTTGCTTAGCCATTTATTCCTCGAACTTGCCGCCAGCTGCTTCGATAGCCGCACGCGCACCTTTGGTGGCGCCGATTCCCTTTCCGATGGTGACAGCGCGAGTAACTTCGCCGGACAGCATGATTTTCACACGCTGAACGTTGACGTTGATCACGTTGGCATCTTTCAGGGACTGCACGGTGACGATGTCGCCTTCCACTTTAGCCAGCTCGGACAGACGCACTTCTGCGCGGTCCATGGCCTTCAGGGAAACGAAACCAAACTTCGGCAGGCGACGATGCAGCGGCTGTTGACCGCCTTCAAAGCCTGGAGCAATGGTGCCACCGGAGCGGGAGGTTTGACCTTTGTGACCACGGCCACCAGTCTTACCCAAACCGCTACCGATACCACGGCCCGGACGATGCTTTTCGCGACGGGAACCCGGCGCTGGACTCAGATCATTGAGTTTCATCGATTAACCCTCGACACGCAGCATGTAGTAAGCCTTGTTGATCATCCCGCGATTCTCGGGAGTATCCTGGACTTCTACAGTGTGACCGATGCGACGCAGACCCAGACCCTTAACGCACAGTTTGTGGTTAGGGATGCGGCCGGTCATGCTTTTGATCAGCGTAACTTTAACGGTAGCCATGATCAGAAGATCTCCTTGACGCTTTTGCCACGCTTGGCGGCAATGGATTCAGGAGACTGCATTGCTTTCAAACCCTTGAAAGTGGCGTGAACCACGTTTACCGGGTTAGTCGAGCCGTAGCACTTGGCCAGAACGTTCTGAACGCCAGCAACTTCGAGGACAGCACGCATAGCGCCGCCAGCGATGATACCGGTACCTTCAGAAGCAGGCTGCATGTACACCTTCGAAGCGCCGTGGGCGGACTTCATTGCGTACTGCAGAGTGGTGCCGTTCAGATCAACCTGGATCATGTTGCGGCGAGCAGCTTCCATTGCCTTCTGGATCGCAGCAGGCACTTCACGCGACTTGCCACGGCCGAAGCCAACGCGCCCTTTACCATCACCAACCACGGTCAACGCGGTGAAAGTGAAGATACGGCCGCCTTTAACGGTTTTGGCTACGCGGTTAACTTGAACCAGCTTCTCGATGTAGCCTTCGTCGCGCTTTTGGTCGTTATTTGACATAACTTAGAACTCCAGCCCAGCTTCACGAGCAGCATCAGCCAGCGCCTTGACGCGGCCGTGGTACTTGAAGCCAGAGCGGTCGAAAGCCACCTGCGAGACGCCAGCGGCTTTAGCACGCGTAGCGACCAGCTGGCCAACCTTAGTGGCCGCGTCGATGTTGCCGGTGGCACCATCACGCAGTTCTTTATCCAAAGTCGAGGCACTTGCCAGGACTTTGTTGCCGTCGGCCGAAATGACCTGGGCGTAGATGTGCTGCGACGAGCGGAACACGCAGAGACGCACGACTTCGAGTTCGTGCATTTTCAGGCGTGCTTTGCGAGCGCGACGCAGTCGAGTAACTTTTTTGTCGGTCATTTGCTATGCCCTACTTCTTCTTGGCTTCTTTACGACGGACGACTTCGTCCGCGTAGCGCACACCTTTGCCTTTGTACGGCTCTGGTGGACGGAAGTCGCGGATCTCGGCGGCCACTTGACCTACCAGCTGCTTGTCGATGCCCTTGATCAGGATATCGGTCTGGCTAGGAGTCTCAGCGGTGATGCCTTCCGGCAGTTCATAATCCACTGGGTGCGAGAAGCCAAGAGCCAGGTTCAGCACTGTGCCTTTTGCTTGCGCTTTGTAACCAACACCGACCAGCTGGAGCTTACGCTCGAAGCCTTGGCTTACGCCTTGGACCATGTTGTTTACCAACGCACGAGTGGTACCAGCCATTGCGCGAGTTTGTTGATCGCCATTGCGAGCAGCGAAACGCAGCTCACCAGCTTCTTCAACGATCTCAACGGACGAATGGATGTTCAGTTCGAGAGTGCCCTTGGCACCCTTCACCGAAAGCTGTTGGCCTGCGAATTTGACTTCGACACCGGCTGGCAGCTTAACGGGGTTCTTAGCGACGCGTGACATGCTTATCCCCCCTTAGAACACAGTGCAAAGAACTTCGCCGCCGACACCGGCAGCGCGCGCAGCACGATCCGTCATCACACCTTTGTTGGTGGAGACGATAGACACACCGAGACCGCCACGAACTTTTGGCAGATCATCGACGGACTTGTACTGACGCAGGCCTGGACGGCTAACGCGCTTCACCTCCTCGATGACCGGACGGCCTTCGAAGTACTTCAGCTCGATGGACAGCAGTGGCTTGATTTCGCTGCTGATCTGATAACCCGCAATGTAACCTTCGTCCTTCAGGACTTTGGCAACAGCTACCTTCAAAGTAGAAGATGGCATGCTTACGACGGACTTTTCAGCCATCTGGGCATTACGGATTCGAGTTAGCATGTCCGCTAACGGGTCCTGCATACTCATGGGCTAGACGCTCCTAATACACAAAAAATTAGCCTTGCGGCTACTACGTGTCGCCGAGTACATCCGCGCAAAAAAACACGGGCTCAGGCGAGCCGGGTATTCTAGACACACCCCACAAATGAATCAAGCCCCAATAGGGGCTTGATTCAAGTTCAAGGTCACCGATGGTCAGGATCTTGCGACCCCGAACACCGAGACTTCGACAGTGCTTACCAGCTGGCTTTAACCAGACCAGGTACGTCACCACGCATTGCAGCTTCACGCAGTTTGTTACGGCCAAGGCCGAACTTGCGGTAAACGCCGTGTGGACGACCGGTCAGGCGGCAGCGGTTACGCATGCGCGAAGCGCTTGCGTCACGTGGCTGCTTCTGCAGGGCTACTGTAGCTTCCCAACGCGCTTCTGGACTTGCGTTCAGATCAACGATGATAGCTTTCAGTGCTGCACGCTTTTTGGCGTACTTGGCAACCGTGAGCTGACGCTTCAGCTCGCGGTTTTTCATGCTCATCTTGGCCATTTTCCTACTCCAATCAGTTGCGGAACGGGAATTTGAAAGCACGCAACAGGGCGCGACCTTCATCATCGTTCTTGGCAGTGGTGGTCAGGGTAATGTCCAGACCGCGGAGAGCATCGATCTTGTCGTAGTCGATTTCCGGGAAGATGATCTGCTCTTTAACGCCCATGCTGTAGTTACCACGACCATCGAAGGACTTGGCATTCAGGCCGCGGAAGTCGCGAACCCGAGGCAGGGAGATCGACAGCAGACGATCCAGGAACTCGTACATACGCTCACGGCGCAGGGTCACTTTGACACCGATCGGCCAACCCTCACGGACTTTAAAGCCAGCGATGGATTTCCGAGCGTAGGTCACAACGACTTTCTGGCCGGTGATCTTTTCCAGGTCAGCAACAGCGTGCTCGATGACTTTTTTGTCGCCGATCGCTTCGCCCAGACCCATGTTCAGGGTGATTTTGGTAACGCGCGGAACTTCCATCACGTTCGAAAGCTTAAGTTCTTCCTTAAGTTTCGGTGCGATTTCCTTCCGGTAAATCTCTTTTAGTCGTGCCATGGTCTTCTACCTAGCAGTGTTCAAGCATCAACCGCTTTTTGGGTCGACTTGAAGACACGAATTTTCTTACCGTCTTCTACTTTGAAACCAACGCGGTCAGCCTTGTTGGTTTCGCCGTTGAAGATGGCGACGTTGGAAGCGTGCAGTGGCGCTTCTTTCTCGACGATACCGCCCTGTACGCCCGACATCGGGTTAGGCTTGGTATGACGCTTGACCAGGTTCAGACCACCAACGACCAGACGGTCATCAGCAAGAACCTTCAGCACCTTACCGCGCTTACCTTTGTCTTTGCCGGCGATCACGATGATCTCGTCGTCACGACGAATCTTTTGCATGTCGGATCTCCTTACAGCACTTCTGGGGCGAGCGAGACGATCTTCATGAACTTCTCAGTACGAAGTTCACGGGTCACTGGCCCAAAGATACGGGTGCCGATCGGCTCTTGCTTGTTGTTCAGAAGAACAGCAGCGTTGCCATCAAAGCGGATAATGGAGCCATCTGCACGGCGAACGCCGTGACGAGTGCGGACTACAACAGCAGTCATCACTTGGCCTTTTTTCACCTTACCGCGAGGAATTGCTTCCTTCACGGTAACTTTGATGATGTCACCGATACCAGCGTAACGACGATGGGAGCCACCCAGCACCTTGATGCACATAACGCGGCGAGCGCCGCTGTTATCGGCCACATCGAGCATGGATTGAGTCTGAATCATATAATTTCTCCGACCCCTAGTCCTTAGACTTCCACAGCGCGTTCGAGAACATCAACCAGCGCCCAAGACTTGGTCTTGGCCAAAGGACGAGTTTCACGAATAGTGACTTTGTCGCCGATGTGGCACTGATTGGTTTCGTCGTGCGCGTGCAGCTTAGTCGAACGCTTAACGTATTTACCGTAGATCGGGTGCTTAACGCGACGCTCGATCAGAACGGTGATGGTTTTGTCCATCTTGTCGCTGACAACACGGCCAGTCAGCGTACGGACAGTTTTTTCGGCTTCAGCCATGATTACTTACCTGCCTGCTGGTTGAGCACAGTCTTCACGCGAGCGATGTCACGCTTAACTTGCGAGAGCAGATGAGACTGCCCCAACTGGCCAGTTGCTTTCTGCATACGCAGATTGAACTGGTCGCGCAGCAGGCCGAGCAGTTGCTCGTTCAGCTGCTGTGCGGATTTTTCACGAAGTTCATTCGCTTTCATCACATCACCGTCCGTTTAACAAAGGAGGTGGCGAGCGGCAGCTTTGCAGCAGCCAGGGCGAAAGCCTCACGCGCCAGCTCTTCAGAAACACCCTCGATTTCATACAGGACTTTGCCTGGCTGAATCTGGGCAACCCAGTATTCCACGTTACCCTTACCTTTACCCATCCGAACTTCGAGTGGCTTTTTGGAAATAGGCTTGTCCGGGAATACACGGATCCAGATCTTGCCGCCACGTTTAACGTGACGGGTCAGTGCACGACGCGCTGACTCGATCTGACGAGCGGTGAGACGACCACGAGCAACAGACTTCAGCGCGAACTCGCCGAAGCTGACTTTGCTACCGCGCAATGCCAGGCCACGGTTGTGACCAGTCATTTGCTTGCGGAACTTCGTACGCTTTGGTTGCAACATTTGGCGTACCCCTTACTTAGCAGCTTTTTTACGAGGCGCTGGTGCTTGTGGTTTCAGTTCTTCTTGGCGACCACCAATTACTTCGCCTTTGAAGATCCAAACCTTTACACCGATCACACCATAAGTGGTGTGAGCTTCGTAGTTGGCATAGTCGATGTCGGCACGCAGGGTGTGCAGAGGCACACGACCTTCGCGATACCATTCAGTACGTGCGATTTCAGCACCGCCGAGACGACCGCTCACTTGGATTTTGATGCCTTTGGCACCAATGCGCATGGCGTTCTGAACAGCGCGCTTCATAGCGCGACGGAACATTACGCGACGCTCCAGCTGCTGAGCTACGCTCTGCGCAACCAGCATACCGTCGAGCTCCGGCTTGCGGATCTCTTCGATATTGATGTGCACAGGCACACCCATTTGCTTGGTCAGGTCCTGACGCAGTTTCTCAACATCTTCACCTTTCTTCCCGATAACGATACCTGGACGAGCGGTGTGGATGGTGATACGTGCAGTTTGGGCCGGACGATGGATATCGATACGGCTTACGGACGCGCTTTTTAGTTTGTCTTGGAGATACTCACGCACCTTCAGATCAGCGAACAAGTAGTCCGCATAAGTCCGACCGTCTGCGTACCAGACGGAGGTGTGCTCCTTGACGATTCCCAGGCGAATGCCAATGGGATGTACTTTCTGACCCATCTCTTCGACTCCGTTACTTGTCAGCAACCTTGACAGTGATATGGCAAGACCGCTTGACGATGCGATCAGCACGGCCTTTGGCACGTGGCATGATGCGCTTCAGCGAACGCCCTTCGTTAACGAAAACGGTGCTGACTTTCAGGTCATCAACGTCTGCGCCTTCGTTATGCTCGGCGTTGGCTACGGCCGACTCCAGCACTTTCTTCATGATCTCGGCGGCTTTCTTACTGCTGAAAGCCAACAGGTTGAGCGCTTCGCCCACCTTCTTCCCGCGGATCTGGTCGGCGACCAAGCGGGCTTTCTGGGCGGAGATTCGAGCGCCCGACAACTTAGCGGCTACTTCCATTTCCTAACCCCTTAACGCTTGGCTTTCTTGTCTGCCACGTGCCCACGATATGTGCGGGTACCGGCGAACTCGCCCAGTTTGTGGCCGACCATGTCTTCGTTAACGAGAACTGGGACGTGTTGACGACCGTTGTGTACTGCGATGGTCAGACCGACCATTTGTGGCAGGATCATCGAGCGACGCGACCAGGTTTTAACTGGTTTGCGATCGTTCTTTTCCGCCGCCACTTCGATCTTCTTCAGTAGGTGAAGATCGATAAAAGGACCTTTTTTCAGAGAACGTGGCACTGTCGTATCCCTCTATTTACTTGCGACGACGGACGATCATTTTGTCGGTACGCTTATTACCACGAGTCTTCGCGCCCTTAGTCGGGAAGCCCCATGGCGATACCGGATGACGACCACCAGAGGTACGACCTTCACCACCACCATGTGGGTGGTCAACCGGGTTCATGGCAACACCACGAACGGTTGGGCGAACGCCACGCCAGCGTTTGGCACCAGCTTTACCCAGCGAACGCAGGCTGTGCTCGGAGTTCGAGACTTCGCCCAGGGTCGCGCGGCATTCAGCCAGCACTTTACGCATCTCACCAGAACGCAGACGCAGGGTCACGTAGACACCTTCACGAGCGATCAGCTGAGCCGAAGCACCAGCGGAACGAGCGATTTGCGCGCCTTTACCTGGCTTCAATTCGATGCCGTGTACGGTGCTACCAACTGGAATGTTACGCAGTTGCAGAGCGTTGCCCGGCTTGATCGGTGCCAGAGCACCTGCGATCAGCTGGTCGCCAGCACTCACGCCTTTAGGCGCGATGATGTAGCGACGCTCGCCATCTGCGTACAGCAGCAGAGCGATGTGAGCAGTACGGTTTGGATCGTATTCGATACGCTCAACAGTGGCAGCGATGCCATCTTTGTCGTTGCGACGGAAATCGACCAGACGATAATGCTGCTTATGGCCACCACCAATGTGACGAGTGGTAATACGACCATTGTTGTTACGACCACCAGACTTCGATTTTTTCTCGAGCAGCGGTGCGTGAGGAGCGCCTTTATGCAGCTCCTGGTTGACCACCTTGACCACAAAACGGCGGCCAGGGGAAGTCGGTTTGCATTTAACGATTGCCATGATGCACCCCTTCCTTACTCAGCACTGCTGCTGAAATCGAGATCTTGGCCTGGCTGAAGGGAGATAACTGCCTTCTTCCAGTCATTACGCTTGCCCAGACCGCGAGCAGTGCGCTTGCTCTTACCCAGAACATTCAGGGTAGTAACACGCTCTACTTTCACGCTGAACAGGCTTTCGACGGCCTTCTTGATTTCCAGCTTGGTTGCGTCAGTGGCAACCTTGAAAACGAACTGGCCTTTCTTGTCTGCCAGAACCGTAGCCTTCTCGGAAACGTGCGGGCCAAGCAGAACTTTAAATACGCGTTCCTGGTTCATCCCAGCAGCTCCTCGAATTTCTTCACGGCCGACACGGTGATCAACACCTTGTCGTATGCGATCAGACTAACTGGATCGGAACCTTGCACATCACGCACATCAACGTGCGGCAGGTTACGAGCAGCCAGGTACAGGTTCTGATCAACAGCGTCCGACACGATCAGAACGTCGGTCAGGCTCATGTTGTTCAGTTTGCCCAGCAGGTCTTTGGTTTTCGGCGTTTCAACAGCGAAATCCTGAACCACGACCAGACGATCAGTACGCACCAGCTCAGCAAGGATGGAACGCATTGCTGCGCGATACATCTTCTTGTTCAGCTTCTGGGAGTGATCCTGAGGACGAGCTGCGAAAGTGGTACCGCCGCCACGCCAGATTGGGCTACGGATAGTACCGGCACGAGCACGGCCAGTACCTTTCTGACGCCATGGGCGCTTACCGCCACCACGAACGTCGGAACGGGTCTTTTGCTGCTTGCTACCTTGACGGCCGCCGGCCATGTAGGCCACGACTGCTTGGTGAACCAGCGTCTCGTTGAATTCGCCGCCAAATGTCAGTTCGGAAACTTCGATCGCTTGAGCGTCATTTACATTTAATTGCATGTCAGCTTCCCCTTAACCGCGAGCCTTGGCTGCTGGACGTACAACCAAGTTGCCGCCAGTAGCGCCAGGAACAGCGCCCTTGACCAACAACAGATTGCGTTCAGCGTCCACGCGCACTACTTCGAGGGACTGCACGGTCACGCGCTCAGCGCCCATATGACCGGACATTTTTTTGCCCTTGAATACACGACCAGGAGTCTGGCACTGGCCGATAGAGCCTGGAACGCGGTGGGATACGGAGTTACCGTGGGTGTTATCTTGCCCGCGGAAATTCCAACGCTTGATCGTACCCTGGAAGCCTTTACCTTTGGACTGACCGGTTACATCAACCAGTTGACCAGCAGCGAAGATTTCAGCATTGATCAGATCGCCGGCCTGGTACTCGCCTTCTTCAAGGCGGAATTCCATTACGGTACGACCAGCGGCAACGTTCGCCTTAGCGAAGTGGCCAGCTTGCGCAGCTGTAACACGCGAAGCACGACGCTCGCCTACAGTGACTTGCACTGCACGATAGCCATCGGTCTCTTCAGTTTTGAACTGGGTGACGCGATTCGGCTCGATCTCAATGACCGTGACCGGAATGGAGACACCTTCTTCGGTGAAAATACGGGTCATACCGCATTTACGACCGACTACACCAATAGTCATGTTGTAAACCTCATGAGTGTACGGGGCTTTCACCCGCTATGGCCGCCCATTTCAGAGCGTTACACGACTAAGACCGAGTCTTAGCCGAGGCTGATCTGCACTTCCACACCGGCCGCAAGATCAAGCTTCATAAGAGCATCAACGGTTTTATCCGTTGGCTGGACGATGTCCAGAACGCGCTTATGAGTACGGATCTCGTACTGGTCACGCGCGTCTTTGTTGACGTGCGGGGAGACCAGAACGGTGAACCGCTCTTTACGGGTAGGCAGTGGAATTGGACCACGCACTTGAGCACCAGTACGTTTCGCGGTTTCCACGATTTCCTGGGTGGATTGGTCGATCAGGCGATGGTCAAAAGCCTTCAACCTGATACGGATTTGCTGATTTTGCATTGGATTTCAGACTCCGGCTGCTATTCCCACCGGGCGCAATACGCCCGTTAAAAGGAGGCGCAATTCTATAGACGCCCCCGATAGGTGTCAACCCAATAAAAAAGCCCCCGCTGAGCGGGGGCTTTTTCAAAGCATCGAAGCTATCTCAGAAGAGAAGCTTACTCGATGATTTTAGCTACAACGCCAGCACCAACGGTACGGCCGCCTTCGCGAATAGCGAAACGCAGACCGTCTTCCATTGCGATGGTTTTGATCAGGGTAACAGTCATTTGAATGTTATCGCCTGGCATTACCATTTCAACGCCTTCTGGCAGCTCGCAGTTACCAGTCACGTCAGTAGTACGGAAGTAGAACTGTGGACGGTAGCCTTTGAAGAACGGAGTGTGACGACCGCCTTCTTCTTTGCTCAGAACGTAAACTTCTGCGGTGAACTTGGTGTGCGGCTTAACGGTACCTGGCTTAACCAGAACCTGACCACGCTCCACGTCATCACGCTTGGTGCCGCGCAGCAGCACGCCGCAGTTCTCGCCAGCACGACCTTCGTCGAGCAGTTTGCGGAACATTTCAACACCGGTGCAGGTGGTGACGGTAGTGTCACGCAGACCAACGATTTCCAGTGGATCCTGAACGCGAACGATACCGCGCTCGATACGACCAGTCACAACAGTACCGCGACCCGAGATCGAGAATACGTCTTCGATTGGCATCAGGAACGGCTTGTCAGTCAGACGAACTGGTTCTGGGATGTAGCTGTCCAGAGTTTCAACCAGTTTCTTGACGGCAGTGGTGCCCATCTCGTTATCGTCCAGACCATCCAGCGCCATACGAGCGGAGCCGATGATGATTGGAGTGTCGTCGCCTGGGAAGTCGTAAGTGCTCAGCAGATCGCGCACTTCCATCTCAACCAGTTCCAGCAGCTCAGCGTCGTCTACCAGGTCAGCCTTGTTCAGGAAAACCACGATGTACGGAACGCCTACCTGACGGGACAGCAGGATGTGCTCACGGGTTTGTGGCATCGGACCATCAGCGGCCGAGCAAACCAGGATAGCGCCGTCCATTTGAGCAGCACCGGTGATCATGTTCTTCACATAGTCAGCGTGACCTGGGCAGTCAACGTGAGCGTAGTGACGGATCTTCGAGTTGTACTCAACGTGAGCGGTGTTGATGGTGATACCGCGAGCTTTCTCTTCTGGTGCGCTGTCGATCTTGTCGAAGTCAACACGAGCCGAACCGAAAACTTCGGAGCAGACGCGAGTCAGAGCAGCGGTCAGAGTGGTTTTACCGTGGTCAACGTGACCGATAGTGCCAACGTTGACGTGCGGTAGGGAACGATCAAATTTTTCTTTAGCCACGACAATTAACTCCTTGCCTAAAGGACTGAATCAGCCTTGTTTTTTGGTAACGGTTTCGACGATGTGCGACGGAGCCGTATTGTATTTTTTGAATTCCATAGAGTAGCTTGCGCGACCCTGAGACATGGAACGAACGTCGGTCGCATAACCGAACATCTCGCCCAACGGAACCTCGGCACGAATTACTTTACCGGAAACCGTATCTTCCATACCCAGAATCATGCCGCGACGACGGTTAAGGTCGCCCATCACGTCACCCATATAGTCTTCAGGCGTAACAACCTCTACCGCCATGATCGGCTCAAGCAACTCACCACCACCCTTCTGGGCCAGTTGCTTGGTCGCCATGGAAGCAGCCACCTTAAACGCCATCTCGTTCGAGTCGACGTCGTGGTAAGAACCATCAAACACGGTAGCCTTCAGGCCGATCAGCGGATAGCCGGCAACAACACCGTTCTTCATCTGCTCTTCGATACCCTTCTGGATAGCCGGGATGTATTCCTTAGGAACCACACCACCCACTACTTCGTTCAGGAATTGCAGACCTTCCTGACCTTCGTCAGCAGGTGCAAAACGGATCCAGCAATGACCAAACTGGCCACGACCGCCGGACTGACGAACGAACTTGCCTTCGATTTCGCAGCTCTTCGTGATGCGCTCACGGTACGAAACTTGAGGCTTACCGATGTTGGCTTCGACGTTGAACTCACGGCGCATCCGGTCAACCAGGATGTCCAGGTGCAGCTCGCCCATGCCGGAGATGATCGTTTGACCAGTCTCTTCATCAGTTTTGACGCGGAAAGACGGGTCTTCCTGAGCAAGCTTGCCCAGAGCGATACCCATTTTTTCCTGGTCATCCTTGGTCTTAGGCTCTACGGCAACCGAAATAACCGGCTCCGGGAAGTCCATGCGAACCAGGATGATTGGCTTGTCAGCGTTGCACAAAGTTTCACCAGTGGTGACGTCCTTCATGCCGATCAAGGCCGCGATGTCACCAGCGCGTACTTCCTTGATTTCTTCACGGGCGTTTGCGTGCATTTGCACCATACGACCCACGCGCTCTTTCTTGCCTTTTACCGAGTTGATCACGCCGTCGCCGGAGGCCAACACGCCCGAGTAAACCCGAACAAAGGTCAAGGTACCCACGAATGGGTCGGTAGCGATCTTGAACGCCAGAGCCGCGAAAGGCTCGTCGTCGCTTGCATGACGCTCCATTTCCTCTTCCTCGTTATCCGGGTTGGAACCCTTGATAGCAGGAATGTCGGTAGGAGCAGGCAGGAAGTCGATAACGGCGTCGAGAACCAGGGGAACACCCTTGTTCTTGAAGGAAGAACCGCAAACAGCCAGAACGATCTCACCAGCGATAGTACGCTGACGCAGAGCGGCCTTGATTTCCTCGATGGAGAGCTCTTCCCCTTCGAGATACTTGTTCATCAGCTCTTCGTTGGCTTCGGCCGCAGCCTCGACCATGTTGCTGCGCCACTCTTCAGCCAGCTCTTGCAGCTCGGCAGGAATGTCCTTGCGAACAGGGACCATACCCTTGTCAGAGTCATTCCAGTAGACAGCTTGCATGTTGATCAGATCGATCTGACCCTGGAAGTTGTCTTCGGAACCGATAGCCAACTGGATTGGCACCGGAGTGTGACCCAGACGCTGCTTGATCTGACCGATCACGCGCAGGAAGTTAGCGCCAGCACGGTCCATCTTGTTTACGTAAACAAGACGTGGAACGCCGTACTTGTTGGCCTGACGCCATACGGTTTCCGACTGAGGCTCAACACCCGAAGTACCGCAGAACACAACGACAGCGCCGTCGAGTACGCGCAGGGAGCGTTCAACTTCAATAGTGAAGTCTACGTGGCCCGGGGTATCGATAACGTTGAAACGGTGTTCGTGCGAGTACTGCTTCTCAGAACCTTTCCAGAAGGCGGTGATAGCAGCAGAAGTAATGGTAATACCACGCTCCTGCTCCTGCACCATCCAGTCTGTGGTCGCGGCGCCGTCATGCACCTCGCCCATTTTGTGACTTTTGCCAGTGTAAAAAAGGACGCGCTCGGTGGTGGTGGTTTTACCAGCATCCACGTGAGCAACGATACCGATGTTACGGTAGCGGCTAATCGGAGTAGTACGAGCCATAAAGCCCTCGCAAAATTAGTGAAGCTAAAATTAGAAGCGGTAGTGCGAGAAAGCCTTGTTGGCTTCAGCCATACGGTGCACGTCTTCACGCTTCTTAACAGCAGCACCTTTACCTTCAGCAGCGTCCAACAGTTCGCCAGCCAAACGCAGAGCCATAGACTTCTCGCCGCGCTTACGGGCGAAGTCTACCAACCAGCGCATTGCCAGCGCGTTACGACGGGACGGACGAACTTCGACCGGAACCTGGTAAGTAGCACCGCCTACACGGCGCGACTTTACTTCGACCAGCGGAGCGATGGCGTCGAGAGCTTTCTCGAAGATTTCCAGGGGGTCGCTGTTCTTGCGTTCTTTAACCTTTTCCAGCGCGCCATAAACGATACGCTCGGCAACGGCTTTTTTGCCGCTTTCCATCACGTGGTTCATGAACTTGGCCAGGATTTGGCTTCCGTATTTTGGATCGTCAAGCACTTCGCGCTTGGCTGCTACGCGTCTTCTTGGCATGGATAAGCCCTCAAACGGTCTTCAGGTTCGCTCGGAATCGGTGCCCTTTCGGGACGCCTCCGACCTTACTCTTATCGACTCAGAAAAATAGAAATCGGTTTTTTGCTGCAAGCGACTATTACTTCGGACGCTTGGTACCGTACTTCGAACGACCTTGGTTACGACCTTTAACGCCGGAAGTATCCAAAGAGCCGCGAACGGTGTGGTAACGAACACCTGGCAAGTCTTTTACACGACCGCCGCGGATCAGTACCACGCTGTGCTCTTGCAGGTTGTGGCCTTCACCGCCGATGTACGAGGAAACCTCGAAACCGTTGGTCAGACGCACACGGCATACTTTACGCAGTGCCGAGTTAGGTTTTTTCGGCGTAGTGGTATACACACGGGTGCATACGCCACGACGTTGCGGGCAGTTCTGCAGCGCAGGCACGTCGGATTTCTCGACGATACGCTTACGCGGCTGACGTACCAGCTGGTTGATAGTTGCCATCTACTAGCTCCACTGTTGTCTTGCGACGCTATTGTCTTGCAAGAAAAGCAAAATGGCAGGAACGAATCCCCGCCAAATTTAGGGGTACAAGAGTCTAAAGAGGATCTTGCCCCCAGTCAAGGCAAGGCCCCGACCTCCCCCCCATCCAACCTCGACAAATTGTCTCGACTGGATGAACGGAGCGATCAGGGCCTGCACTCATTTACTACCGCAGAACTCAGTTACCGCTCGAGTTCAGCGCTTCGGTCAGTGCAGCTTCCACTTCACTGGCGCTCACGCGCAACGGTTTGTCAGCATCACGGCGGCGCTTGCGCTCGCTGTGATAAGCCAGACCGGTACCGGCCGGGATCAGACGACCCACGACCACGTTTTCTTTCAGGCCGCGCAGGTAATCGCGCTTGCCGGTTACCGCCGCCTCGGTCAGTACGCGAGTGGTTTCCTGGAAGGAAGCCGCCGAGATGAACGATTCGGTGGACAACGACGCCTTGGTGATACCCAGCAGAACACGAGTGAACTTGGAGACAAATTTGTCTTCATTGCTCAGACGCTCGTTCTCTACCAGCACGTGAGTCAATTCCATCTGGTCGCCCTTGATGAAACTGGAATCGCCGGATTCAGCGATCTCAACTTTACGCAGCATCTGACGCAGGATGGTCTCGATGTGCTTGTCGTTGATCTTCACGCCTTGCAGACGGTAAACGTCCTGGATCTCGTTCACAATGTACTTGGCCAGCGCACTCACACCCAGCAGACGCAGGATGTCGTGTGGATCGCTCGGACCGTCGGAGATAACTTCGCCGCGGTTTACCTGTTCGCCTTCGAAGACGTTCAAGTGACGCCACTTCGGAATCAGCTCTTCGTACGGATCGCTACCGTCGTTCGGGGTGATAACCAGACGGCGCTTGCCTTTGGTCTCTTTACCGAACGCGATGGTGCCGCTGACTTCAGCCAGAATCGAGGCTTCTTTCGGACGACGGGCTTCGAACAAGTCGGCAACACGCGGCAGACCACCGGTGATGTCACGGGTCTTCGAAGTCTCTTGCGGAATACGAGCGATAACATCACCGATCGCGATTTTCGCACCGTCCGCTACACCGACCAGGGCGTTAGCAGGCAGGAAGTACTGAGCAATTACGTCGGTACCCGGCAGCAAGAGATCCTTGCCGTTGTCATCAACCATCTTCACAGCAGGACGGATATCTTTACCGGCAGCTGGACGGTCTTTGGCATCGAGTACTTCAATGTTGGTCATACCGGTCAATTCGTCAGTCTGACGCTTGATCGTGATGCCTTCTTCCATGCCCACGTAGGTCACGGTACCTTTCATTTCGGTAACGATTGGGTGAGTGTGCGGATCCCACTTGGCCACGATTGCGCCAGCGTCGACCTTGTCACCTTCTTTAACCGAAATCACAGCACCGTACGGCAGCTTGTAGCGCTCACGCTCACGACCGAAGTCATCAGCGATTGCCAGCTCACCGGAACGGGACACAGCAACCAGGCAACCGTCCACTCGCTCAACGTGCTTCAGGTTATGCAGACGGACGGTACCGCCATTCTTCACCTGAACGCTGTCGGCTGCGGAGGTCCGGCTTGCCGCACCACCGATGTGGAACGTACGCATGGTCAGCTGGGTACCCGGCTCACCGATGGACTGGGCAGCGATAACGCCGACCGCTTCACCGATGTTCACCTGGTGACCACGAGCCAAGTCACGGCCGTAGCACTTGGCGCAAATGCCGTAGCGGGTTTCGCAGCTGATCGGCGACCGCACGATCACTTCGTCGATGCTGTTCAGCTCGATGAACTCGACCCACTTCTCGTCTACCAGAGTGCCGGCAGGAACGATAACTTCCTCGGTACCTGGCTTGAATACGTCACGGGCGATGACACGACCCAATACGCGCTCACCCAACGGCTCAACAACGTCACCGCCTTCAATGTGCGGAGTCATTACCAGGCCATGTTCGGTACCGCAATCGATCTCGGTCACAACCAGATCCTGCGCCACGTCTACCAGACGACGAGTCAGGTAACCGGAGTTCGCAGTTTTCAACGCGGTATCCGCCAGACCTTTACGAGCACCGTGAGTAGAGATGAAGTACTGAAGTACGCTCAAACCTTCACGGAAGTTCGCAGTAATTGGCGTTTCGATGATGGAACCGTCCGGCTTGGCCATCAGGCCACGCATACCGGCGAGCTGACGGATCTGCGCAGCAGAACCCCGTGCGCCCGAGTCGGCCATCATGTACATCGAGTTGAAGGATTCCTGGTCGACTTCGACGCCATGACGGTCGATGACTTTCTCTTTCGAGAGGTTGGCCATCATCGCCTTGGAAACTTCGTCGTTCGCCTTGGACCAAAGATCGATCACTTTGTTGTACTTCTCGCCCTGGGTTACCAGGCCGGAGGCGTACTGACTTTCGATCTCTTTCACTTCGTCGGTGGCGGCACCGATGATGCGGGCTTTTTCATCCGGGATAACGAAGTCGTTAACACCGATGGAAACGCCGGAGATGGTCGAATAGGCAAAACCGGTGTACATCAACTGGTCAGCGAAGATCACGGTCTCTTTCAAACCAACCACGCGGTAGCACTGGTTGATCAGTTTGGAGATCGCTTTCTTCTTCATCGGCAGGTTGACGACGTCGAAGGACAGACCTTTTGGCACAACCTGGAACAACAGCGCACGGCCGACGGTAGTGTCGACGATACGAGTGTTGGTCACGCTGCCGCCATCACGATCGTTCACGGTTTCGTTGATCCGCACCTTGACCTTGGCGTGCAGTGCGGCTTCGCCGGCACGGAACACACGGTCAACTTCCTGCAGATCCGCGAACACACGACCTTCGCCTTTGGCGTTGATCGCTTCACGAGTCATGTAGTACAGACCCAATACAACGTCCTGCGAAGGAACGATGATTGGCTCACCGTTGGCTGGCGACAGAATGTTGTTGGTCGACATCATCAACGCGCGCGCTTCCAGCTGGGCTTCCAGCGTCAGCGGTACGTGCACGGCCATTTGGTCGCCGTCGAAGTCGGCGTTGTACGCAGCACAGACCAGAGGGTGCAGCTGGATAGCCTTACCTTCGATCAGTACCGGTTCAAACGCCTGGATACCCAGACGGTGAAGGGTCGGTGCACGGTTGAGGAGAACCGGGTGTTCGCGAATTACTTCAGCGAGAACGTCCCAAACCTCTGGCAGCTCGCGCTCGACCATCTTCTTGGCCGCTTTGATGGTGGTAGCAAGACCACGCATTTCCAGCTTGCCGAAAATGAACGGTTTGAACAGCTCGAGAGCCATCTTCTTCGGCAGACCGCACTGGTGCAGACGCAGGGTCGGACCTACGGTAATTACCGAACGACCGGAGTAGTCAACACGCTTACCGAGCAAGTTCTGACGGAAACGACCTTGCTTACCCTTGATCATGTCAGCCAGGGATTTCAGAGGACGCTTGTTGGAACCGGTGATAGCGCGGCCACGACGACCGTTGTCGAGCAGTGCGTCGACGGCTTCCTGCAACATACGCTTTTCGTTGCGCACGATGATGTCCGGAGCGGACAGATCAAGCAGGCGCTTCAAACGGTTGTTACGGTTGATCACTCGACGATACAGATCGTTGAGGTCGGAAGTCGCGAAACGACCGCCATCCAATGGGACCAGTGGACGCAGATCTGGCGGCAGAACCGGCAGAACGGTCAGCACCATCCACTCTGGCAGGTTGCCGGAACCCTGGAAGGCTTCCATCAACTTCAGACGCTTGGACAGCTTTTTGATTTTGGTTTCGGAGTTGGTTTGCGGAATCTCTTCACGCAGACGGCCAATCTCGTGTTCCAGGTCGATAGCGTGCAGCAGTTCACGGACAGCTTCGGCACCCATGCGGGCATCGAAATCGTCGCCGAACTCTTCCAGCGCTTCGAAGTACTGCTCGTCGTTGAGCAGCTGACCCTTTTCAAGGGTGGTCATGCCTGGATCGATAACGACATAGCTCTCGAAGTAGAGAACGCGCTCGATATCACGCAGGGTCATGTCCATCAGCAAGCCGATACGGGACGGCAGCGATTTCAGGAACCAGATGTGGGCTACTGGCGAGGCCAGCTCGATGTGCGCCATGCGCTCACGACGAACTTTTGCCAGCGCGACTTCAACGCCGCACTTCTCGCAGATCACACCACGGTGCTTCAAGCGCTTGTACTTACCGCACAGGCACTCGTAATCCTTTACCGGGCCAAAGATCTTGGCGCAGAACAGGCCGTCACGCTCAGGTTTGAACGTACGGTAGTTGATGGTTTCCGGCTTTTTAACTTCACCGAACGACCACGAACGGATCATCTCAGGCGATGCCAATCCAATACGGATGGCGTCGAACTCTTCGACTTGACCCTGGTTTTTCAGCAAATTCAGTAGGTCTTTCAAGGCCTTTCCTCCTGGCGGAGCAGAGAGCGGGCAATCCTGCCCCGCTCTCGATTCGCGTCACGTGTTATTCGGTTTCCAGATCGATATCGATGCCGAGGGAACGAATTTCCTTGATCAACACGTTGAAGGACTCGGGCATGCCCGGCTCCATACGGTGATCGCCGTCCACGATGTTTTTGTACATCTTGGTCCGGCCGTTCACATCGTCCGACTTCACTGTGAGCATTTCTTGCAGAGTGTAAGCAGCACCGTATGCTTCCAGTGCCCAGACCTCCATCTCCCCGAAACGCTGACCACCGAACTGCGCCTTACCACCCAGCGGCTGCTGGGTAACCAGGCTGTACGAACCGGTAGAACGAGCGTGCATCTTGTCGTCTACCAAGTGGTTCAGCTTCAGCATGTACATGTAGCCAACAGTAACCGGGCGCTCGAACTTGTTGCCGGTACGGCCGTCGGTCAGCTGCATCTGGCCGCTTTCTGGCAGGTCTGCCAGTTTCAGCATGGCCTTGATTTCGCTTTCCTTGGCGCCGTCGAACACTGGAGTGGCCATTGGAACGCCGCCACGCAGGTTCTTCGCCAGATCCAGAATTTCCTGGTCGGAGAAGCTATCTAGATCTTCGTTACGACCGCCGATCTGGTTGTAGATCTCGTCCAGGAAGGTGCGAAGTTCAGCAACCTTACGCTGCTCTTCGACCATCCGGTTGATCTTCTCGCCCAGACCTTTGGCCGCGAGGCCCAGGTGGGTTTCAAGGATCTGACCAACGTTCATACGCGAAGGTACGCCCAACGGGTTGAGGACGACGTCGACCGGGGTGCCATTGGCATCGTGCGGCATGTCTTCAACCGGCATGATCACGGAGACCACACCCTTGTTACCGTGACGACCGGCCATCTTGTCGCCCGGCTGGATGCGGCGACGGATTGCCAGGTAAACCTTGACGATTTTCAGCACGCCTGGAGCCAGGTCATCGCCCTGCTGCAGCTTGCGCTTCTTGTCTTCGAACTTGTCGTCCAGCAGACGGCGGCGATCAACGATGTAGGCCTGAGCCTTCTCGAGCTGCTCGTTCAGAGCATCTTCAGCCATGCGCAGCTTGAACCACTGGCCGTGCTCAAGACCGTCGAGAACTTCGTCGGTGATTTCCTGACCTTTCTTCAGACCGGCGCCGCCTTCGGCTTTGTGGCCGACCAGAGCGGAACGCAGACGTTCGAAAGTAGCGCCTTCAACGATACGGAACTCTTCGTTCAGGTCCTTGCGGATCTCGTCGAGTTGAGTCTTCTCGATCGACAGTGCACGAGCATCACGCTCAACGCCGTCACGGGTGAAGACCTGTACGTCGATGACAGTACCCTTGGTGCCGGTAGGCACACGCAGGGAGGTGTCTTTAACGTCGCTGGCTTTTTCACCGAAGATCGCACGCAGCAGTTTTTCTTCCGGAGTCAGTTGGGTCTCGCCTTTCGGAGTAACCTTACCTACCAGGATGTCGCCTGCGCCTACTTCAGCACCTACGTAAACGATACCGGCTTCGTCCAGCTTGTTCAGTGCAGCTTCACCCACGTTCGGGATGTCTGCAGTGATTTCCTCTGGCCCAAGCTTGGTGTCACGCGCCACACAGGTCAGTTCCTGGATGTGGATCGTGGTGAAACGGTCTTCCTGAACAACACGCTCGGACAGGCAGATGGAGTCTTCGAAGTTGAAGCCGTTCCATGCCATGAACGCGATGCGCATGTTCTGACCCAGAGCCAGTTCACCCATATCGGTGGACGGACCGTCGGCCATGATGTCGCTGCGCTGAACCCGATCACCTTTGCTCACCAGCGGACGCTGGTTGATGCAGGTGTTCTGGTTGGAGCGGGTGTACTTGGTCAGGTTGTAGATGTCGACACCAGCTTCGCCGGTTTCAACTTCATCATCAGCAACACGAACCACGATACGGCTGGCGTCGACGGAATCGATCACGCCGCCACGACGAGCCACGACGCAAACGCCGGAGTCGCGAGCCACGTTACGTTCCATGCCGGTACCTACCAGCGGCTTGTCAGCACGCAGGGTTGGTACAGCTTGACGCTGCATGTTCGAACCCATCAACGCACGGTTGGCGTCGTCGTGCTCGAGGAACGGGATCAGCGACGCAGCAACCGAAACTACCTGCTTCGGCGACACGTCCATCAAGGTGACATCTTCCGGCGCCTTGACGGTGAACTCGTTCAAGTGACGAACAGCTACCAGCTCGTCGATCAGGACTTTCTTGTCGTTCATCGTGGCCGAAGCCTGAGCGATCACGTGATCAGCTTCTTCGATGGCAGACAGGAAAACGATCTCGTCGGTGACCAGAGCGTCTTTCACCACGCGGTACGGGCTCTCGAGGAAGCCGTACTGGTTGGTGCGCGCATAGGCGGCCAGGGAGTTGATCAGACCGATGTTCGGACCTTCCGGCGTTTCAATCGGGCATACACGACCGTAGTGAGTCGGGTGTACGTCACGGACTTCGAAGCCTGCACGTTCGCGAGTCAAACCGCCTGGGCCGAGTGCAGAGACACGACGCTTGTGGGTGATCTCGGACAGCGGGTTGTTCTGGTCCATGAACTGGGACAGCTGACTGGAACCGAAGAACTCTTTCACCGCCGCAGCCACTGGCTTGGCGTTGATCAGGTCTTGCGGCATCAGGCCTTCGCTTTCCGCCATCGACAGACGCTCTTTGACCGCACGCTCAACACGTACCAGGCCAACGCGGAACTGGTTCTCGGCCATTTCGCCTACGCAGCGAACACGACGGTTACCCAGGTGGTCGATGTCATCGACGATGCCTTTACCGTTACGGATGTCGACCAGAGTCTTCAGAACCGCGACGATGTCTTCTTTGCACAACACGCCCGAACCTTCGATCTCGGTACGACCGATACGACGGTTGAACTTCATCCGGCCGACCGCAGACAGATCATAGCGCTCAGGACTGAAGAACAGGTTGTTGAACAGTGTCTCGGCAGCGTCCTTGGTTGGCGGCTCGCCTGGACGCATCATGCGATAGATCTCGACCAGCGCTTCCAATTGGTTGCTGGTGGAGTCGATCTTCAGGGTGTCAGAGACGAACGGACCGCAGTCGATATCGTTGGTGTACAGAGTTTCGATGCGAACAACGCCCGCCTTGGCAATTTTTGCCAGGATTTCGGTGTTCAGCTCGGTGTTGCACTCTGCCAGGATTTCGCCGGTAGCCGGGTGCACGATGACCTTGGCGGTAGTGCGACCCAGGACGTAGTCCAGAGGCACTTGCAGCTCTTTGATCCCGGCTTTTTCCAGCTGGTTGATGTGGCGAGCGGTAATACGACGACCTTGCTCGACAATAACCTTGCCTTTGTCATCCTGAATATCGAGGACAGCAATTTCACCACGCAGGCGCTGAGGCACCAGTTCCAGGCTGAGGTTTTCACCCTGCACATGGAAGACGTTGGTGGTGTAGAACGCGTCCAGCACTTCTTCAGTGGTATAGCCCAGCGCGCGCAGCAGTACCGATGCAGGCAGCTTGCGGCGACGGTCGATACGCACAAATACGCAATCTTTCGGGTCGAACTCGAAGTCCAGCCACGAACCGCGGTAAGGAATGATGCGCGCGGAGTACAGCAGTTTGCCGGAGCTGTGCGTCTTGCCACGGTCGTGGTCGAAGAACACGCCCGGGGAACGGTGCAGCTGGGAAACGATTACACGCTCGGTACCGTTGATTACGAAGGTACCGTTCTCAGTCATCAGGGGGATTTCACCCATGTAGACTTCTTGCTCTTTGATGTCCTTGATCGCTTTGTTCGACGATTCTTTGTCGAAAATGATCAGGCGCACTTTTACCCGCAAAGGTACGGCGTAAGTTACACCGCGCAATACGCATTCTTTGACATCAAATGCCGGTTCGCCCAGGCGATAACCGACGTACTCCAGCGCAGCATTGCCGGAGTAGCTGATGATCGGGAAAACGGATTTGAAGGCCGCATGCAGGCCCACGTCGCGGAACTGATCTTTAGTCGCTCCCGCTTGCAAGAATTCACGATACGAATCCAGCTGGATGGCCAGGAGGTACGGCACATCCATGACGTCCGGCAACTTGCTAAAGTCCTTGCGGATACGTTTTTTCTCAGTATATGAGTAAGCCATCAGCGTTCCCCAGCTTGGTCACCTGCTTGTTTGGCCCCTCCCGACGGGAGCAGCCAGAAAATCGTGCAAACCCCATGGTTTGCGCCACCACATCGGGTGGATACAGCTCGTTACCAGCACCGACCCAGTCGGCTGCCAATAACGGAAAAAGGCCGGTGGCAAGAGCCACCAGCCATCAGCCTTTCGCTTAACGCTCGGGCTGGAGGAGCAAAGTCGATGCTTATTTCAGCTCGACTTTAGCGCCTGCTTCTTCCAGAGCTGCTTTGGCTTTGTCAGCTGCGTCTTTGGCAACAGCTTCCAGAACCATGGCAGGAGCGCCGTCAACTACAGCCTTGGCTTCTTTCAGGCCCAGACCGGTCAGTTCACGTACAGCCTTGATCACGTTAACTTTCTTCTCGCCAGCTTCGGTCAGCATGACGTTGAATTCAGTTTGCTCTTCAACAACAGCGGCAGCAGCAGCTGGACCAGCAGCAGCAACAGCAGCGGTAACGCCGAAGGTTTCTTCCATTGCTTTGATCAGCTCAACAACTTCCAGAACGGTTTTCTGGCCGATTGCTTCGATGATTTGTTCGTTAGTCAGAGACATGACTTGAATCCTGTATTGGGGTGACAGCTTACGCAGCCATCAAATTAAACATATGATTTTGAAAGGTCTCGCTGTGCCTTAGGCAGCAGCAGCTTCTTTCTGGTCGCGAACGGCTGCCAGGGTACGAGCCAGCTTGCTGGTAGCGCCTTGGATCACGCTCATCAGTTTCGCAATAGCTTCGTCGCGGGTCGGCAGGGTAGCCAACACGTCGATCTGGTTAGCGGCAAGGAACTTGCCATCAAACGCAGCTGCCTTGATCTCGAACTTGTCCTGACCCTTGGCGAACTCTTTGAAAATCCGGGCAGCAGCGCCTGGATGTTCTTTGGAGAATGCAATCAGGGTAGGGCCGGTGAACACGTCGTTGAGGACACTGAATTCAGTGTCAGCAACAGCGCGCTTGAGCAGGGTGTTACGTACGACACGTACATAAACGCCAGCTTCACGAGCCTCTTTACGGAGTCCGGTCATCGCGCCTACTGTTACGCCACGGGCATCAGCCACGACAGCGGACAGAGCGACTTTGGCAGCCTCGTTGACTTCAGCGACGATGGCCTTCTTGTCTTCGAGTTTAATTGCCACGGGTTTAACTCCTGCTTGTTACCGTTTCATCCAGTCGAAACCGGATGTCGTTTTGGTGTCTGATTCGGTAAGGAACCGGGAGCACCATCTGCGTAGGCTTGAGGTTTAAGACTTGCGTCGCCTACGGTCTTGGATAGCCCCCGCCAGGCAGGGACCCCAATCTTTCAATTGGCGCAATTACTTGCGCCAACCTGCGTCTTACGCGTCGAGCGAACCCTGGTCGATGACCAGACCTGGACCCATAGTAGTGCTCAGGGTAACGCGCTTGACGTAAATACCTTTCGAGGAAGCTGGCTTGATACGCTTCAGATCAGCGATCAGGGCTTCAACGTTTTCCTTCAGCTTGACGGCATCGAAGCCGACTTTGCCAACGGAAGTGTGGATGATGCCGTTTTTGTCGGTGCGATAACGAACCTGACCAGCCTTGGCGTTTTTAACCGCGGTAGCTACGTCTGGAGTTACTGTGCCGACTTTAGGGTTAGGCATCAGACCACGTGGACCGAGGATCTGACCCAACTGACCTACAACGCGCATTGCATCCGGGGATGCGATCACTACGTCATAGTTCAGGTCGCCGCCTTTCATTTCGGCAGCCAGGTCGTCCATACCTACACGGTCAGCGCCGGCAGCCAGAGCGGCCTCGGCAGCTGGACCCTGAGTGAACACAGCAACGCGAACGGTCTTGCCGGTACCGTGCGGCAGCACGGTAGCGCTACGAACGACCTGGTCGGATTTACGCGGGTCAACACCCAGGTTCACAGCTACGTCGAACGACTCGCTGAACTTGACAGTCGACAGCTCGGACAGCAGAGCAGCAGCGTCTACAAAGTTGTAGGCCTTGCCTGCTTCGATTTTGCCGGCGATAGCCTTTTGACGCTTGGTCAGCTTAGCCATTACACACCCTCCACGTTAAGGCCCATGCTACGAGCAGAACCGGCGATAGTACGCACGGCTGCTTCCATATCAGCTGCAGTCAGATCCGCGTTTTTGGTTTTCGCGATTTCTTCCAGCTGAGCACGAGTCACAGTGCCAACCTTAACGGTGTTCGGACGAGCGGAACCGCTAGTCAGACCAGCCGCCTTCTTCAGCAGAACCGAAGCAGGAGTGGATTTGGTTTCGAACGTGAAGCTACGGTCGCTGTAGACAGTGATGATCACTGGAGTCGGCAGACCTGGCTCAAGACCCTGAGTACGGGCGTTGAAAGCCTTGCAGAATTCCATGATGTTCACGCCGTGCTGACCCAGAGCAGGACCAACAGGTGGGCTTGGGTTAGCCTGAGCGGCCTTCACTTGCAGCTTGATGTAAGCGGTAATCTTCTTGGCCATGAGGCACTCCAATTACGGGTTCAAACGCCTCGAAAGGCTCCCCGGTTACTTGCGCGTTTATCCCAGTGACGACAAAACCCCACAGCCTAGGGCTGCGGGGTTGGGATGCTTGCTCAGCTAGACCTTTTCGACCTGACTGAACTCCAACTCTACCGGAGTAGAGCGACCGAAAATGAGCACCGCCACTTGGATCCGGCTCTTTTCGTAGTTAACCTCTTCAACCGTGCCGGTAAAATCGGCAAACGGCCCGTCGTTGACACGTACCGACTCACCCGGCTCGAACAACGTCTTCGGCTTCGGCTTGTCGCTACCATCAGCAACGCGACGCAGAATCGCTTCTGCTTCTTTATCTGTGATTGGTGCAGGCTTGTCGGCAGTACCACCGATGAAGCCCATCACCCGAGGAGTATCCTTGACCAAGTGCCAAGTACCCTCGTTCATGTCCATCTGAACCAGCACATAACCAGGGAAGAATTTGCGTTCGCTTTTGCGCTTCTGGCCATTACGCATCTCAACCACTTCTTCAGTGGGAACCAGAATTTCGCCGAAGCCATCTTCCATGCCAGCCAGCTTTACGCGCTCGATCAACGAACGCATGACATGCTTCTCGTAACCGGAGTAAGCATGCACAACGTACCAACGCTTAGCCACGGGACACCCTTAGCCGACGATCAAGGAAACAAGCCAACCGAGCAGGGAATCAAGCCCCCACAACAGCAACGCCATAACCAGAACAACAGCCACAACGATCAACGTGGTCTGCGTAGTTTCTTGGCGAGTTGGCCAAACGACTTTACGAATCTCGGTGCGCGCTTCCTTAACCAGTACAAAGAAAGACTTGCCCTTAACCGTCTGCAGGCCTACAAAGGCAGCTACAGCAGCAATGACCAGCAAAGCGAGCACGCGGTACAGGATCGGCGAAGCAGAGTAATACTGATTGCCAACAACGCCAACAATCACCAAAGCAACTACTACCAGCCACTTGAGTAGATCGAAGCGAGAGCCTTGAGCTTCAGCTTTAGGAGTCATCTATGAAGATCCTGTGAAAAGAAAGCCAGACACACCTGGTGAATCTGGCAGGTCAGGAGGGAATCGAACCCCCAACCTACGGTTTTGGAGACCGTCGCTCTGCCAATTGAGCTACTGACCTAAAACAAAATCAGGCCGACCATTATGCCGGCCCGAAAAAGACTTTACAACAATTTACTCATCGATCCTGGCCATGCACACCAGCACCAAAGATGCACAGCACCCTCTCAGGCAACAACGCGCATCTACAAGCCATTAAAACAAAGGCAGATATTTTCATATCTGCCTTGTTATATGGAGCTCTTGAGCGGATTTGAACCGCTGACCTCACCCTTACCAAGGGTGTGCTCTACCAACTGAGCTACAAGAGCGTAACACTTTGCAGGACCTGCAAACCTGGAGCGGGTAGCGGGAATCGAACCCGCATCATCAGCTTGGAAGGCTGAGGTTCTACCACTAAACTATACCCGCGGAGCTTGCAGCTCTCGCTAAAAATGGTGGAGGGGGAAGGATTCGAACCTTCGAAGTCGTAGACGTCAGATTTACAGTCTGATCCCTTTGGCCGCTCGGGAACCCCTCCTAAGCGAGCCGGCATTCTATACTATGCCAGCCTTCTGTCAAGCATTTTCTCATTAAAAACCTGAGGTTAGCTGCGTTGACCTCGCTTCGCACCGTCAACCTTTAAAAGGTCTTCACTGCGAAGCGGGCGCCATTCTATGCAAACTATTCGACAGGTGCAACCCCCTCACACGGCATTATTTTATGTTTTAACTCATTGAATTCTTTAGAAAGGCTTTGCAACTGCAAGTCATCCAGCAAACGCCGGCTTTCCGGCGCCACACGCACCCAGTAACCCGCATATTCAGGGAGATCCTTCGGCAAGGGCTGAAACTTGATGTCCATGCCACTCAATCGATGCTCGATTGCCTGAGCGACTTCCTGCCGGGCAGAACCGCCCAGATAGAGACAACTGCTTTCTGTCTGCGTGGATTTTCCTTTATCTCGGGTCGTATCAGTCGCCTCACTCAACAAACGAATGTCCTGCTGAGAGCCCCGATACATACTCAAGGGGGTCACATCCTTCGCGCGAAGCGGGGCCTCCTGTTGGTGCCAGACGTAATAGAACACATTGAGAACAAGCAGCAGCAGGAACAACCAACGCATAAAAACCTCAAGACAAGGGACACGCCATAGCCAACCCTACAAACACCAGATCTGGAACCACCCTGGCCCCAGGCACAATCTCGGAGACCAGATCAGCATCTCCTCCTGTGAGGAATACAGCGAAATCCTCCCCCCAATAGCTGCGCGCCAAATCTAGCTGAGCCTGAACAAAGCCCCTCAACATCAGCACACAACCTCGCTCGACCGCCTCGACGGTAGTACGCCCAGGAACAAGACTCTCCAAAGCGCGCTCGGCAGCAAGGTCGCCATAGCGGATTCTACGGGTATGAGTACGCAACTGGTTACGCATTAAGGGCATTCCCGGACAGATGAAGCCTCCAAGATGCTCGCCATCCCTAGCGACAAAATCAGCAGTGACCGCGGTACCGAAGTCGAGCACCAGACAAGCACCTGGAGCCAGGTGAAATCCTCCGAGCATTGCAAGCCAGCGATCAAGTCCTAGCCGCTCGAACTCTTCATAGCCATTACGAACCCCGGACATTTCGCGAGCCGGTGTGGCGCACACCACGGAAACGCCGAAAGCCTCTGTCAACGAAGAGATCAAGGCTCCGGTTTCTTCAGCGGTTCTGACACTCACTAACCGACAATGCTTGAGAGCGAGCCCCTTGAGCCCCTTCAAACTCTCAAGCAGCGCGAGATCCGAATCAACGACACCCTCACCAACCACCCGCCCGACATCCGCGCCGAGCACACGCCACTTGATGAAACTGTTTCCACAATCGAGCTCAAGTATCATCACGCAACCTCAGGCTGAGCTCACCACCACTAAAGACTTTTTCCACGCCATCCACCTTCAAGCGCAAGGCACCCTGACCATCGATACCCAACACCTCTCCATCTATCTGACTAGCTCCAGCAATCAACGACACGGCGCGCCCCTGCCATAGATGATTTTGCTCCCACTCCGCCCGGATAGCCGGAAATCCGTCGACCTGGTGGCGACTCAAGTAGGCCCGGAGCATCACCCCCAACTTCGCAACCAGGTGATTGCGATCAACCGCCTTGCCCGACTCGAGCCGCATGGACGTCCACTGCTGGTCAACCTCATCAGTCATCTGCATGTTCACATTGATCCCGACACCGATCACTACGTGACACACATCTGCAGGATCGCCCACTAATTCGAGCAATATTCCAGCAATTTTTTTCTGACCAACCAGAACATCATTAGGCCACTTCAAACCCGCGCCTGAAATACCAAGCTCTCGCAAGGCCTGCAGTACGGCGAGCCCAACAACTAGACTCAAGCCTTCCAGTTGCCGCATCCCACCCTCAATGCGCAACACCAGGCTGTAATAGATGTTTTCTGCGAACGGACTCACCCACTTGCGTCCACGCCGTCCGCGACCGGCCGTTTGCCGCTCGGCAAGCACCAGAAATGGCGCGATCTGGCCACGCTCGATAGCGCGCAAAGCTTCAGCATTGGTAGAGTCAATTGAGTCGAGGACCAGGATGGGCCACTCACAGGAAGGCTCACGCGCGCATATCTCGACAGGATCAAGCAGCGTCAATGGCGCAGCCAGCTGATAGCCGCGACCGCGCACTTTATGAATGGATAAGCCGAGCTCAGCCTCCAAATGCTGAAGCTGCTTCCATACAGCGCTACGACTGACGCCCAAGGCGACGCCCAGGGCCTGGCCCGAATGGAATCGACCATCCTTAAGAAGCTTTAACAACGTCAGCATGCAAGTCTCGCCTCACAATGAGGCCCGCATGATAGCCATGCACCGAGCAGTTGCATAGAAACCCTAAACGTCAGTTTTCCTGCGGGCAAAACAAAACCCCTACCTGCATACGCAGATAGGGGTTTCGGAATTTAATCTTGACGATGACCTACTCTCACATGGGGAAACCCCACACTACCATCGGCGATGCATCGTTTCACTTCTGAGTTCGGGATGGGATCAGGTGGT
>NZ_JBFTSX010000009.1:0-248039 GCF_056400265.1 Pseudomonas sp. 01L34
CCGGCGCCGACACCCTCAGCGGCGGCAGYGGCGACGACACCTACGTCATCGACAACGCCACCGACAMGGTCACTGAGCTCGCCGACGAAGGCCRCGACCTGATCCGCACGRCGGTGAGCTACACCCTCTCGGCCAACGTCGAAGACGGCGTGCTGCTCGGCACCRCCGCGTTGAACCTCACCGGCAACGAACTCGATAACAGCCTCACCGGCAACGCCGCCGCCAACTTCCTCGACGGCAAGGCCGGGGCTGATACCCTGGACGGCGGGGCTGGCAACGACACCTACGTGGTCGACAACCTCGGCGACACGGTAATCGAGCGCGGCACCTCGCTGAGCGAAATCGACACGGTGCTGTCGTCGATCAGCTACACCCTGGGCAGCAACCTCGAGAACCTGACACTCACCGGCAGCGACCAACTCGACGCCACCGGCAACGCCCTGAACAACGTGCTGATCGGCAACAGCGGCAACAACGTGCTGGACGGTGGCCTCGGCGCCGACGTGATGATTGGCGGCTTCGGCAACGACACCTACGTCGTCGACAACCTCAAGGACGTGGTCACCGAAACCAGTACCCTGGCGAGCGAAATCGACACCGTACGCGCCTCGGTGAGCTGGACCCTGGGTGCCAACCTGGAAAACCTTACCCTCACCGGCAGCGACAACCTCACCGGCGTCGGCAATGCCCTGAACAACGTGCTGACCGGCAACAGCGGCAACAACGTGCTCAACGGTGGCGCGGGCCTGGACACCATGAGCGGCGGTGCCGGCAACGACACCTATGTCCTCGACCAGGCCGGCGAACTGGCGCTGCTGCAGGAAACCGCCGACCAGGGCCGCGACCTGTTGAACATCAGCTACACCTCGACCCTGGCCAGCAGCACCGTCGACCTCAGTCAAAGCAACCTGCTGAACGTCGAAGATGTCACCGTCACCGGCCTCGGTGCCTTCACCGTGATCGGCAACGACCTGAACAACACCCTGCTCGGCAATGCCGCCGCCAACTTCCTCGACGGCAAGGCTGGGGCTGATACCCTGGACGGCGGGGCTGGCAACGACACCTACGTGGTCGACAACCTCGGCGACACGGTGATCGAACGCGGCACCTCGCTGGTCGAAATCGACACAGTCATGTCGTCGATCAGCTACACCCTGGGTAGCAACCTCGAGAACCTGACACTCACCGGCAGCGACAACCTCGACGCCACCGGCAACTCCTTGGGCAACCGTCTGACCGGTAACAGCGGCAATAACGTTCTGGATGGCGGAACCGGCGCCGACCTGATGATCGGCGGCACTGGCAACGACACTTATATCGTCGACAACCTCCAGGACGCGGTCACCGAGACCAGTACCCTGGCGAGCGAAATCGACACCGTACGTTCCTCGGTGAGCTGGACCCTGAGTGCCAACCTGGAAAACCTCACCCTCACCGGCAGCGACAACCTCACCGGTGTCGGCAACGCCCTGAATAACGTGCTGACCGGCAACAGTGGCAACAATGTGCTCAATGGTGGAGCAGGCAACGACCTGCTTGATGGTGGTATGGGCAATGACCTGCTGATAGGAGGTCTGGGCACAGACATCCTGACGGGCGGCTCTGGTGCCGACCGGTTTGTTTTCAATTTACTCAGTGAGCTGGGCAAAGGGGCAAACAGTGACGTCATCACCGACTTCAGCAGCCTACAGGGCGACAAGATCGACCTGTCAAAACTCGATGCCAATATGCTCACCACTGCGTTCAACGCCTTTACATTCATTGACTCGAATGCGTTCACAGGAGCAGGACAACTGCGTTTCGAGGATCATGTGTTGTACGGCAACGTCAACGGCAGGCTGGATGCAGATTTCGCAATCCAACTGGTAGGCGTCGATACCTTCAGTGCCAAGGACTTGGTAGTTTGACCAAGGTTTGAACAATACGCCCTGACCAATGTCGGGGTGTTTTGTTTTGTATCACCAAGACTGAACCCAAGCGCCAAGACTTGAACGCGAAAAATGTCGGGGGCCCCGTTCACCCCAACACCCCTAACTCTTTCGCCCGAGCCACGGCCTGCGTGCGCCGCTCAACACCTAATTTGCTGTTGATATGACTGGCATGGGTCTTGACCGTATGCAGCGAAATGAACAACTGATCACTGATTTCCTGATTCGAACATCCCTGCGCGATCAGCCGCAAAACCGCCAGTTCACGCGTACTGAGTTGTTCAGCAACAGGCGATGACTCAACCACTGGACGGGAGGCCATGGCCGGAAGCTTTTCCAGCAGATGCTGCGAAACCGGCGTCGGCGCACAGGGTTGAAGTTGCCCACGCAGCCAGTCCGGATGCTCGGCCAGTAATCGGTCAAACGGTTGCAGGACACCTCCGGCGGCCGCTTCCAAAGCCTGGGCCAGCGCCTTGCGGGCCTCGGGTTCGCGTCCGCCCGCCAACAACAGCGTAACGTTCTGATTCAGCGCCATCACGCTGAGCATCTGCCGACCGCTACGCTGACCGTGTTCATGCAGCGCATTCAGGCGCCCTTCGGCGAGCATGGGCTGGCCCTTCATCATGTCCAGCACCGCCTGTTGCAACTCAATGTGCAGCGGTAGTTGTGGATGGAATTCCGGGGGGGCAGCCGGGTGCTCGCCGTTATAGGTCTGGCCCAGTCGCGCAAGCCAGGCTTCGGCCAGATCGGTGCGACCCTGAGCCAGCCAGAGTTCACATTTGACCAGGGTAATCATCGCCAGATAGTAAATCGGCGGGACGTCCCAGATGTGCATCAGGCGCTCGGCCTCGGCAAGTTCGGCGAAGGCCTTCGCGAATTCGCCGCTGTTGCCCTCCAGCCGGGCAATCACGCAGTGGCCGATCAATACGCTGATATCGCGACAGGCCCGGGCTTCGCCCAACCCCGCTTGCAAACGTGCCCGTGCGGCCTGGGGTTGCAAGCGCAGCGCCAGCAAAAAACCCTCGTACAAGGTCAGGCGTGCGCGCACCGCATAAAGCCGTTGTGGGGATAAACCTTGCAGGCGTTGCAGCCCCTGACGGACTTCATCCAGCGAACGCAGGATCTCCCCTCGCGCCTGCAATACCCGGGCGCGGTCGTAATGAGCCAAGGCCTCGAACAACGGATTGCCAACGCGCTGTGCCAACTCCAGCGAATCACGATTCAACCCCCGGGCACGCCACAAGTCGCCATCGGCAATCGCCAGATTGGACAAGGTCGACAGGCACATCAGTCGCTGTCCATACCGTTTGGCCGGCAGGCTTTCCAGTGCTTCGGCGCAATAGAGCATGGTCAGCTCGCGATTGCCTCGCCCCCGGGCAATGATCCCGCTCAGGGCCAGCCATTGCGCCAGCATGGATTTTTGCGCAGTAGCCGACGGCGCCGGCAGGAAGCGGCTCAGGTGACTGGCCAGCTCTTCGGCGGCGTCCAGTTGACAGGCCAGCCCCAATGCCCAGCTGTAGAGCACGATCAGCCGTGGCGTGCTGATTAACAGGCTATCGGGCAAGTCCATTTTCCAGCGCAGCAACATGCCGACGTTCTGCTCGGCCAGCAGTTGCTCTTCAGAAAGGTTTTGCACCAGATTCGCCGCGACATCCAGATGCCCGGCGCGCAACGCCTGCTCCACCGCCTCATCGAGTAGCCCTTGGGCGTTGAACCAGCGGCAGGCGCGCAGGTGCAAGCTGGCCGTCGGCACCATCGCCTGGGCGGTGGGCCGGCTGCGCAACAGATCGGAAAAAAGGTGGTGATAGCGATACCAGTGACCGTGTTCGTCCAACGGCACCAGGAACACCTGATGCGCCAGCAGGAAACGCAGGATTTCGGCGCTGTCATGGGCTTCGCGCACAGCGTCGCACAGCTCACTGCAAAAGCGCTCCTGGGGCGCGGTGTCGTACAGGAATGACTGCACCTCGGCGGGCAGGCAATCGATGACTTCTTCGAGCAGGTAATCGCGAATCAGTCCTTCCCCGCCGTACAGCGATTGGGGCAATGCACCCTCGCTGCCCGCCTCGGAGGCCGCCAATAGCCAAAAGCGCAGCCCTGCCACCCAGCCTTCGCTACGCTGGATCAAATTCTCCAGCGCCTCGCCACGCAATGAAATGCTGTGTCGATCCAGCAGGCTCAGGGCTTCATCATGGGTCAACCGAAGATCCTGCTCATGCAACTCGAGCAGTTGCCGCGACAGCCGCAGGCGTGCCAGATGCCAGTCCGGACGCTGCCGACTGGTGACCATGACCAACAGGCCATCGGGTAAATGATTGAGGAAAAACTGCAGACAACGATCGAGCACCGGCCCCTGGGCCAGATGATAGTCATCAAGTACCAACAGCAGCGGCGTGTTGGGTGAGAGGTGCACGGCCAGTTCATCGAGCAAACCGTCCAGCCATTCTTCAAAGGCGAACGGTTGATGACGTTGGCGCATTTTCAGCAGCCCCAACGCCTGGCTGCCCAGTTGTGGAAAGTAGTCCTGAAGACCTTCGAGCAGGCGCTCAAGAAAACGGCCGGGATCACTGTCCCGCAGACTCAAGCCCAGCCACAGGCTTTGCCAGTGATCCGGCAACCCCTGACAAAACTCCACCGCCAATGAACTCTTGCCGAACCCTGCCGGCGCGCTGACCAGCAACAGCCTGCCACCGAGACCTGCACTCAGGCGCTCGCACAGACGCGGCCGCAGCACATGGCCGGCGGGCAGCGGAGGCCGGAAAAAACGCCCGTCCAGTGCCGCGACGGCAACGCTTGCAGGGCCCGGAAGTGGGGACAGATCAGTCATGGCCGGCTCTTGTTTGAAATACTGATGGCGGCGTTACAGATGTCCGCAGCCTAGCGGTAAACGAAGAGCTATTGAAGGTTATTGCTACAAATGGCTACAAAAAGACTACGAGCAAAAATGTCGGTAAACCGGACAGCCACACCGGACAACGATCTTTATGAACTGCCAAAAAAAACGCCCCGAACCAGTCGGGGCGTTTTTTCGAGGATGCGGCCTCGGGTTACAACGTTTTAGCGAACGCCTTCCTGACGCAACGCGGCCGGAGTGAAGTCGGCGGTGCTGGCGGTGAAGCCGAAGTTATAGGCCGACTTCTCTTCGTTCTTCATGCCCAGTGCCAGGTAGCGGCCCGATTGCAGGTCGTACAAGGTTTCGAGGGCGTACCACGGCACTTGCTTGTCGTAGTAGTTCTCGGAGTGAGCCTCGGCGACGCGCCACAGTTGCCCGCGACCGTCGTAGTGGTCGACCACTGCCGCCTGCCAGGTGTCTTCGTCAATGTAGAAGTCACGTTTGGCGTAGATGTGACGCTGACCTTCCTTAAGCGTCGCGACCACATGCCAGACCCGGCGCAGTTCATAGCGAGCCAGGTCCTGGTTGATGTGACCAGCCTTGATGATGTCGGCGTACTTCAGCTGTGGCGAATCGAGCTTGTAGCTGTCGGAGGCGATGTACATCTCTTTCTTGCCTTCGAGCTTCCAGTCATAGCGATCCGGCGCACCGTTGTACATGTCCAGGTTGTCGGAGGTACGCAGGCCATCGGCAGCGGTACCCGGCCCGTCATAAGACACTTGTGGCGCACGACGCACTCGGCGCTGCCCGGCGTTGTAGACCCACGCCGAACGCGGCTCTTTCACCTGATCGAGGGTTTCGTGCACCAGCAGCACGCCACCGGCCAGACGAGCCGGCGCGGTCACTTTCTGCTTGAAGTAGAACAGAATGTTGCCCGGGTTCTTCGGGTCGTAATCCTTCATCCTGTCGCGGAACACGAACTGGTCCTCGAAGTACACCAGGCTGAACGAGCCGTTCGCCTGCGGCGTGGCCTGGGTTATCAGACGGGTCACACTGCCGCCGCGATAACGGGTGATATGGTTCCAGATGACTTCAACGCCACTTTTCGGAATCGGAAACGGGATCGCGGTTTCGAAGTTCTCCAGACCATTACCACCGGACACCAGGTTAGTGTTGGTAGCGTTCTTCTTGATGGAGGCAAACACCTCATCCGGCACAGTGGCGCCACGATGGGACGGGTAGACCGGCATCTTGAAGGTTTCCGGGTAGCGCTTGAACATCGCGTACTGGCCCGGCGCGAGTTTGTCCTTGTACTGGTCGACGTTCTGCGCGGTGATGGTGAACAGCGGTTTTTCACTCGCGAACGGATCAGACAGAAAACCCTTGCTGTCCACGCTACCGGCGTTTTTTGGCATCGGTTTCCAGGCCGGGATCGAGCCGTCGGCGTTGCCTGCCATCTCGGCCCCCATCGGGGTCAGGCTCTTGCCCAGCTTGTCCGCTTCGGCCGCAGGGACCGCCGCCATGACAGCGGTCGCCAGCAGCGAAAGCCCCAGAACACCAACATGGAACAGACTCTTTGTTATTTTCATAAATGTGTTCGTCCTGAAAATGCAGTGCTTAGAAGTTCACGCCGAAGCTGAGCGCAACGAAGTCGCGGTCATCTACGGTGGTGTACTTGCCGTCAAAGAAGTTGGTGTACGCCAGGCTCGCGGTGTAGGTGTTCTGGTATTCGGCATCGAGCCCCAGGCTTACCGCTTTACGACCTTCCTCGAAGTTGCCGCCAGGGCCTGGCGAGTAACCGCTCACGTCGTGGGACCAGGCCACGTTCGGCTTGAGGTTCACACCGGCGAATACGTCGGGGTATTCCCAAATGGCCCGGGCGCGATAACCCCACGAAGTAGCCGTAGTGAAGCCGTCGTTGTTGCAATTGCGGCTGCGGTTGTTGGTAGCGGCACCCGCGCCGGCACCATTGATGGTGCTGGTGTTGAGGATCGCCGAGCAGGTATCGAGGCCACCGGTGGACGGCAGTTCGCCAGGCCCGTAGACCGGGTCACGGCCATAACGGACGTCAGAGGTACTTTCCAGGCCTCCGACGTGGGTCACGCCCACTTCGCCCACCAGGGTCAGGCGGCTGGCGCCCATGACCTGATCGAAGAAGTGCGTCAGGGTGGTCTGGAACTGGGTGATTTCCTTGCGGCGATAGCCGTGCAAGTCCTGACCCGGCACACCGTTAAGCAGCGAAGCATTGGTCAGGGTGCCGCCCAATGGACGCACGCCGGCGAACAGAATGTCGGTGGAGTTGAGCTGCACCGGCGCGTTCGGACGATAGCTGAGCTCACCGCTCCACGCCGTGCCGGTAGGCAAGGTGGTGGAGAAACTCAAGCCGTAGAGGCGGATGTCTTCCGGGTACTCGACGAAGTAGTTCGAGTTACCCGCGACCACCAACGGCGCCAGAGCCCGAAGCGCCCCCGGCAAGGCCGCTGCCTGCGCATAGGCCGATGCTGGAGCCCCCGTAGCGCTGAAGATCGGCGCACGGCTGTGGTAGTTCATGAAGTAAGCACCGAACTCGGTGTCCAGCGGCTCGAACATGTATTTGAGGGACGCGCCCCACTGGCCACTGTCCCGTGCATCGCGATCAGGGCCACGACGCACCAGTACACCTTCGTCGTTAACGTCGACGCCCAGCCTGGCCAATGTGGGCAAGGCGGCGCCCGGAATGGTCGAACGCTTGTTCAGCACGCGCAGGTTGTTGTCGCAACCGTCGGCAATGATGTCGGGCTGGGAGAAAAAGGTGCCGCAGTTATCGACGACGGTCTGGTCCCATTCCAGTTGATAAAAGGCTTCGGCCGACAGAGTGTCGGTGAGGCTCTGGGACACGTAGAACATGTTGACCGGGATCAGACCTTCCTTGACCTCGGCGCCGGGACGACGAAACGCGGAGACGTCGATCGGGTTGATCGAGTTGATGCCGCCGCCGATGAAAGTACTTTCACCCCAGCTCACAACCTGCTTGCCCAGACGCACGGAACCCGGCTGATCGGCAATGGAGTAGTTGTGGTAGACGAAGGCGTCGAGGAGCTCGCCGCCGGAGGATTTGGCGCCTTCCTTGCGGTTGCTGTCGCTGATGTCCTTGAATTCGCGGCTTTCATCCTTGAGCTCGAAGTCGTACCAGTATTTGCCTCGGACGAAGACACCGGTGTCGCCGTATTTCAATTCAAGGTCATGAATACCCTTGAAGATCTTCGAGAAGGTTTCGCCACTCTTGAAGTTGGCGTGACCGTCATCGGACGTCTGGGACAGGCCATGGCCCCCGTTATTGACGCCGATCAGGTTTTTGTTGGGACTCTGAGTAGACCAACTGGCTCCGATCGACAGGGATGAGTCGAATTGACCTTCGATTTCACCAACGTTGAAACTGACGCCGAATGCGGGCCCGGCGAGCGAAGAGGCAAGACTGACCGCCAGGGGCAGTTTCGCCCGGCGCCAGAACTGGTTTACTGATGTCATCGACGCTACTCCATGTGCATTATTGTTATGGCTTAGTACTTTTAAAAACGCTGTGGGTAACCGGAAGCCAAGCGGTCCGAAGTCACTCCAAAGTTGCATCGCCCCGTTTATTGCGTGAGCTCCGTTCTTAAAAATCCTTGAGCGGACTATAGCCAGCAGGTAGTAGTGCTTGATCCCTCTAAAGTGTGATTTGCGCTGCCGGCCACCCTGGAACAGTCCTTTCGCCAGTCCGACACATGTCGGCACGGCAAGGATGGCTGAAAAATCGGATTTCACAAGCCAAGCGCTTGCTTGGTGGCTCTGGCGTGCCCTTTCGGGCACGCCAGATGACGCTTAAAGCGTCGAGAGGAAGGTGCTGTTGTTGGCCTGCCATTCGGTGATGTCGACGCGGATACGCTTCTTGTCGAGCTTGCCGACGCTGGTCTTGGGAATTTCAGTAACAACGGCGATCTGACTCGGGATAGCCCACTTGCTCAGGTGCCCCTGTTCAACGTACGGCTTGAGGTGCTCCTTGAGTTCCCTGGCCCCGATCTGATGCCCTTCGCGAACCACCAACAGCGCAAATGGGCGCTCGCCCCACTGCGGATCGGCGATGCCCACTACTGCTACCTCACGTACCGCAGGGTGGCGACTGATCAGGTCTTCCAGGTCCAGGGAAGAGATCCACTCGCCACCGGTCTTGATCACATCCTTGATCCGGTCACGGATGTCGATCACGCCCATGCTGTCCAGGGTTGCCACGTCGCCGGTGTGCAGCCAGCCCCCGGCCCAGAGCTCGGCGCCTTTTTGCGGCTCGTTGAAGTAACCCTCGGTGAGCCACGGCGCACGCAGCACCAGTTCGCCCTGGGTTTCACCATCGGCAGGCAGGAAGTTGCCCTCGGTGTCGACGATTGCCGCCTCGACCAACGGCCCCGGCACACCAGCCTTGATCCGGTAGGTGGTGCGTTCGTCTTCGGTGCCGGCCATCAGCTCATCGTTGAGGTGGGCGCATGATACCAATGGCCCGGTCTCCGACATGCCATAGGCGGCGGTCAATTGGATGCCCTTGGCCTTGGCGGCGTCGTACAGCGCATGGTTGAGCGCACTGCCGCCGATGACGATTTTCCAGCCACCGAAATCGACGTTTTGCGCCGCCTTGGCATTGAGGACCATTTGCAGAATGGTCGGCACGCAGTGGGAAAAGCTCACCTTCTCCTTGCGCCACAGCTCCACCAGATACTCGGGGTCGTAACGGCCCGGATAAACCTGCTTGAGCCCGAGCATGGTCGCCACATACGGCAAGCCCCAGGCATGCACATGGAACATCGGGGTGATCGGCATGTACACGTCGTTGGTGCCCAACAGCCGCACGCTGTCGATGGCGCCCATGATGGTCGCCACGCCCATGGTATGCAGCACCAGTTGCCGATGGGTGAAATACACGCCTTTGGGGTTACCGGTGGTGCCGGTGGTGTAGAACGTGGTGGCCACCGAGTTTTCGTCGAAGTCCTGGAAGTCGTACTGCGGGCTCGCCGCGGCCAGCAGTTGCTCGTACTCGCCGACAAGGTTCGGCAACTCGGCAGTTTTTTCCGGCAAGTCGGTCAGCAGCAGGGTTTTCTCCACCGTGGTCAGGTGCCCGGCAATCGCCTTGTACAAACCGACGAACTCGCTGTTGACCAGCACAAAGCGGTCCTCGGCGTGGTTCATGGTGTAAAGAATCTGTTCTGGCGACAGCCGCACGTTAATGGTGTGGATCACCGCGCCGATCATCGGGATGGCGAACATGCACTCCAGGTAGCGATGGCTGTCCCAGTCCATTACCGCCACGGTATCCCCGGCCTTCACGCCGGCCTCTGTCAGCACATTGGCCAGCCGCGCAACCCGCTCGATCAGGGTCGGATAGCTGTAGCGCAACTGATCGCGGTAGATGATTTCGCGAGTTTTTTCGTAACGGGCGCCGGACATCAGCAGCCGTTTAATCAACAGCGGATACTGGTAAGCGCCCTCGGCTGGAGGAATAACGCGAGTCTGCAACATAAGAGTCCCTTTTTGACTGCACAGTCTTGGCTGCTAAAGCTAAGCACTCTAGAGGCCTTGAACGCCAGCCAAATCAGCCAAAGGTATGATTTGCAGAACCGTACAAATGCTAGCTTTACGCCAGCACTTGCGAGAATTCGTCAGCCGTTACGCCATTTTTCCTACGGCAGCCTCGGCCGGTGTCCGGGGGAAAACCATTGCAGCCACGAAGGTCAACGCCGCAATACTCGCCAATATCAGGTAAAGACCTACAAAACCTTGGCGCGGTTCGACGAACGAAATCAGCGGAATCGCGGTAGCACTGGCACCGAACGATAAACAGTAACGCAGCGCGAAGACTCGGGATTGCCATTGCGGCGCGACAAAGTTGGCGACCATCGCATCATTCACCGTGACCTGGCCAAACACCACGAACATGAACGCCGCACCCAGCACGATCACGGCCCAGCCGTCGACATAGGCCAACCCGAACAACAGTGGCGCCTGGCACAGCGTCAACACTATGAACGGCCATTTCAGACTGAAACGATGCAAGACCCGGCCGATGCTCAACTGCGCCACGGCGCCGAAGGCATACGCCAGGCTGACCACGACGCCAAGGATTTGCGGTGAAGTAAACAAATCGTGCAGGCGTTCCTGAAACAATTTCGGATAGGTCATGGTCGTTGCGTTGAACACCACACCGCCGGTCGCGGTGGCCAAGGCCAGTACGCCGAACACCATGACCATGGAAATCCGCTGACCGGCCGCATCTTTGAGCGGTGTGTGCGCACGCTTGGGGATCGGTTCTTCGCGCACCTGAAACGCGAAACCGATGCCCAGCCCAATCGCCACCATGCCAGGCAAAACGAATGCCGAACGCCAGCCGAGTTGCGCCACCAGCAACCCGGTGATCAGCGCCGAAAACGCCACGCCAAGGTTGCCCCACATGCCGTTGATACCGATTTCGCGGCCCCGGTTGTACGCGTAAGCCACCAGCATCGCGGTGCCCACCGGGTGATAGATCGCGGCGAAAATACCGATCAGCGTCAGGCCGAGTACCAGCATCGGTGTGCTGCTGCTCACGCCGGTAAAGATCGCTGAAGCGCCAATGCCGAAAAAAAACACCAGCATCATTTTCCGTCGGCTCCAGCGATCCCCCAGCCAGCCGGCCGGCAGCGAACAGGCGCCAAAGGCAATAAAGCCGCCGAGAGACAGGCCGATCATCGCGGCGTAGTCCAGTGCGAAGGCCTGGGTCATGCCGAGAACGGCGGCGGGAAAAATCAGCATGAACATGTGATCGATCACATGAGCTGCGTTGATATAGCGAAGGACATTTCTGGACTGGTTCATCGCGGCACGCTTACGTTGTAGTGAGCGGCTTATGCTAAGTTGGCGAAAAAGAGTAATCCTGACAACAAAGTCATTGGATCTGACATGTTAATCAGCCATTTCCTGCACGGGCCGGTCAGCGCCTATCCGCGAGATTACGTGGACGGTGCTCACCAGGAACTGCATCAACACCGCGAAGCTCAGTTGCTGTACGCCGTTTGCGGCACCATGCGAGTGGTCACTGCGCAAGGTGCCTGGGTCATTCCACCAACCCGAGCCGTATGGATTCCACCATTGGTGGCGCATGAAATTTTCATGTCGGGCGAGGTGCGCATGCGTTCGCTGTTCATTGCCCCCGAACTGTCGCCGCCAACGCTGCAACAGTGCTGTGTGCTGGCCGTCACACCGCTGCTGCGCGAGCTGATCCTGCGCGCGGTGCAAGGTCCGCGACACGCGGAAAACTCATTGATTCAGAAGCTGATGCTGGAAGAGATCGCCAGCCTGGAAAACCTTCCGCTACACATTCCAATGCCCGAGGACCGACGCCTGCAGGGCATCTGCATGGCGCTGCTGCGCGCACCGAATCACTCCAACACCCTGGAAGACTGGGCACAACAGGTCGGCGCCAGCTCTCGAACCTTGGCGCGGCTGTTCCAGCAGCAACTGAAGATGAATTTCAATGCCTGGCGCCAGCAACTGCGCCTGATGGAAGCCCTGCCGCGTCTGCTCGCCGGGGAAAGCGTGCAGAGCGTGGCGCGCGACCTGGGCTACGGCAGTGCTCGGGCGTTCAGCGCAATGTTTCGCCGTTTGCTCGGGGAAAACCCTCGGGAATACCTGAACGCGCTGAACAAATTGAGCGAACTCAATCCCCCGTAGACACTCAGCGCGATCAATGCATCTCGGTGAACGCGAGTTTCACGCCGATGGCGATCAGCACCGCGCCCATGGTCCGGTCGAACCAGTGGCCCATGCGGGCGAAACCGGCGCGCACGCGTTGTTGACTGAACAACATCGCCACCAGGCAAAACCAGAGCGCCGTTGCCGCTGCCAGATAGATCCCGTAACCGGCCTGTACCGCCAGCGGCGTGTGCGGGTTGATCACCACGGTGAACAGCGACAGGAAAAACAGCGTGGCTTTCGGGTTCAAGCCATTGGTCACGAACCCCGCAGTGAAGGCGCCCCGCGCGGTGCGCTCACCCGCTTCCTGGTGCAGATCGTCAGCCGCAGGTTTGGCCGGTTGCGCGCGCAGGGCCTTGTAGCCGATGTACAGCAGGTACGCGGCAGCGGCCCATTTCAAGGCGTTGAACAGCACGATCGACTGAGACACGATCAACCCGATCCCCAGCAGCGAATAACCGACGTGCAGGAAAATCGCCGAACCGACGCCCAGCGCCGTCCAGGTCCCGGCGCGGCGACCGTGAGTCACGCTCTCTCGCACCACCACGGCGAAATCCGGGCCGGGGCTTGCAACAGCCAGCAGGTGAATCAGCGCAACGGTCAAGAATTCTGTCCAGTACATGGGGGCTCCCTTTGGCCAAGCGTAACTGCTTGTTTCATCTGGTAGGCTCGGCAGATTACGCCTTCAGTTCAACGCACAAAAGGTACAGTTGATGACGAACTCTCGCCACGCCGTTTTCCTCGACCATCCGTCCCTGGACCTCGGCGATCTCGACCTCAGCCCACTACGCGAGTGCTTCAGCGACTTGCAGCTGTTCGCCCAGACCACGCCTGCGCAGGTGATCGAACGCCTCAAAGGCGCCACTGTCGCCATCACCAATAAAATCCTGATTGATGCGGCGGCCATGGCGGCCAGCCCCGAGTTGAAGTTGATCCTGATCACCGCCACCGGCACCAACAATGTCGACCTTGCTGCAGCCCGCGCCCACGGCATCACTGTTTGCAATTGCCAGGGTTACGGCACGCCGTCGGTGGCTCAGCACACGATCATGTTGTTACTGAACCTGGCGACGCGCCTGGGCGACTATCAAAAAGCCGTCGCCGAAGGTCGCTGGCAACAGGCGAAACAGTTCTGCCTGCTGGATTACCCGATCGTCGAACTCGAAGGCAAAACCCTCGGTTTGCTCGGCCACGGTGAACTGGGCGGTGCCGTCGCGCGGCTGGCCGAAGCGTTCGGCATGCGCGTCTTGTTGGGGCAGATTCCGGGCCGCCCTACCCGCCCGGACCGCTTGCCGCTGGACGAGCTGCTGCCGCAAATCGACGCCCTGACCCTGCATTGCCCGCTCAACGAACACACCCGACACTTCATCGGTGCCCGTGAACTGGCCTCGATGAAGCCCGGTGCTTTCGTGGTCAACACCGCGCGCGGCGGCTTGATCGACGAACACGCATTGGCCGACGCCCTGCGCAACGGCCACTTGGGCGGCGCGGCCACCGACGTGTTGAGTGTCGAACCACCGACTGCGGGCAATCCGCTGCTGGCCCAGGACATTCCACGGCTGATCGTCACCCCGCACAATGCCTGGGGCAGTCGCGAGGCGCGGCAACGGATCGTTGGCCAGTTGACGGAAAACGCTCAGGCTTATTTCAGCGGTAAAGCGCTGCGGGTCGTCAGTTGATAAACTGCGGCACTTTTTTTCAAGGAGCAGAGTATGGATCCGCGCAGTGAAGTACTGCTTCGTCAGGCCGAGTTGTTCCAGGGTTCGGTGCTGCTGGCCGGTTTGCCCGCCGACGACTTGCTGGGTCGCCTGCCCGAGACCCACGGCTGGTGCTGGCACGCCGGCGATCAAGCAGCACTGGACGCCCGTTTCGCCGGGCGCAGCCATTTTGGCGTGAATGCGCCCGAGCGCGAATTCGACAGCGCCGTGGTGTTTCTGCCCAAGTCCAAGGACCTGACCGACTATATCCTCAACGCCCTAGCCTCTCGTCTGGCCGGTCGTGAGTTGTATCTGGTCGGCGAAAAACGCAGCGGCATCGAGGGCGCGGCCAAGCAGTTGAACCCCTTCGGCAAACCACGCAAGCTCGACAGCGCACGGCATTGCCAGCTCTGGCAGGTCACCGTGGCCAATGCGCCAGAAGCCAAATCGCTGGAAAGCCTGGCCCAGACCTATGAACTGCCATTGGCCGAAGGGCCGTTGAAAGTCATCAGCCTGCCGGGCGTGTTCAGCCACGGTCGACTGGATCGCGGCAGCGCCCTGCTGCTGGAACATCTGGACAAACTGCCCAGCGGCCACCTGCTGGACTTCGGTTGCGGTGCAGGCGTGCTGGGGGCCGCGGTCAAGCGGCGTTATCCGCACAACCAGGTCACCTTGCTCGATGTCGACGCATTTGCCGCCGCCAGCAGTCGCCTGACCCTGGCCGCCAACGGTCTGGAAGCGGAAGTGCTGACCGGTGACGGCATCGACGCAGCGCCCATGGGCTTGAGCGCGATTCTGAGTAATCCACCGTTCCATGTCGGCGTACACACCGACTACTTCGCCACAGAGAACTTGCTGCGAAAAGCAGCTAAACATCTGAAAAATGGCGGCGAACTGCGGTTGGTTGCCAACAGTTTCCTGAAGTATCAGCCGCTGATCGAAGAGCACTTGGGCGCGTGTGCGATCAAGGCTGAAGGACAGGGTTTTAGAATCTACCGGGCCAAGCGTGGCTGAAAACGCTTTTGCAAAAGAGGGCTTGCCCAATCGGATTTGCCTAGGCAGAATCCGCTCCGTCCTAGGGGAGTAGTCTCCCACGAGCGCCATGCTCGTCCGGCATACGTCAACATACTTGGTCCTCAGACCATGGCGTATGCGACCCACGCGTCCGCATCAGACGGATCGCAGGGTTTGACAAGACCTATGACACGAACACCTTACCCGGGGCGGGAAGGCTGTACGTGTCATAGCCGTGTCGACCCGCCCCTTAGGAAAACCCTGATGATGCTGGACTCTCTACTCGTTCCCACCGCAATCGTTGCCTTGGCCGAAATCGGCGACAAGACGCAACTGCTCGCGCTCATTCTCGCTGCCCGCTTTCGCAAACCCTGGCCGATCATTGCCGGCATCGTCGCCGCGACCCTGGCCAACCACGCGGCGGCCGGTGCGGTAGGCGCCTGGTTCGGCAGTTTCTTCTCGAATGCGACGCTTCACTGGATCCTCGCCGCCAGCTTCGCCGCCACGGCGCTGTGGACACTGGTGCCGGATAAAATGGACGAAGACGAAGCCAGCACCGCCCGCAAGTTCGGACCGTTCCTGACCACGCTGATTGCGTTCTTCCTCGCGGAGATGGGCGACAAGACTCAGGTCGCGACCGTGATGCTCGCCGCGCAATACCCGGATCTGTGGCTGGTGATCCTCGGCACCACCGCCGGGATGTTGATTGCCAACGTGCCGGTGGTACTGGCGGGCAACTTTGCGGCGGAAAAACTGCCTCTGACTTTGATCCGTCGCCTGGCGGCGTCGGCGTTCTTCATCCTGGCGATTGTCGCGGTGTACAAGGCGATGCAGAGCAGTGGCTGGGTTTGACCCTGGATCTGGTGAGTAACAGATTGTGGCGAGGGGGCGTTCCGACAAGCCCCCTCGCCACAAGCCTCAGCACTTGATGATCAGGATTTCCTGGCTTTCTCGTACAACGGCATGACTTTCGGAATCGCCGCCTGCAACGACGCAATCCGACTGGCCGACGCCGGGTGAGTGCTCAAGAACTCTGGCGGCGCGCCTTCCGAGGCTTTGCTCATTTTGTTCCACAGGGTGATCGCAGAGTTCGGGTTGTAACCAGCGCGGGCGGCCAGTTCGAGGCCGATCAAGTCGGCTTCGTTTTCGTTCTCGCGACTGTTGGGCAAGGTCATGCCGTATTTGGCCACGGTGTCCGCCAGGGCCAGGCTGTCCTGCCCCAGACCGAGCAACGCACCGGCGCCCTGCTTGGCCATTTCGAGACCATAAGCCCTGGACATCGCTTCACGACTGTGCTCGCGCAAGGCGTGAGCGATTTCATGGCCAATGATGGCGGCGATTTCGTCGTCAGTGAGTTGCAGGGTGTCGATCAGCCCGCTGTAGAAAATGATCTTGCCGCCAGGCCCGCAGGAGGCATTCAGCTCGTCGCTCTTGATCAGGTTCACTTCCCATTGCCACTGGGCCGAATCCGGACGAAACACCGGTGCCTGGGCAATCAGGCGATTGGAGATGGCCTGGACGCGCTTCGCATTGTTACTGGATTTATCCAGCACGCCTTTGGTGCTCGCCTCCCCGATGGTCTGTTGATAAGACTGGGCGTACATCTGGTTGACCTCGGAGGTCGACAACATACTGAACATGTATTGCGTGCGCTCAACGCCCACGGCGCCACCGCTGGTGGTGTTGACCGACTGACAACCGGCAAGCAGCAGACTTGCACTCAGTGCACACAAAACCAATGTCTTACTCATCAAGAAGCTCCCTGGAAACATGCCGCGTATCCTAGGTGGGGATTTGTATCGGCGCCAGATACAACGGACGTGTAGCACGTACATTTCAGACAAAGCCCCGATTACCGTAGGAAAAAATTCACACAACAGCGCCCACCGCGGCTGATCACGGCCAGCAATGATTCATTTACGACATCCAGCACTCTAAAACAGCCAATTCGTTACACCTGGCTCATGCCCCACCGCCCCAGTGCCGATACAGCTCTGCAGACGTCCTCTTGCGTGCGGAGCACCCATGAAATTCAAGTCGATCCAGTTTTCCGTTGCCGCCCTGGCCGGCGCCATTGTGCTCAGCGTTGTCGCAGCCCTGGTGCTGTACGCGCTGTTTTCCGGCGCCCGGACCCAAGACATGGTCCAGCAACGGACTCAGGCGCAGTTTGAGCAAGTCATCGAACAGCGCCTGACGTCGCTGGCACAAACCCAGGTCAGCCAGATCCAGCGCGAACTCGAAGCACCGCTGCTGATTGCCGGCGGTCTGGTGCGGGTCAACGCATTGATCGGCACACCGGGCGCCGACGGCCAGCCGCAACTGAGCCTTAGCCGCGAGCAACTGATCAGCCTGATCAAGGAAAACGTCGCCCGGAACCCGAAAATTCTCGGCACCTACATTGGGTGGGAAAAAAACGCCCTCGACCACAACGATGCGGCCTACGTCGACACCAAAGTAGTCGGCATCGACGCCAGTAACGGGCGCTTCCTGCCGTGGTGGTTCCGTAACGAAGACGGCAGCCTGGGCCTGGACAAACTGGTCGACGTCGACGACCAGAAAACCTTGTCCACCGGTGTGCGCGCCAGCGAGTACTACCTGTGCTCCAAGGAAACCAAAAAATCCTGCGTGATCGATCCGGCGCCCTACAAGGTTGGCGACAAGATCGTCATGCTCGCCTCCTTCATTGAACCGATCATGCTCAACGGCGCGTTCCAGGGCATCGTCGGCGCCGACCTGTCGGTGAACTTCATCCAGGAAATGCTCCTGGGGGCGAATCAGAAACTGTACAGCGGCGCCGGAGAAATGGCCTTGATCGGCGGTAACGGCCGGATCGTCGCTTACACCAAAGACCCGAGCAAATTCGGCGAAAAGGTCAGCGACATCCTCGACAGCAAGCAGATTGCCAATATGGCCAATCTCAAGCGTGGCGAAGTGACTTACACCGTCGACAAGGCCCAAGGCCGGATCGAGTTGTACCTGCCCTTCGGCATCGGCCAGACCGACGCCCGCTGGACCTTGATGCTGCAACTGCCGCTGAACGCAGTGATGGCCGACCTGCAAAAACTTCAGAGTGACCTGGACGCACAGCGCAAGTCCGACACCTTTGGCATGGCCATGGTCGGCCTGCTGATCGCCGGCATTGGTTTGTTGGTGATCTGGCTGGTGGGCCACGGCATTGCCCGGCCACTGAAGCAGATGGTGACCATGCTCGATGACATCGCCCAGGGCGAAGGCGACCTGACCCGCCGCCTGACCAGCGACCGCAGCGACGAACTGGGCTCGATCGCGAAGGGCTTCAACACCTTCCTGGCCAAGTTGCAGGCGATGATCACTCAAGTGGTGACTTCGGTGCAGAGCGTCAGCGACTCGTCGGAACACACCGCGGACATCGCCATTCGCACCAACATCGGTGTGCACAAACAAATGGCCGAGATCGATCAGGTCGCCACCGCCGTACACGAAATGACCGCCACCGCCCAGGACGTGGCGCGCAACGCCACCCAGGCCGCGCAAGCTGCCAGTCATGCAGATCAGGCGGCGGCACAAGGCATGCAAATCGTCCGGGATACGTCGAATTCGATTGGTGTTTTGGCCATCGAAATCGGCAAAGCCGTCGGCGTGGTGCAGACCCTGGCCAAGGACAGCGAAAACATCAACGCGATCCTGACGGCCATTCGCGGCATCGCCGAACAGACCAACCTGCTCGCCTTGAACGCGGCCATCGAAGCCGCGCGGGCCGGTGAACAGGGTCGGGGTTTTGCGGTGGTGGCCGATGAAGTACGCAACCTGGCGCAGAAAACCCAGAAGGCCACGGAAGAAATCCAGACCATGATCCAGCAACTGCAACAAGGCACCCGCGATGTGGTGCGGGTCATGGAAGACAGTCAGAACCGCACCGACGAAAGCGTGCAGCACGCGGCGAAAGCGGCCGAAGCGCTGGAAACCATTACCCAAGCGGTGTCGGTGATCAACGACATGAACACCCAGATCGCCAGCGCCGCCGAGGAACAGAGCGCGGTGGCCGACGACATCAACCGCAACGTGATCAACATCGGGCAAGTAGCCAATGAAGTGGCTGGTGGCGCGGATGAATCGAGCGCAGCGAGTGCGGATTTGACCAAGTTGGCGGAACAGCAGCGCCGGTTGATCAATCAGTTCAAGGTGTAGGGTTCAATGACGCGGAGCGTCCATGGCTGCATTCCCACGCGGAGCGTGGGAACGATCATTACGCGCTCAGCCCGGGGTCAAACACTCCGGCCCATTGAGCTTCGGATCATTCACCATGTTCGCCAGCACCCGCTCGCGTAGCGCCGCGGGTTCGCTGGCCAGCAGCGCCTGCAAGGCATGTAGCGGGGTTTCAGGATTGAGCCAGGCTTCCTGCCCCGCCGCATCGAGAATCAACGGCCGACGCTGACTCGAAGCAGGTTGGGTGATCACCGCCGTACTCAGCCATACCTGCTCCTGCACTGGATACGCTTCCCAGATCGCCGCGAAGTAAAGCGTCGAGCCCTCCCCCGGCGTCAGCCAGTATGGACGTTTGCGCGTAGTACCGCGCCACTCGTAAAAACCATTGGCCGGCAGCAGACAACGGCGCAGGCGCAAAGCTTCGCGAAACATCGGCTGTTCGGCAACGGTTTCGGCACGGGCATGGGCCGGCGTGCGGGACAGGTCGGTCAGCCACGGTGGCGTCAGGCCCCAGCGGGCGCGGGCCAACTCACGCTGCCCGTCTGCACCGGCACGCAGCATCAACACCGAATCGTTGGGAGAAATATTCCACTGGGCCTGCTGATCGGCGGGAAATCCGGGCAGGGCTGCGAAGGCGGGGTTCCAGCGAAACAGGGCATAACGTCCACACATGGGGCAATACGACTCTTGATCAAACGAACGTCAGCCTAACAGACCAGCGTGCCGGGAAAGCTGTCCGGTTCATCGCCGGACAGCGGCAGCGCGGCATTGTACGCGGCGATCAGCTCCCGCGCGTATTGCGCCTGGTCGTTATCGACCGATACACCCAGCAGACCGAATATCGGCAATTCCCCGGTACCACCGATCAAATCCCGGCCCACCAGATGCGCCTCGATGCCTTCACTGGCCAGCATGCTTAGCAGCAATTCGCCTTCCATCAGGTTTTCCGGCTCGTAGATACGCTGCATGGGTGAACCCCTTCATTCGTTTTCGCTGTAGACGTCGAGGTGCCACTCCTCGCCGTGAACCTGCAAGACAAAGGTAATGGGACGACAACACACCGGACAATCCTCGATATAGGTCTGATCACCGCCAGACAAATCCAGAACAGCCTCGACTTCTTCACCGCAATACGGACATTCATACTGCGCAGTTTCCAGCATCGCGGTCTCCCAGGTGACTTGTGCGTATAATCGCCGGTCTATTTGCAGGGCTATTTTTGTCTGACTACCTTTCAGACCGTGCCCCGTTGGTTTTCGATCAATACCTTTACTTACCCTAGCCGTTTCTAACAAGAGAGCATGATGGGCGAATTCGATGCCATCCGACCTTACGACGACAGCGAAGTCCCAGCGGTGCTGGCACGGCTGCTCGGCGACAAGGCGTTTCTAGATATCCTCACCCACTTCCGCTTCCCGCGCTTTGCCGGTGCCTTCGGCTGGATGCTCAAACCTCTTATAGCGCATCGGCTGCGCCGTGAGTTCGCCGGCGTCACGTCGGTGGCCACGTTGCAGGACAAAGTCGAGTTTTACGTCGACCACACCATCGAGCGCGCCACGGACGGGGTGACCTACACCGGCGTGGAGCAATTCAAATCCGGCAGCGCCTACCTGTTCATCGCCAACCACCGCGACATCGTGATGGACCCTGCCTTCGTCAACTACGCCGTGTACCACGCCGGCCTGCCGACCCCACGCATCGCCATTGGCGATAACCTGCTGCAGAAGCCTTTTGTCAGCGACCTGATGCGCCTGAACAAGAGCTTCATCGTGCACCGTTCAATCACCGGTCGTCGCGAGAAAATGGCGGCGTATCAATTGTTGTCGGCCTACATCAACCATTCGATCCGCAACGATTGCGCCTCGATCTGGATCGCTCAGGCTGAAGGCCGGGCCAAGGACGGCGACGACCGCACCGAGTCGGCGATCCTCAAGATGTTCCACATGAGCCGCAAGGACGAGCCGTTCGGCGAAGTCATCCGTTCGCTGAACCTCACCCCGGTGTCGATCAGCTACGAGTACGACCCCTGCGACCAGGCCAAGGCCCGCGAGCTGTACATCCGCGCCACCACCGGCACCTACACCAAGGCGCCGGGCGAGGATGACGCGAGCATCGCCAAGGGCATCACCGGTTACAAAGGCCGGGTCCACGTGAACTTCGCCGCGCCGATCACCGAACTGTTCGAAGACACCAAGCAATTGGCGATCGAAATGGACAAGCAGATTCTGGGCGGTTACCGGTTATTCCCGGTGCATTACCTGGCGTATGCGCAGTGGAAAGACGCCGACCCGCAATTGCAGGTGCCGAAAGCGGCCGAGCTGTTTGCGGCAGATGAACTGGCCAAGGCTCAGGAAGAATGGCAGCGTCGACTGGAAGCTTGCCCCGAGGAACATCGTCCGTTCCTGGTGCTGCAATATGCGATGCCGGTGCGTAATCAGTATCGGGTCAAGGCCGGGCTACCGTTGTAGGGTAATGGCTGGATACGACAACGGCGCCTTCGGGCGCCGTTTTTGTTTGTCTTGGTGCAGTAGGTCAGTCAGACACTGTAACTGTGTCAGAACTTCAGACGCGAGTACTGACCCACGACACCAGCAACGCCATCCCAAGGCAGGCAAAACCGAAGCGGTAGAAAAACCGGTTCATGCGCAAGGTCGCCCAATCGAGGGTTGGCTCTTCGCTGGGCCTGCTCTGGCGCTGGGCTTCGATACTGGCCATCGCGCGCTGTTCACGACGACGGGTGGCGTGCAGCAACCAGCCGCCCGGGCAGGCGAACAGCAAGGCCAGCAGGTTGATCAGTTTGGCGGGATGAGCGGTAAAGAGCGAAATCAATTGCAGCGACATCACAAACCTCAGGCAAACCGGTGTAACAGACGCCGGGACCGACGACCACGGCGCGGATTCTACCGAAAGCGCTCCGGCCTGCCCCCCCTTTCCGACAAATAACGAAACCATTTAGCCGATTATTGTCCTGTGTCACGGCGCCGTCATCTGAATCCGCCAGTCTGTCGCCCTTCGAAACCGACACGGACCGCGTCATGCTCCACGCCGAAAACCAGGATCGTCTTTACCTCATTGCCCAAAGCGACGAACAACAAACCTTAGTCGGCAGCCTCGCCTTCAATGTACAGGACCGGCATTGGCTGGTGTATTGCGCGTTGGGCGGGCATCAACATGCGGATTTGCCGGAGACGGATTTGCTGACCGGGGTGAGTGTTCTGGACTTCTATTCGCAAGCGGCTTGATTTCCCTTGCTGGAACGGCAGGCACAAAAAAACCCGGCGCCATCACTGGCGCCGGGTTCTTTAAACAAGCTACAAACCGTTACTCGCCAAGCACCTGACCAATCGTCGGGTCCTTGAACAAGCGGGTCAACGCATCACTCAGCACATCACTGACCAGCTTGGTATTGGTTTCCTGATTCGGCGCCATGCCAAAACGCTGATCCAGCGACGCGCCGTAGCGACCGCTGTAACGACGGTTGGCATTCTGCACATCGGAACGGAACGTCGCGCCAATTGTAGCTTCAGTCACATACAAACCTTCTTTGGGCGACTGATACTTCAGCTCGGCCAGGGTCACCGTCAATTGCGGCGCATTCAGCGCATTGGCCGTTGGCGTGAAGCCCAGCAACCGCACGGCCGCCTCAGCTTGAGCCTGCAGCTTCGGCAGAATCTGCGCGCCCTGCACCGTGATCGCACTGGTCTCCGGGTACAAACCGCCACGGGTCCCCAGGGTTGGCGATGGACGACCGTCCACCACACGCACCACCACCGGCTGACCATGGCCGACCGGCGCCAGCTGAGCCGTCAGCTTGGGTTCCGGGCTCAGTTGTTGCGGGCTGTGGGCGCAGCCGACGAGGGTCAAACTGGTCACAGTGATCAAACCGAACAACAGGCGTTGCAACATGCTCTTCTCTCCAGAATCAGGCAACTAACGATGCCCGCAGTATAGCGGTGCGCCACTGCGGCGAACTAGCTTCGCGCAACGATTACTGAAATCTCTGACAAACCCGGCGCAGCGCGGTTCCTGTCACACCTTTGTCACCGCCCGCTGGCAACCTTTATGGCAGTCACCCCCAAAAGGTACGTTGCCATGCGTTTTCTTGTCTCCCTGTTCGCGCCACGCCCGCTGCACCGCAGTTTCGCCCTGCTCGATCACAATGGCCACTGCCAGGCCTTCAAGCAGTGCAGCCTCCAGCCCATGGGCGATGGTTGGGTCGAAATCGAAGAAATTCGCCTCAACTGGCTGCACCAGCCTCTGCCCGCCAGTGCCCGTGTCAGCCAGCACCAGCCACGTGCACGCGCGCAGCAACTGCTGACCACCTGACCCGACGCCTAATAAAAGTCATTAAACACGACCATTTCCCTGCGTTTCTTAGATACAATCTCCCCCCGATTATAAGGACGTCTCCTGATCGGGCCTCGCAGCATCGTTCAATGCCTCGGTATTGACACCCCGCACCGCCCACAGAGAGCCGCCCACACAGATCGAGTGAAGCTGGCGCGCTTGCTGTTTCTCAAGCAAAACCCCCACTTTTCGCGAATCTGCAGAGCTGTCATTACGCTCGGTCACTGAGCTGTTTGCCCGTTTTTGCTGCCCATGCACCCCATGGCGGCAATCCATCCGGGCACGGTGCCAGGCTGGGACAGCCCTTTTTTGAGGTTCACGTCTTCAAAAGAGCGTGAAAAAAACGGGTTTTCACAACTTCACAAGAGTGTGGCGAGCAAATGAATAGTTTTGCGTCTGAAAATGCACCATTAGCGTCTACAACAGCCCAACGACACAGGACCGAGTACTCCTCGAACACCGGAGCCTGAAGCCTGTCCGCTACGGATTTGGTTGCACAAACGGATGTCTCGACCATAAGTCGAATTGCCAGCCGCGTGCCGAAATGAGTTCATGTGACTCTTGAAGCCAGGCCGCATGCATCCGTCGAAGTTGCGAAAAATTGCGAAGATTCGGACATGGCGATCCTGGCCATGGGTACCTGGGGCATCACTGACACGCCCCGGAACGCCTGGCAGCTATGCCGACAATTTGGTGCTGCAGATTTTGGAGACGCGTTAAATGGCGCATAACGAAGCAGTCGACGTAGTACTGGTTGGGGCCGGCATCATGAGTGCCACCCTCGCTGTACTGCTTAAAGAGCTCGACCCCGCGATCAAGCTGGAAGTCGTCGAGCTGATGGATTCCGGTGCCGCGGAGAGTTCCAATCCGTGGAACAACGCCGGTACCGGTCACGCCGGGCTGTGTGAGCTGAACTACACGCCGCAGGCCGCTGACGGCACCGTCGACATCAAGAAAGCCGTGCACATCAACACCCAGTTCGAGGTGTCGAAGCAGTTCTGGTCCTACCTGACCAAGAAAGGCACCTTCGGTTCGTGCAAATCGTTCATCAGCCCGGTGCCGCACCTGAGCTTCGTGCAGGGTGAGAATGGCGTGTCCTTCCTCAAGGAACGCTTCAAGACCCTGAGCAAGCACCATGCCTTCTCGGACATGGAATACACCGAAGACAAAGCCAAGATGGCCGAGTGGATGCCGCTGATGATGCCGGGCCGTCCGGCTGACGAAGTCCTCGCCGCCACCCGCGTGATGAACGGCACCGACGTCAACTTCGGCGCCCTGACCAACCAACTGCTCAAGCACCTGACCAGCGCGCCCGATGCCCAGGTCAAGTACTGCAAGCGCGTCACCGGCCTGAAGCGTAACAACGGCGGCTGGACCGTCAGCATCAAGGACGTCAACAGCGGCAATACCCGCGAAGTCGACGCCAAATTCGTCTTCCTTGGCGCTGGCGGCGCGGCACTGCCGCTGCTGCAAGCGTCGGGCATCGAAGAAAGCAAAGGCTTCGGCGGCTTCCCGATCAGCGGCCAGTGGCTGCGTTGCGACAACCCGGAAGTGGTCAAGCACCATCAGGCCAAGGTCTACAGCCAGGCCGCGGTCGGTTCGCCACCAATGTCCGTGCCGCACCTGGACACCCGTGTGGTCGATGGCAAAAAGTCCCTGCTGTTCGGACCTTATGCCGGCTTCACCACCAAGTTCCTCAAGCACGGTTCGTTCATGGACCTGCCGATGTCGGTTCGCGCCGGCAACATCGGTCCAATGCTGGCCGTGGCCAAAAACAACATGGACCTGACCAAGTATCTGGTCAGCGAAGTGATGCAGTCGATGGAGCAGCGCCTGGAATCCCTGCGTCGCTTCTACCCTGAAGCGAAAGCCGAAGACTGGCGCCTGGAAGTGGCCGGCCAACGGGTGCAGATTATCAAGAAAGACCCGAAGAAAGGCGGCGTTCTGCAGTTCGGTACCGAACTGGTCGCGGCCAAGGACGGTTCCCTTGCCGCTCTGCTCGGCGCCTCGCCAGGCGCCTCGGTGACCGTGTCGATCATGCTGGAATTGATCGAGAAATGCTTCCCGAACAAGGCCAAGGGCGAGTGGGCTGCCAAACTGGCGGAAATCTTCCCGGCTCGGGAGAAAGTCCTGGAAACCGACGCTGCGCTGTATCGCAAGATCAATGCGCAGAACAACGTCGCACTGGAACTGGTTGAAGCAAGCAGCGAAACCCAAAGCTACGCTTGATTCAGCCGCATAAAAAACGCCCCGTCCTCATTGAGGGCGGGGCGTTTTTTTGTGTGCGGTGAAACAATCTTGTGGCGAGGGTGCTTGCTCCCGCTTGACCGGGCTGGCGCACCAGTGCGCAGCGCTCACAAAATTTCCGCCATTCGCAGCATTTTGGGGCCGCTTCGCAGCCCAACGGGAGCAAGCTCCCTCGCCACAAAATTCCAGTGTGCCTGACGTTAACCGCGAGCCTTGTCGATCAACTCGATGTACTCGGCCGCGTTACGTTGATCCTGAATCAGGGCCACGAAGTCATTGCCGTGCTCATCCTTGCCGTCCAGATCGTAGCCGGCTTCGACAAAGAACGTCAGAAAACGCTCGAAGTCATCGATGCGCAGACCGCGGTAGGCCTTGATCAGTTTGTGCAGCGACGGTGAAGTGGCGTCGACCGGCTCGAAATCGAGGAACAGTTTGATCTGCGCATCGCCGATCTCGTCACCAATCACTTGCTTCTTATCTTTACGCATTGCCGACTCCAGCTCGCAGACATTTCACAGGGCGGGCAGTTTACCCCTGCCTTGATGCCGGGCTCAACGCGGACGAACGCTGCCGGTGTGCAGATCGGCCCAGATATGGCCGTTGGCGTAACTCAGAAACTGGCAATACACCGTGTCGTTGCGCAGCAAGTCGATCACCACCCGGTACTGGGCCAACGGGTAATAGAGCGTTAGCGTTTTGCTTTTGTTGTCGTAGATCGGCTTTTTCAGGCTTTTGCTTTCGCCATCGAAGTTGACCAGCACCTGGCTGATGGTCGCACCCTTGTTCAAGGGTTTGCCCTTGAGGCGGATCAGCAAGGGTGAGGTGACCGGGATCGGTTGTTGGTTGGACTGACGCTGGCTGCCGAGGACCACCGAATACTCGGTGACCTGCAACAGTTGTTGCTGCTCGGGTTCCGCTTCACGCAGAGTCAAGTCGTCCGGGGGCAAAAACTGCACATGCATCGGTGCCGGAGCGGCGGCCAGGGGTAGGCTGAAGACCAACATCAGGGCGGCGCAGCTGCGGATCAAAAGACTCATGACAGGCTCCTGGGACGAGGCCGAGCACTCTAGCATGATGATCAATCGGGCGAATAACCGATCCAGATCAATACTCTCGAAGACAAGGCTGGGCATACTGAAAGAGCCTTCAGCCCTATTTTGACGGCGTGCCGTCTACTGTGGAGTTCCTATGCCATTCTCCATCCCCCCGTTATTCGCCGCCTGGCGTCAAACTCTGCGTGCAGGTTATAGCCTCAGACGCTTGCGTGGCGACATCAGTGCCGGGGTGACGGTAGGGATTATCGCCATTCCCCTGGCCATGGCCCTGGCGATTGCGGTGGGAGTAGCGCCCCAACAAGGTTTATATACGGTGCTGATCGCGGCCCCGCTGATCGCCCTGACGGGAGGCTCGCGCTTCAATGTCAGCGGGCCGACAGCCGCGTTCGTGGTAATACTGCTGCCGATCACCCAACAATATGGCCTGGGTGGCCTGCTGCTTTGCACCATGCTTGCCGGGGCCATCCTGATTGCCTTGGGGCTGATTCGGGCCGGGCGGCTGATTCAGTACATTCCTTATCCGGTGACCCTGGGCTTTACCGCCGGGATCGGCATAGTCATCGCCACACTCCAACTAAAGGATTTGCTGGGCCTGAGTACCACCGGGCATGCCGAACATTACATCGAGCAATTAGGTGCGCTGCTCCAGGCATTGCCCAGCGCCCGCCTGGGGGACGGAATCATCGGTGTCATGTGCCTGGCGGTTCTGATCGTCTGGCCGCGGTTTGTGCCAAGGGTTCCGGGGCATCTGGTGGCGCTGGCCGTCGGCGCAATGTTGGGGCTGGCGCTGGAAAGCGGCGGGTTACCGATTGCGACGCTGGGCGAGCGCTTCAGCTATATCGTCGATGGTGTCAGCCACCCCGGCATTCCGCCGTTTCTGCCGAGCTTCGACTGGCCGTGGAATCTGCCAGGGCCCAATGGTCAGCCGCTGCATCTGTCTTACGACCTGATCCGCCAATTAATGGCACCAGCGTTCGCCATTGCCATGCTCGGCGCCATCGAATCGTTGTTGTGTGCGGTGGTGGCCGATGGCATGACGGGCAGCAAACATGACCCCAACGCCGAACTCCTGGGTCAAGGCATTGGTAACCTGGTCGCACCGTTGTTCGGCGGCATTACCGCCACCGCGGCGATCGCCCGCAGCGCCACCAACGTGCGCAGCGGGGCGTTTTCGCCATTGGCGGCAATTATCCACAGCGCGGTGGTGCTGCTGGCGATACTCGTCCTCGCCCCGCTGTTCAGCTACTTGCCGATGGCCGCGCTGGCGGCGCTGCTCGTGATGGTGGCGTGGAACATGAGCGAGGCCCGGCATGTCGTGCACACCCTGCGCATTGCACCACGCAGCGATGTATTGGTCTTGCTGACCTGCCTGAGCCTGACAGTGCTGTTCGACATGGTACTGGCCGTTGCCGTTGGGCTATTGCTGGCCGCCGGGTTGTTCGTCAAGCGCATGAGCGACCTCACGGACACCGCCGAACTGCCTCGAGAGTTCCATCAAGCCTTACAGGATTTGCCGGAGCATGTTCGTTGCTATGCGATACGCGGACCGTTGTTTTTCGGTGCGGCGGAAAAGGCCCTGGGCGTGCTGCGCAAATTCAGCCCGGAGGTCAAAGTGGTGATTGTCGAGATGAGTGCCGTGTCCATGCTGGACATGACGGCGTTGGCAGCCTTCGACAATATCCTCAGGGATTATCGCACCGACGGCATCGGCCTGATTCTGGTCGGGACGGCTGCGCGCGTGCGCCTGAAACTCAGGCGCGCGGGCATCCATCGGGAACAGCGTCAATTGGCTTACGTGAACAACCTGGAACAGGCTCGACGCAAAAGCGAACGCTGGCTCGTCGGGCAGGACTGAGCGCGCGGTTCAAGCGAACTGCGCACGCATTCGGATGGGAGATCTGCCTTCAAGCATCAACGTGTCTGGCGGCTAAAACCACCCCCAGACAGTCAACCTGCTTACAGGCCTTTAACGGCAAAAATTCCGTTCGCGTTACGCCAGTAGCCTTTGTAGTCCATGCCATAACCGAAGATGTAACGGTCAATGCACGGCAGGCCGACGAAATCGGCTTTCAGGTCCGGGCGAGCCTTGCGGTCGTGGTCCTTGTCGATCAGCACGGCGGTGTGCACTTTGCGGGCGCCGGCGTGTTTGCAGAAGTCGATGATCGCGCCCAGGGTGTGACCTTCATCGAGGATGTCGTCGATGATCAGCACGTCACGGTCGATGAACGAAACTTCCGGCTTGGCTTTCCAGAACAGCTCGCCGCCGCTGGTTTCGTTGCGATAGCGGGTAGCGTGCAGGTAGGACGCTTCCAGCGGGAATTGCAGATGGGTGAGCAGCTTGCCGGCGAAAATCAGGCCGCCGTTCATCACACAGAACACCACCGGATTGCTTTCAGCCAGTTGTTCGTTGATATGTGCACCGACGCGGGCGATGGCCGCCTCGACTTCAGCTTCGGTGTACAGGCAGTCAGCCTCTCGCATGATTTGACGGATATGCTCGAGATCAGCGGACATGGCGCTCTCCAAGGGGTTTGAAGGGGAGGGACGGATTCGGAAAAGCGGGCAAAGGTACGCATCCCGCACGGCCAGATCAAGCGTTTGTGGACTAACGTACTGTATGTCTATAGGACAACACCCTCGGATAGATTAATCTAGGCCGGTTTTTTTGCCCGCCGCCGGAGCCTTCCCCCATGCCCATCCGTGAGATCCGCCATCCGCTGATCCGTCATAAACTTGGCCTTATGCGCCGCGCCGACATCAGCACGAAGAATTTCCGTGAGCTCGCTCAAGAAGTCGGCGCCCTGCTGACCTATGAAGCCACCAAAGACCTGCCGCTGGAAAGCTACGACATCGAAGGCTGGTGCGGCACGGTGTCGGTGGAGAAAATCGCCGGCAAGAAAATTACCGTGGTGCCGATCCTGCGTGCCGGTATCGGCATGCTCGAAGGCGTGCTGAGCCTGATCCCGGGCGCCAAAGTCAGCGCCGTGGGCGTGGCCCGTAACGAGGAAACCCTCGAAGCCCACACCTACCTGGAAAAACTGGTACCGGAAATCGACGAACGCCTGGCGATGATCATCGACCCGATGCTGGCCACTGGCGGCTCGATGGTCGCCACCATCGATTTGCTGAAGAAGGCCGGCTGCAAGGACATCCGCGCGATGGTCCTGGTGGCCGCTCCCGAAGGTATCGCCGCTGTGGAGAAGGCTCACCCGGACGTGACCATCTACACCGCTTCCATTGACCAGAAACTGAACGAACACGGTTACATCATCCCAGGCTTGGGCGATGCCGGTGACAAGATCTTCGGCACCAAGCAGAAGGACGCGTGACCATGCAGCAAGAGTTCAACGATCCGCTCTGGCGCACGGTATTGTCCGGCGCGCAGATGCTGTTCGTGGCCTTCGGCGCCCTGGTGTTGATGCCGCTGATTACCGGCCTCGACCCGAACGTGGCGCTGTTCACCGCAGGTTTAGGGACGATCCTGTTCCAGATCGTCACCGGGCGTCAGGTGCCGGTATTCCTGGCGTCGAGCTTCGCCTTCATCACCCCGATCATTCTCGCCAAGGGTCAGTTCGGCCTGGCGGCGACCATGGGCGGTGTGATGGCGGCCGGGTTCGTCTACACCTTCCTCGGCCTTGCGGTGAAGATCAAAGGCACCGGGTTTATCGACCGTTTGCTGCCTCCGGTGGTGATTGGCCCGGTGATCATCTCCATCGGCCTGGCCATGGCGCCGATTGCCGCCAACATGGCGATGGGCAAGGCGGGCGACGGTACTGAGCTGATTCATTACCAGACGGCGATGATGATTTCGATGCCCGCGCTGTTGACCACCCTGATCGTCGCGGTGTTCGGCAGAGGTATTTTCCGCCTGGTGCCGATTATCTCCGGTGTGCTGGTGGGTTTTGCCATGGCGTTTTATTTCGGCGTGGTCGATACCGCGAAGATTGCCGTGGCACCGTGGTTCGCGATTCCACATTTCACCGCGCCGGAATTCAACTGGCAGGCGATTCTGTTCATCGTTCCTGTGGCCCTGGCCCCGGCCATCGAGCACATCGGTGGCGTGATTGCCGTGGGTAGCGTGACCGGTCGCGACTACCTGAAAAAGCCCGGCCTGCACCGCACCCTGCTCGGTGACGGCATCGCCACCACCGCGGCCGGTCTGTTCGGCGGCCCACCCAATACCACTTACGCCGAAGTGACTGGCGCGGTGATGCTGACCAAGAACTACAACCCGAAAATCATGACCTGGGCGGCGATCTTCGCAATCAGCCTGGCGTTCATCGGCAAATTCGGCGCGCTGCTGCAAAGCATCCCGGTGCCAGTGATGGGCGGGATTCTCTGCCTGTTGTTCGGTTCGATTGCCGCGGTGGGCATGAACACCATGATCCGCCACAAGATCGACCTGGGCGAAGCACGCAACCTGGTAATTGTCTCGGTGACGCTGGTGTTCGGGATTGGCGGCATGCTGGTCGGCACCGGTACCGGCCAGAACGATTTCGGCCTCAAAGGCATCGCGCTGTGCGCGGTGGTGGCGATTGCACTGAACCTGTTGCTGCCGGGCAATGACAGCTGGAAGCACAAGAAGGCGGATGAGCCGCTGTTGTAAGCAGGCGACTCAATCCCCTGTGGCGAGGGAGCTTGCTCCCGCTTGACCGGGCTGGCGCACCAGTGCGCAGCACTCACAAAATCTTCATTGACTGCAAAGATTTTGGGGCCGCTTCGCGACCCGGCGGGAGCAGGCTCCCTCGCCACAACCAGCCAGCCGTCACTTCAATGTACGTTCCTATAAAGCCAATGGCGCCCTTTCGCACATGGCACTCAACGCCTTGACCCACAGCGGCTCATCGTTGAGGCAAGGCACCAGCACCAACTCCTCCCCTCCCGCCTCGCGGAATTGCTCCTTCCCACGATCACCGATTTCCTCCAGCGTCTCGATGCAATCGGCAACGAACGCCGGGCACATCACCAGGACTTTCTTCACGCCGCTTTTGGCCAACTCGTCGAGGCGAGCTTCAGTGTAGGGTTCTATCCACTTGGCCCGGCCCAGACGCGACTGAAACGATACGGACCACTTGCCGTCCGGTATGCCCACACGTTTGGCAAACTCTGCGGCCGTGCGCAGGCACTGACCGCGGTAACAGGTCGCGACCACTTCCGGTGGCGCACCGGCGCAGCAATCGCCGCCACCCTCGAAGCTGTGCCCCGGATTAAGCTTTTTCAGGTGACGTTCCGGCAAACCGTGGAAGCTCAGCAGCAGATGATCGAAATCCTGTTGCAGATAAGGCCTGACACTCGCCACCAACGCATCGAGGTATTCCGGCTGATCGTAAAACGGCTGCAGAACCGAGAACTGCATGTCGAGCTTTTTATCGCGCACCACGCGCTTGGCTTCTTCGATCACCGTGGTCACAGTGCTGTCGGCGAATTGCGGATAGAGCGGTGCCAGGGTCACTTTCTTATGCCCCTGGGCAGCCAGCCGCAGCAGCGCGGACTCAATGGACGGCTCGCCGTACCGCATCGCCAGCTCAACAGGCCCGTGAGTCCACTGCCGGGTCATGGCCTGTTGCAGGCGACGGCTGAGCACCACCAGCGGCGAGCCCTCCTCCCACCAGATCGACGCGTAAGCGTGAGCCGATTGTTCCGGGCGCTTGATCAGAATCAGCGACACCAGCAAACGCCGCACCGGCCAAGGCAGGTCGATCACATACGGGTCCATCAGAAATTGATTGAGGTAACTGCGCACATCCGCCACCGAGGTGGAGGCAGGTGAACCCAGGTTGACCAGAAGCAATGCGTGATCGGTCATGCAACGTCCTATTTCAGAGGCGGCCGGACAGATCGTCCAATGCCGCGCGCAAATCAGTGAACCGGAAAGTGAAACCCGCTTCCAGCAAGCGAGCCGGCATCGCCTTCTGCCCCCCCAGCAACAACAATGACAACTCGCCCAGTCCGACCTTCAAGACGAGAGTCGGCATCGGCATGAACGCGGGACGATGCAACACGTCACCCAACGTTTTAGCGAATTCGCGATTGCGCACCGGCTTGGGCGCGCAGGCATTATAGGGACCGCTGGCCCCATTGCGATGCAGAAGAAAATCAATCAGGGCGATTTGATCTTCGATATGAATCCACGACATCCACTGCCGACCGCTGCCGATCGGCCCACCCAGCCCCAGTTTGAACGGCAACAACAGCCGCGACAAAAAGCCGCCCTCGGCGGACAACACCAACCCGGTGCGGATGAGAATCACGCGGATGCCCAAGGCGTCGGCACGTTGCGCGGTTTCTTCCCAGGCGATGCACAACTGGCTGGCGAAATCATCGATGACCGGTGGCGATTGCTCGGTCAACTCCCGCTCGCCGCCGTCGCCGTACCAACCGATCGCTGAGCCGGAGATCAGCACCTGTGGTTTCTGCTCACGACTTTCGAGCCAGGCCAACAGGGTTTCGGTCAGGGTGATCCGGCTGCTCCACAACAGCGCTTTGCGTTTGTGGGTCCAGAGCCGATCGGCGATCGGCGCCCCCGCAAGGTTGATGATTGCATCCACCGGTTCTGGCCCAAAATCTTCAAGCCGTGCGATTCCCCGTACCTGAGTGCCGCAGATTTTGGCGACTTTTGCGGGCGTGCGACTCCAGACCGTGAGGTGATGTCCCTGACTCAACCAGTGTCGGCAGAGCTGACGTCCTATCAAACCAGTACCGCCGGTCAGCAATATGTGCATGACATCTTCCTCGCGTGGCGTTTTACCCAGATCACTAGTCTATTTTTATATGCAGGGATCTTTGGTATCGGGCAGGTTCTGTGTTTAACAATAGGCCAAGCTCTCAGAACGAGAACGCTAAAAGTTATACCAAAAAACAATATTGTACAGGTTTGAACCACGGCGTAGTCTGTACAGAAAGGCAAACGAGGCCCCTATGACTGTACCTATCGCAATCATTGGCACCGGCATCGCCGGACTCTCAGCAGCCCAGGCCCTTACGGAGGCCGGGCATGTCGTTCATCTGTTCGATAAAAGCCGCGGCAGTGGCGGACGCATGTCAAGCAAGCGCAGCGATGCGGGTGCTCTGGACATGGGCGCGCAATATTTCACTGCCCGCGACCGTCGCTTCGTTACCGAAGTCCAGCGCTGGCAAGCCAACGGTTGGGTCGCCGTGTGGACACCGCAGCTCTATACCTACCACGGCGGCCAACTCAGCCCCTCGCCGGACGAACAGACACGCTGGGTCGGCACGCCGCGCATGAGCGCCATCACCCGTGCCCTGCTCGGTGACCTGGAAGTGCAGTTCAGCTGCCGGATCACCGAGGTCTATCGCGGTGAAGAGCACTGGCATCTGCAAGACGCCGAAGGCTTCACCCACGGGCCGTTCAGTCATGTGGTGATTGCCACGCCAGCCCCTCAGGCGACCGCGCTGCTGCCCTCCGCGCCGAAACTCGCCGGGGCCGCCGCCGGGGTAAAAATGGAGCCGACCTGGGCGGTCGCCCTGGCTTTCGACACACCATTGGATACCCCGATCGAAGGCTGCTTCGTGCAGGACAGCCCCCTCGACTGGCTGGCGCGCAACCGTAGCAAACCGGGACGCGACAACACCCTCGACACGTGGGTGCTGCACGCCACCAGCGCCTGGAGCCGGCAACATATCGATCTGTCCAAGGAAGCGGTGATCGAGCAATTGCATGGTGCCTTTGCCGAACTGCTGCACGACGCCATGCCTGCACCGACTTTCAGCCTCGCTCACCGCTGGCTTTACGCCCGTCCGGCCAGCAGCCATGAGTGGGGTGCCCTGGCTGATGCTGATCTGGGCTTGTATGTATGCGGTGACTGGTGCCTGTCCGGCCGTGTCGAAGGCGCCTGGCTCAGTGGCCAGGAAGCGGCCCGCCGTCTGCACGAACACCTGCAGTGAACCGCCTCGATTCGAGCACATTGCTGCTGTCGACACGGACAGCAGCCCTGAAAAAACCTATACAAAAAAATTGACTTGTACACCTTTGAATCTATGCTGAACGAATGTTGTACAGATTTAACAATCCGTACAGGTCTGGATTCGAGGTGCCCCGATGCCTGCACAATCAACGACCCCACCCAAAATCGCCATCAGCGCCTGCCTGATGGGGGCCGAGGTGCGCTACAACGGCGGGCACAAGACGTCACGGCTGTGCAGCCACATCCTTTCCGATTATTTCGATTTCGTCCCGGTGTGCCCGGAAGTTGCCATCGGCCTGGGTATCCCTCGCGAACCGATCCGCCTGGTCGGCAACCCTGAACATCCGCAGGCGGTCGGCACGGTCAACCCTGAAAACAACGTCACCCGGCCGCTGGCCGAATATGCTCGGAAAATGGCTTTGGAGCTGGGCGACATCTGCGGCTATATCTTTATGCAGAAATCCCCTTCGTGCGGTCTGGAGCGGGTCAAGGTCTACCACGCCAACGGCGCGCCGGTGGACGGCGGTAGCCGTGGCATTTACGCCCGGACCTTCTGCGCGCTGCATCCCGATTTGCCGGTGGAGGAAGAAGGCCGGCTCAACGATCCGGTGCTGCGGGAAAACTTCCTTACCCGCGTATTCGCCTACAGCGCCTGGCAGCAGTTGCTGCAAACCGGCCTGACCCGGCGCGGCCTCACGGATTTTCACTCGCGCTACAAATACCTGTTAATGGCCCACAACCCGGTGCAATACAAAACCCTGGGAAACCTGCTCGGCAACATGGGCCGGACCGCCCCTGAAGTCATCGGCCCGCGCTATTTCAGCGAGCTGATGGCGGCCTTGAAAAAATGCGCCACGCGCCGCACCCACACCAACGTCCTGCAACACCTCAGCGGCTATCTCAAACAGGCCATCAGCACTGAAGACAAACAGGAAGTGCAGCATGTGATCAGCCAGTATCGTCACGGCATCGTGCCGCTGGTGGTACCGCTGACGTTGCTCAAACACTACTTTCGCCAGCACCCGGATCCATACATTGCGCAACAGGTTTACCTGCAACCGCACCCGGAAAACCTCAGCCTGCGAAACGCAATCTAATGAAAACCCCACCGGACACCAGCGCCAGCGAAGACCTCGGCACCGACTTCAAAAAGGCCCTGGACGCAGGCTGGCTGCCCATCCGTGAAGTGGCCCGGCAGACCGGGGTCAACGCCGTCACCTTGCGCGCCTGGGAACGGCGCTATGGGCTGATCGTGCCTCAGCGCACTCCCAAGGGGCATCGGCTGTTCTGTGCCGAACACGTTCAACGCATCCTGACGATCCTCACCTGGCTCAATCGCGGCGTGGCGGTCGGTCAGGTCAAGCAACTGCTCGACACGCCTCAGGTACTTGCCGAGCCCGTCGGAAACGATTGGCTGGTGTTGCGCCAGACACTGCTACAAGCCGTTACCCAACTGGCCGAACGCACCCTCGATGACACCGTAAACCAGGCGATGGCGCTGTATCCGCCACGCACCTTGTGTGAACACCTGTTGATGCCGTGGCTGGCGGAACTGGAACAACGCTGGCAAGGCCAGTTCGGCGCGCAGATGGAGCGGGTGTTTGTCTATTCCTGGTTGCGCAGCAAATTCGGCGCGAGGATTTACCACAACAACCGCCAGTTACGTACTGCGCCGCTGTTGCTGATCAATCAATCGGACCTGCCTCTGGAACCTCATCTATGGCTCACCGCCTGGCTGATCAGCAGCACCGATTGCCCGGTGGAAGTTTTCGACTGGCCACTCCCGGCCGGCGAACTGACGCTGGCGGTCGATCACCTGCAAGCCCGCGGCGTCCTGCTGTATTCCAGCAAAGCCATGAATCTTGCAAAATTGTCGAAACTTTTGAATGGCGTCAGTTGCCCAAAAATGATCGCCGGACCAACGGTGTGCATCCACCACGCCGATTTGTCCGCAAAAAACACCGCCATTGCTGATTTGATCCTGGCCGATAACCCGTTATCGGCCCATCTGGACCTGATACAGCGCGGGCTCATTTAATGGCGCTTTTTTGATGAATCGTACGGATACGACCATGCAATTGATCTGGCTGCGCAGCGACCTGCGTCTACACGACAACACCGCCCTCTCGGCCGCCGCAGCCCGTGGCCCGTGTGTGGCGGTGTATTTGCCGAGCCCGCAGCAGTGGCTTGCGCACGACGACGCGCCGTGCAAAGTGGACTTCTGGTTGCGCAACCTCGCCGAATTACGACGCGCGCTGGACGCCCTGAACATCCCGCTACTGATTCGCCAGGCGTCCCGCTGGGATGAAGCGCCCAAGGTTCTGCTCGAACTGTGCCAGCAGCTGAAGATCGACGCGGTGCACGTCAACGAGGAATACGGCATTCATGAGACCCGCCGTGATGCGGCGGTGGCCCAAGCGCTGAAAGCCCGGGGCATCGACTTTTACAGCCACCTCGATCAGCTGCTGTTCAAGCCAGGCACCGTGCTCACCAGAACCGGAACCTACTTCCAGGTCTTCAGCCAGTTTCGCAAGGTCTGCTACGAACGCCTGCACGCTTCATTGCCCGGATTGGTCGCTGCACCCGCCCTTCAGGATCCATTGGATATCAGCAGCGACGAACCGCCCTCCCGTGTCGAGGGTTTCGATTCTCCCAACGACAGCTTGCGTGCCCTCTGGCCAGCCGGTGAAACCGAAGCCCGACGCCGCCTCGACACCTTTGTCGACGCCCAGATCGACTATTACCACAGCGAACGCGACTTCCCGGCAAAGCCCGGCACCAGCCAGCTCTCGGCCTATCTCACCGCCGGGGTGATTTCCCCTCGTCAGTGCCTGCACGCCGCGTTGCGAAGCAATCAGGGCGAGTTCGAAAGCGGCAAGGTCGGCGCCATCACCTGGATCAACGAGCTGCTGTGGCGCGAGTTCTACAAACACATATTGGTGGGCTACCCCCGTGTATCCCGGCACCGCGCCTTCCGGCCGGAAACCGAAGCCCTGGTCTGGCGTGACGCCCCGCAAGAACTCAAGGCCTGGCAGCAAGGCCGCACTGGCCTGCCGATCATCGATGCCGCCATGCGCCAATTGCTGGAAACCGGCTGGATGCACAACCGTCTGCGCATGGTGGTGGCGATGTTCCTGACCAAGAACCTGTTGATCGACTGGCGTGAGGGCGAGCGCTTCTTCATGCGGCACCTGATTGATGGCGACCTGGCGGCGAACAATGGTGGCTGGCAGTGGAGTTCGTCCACCGGCACCGATTCGGCGCCCTACTTCCGGATTTTCAACCCGCTGAGCCAGTCGGAAAAATTCGATGCACAAGGGGTGTTCATCAAGCATTGGTTGCCGGAGCTCAACGAAATGAACAATAAAGACCTGCACAATCTGGCCAATCTCGGCGGATTGTTCGGCGTGAGGGGCTATCCGTCACCTATCGTCAATCTGAGCACTTCCCGTGAACGGGCCCTGGCCGCGTTCAAGAACCTGCCATCACGACAGGGTTTATCGCCACCGTCATTAAATTGATGCTGCAGCGTTGCGTCATGAACACGGAATTGAGCCAGGGAAATATTGGGTAAATAAGGGGATTGGGATGAGTCGTACACCTCCAAGGCGATACTGGTTGACCGGCGCCAGCAACGGTATTGGTGCTGTGCTGGCTGAAGAAATACTGAAAACCGGGGCTCATCTGGCGGCCAGCTCCCGCTCGGTGGCATCACTGATATCCCTGTCTGAGCGCTATCCCGGTCAAGTGCTGGTGGTCGCGGGCGATTTGACCAACAGCCAAAGGGTGCGCGAAATCGGTGAGCAGATTGCGCAGGAATGGGGCTCTCTGGACACCATGATCCTTAACGCAGGCACCTGCGAATACGTCGACGCCAATCAGCTCGATTCGTCAATCATCGAGCACATCATGCGTACCAACTTGCTTGCCAGCAGTTATTGCATCGCAGCCGCCCGGCCTTTGCTGCAGGCGGGCACTGCGCCGCATCTGGTGGGCATTGCCAGTTCGGTGACCTGGTTACCCCTGCCGTGGGCCGAATCCTATGGCGATTCAAAGGCCGGGTTGCGTCATCTATTCGAATCATTGCGCATCGACATGACGCCGGAAAACATCGAAATGACCGTGGTCAGCCCAGGGCTTATCGATACGCCTCTGAACGACGGCGCCCCGATACATCTCGACTGGTCGGCAGGCCAAGCCGCGCGATACCTCCTCGACATGATCAAGAATCGTCCACTGGAATGCTCCTTGCCGGAGCTGCTCATGCCTGTTCTTTGGCCCCTGCCGCAACAACCCGACCGGGTGGGACTGGCAATCGACGAACAAGCGCGAAACAAGCCGCCGATCGAGGATCTGCCGTGAAGCCTGAGCGTCTGTCAGGCCTTTTACACAGCATGGGCCCACTGCCTTACACTGCGCGCCATGAAAACCATTCCCCACACGCAAGTCGCCGAGCCTGCGGTCACCTGCTCGACCTGCGCAGCCTGCTGCTGCCAGCTTGAAGTGATGCTGATCACTGACACCGGCGTGCCCGAACGTTTTATCGATACCGATGATTGGGGTGGTGAAGTCATGCTGCGACTGGATGACGGCTGGTGCGCCGCACTGGATCGCAACAGCATGATGTGCACCATCTATGAAAAGCGTCCGCTGATCTGCCGGGAGTTCGAAATGGGCGCACCGGAATGCATCACCGAACGCCAGGGGATTGCGACGGCGTATCGGTGAGATCGCAGTCACCCGATGCCATGTGAGAGCCCCCGCCACAGGTAGCTCCCACATCTAAAACACTGCAGGCTTACAACGGCATCGTGTAATGCAATGCGTAGCTTTCTACACCGTCGTTCGGGTTACTGATCCCGGCATTGGAGTAGTGGGTGGCGCGAATCCCGACTTCATGTCCGCCGGCAAAGCGCAGACCAAACCCGAAACGGTCTTCGAACTGAAAGGCACTGCCGAGCTTGTTATCTTCGTATTCGGTGTTGGCAAACACCGCGATACCGATACCCGCTTCGACGTAGGGCTTGATGGTCTGACCGGCAAACTCGTACACCAGTACCGGCGAGAACGACAAACTGTGATTGCTCGCCGTTTTGTCGCCTTCCCAGTAGGTGTAAGCGCCGCTCCAGTAGCCGGTCAAGCGGCCAACATCACTCTGCAACCAGCTCTTGTCCCAATCGAACTGCATGCCCAGTCGGTAGGTCATGGTCGAATCGCTGGTCTGGCCGACCCCGAACTCCACCCCTGCCGCCTGCGCGGTAAAACTGTGCCCCATCAATGCGGTCGCAATCGCGGCCAAACAGAATAGTCGCTTCATTAGAAACATCCTTTTCCGAACAATTTAGTATGATTTTTATGCTGCAAAACAAACAAAGCTATAGAAGTCACCGTTTAATCAGAAGCTCACCCCAATTATTCGTTTGCTACGCGTCTCTACTTTTCGAAGCTTCGCACAACCCCAGACATATTCCACAGGATCGGCAAGATATTTCTGAAATGTTCTGGGTCCGCACTCGACCAGAACTGTGCGGGGCGAGCCGGCCCCTCGGCCAGCAATTCACGCTCGGCCAGCAGACGCTGGAGCTGCCGCGCCACAGCGGCACCCGTATCGATCAAGCTGATGCTTTGCGGGAGCATCTGCCTTAGCAGTGGCTTTAAAAAGGGATAATGGGTACAGCCCAGAATGATCGTATCTGCACCTGCGGCCAGCAGCGGCTCGACATACCCTTGCAGCAACTGACGCAATGTCTCGCTGTGCAGATCGCCATTTTCAATCAGCTCCACCAGCCCGGGGCACGGCTGAGTAATCACCCGTACATCGGTGGCGAAACGATCGAGCAAGGCAGCAAACTTGGCACTCTGCAAAGTACCGGTGGTGGCGAGCACGCCGACCACACCGCTGCGCGTCGCCGCAGCGGCCGGTTTGACCGCAGGCTCCATGCCGACGATAGGCCACTCGGGGTAATCGCGCCGCAAGTCCGCAACGCCGGCCACCGTCGCGGTGTTGCAAGCCAGCACCAGCGCCTTGGCGCCTTGCTGCTGAAAGAACTGCGCCATGACACTGCAACGCTGGCGGATGAATGCCGGGGTTTTCTCGCCGTAGGGAATATTCCCGCAATCGCCGAAGTACAACAGAGACTCGTTGGGCAGCAACTGCTGGATCTCGGCCAGCACGGAGAGTCCACCGACGCCAGAATCGAACACAGCAATCGGCGCTTCACGCATGGCGCGACCCGCAGACGCTGCAGCCCGGATCACGCTTGACCCGCAATTCACGGAAGCGTGAGCCCAAGGCATCGATCAATAACAGGCGCCCCACCAGCGGCTCGCCGAACCCCACCAGCAGTTTCAGCGCTTCCAGTGCCTGGAGGCTGCCGACCAACCCGACCAAAGGACCGACGACGCCCGCCTCGCTGCAGGTCAACTCGGCCTCGCTGCCGTGCCCGTATAAACAGTGGTAGCACGGGCTCTCTGGACGACGCGGGTCGAACACCGACAATTGCCCTTCCAGACGAATCGCCGCACCGCTGACCAGCGGCTTGCGCGCGGCCACACACGCAGCGTTGACCGCCTCGCGGGTGGAAAAATTGTCGGAACAGTCCAGCACCAGATCCACCGCGGCAACAGCGGCGGCCAGCGAATCCTCGTCCAATGCAGTGCGATGGGCGATCAGCTGAATCTCTGGATTGATCGCGGTCAGGCGACGGATCGCCGAATCGACCTTGCTCAGGCCGACGCTGTCGGTGTCATGAACGATCTGGCGTTGCAGATTGGTCAGGTCGACCGTGTCGAAGTCTGCCAGATGCAACTCACCGACACCGGCCGCGGCCAGGTACAGCGCAACCGGCGAACCTAGGCCACCGAGACCGATAATCAGCACACGGCTTTCCTTGAGCCGTAACTGGCCGGCGATGTCGACGTGTTGCAGCAGAATCTGCCGGCTGTATCGCAGCAACTCCTGATCATTCAGCACGGCAAGCGCCCCAGACTGATGCGTTGGTGACCGCCCAGATCGGTGCGGCTATGGACTTCTTCAAAGCCGCGGGTCAGCAGCAAATCGCACACTGCGCAAGCTTGATCGTAACCGTGTTCGAGCATCAACCAGCCACCCGCTTCAAGATAATCCGGTGCCTGGGCGACGATCAGACGCAAATCGTCGAGCCCATCGACACCCGCCACCAAGGCACTGGCCGGCTCAAAGCGTACGTCGCCCTCTACCAGATGCGGATCGGTCGAAGCTATGTAGGGCGGATTGCTGATGATCAGTTGAAAACGCTGGCCTTCCAGGGCACTGAACCAATGACTGCTCAACACCGTGGCATTGCTCAGGTTCAAGCGCTGACGATTGCGCTCGGCCAGGGCCACGGCTTCCAGCACGCGATCCACGGCGGTGACCTTCCAGGCCGGACGCTCGCTGGCCAGCGCCAAGGCGATGGCACCACTGCCGGTGCCCAGATCGAGCACCTTGGCTGGGGTGGCCGGCAACAGTTCCAACGCCGCTTCCACCAGCAATTCAGTGTCGGGACGCGGAATCAGCGTGTGGGGCGCGACTTCCAGGTCGAGCTTCCAGAAGCCTTGCTGACCCAGAATATAGGCCACTGGCTCACCGCTGCGGCGGCGCTGCAAATACTCGGCAAACTTCAGTGCCGCTTCGCTCGGGACGATACGCTCAGGCCAGGTGTGCAGAAAGCTGCGGGACTTGCCCAAGGCCGCCGCCAACAGCAATTCGGCATCCAGACGCGCGGTGGGCGAATCAGGCAAATCGGCGGCGCGCAGCAAGCTGGCAATGATCGTCATTTACTCACCTATCGCTGCCAATTGATCGGCCTGGTACTCGGCCAGCAACGGTTCGATCACCGCATCCACGCCGCCCGCAAGAATTTCGTCGAGCGAATACAGCGTCAGGTTGACCCGATGGTCGGTGACCCGGCCCTGGGCGAAGTTGTAGGTACGGATCCGCTCGGAGCGGTCACCGGAACCGACCAGCAATTTACGCTCGCTGGCGATGGCATTGGCCGCGGCACTGGTCTGCTGGTCGTTGAGCTTGGCCGACAGCCAGGACATCGCCCGGGCGCGGTTCTTGTGCTGGGAACGTTCTTCCTGGCACTCGACGACAATACCGGACGGCAAGTGCGTGATACGAATCGCCGAGTCGGTCTTGTTGACGTGCTGACCACCGGCACCGGAGGAGCGATAGGTGTCGACCCGCAGATCCGCCGGGTTGATCTCAATGGCTTCCTGCTCATCCGGCTCGGGCAATACCGCCACGGTGCAGGCCGAGGTGTGGATGCGACCTTGGGATTCAGTGGCCGGAACCCGCTGCACACGGTGCGCACCGGATTCGAACTTCAGTTTGCCGTAGACGTTCTCGCCTTCGACACGGGCGATAACTTCTTTATAGCCACCGTGTTCGCCTTCGTTCTCCGAGAGAATCTCTACCCGCCAGCCACGCCGCTCGGCGTAACGCGAATACATGCGGAACAGGTCGCCGGAGAAAATCGCCGCTTCGTCACCGCCGGTGCCCGCGCGGATTTCCAGGAACACGTTACGACCGTCGTTCGGATCCTTGGGCAGCAGCATGCGTTGCAGGCTGGCTTCGAGCTCGATCAATCGTTCCTTGGCTTCGCGGACTTCTTCCACGGCCATTTCACGCATGTCCGGGTCGCTGTCCTTGAGCAGTGCCTGTGCGCCTTCGAGGTCGCCCTGCACTTTAAGCAGCTGTTTATAGGTGTCGACGATCGGCTCGACCTCCGCGTATTCCTTGGAATAGGTGCGGAATTTGTTCTGATCGGAAATGACTTCGCCATCGCCAAGCAGGGCGGTCAATTCCTCGAAACGGTCCTGGAGGATGTCCAGCTTATTGAGCAGTGACGCTTTCATTGCGGTTTCTTATCCGAAAAGCTATCCGATGAGCCCTCACCGAGGGCAAAGAGTTCCTGGGCCATGGCCAGCGCATCGAGGCGGCCTTCGGCAGAGAGCTTTTTCAATTGCACGCTAGGGGCATGCAAGAGTTTGTTGGTCAGCCCACGGGCCAGTTGCACCAGCACGTCCTCGGCACTGCTGCCGTTGGCGAGCATACGCTGGGCCTTCTGCAATTCTTCGTCGCGCAGGCGCTCGCTTTGTTGACGATAAGCCTTGAGCACATCCACCGCCGCCAGTTCGCGCAGGCGAACCATGAAATCTTCGGCACCGACCGACACCATCTCTTCGGCCGCCTGAGCGGCGCCCTGACGGCTCTTGAGGTTTTCGGCGACCACTTCGTGGAGATCGTCGACGCTATACAGATAAACGTCATCCAACTCGCCGACTTCCGGCTCGATATCCCGAGGGACTGCGATATCCACCATGAAAATCGGCTTGTGCTTACGCAATTTCAAGGCGCTTTCCACCGCGCCTTTACCGAGAATAGGCAACTGGCTGGCGGTGGAACTGATGACGATGTCGCTGCGCACCAGTTCTGTCGGGATGTCCGAGAGCAACACCGCATGGGCGCCAAACTGCTCGGCCAGGGTGCTTGCGCGCTCCAGGGTGCGGTTGGCGACCACGATTCGCTTCACGCCCAGCTCATGCAGATGGCGGGCGACCAGGGTGATGGTCTCGCCGGCGCCGATCAACAAGGCCTGGCTGCGTTGCAAATCACTGAAAATCTGTTTCGCCAGGCTGACCGCGGCAAACGCCACGGACACCGGGTTTTCACCGATGGCGGTGTCGGTTCGCACCTGTTTGGCCGCATTGAACGTGGCCTGGAACAAACGCCCGAGTAGCGGACCAATGGTGCCCGCCTCGCGAGCCACGGCGTAGGCCGATTTCATCTGGCCGAGAATCTGTGGTTCACCCAACACCAGCGAATCGAGCCCGGAGGCGACCCGCATCATGTGGCGAACTGCCGCATCATCTTCATGCACATAAGCGCTCGCACGCAGCTCATCGAGGCTCAAATGATGATAATCGGCCAGCCAGCGCAGCACGATGTCAGCCGAAAGGTGATCCTGTTCTATATACAGTTCACTGCGATTGCAGGTGGAGAGGATCGCAGCTTCGCGGCTGTCGGTGAGTCGGCAGAGCTGCTGCAAGGCCTCAACCAGCTGCTCAGGGGTAAAGGCCACGCGCTCGCGGACGTCTACTGAAGCAGTCTTGTGGTTAATACCGAGTGCAAGGAAGGCCATTCAAGGTCGCTGATGGTGACGTGAAGCCGACAATTGTCCTACTTCGACAGAGCCAGAACAACCACTCGATATCTATCGTCCCGGTTGACGCTGCCGAAGCTGCGATCCGTTCTCGTTTACACCGGCACCGGGCCTGCCGGGATTGCGTATGCGGGTAAATTGGCCGGGCGGTTATGTTTGGCCGAAGGCTTGTGTCATGATGATCCGACCGCAGGTTAGTCGTCCTCTTCCTATATGAATAGATCTTCCGCGTTGCTCCTCGCTTTTGTCTTCCTCAGCGGCTGCCAGGCCTTGGCACCCGTTTCGTCGGACGGTACGCCGCCGGTCGAAGACAGCACTCCGGCGCCTGAAAAGCCCAAGGTTTACAGCTCGTTCAGCGAAGAAACTGTCTTCAGCCTGTTGAGCGCCGAACTGGCTGGCCAGCGCAATCGTTACGACATTGCCCTGGACAACTACGTGACCCAGGCTATCAATACCCAGGATCCGGGCATCTCCGAGCGGGCATTTCGCATTGCCGAATACCTGGGCGCCGATCAAGCGGCCCTCGACACTTCGCTGATCTGGGCAAAAAACGCCCCGAACGATCTCGAGGCGCAACGGGCGGCGGCCGTGCAACTCGCCCGTGCCGGGCGTTACGACGACTCCATGGCTTATATGGAAAAAGTCCTGCAAGGCAAAGGCGACACTCATTTCGACTTCCTCGCCCTGTCTGCGGCCGATACCGACCAGGAAACCCGCAACGGCCTGATGAAAGGTTTTGACCGTTTGTTGCAGCGCCACCCGCACAACAACCAGCTGATTTTCGGCAAGGCCTTGCTGTTGCAACAGGATGGCGACGCCAAAGGCGCGCTGACCCTGCTCGAAGACAACCCGCCGGAAGAAGGCGAAATAGCGCCGATTCTGTTGCGCGCGCGCCTGCTGCAAGGGCTCAACCGTGGCGGTGAAGCCTTGCCGTTACTGCAAAAAAGCATCAAGAAATACCCGGACGACAAACGCCTGCGCCTGACCTACGCGCGCACGCTGGTCGAACAGGACCGCATGGACGACGCCAAGGTCGAGTTCTCGAGCCTGGTGCAGCAATACCCGGAAGACGACGAACTGCGTTATTCGTTGGCTCTGGTCTGCCTGGAAGCCAAGGCCTGGAACGAGGCAAAAGGTTATCTGGAAGACTTGATCGCCAGGGAAAGCCACGTCGACTCGGCGCATCTGAACCTTGGGCGTATCGCGGAAGAGCGTAACGACCCCCAGGGCGCGCTGATCGAGTACGCCCAGGTCAGGCCGGGCAACGATTACCTGCCAGCGCAATTGCGTCAGGCCGATATTCTGATGAACAACGGCAGGACCGCCGAAGCCCAAAGCCGTCTGGCGGCCCAACGCGACGAGCAACCCGATTACGCGATCCAGTTGTACCTGATCGAAGTCGAAACCTTGTCGGCCAACAAACAGGGCGACAAGGCCTGGAACGTCTTGCAGCAAGCCCTGCAGAAATTCCCGGATGATTTGAATCTGCTGTATACCCGAGCCATGCAGGCGGAAAAACGTAATGACCTGGCGCAGATGGAAAAAGACCTGCGACTGATCATCAAACGCGACCCGGACAATGCGATGGCGTTGAATGCCCTCGGCTACACCCTGTCCGACCGCACCACGCGTTACGCCGAAGCCAAGGCCCTGATCGAACAGGCGCACCAGTTGAACCCGGAAGACCCGGCCGTTCTCGACAGCCTCGGCTGGGTGAATTTCCGCCTGGGCAACCTCGATGAGGCCGAGCGCTATTTGCGCCAGGCACTGGAGCGCTTCCCTGATCAGGAAGTTGCCGCTCATCTGGGCGAAGTCCTGTGGGCCAATGGCAAACAACGCGAAGCCAAACAAGTCTGGAGCAAGTTCCTCAAGGAGCAGCCCGACAGCCCTACCCTGCGCAGTACCATCAAGCGCCTGACCGGATCAGAGACTCTTTAAGATTATGTTTTTGCGCCACATTATCGTTTTCAGCTTCATCGCCCTGCTCGCCGGTTGCGCGGGCTTCAGCGCCCGTGAATCGGTCGGGGGACACGGTAACCCGGCCCAATGGCGCGAGCACAAACAACAACTGAGCAGCCTCGACGGCTGGCAGATCAACGGCAAGATCGGTATCCGCGCGCCAAAAGATTCGGGCAGCGGCACCCTGTTCTGGCTGCAACGCCAGGATTACTACGATATCCGCCTCTCCGGCCCGCTGGGTCGCGGCGCGGCCCGCTTGACCGGGCGCCCCGGCAAAGTCTCGCTGGAAGTGGCCAATCAGGGCCGTTATGACGCGTCGACTCCGGAAGCCCTGGTCGAAGAGCAACTGGGCTGGAAATTACCGGTGTCCCATCTGGCGTGGTGGGTTCGCGGTCTCCCGGCCCCGGACAGCAAAAGTCATCTGACCCTGGACGTCGACAGCCGCCTGGCCAATCTCGAACAGGATGGCTGGCAGGTCGAGTACCTCAGTTATGCCGAGCAAAACGGCTATTGGCTGCCCGAGCGGATCAAACTGCACGGCACCGACCTTGATGTCACACTAGTGATCAAGGACTGGCAACCGCGCAAACTGGGGCAGTGAAGATGACTGCCCCACGCCTGACTCTGCCCTCGCCCGCCAAACTCAACTTGATGCTGCATATCCTCGGCCGCCGTGAAGACGGTTACCACGAGTTGCAGACGATTTTTCAGTTTCTCGATTACGGCGATGAAATCACCTTCGCCGTTCGCGACGATGGCGTGATTCGGTTGCACACCGAATTCGCCGACGTCCCTCACGACAGTAACCTGATTGTCAAAGCCGCGAAAAAACTCCAGGAGCAATCCGGTTGTTCGCTGGGCATCGACATCTGGATCGAAAAAATCCTGCCCATGGGCGGTGGAATCGGTGGCGGCAGTTCGAATGCGGCGACCACGTTGCTGGGCCTCAATCATCTTTGGCAACTGGGCTGGGATGACGACAGGCTGGCCGCGCTGGGTCTGACACTTGGCGCCGACGTCCCGGTTTTCGTGCGTGGCCACGCGGCTTTCGCCGAGGGCGTGGGGGAGAAACTCACGCCTGTAGAACCCGAGGAACCGTGGTATCTGGTGCTTGTGCCGCAAGTATCTGTAAGTACAGCAGAAATTTTTTCAGATCCGCTGTTGACACGTAACACTCCTCCCATTAAAGTGCGCCCCGTTCCCAAGGGAAACAGTCGAAATGACTGCTTACCGGTGGTAGCAAGACGTTATCCAGAGGTACGTAACGCCTTGAATTTGCTAGGTAAATTTACCGAAGCAAAACTCACCGGAACTGGAAGTTGTGTGTTTGGGGGCTTCCCAAGCAAAGCTGAAGCTGATAAAGTCTCGGCCCTTCTTACAGAGACCCTTACAGGGTTTGTAGCAAAAGGAAGCAACGTTTCGATGTTGCATCGCAAGCTGCAAAGTCTGCTCTAAAAGGAATCGGGTACTGGGTACTCGTAGCAACAGATACAGGGGCGTCGCCAAGCGGTAAGGCAGCAGGTTTTGATCCTGCCATGCGTTGGTTCGAATCCAGCCGCCCCTGCCATTTTCCTATACTCATCCAGGTTACCCTCAGCCTTCAGGTACTGCGCGTGTCCAAGATGATGGTCTTTACGGGGAACGCTAACCCCGATCTGGCTCGGCGTGTCGTACGTCAGCTGCATATCCCTCTCGGTGACATCTCTGTCGGTAAGTTTTCCGACGGCGAAATTACAGCCGAGATCAATGAAAACGTCCGCGGTAAGGATGTCTTCATTATTCAGCCGACTTGCGCTCCGACCAACGATAACCTGATGGAACTGGTAGTGATGGCTGATGCCTTCCGCCGCTCCTCGGCTACTCGTATCACTGCTGTTATTCCTTACTTTGGTTATGCCCGTCAGGATCGCCGTCCGCGTTCCGCACGTGTGGCTATCAGCGCGAAAGTCGTTGCTGACATGCTTACCGTAGTCGGCATCGACCGTGTTCTCACGGTTGATCTGCATGCTGACCAAATCCAGGGTTTCTTCGATATTCCGGTAGATAACATCTACGGCTCCCCGGTACTGGTGGATGACATTGAAGATCAGCGCTTCGAAAACCTGATGATCGTGTCCCCGGACATTGGCGGCGTCGTGCGTGCACGGGCTGTTGCCAAATCCCTGGGCGTGGATCTCGGGATCATCGACAAACGCCGTGAGAAAGCCAATCACTCTGAAGTGATGCATATCATCGGTGATGTCGAAGGGCGTACCTGTATTCTGGTCGATGACATGGTCGATACCGCCGGCACTCTGTGTCACGCGGCCAAGGCCTTGAAAGAGCATGGCGCTGCCAAGGTTTTCGCCTACTGCACGCACCCTGTGCTGTCGGGTCGGGCGATCGAAAACATTGAAAATTCCGTGCTGGACGAGCTGGTGGTGACGAACACCATCCCGCTGTCCGCTGCAGCACAAGCCTGTGCGCGTATCCGCCAACTGGATATCGCACCGGTAGTTGCCGAGGCGGTCCGCCGCATCAGCAATGAAGAATCGATCAGCGCGATGTTCCGTTAAGGGCCCTGCCCTTTTCATTACATCCTGTTGACGAAAAGCGCCCCGCCCCGGCATTCATGTCGGGGCGGGGCTTTTTTGCCCATATCGCCTTTAGCGCTGGTCGCAAACGCTGGGGCGAATGTGGTTATTTTGGAGATACAACATGAACGATTTTACTCTGAATGCTGAAGTGCGTTCCGACCTGGGGAAAGGTGCGAGCCGCCGCCTGCGTCGTCTCGCAAGCCTGGTTCCAGCTGTAGTTTACGGTGGCGAAAAAGCCCCTGAATCCATCAGCATGCTGGCTAAAGAAGTTGCCAAACTGCTCGAAAACGAAGCGGCTTACAGCCACATCATCGAGCTGAACGTTGGCGGCACCAAGCAAAACGTAATCATCAAGGCTCTGCAGCGTCACCCGGCCAAAGGCCACGTGATGCACGCTGACTTCGTACGCGTAGTTGCTGGCCAAAAGCTGACCGCTATCGTTCCAGTGCACTTCATCAACGAAGCTGCTCCGGTGAAGAAAGGCGGCGAGATTTCGCACGTTGTTGCTGAAATCGAAGTGTCCTGCCTGCCGAAAGACCTGCCTGAATTCATCGAAGTTGACCTGGCTAACGCCGAAGTCGGCTCGATCATTCACCTGTCCGACATCAGCGCTCCTAAAGGCGTTGAATTTGTTGCTCTGGCTCACGGTAACGACCTGGCTGTTGCCAACGTTCACGCTCCACGTGTTGCTCCAGAAGCTGCAGAAGGCGCTGCAGAGTAATTTCACTCTGTACGCCGGAGTGACCGGAAACATCGCGGACTAGAGCGTAGCGAGAAAGCGGGCGAGAACGCGGAGTTTACATAATGGTAAATGAGCACTTGTCGTCCACTTTCGCCGCACTCCCTGATGGCGGCGATGTTATCCACCACTTCAAGGAAGGGCCCCTATCGTGACTGCCATCAAACTGATCGTTGGCCTGGGAAATCCAGGCGCTGAATACGAACAGACCCGGCATAACGCAGGGGCCCTTTTTGTTGAGCGCATCGCGCAGGCACAGGGTGTCAACCTTGTGGCCGATCGCAAATATTTCGGCCTGACCGGGCGCTATTCGCACCAGGGTCAGGATGTTCGTCTACTGATTCCCACCACCTACATGAACCGCAGCGGCCAGGCCGTAGCGGCACTTGCCGGCTTCTTTCGCATAAAGCCGGAAGAAATTCTGGTGGCGCATGACGAACTCGACCTGCCTCCGGGCGTTGCCAAGCTCAAACAGGGCGGCGGCCATGGCGGTCATAACGGGTTGCGCGACATCATTGCGCAACTGGGCAATCAGAATACCTTTCACCGCCTGCGGCTTGGCATTGGCCACCCGGGCGTTGCCAGTATGGTTTCAAACTTCGTCCTGGGTCGTGCGCCACGCGCCGAACAGGAAAAACTCGATGCCAGCATCGACTTTGCCCTCGGCGTGCTGCCGGATATCCTCGCCGGGGAATGGAACCGCGCGATGAAAAACCTGCACAGCCAGAAGGCCTGACTCTTACCCGAGGGGAAACACCATGGGATTCAATTGCGGCATCGTCGGCCTGCCTAACGTCGGCAAGTCCACCCTGTTCAACGCCCTGACCAAGTCCGGGATCGCGGCCGAGAACTTCCCCTTCTGCACCATCGAGCCCAACAGCGGTATCGTGCCGATGCCGGATCCGCGCCTGGAAGCCTTGGCGGCCATCGTCAAGCCCAAGCGTATCCTGCCGACCACCATGGAATTCGTCGACATCGCAGGCCTGGTGGCCGGCGCCTCGAAAGGTGAAGGCCTGGGCAACAAGTTCCTCGCCAACATCCGCGAGACCGATGCCATTGCCCACGTGGTCCGCTGCTTCGAAGACGAGAACGTGATTCACGTCTCCAACAGCGTCGACCCGAAACGCGACATCGAAATCATCGACCTGGAACTGATCTTCGCCGACCTCGACAGCTGCGAGAAGCAGCTGCAGAAAGTCGCTCGTAACGCCAAGGGCGGTGACAAGGACGCAGTGGTCCAGAAAGGCCTGCTGGAGCAGCTGATCGCTCACTTCACCCTGGGCAAGCCTGCGCGCAGCCTGATGAAAAACATGAGCACCGATGAGAAGCAGGTGATTCGCGGTTTCCACCTGCTGACCACCAAGCCGGTCATGTACATCGCCAACGTCGCTGAAGACGGTTTCGAGAACAACCCGCTGCTGGACGTGGTCAAGGCCATCGCCGAAGAAGAAGGCGCCGTGGTGGTTCCTGTCTGCAACAAAATCGAAGCCGAAATCGCCGAACTGGAAGATGGCGAAGAGAAAGACATGTTCCTCGAAGCCCTGGGCCTCGAAGAGCCTGGCCTGAACCGCGTAATCCGCGCCGGCTACGAAATGCTGCACCTGCAGACCTACTTCACCGCCGGTGTCGAAGAAGTCCGCGCCTGGACCGTCCGCGTCGGTGCTACCGCACCGCAAGCCGCCGGCGTGATCCACACCGACTTCGAAAAAGGCTTCATCCGCGCCGAAGTCATCGCCTACGACGACTTCATCCAGTACAAGGGCGAAGCCGGCACCAAAGAAGCCGGTAAATGGCGTCTGGAAGGCAAGGACTACATCGTTAAAGACGGCGACGTGATGCACTTCCGTTTCAACGTGTAGCGTTGTTGGCATCGAAGAAGCCGCGTTGATTCGCGGCTTTTTTTTGGGCGTTATATCGACCTGCTATGCGCGACTAGAACAGATAGCCCATGTAGATTGCGGCGCCTCCACCGGCCTGCACACCGGCGTTCATGCCGGCCATGACCACCGCCCTCTTGGCCGACTGCAGCAACTGCCGGTTGACCGTGGAGGAGGCAATGAGCGAGGTCGCCGGGTTGGAGCTCAGAACCGCCGCCAACGCCAGCAGCTTGGGATCAAGCCCGAACAACAGGGCGGTGGCCGAACCGCCGACCACCAACCCCGCCCCCACTTCGGTATACAGGCAGGGCCCGGTGATGTCGTCACTGGTCAGGTCACGACTGACCAGGGCGTCGCTGACAAACACCTTGCCAGTGCTGGGAAAAGCCTCCGCCGCACCGGCTGCCCCTACGCTCTTACCCTTGAGCTGGATATTGATCTTGCCGAAACGCGGCAGGCGCGCGCCAAATCCGACCCCCAACCCGACGCCGCCGTAGCGGTAGCTGACGTTCTCGCCCTAGGGCGAACGCAGGATGATCGAACCGCCACTGCCCGCCACCAGGGCTACGGTCAGACCGCCACCGCTGGCGGTCCGATACTGCCAGCAACTCTCATTGAGCGGGATCGGGATGTTGTAGTTCATCGTTCAAAGTCCTTTATGTGAATGAACTGCGCCGCGACCGCACTGGCGGATAACCCTTAACAGGCCGGCAAGGGTGAACAGCAGACCAATACAACCCAGTACGCCGGGAGTGGCCCACAGTGCAGCAGGGGTATCGACCACGGCGCTACTGGCCGGCTGCTCGGGCAGGTAATACACCCGCACCGGCTGATCCTGCCGATAGCCAAAAATAAAGCCGCCCTGGGGGTATGAAATCTTTTCACCACTGCTGGTGGTGAAGGCGATCTCGGGATGCGAACCACCGGCATTCAAGTGGCTGACGATGCCATCGGCGGTCTGTGCGTGGGCGAGGAATTCGCGTCGTTCAAGCGTGAGATTGACGGCAATGCCCAACAAGCCGATACCAATCAGGGCAAAGAGCAGCCCCTGAAGCATCTTCCCGAGGCGTGACGGGGTGAGGTTAGCCATGGCTTGTCTCGGTATTCGTCCATGAAAGAAGGCGGTCAGGTTAACAAGAAACCACCTATTTGAATGCCTTGGGGAAGCGCGGTTCACCGCTCCTGAAGAACCTCGATTTAGGTTGACTGACTTCCTCAGGGCGTGAAGCTGCCGGTCGCGATGGTTCTGAATCAGGTTCGCAAGTCACCCGCCCTGATGAATTCGATGAACGCTTTCAAGGCTGGTGGCACATAGTGCCGACTGGAGTAATAAAGAAAGAAAATTCGGCCGTTTCTGCCGTCGAGCATGTGAACAAATGTCCCTGGCGCCGCCTGACACCATGCTGAACTATTACGGAGTCCCGTTTCTTCCATGCAGGAGGTAGCCAGGTCGACGACTCAACCGTTCGTAATAGGCACTTACAGCAGGAAAGTCTGGGTGATCGAGCGGTGTTTCAAACCACCGGTTAACCGACAGGCCTATCGGTATGTCTGCGAGAGAAAACCCGTCTTCACTGACGTAGGCTCCTGTTGATTCGAGTTGTCGATTCAGGATCTCCATGTGCCTTGACCACAGGCTGCAAGCGGCTGCCAAGGCTCTGCTGTCCTGATGGTCAGGCGAATGCCTGACCAACGACATGAAGGCATACGTCCACGATTTGTTGAGGTCCGACGCTTGCCAGTCTATCCATTGGTCCACCCGCGCTCTTGCTCTCGGTTGGACCGGGTAAAAATGACCTCCGTTATAGCGAGACGCCAAATACCGAATGATCGAGTTTGACTCCCAGAGCACGAAGTCGTCGTCCAGGATCACCGGCACCGTTGCGTTGGGGTTCAGCGAAATGAATTTGGGCGTGCGCGTCGACTTGAAGCCTGACCCCCAATCCTCTCGCTCAAAGGGGATTTCGATCTCGGCGCATGCCCAAAGTACCTTTCGTACATTGATCGACGATGCCTTACCCAGTATGCGCAACATTTCATGTCCTTATCGTTCAGGGTGGTTGGTCAGGGGCTTTCGATAACCCGCTCGGATCTTTATCTAGTGCGCCTGGCGCGATGCACAGGGGCCGCTCTCAAATCCGGGTGACGCAGGTTTACCGCGCCGCACCAACCGCAAACAGCCCGGTTCAGCGCCGCCCTTCTACGGCCATGCGCACGGCCAGCTCGCGAGGACCGTCCCCGTCCCCATCAGCCAGCGTTGCACGATCTGCCACACGGGCCTGCTACGATGGCGCCAGCCATGACGGCAATCAGCGCGTTGACGCTCACGCTAATGACGATCTGTGTAAAACCAAGCACGATGGATTGCGCCAGCATACTGCCGTGGTCGGCGTGTTGGACTTGACCGCTTGCCAGGCAAGGTAGAGCAGATAGCGCGCGCAGCCGAGTCGCAGCGCGTCATACGCATAGGGAACCGCCAAGACCAAGGCTGCGATAGTAGGGTGGTCAAAGGGGGAACGTTAGATACAGATTGACTGACAAAACGTCATACAGCGGTCGCAGCACTGGGTATCCGCTCCCTGGGAATACGTTCGACTTCAACGTGAGCAATGGCTTGCCCCAATAGCGCATCCAAACACTCTGACGCAGTCAGCCGCGTGCATTATGGATGAGGGCTTTCGGTCAGGAACCGACTGTTGTGACAGGCCAAACAACACCCTATCGCGGCAGCGGGGGGCTTGGGCCTTGTCGCGCTATAGTTCTGCTGCGAAGGTCTTGGCTTTCTTCGGCGTGACACCGTACCGTTGCTTGTAGACCTTGATGAAGTGGGAGGTATTTTCATATCCCACCTCCGCAGCCGCGTCGGTGACGGAATAATTTTTAGCCGTCAACAGCTGATGCGCGATGTCGACTTTTTTTTCGATGATCCAGCGGTTCGGGGTGGTGTTGTAGCTGCGCCTGAAGTCGCGGATAAAGGTCGAAACGCTGCGCCCCGTCAGCAGGGCATAGTCTTCGATCTTCAACTTGTGCGAATAGTACTGCTCCATAAAGTCGGTGATGAGACGACGCTTACGGTTGCCGCCGCAGGACAGCTCGCGCAGGAAACGCAAGGACTTGTCCTGAATGGCGATCAGGTGCAGCAGTTCGAGCAGTTTCAACTCCAGCAGCGCGTCGGAGCCCTCCGCGCCCTTGTAGACATAGTCCAGCGAATCGATATAGCGCTGAATCTGTTCGTTGGCGTGCAGGGTATAAGTGCCGTGCACGTTTTTCTGCAGGCCGTCCGTGTGCGACTGGCCTGTACCGGCCGCACGAGACAGGTATTTGGCGATCAGCTTGTCGTCGAGAAATAGCAACACCGCCTCGAAGATATCACTGCCAGTGACGTAGTCCGATACCGTGTAAACGCCCTTGGAGAGGAAAATCAAATGATTCTCGTCGACAACATGGGACATGGCGTCATAGTCGCGAATAATCTGCTTGCCCTGCTTGATGTAGACGATCAACGGCGTGGCGATATAGATCGCCTTGTTTTCCAGGTTCGTTTCAAGCGTTTTATGGAGGATGGACGAGCTACCGTCAGCAAGAATAGGCTTTACATTGCGCATTGAGTAAAGCGCTGCCGGTACTACTTCGAGTGTCATTGCTATGGCTTCTCAATAAATTAGCCGCCCCATTTGGACGTTACAGCATCACATTTCGCTGAAGTAACCGCTGACCGGCTCACTGCTCAGATGCTCGACGATGACGCTCCACTGACCGCTCGAGATCATCTGCTCGACGTGGGCACCGTGCATTTCACGCGAGTCCCAAGCCTCCACCAGCGTGAACGCGAGTGGATCTTCCACGTGGTTGAGAATCTTGACCGTTTGGCAACCGTCCACCTTCGGCAGATTGATCTTCACGTCGCTCATGATGTTCTTGAAGGATTGCAGCTTTTCTTCTTTCACATTGAAGCTGATGACCAGATTGACGGACATACTACTTCTCCATTTTGATTTAACGAAAGCAACGACTATAGAGAGAGTTGAAAAATCAAAATGATTGAAAATAGTTAAAAATGCGCGTTTCCAGTCACTCTTGCGTTTTTCTTGCCGCTCTAGCGCCTATCCGCATACGGCAAGATTGGCTCCACCGGCAGCGGCAGGTTGCCTAGCCAGGGGTCGAAGGTGTAGCGCAAGTACAGCAAGGCGCGGCTTGGGGCGTAGCCTTCGCTGTGTTGCCAGGTGATGCCGGTCCCCAGCACCAGGTTCTCGGAAAGACGCCGTTCTAACAGGCCCTGGATGCGGAAGTTGACGCCGTTGCTGCTACTCCCACTCTTGGTCAAGGATGGGCTGTCCACCATGGTCCGGTTCGACTGCGCCAGAATATCTTGCAGGTCGGCCTCACCATTGTCTTTGGGGTAAAGGTCCGTGCCGTCGATTTTTGCGAACGACCAGCCCACCGCGCTTTCGAGCAGGACCGACCAGTCAGCGTTGCGCCAGGCATAGTTCACCGGCACGCTGACCGAATAGTATTGCTGCGGACTGTAGTAACCGCCCTGGCCCAGGGTCGATTCGCTGAGGTCCTTGTCGTACCCCATGTACATCAGCGTCAGACCGGTGCGCAGGCGCTCGTCGGCGCGTTCCACCAGGCGATAATAGTAGCCGCCCATGGCCATGCGCCGCTGGTTGCTTTCAGTGTTCTCACCCAGCAGCCAATGGTTGCTCAGGCTCGCCCATACACCGTCATTGCCGCCTGTGTCATGGCTCAGGCCGAGGGTGAAACCGTTGGCCGTGACACCGCCCCAGTGGGTACCGGTGACCGGATCGACCGCACCGGCGTAGGACACCAGCGAATTGGTCAACGGTCGCCGCGATGCCGTCAGGCGATAACCCACGTCATTCCAGTCACCGCTGTAGGTTCCCCCGCCCACCCAGTTCGACACCGTGAACTCCTGCGGCGTATGACCAAGGTCAAAAGCCCAACGGTCATCATGCCAGCCCACGCCCAGCAGCGTGCCGCGCACGCTTTGTGAACCGCCGGCACATCCCCCCTGCACCACCGCGCACAAGCCGAACTGGTCGGTACTGGAGAAACGGCTGACATCCAGGTTGATCTCTTCGGCCTGGACGAAACCCTGCCCCTGCGCCACGGGTGCGTCGATGCGCAGGACGGTGGTCTGGGTGGTCAGGTCCGAGATGCCCGATGCGCTGTTGTCGGTGCGCCAGGCAATGTCGTGGTAGAGGTTCACCGTCGGGTTCTGCTGCTGATACAGCTCGTCGACGTCGCTGCGGATGCTGCGCTGCAGCCAGTCATCGCTGTCCCTGGCACGACTCGCCCGGGTCATGGCGCGGTTGTCACGCGGTTCGACCTGTTGCGGTTCGATCATCCCGGCTGCGCCCATGCTGCGCGCGTAATGATCCAGCGCGAGTTGCGGTGCCTGCCAAGACAACAGGCGCGCCGCGTCCCGATGCACCAGCGGATCACTTTGCGGGGTCTTGAGCAACTCCTCGAACAGCGCGTTGGCACGTGCCTTGTCACCCAGCCTCGCCCAGGCACTGGCCAGGCGGCGCTGGAACGATGCCTGGGCCGGTACTGGCATGGTCACTGCCATCAGGCTGGCCTTGGCCGCGTTCGGACGACCGCGTTCGATCAGCACTTCGCCCAGGCCCAGTTGCGCTTCGGCATTTTTCGGCTCGCTGGCCAGCAGCTTGCGGTAGCGACTCTCGGCCCGTACCAGATCGCCACGCTGCCGGGCCCAGTCAGCCAGGGTCAGGTAGTCGTCAGGGGTCGGCGCTTCCATCAGCAGCAATTCTGCCTCGGCCTCACGTCCTTCATCATGCAGTGTCCGAGCCTTGGTGAGCAGTTGGCGACGCTGCAGGCTGGCCCACAGCGCGTTCATGTTGTCGTTCCAGACGGCGCGGGGGATCTGTCGCAGGCTGTCCATGGCTTCGCCGTCACGCCCACCATTGGCCAGGAACAGGCCGTGGGCATAGCGCGCCTCGGTGTCCTGGCCCTGGCGTTGCAGCAGCAGGTTGAAGTTTTGATGGGCCTCGGCCTCAATGCCCAGTTCCCGCTGGGCATTGGCCAGGCGGTACACCAGCCAGGGATTGTCCGGGTCCAGTACTCGGGCCTCGTTCAAGATCGTCGCCACCAGGGGCCAATCGCCGCGTCGAGCGGCGCCATCGGCCTGGGTATTGAGGCGCTCCAGCGTCAGGCCCCGGCGCACGCTCTGGAACCCCTCGCGTTCCTTGGGCGCCAGGCTGTCGAGGTAGCGCTCGGCCTTCTCCGGTGATTGCGATTGGAACAGGCGGACCATGGCACGCACCACACTCGCGTTGTTCGGATCAAGCTTGCGCGCTTGCACCAACAAGGCTTCGGCGGTGATGTCATCGGATTCGCCCCGGGCAACATAGGACAGGCCGATCAGCGGCGCAGGATCCTTCGGCTGGGTTTTGCGCGCCTGCTGATAGAATTTTTTCGCGACGGGGTAGTCCTTGCGCTCCAGCGCTTCATCGGCCTTTTGCAACAACATCCACTGGTAGTTAATGGTCTTGAGGTCCTGCCACTTGGTCATCCAGTCGGTGTCCTGCTCGATGGCCGAGGCACGGACAAACGCGTTGTATGCCGCTTCGTGCCGGTTCTGGCGCATCAGCGAAATCCCCAGGGAACCAAGCAGGTTGGAGTCTTGCGGATAACGCTTGAGCGCCCGGCGCAACTGAGCTTCGGCACCGACGTTGTCGCCGGCCTCGATCAATGCCTTGCCTTTGACACCCGCTTGCCAGGCCGGATCAGCCAGGTATTGCTCCTGTTCTTGCAACTGCCGGGTCGCGTCGGCGCGAAAGCTGGTGTAGGGGTAGAACGCCAGGAACGTCCGCCAAGCCTGCGCGGTTTCGGGCCCTATCGGCTGTTTAAGCAAATAATTGTATTCGCGTTCAGCGGCGTTGTTGCTGGTGCCAGGATCGCGGGCCAATTGATGCAAGACGTCCAGCGCCTCAGCGTCGCGTTTCTCGGCAAACAGCAGGCCAGCCAGGGTCTGGCGCAACGAGGCATTGCCGGGGTACTGCTGATCCAACTCGCGCAGTTGCTCGATCACGCGCGGGCGCTGCCCCTTGATGCCGCTGCGCACGCTCAGGTATTCCAGGGTGATGGCAAAGTCCGGCATGTCATCGCCGAACAATTGCCGATAGGCCTGGGCGGCGTCTTCAGAACGGCCGGCGATGACCAGCAAATGCGCTTCTTGCAAAGCCTTCTGGCCCTCGGCACTGTGCATTTTCAGCAAGCTCTCGGCTTGACGCAACAGCGCCGTGCCAGGCACCTGCTGGCGCAGTTGGGCAACCAGGCGCTCGGCTTGCGAGCGATTCTGTTGCAGCAGCGCCTGGCGGACCTCGATGACTTTCACCTGTGGATCGTCCGGAGCGATCAGTTCCAGGCGTGCCAGCGAGTCACGCACCAGGTCTTCGCGATGCAGCGCCTCTCCCACGCGGATCTGCTCCAACAGCCATTGCTGCTGGTCGGGCGGACTGAAAGGCTGAGCCAGGGCGACGCCGTAAATGCTGCTCAACAACAGCCCAAAACCGTTTACTTTGCGCATGCAGCCGTCCAATCTGGCACGAGGCGTCCATCCTTATCGAAGCGATAACGTTGTTGGTCCCAGCCTTGGCCGAACAGCGCCAACGACTGGTTGTAGTAGTCATCTGCCAACGCTGGCTGTTGTTGCAAGCGTTGGCGCTGGGCCGCAAGGGCAGCCGCACTGTCCGGACTGGCGGCCAGCATGGGCAGCAATGCGGCGCTGAAGCCGACCGGGCCAGTGCCCTTGTCGAGGCCGGTGGCGCTGTCGACGACTTCCGGCACATAGCCCCGGCGCGCGGTCAGATTGACCATGGGCCTGAAATGTTCGATCAGTGCGAAGCGACCCGGTGCGTCCTTGGCCAGCATGCCCGTCCAGAGGTAGACGCGGATGGCGTCATAGCTGCCGACACTGCCCTTCTGGCTGTCGACGACCCACCCCTGCCCGGCTTCCCAGCGTTGCCAGTCGGACGCCAGGCCCTTGGGCGAGCTTTCGATCAACAGGCGCCGGGCGTTGCTGGCCAACTCCTGCCAGACCGATGCCTCCTGGCCGAAGCGCGCCAGCAATTGCGGCGGCAGATAGCTGGCATTCAGGCGCCATTGCCCGGCGCTGTCGAACCCGACATCGCCGGGCAACAACATCACGCCCAGGCCTGGCAGCTTGCGCAAGCTTTGCGCGGCGCTGCGCCAGAGCAGGTTGCGGCCCAAGACCTGGTAAGCCGGTCGATGCCACAGGCGCCCGGCTTCGAGCAGGCTATAGGCGATGAACAAGTCGGCATCGGTGGCGTTGTTGCCATCGAGGACCTGCCAGCGCCCTTCTTTGTCGCGCCCCCACAACCATGCCGGAAGTTGCCGGTCAAAGTTCCCGCCCGCCAGGTTGTCCTGGGTCCAGCGCAGTATCTTGGCGAAGCTTTCAGGGTCGTTGCCCACCAGGGCAAAAAACAGCCCGTAGCTCTGTCCTTCAGACGTGGAGATCAACGCCTCCGAGGAGCGGTCGATGACCCGTCCGTCCGGGCTGAGCATGGCCTGACGATAATTCTCCCAGGCCGGCCAGGCGCATTGGGCAGCCCCGGCAAAGCCGGGCATGGCAAAGATTGCGGTCAGCACCCGCGCGACGACAGCTTTCACCCGGTCACTCCTGGCCAGCCAGACGACGACGGGCAGCCCAACGCAGGGCGCGCCACAGCAGGAAGGCCGTCAGCAGAACGCTGGTGAAGGCCAGGCCCGCCAACAGGACCGGGTGCTCGGACAACTGGTACCAAAGCAGCAGCCACCACGGAAGGCGACCGACGAAGTACTGCTGGCCCACCCAACTGCTGCCAACGCCGCTGCTGCGGATCAGCGTCACGGAGCCGGCCACGGCGTCCATTTTGCCGCTGTCGCCCAAGGTGTCGCGCAGCAGTTGGTAATCGGCCTCATCGCTGGCCAGTAGGGCCACAATGCTGCGCTGTTCATGATGGGGCGATTGCAGGCCGACGATGGCAGCGATCGGTGCCTGGGCGCTGACTTCGACGCGGTTGGTCCCCTGGTCGCGCTCATCGCTGAGCTGGCCGGCCCGGGGTGACTTGCCATTGTGCTCACTGGCAGGTTTCAACAGCCAGTCACGAGTCTGGTCCAGCACCAGGTTGGCATCGGCCCCATTGCCCACTCCCGGCGCCATGGCGCCGAATACGAGCAGGTCGACATCCGCCTTCGCGTCGTCCCAATTGTCCGAGAGGCGCAGGCCGAACGCCGGCAGCCCAGTGCGCGCGGAGATGGCGGCGATGGTCTCGAACAAGGTGCTCAGTTGTACAGGAAGGCTGCGAGCCGGGACCATCACCAGGGTTTCCGACAGGTCGGCCATGCGGCTGTACGGAAAACCGCTGCGGGCAAAGACGCGCAGGTCGGGCATGGCGATGTAGTGATGGTAGCCGGTCAGGTCGATCGTCGATTCTTCATCGATCACCGCCTGGTTGTTCACCGGCAGCGACGTCTGGCAACGATCGCGCTGGGCGCTGCCGAAGGTGCTGGCGAAGTTGAAGTCGAAACGCAAGGTGTTGCGATCGCCAATCTTCAACCCAGGCACCAGCAGCTTTTCGTTGAGGTCAGCCGATTCGCTGGACAACACCGCCAGGCGCAACTCCTCCAGACGGCTGCCGGCCTTGCCTTGCAGTGCCAGGCTGGTGATGAACTGGTTGTTCAGGCTGACGGCCAGGCGCGATTCGTCGTTGACCGACGGTGGCGTGTAACGGAACCGGGTTTGCAGTGCAATTCCCTGGCTGCGCCAGACGAACAGGTCGGGCGGCAGATTCACGTCCACGGTGATCGGCCGTGGCTGCAGGCCATTCGCCTGAAGCTGCTCGGGGTATTTGATCAGCTCGGCGAAGCGCACCGCACGGTCCGTACGCACCCAATTCGGCGCGTCATAAGGCACCCGGGGCTTGAGCTGCCGGACCTGGTTGACGGTTACACGCGAACCACGGAACAGGTCCCCGCCCAAGGCCAGGGCACGGGCGGCCACAGCCAGGTCATCGTCGTTGCGGCCCAATACCAGCAATACCTTGCTGTAAGGGTCCTGGGGGTTGTCGATCATTTGCACCACAGGCGCATCCACGGCCGGGTACGTGTCCATGTCGGCCAGGAAGGACGGGCGGTGATCGTTGGTCGCGAAGACAATGGCCGACGGGGCGCGATTCTGCCCGTCGGCGGGCGGCAACTGGTCGAACAGCACAGGGAACTGTGCACCACGCCAACCGGCCTGGCTGCCGAAGTAGGATGCCAGGATACCGGCAGCACGTTGCTCGCCCAGCGTCGGCGCGTCGGCGAAGACCAGGTTGACAACCGGCTTGCCCTGGCCCCGGATGTCGAAGAAAGGCATCGGGAAATAGGCCAGGTCGTTCTTGAGCGTCAGAGGCTGCTCCTGCACCTGGATCTGACTGCTACGCCCAACGTTCAACCATAACGTGCTGTTGGCCGGATCTTCGCAGGTATCGGTGTAATGGCCGACGAACTCCAGGCGCACGCGGTTGAAATCGGAAACCAGGCGCGGATCCAACGCCACCGACTGGGTGACCTTCCTGCCCAACTGGTCTTTCTCGATCGGTACAACGCTCATCAGCACGTCGTTGAGATACACACGCAAGTGCGAGGTCTGGGGCAACAGCGAAGGCGACGGTGTGTATTCCAGCTGCAATTTTGCATCGCTGGCGATGCGGTCGCGGCGCAGGCTGAATTCGATCTGGTCACTGTTACGGATACCCAGCAACAGGTTGTCGGCAGGACGCCCCAGCTGTTCAAAGCTATAGGCGGTGCTCCAGCCCGGTAGGCTGCTGACCGCAGCTGGCATGTCAGGTGTTGGCTCGGTGACTGCCTGGGCGCAATCCATGGTCAGGAGCGCCAGACTGGCAACAAGGTGTTTGCTGAAGAAGCCGCTCATAGTGCGCTCACTGATCGGGAATCGGAAAAAGGGGAAGCCGCTGGCATACGCGGCAGGAAACTGAACACCCCGCGCAACAGGCGCAGCGGCGGGCGGGCGATGCGACGGACCCAGGCAGGCAGGTATTCGTAAAGGCGGTAATAGCCGATGCCGCCAAGCTTGAGGATGTCGACGAAGCTGTGCAGCGGACGATCCGGGGCAAAGTTCTCGCCCCAGTTGAGCCAGGCGTCGGCACGGGCGAAGGTGCACTGCACAAAATCGATCTTCTGCTGCGTACTGAGGGCGGTGAAACTGATACCGACGAAATTCTTGTGGCTGCGGCTGATGTGGCCCGGGAACAGGAACTCGCGATCGCCGCGCTGCATCATCAGCGAGATACGCCCGCCCAACGGCAGCGACAACGAAGCGTCGAGCTGGATGCCCACGCCACCGTCCGAATAGTCCTGCAATGTGCCGGGGTAAGAATGACCACTCTCCAGGCGCACCGCAGCGGGCAACTTGGCGTGCACTCGGTGGGTCTGGCGAACCTGGCGCACTTCAGCGGCCACCGCCACGGCGGCTCCGATGATCAGCAGGTTGTAGATGACCCAGAGAATGCTCACCCACACGGTGGCGATCTCGTTGTCGGGTCCGCAGACCAGACGCCAGGCGGCAAAGCCCAGGCCCGCAACGTTCAACAACGCCAGCAGCAAGTACGGCTGGGCGATTTTCCAGTCGAACTGGTTGCGTTCCATCAGGCCGCCCTTGGCGGTCACGTTGAACTTGCCCTTGCTGGGGTTCAACAGTGCCACCGTGGTGGGGCGTGCGATGTACCAGGCCAGCACGGTCTCGTACACCTCGCCCCAGAACGTCTGGCGATAGGCGCCCTGCATTCGCGAGTTGGTCAGGCTGGCGTGGATCATGTGCGGCAGCACGTACAGCAGGATCATCAGCGCCGGCGCGTAGATGATGTAGGCATGCAGGAACAGAAAAGCCAGCGGCGCCGTGAGGAACACCAAGCGCGGCAGACCGGCCAGGAAATGCATCATCGCGTTGGCGTAGCAGATGCGCTGGAAGAAGGTCAGGCCCTTTCCGAGCAAGGGGTTATCGGTGCGGAAGATCTGCGCCATGCCTCGGGCCCAGCGAATGCGCTGGCCGACATGCGCCGACAGGCTCTCGGTGGCCAGGCCCGCCGCCTGAGGGATCTTGATATAGGCCGAGTTCCAGCCGTTGCGGTGCAAGCGCAGCGCTGTGTGGGCGTCCTCGGTCACGGTCTCGACGGCAAAGCCGCCGATCTCGATCACCGCCGCGCGGCGCAGCACCGCGCACGAGCCACAAAAGAACGCGGCGTTCCACATGTCATTGCCGTCCTGGACCATCCCGTAGAACAGCTCGCCTTCGTTGGGGCGCTCGCGGAACACATTGAGGTTGCGCTCGAAGGGGTCTGGCGACAGGAAGTGATGCGGGGTCTGCACCAGCGCCAGTTTCGGATCACGCAAGAAACCGCCAGTGGTCATTTGCAGGAATGAGCGCACGGGCACATGGTCGCAGTCGAAAATGGCGATCAGCTCGCTGTCGAGCAACGTCAGCGCGTGGTTGAGGTTACCGGCCTTGGCGTGACGATTGTCGTTGCGGGTGATGTAGCCGACACCGACTTGCGCGGCGAACTGGCGGAAACTCTCGCGCTTGCCGTCGTCGAGAATGTAGATGTTCAGTTTGTCGGCCGGCCAGTCGATGCCCATGGCCGCATACACCGTGCCCCGCACGATGGACAGATCTTCGTTGTAGGTCGGGATCAACAAGTCGACGCTGGGCCACAGCCGCGTGTCGCGTGGCAGCGGCGCCGGCTTGCGGCCCAAAGGCCAGCAGGTCTGGATGTAACCGAGGATCAACACCACCCACGAATAGGTTTCGGCCACCAGCAGGATCAATCCGCACGCCAGGTCCAGCGGCTGGTTCCAATTCAGGGTGGAGGTGTAGCGCCACCACAGGTAACGGCACGAGACGATGACCGACAAGACCACCATCAGCAATGTCGTAAAACGCCCCGGCACCCGTCGCACAAGCATGGCCAGGCCCCACAACAACAGGACTAAGACCAATTGGGCGAGGTAGCCGAAAGGCTCGGTGATGCACAACAACATCAACATGAAGGCGACGGCCCCAAGGGCCACGTTGATCAGCCGCTGGTTGCGACGGTCCAGCCCCTTCCACCAATGGCTGCCCTGGCGAATCTGCTGGTTGGTCCAGGCGCGCCGGGGTGCGCTTTCCAGCGCCTCCCCCATCCACGCCCCCAGGCGCAGATATCGCCTCCCGAGGGCCTTGAGCCAATCGGGGGACGCCAGTCTCCTGGCCCGCCGCGGTACCGGGCGAACCAGCAGCAGCCAGAGACTTTGCACGGCATAACGCAGCGGGTCGCCCAGCCTCGGTGACCGATGGGCCAGTTGCGGATACCAGCGCTTTGGCTGATCGAGCACATAGCGCCAGCTCGGCGACTCCAGACGAAAGAACATCCACGCCAAGGCGTTCAATGTCGCCAGCAGCAGCGCAACCGGCAAGCCACTGTCATAGCGCCGATACAAGCGGGCAAACGGGAAAATGCGGGCAATCATACGGCCTCCAGGCGTCGAGCCAGGCACCAGGTGGCCAGGCTCAACACGTCCTGGGCCGCCAGGCTGGCCTGGGCATAAGCCCCCACCGGCTTCTTGAAGGCCAGGGCTTCGTGCATGGCTTCATCCCGATGCACGTTGAGTGGCAACAGCCGGTCGCCATATTGTTTGCGCCAGATCAGTTGCAGGTCGCGCTGCAATTGACTGACCGGGTCGAAGCGGTTGATCAGCAGATACTCGCTAGGGTCTTCTTCCTGCTGCAACAGCACATGGCAGGCGGCATCCGCCTCGACAACCTGCAGGCGCAACGCACAAGGCCCGACACGGGAATGACCGGGCAGGCGCAGCGGTACATCGAACAGAATCCAGTCAAAGCGCTCGGCGAGACTGGCCTGTCGGTGAAGCCACAGCTCCGGCGTCTTGCGCAGGTTTTGCTCGACCTGCTCCTGCTCGGCCAGTTTCAGGCGGCCATAAGGCAGCACGTCCAATCCCGGCTGCACGGTCCAGGCCTGGGTGTACCAATCCTCCCCGTCGATCATGGCGCGCGCCCAGCCGCTGCGCTCGCTGACCCGGACATTGAAATGCAGGCGAAGCAGGTTCTGCGGACACATGTCGACCAGCAGTACGCGCTCGCCAAGACGATGCAATGCATGGGCAATGGCCGCCACCAACGCGCTGGTGCCAACGCCCCCGCGCAGACCTCGCAGGCTCAGAGCTGTCACGACAGCGCCTCCTGCTCAGACTTTCGTGTCGGTACCAGGACCGCCGTTCGCAGGCGCTCCACCTCTCCCAGCAGTGGCCAGCGATGCAGGGCCTTCTGCAATTCGATCTGCGCCGAAATGTCCACGTAGTCCAGTTCGGGCAGCTCGATCTCCAGTTTCAAACGGGCGATGTCGTCGGCACGATCCGCACGCGACTGCGCCCTGGCTTTCACTTGAAGCGCTGTGGGTAGGGCAGCCATCCACCTTTCTCCTTGATTCGTACGTAAGGTTTTCCGGCGTAGTCGACGACCACGGTGCCAGCGTTCTCGGAAACTGCCGCCGTCTGCGGCAGGTTGCTCAGCAGGGCCGGCCAGTCGGGACCCTGGCCATCGCCCTGGGGCTGGGCGGTGTAGAGACGGCTGATAATTTCCGACAGGGCCAGGAAACTGCTCGGCTCGGCGATGTGCAGTGGAGCGGAATTGGCGTTGCGCCCCATGCCCACCAACTTGATACCGACCGGCACGTGGGTGATGGACCGGCTTGGGATCTCGCGCATGCCGGAGATCTGCATGCGATCGCCATGCAGCGCCGCACCATGCTCCGGTACGATCACCACGACCACCCGCCGGCCAGTCGACTCCAGTTGCTTGATGAAGCCACTGAGGTCATCGATCAGCCCCTGGGCACGCGGTTTGTAATCGGCGCTCTTGGTGCCGCCATCGGGGGTCAGCGCACGGTTGCCGTCATGCAGCGTGGTGGTGTTGTAGAACAGTGCCACGCGCTCGTTCGTCCCGGCTTCACGGTGCTTCCACCAAGTGTCCAGGACCTGCGAATCGCGCAGGATCGGCGAACCGTCGAAGCCCACCAATGCACGGGGCAGTTTGCTGGTATTCACAGCAGGCCCCGGCAACGAGCCCTGGGCACGGACTTCGTCAAGAAAACCTTCGAACTGGCCGGTGTGGTTGAGCATCACTTCGCTGGCAAAGCCCAGCTTGCTCAGGTCGGCCATCAACATGCACTGCGGTGGCGCAGTGCCGTAGAGCTGCATGTGGGGGACCTGCCCGCAGCTAGCGCGCAACAAACGGATGGCAGCCGGGCCACTGTAGGCGGTGGCCGAGTTGAAGCTGTCGAAAATCACGTCCATTTGCTGAAAGAGTGCGTTATCGCGCAGGCCCACGGCTTCCAGATCATCCCAGGCCATGGAGCAGATATTGATCAGCAACAGGTCGAACGGCTGCGCGGCAGAGGTCGACGGCATGAACTCCACCTGACGCCCGGCTTCGGTGCTGTAGAACTTCTGCAGGTACGCCTCAAGCGTCGCGCTGTCCGGCTCGGCGGAGCTCGCTGCCGCCACGGGGGCGTCGCTGGTCGACGTTGCGGCCGGTTCGCTGCGCGCATGCAGGGCCAGCACATTGGCGCTGGCCAGCCAGGCCAGCCCTAGCACACTCAGGGTAGTCAGGCGCAGCCAGTGACGGGCAAAGGCATAGATCACCACCAGTACGGCCAGCAGTGCACACAGGTTCCAGTCGATGAAACGGCCAGCCAACTCGACCACGTAGGCACCGCTGAAATTCAGCACCCCTGGCTGGTCGAGCAGGCGGCTGAAGGGGGGCAGCCAGGTGTCCTGGTAAAACAGCGCAACGCCCACCGGGATTGCAATGAACGTGCGCAGGTAACGCAGATAACGGTACGGCAACGGCAGCAGCAAGGCAGCCGCGAACACCAGGTTGGGCCATACCTGCAGGTTCAGGTAGCCCGCCCACAGCAGTGCAAACTTGAGGATGAAGTACAGGTTCCACGCCCCCAGGCCCGGCCAGACGGGCACTGGCGTTGGATAAGCGACTTCAGACCGATTCATGGGGCTCACTCCGGGCTGGGGCGCGGCGCCGCACCCCACCGGATTTCAGGTAACGCGGGGGCAAGAAGCCCTGCACAACATCGAGAAGATGGCGCCCCACCCTGGCCAGCACCAGGATCAGCGCCAGGGTCAACAGGCTGCTAAGGCCGATTACCTGAAGCAGTTCGGAATAACTCATGGACAATGCCCCGCAATGGCAAGCGTGATGCGTTCAGGAGAATAAGCGCCACACTCGGCGACGTCGGCAGCGCCAGCGGCCCCGCGTTCTTCTACCGGAGGGAGCCTGGAAGGCAGCGACGCCTGCGCAAGGAAAGCCTCGCGCGGCAAGGCGTCGACGCCGGAGAGAATCTGGATGTCGCTGAACAGATCGCGCCAGGCCAGCCGGCAGATATTCTCCAATGCCGGCTCCAGCCCATCCGCGCGACAGGCAAACAGGAACAGATAAAAAGCCCCATCGACCACGCAGGCGACATCACCGAAACGACGCAGGTCGATCTGATTGAGGTACTGCTCGATCTCCAGGCCACCGCGCGGTGTCAGCCTGAGCATCTGGTGGCTGATTTCACCGGAGGCACCGCCATAGACGCGTTCCACCGTGCTGATGAATTCGCGCGGCAACAACAGACCGCGCTCGGCAGGTGGACGCAGGCGTTTGAACAGCGACTGGAGGTCGGTGGTACGACTGTGACGCCAGGTCTGGCCCTGGGCGCTGTCGATAATGCTGAAGAAGTACGCCAGCGTAGTGCCATAAGGCACCGTCATGTTGGCCCCACAGGACACCAGCAGACGCTCGTCCCGGTAACGCAGGCAGGGCTCCATTTCACGTACGATGATTTTCAGCGCGCTACCGCAGCGCTTGCGCAAGGCATGGATCTGACGGGCCAATTCCTCGACCTGCAAGTTGCTGTCGATGGCGACGATGATGCTGGCGGCGCGGGCGCGGCTCGCTTGTTGGAGCAAGTCCTCGCGGTTCTCGAACAGCCTCCACTGATCCGACAACGGCGGTGCGCCTTCGAGCACGGCACGCTGGGTCAGGTAGATGCGCTGATCGTCGGTGTGGGTGAGTTGCGCGCCGCTCTGCTCATTGGCCGACAGCGCAAAACCGTCCACGCGCAACTCCAGCTCGAACGCCTGCCCACTGCACACGCCCAGCTCGCTGTGCCAATAGTGCAGTTGGTAATGAATACCGCCGTCACGGCGATAGAGCTGGGCAAGCCCTGAAATGGTCTCGTTGAGCCGCAACAGACGCTCATGCAATTGAGGCGCCTGGCCGTGACCGATCATCAGCAAAGTGCATTGGCGTCGCCCCAACCATTGCCCCAGGGCCTGGCAACAGTGCCGCAGCCCTGGCGCGACTTCGCTCTGCCAGGCGCTGGTGGGCAGCATCAGCACAATGGCACTGCCGGCCACCGGCGCTGCACGGGTCAGCTCGCCGACCAGCGACTTGAGGGCCCGGCCGACGTCGGCTTCGTTGATGTCGAACAGCTTCAGCTCGCCGGGGCCGGCATAGGCCGCCATCTTCTGGGCGACGTCCCGACTTGAATGCCCGCAACACACCAGCATCGCTCGCGCATCGGCCGGCATCGCTGCCAGGCACTGGGCTGCCAGCGTCGCCGCATCGCGCGCCTGATCCACAGCCACCCAATAAAAACCGCCCTCGCGCAACAATATCTGCTCATCACGCAGATCGCGGATGGCTAAGGTGACCTGACTCAAATGCAACTCCCTTTCCCTTTGAACCGGATACAACACGAGCGTGATCGGCCCCTCGACGCCTGCTCGCGAGGGACTTTTTCTAATGACGTACACAAGCGCCCCGAGCCAGGCTCAGGGGGAGACTGTTAAGTCAGCGAAATTGGCTGGGCCGAACCCTGAAACTCGGGGCTGGAAGCTTTAAATGCGGGATAGTGCCGTTGGAAGAAAATGAGAAATCACTTTTCCGCCGTTCATCACCGATCATTCACCGATCACCCTTCCGGACGCTCCTGCGCCCGGAAATGGCGCGCAATTATCATGACGCCGGGCGAGAAGTGTCAATAACCCGTTAACGGTAGGCAAAAACCATTTCAGATGAACGGTAATCGCCATTTTATTGGCACCCCGCACTTGAGGAACGAGGCCGGACCCGCAGCCTCGTTGCCCGACGGGGCTTTGTGGCTAGGCCCTCTTGACCTTGAAACGCCCCAACACCCGCTGCATCAGCGATACCCGCTCCGAAAGGTCGCGGGCCGCCAGCGCACATTCCTGCGAGCTGGAATGGTTCTTCTGGGTGACTTCATCGATCTGCTCAAGCCCGACGCTGGCCTGTTGCAAACCTGACGCCTGCTCGCTGGAAGCCTGGTAGATCAGCGACACCAGGCTGGACACCGCGCTGGTGCCATTGACAATGTTCTTGAGCGACTCGGCTGTCCGGCCTGCGATGATCATGCCGCGCTGGGTCTTGTTCGAGGAGTCGGCGATCAGGGCGGCAGCAAGCTGCTGGCGTGATCCACACCGACTTAGAGAAAGGCTTCATCCGCGCCGAAGTCATCGCCTACAACGACTTCATCCAGTTCAAGGGTGAAGCCGGTGCCAAGGAAGCTGGTAAATGGCGTCTGGAAGGCAAGGAATACATCGTCAAGGATGGCGACGTGATGCACTTCCGCTTCAATGTGTAAAGAGGAACCGTGGTTTTCCACGGACCTCGATAGACACAAAATCCCCGTAATCACTCGCTGATACGGGGATTTTGCATATTGGCCCCCCCCCTCCTCCATCCGTAGCCTGTCCGGTAACGCGGGAACGCTGCCCAGTTATGCAAGAATAGTTTTATTGGCAATCACTACAGGGATGAAGAGCATGCCATTTCCTTTCGAGTGTCTCCTGGTTTTGCTTGATGGCATTGCCATCAGGTCCCAGATCATCGCCGGAGAACACCTGGAAAAACATACCTCAGGCTTGCCGCTTCAGGTCGCCAGCGTTTTCGTGCAGTGGGCACACAGGAATTTCAACAAGTGAGCCTGGTTACAACCAAAGACGCCTCTTTCGCCTATCAGGCGGTGTACCGCTATCTGGTCGAGCTGATCGAAACCGCCAATTCGGAACGTGAACAGAAATTGCCGTCCTTGCGGCAACTGGCCCGGCGCCTGAATGTGTCGGTGTCGACGACCAAGTACGCCTATTCGCTTCTCGAAGACGAGGGACGGATCTATGCCAAACCCAAGTTCGGTTATTTCACCAAGGCGATGCCGGCCCCCTTATTGAACGAGGGCTCGCCCAATCTGCTGGACAGCGTATTCTCCAACGCGCGCCAGCCGGGGATGCTGGCCCTTAGCAGCGACGCGCCGGCGATGTTGTTGTCGCTGGAAAACCCGTTGTTGATGATGGAGCGCGAACTGGCCCGGCAATACCCGCGCTCCCATGCGCCACTCTATCAGCCGTTCGGCGAGCCCGAGTTACGCGGCGCCCTGGCCGACCGCTACACCCGTTCCACTCACAGCTACTGGCAGGCCGAGCACGTGTTTATCGGCTCGGACCTGCGCAGTGTGCTGGAATTGTCCCTCAGCGCCTTGAATCTGGGGGGCACTGTGGCGCTGGTGGAGTCGCCTTGCTCATGGGCGATCCTGCGTCAGCTGCAGGCAGCAAAGATTCGCGTGATCGAAGTCCCGCTCGGCGAGGATGGACGCTTCGATCTGTCCACGCTCAGTGAGTTGCTCAGGCGTGAGCCCATTCGGCTGGCGGTGCTGTCGTCGACCGTGAATATTCCCCAAGGCAAGCTGATGCCGGCGCAGGATAAACAGCAAATCTGTCGCTGGCTGGCGGAGCGGGATGTCTGGCTGTTCGAAAACGACAGCTATGGCGAGTTCTATTTCTCTCCCAAACCCGCGCGCTATCGCGATTTTGCCGATCCGGAAAAGCTGCTGGTGTTCTCAACCTTCGACAAGATCATCGGCTCGGAAGCGCCCTATGGTTATGTACTGTGTCGCCGACACGGGCCTCAGTTGCATCGGCTATTTCTGGAACGGGCATTTCGTCTGTCGCCGATCCGTCAGAAAGCGATCGCCAAACTCTTCAGCTCCAAACGCATCGACCAGCATCTAATGGTGCTGCGGGCCATGCTGCTGGACCGGATGAAACGGATGGAGGCCTTGCTGGAGGCGCACGGCGATGGCCAGTTACGGGTTGTCGCCCCGCAAGGCGGAGCGACCTTCTGGCTCGAGGCCAGACACTCGGTGGACATGCGGCGGGTGTTCGAGCGCTTGCTGGCCCAGCGCATCGTTATCGCCCCCGGGGAAATATTCAGCCAGCAGGGGGCCTGGCGGCATCACGTGCGCCTGAGCTACACCCTCGACTGGAGCAAGGATATTCCCCTGGCCCTGAAGAAACTGGCCCAGGCTATCAGCGAAGAACCATAGCTATGCCTAGAGCCCATAGCAATGCCGCGATTCAGGGAAGCGGCCATCGCGCACCTCTTCGGCAAAACGCTCACAAGCGCCGCGAATCACCGCGCCGACATCAGCGTACTGCTTGACGAAGCGCGGCACCTGTTCACCGCCCAGACCCAGCACGTCCTCGGTCACCAGCACCTGGCCGTCACAGGCCGGTGAGGCGCCAATGCCGATGGTGGGCATTTTCGAATCCAGGGTAATTTGCCGGGCCACGCCTTCGGCCACCCCCTCGAGCAGCAGACTGAAGGCGCCGGCTTCGAGGTTGGCCCGAGCGTCCTCGGCAATCATCGCACCGGCTTCGGCGGTCAGGCCCTGGGCCTTGAACCCTCCCATGACATTGACGAACTGCGGCATCAGCCCGACGTGGGCCATGACCGGAATACCGCGTGCCACCAGAAACTCGACGGTACCCGCCAGGGCCTTGTTGGCTTCCAGCTTGACGGCATCGCAACCGGTGCGCGCCAGGACCTGCGCGCAATTGCGAAAGGCCTGTTCGTTAGATTCCTGATAGCTGCCGAAAGGCATGTCGGCGATGACGCAAGACAGGCGCGTGCTGTCGACCACGGCCCGGGTGTGTCCGATGATTTCTTCGAGCTGCATACTCAGCGTCGAGGCCCGACCATAGCCGACCATAGCAGTAGAGTCACCGACCAGAATGAAATCGACGATTGGGTCTATCAACCTGGCAATAGAGCTGGAGTACGCCGTAAGGGATACGATTTTCTGTTGGCCCTTCATCGCGACCAGTTGCGGAACCGTCAATCGTTTAGTACGGGTATGAGCGCTCATAAGTGTCTTCCTGTGATGATTGAAAACCCCGGGGATGGGGCGTCTGTCACTACAACCAGTCTTTCTCCCATTCACGCCAGGTTTCATGGTCCTGGCGGATTCTGTCGGCGCTCGGGTGCACAAGGAATACGGCACCCGGCGAGCTGTTGAGGTCGATGGTCGGCGTTTTTGGGCGACCTTCGGTAAAACGAAAGCGCGCGTTGTAAAAGCTCGGCAGAGCCTCCAGGCGCTTGCGTACATCGAGTTGGGCGAAGACGCCGCTATGGCGGGCGATCAGGTTTAGTCCGCGGGCGTGCTGCTGCAAGCGATAGCGCTTGGGAAACGATGCCAGTCGGGCCGGCTCCAGATAGCTGGTGCAGGTCAGCGCGACCTGGTCGTTGCCAGTCGCCGCTTGCAGCGCCGGTGGGTTGGCCAGCCCGGAAAGACGGGCACCGGTTTCCAGCAGGCGCGGGCCGCGAGTCGTGAGGATCACTTCGGTATGGGCCGGACCGTGGGTGATGGCCAAGGCATCGAGCACGCCTTCGACGTAATCGATCAGCCCATCAAGCTCCGGCGCATCGGCGGGCAACAGGTCTTCACGGTCATAGATCTTGCGACCGTCGGCGCTCAACGTCTTGGTGCATTTCCAGACATCAGTGATCCAGTGCTCGCCCTGATGACTGACACTGTTGATAACGTACTCGTCGCCCTCCAGGTATTCCTGCAACAACAGCGCCCGGTTGCTGCGCATCATCAGGTTAGTAGCGCCGAGAATGCAGTCGATGGCCGCATGCAGTTGAGCGGCATCGTGACAGATGAACACATTATCGGAGCCCGCACTGTCCAGTGGCTTGACCACCACCGTCGATTCGCCACGAGCCTGGAACCAGGCCAGAGCCTCTGCGCTGGAGGCGGTACGCAGTTGCGCAGCCACCGGCAATCCGGCAGCAGCGACCTGTTCGGCCATCAGTGATTTGTCACGACGGGCGGCAGAGTATTCGGGATCATTACCGGGCAGGCCGAGACGGGCGGCCAGCAAATCCGCCAATTCGACACCAAATTCGCTGCCGGTCAACACCGCCGCTGGCGCCTGGGCCGCGAGCTTTTCCAGCAACGGTTCAAGGCCTTCCTCATGTACGCCGTAGTGCACGCGGAACAGTGTCTGCGGGCAACTCGCGGCAAAGGCCGGTGGCATGTCGTTGCGTGAACGCACATGCAGCAGTGGGCGATGCTCCGCCAAAGCCTGGGCCAGCAGAGCGCCGGTGGAATAGGCGTCGACCAGAATCAGCGGCGCCAAAGTGGAGTCAGTGCAAGGGTTGGTCATAACGGTTCACCGTGTAATGCAACATCTGGAACAATTCGGACGAGGTAATACCCGGTCCGATCGAAGAAAGACCGCAGCTCTGGGGCAGCGGCAGGCCACCGACATTGCCCCAACGCAAGGCACCGTGGTCGTCAATGCGGGTCGTGGCGCGGCCAGGGTTGTCGGGGTGCAGGCAGTAGGGAATGTCGAGCCGCCCACGGGCGAAAGCCTGGAGTAACGCGACGCCAATATCGGTGTGCAGGTCCAGCGTGCTTTCCACCAGTTGCCGTGCCTCGAACAACACTTCCTGGCGATAGCCTTCACTGACCGGGTCGATCTCCAGTGCGTCGCCCGCGGCGGCTTCGGCCGCCATTGCCAGGGCTTCGAGGTTGTCCGCGACCGATGGAATCTGCCGGGATTCGGCAACGGTCTTGACGATCAATCGCTCGCAGCCGGCAGCCTGGGTCAGGCGCGCACTGTCATAGATCAGGCGGCGAGCACCATGACCGGTGGAGGGAAAGACCCCCATGTAGGAATACACCACGACATGCCAATGGACGCCGTCCAGATAGTCGGCAGCCAGTTCGCGCAGGGCCTGCAAAGCTCCGAAATCCTGGGCCATGGACGTGCCTTGGGCGTAGCTTAACGAGACGCTGCGAATGCCCTGCTGGCGAAAGAACAAAGCCTCGAGCAAGGTCATCGCGATCAGCATTGACGGCGGGCACAGCTGACCCAGCAAACAACCGCCGAAGCTCTCGATATGACCATGGGCAGTGGCATCGGCCAGCAACTGACAACTTTGCGCCCAAGCCTCGACTGCCCGCGCCAGCGGCAAACGGCTGTAAGGCATGCAGTAGGACACCGGGCCGCCTTCGGTGGCGTCGAGTCCGAGGGCCGCCAACCGCTTGAAAACATGCTGCGGTTGGGCGGTGCCATGGCGGACCTGGATCGGGAACGACGGGCCGTAGAGCCCATCGAGCATGCCACGCACCGCTTCCAGCGGATGGCTGATGATCGGGAAACCGTTCAGTGGGCTGTCGCTGTTCAGGCACTGCAGCGCGCTCTGGTAATCACCGACCCGGGTGTAGCTGTCCAGGGTGATGGTTCCGATGGTGGCGCAAGGCAACCCGGCCACTGCAGCCAACCCGGCGCGCATCGGCGCCAGTCCGCCGAAGCCCATGCGTGGTTGCACCACCAGTTCGCGCCGTTCCCGGGCCTGCTCGATGAAGCGCTGGAAATGACCTCCTGTCATGTCCATCACTTAGCGCCCCGACACCAGTTCAACCACGTTTTCACCCGTGGCCGGGTCGAAACGGGTTATCCGGCCCTTATGCGGATCACCGGCGCGAACCCGGGCAATCAGGCTGCTGTCGCTATCGAAATCGATCTGTTGATGGGCGTACAGACTACGTAGCGCCGGCAACGGCAAGCCGCTGACCTGGTTCAGCCACAGGCTCAGAGCGCTGTCCTGGCGACTACCGGCCAGGACGCCGTGAAGGTCCTCCAGATCTGCCAGGCGCTCAGGGTGACAGGTCGTGATGAAGCTCGACAGCTCGCGGCCACGCTCGACGAAGGGCGCGAACTGCAGACAAGTCAGTTGTATCTCGTCGAGCCCGAACGCCTCGTTGGCGAAACGGTTCGCCAGCGCCCGACGAGCGTCCTTGCCTTCGGCCCCGGCGTAGGCCGACAGTGCCAGGTCGATCAGGCGCTGGGGCATTTCCTTTTTGCGCATCAAGCCCTGGGCCAGCTCCAGGTATTCGCTGATACCGTCATGGTAGTGACGACCCTGTACGTACTGCGCCTTGAGCCCGCGAAAGTGCGCCATCAGCATGGGGTTGGCGCAGTCTGATTCAGTGAAACTGAACGCCAGTTCTTCGAAGCGGAAATCGAGAAACTCGGTAATCAACTCCCAGTGGTCTTCCACCCGGTAGCTCACCAGGTCGTAGATGCTGATGAAGTCCGGGTCGGCGCTTTCGCTGCCGCTGGCCACCCGACGTTCAGCCCGCTGTTCGTCGAAGCCCTCACCGAACAGTTCGACGAAATACACCTGGGCCACCCCATCAAGGGCCTGGAGCAGGCCGCGAAATCCCTGGCGCCGACACTCGTCGACGTTCAGCCCCAAACGTTGGGCCAGGCGCATGATCCAAGTGAAGTAATGCTTCTGTTCCTTGCGCGAATCACCCGTGACCACCGCGTCGACACCGCCTTGCCACCAGGCCGCACGCCCGTAGAAGTCGGCGACCGCCAGGTTGCAACTGTTACAGAACGTCGGGCGGCCGTCGCCAGCGGTACGATGGCCGTTCATCAGCACATCGAAGCGGTTCATCGCGCGCACCTGCTCGGGGAATGGCAAGTGACGTTCGAACGGGCGAATCTGCTGGTGATCGACCACCAGCATCTCGACCCGAGGATCGTCATACAGGTGCAGGGCCCGATAGACCCGGTCGATGTTCGCCATGACCGCATCCGGGACCCCGGCGTGACGCATATTGGCAATGCGCAAGAAGAAGGTGCGGCCATGCAGTACGTTCAGGTGCAGTTGCACGGCGCGGATCAGCGATACGGTGTAGGAACTGTCCTTGCCGCCGCCATAGGCCACCATCAGCTTGTAGTCCGCGAGCCCGTCAACACCGCCAGCGGCATCGACCAACCGTTCCCCCAGGGTGGCGACGGCACGTCGGTCCACCGCACTGAGGTAGCGATTCAACTCGCCGAGCAAGGGGGCGTCGGCCATTTCAGAGGTAATGGCAATGTTCATATCGGTTCGGCCTGGAAGTGAAAGTTCTTGATCGCGTGCTGGATGTCGCTCTCGATATCCATTTCGCTCGCGTCGGTGAAAATGAAGCGACCGCTGTGCAGGGCGTCGTAGCTGCCGCCGGCTTCAAGGATCTGTCCGGGCCGGGGCAGCAGTTCTCGCCAGAGCGAGTTCAGGTGCGGGCGCAGCGTTTGCGCCTCGATTACCCGGCATGGCAGTTGTGCCGGTTTGGGGACGACCAGCCAGCCACCGCTGGGATCCGCCTGGATCGTCGGCAAGGGCACGCGCTCACCGGCCAGGCCTTTGAGCCAATGCTCATAGAGGTTCACGCCGAAGACTTTGTTGATCAGATGTGGCACTTCGGCGCCGCCCACCCGGGCTCCCACTTCAAGGAACACTAGCGAGCCATCCGCCTCGACGAATATCTCCAGGTGAAAGGCGCTGTTGCGCAGGTCCAATGCCCGCAGGCAGGACTCGCTGAAGACTTCGATCCGGGTGCGCAACTCCGAAGACTGGAGGATCACTGAACCCAGCGGTTTGGCGTTGGCGAAATCCAGGCAGCTGTTGATATAGCGCGACACCACCTGGAAAGGCACCCCGGCGCTGTCATCGGTGAAACCGTCGATGTGATAAGTCTGGCCCTGGATGAAGGCCTCGACTTCATAGCGCCCCAGGTCCACTTCGCTGAGTATCACGCGCAGGGCCTGGGCGTCCTCGACCTTGGCAACGCCGATGCTGGCGGCGCCATCCACCGGTTTGACGATCACTGGATAGCCGACAACATCGGCGAACTCCAGCGCCTGTTTCACGTCATTGCAGCGAATGAACGGTGGCACCGCCAGGCCGTGTTCCTGGAGGACTTCTTTCATTCGTGCCTTGTCGCGGTAAACCGCCACCTGCTCCAGGCCGTGACCAGGAATGTTCAGGGTCTGTCGTACCCACGCCGCGATCTCCAGAGTGAACTCCGACAGCGCGATCAATTGGTCCACGGGGCCAACGCGATCGATGATTTCCTGAACGCCTGCCAACAACTGAGGGTACTGATTGACGTCATCGACCTGTACCAGATGGGCGATGTGCTCCCGGGGGGCCAGTACGCCCTCGGCGCCAAGGCCGTCGACCACATAGCTGATCCGATGTCGCTGATGATCGAAGAACTCTTCGTAGCGGGTCAGTTCATTGTCCCAGCGACTTGGGTCCTGGAAACGCGGCCAGCGATTGACGATAACGATATGCATCGATTCGATCCTGTGAAAAAAAGAGGGCTGGACTCAGGTCCAGCACGGTGCCGTGCCGGTACCCAGGACAAGCGCAGGTTTCGAGCGCTCAAGGGTGTTCAGGTAGTTTTCGAAGTTCTCGATGGCGTCGGGGCCGATGAACACCTCATTGAAACCGGCGGCCAGCAGCTCCTGGCGAACCGCCCGCGTGTGGTCTTCCGAGGTGGTCAACTTGCCACCGATGACACAATGCAGATCCGGGTGCTGTTGACGCACCTGACGAATCAGCTCCAGCCCCTGGAAATGTCCATGGCCGTTGACGCTGCTGACCACCAACAATTGCGTGCGCCGCAGCTCAAGGGTGGCGAGAACCACCTCCGCCGGGGTGCAACTGCCGAGGTTCTTGACGTTGAAACCGTGCTCCGCCAACCACAGCTGCAGATAAACCAGATTCCACATGTGCGAATCCGATTCGACGGTTGCAATCAGGCAGTCTTGCGATCCTTTCATTGCGTTGCCTCCATGGCTGAGGGGGGAAAGTCCAGAGCGGTGCGAAAGCGCCGGGTGGTCAGGTTGAACAGCAAGGCGCCGGGGATGGCGAGCAGCAGCGCGAGGGCCAGGATCAATGTCTGGACTCCGTACTCATGGCCGATACTGGCGGTCAGCAGGCCGCCCAATGGGTAGGACAGCAGGTTGACCAGGTAGAACGGGCCCATCACCTTGCCCAAGTGGTCGGCGGCAATCGCCTTGATACGCTGAGTCCGATTGAACACGTTGAACAAGGCACAGCCGGCCATCGCCAGGAGAAAACTGATGGCATAGAGCGCTACACCGCTGGCCGCGCCCATACAGATCAGGCCCAGGCAGAGCAAGGCAAAACCCCATGTACCGAGGCGGTAGATCGACATCCGCGCCAGCAGCCGCGGCACCAGAATGAAATTGAGCAAGCCCAGTGCACCGGCCCCGGCGTTCATCAGGCCGAACACCCCGTCGGCGGCACCGAACACGCCACTGATGACAAAGGCATTGGCACTCAGAACGCAGGCAAAGGCCAGGTTGATGGTGAAATTGAGCAGCGCCAGGGATAAGACCGGCGGATTGTTCAATAACAGACTCCAGCCCAGGACCAGGTCCTTGCGGATGCTCTTCGGCGGGCTGGCCGACTGGGTATTGGGCAGGCCTTTCCAACACACACCCGCCGCGGCGAATGCCAGCGCCGCCAGCCCCAGAAGCAGGCGCTTGTCGGCGTACATCGCCAGCAGTGCCGCCAGCGCCGGGCCCAGCGCCATGGCCAGCAGCTCCATGTTCTGCACCAGGGACTGGCAGTGGGCCAGGCGTTCGGGGCCAGCGATCAGCGGTACGCTCTTTTCCACCGCCATACGCACCGGCGCCATCAGCAGCGAGAGCACGATGCCGTTGCCGATCAAGGCCCAGACCGTAAGCATTGGCGCATACCAGCAGACCCCGGCAGTCAACCCCAGGCTCACCGCTCGCGCGGTATTGGCGTGGCGAAACAGCAGACGCCCGCCGAAGCGGTCCGCCAGCAGTCCGGCAAACGGATAGGCCAGCAGTGCCGGTAGCCACTCCAGAGCGAACGCCACTCCGGAGTAACGGACATTGCCGGTGAGCTGGAAGATCATCAACGGTACTGCGAACAGCACCGTTTGTTCCGCCAACAGCGCGAACAGCAGGCCGGCACCGAAACGCCGCAGCCGGGCTGTGTCATGCATGCTGGCTTTCCAGTTCGGCCTCGAGCTTGCGCAGGCGTGGCAACACATGGCGACAGAAACCGCGCATTTCGTCACGAGTCGGCCAGCCGGAAAAGATGAACTCGCTGACCCCTACTTTCTTGTATTCCAGCAGATATTCGGCCACTTCCTGATAGCTGCCGACCACGCACAGCGCCGGGCCGCCACGGTAGGCCACGGCACCGGACCAGAGCATTGGCGAGAGCCAGTCATGTTCAGCCTTGTCGGCCAGACGGAACGAAGTCTTGACGGCTTCGGAGTCGCAACGCCCGACGAACTGACGAACCCATTCGCGATGCTGCTCATCCGGGTTTTCCATCATGCTTTCAACGGCCGACAGGGCTTGCGCACGGGTTTCCCGAGCCAGCACATGCATGCGAATCCCCACCGAACAACCCGCCTCGAGCACTGCCCGGCTGGCCTCGGCGATACCCTGCGGCGTGTCGCCGTAGCGTAACCAGCAATCGCTGTGTTTCACGGCGATCTGCTGGGCGATTTCCGAAGCGCCACTCAAATAGATGTGTGGACGTTCGTTGTCCTTGAAAGGCAGTCCCAATTGCGCTTGCTCGATACGGTAATGAGCGCCGTGATGGGTCAGGGGCGTTTCGCCTTTCCAGAAACGATGCAAAATCTCGAGGAATTCGCTGGTGCGTTCATAACGTCCATCGTGGGCCACGAAGTCGCCATAAAAGGCTTGTTCATCGGGGGAAATACCGGCGACCAGGTTCAATGCAATACGCTTGTCGGACATCCACGACACGGTATTGACGATCTGCGTGAACAACGTCGGCGGCAGCAGGCCGGGGCGATACGCCAGGATGAATTTGACTCGGCTGGTCTCTCGGACCAGGGCGCCGATCATTGGCAGCGGGTCAGGCATGTGGTAGCTGATACCCATCAGCAACGAGTCGATCCCCAACTCATCGGCTTCCTGAGCGAAGTCGACAATACCGGCAAAGTCCAGGGCACCAGTGTTGTATTTCTCGGAAGCCTTTTGTTGACCGCTGTCGAGCGGTGAGCACCAGTGGATACGCAACGCGGGCATGGTTTTTCTCCAGAGCAGCGCCTGCCGCCGCCTGAAAGCGGGGCAGCGCAAAAGTGACGGTGGGTCAGAACAGGAAGCTGGTACCGACGGTGCGGTCGAACAGCGCAACATCGCGGATGCGACGTTTGCCGCAGATAAACTTCAGCAGTCGCTCGATCCCCAGCCCGCCGCCGGCGCTCGGATGAAGCAGGCCGCGCTTGGCGACTTGGAGGTAATTGGCGAAGGGCGCAAGGTCCATCGACAACTCTTCCATGCGGTAGATGATCTGTTCGTACTCGAACTCTCGTTCGGCACCCGACAGGGCTTCGCCATAGCTGTCGGGATAGATCAGGTCGTAGTTGTTGTACTGGCCGCGCTTGCCGGGTGTTTCGCGATCATAGAATTCCCGGCGGTAGTTGGTGACGAAGAACGGCGTGTGGGCCTTGGCCGACATGATCTTCTCGAAGTCGTCGCCATACTCGGCGCGCAACTCGTCCGAGCTGTATATCGGAAAGTGCGTCTCGTAGTGCGGCAGCTGGCGATTGAGGTGGGCCAGCTGGGCCGAGCAGTGTTGCCTGACCTCGGCGAAGGTGTGCTTGATCAAGCCTTCGATCAGCGCCATGACCTGGTGCATGTTGCCGCCACGTATTTCGAAGTCGAACTGGGAGAATTCCAGCAAGTGGTTCTCCGAATCCTTGATCTCGGCTTTTTCCAGACGAATGTTCGGCGCCACGATAAAGATCTTGTCATGACCTCTGGCGGTCAATGCCAGCTGTTTATGGAAGATCATGCTGGCGGTCAGTTTCAGGCGCCGCGTTTCGTACTGGAGTTCAGCGGGGTAGACCGCATGGTTCAAGGGGTCAGTGATGGGCGACATGAGAATGGGCATCAGCTGCTTGAAGTCGCGCTCCAGCAAATATTGTTGCAATGCCTGCAACACGCGACCGCGGATAATCGCGATCGCTTCAACGTCCGGGTGATTAAAATCGTCGAAATTACGCTGAATTTCTTCCATGTAGCGCTCAATATCCAGGGTTAGAAAGTGCCCGATTATTGGTTAAACACGCAAAAACTCAATGTACAGATTTGCCCTAAAAAGCAACCCAGATGCATTGTCTGGTTGTCCCGCCCGGTAATTGGATGGACCATTACCGGCTATGTACCTGATGGCTTCATTCGAACGACACTGCCTGTTCAAGGGCGTGGTTTCGAATGCTGTTTCAGTCGCGAGTTTTCATGAGTTCCTGTTTAGAGTCCCTTTATGACGGCCCACATTGATCCACAACCCGGTCGCTTTTCCCGGTCTGACTACAAGACCCTGGGCCTGGCGGCGCTGGGTGGTGCGCTGGAAATCTACGACTTCATCATCTTTGTGTTCTTCGCCCTGACCCTCAGCCAGTTGTTCTTTCCGCCAGAGATGCCTGAGTGGCTGCGCTTGCTGCAGAGTTTCGGAATTTTCGTCACCGGCTATCTGGCACGTCCGCTGGGCGGCATCCTGATGGCGCATTTCGCAGACCGGGTGGGGCGCAAGCGGGTGTTCAGCCTGAGCATCCTGATGATGGCTTTGCCCTGCCTGTTGATCGGAATCATGCCGACCTACGAACAGATCGGTTACTGGGCGCCCTTGACGCTGCTTCTGTTGCGGGTGCTGCAAGGCGCCGCTGTGGGCGGCGAAGTGCCTAGCGCCTGGGTGTTCGTGGCCGAGCATGCCCCGGTCAGGCATCGTGGCTATGCCCTGGGTGTGCTGCAGGCCGGATTAACATTTGGCTATCTGCTGGGGGCACTGACCGCAACCCTCCTGGCGCGGCTCTATAGCCCCGCCGAGATACTCGACTTCGCCTGGCGCCTCCCCTTCCTGCTGGGTGGTGTATTCGGGGTGATCGGGGTCTGGCTGCGGCGCTGGCTGAGTGAAACCCCGGTGTTCATGGCCTTGCAGGCGCGACGTGAGTTGGATGCGGAGTTGCCATTACGGACAGTATTGCGCGATCACAGCAAATCCATCCTGCCGGCGATGCTTTTGACCTGTGTGTTGACATCAGCGGTGGTGGTGCTGGTGGTGATCACCCCGACTGTCATGCAGAAAAGCTTCGGCATGAGCGCCAGCCATACGTTCGCGCTGAGCAGCCTGGGCATTGTGTTCCTGAATATCGGCTGTGTACTGGCTGGATTACTGGTGGACCGGATCGGCGCCTGGCGCACGGTGCTGGTTTATAGCCTGCTGCTGCCGGTGGGGACCGCGGTGCTTTACGCCAGCCTGATCAGTGGTGGCTACTGGATCAGCGTGGCCTATGCGCTGGCCGGCCTGACCTGCGGCGTAGTGGGTGCGGTGCCCTCGGTAATGGTGGGGTTGTTTCCGACCCGGATCCGGGTGTCCGGTATCTCCTTTACCTACAATATTGCCTACGCACTCTGGGCCAGTACCACACCGCTTCTGCTGATCGGACTGATGCCGTGGAGCCCCTGGGTCTGCGTAGGCTATTGCGTGGTCATGGGGGCCGTCGGGGCACTCATGGCGTTGTTCTTCGGCTTTCGCTCCTCGTCGGTGGCTGACGTTTCGGTGGTTCCAGGCGCCTGAGCCTGACCTTTTCGCGCCGCCGGTCGCGGCGCTTGCCCCTGAATACCAAAGGACGGCAATTGGCATGAGCTGCGTCAACGATTTGCATGATCTATCGGCGGTGCAACTGTTGGTGTTGTTCGCCAGCAAGGAACTGTCACCGCTGGAATACTACGACCATTTGCTGGCCCACATCGAGCGCTGGGAACCCCATCTTAATGCCTTGTACGCCTTTGACCCGCAACGGGTCCGGGAACAGGCGGCTGCCGCCAGCGAGCGCTGGAGCCGGGGCCAACCCCGTGGTCTGCTCGATGGTTTACCCGTGACACTCAAGGAGTTGATAGCGACGCAAGGCGACTGCATTCCCCTGGGCTGCGCCGCGACCGAGCTGATCCCGGCCACAGCCGACGCACCACCGGCGGCGCGGATGCGTGAGGCCGGAGCGATAGTCCTGGGCAAGACAACGGTTCCGGACTACGGGATGTTGTCGTCGGGGCTGTCGAGTTTCCACGGCGTGACACGCAATCCCTGGAACCTGGCGAACAATCCCGGAGGCTCCAGTGCCGGCGCGGCGGCGGCAGCAGCGGCCGGCTATGGGCCGCTGCATGTCGGCACCGACATCGGCGGGTCGGTCCGTTTGCCCGCAGCCTGGTGCGCCCTGGTGGGGTTCAAGCCGACACTCGGGCGCATCCCCATCGACCCCTATTACACCGGCCGTTGTGCCGGCCCCATGACCCGCAGCATGGATGACTGTGCGCTGATGATGCGCTACCTGTCCCGCCCCGATGCGCGGGATGCCACCAGCCTGCTACCGGAACAAGGCGATTGGGCCCTGGGACAGTTGTCGGTCCAAGGGCTGAAAATCGGTCTGATGCTCGATCCCGGCTGTGGCATTCAACCAGACGAACAGGTGTGCTCGGCGGTTCGGGAAGCGGCTCGCCTATTCGAAAGCAGGGGCGCCCAGGTACGTCAGATCAAGCCACTGATGGACCGCGCCGTGCTCCAGGGCCTGGATCAATTCTGGCAGGCGCGACAGTGGAGTCAGTTGCAGGCCCTGAGCCCCGAGCGGTTCGATCAGGTCTTGCCCTACATTCGCGACTGGGCGGCAGCGGCCGAGAACCTGAGCGCCGTGCAGGCGGTTGAGGGGTTCAACCAGACGTTCGAAATCCGGCGCCGGGCAGCCGAGGTCTTTCATAATGTCGACCTGGTGTTGTCGCCGACCAACCAGGTCAGTGCCTTTGCGGCTGAATGGGCCTCGCCCACCAATGACCCGCGCCTGCCGTTCGAGCACATCGTCTTCACTGTGCCGTGGAACATGGGCGAGCAGCCAGCCCTGTCAATCAACTGCGGCTTTACCGACCAAGGCATGCCGATCGGCCTGCAGATGATCGCTCCGCGCTTCGCAGACCAGTGGTTGCTTCGGCTCGGCAAGACCTATGAAAACTGGCGCGGCACGATTCGCCACTGGCCCAGCCCGCCGTCTCGCCTGTGGGAGCGTGGCTTGCCCGCGAAGAATGATAACGCGTAGTTGCTGAAAAACCGCGGTGCATTCTTCGCGGGCAAGCCTCGCTCCCACAGGATTTTTGTCGCTCAAATTTCTTCACTGACAGCATTAGCGACGTGCGCCTGATTTGTTCCTCTAGAGACTTATCGAAATGGATTTTCGTGTACTTCTGATGGCCAGCATTGCCGTCGGCAGCCCTTTGATTGTAACGGCGGATGAAACGCCGAGCACTCAAGCCCAGGCCCCGGGTTTTGTCGACGGCAGCCATTTGGGGCTGAACTTGCGCCATTACTATGCCAACCAACACACCCGACGTTCTACCTACCTGGGGATCAAGAAAGAAGATGGCCTGGAGCGGACCCGCATCCGTGAAACCTGGGTGCAAACCGCGATGCTCAACTACAGCTCCGGATATACCCAAGGGGCGGTCGGCTTCGGGCTAGACGCTTCATTGTTCAGCGCCATCAACCTGGAGCGCGGACATGGGCGTGTCGCCAATGGTGGCGATCGGGTGCTGGTGGACAGCGATGGCGATGCGCTACCGACCTGGAGTCGTTTGGGTGTCGGTGATCTGCGGCTGCGTTTTTCCAGCACAGAAATCAAGGCCGGTCGCTTGCTCACCGACAACCCGATTCTGCGTTACAAGGACAATCGCGCCCTGCCCTCGAGCTTTCAGGGCGTAGGCCTGTTCAGCAACGAACTCGATTGGCTGTCATTGCAGGCCGGCAGCTTCGAACGGGCGATTCCACGTACCGGTACCGGCAGCGAAAAACTCACCACCACCTTCGGTAACCGGGCGTATTCGGGGTCGCGTATTTCCTACCTCGGAGGAATGGCCAAAACCCCTTACGGTCTGGACGTCAGCCTCTACACCTCACGCTTCGAGGACATGTGGCAGCAGACCTATCTGGGATTGACCCAGTTGATCGGGGATCGGCGCGAGATTGCGCTCAAGACTGCACTGAATTACTACCACACCGAGGATCAGGGCGAGCAGCGCCTGGGCTACATCGACAATGACGCCTTCAGCCTGGCGTTCACCGCATCGCACCGGGCCCACAGCCTGACTCTGGCCTGGCAGCAGGTGTTTGGCGACGAGTATTTCGATTACGTCTGGGAGTCCACGGGCAATTACATGGCCAACTCGTTGTACTCGGACTACAACGGCCCGAACGAGAAGTCCTGGCAACTGCGCTACGACCTGGATCTGGCGTCTTTAGGGGTACCGGGCCTGACGACCAGTCTGTGGCACGCAAAAGGCTGGGACATCGACGGCACCCATTACAGCGGCGACCGTAACGGGCGCAATACCGGTTACAACGTGCGGGGTCTGGACAATGCCAAACACGATGAAAACGGTTTAATGGTGGCGTACGTGGTGCAATCCGGAGCACTGAAAAACGCGGTGTTTCGCACCATTGTCTACAACCATCGGGCCACGGGCGGGCAGATCGACGGTAGCTACGACGAGGTCCGCCTGGTGGCGAATCTGCCGATGTGGATTTTTTGAGGCGGGCTTTTTGGGCCGAACAGAATCATCGGCCCCACTTGCGAAACACTGTGGAAGCTTAGCGAGCTCGCCGGTCCCCACAGTGGAGGGATGTTGGTTCAGACTTTTTTGGTTCTTGGCAGAAAGATCGCCAACACCCCAAACAGCGGCAAGAACGAACACAGGAAGTACACATACTCGATGCCGCGAATATCCGCCAGATGCCCGAGTAGCGCCGCACCAATTCCGCCAAAACCAAACATCAGGCCGAAGAACACTCCGGCAATCATCCCGACATTTCCCGGCACCAGTTCTTGCGCATACACCACGATGGCCGAGAACGCCGAGGCCAGAATGAAACCGATCACCACACTCAACACACTGGTCCAGAACAGGTCCACATGGGGCAGCAGTAGCGTGAACGGCGCCACACCGAGGATCGAGAACCAGATCACTGCCTTGCGCCCGATCCTGTCGCCGATCGGCCCGCCGAAGAAGGTCCCTGCCGCTACCGCGCCGAGAAACAAGAACAGATGCAGCTGCGAGCTGGCCACCGACAGGTCGAACTTCTCGATCAGGTAGAACGTGAAGTAACTGGTGAGACTGGCCATGTAGAAATACTTGGAGAACACCAGCAACCCCAGTACCACCAACGCACTGATCACCCGGCCCTTTGATAAGCCGTGCGTCGCTGCCTGACCTTGTTTGAGTTTGAACAGGTTCAAGTGATTGGCGTACCAGCGGCTGATCCGGTACAGCACGAACAACGCAAACAGTGCGAACACGCCGAACCAGGCCACATTGCCCTGACCATAGGGAATGATGATCGCTGCCGCCAACAACGGCCCGAAGGCCGAGCCCGCATTACCGCCGACCTGAAACGTCGATTGCGCCAGGCCGAAGCGCCCGCCCGAGGCCAGTCGCGCGACGCGAGAAGCTTCCGGGTGAAAAGTCGACGAGCCGATACCGATCAACCCTGCCGCCAGCAGAATCATCGGAAAGTTGCCGACTACCGACATCATCAAAATGCCGATCAATGTGCAGACAGTGCCGGCCGGCAACAGCCAGGGCTTGGGATGGCGATCCGTGTGGTAACCCACCCACGGCTGCAACAACGAGGCCGTCAATTGAAAGGTCAGGGTAATCAGGCCGACTTGGGTGAAGGTCAGGCCATAGTTGGCCTTGAGCATCGGATAGATCGAGGGCAGCACCGCCTGAATCAGGTCGTTGATCAAGTGCGCCAGCGCCACCGCGCCGATGATGCGCATGACCAGCGGACTGCTTTGTGAAGGAGCGGGCGTCGATGTCGCGGCGGACTGAGCGTTGCTGATGGCCATGAGAGTTTCCGTACTGCGGATGGGTGCGCACAGGCAGGTCGGTCAATGTGCCATTTTTCGGTGCAGTCGCGCCATCCCCTTAGCTTGCTAACGACCTCAAAAAGGTGATAGCGCAAAGCCATGGTCTGAATCTTGCCTTGCTTATCTGCTTCAACGCGGCCCCTTACAAAGGGGACCGAGAATGGGAAGTTTCGCTACAGAGTCGGCCTACAGAGCGGACCAAGGTGAACTTTCGAGGCCTTTTAGAAGGACATCAGTCGCGGTCGCCATGGCCTCGACGCACGCCAATGGTGCGTGGTGTCCAGAGGAGTCATGGGGCATGCAGGCTTTTTTATCACCGGGGATCGGGCTGCTGGGGCGCTTCGGCTTCGCGCGCAAATTTCAGCTGCTGTTTCTGCTGTTTATCCTGCCGCTGGCAGGCAGCTTGTGGATGATCGGCCAGGACTATCGTGACAAGTTGAGCCTGATCGCCGGCGAACGCGCCGGGGTCCGGCAATTGATTGCCCTGGATGCGCTCGACAACTTGCTCGCCGCCCAGCGTGACCGCGCCGCGCGCTGGCGCGCCACCGAAACCAACCGCCAGCCGACGCCAGCAACCATCGCTGCGATGGCGGCGTTCGACACGGTTCAGCCGGCTGTGGCCCAGGCAATCACAGACTTGGGTAATGCCCTGAACACCGAAGGCGCCGAGGGCGAGACCCTCACCCGCTATCAAGCCCTGCAAAGCGCCCTCACCGGCCTGGATTCGAAAAGCCTGAGCAGCGTTGGATGGTGGCCGGACGGCTATGATCGCTTCACCAATGCCTTGAGCGCCCTGCAAGCGTTGCGCGAACAAATTGCCATGGACAATCGCCTGACCCTCGCGCCATGGCTGGAAACTTATCTGCTGACGCAGATCTCCACTCAACACGCACCGGACCTGATCGAACGGGTCGGTCGCCTCGCCGCGGTTGGTCAAGCTTCGGTGGTGTCCGGGCAGTTCACTCTGCAAAGCCGCCTGCAATTGCGCGACTTGCGCAGCCGCATCGGCGATGCTCGGGAACAGCTGGTGAAAACTGGTAGCCTGCTGGAAGCCCGCTTGCCCAGCGCCCTGCAAACCTGGGCCGGGCAGTACCATGACAGCCTCAAGCAGCTGGATGCCGGTTTGAAAGTGCTGGACGACGGCGTCTTCGGTGGCAGCATCAACCTAAAGCCCGAAGACTTCGAACGCAGTCTCGACGCCCTCCTCGGTAACCTTGCCTCGCTACGCCAGCAATCGTTGGTTTCTCTGGATCAACGGCTGGATTATTACCACGGTTCGGCCATCCGCCAGTTCATTCTGGTGGCGACAATTTTTGGCTGCCTGCTGCTGGCCGCGCTGTACCTGTTCATCTGTCTACAGGCCTCGATCCGTCGCAGCGCCAGCGGCATCACACTGCTGGCCGAAGCACTGCGCGACGGCAACCTGAGCCTGCAAGTGCCGGTACAGGGCCGCGACGAACTGGCGGCGATCAGCACCTCGCTTAACGTCGCGGTGGTACAACTGCGCAACAGTTTGCTGGGGGTCGATCACGAAACCCTGCAGTTAAGCAACGCGGTGCGCACCCTCAACGATCACTCCAGCGGTGCCCTTGGCGAAGTCGAAGCCCAGCAGTTGCAGATCAGCCAGATCGCCGCAGCGGCCACGCAATTGGCCGCGACCTCCCAAGGGGTCGCCCAGAGTTGCGAACAGGCGTCTGGCAGCGCTCAGCACACCCAGCGCATCGCCGCCGATAGCAGCCGTGACAGCCAACGCACGACAGCGAGTATTCAGCAGCTCAATCAGCGGTTGAACGACACCGCGGCAGCACTGGGTCGGGTCAGCGAGCAAGGGCAGCAGATTCAATTGGTGGTCGACACCATTCGCGGCGTGGCCGAGCAAACCAACCTGCTGGCCCTCAACGCCGCCATCGAGGCCGCACGGGCTGGCGAGCAAGGTCGCGGCTTTGCGGTGGTGGCCGATGAAGTGCGCAGCCTGTCGCAACGCACCCAGTCCTCCACCGCGCAGATCGCCGGCACCGTCGACAGCCTGCGCAGCACCGTGAACGAAGCGGTAAGCCTGATGGAAGCCGCCTGCGGCCAGGCGCAATCGGATGCGCAAGCCGTCACCGGTCTCGGCGAACGCCTGGGGGAAATCGCCAGCGCGGTGCAAAGCGTCACAGACACCCTGGCGCAAATCGCCACCGCCGTCGAAGAGCAAGCGAGTACCGCCGATGAAGTCAGCGGCAACATCCAGCAAGTCGATCAGGCGGCGGTACGCTTGCTCGAAGGCGCGCGGGCGGTGAACCTCGCCGCGGACACCTTGAGCCAGGGTAGCAAGGCCTTGAGTGCGAATACCGGGAGATTTCAGCTCGGTTGATGCCCTCCCCTGACCCGTTTTTTCGGGTCAGCGGGATAAGCGGTTGAAAGTGTGGAGAAATATTTTAGATTTACGCTTGACGCATCGTCGTTCCAGGTGAATAATGCGCGCCACTTGGCTACATAGCTCAGTTGGTTAGAGCATAGCATTCATAATGCTGGGGTCCGGGGTTCAAGTCCCTGTGTAGCCACCAAGTACTAAAAACGGCTTACCGAAAGGTAGGCCGTTTTTTTATGCCTCGAGAAAAGTGGCGGGCGCCCCCTGATTTGCGTAGCACTCCTTCGACCGATAAAGTCCCTGGACCTTTTATCCCATGGACGGAGTGCCTCGCGTGTTCTCAGCCTTCCACTTGAACCGCTATCGCCTGTCAGCCTTTTCGCTGATCGCCACCGCTTTAACCCTCGCCGCGTGTAACGCCCCGCCCTCTTCGCCTTCGGTCTCGACCTTGCCGGCCGCGCCGGAAATCACCTCCGGTTATCGCACCGACCTGCAGACGCAGCACGCCTCCAGACACATGGCCGCGGCCGCCAACCCGTTGGCGGCCGAAGCCGGACGGGAGATGCTACGCGAGGGTGGCTCGGCGATTGATGCGGCCATTGCCATGCAAGCGGTGTTGACGCTGGTCGAGCCGCAATCGTCGGGTATCGGCGGTGGTGCGTTGATTGTGCTGTGGGATGGCAAGGCCGTACGCACCTACGACGGTCGCGAAACCGCACCGGCTGGCGCCACCGAGAAACTGTTCCTGCAAGCCGACGGCAAACCGATGCCTTTCACTCAGGCGCAGATCGGCGGGCGCTCGGTGGGTACGCCGGGTGTGTTGCGGGCGTTGGAGCTGGCCCATCAAAAGCACGGTCGGCTGCCGTGGGCGAGGCTGTTCGAGCCCGCCATCAAACTCGCCGAGCAAGGTTTCGCCATCTCGCCACGACTGCATCAGTTGATCGCGGCCGACGCGTTTATCCAGCGCTCACCGGACATGGCCGCCTACTTTCTGACTGCCGATGGCCATCCGAAAGCCGTCGGTACACAGCTGAAAAACCCGGCACTCGCCGCGGTGTTCAAGCGCATCGCCAAGGAAGGTCCCGACGCGCTGTACACAGGGCCGATCGCAAAAGAAATCGTCGCCAAGGTTCAGGGCCATACCAACCCCGGCAGCCTGTCGCTGAACGATCTCCAGGGCTACAAGGCCAAGGAACGCGCGCCGCTGTGCACCGACTACAAACGCTGGAAAGTGTGCGGCATGCCGCCGCCGTCATCGGGCGGAATCGCCGTGGCGCAAATCCTCGGCACCTTGCAGGCCCTGGAAACCCGCGACCCACGCTTTGCCCTGGCACCACTCAAACCGGTCAAGACCAGTAAACCGGCGGGCATAGAGCCAGCCCCTGAAGCCGTACACCTGATCGCCGAAGCCGAGCGTCTGGCTTATGCCGATCGTGCGCAGTACGTTGCCGACACCGACTTCGTACCCGTGCCGGTCAAAGGGCTGGTCGACCCGACTTATCTGGCGACCCGCGCAACCTTGATTGGCGACCGCAGCATGGGCCAGGCCAAACCCGGCACCCCGCCGGGCATTCAGGTCGCCTACGCGCCGGACCGCTCGCCGCTGCGCATCTCCACCTCGCAGGTGGTGGCAGTCGATGACGAGGGCGATGCCGTGTCCATGACCACCACCGTGGAAGCGGCATTCGGCTCACACTTGATGGTCCAGGGTTTTCTGCTCAACAACCAGATGACCGACTTTTCGTTCATCCCCGAAGAGCAAGGGCAAAAAGTCGCCAACCGCGTCGAACCCGGCAAACGCCCGCGCTCGTCCATGGCACCAACGCTGATCTTCGACCGCCAGAGCGGCGAGTTCCTGGCCACCGTCGGCTCCCCTGGCGGCTCGCAGATCATCGAGTACGTAGCCAAATCCACCATTGGCCTGCTCGACTGGAACCTCGACCCACAGGCCGCCATTAACCTGCCCAATTTCGGCAGCCGCAACGGCCCGACCGAACTGGAACAGGGTCAGTTCAGCCCGGCACTGATTCAGGCACTGAAGGACAAAGGGCACAGCGTGGGCGAGATCGACATGACTAGCGGGACTCAGGCGATTGTTCGAGTCAAGGATGCGCAGGGGAAAGCCGCGTTGGCCGGCGGGGCCGATCCACGGCGTGAGGGGGAAGCGTTGGGGGATTGAGTCTTACGCAGGAATGAGGAAAGGCTTACCGGGAGGTAGGCCTTTTTGAGGACTACCCGCGCCGGATAGATAGCATCAAGTCGATAATTGGTTGGCAAACTGCCCGACTGCGTTCACCACTTTCTGCGCACCGTCCTGGATCTCGACGATCACCGTGCCCGCCTCCGCCGCCAGCGCCAGGCCTTGTTCAGCCTGGAGCTTGCCGTCAGTCATGAGCGCCACGGCGTTGCGCGCCATGTCCTGGTTCTGACGCACGACGCCGACAATTTCATCGGTCGCCTGACTGGTGCGCGAGGCTAATTGCCGGACTTCGTCCGCCACCACGGCAAACCCACGTCCCTGTTCACCGGCACGAGCCGCTTCGATGGCCGCGTTGAGCGCCAGCAGGTTGGTCTGCTCGGCGATGCCGCTGATGGTTTTGACGATGGTGCCGATCACCAGCGATTGCTCGTTCAGTGCTTCGATACCTTCGCCAGCGGTTTGCATGTGTTTGGCCAGGTCACGCATCACGTCTACAGCTTGGGTCACCACGGCAGTTCCGCGCTGTGCACTCTGGTCGGTTTGCTGAGAAGTGCTGTAGGCAATGTTGGCCGCCTCCGCGACAGCCTGCTCCTGATGCACCTGATCGGTAACCACCGTGGCGAACTTCACCACTTTGTAGAGCTTGTTGTTGGCGTCGAGCACCGGGTTGTAGGAAGCCTCCAGCCAGACCACGCGACCGTGGCTGTCGATGCGTTTGAAACGATCAGCGACGAACTCGCCAGCGTTCAGACGGCGCCAGAAGTTCTGATACTCAGCGCTGTTGTATTCCTCTGGCTCACAGAAGATGCGGTGATGTTTACCCTGGATCTGCGCCAGGCTGTAACCCATGCCACTGAGGAAACGCTCGTTGGCCATCAGCACGTTGCCATTGAGGTCGAACTCGATCACTGCCGTCGAACGCACCAGCGCGCCAATCAGGTTTTCATGCTCACGGGACGCCTCGATGGTACGGGTCAGGTCGCTGGAGTAAATCGAGAAGTTCTTGATACGGCCGTCCGAGGAGCGCACCGGCTGCATGATCGAACGCAACCAGGCTTCGGCACCGTTGCCGCGTAGCAAACGGACCGCGCCGGCAAAGTGCTCGCCACGGGTCAGCGCGGCCTTGAAGCGGTTATGGAATTCATCCGATTTCACATGGACCGGAACAAGGTCTTCGATGTGCCGGCCGATCAGATCATTGCTTTTGTAGAGCATCTCACTGACGAAGTTTTGGTTGACCGATTGAATTCGCCCATCGGAGTCAAGAGTCAGGACCAGCATCTCGCTTTCCAGACTCTCCTTGACTTGCAGAAGGCTGGAGAGTTCTTCGCGAAGAGCCGAAAGCTCCTGCTTCAAGCGTTTATTGAACATGGGAAGCACCGATGGACAGAGATAAAAAGCGGCTTACAGCCTAGCCATCGGCTTTGCAGGTATTTTCTGAAGAGTGTTGCAGGGTTGTCCTACAAAAATAGTCGCGGCACAAACAGCCTCATGCAGCGCCAGCCACCGAACAGCCCCCGACTCGCGGCATTCGCGCACCGAAATACACCGCGCTGCTGATGCCCACAGCCCCCATCACCGCGCAGAAGATCACACAAATCCACGGACTCCATGGCATCAGACCGATCAACAGCAGCGGTGTGACACTCGCCCAGGCGGCGTAGGCAATGTTGTAGGTGAAGGAAATCCACCGTGCGCAGCGGCAGTTCGACAGCGGCCTCGCGCTGGGCCTGCATCGCCATGAACACCGGGGTTTCGCTGAGCCAGCGGCGCAGCCAGACACCGATCACGCCAAACACACCGCCCAGCAGAAACGGGTAACGCCAGGCGTAATCGAGGATTTGCGCCGAGGTGAACGCCTGAGCCAGAAAAGTCGCCGTCAAGGCGCCGATCAGGTAACCGAAGGTCAGCCCCGCCTGCAGGAAACCGAGGGCATATGCTCAGGCTGAACACCTTCTTGCGTCCCAACCGGTCAGCGAAATGCGCCATCAGGATCCCGCCCAACGGACGCGCGAGGTAGCCCGTGACGAAGATCCCGAAGCTTTGCAGCAGACGCAGCCACTCGGGCATTTCCGGCGGGAAGAACAGCTGGCTGAGGGTCAGCGCGAAGAATACGAAAATAATGAAGTCGTAGATTTCCAGCGCACCGCCCAAGGCTGCAAGCCCCAGGGTCTTGTAGTCCGAGCGAGTGAAGGGCGCCGGGCGCGCATTGATGTTGGCAGTCATGTAAAAGAACTCTGGCAGGCAAAAAACCAAGGCGCCCACGGTCTACGCAAATGCGCTTGTGGACAACCCGTTAGACCATAGTCCCAAACGCCCCAAACAGCGTCCCTGCAACGGGCCGATTGATTTACTGTTGGCACCGACCGGATGGGCCATTGCGCCCTGAACCCCACAATAAACATAAAAACGAGGTACTCCCGTGGCCGCTGATATCGAAGATAGCCGCTATGCGCGCTTTGCCCTGCATTGTTCAAACTTTGCCGAACGCTGGTTTCCCGACTCCTGGGTATTCGCCGCGCTGGCAGTGATCATCGTCGCCGTGGCGACCATGGCCATGGGCGCCAAACCCATCGACGCCGCCATGGCCTTCGGTGACGGTTTCTGGAGCCTGATTCCGTTCACCATGCAGATGGCATTCGTGGTGATCGGCGGTTACGTGGTCGCCAGTTCGCCACCGGCGGTGAAACTGATCGATCGCCTGGCACGGGTCCCGAAAAACGGCCGTTCCGCCGTGGCCTGGGTGGCGCTGATTTCCATGGTCGCGTCGTTGCTGAACTGGGGGCTGTCACTGGTATTCGGCGGACTGCTGGTACGTGCCCTCGCCCGCCGTACCGATCTGAAAATGGATTACCGAGCCGCCGGTGCCGCCGCCTATCTTGGTCTGGGCGCGGTCTGGGCCTTGGGTCTGTCGTCGTCCGCGGCACAATTGCAAGCCAACCCCGCCAGTTTGCCGCCATCGATTCTGTCGATCACGGGCGTCATTCCCTTCACTCAAACGATCTTTCTCTGGCAGTCGGGTGTGCTGTTGCTGGCACTGACCGTGGTCTCACTAATCGTTGCCTACGCCACCGCGCCCGGCCCCGCGACAGCCCGTGACGCCAAAGCCTGCGGTATCGATCCGGGTTTCAGTCTGCCGGCGCCAGCACCGCGTACCCGCCCTGGTGAATGGCTGGAATACAGCCCGCTGCTGACGATTCTGCTGGCGTTGCTGGCGGCCGGATGGCTGTTCCATGAGTTTGCGACCAAACCGGCGATCAGCGCGATTTCCGGACTGAACACCTACAACTTCCTGTTCCTGATGCTCGGCGCGCTGCTGCACTGGCGCCCGCGCAGCTTCCTCGATGCGGTGGCCCGTGCGGTGCCGACCACCACCGGCGTGCTGATCCAGTTCCCGCTGTACGGCTCGATCGCCGCCCTGATGACGGTGGTCAAGGGCACCGACGGACAATCATTGGCCCACCACATCTCGACCTTTTTCGTACAAATTGCATCCCACGACACCTACGCCCTGTTGATGGGCGTGTACTCGGCTATCCTCGGTTTCTTCATCCCGTCCGGTGGTGGCAAATGGATCATTGAAGCGCCGTATGTCATGCAAGTGGCCAACGACCTGAACTATCACCTGGGCTGGGCCGTGCAGATCTACAACGCCGCCGAAGCCCTGCCGAACCTGATCAACCCGTTCTACATGCTGCCGCTACTGGGCGTGCTTGGGTTGAAGGCCCGGGATCTGATCGGGTTTTCGTTCGTGCAACTGCTGGTGCACACGCCACTGGTGCTGTTTCTGCTGTGGGCGCTAGGGACGACGCTTACGTATATGGCGCCGGTGATGCCTTGACGCCGACCTTCAATCCACCACCAATCCAGTGTGGAAGCGGGCTGCTTCCACACTGGCGACTTATTGTTTTCACAAACGTAACCCCTCTGTCACACCTCGCTGCTAGCGTCCCGCCGAAACATATTGAAACAACTTAGCAAGACGGAACTCGCCATGAACGATGAAGAAAACCGCAACGACGCCTCTTCCCCGCAAACAGATACGCCCACCGACACCAGTCGCCGCCGCTTCCTGGGTGGCGTGGCGGTACTCGGTGTCGGCGCGACCCTCAGCGCTTGTGGCAGTCATGGCGATGAGTCGGATAAACCGCTCGAACGCCTGCTTTCACCTGTCGAATTGGACAAAGCCCTACGCGACCAGGTGAAAACCGTAGTGGTGATCTACGCCGAGAACCGTAGTTTCAATAACCTGTTCGGCGACTTCCCTGGCGTCGAGAAACCGCTCTCGGGCCTCAAGCCCGTCGAATATCAGCAGCGCGATCGCGATGGCAGCCTGTTGCAGACCCTGCCGCCAGTCTGGGGCGGCGTGCTGCAGATCGGCCCGCAAACCCTCGATGGCGTGACTTACCCCAGCGCAACCCAGTTCCAGGAACACCTGCCTAACGCGCCCTTTGCCCTCAAAGGTCCGAACGCAGAAGACTTGCCGTTCGGCCTGGTGACGCGCGACCTGTGGCATGCGTTCTATCAGAACCAGATGCAGATCAACGGTGGCAAAAATGACGGCTTTGTCGCCTGGGGCGACTCCGGTGGCCTGCCCATGGGGCATTACGCCCAGAGTCGATATTCCCTGCGGTTGTGGGACGTTGCCCAAGAATTTGTGCTCTGCGATAACTTTTTCCAGGGGGCTTTCGGCGGCTCGTTTCTCAACCATCAATACCTGATCAGCGCCACCGCGCCGTTCTATCCGGACGCCGTCAACTCGGTGGCCAAGACACAAATCGCCACGCTGCAAAGCGATGATCCGGCCGATCCACGCCTCAAGCCCCTGGAACAATCCCCAGCCAGCGCCATGACCGGCCCACCCCAATTCGGCCCCAGCGCGCTGACGCCGGACGGCTATGGGGTCAACACGCTCGCTCCGCCGTACTGGCCGACCTGGATTCGCGACCCGGAGCGTCCTGCGTACGCCAAACCAGACCTGCCGAACGTCATGGTCCCCCAGACCCACGAGCACATAGGCGACAAGCTCTCGAAGAAAAACATCGACTGGGCCTGGTATGCCGGAGGTTGGCAGGCGACGCTGGATCAGTACAAGGACTCTGGCGGTATTCCGAAAATCCCGAACTTCCAGTACCACCACCAACCGTTCAACTACTTCAAGCAGCAGGGGCCGGAAAACCCGCTGGAGCGCGGTAAACGTCTACGGGATGCGGGGTTGGGCGATGAATCGAATACCAACAAGTTCTTTGCCGATGCCGAGGCGGGCAAGCTGCCGGCGGTGAGTTTCTATAAACCCCAGGGCAACCTGAACATGCACGCCGGTTACGCCGATGTAGCGTCCGGCGACCGGCACATCGTCCGCGCCCTGAAAGTGCTGCGGGAAAGCCCGCAGTGGAAAAACATGGTGGTCGTGGTTACGGTCGATGAGAACGGCGGTTGGTGGGATCACGTCGCACCGCCCAAGGGCGACCGCTGGGGGCCGGGCTCGCGGGTACCGACGCTGGTGGTTTCGCCGTTTGCGCGCAAGGGCATGGTGGATCACACGGTCTATGACACTGGCTCGACTCTGCGGTTGATCACCCGGGTGTTTCAGCTTGAAAAGCTCGATGGCCTCAGGCAGCGGGACGATGCAATGATTGCCCGTGGCCAGAAACCCATGGGCGATTTGAGCAATACACTGCACTTTGCCTGATGAAAAAGGGGCTCTGACTGGCGCTCTTTTCACTTGTGTACTAGACCGTTCGACACAACTAGTTCCAGTATGTACCCGCCCCACCTCCGAGGGCTCACGCTGAAAAGGATCTGAGCATGTTCAAACTCGCAGGATTCACCCTCGCCGCACTCACCCTGAGCGCCGCCGCTCACGCCGATGTCGATCTGAATCTGGGCAGTACCGAACGCGTTACCCGGCTGTTCGCCTACCCCAACAACTGTAATGTCATCTGCTTCCGCAACTGGACACTGGAGCAGACCGTCGAGCATTACCTGACCCAAAGCGTACAGCGCGATGGCTACAAGACCGCAAAAGTGCTGGTCAAAACCGAAAACAAGCAGCTCCACGCCCATATCAGCGGTGTGCCCAAAGGCTATGACAAGCCACTGACCGCACTGCTCAATGCTGGGGATTTGGCCTACAACGGTGCCAACAAGCTGAGTGCCGATGGCAAATGGACCTATAACTGGTACCTGTTCCTGCCGCTGGGCATGGCGCTGGAAAACCGCAAAAGCGTCGAACTGCTGCACTTCCCGCCGGATTATTCCCTGACCCAGGCCCAGGACTATCTGGAGTCCAAGACCACCGACCGCTGGGCCGCGCTGCTGACCGCCAACAACATTCCCGCCGACCAGACGCCGGCCTATCAGACCATCATCGACATCGCGCCGATTGCCGCGCCGTCCACCGCCGGCAAGGATCTGGAAGGCGTCTACAACTACTTCACGGACTACCAGACCACCATGGTCAAGGAAGTCAGCCAGAATGCCAAAGGTGCAGCATTGCCAATGGTCGCCTTTGGTTCACCGGTGCGTAACTGGATCAAGCAACAATACGGGCAGACCGTAGAAATATTGGGCCTGGCAACCATCAGCCCGAGCAAGGGGGTGACGGTACCCGTACTGGGTTCCAACCACCCGAGCTACATCTGGTACGCCGCCGACCCCGAAGCCTATAGCGGCGACGATGCGCAGGCCAAGGCCGACGCCGCGGGGCTGAAAGTCATGGGGCAGGATTTGAGTGCCGCGTGCTGGCAGGCCGGAATGGGCAGCAAACCGGGCACTGACCCTACCGCTCAGCTGAAAAGCTGCACTCAGACCTGGCAAGTGACCCAGAAAGAAAAAACCTGCGAACTGTTCTACACCTCGATTCGCAACCTGACGCCTGAGCAAGCGGTGGCCAAATGCTCGACAGCGCCGGTCAAATCCGAGCTGAAACAGCTGCAGACCCCGGCCCTTATGACCTCCGCATCTGCCCCACACTTGTAAAACGAAGGAAGTCTTTCCCGCGTGAGCCATGGCTGACGCGGGAAAGAGCTTTTCTCGACTGTCATATCTGACAGTAGACCGGTTATCTCATTTGCGAGAGGCTTGTGTCGTATCCACGTGCTACAGAGCTGACAGGATGTCAGCAGACGGAGGTCGTAGCACCCAACTGACAAGGATTGTTATGAGACGCCATGCCGAACAAGGACTACCACCGCCGTCATCAAATGGCATCTATCCGTTTGTAGAGTTGCCCCTTCGCCTTGGATTCCCCTCCAAAGACGACTTTGAAATCATCCATAACGCTCAGGGCTCGGCAATGGCGGTCGCGGCACTGCGCGAGTTTCCCCGCATCAGCCGAATCTGCCGTGTTTCCGGACATCTATTGCCCTATCGCTGCCGACACACCCGGCAGTTGGCGCCGGGAATCCATGTCTACGATCCGTGCTTCAGTGGTCTGCTGAGTCACTCCTGCGACCCCAACGTCTTTCTCGATATGAGCGAGCTGTGGTTATGGGCGCTCAAAGACATCAAAAAGGGTGACCGACTGACGATGGATTTCGCCGCGACAGAAGACAAGCTGCTGCGGCAGTTCGCCTGCCGCTGCGGTTGTCCTTGCTGCCGTGGCTGGATCATCGGCTACGACGAGTCACCGAATGCCAATGGAGAACAGTTCTTTCAACACTGGCGTCGGCGAAGTCTCATCTGAATGGCTTTTACAGTGCCTCGACCGGGCGCAAACGGTACTGCGGCGGCAACTGCTCGAAACCGCTGATGGTGGCGTTCAGGCTCTTCCAGCGACCGTCCTTGATGCCATAGATGCAGCCGTGGATCGACAGGCTCTGCCCGCGGTGCCAGGCATTTTGCACAATGCTGGTGTGACCGACGTTGGCCACCTGCTGGATCACATTGAGCTCACAGAGGCGGTCGACCCGCTCTTCTTCGGTGGGCAACTTGGCCAGTTCGTCGCGTTTTTCATAGTAGAGATCACGAATCGAGCGCAACCAGCCGTCGATCAGGCCCAACTGACGATCCTGCATCGAGGCGCGTACACCGCCGCAGCCGTAGTGGCCGGTCACCAGGATGTGTTTGACCTTGAGTACATCCACCGCATACTGAATCACCGACAGGCAGTTGAGGTCGGTGTGCAGCACCACGTTGGCCACGTTGCGGTGCACGAACAGATCACCCGGCAGCATGCCGACGATTTCGTTGGCTGGCACGCGTGCGTCTGAACAGCCGATCCACAGGTATTCCGGGGTTTGCTGACGGGCTAGCTTGGCAAAAAAATCAGGATCTTCGCGGGTGATCGCATCAGCCCAGCGCTCGTTGTTATCAATCAGATCTTGTAAGTCGTTCATGCAATGAAGCCTCGAGAATGATGCACTGCTTTGACAGACAACCGCCCGTCGGGGTCACGCACGAGATGCAGATCCCCCTGATGTCCTGATGTATGTAGCGGCTAGCCGGCGCTCCCTGCCCGCGGGAATTCTCGGCAGTCCAGTGGGTCAATTGTAGTAGGGCCTACAGTATGAGGAATAGCCATGACTGATTCACGACGTCCGTTCGATAAGGAGCCACCCGAGCCCATCGACGACGATGAAGACCGCATGGGCTCGGTGCATGAGCTGGATTTCGACGAGGAAGAACCCGGCACCAGAATCAGCGACCTGACACCTGAACACGAGCATACACAGCAGATGCCCGACGCACGCGTCCGTAAACCCCGCATGACTGGGGGCTCGACCAATGACAATGACGCCACCGACGATGACTTGACCCCGGAAACCCTGATCCGTGAAGACGGCGCACGGGATGCCCACGAAGCGGGTGAAGGTGACCAGGCGGATTGGGATCTGAGCATTGTCGACGGGGACGATATCGGTGGGGGCGATGGGCTGGATGAAGCGGAACTGGCACAGCAGGATCCATTGGACGGCAAGCCTTGATCGTTGACGTCCGTGAAGACGCCTTCGCGGGCAAGCCTTGCCCGCGAAGCCTTTAGTAACGATCAATCAACCAAGGTGCAGGCCATCACCACGGCATCTTCTCGCCCGCCAACCGCCGGGTAGTAATCCCGCCGACGTCCGATCTCGTTAAACCCATACCGCTCATACAACCGAAACGCCGCCCGGTTGCTGTCGCGCACTTCCAGGAAGCATTCCCGCGCCTCAGCCTTGTAGGCAATCGACATCAAATGCTCCAGCAGCGTCAAGCCCAGGCCGCGGCCCTGATTTTCCGGTTTGACGGTGATGTTCAGCAGATGCGCCTCATCAAGGATGATCTGCACTACGCCATGACCGACCTGCTGCTGCCCTTCGAACATCAGCCAGATCTGGTACTTGCCCAGGCCATCGAGAAAAATCCCGCGGGTCCAGGGATGGCTGTAGGCTGCGTATTCGATTTTCAGTACAGCGTCCAGGTCCGCCTCGGTCATCGGGCGGAACGATACAGCGTCACTCATTCGATTCTTTCCAACGCGCCATCAGCCGACGCATGGCTTGCCAGACATCAGCCTTACGCTGTGGCTCTTCCATTAATAACTCCAGGCCCGGCAAGGCCCAGACCGACCCCAGGCCTTCGACCTGAAGTTCACGGTTGAAGGATTCGGCGCTGGCCTCACCGGCAAAACGCACCGCCGGCAGGCCGATCAGCCACAGGCAGACGCACGGTGCGTCTTCCAGGCGGGCCGACAGAAAACCTTGTACGAAATCCCGAGCCGCTTCCGGCCCTTGGTCCATGGTGCCGCGAGCCAGCAGCGGCCAGCGCACCGGCTCGCCGACGATCTGCGGGCTGTCCGGCAGACCGGCGGCGCGCAGCATGTCTTTGAGCAACAGATAAGCGGGATCGCGGGTCTGGAAAGTTTCGCCTGTGGGTAACTCCACCAGCAACAGGCAGCGACCGGCTCGCAGCAATTGCAGAGCGAAACGCGGCGGCGGCACTGGCGCAGCCTTGGCGACGAGCGGTACCTCTTCGCTCTCTTGCGTCGCTTTGCTTGCTGGTTTTCCAGCCGATGGCGTCGGCCGTGGCACCTCGATTTTCACCCGCTCGGCCGGTTTGGCCGCGGGTTCCACGGGCGTTTGCGCTACCGGAGCAGGCGTCACCGGGGCGACGACCAACGGTTCAGGCGTCTCCAGCAGCTCGGGCCGCGATGGCGCAGCAAAGGGCAATTCGGTGCGCGGCAGCCAGTTGACCACCTGCATGGCGGTCAAATAAGCGCGGCGACGGGACTCGATAAGCAAAGGTCGGCCACTTGTGGATAACTAAAGTGCGGTGATTCTACCGCCCTTCGCTCAAGATCGCCCACGCTTGATCGATAGACTTCACCGATAGAAGAAGCGACAGCCCATCCCCAGAGTGAATCGACACGGCTGCGATGAAGTACAATCGCGGCTTTTAATTGCCAACCAGCCGGCCATTCCGATGATCGAACCCAAGCGCGTCTTGCGCGCCCTCGCTGAACACTGGGCACTTCTGGAGCCACTGTGCGAGCACTTCGACCAAGGCACCCTGAGCCTCAACGAACTGCGTTCACAGTTGGCCGCCCAGCAACTGGACAGCACACCGCAGGACATCACCAGCCTGCTGGACGTGTGGATTCGCCTCGACATTCTGGTTCCCGTGGCGAAAAGCCCGAACCGTTTCGAGCTCAACGCGCAGATCCATGACTTCCTCGCTTACCTGCGCCGTGAGCACCGTCTGGGCCTGTGCCTGGAAATCGAAGCCTATCTGCGCCACCTCGAACGCCTGGCCGGTTACATCCAGGACGCCTTCGACATTCGCGACGGCAACGATCTGGCGCGCCAGTTGCGCCTGCTCGACATGCGCGTGCGGGACGTGCTGAAGAAACTCGCCAACGACGAACAGGCCTTGGTGGCCGTCGCCGAACGGGCCAAGACCAGCGACCGGCAGATTCCGCTGCGTCAGCGTTATGCTGAAGTGCTGGCGACCTGGGACGAATACGTCGAACCGATGATTCAGCTGGTGAATGCCGACGGCGCCTTCGAACAAGGCGTGCGCAAGGTTGAGAACGTGTTGTTGCGCATGCTCACCGAACAGCAGCGCCTCGGCCATCTGGTCGACGACGACATGCTGCTGCGCACCCACGCGCGCATCCTCGAAATGCAGACCAGCGCCCAGTTGACCCTGCGTCACGCCCGCGAGCTGCTGCTGCCGCTGCGCGAAGAAGCCCGCCGGCACAACGCCGTGACCCGTGGCGCAGCCCTGGCGTTGTCGGCCATTCGTCGTAAAGGCATCGATGCGGTGCCACAAGCCGCGATGCCGCTGTTCACCCGCCCGCAAAGCACCTTCCTCGGCAGTGCCAGTCAAGTCGAAGCCTACGTGTACGCCCTGGCCCGTTTCGAGCCGAAACCGGCGCGTTTCCCCAAGGCCCACAAGACCCAGAAAGGCGAAGCCCCGCGCGCGCCACGCACGGTTCGGGAAATGCTCGAACGTTGTGAGGATGCCCTGCCGATGCCGGACCTGATGAGCTGGCTGCTGGAGCAGGAGCCGGACGGCGCCACCGACGAATTGCTCTATTGGTTCTCGCGCCTGTCGCGGGAAAAACGCTTCAAGCGCGAGCGTCTGGAACGCCGCGATTACCATACTCACGAGCATCAGGTCAGCCTGCGCTCCTTCGCCCTGCTCTCGGCCCGCGACACCGCCGCCGAGGATTCTGCGAGCACCCCACATGCATCTTGATCTAAACGAACTGTCCCAGCTGGCGCCGATCTTTCGCGAGCTGTTCAAGGGCTACCACGTCAGCCGCCGCGACCCGGAGCTGTACGCCCAACTGTCGAACTTCCAGGACCAGTACCGCACCCTGTTCAAGGCGTTGGGTTTTGAACTGGTGTGCGACACCCGTGGTTTCTACTACTTCGTGCCGGACCTGGCTGCGGCGGCGGTAAACAAAACGGCGCAACGTCTGGCGCTGTTCACCTTCATCCTCGTCGAACACCTGGCCGACCAGGGCCGCGACCCGATCGCCGTGCTCGACGGTGGCAGCCTCGGTCGCGATGAATTGCCATCGCTGCTGGAAAAGTACCGCGACCTGTTTATCCAGGCCGAAGTGCAGACCGTCGAAGAACTCGAAGAAAAAATCATGCGCCGCATGACCCAGCTCGGATTCGCCGGCGAAGAAAACGGTGTCTACCGTTTCCTGCCGCCGATGCACCGCTTCCTCGATGTCTGCCTATCGGTCCAGCAAGACCGCGACCTGGCCGCCAGCCTGCACAGCGTGCTGCCGTTGCCGGCGCCGGTGCTGATCGACGAAGACAGCGACGAAAAGCTGCTGCAGACCGACGACCCGCTCGATCTCACCGAGTTTGAAGAAGAGAGCGAAGAAGACGCCCTGGCCCGCGCCATTGCCGAAGAACAGGAGACCGACGCATGAGCAAGGAACGCTACGGCATTCGCCGCTTTGCCCTTTTGAACACCGCCGGTTACAGCCTCGGCCTGTTCCCGCTGGAAGAGCCGCTGTCGGTCTACGGCGCGAACAACCTTGGTAAGTCCGCCTCGATCAACGCCTTGCAGTTCCCGATTCTGGCGCGCATGTCGGACATGAGTTTCGGCAAGTACAGCCTGGAACAATCGCGGCGTTTCTACTTCGCCTCGGACACCAGTTACATCCTCGTCGAAGTCTCCCTGCCCCACGGCCCGCACGTGATTGGCGTGGTCGGTCGCGGCCCGGGTGGTGGTTTCGGTCACCAGTTCTTTGCCTACGCCGGCAAACTCGACCTGGCTCATTATCAGAAAGACGACACCTGCCTGCGGCAGAAAGAGCTGTTCACCAATCTTGAGCGCGAAGGCCTGAAAGCCTACGAACTCAAGCCGGATGAACTGCGTCGTTTGCTGGTGGGTGGCCACACCTCGATTCCGCTCGACCTGACGCTGATCCCGCTGCGCTCCACCAGTGAGCAGAGCCTGAAGACCTTCCGCGCCCTGTTCATCAACCTGCTGCACATGCGTGAAATCACCGCGGCCAAGCTCAAGCAGCTGTTCCTCGATGCCTTCGAACACAGCCTGCGTTCCGGCAGTGTCGATTACATCGCCGCGTGCGAAGAAGCGTTCCGCGATGTCCGCCGCATGGAGCAGGACTACAACTCGCTGGTCGCGGCCGGTCCCTTGGTCGAAGCCTTGGCCAACGGCGTGAAACAGCGGGATATCCTGCGCGGCAAACTGCATCGCCTGTCGCCGCTGCTCGATTCCCTGCTCGGCACCTGGTCGGACTACGCCAGTGCGCGCAAGGAAGAACTGACGATTCAGGCCGAGCACTACCGCAACGAGCAGGACGCCCTGCAAAACGATCAACGCGGTGGCACTCAAGAGCTGATGCGCCTGGAGCGGGAAATCACCGGCATCCAGCGCTGGCTCGGCGAATTGTCGGTGCTCAAGCATCGCTTCGCCCTGGTCGATGACGTCAAAGTCCTCGAACAGCAATTGCTCGCCGCCAAGGACGCGCACGATGAACTGGCCGGTGCGCTGGCCCAGTCGCGGCAGTTTTCGGCCGAAGACCTGGAAGAGCGTCTGCGGGATCTGGAAAAACGCCTGAAATCGGTGAAGCAACAACTCGATCACGCTGACAACAACAGCTATGCCCGTCTGCGCGAAGAGTTCTCGCAGCAGGACGTCGAGCGCCTGATGCGACTGTTCAACAGCGCGCTGTTCAGCCTGCCGTTGGGTGAACACGGCATCGCGCTGGATGAAGACGGTGAGTGGGTCAAGTCCATGGAGCTGATCCTCGATGGCTTCAAAGGCGAGCGCTTCGAAGTGCCGGGCCTGTCCATCGACCTGTCGCACATCGAGCCGCCGGCCCTGCAAGCCTTGGCCGACCGTGCGGCACTGCGCGATCAGAAAGAGCGTCTGGACAAAGAACTCAAGCAACTGAAAACCCAGCAAGCCGTAGCAGCCGACCGTGCGGCCAGCAAGACCCAGACCGAAGCGCTGTACCAGCAAGTGCTAGATGCGCAGAAAGCCCTGGAAGACTTCCGCCGCGCGCAAACCCTGAGCGCCGAAGAAGGCGACAAGCTTGAGCAATTGGCGCAGATGGAAGCCGCCCAGGACGAGTTGAAACGCTCCAGCGATGCCTTCACCGAACGCGTCCAGCAACTGTCGGCCAAGCTGCAACTGGTTGGCCGGCAGATCGGTGACATGGAAGCCAAGCAACGCACCCTCGACGACGCCCTGCGCCGCCGTCAGCTGTTGCCGGCCGACCTGCCGTTCGGCACGCCGTTCATGGACCCGGTCGACGACTCCATGGACAACCTGCTGCCATTGCTCAATGACTATCAGGACAGCTGGCAGGGCCTGCTGCGGGCCGACGGGCAGATCGACGCGCTCTACGCGCAGGTTCGCCTCAAGGGCGTGGCCAAGTTCGACAGCGAAGACGACATGGAACGTCGCCTGCAACTGCTGATCAACGCGTACGCACACCGCACCGATGAAGCCCTGACCCTCGGCAAGGCGCGTCGTGCGGCGGTTACCGACATCGCCCGGACCCTGCGCAACATCCGCAGCGACTACGACAGCCTCGAACATCAACTGGCGCTGTTCAACCGCGAGATCAACAAACGTCAGGTCTCCAACCTGCAGAGCTTCCGTATCGTGCTCGCGCCGAACAAGGAAGCGCTCAAGCACATTGACCAGATCATCCACAGCGCCGGTCAGTACGAAGAAGGCGAAACCCTCTCCGTCTTCGACTTGAGCCAAAGCGCCGAGCAGGACAACAAGAACGAAGAAGCCAAGGAATACCTGGCACGGCTGGTGGCGGCCAACCACAACCAGCTCGGTCTCAAGGATCTGTTCGAACTGGCGTTCGAGATCACCAAGGTCAATGGCCAACCGGTGATCCACACCGACATCGACGGCGCGGCGTCCAACGGCACCACCATGACCATCAAGGCGCTGACCAACATGTACTTGTTGCTGCACTTGATGGACCGCGACCAGGCCGGTCGCGTGCGCCTGCCGTACTACCTCGACGAGGCAGCGGACATCGACGAGAAGAACCAGGCAGCGCTGTTGGAAACCAGCCTGCAACTGGGCTTCGTGCCGATCCTGGCGAGTGTGAAGCCGCAAGTCTGCGCCAGCGTCACCATCGACCTGGAAGGCGGCAGCGGCCCGAACGGTATCTACATCGACGAGGCGGACTGGAAGTTCATCCGTCGTCACGATGAAGTGAAAGCAACCGTTAACATCCAGGCAGACGAACCGGAGCTGGATGCGGTCTGACGCCTGAATCGAAGCCAATGAAAAGGCCGCGATCCAATATGGATCGCGGCCTTTTTATTTATGGGTACATTCTTGAAACCTTCAGTCAGTTCCAAGGCCCCTTCGCGGACAAGCCCGCAATGAACGATAACGCTGTCTTACGTGATCGGCGCCGGGTTGAACAAGGTGATGTCGTTATGCAGCTTGTGCTGCTCCGCCCACGTCTGTTTCTTGCCGCTGGCCACGTCCAGGTAGTAGTGGAACAACTCCCAGCCGAGGTCTTCGATCGACGCCCGCCCGGTGGCAATCCGCCCGGCATCGATGTCGATCAGGTCCGGCCAGCGCTGCGCCAGTTCTGTGCGAGTCGAGACCTTCACCACTGGCGCCATCGCCAACCCATAAGGCGTACCACGCCCGGTGGTGAACACATGCAGGTTCATCCCCGCCGCCAACTGCAACGTCCCGCAGACAAAATCACTGGCCGGGGTCGCACAGAAAATCAGCCCTTTGCGCTTGAACCGTTCCCCAGGGCCAAGCACCCCGTTGATCGCGCTGCTGCCGGACTTGACGATCGAGCCCAAGGACTTCTCGACAATGTTCGACAACCCGCCCTTCTTGTTCCCCGGCGTGGTGTTGGCGCTGCGATCCGCTTCGCCCTTGGCCAGGTAACGGTCGTACCAGTCCATTTCCCGCACCAGCTCCTGAGCGACTTCTTTGGTTTGCGCCCGGGACGTCAGCAGGTAAATCGCATCGCGCACTTCGGTGACTTCGGAAAACATCACCGTCGCACCAGCCCGCAGCAACAGGTCCGAGGCATAGCCCAGGGCCGGATTGGCGGTGATCCCGGAGAACGCATCGCTGCCGCCGCACTGCATGCCGAGGATCAGCTCGGACGCAGGCACGGTTTCCCGGCGGCGTTGATCGAGCTTCTTCAAACGGGTTTCGGCCAGCGCCATGATCTGCTCGATCATCTCGGTAAAACCGTGACTGGAATCCTGCAAGCGATACAACCACGGCTCGCTCAAATCTACCGAGCTATCGTTCTCATGCATCACCTGCCCGGCCTGCAATTTCTCGCAGCCCAGGCTGATTACCAGCGCCTCGCCCCCCAGGTTCGGGTTGCGCGCCAGATTGCGCACGGTGCGGATCGGGATGTACGCGTCGGTGGCGGTGATCGCCACGCCACAGCCGTAACTGTGGGTCAGCGCCACCACGTCATCGACGTTCGGGTACTTGGGCAGCAACTCGTCCTTGATGCGTTTTACCGCGTGATCCAGCACGCCGGTGACGCACTGCACGGTGGTGGTGATGCCGAGAATGTTGCGCGTGCCGACGGTGCCGTCGGCGTTGCGATAGCCCTCGAAGGTGAAGCCTTCCAGCGGTGCCTGCGCGGCCGGCACTTCGGTGGATAGCGGCAAGCTGTCCAGCGGTGGCGCGGTGGGCATGCGCAGTTGATCTTCCTTGACCCAACTGCCACGAGGAATCGGCTGCAACGCGTAGCCGATCGTCTGGCCGTATCGAATCACCTGGCCGCCCTCGGGAATGTCCTCGAGGGTGACCTTGTGGCTCTGCGGCACGAAATCCACGGTGACCAGGCCATCGGGGAATTCGGTGCCGGCCGGTACGCCCTGATCGTTGACCACGATCACCACATTGTCCCGCTCGTGCAGGCGGATGTAGCGCGGCGAGTCGGAATGTTCAATCAACTGCATGACGCCGCTCCTCAGGAATGCGCTTCAGATAACTTGTTGTTCGTTTCAGGACCGCTGACTGGCGGCTCTTTGAGTACCACACGTTTGATCGGGCCAACGATCACCAGGTAGCTGAATACCGCGACCAGCGCGTTGCAACCGACGAACACCAGCGCCCATTTGAAGGAGCCGGTGGAGCTGATGATGTAACCGATGACAATCGGCGTGGTGATCGACGCAATGTTGCCGAACATGTTGAACAGGCCACCACTCAAACCGGCGATCTGTTTCGGCGAGGTATCGGACACTACCGCCCAGCCCAACGCGCCCACGCCTTTGCCGAAGAAGGCCAGGGCCATGAAGCCGACCACCATCCATTCAATATCGACATAGTTGCAAGCCACGATGCTGCTGGAAACCAGCAGACCGGCGATGATCGGCGCCTTGCGGGCGAAGGTCAGCGAGTGGCCCTTGCGCAGCAGATAGTCAGAAATCACCCCGCCGAGCACGCCACCGATAAACCCGCAGATTGCCGGCAACGAGGCAATGAAACCGGCCTTGAGGATGGTCATGCCGCGCTCCTGCACCAGGTACACCGGGAACCAGGTCAGGAAGAAGTAAGTGATGCCATTGATGCAGTACTGGCCCAGGTACACGCCGAGCATCATGCGGTTGGTCAGCAACTGGCGGATGTAGTCCCACTTCGGACCGTCGACCTTTTTGCCTTTACCTTTGTCCTGGTCCATGTCGACCATGCCGCCGTTGTCGGCGATGTGCTTGAACTCGGCGTCGTTGATCATCGGGTGCTGGCGCGGACTGTGGATAACTTTCAGCCAGATCCCCGAGAAGATGATGCCGATCACGCCCATGACGATGAACACGTGCTGCCAGCCGAAGCTGTAGACGATCCAGCCCATCAGCGGCGCAAACAGTACGGTGGCGAAGTATTGCGCCGAGTTGAAGATCGCCGAGGCGGTGCCGCGTTCTGCGGTCGGGAACCACGCCGCTACGATGCGTGCGTTGCCGGGGAAGGATGGCGCTTCGGCCAGGCCCACCAGAAAGCGCAGCATGAACAGCGCGACGACGGCGGTGGAAAGCCCGAACTCACCGACATAGCCTTGCAGTACGGTGAACAGCGACCAGGTAAAGATGCTCAGGGCATAGACTTTTTTCGAACCGAACCGGTCCAGCAACCAGCCACCGGGAATTTGCCCGGCCACGTAGGCCCAACCGAATGCGGAGAAGATATAACCGAGAGTGACCGCGTCGATGCCGAGGTCTTTTTGCAGGCTGGAGCCGGCGATCGCGATGGTCGCCCGGTCGGCGTAGTTGATCGTGGTCACCAGAAACAGCATGAGCAAAATCAAATAGCGGACGTGAGTCGGCTTGGTCGATTGCATTGTAGATGTACTCCCACTGATTATTTTTATGCGGGTAATAACGATTTATTTGTAGGCGCCGGCTTTTATGGGAGCCGGCGCCTACAGGTATTGCGGTGTATCAGGAACCGATGTAGGCAGTTTTTACGACCGTGTAGAACTCTTGCGCATAGCGACCTTGCTCACGTGAACCATAGGATGAACCTTTACGCCCACCGAACGGAACGTGGTAATCCACACCGGCGGTCGGCAGGTTGACCATCACCATCCCGGCCTGGGAATGGCGCTTGAAGTGGTTGGCGTACTTCAGCGACGTAGTGGCGATACCCGCCGACAGGCCGAACTCGGTGTCGTTGGCCATTTCCAGTGCAGCGTCGTAATCCGCTACGCGAACGATGTTGGCCACCGGGCCGAAGATCTCTTCGCGGCTGATGCGCATCGCAGCTTCGCTGTCGGCAAACAGCGTCGGGGCGAGGAAGTAACCCTCGGTGTCGCACGTCACCAGACCACCGCCGCTGACCAGACGCGCACCTTCGGAATGGCCGATGTCGATGTACTTCAGGTCCTGCTCCAACTGCGCTTGCGAGACCACAGGGCCGATGTCGGTGCCGGACTTCAACGCATGACCGACCTTGATCGACTTCATGCGCTCAGCCATGGCTTCGACGAATTTGTCGTGAATCCCGGCGGTGACGATGAGACGGCTCGACGCGGTGCAACGCTGGCCGGTGGAGTAGAACGCGCTCTGCACCGACAGTTCGACCGCTTGCTTGAGGTCGGCATCGTCGAGAATGATCTGCGGGTTCTTGCCGCCCATCTCCAGCTGCACCTTGGCCTGGCGCGACACGCAATTGACCGCGATCTGCCGGCCCACGCCGACCGAACCGGTGAAGCTGATGCCATCGACTTTCGGGCTGTTGACCAGCGCCTCGCCGACTACTCGCCCGCTGCCCATCACCAGGTTGAACACGCCGGCCGGGAAACCGGCGCGGGAGATGATTTCCGCCAGAGCCCAGGCACAGCCCGGCACCAGATCGGCAGGTTTCAGCACCACGCAGTTGCCGTAAGCCAAAGCCGGAGCGATTTTCCACGCCGGGATCGCGATCGGAAAGTTCCATGGCGTGATCAGGCCGACCACGCCCAGCGCTTCGCGAGTGACTTCGACATTGACGCCCGGACGCACCGACGGCACGTAGTCACCGGACAGACGCAGGCATTCACCGGCGAAGAACTTGAAGATGTTGCCGGCGCGGGTCACTTCGCCGATGGCTTCGGGCAGGGTCTTGCCCTCTTCCCGGGCCAGCAACGTGCCGAGCTCTTCGCGACGGGCGAGGATCTCGCTGCCGACTTTATCCAGCGCATCGTGCCGAGCCTGAATACCGGAAGTGGACCACGCCGGGAACGCGGCGCGGGCGGCGTCGATGGCGGCGTGGACCTGCGCCAGATCAGCCTTGGCATAGTCGCCGAGGGTATCGCTCAGCTCGGACGGGTTGATGTTGGCGCAGTAATCACTGCCCGTCACCCATTCACCGTTGATGTAGTTATCAAAACGCTTTGCATCTGCCACAACAAATCTCCTCACGCAAAAAGCCGCTGATCGCTCAGCGGCCCTGGTTTTATCGAGTGTTACTGCGCGCCCTGCTTGTCGATCAGCGCGGCGAGCATTTCGTACTCTTCGCCCGTCAGATCGGTCAGCGGTGCACGCACCGGGCCTGCGTCATAGCCGGCAATTTTTGCCCCGGCCTTGACGATGCTCACCGCGTAACCGGCCTTGCGGTTGCGGATATCCAGGTACGGCAGGAAGAAGTCATCAATGATCTTGCCGACGGTGGCGTGATCTTCGCGAGCAATGGCGTGGTAGAAATCCATCGCGGTTTTCGGGATGAAGTTGAACACCGCCGAAGAGTAAACCGGTACGCCCAAAGCCTTGTAGGCCGCGGCGTAGACTTCAGCGGTCGGCAAGCCGCCCAGGTAGCTGAAGCGATCGCCGAGGCGGCGACGGATCGACACCATCAGCTCGATATCGCCCAGGCCATCCTTGTAGCCGATCAGGTTCGGGCAGCGCTCGGCCAGTCGTTCCAGCAGCGGCGCGGTCAGGCGGCAGACGTTGCGGTTGTAGACCACCACACCGATTTTTACCGATTTGCACACGGCTTCAACGTGGGCGGCAACGCCGTCCTGGCTGGCTTCGGTCAGGTAGTGCGGCAACAGCAACAGGCCTTTGGCGCCCAGGCGCTCGGCTTCCTGAGCGTACTCGATAGCCTGGCGGGTCGAACCACCGACACCGGCGAGGATTGGCACGCTGCTGGCGCAGGTGTCGACCGCAGTCTTGATAATTTCCGAATATTCGCTGGCCGCCAGAGAGAAGAACTCACCGGTACCGCCTGCGGCGAACAACGCCGAGGCGCCGTATGGGGCCAGCCACTCGAGACGCTTGATGTAGCCCGCGCGATGGAAATCGCCCTGGGCATTGAAGTCGGTGACCGGGAACGACAGCAAGCCGGAAGAGAGGATGGACTTCAGTTCTTGTGGATTCATTATTCGAACACCCTGGGTAGCAACGTTGTGTGAGAAAACCGTTCAGCTTTCGCCGTAGTTGTAGGTCATCGTACAACTTAAAATACAACCGTCAACTGCATTTCATCGCTGGGTGGGTATTTTTGTCAGACAACATTGTTGTTTAAAGGGGTGAAAGGGGCGCCTTTCAAGCTCAGAAGAGAGATACGTTGTCGGAAGAGCACCCTCGGGAATTTTTCACTCAACGCCCCAGGATCATTGCCTGCGCGCAGTGTTGAACCTTGAAATGCCTGGTCATGATCGGGTTCGGCAGATCACCTATGCGCCCGGTAAAGTGCGACGACTGCCGCGAAGGATCGCGGCAGATCTTTCAAGGAGAGCGATTCAACATGACTTTTGCTATTGCACACCTTCCGCAGTTCCCGGAGCACTCAGCCGATCGGGCAACCATCCAGCTATCGACCCTAAGTGAAGACTTGATCGTCCGCGTGCCGGACCCGAACGATATTCCGCCGAACTGGGATGTCTACCCGATCCTCGGCACAAATACGGAAGAGCCTGACTGGGAGGGCCTCGCAGAGCCTACCGGCGTCTGGGACGACGCCTGCGACGACATGGTAAAACTGACGGGAATTGAACTGCGAATCCCCAAAACAGAACTGGAAAAGTACCTGAACACAGAAGTGCAATTGCGCTACAAATTCGCGGATGAGTCGAGTCTGGAGCCGTGTTCTGAGCCCCTGATACTGTTTATCGAAGCCTGACCCTCATCGTGCCTGATCGTTTACCGGTCAGGCGCTTTTTTGAGTAGAACGATTTCCTGCCACGCACCGTTCAACCTTGCGCCTGCGCCTCTTCATGGGCCTGGCGCAGCCGCTCACGGCTATTCGTCAAATGCAAACGCATAGCTGCCCGCGCTGCATCGGAATCCTGCCGGGCAATCGCATCGTAAATCTCTTCGTGTTCACGGCTCAGGCGACTCATGTAATGCTGCTGGTCGTCATGGGCCAGGCGCGCGGAGTTGAGGCGTGTGCGCGGAATGATGCTGGTGCCCAGGTGGGTCATGATGTCGGTGAAGTAGCGATTACCGGTGGCCAGGGCGATTTGCAAGTGGAACTGGAAGTCCGACGCCACGGCATCGCCGGCGTGGGCGGCACTTTCGTTGAGGGCGTCCAGCGCCTCACGCATCGCTGCTAACTGCTCCGGGCTGCGACGTTGCGCGGCAAGGCCGGCGGACTCCACTTCCAGGCTGATGCGCAGTTCCAGAATCGCCAATACGTCGCGCAAGGTCACCACGGTCGCCGGGTCGATGCGAAAACCGCTCGGGCTCGGGGTGTCGAGCACGAAGGTGCCGATGCCGTGACGGGTTTCCACTTGCCCTGCGGCCTGCAAACGGGAGATCGCTTCACGCACCACGGTGCGGCTGACGCCATGGGCATTCATGATCGCCGACTCGGTGGGCAATTTGTCGCCACGCTTGAGCTGACCGTCGCGGATCTGCTCGGACAACACCGTCACCAATTCCTGTGCGAGGCTGCGGCGCTTGCGAGGGAGGCGAGGTGCGTCGATCGGGTTTTCCATGGTGAACGTCTGTCTCGAAAAAACGGCTGAAACCGCATCATAGCGCATGCGGGTTGTACGATCACCGTTGACCTGTGGGAGCGTGGCATGCCCGCGATGGCCTTGACGCGGTTTCCTGACGAACCGCGTTATCGTTCATCGCGGGCAAGCCACGCTCCCACAGGTTCAGGCGGTCACGGCCTGGTCCACCAGGTGACCATTCTCGATGCGCACATGCCGTGGATGGAAACGTTTCAGGCTGCTGCGATAGCCGACGCTGACAATGCTCAGCCCCGGCAATTCATCGATCAACGCCTGATACAACGACGCTTCATCCTCTTCATCCATCGCCGAGGTGGCTTCGTCCATGTACAGCCATTGCGGCGCATACAGCAGCGCACGGGCGAAGGCCAGACGTTGCTGCTCACCCGGCGAAAGCATGCGCTGCCAGTGATTGGCTTCATCCAGACGTGAAACCAGGTGCGGCAAGCGGCTGGTTTCCAGCACGTGGACGTAGCGCTCGTGCGGGTAGGTGTCGCCCGGTTGTGGATAACTCAACGCCTCACGCAGGCTGCCAATCGGCAGATAGGGTTTTTGCGGCAGGAACAGATAACGCGCCGTCGGCAGGCGAATGCTGCCGTGGCCGGCTGGCCAAAGGTGCCCCATCGCTCGCAGCAAGGTCGACTTGCCGCTGCCGGAACGACCGCTGAGCATGACGCGCTCGCCCTCCTCCACGGTCATGTCGGCATTGGTCAGCAAATGACGACCGTCAGCGAGGTCAAGACCAAGGTTATGCACCCGTAGTGCCGAACCCTGATTCTGCACGTCGATGGCCGGCGCGCGCTCTTCGTTGTCGGTCATGGCCTGACGGAAACTCAGCAGACGATCACAGGTGGCGCGCCACTCGGCAAGGTCCTGGTACGCGCTGATGAACCAGCTGAAGTTCTCCTGCACATTGCCGAACGCGGAGTTGATTTGCATCAGCTCACCAAGTTCGATCTTGCCGGCGAAGTAACGCGGCGCAGCGACCATGAATGGAAAGATGATTGCAATCTGGGCATAGCCGGCGGTGAAGAAAGTCAGGCGCTTGGACACTTTCATGATGTCCCAGAAGTTGTGCCAAACCAGGCCGAAGCGACTGCTCAGACGACGGTTCTCGTTGGGTTCGCCGTTGTACAGCGCAATGCTCTCCGCATTTTCGCGGACCCGCACCATGGAGAAACGCAAGTCGGCTTCGAAACGTTGCTGGTTGTTGTTGAGGCTGATCAAGCGACGACCGATCACATGCGTCAGCCAGCTGCCGACGGCGGCGTAAACCAGTGCGCACCAGAACATGTAGCCGGGGATCGTGAAGCCAAACACTTCGATGCTGCCCGACACGCCCCACAAAATGATCGAAAACGACACCAGGCTGACGATGTTCCGTATCAGCCCAAGGCCCAGGCCCAAGGTGTTGGTGGTGAACTTATTGAGGTCTTCGGAAATCCGCTGGTCCGGGTTATCGGTGTAACCGCCCTGCTCCAGCTGATAGTAATTCTTGCTGCCTAGCCAGCGGGCGAAGTGCTTTTCGGTGAGCCAGGCTCGCCAGCGAATGGTCAGCATCTGAGTCAGATAAAGCCGATACACCGCGCCAAGAATCGCCACGGCGGCGATGCCGCAGAAATACAGAATCAGCTGCCAGAAGGCTGCTTCGTCCTTCTTTTGCAGGGCGTTATAGAAGTCTTTGTACCAACTGTTGATCCACACCGAAATCGCCACGCTGAACAATGACAGCGCAATCACAGCGATCAACAGCGTCCAGGCCTTGCCCTTCTCTTCGCTGCGCCAGTAAGGCGTGGTCATCGCCCACACTTTGCGAAAAAACTGCCCGCGCACAGCATCGTTGACCGCGGAATATTCAGCGTTCTGATTCATGGATAAGGCTCGATAAAGAAAAGAACACACAAGAACCGATCATAGATGATCGGCTCGTGTGATCGCGAGAGCTGGCGATAACCGTTCAGCGCTCGTTCAGCGACGGACCGGACGCTTCTGCAGTTTGCGCTGCAGCGTGCGGCGGTGCATGCCCAGGGCACGGGCGGTGGCGGAGATGTTGCCTTCGTGCTCGGTCAGGACGCGCTGGATGTGCTCCCACTGGAGACGGTCCACGGACATCGGGTTTTCCGGCACCAGGCTGTCGAGGTCGGCGTGCTCGGAGAGCAGCGCGGCCAGCACGTCATCGGCATCCGCCGGTTTACACAGGTAATTGCAGGCGCCGCGCTTGATTGCCTCGACGGCGGTGGCAATGCTCGAGTAACCGGTGAGGATCACCACGCGCATCTCCGGGTCGAGTTCGAGCAGCTTGGGCAGCAACACCAGGCCTGAATCGCCGTCCATTTTCAGGTCCAGCGCGGCGTAATCAGGGATATCGGCCTGGGCGATGGTCAGGCCCTCTTCGGCGGAACCTGCGGTGCTGACGCGAAAACCACGGCGGGCCATGGCGCGGGCCATCACGCGGGTGAAGGTTGCATCGTCGTCTACCAGCAGCAAATGCGGCAGTTCTTCGCCTTCAACTTGGATCTCGTCACTCATGTTCGTCTCCTCGGGCGACACGGGGCAGGCGCAGCTCGGTGAGCGTGCCGCCTTCCTCATGACTGTAGAGTTTCACTGAGCCGCCGGCGCGTGTCACGCTGGCCTTGCTCAAAAACAGGCCCAGGCCGAAACCTTTGCCCTTGGTGGTAAAAAACGGTTTGCCGATCTGCTCGGCGATAGCCAGCGGTACACCGGCACCATGGTCGCGAATGCTGATGGTCAAGTCTTCGACGGTCCAGTCCAGGGTCACTTGCAAGCCTTCAGGGCACGCATCGGCGGCGTTGTTCAGCAGGTTCAACAGCGCTTGAGTCAAATCCGGCGGCGGCGCCATGCGCGGCACCGTGCCCTGGCCCAGACGCTGGAAGCGATAACTGGCCTCAGGACGCATCAGGTGCCAGCGGTTGAGCGCTTCGTCGAGCCAGTCGGTGACATCCTGCATCTCCACCGCCATACGACGGTTGGCCTCGGCGGCGCGCACCAGTTGCTGCAAGGTTTCCTTGCACAACTTGACCTGATCCTGCAAAACCTTCAAATCGTCCTGCAACATCGGGTCGGGGTGATCCTGCTGCATTTCTTTGAGCAACACGCTCATGGTCGCCAGCGGCGTGCCCAGTTCATGGGCGGCACCGGCAGCCTGAGTCGCGACTGCCAGTAATTGCTGATCGCGCAGGCCTTCTTCGCGACGGATCGCACGCAGCTCTTCCTGCCGACGCAGCTCTTCCGCCATGCGTGCAGCAAAGAAGGTGATGACGGCGGCGGCCAAGGCAAAACTCAACCACATGCCGTAGATCTGCAGGTTTTCCCGGGCGATGGGGAAGGTTTCCAGCGGGTAGAACCGCGCCAGCAGCAACGTATACAGCGCCAGGGCTATACCCGACAGAATCACCGAATAGCGCCACGGCAGCGTCACGGCGGCGATGGTCAGCGGCACCAGGTAATAAGAGACGAACGGGTTGGTCGAACCACCGGAGAAATACAACAAGGCGCTGTGGATAAACAGGTCGCAGGCCAGTTGCAGGGCGTATTCAAGCTCGGTAACCGGCCACGAAGTGCGCAGGCGCACGGCGGTGAACACACACAACAGCGTCGAACAGCCCAGGGTCATCGCCAGCGGCACCCACGGCAACGGCAGCAGCTGGAGCCAGTAGGCCAGGCCTACGGAGCCGGCCTGGGCGGCGAGCACCAGAATCCGGATGAAAGTCAGCCGCCAGAGGTTCTGGCGAGTGGCGGAAGTCAATTGTACGGGGGCGAGCATGAGCTCTCCTGATGAGCGCTCCAGGCGGATCGCACGGAGTATAACCAAGCCGCGGGCCTGAGAGGCGAAAGTGCGGCAAACGACCACAGGCTCTTTTGTGACGAGTGCCCCTGTGGCGAGGGGGCTTGCCCCCGTTGGACTGCGAAGCAGTCCCAAACCTGCCACCGCGTTTTGATCCTGCATACTGTATCTGCCGAATGGCGACTGCTGCGCAGCCGAACGGGGGCAAGCCCCCTCGCCACAGGATCACCAGCATTCCATCTGTATAGAAGTTGTAACTGTGCGAAACGGACCATTGAAGCTAGAGTCTGATGGTTTCACGCAGGTTCGGACCCTAACCCCTGCGCATCGTCCAAGGAGCTTTTCATGCACACATTGCGCCGCAGCGCCGCCCTTCTTGCCCTAAGCGTTGGCACCGCCGCCAGCCTCCCGGCCCTGGCCGTCGACGAGTTGCATTACAACCAGATCTCCCTGCGCGCCGAAGTCAGCCAGGAAGTGGCCCGCGACCTGATGATCGTGACCCTCTACACCGAAGAACAAAACACCGACCCGGCCAAACTCGCCGCCGACGTCAGCACTACCATGAACAAGGCGCTGGCCCAGGCCAAACAGGGCAAGGACATCACCCTGCGCCAAGGCAGCCGCAACAGCTACCCGATCTACGACACCAAAGGCCAGAAAATCACCGGCTGGCGCGAACGCGCCGAACTGCGCCTGGAAAGCTCGGACTTCGCCGCCCTGTCCAAACTCACCGGCGAATTGCTCACCGACCTGAAAATGGGCGGCATGGACTTCGCCATCGCAACGCCAACCCGCAAAGCCAGCGAAGACGCCCTGCTCAAAGAAGCCGTGACCGCCTTCAAGGCCCGCGCCCAACTGGCCACCGACGCCCTGGGCGGCAAGAGCTACAAAATCGTCAACCTGAACCTCAACAGCAACGGCTATCCACAACCGTACATGCGCGGGCCGATGATGATGAAAGCCGCCGGCATGGATTCGGCACCGGTGACGCCAGAAGTTGAAGCCGGCACCAGCCAGGTCAGCATGACAGCGGATGGGGCGATTGAAGTGTTGATGCCTTGATGCGATAACCCGGACACGAAAACGGCAGGGCGGTGTACGCGCGAGTAAACAGGCCGCCTCAGCTGCTTTTGATTTTGCATTTGCGAAAGCCCAGGAGCTAAGAGAAACTCCCTGCCTTTCCAGACTCGATAAGGACGCGAGCATTGAAGTTTGAAAGGGATCAGTTTTCCGGCAACCATGGAATTGTCTTCAACGTATCGCGCTTCACCCTGTCAGCCGGTGAACGGGGTAGCCTCAGAACACTGCATTTTGGTGAAGCGAAAGCCGCCCACTATGAAGTGAGCAATCTGGTGGTAGAGCTCTATGACAAAATGCTCGCCAAGGATTTGCCTTGCCAAATGATGGTCGGGATCTCCAAACCCCTGACCCGGCAACAGGGGGATTTACTCAATGCTCAACGAACAAGTATCGCCAACCTCACCAGTGGTGTTTTCGGGGCAGCGGCAGGTAAATTCATGCCCGGTGCGGCCATCCCGGTGGGATGGGCAGTCCGCGAGTTCACGCTGAGCAAATTGCCGACTTATCACGCCGGCGATGTCATCGTCAGCCTGGATGCACAGGTCAGCGGTGGCATAGGCCCTCAGCACTCAGGATCGTCCATGATCATCAAGACTCAAGGCGGGTGAGATCATGAACGAATATGGCCTGTACGCCGTGGCTTATGCAGTATTCCTGCTGTTGTTCTTCTATCTGAAATCCTATGGCCTCAGAAAATGGCTGGGCATCACCCTGTTCGCTCTGGGGTTTTCGAGTATTTTTATGCTGCCGCCTTTCATCGCCGGCTTCGATCTGGGCATCGTTTCAACCAATGCTATCGCCCTCGGGGCTGCGCTGTTTTTTAGTCGGGCCCGGTATACGGCGTGAGCCACGCGCTCATTCAAGCAACGTGAAACGGATTAACTTCACCCACAACGCCCGCCTGACACCGCTTTGCGTAGGAGCTGCCGAAGGCTGCGATCTTTTGACGTTGATTTTCAAGATCAAAAGATCACAGCCTTCGGCAGCTCCTACAGTCCGCCATCAACGCAAAGACCGGCAGACTATGCCCGGATAGAGGGGTCCCCCTCAAAAAACGATATTTCCACCCTCCCCGCCAACAACGCTACTCTCAGGAAAATATCGCTGCTCAAATCCCGGGGACTCCATGGAAAGAACCACCGTCAAACCACTTCTGCTCGCACTCGCCCTCGCCACAACCGCATCACTCGCACAAACCGCCCAAGCCGCCACCACCCTGGTCTACTGCTCCGAAGCCAGCCCTGCCGGATTCGACCCCAGCCAATACACCAGCGGCACCGACTTCGACGCCTCCGCCGAAACCGTCTTCAACCGCCTCACCCAATTCAAACGCGGCGGCACCGAAATCGAACCCGGCCTGGCAACAAAATGGGACGTATCCGAGGACGGCCTCACCTACACCTTCCACCTGCGCGACGGCGTGAAATTCCACACCACCGACTACTTCACCCCCACCCGCGACTTCAACGCCGACGACGTGCTGTTCACCTTCCAGCGCCTGCTCGACCCGGACAACGCCTTCCGCAAGGCCTACCCCGCCGAGTCGCCGTACTTCACCGACATGGGCCTGAACACCACGATCAAAAGCATCGACAAGATCGACGACCACACCGTGCGCTTCAGCCTGAACAACGTCGACGCCGCATTCGTGCAAAACCTCGCCATGAGCTTCGCCTCGGTGCAATCCGCCGAATATGCCGCCCAACTATTAAAGGAAGGCAAAGCCGCCGACCTCAATCAGAAACCCGTCGGCACCGGCCCGTTCGTGTTCAAGCGCTACCAAAAGGACTCGCAAATCCGCTACGCCGCCAACAAGGCCTACTGGAAACCCGAGGACGTGAAACTCGACAACCTGATTTTCTCGATCACCCCGGACGCCGCCGTGCGCTTGCAAAAACTCAAGGCCGGCGAGTGCCAGGTCAGCGGCTACCCACGCCCGGCAGACATCGAAGTGATGGAGCAAGACCCGAATCTGAGGGTGCTCAAGCAAGCCGGTTTCAACCTCGGCTTCCTTGCCTACAACGTGACCCACCCACCGCTGGACCAGCTCAAGGTGCGTCAGGCGCTGGACATGGCCATCGACAAGCCGGCGATCATCAAGGCTGTCTACCAGAGTGCCGGGCAACTGGCGCAAAACGCCTTGCCACCGGCGCAATGGTCGTATGACCCGAGCATCAAGGACGCCCCGCACGACCCGACCAAAGCCCGCGCGCTACTGAAAGAAGCGGGGGTTGCACCCGGCACTACAATTAATCTGTGGGCCATGACCGTGCAGCGCGCCTCCAACCCCAATGCGCGGATGTCGGCACAGATGATCCAGCAGGATTGGGAGAAAGTCGGGATCAAGGCCAACATCGTCAGCTATGAATGGGGCGAATACATCAAGCGCGCCAAGAACGGTGAGCATGACGCAATGATCTACGGCTGGACCGGCGACAACGGTGACCCGGATAACTGGCTCGGCGTGCTCTACAGCTGCGCTGCGGTGAAAGGTAGCAACTACGCCAAATGGTGTGACCCGGTCTACGACAAACTGGTGCAGCAAGCCAAGGTGTCCACGGACAAACAACAGCGGGTCAAACTGTACCAACAGGCCCAGCAAATCCTTAAACAACAAGTACCTATCACACCCATTGCCAACTCGACGGTGTTCCAGCCACTGCGCAAGGAAGTCACCGACTTCAAGATCAGTCCGTTTGGCCTCACACCGTTCTATGGCGTGGGTATAAATAAGTAACACCAGGCTCCAACCGGGTGCGTCAACCGCCCCGGTCGCCCCTTATCGGTGCACGACTTGCACCGTAAAAAACCTGCGCAAACGGTCAAATACATCAGTTTTTACACATATGCGACATTAAGGTACGTTCGTGCCACTCTTTAGGACTTGTGGCCATTCCGGATCTTGCATTGGGTACGGCCCCTGCATAAGTATCCGCAGGTCGACTCACGAGGTCGTCCTCTAATCCAAAAATGACAACAAATCATGAGGCCACCATGCTTAAACACGCGGTCATTCCGTTTTTAGTCGGCGCAAGCCTGTTAGCCAGTGCACCTTTCGCCCAAGCGGCGTCTAACCTGGTGTTCTGCTCCGAAGGAAGCCCGGCCGGTTTCGACCCAGGTCAATACACCACCGGAACCGACTTCGACGCCTCTGCAGAAACCATGTTCAACCGCCTGACCCAGTTCGAGCGCGGCGGCACCGCCGTGATTCCTGGCCTGGCGACCAAGTGGGACATTTCCAGTGACGGCCTGACTTACACTTTCCACCTGCGTGAAGGCGTCAAGTTCCACACCACCCCGTATTTCAAGCCGACGCGTGAGTTCAACGCCGACGACGTGCTGTTCACCTTCAATCGCATGATTAACAAGGATGACCCGTTCCGTAAGGCGTACCCGACCGAATTCCCGTACTTCACCGACATGGGGATGGATACCAACATCACCAAGATCGATAAAGTCGACGACCACACCGTCAAGTTCACCCTCAAAGACGTAGACGCCGCGTTCATCCAGAACATGGCCATGAGCTTCGCCTCGATCCAGTCCGCCGAGTACGCTGCCCAGCTGCTCAAGGAAGGCAAGGCTGCCGACATCAACCAGAAACCGATCGGCACCGGCCCGTTCGTGTTCAAGAGCTACCAGAAAGACTCCAACATCCGCTACACCGGGAACAAGGACTACTGGAAGCCTGATGACGTGAAGATCGACAACCTGATCTTCGCCATCACCACCGACCCGTCGGTACGCATCCAGAAGCTGAAGAAGAACGAGTGCCAGATCACTCTGTTCCCGCGTCCAGCCGACCTGAAGGCGCTCAAAGAAGATAAAACTTTGAAGATGCCTGAGCAGGCTGGTTTCAACCTGGGCTACATCGCCTATAACGTGATGGACAAGGTCAAGGGCAGCAACGAGCCGAACCCGCTGGCCGACCTGCGCGTTCGTCAGGCGCTGGACATGGCCGTCAACAAGCCGCAGATCATCGACTCGGTTTATCAGGGCGCAGGCCAACTGGCCGTCAACGCCATGCCGCCGACCCAATGGTCCTACGACACCACCATCAAGGATGCCAAGTACGATCCTGAGAAAGCCAAGCAGCTGCTCAAGGAAGCCGGCGTCAAGGAAGGCACCGAAATCGTTCTGTGGGCGATGCCGGTACAGCGTCCGTACAACCCGAACGCCAAGCTGATGGCTGAAATGCTGCAGTCCGACTGGAAGAAGATCGGCCTGAACGTGAAGATCACCAGCTACGAATGGGGCGAGTACATCAAGCGCTCCAAAGGCGGCGAGAACCAGGCGATGATCATCGGCTGGAGCGGCGACAATGGTGATCCGGACAACTGGCTCAACGTGCTGTTCGGCTGCGACTCGCTGAGTGGCAACAACTTCTCCAAATGGTGCGACAAGAAATTCGACGGCCTCGTCAAGGAAGCCAAACGCACCACCGATCAGGCCAAGCGCACCGAACTGTACAAACAGGCGCAACACGTCCTCAAAGATGCTGTTCCAATGACACCTATCGCTCACTCGACGGTGTTCCAACCCATGCGCGCCAACGTGCAGGACTTCAAGATCAGCCCATTTGGCTTGAACTCCTTCTACGGCGTCAGCGTCAGCAAATAAGAAAAGGCAGCGGCGACGTTTTCAGTGTCGCCGCTGCTTTTTTCTGCCGAGAAGTTAGGAATTTGCCTACATCCAAATCCGCTGTCTGACGCAGCCAGGGGTTAGGACGCGTTGCCTTTTCCTACGAGTCTTTAGGACTCAGCGCATTTACTGCCAGACCCACGGCACCTACCGTCGGGTTCTGACCAGTGACTGTGTGGGCTATCGGTTTGCTGCCCGTATTGGTTTGAGCTCAATGCCGCCACAACGTCCCCGGACGGGATCGCGGCGCATTGAATAACACTACAAAAAGAGGGAGCGTCATGCGCCATTCCTTGGTTTTATCCGCATTGCTGGGCACCGGCCTGCTGGCCGCCACTTCCATCAGCCAGGCCGCCAATAACAGCCTGGTGTTCTGCTCCGAAGGCAGCCCCGCCGGTTTCGACACCGCGCAGTACACCACTGCGACCGATAACGACGCCGCCGAGCCGCTGTACAACCGTTTGGCAGAGTTTGAAAAAGGCGCCACCAATGTCGTGCCAGGCCTGGCAACCCGCTGGGATATTTCCGAGGACGGACTCAAATACACGTTTCATCTGCGTGAAGGGGTGAAGTTTCACACGACCAAATACTTCACGCCGACTCGCGATTTCAACGCCGACGACGTGCTGTTCACGTTTAATCGCATGCTCGATCCGCAGCACCCGTTCCGTAAGGCTTATCCGACCGAGTTCCCGTATTTCAACGGGATGAGCCTGAACAAGAATATTGCCAAGGTCGAAAAGACCGGGCCGCTGACCGTGGTGATGACGCTCAACAACGTCGACGCCGCGTTCATCCAGAACATCGCCATGAGCTTCGCCGCCATCCTTTCGGCCGAATACGCCGACCAGTTGCTGGCGGCCGGCAAGCCGAGCGAGATCAACCAGAAGCCGATCGGCACCGGGCCGTTCGTGTTCAAGAGCTACCAGAAAGACTCCAACATCCGTTACAGCGGCAACAAACAGTACTGGGACCCGAGCCGGGTCAAGCTCGACAACCTGATTTTTGCCATCAACACCGACGCCTCGGTGCGCGTGCAGAAGCTCAAGGCCAACGAATGCCAGATCACCCTGCACCCGCGCCCCGCCGACGTGACCGCACTGAAGAATGATCCGAAACTGCAGCTGATCGAGAAACCCGGCTTCAACCTCGGCTACATCGCCTACAACGTCCGGCACAAGCCTTTCGACCAGCTCGAAGTGCGCCAGGCGCTGGACATGGCGGTGAACAAGCAAGGCATTCTCAACGCCGTCTATCAAGGTGCCGGTCAACTGGCGGTCAATGCCATGCCACCGACCCAGTGGTCCTATGACGACACCATAAAGGACGCCTCCTACAACCCGGAAAAAGCCAAGGAACTGCTCAAGGCTGCCGGCGTGAAGGAAGGCACCGAAATCACTCTCTGGGCCATGCCGGTCCAGCGTCCGTACAACCCCAACGCCAAACTGATGGCCGAAATGCTCCAGGCGGACTGGGCGAAGATCGGCCTCAAGGTCAAGATCGTCAGCTATGAATGGGGCGAGTACATCAAGCGCACCAAGAACGGCGAGCACGACATCAGCCTGATCGGCTGGACCGGTGACAACGGTGACCCGGACAACTGGCTCGGCACGCTCTACAGCTGCGATGCCATCGGCGGCAACAACTACTCCATGTGGTGTGATCCGGCCTACGACAAGCTGATCAAGCAGGCCAAGGTCGTCACCGATCGCGACCAGCGCACCGTGCTCTACAAACAGGCGCAGCAGTACCTCAAGCAGCAGGTGCCGATCACGCCGGTCGCCCACTCGACGGTCAACCAGCCGTTGAGCGCCAAAGTCGAAGGGTTCAAGGTCAGCCCCTTCGGTCGCAACGTGTTCTCGGGCGTCAGTATCGACCAATAACCAATTAGCCAGAAACGCTGGGGGGCGGATTCCGCCCTCACGCAAGCGTATTGCCGTAATTCGTCAAATCGGCCTGCAGCAAACGTTTGCGAAGCCTGAATGAGTTCTAAACCAAATAGCCGGATCACCAAAAAAGACCGGCATTAAAAAAAGAAAGAAAGGAGCTTCACACATGAAACTGAGCAGCACCGCGTTATTGGCCTTGGCCATCAGCAGCGTGACCGCCACGGCTTACGCAGAGTCCCAGAGCCAGGCGTTCACCCCGGTTACCGTGAATGAGAAAAGTGCTCAGAGTGAAGCCACTGGCTTCGTCGAAGGGCAGTCGATCACCGGTAGCACGCGTAACTGGTATGCCAACGAGCAACTGAAACGTGGCGGCACGTTCAGCTACAAGAAAGACGGTGTATCAACCCCGACTGATCGTCGTATCAACTGGGTTCAGGGCACCATCCTCAAGTACAACTCCGGCTTCACTCAAGGCACCGTAGGTTTCAGCACCGAAGTGGCGGCCTACAACGCCATCGTTCTGGATCGTGATCGCAAGGATCTGGCGTCCAACAACGGCGGCGCACCGGGAACCCGTCCTGGCGCGGGCAACAACCGTACCCTGACCGAAGAAGGTGGTGACGCCGTCGGCCAGTGGAGCAAACTGGGCCTGGCCAACGTCAAGGCCCGTGTCTCCAACACTACCCTGACCGCTGGCCGCATGAACTTCAGCAGCCCGATGGTCGATGTCATCGGTAACCGTGCGCTGCCTTCGAGCTTCGAAGGTGTGGCCATCCACAGCGAAGAGCTGAACAATCTGGCTTTCGACCTGGCCACCTTCGATCGCAACTCTCCGCGTACCGAAGAAAGCCAGCGTAAATTCCGCACCGAATACGCCAACGGCATCGTTGAAACCGATCACATCTACACCGGCGGTATCACCTACACCCCATTCGCCAGCCTGACCACCAGCCTTTGGGCGACCCAGGCCGAAGACATCTGGAACCAGTACTACTTCGGCGCCAGTCATGTGCTGGGCGACAGCCAGGTCCTGAGCCTGACCACCGGCCTGAACTACTACAAAACCCAGGAAGAAGGTAAAGCCCTCATAGGCAAAATCGACAACGACACCTACTCCCTGTCGTTCGGCCTGACCCACCAGGCCCACAGCCTGACCTTCTCCTACCAGGAAGTGAACGGTAACGAGTACTTCGACTACCTGCACGAAACCAACGGCATCTACCTGGCCAACTCCCTGCTGTCGGACTTCAACGGCCCGAACGAGAAGTCCTTCCAGATTGCCTACGGTCTGAACATGGCCGAATACGGCGTGCCAGGTCTGAAGTTCAACATCTACCAGGCACGTGGCTGGGGCATCGACGGTACTCACTACACCGGCAATGAAGGCGTAGCAGGCAAGGGTTACGACGGTATCCAGGCCCAGGATGGCGAAACCCATTACGAATACGGTATCGGTGCGACCTACGCCCTGCAGAGCGGCCCGCTGAAGGCCACCACTGTTCGCGCAACCTACACCGCGCACCGTGCCAGCGAAAACCAGGCGGATGGCAGCATCAACGAGTTCCGTCTCGTGACCACCATCCCGTTCAACATTTTGTAAAACGCACGCCGGCGGCTGACTCATGACGAGTCGGCCGTTCGGTTTTTTCCTGTTCAACCGATTGCAGAGGGTTCTTGATGAAAATGCTTCCCCTACGAGCGGCCATCGCTGCCGCATTGCTGAGTGTCGCTGTTGGCGTCTCGGCCAAACCCTTGGTGGTCTGTACCGAAGCCAGCCCGGAAGGCTTCGATATGGCCCAGTACACGACTGCAGTCACAGCCGACGCAGTGGCCGAAACCATCTTCAATCGCCTGGCGGACTTCAAGCCCGGCACCACTGAAGTGATTCCGGCGCTGGCCGAATCCTGGGACATCAGTGAAGACGGCCTGACCTACACGTTCCACCTGCGCAAAGGCGTCAAGTTTCACACCACCGATTACTTCAAGCCGACCCGCGACATGAACGCCGACGACGTGGTCTGGAGCTTCCAGCGTCAGCTGGACCCGAATCACCCATGGCACAAGCTGTCGAGCGTGGGCTTCCCGTACTTTGAGAGCATGGGCTTCAAGGAACTGCTCAAAAGCGTAGAGAAAGTCGACGACAACACGGTCAAGTTCACCCTGACCCGCCGCGAAGCGCCGTTCCTGGCCGACATTGCCATGGCCTTCTCCTCGATCTACTCCGCCGAGTACGCCGATCAACTGCTCAAGGCCAACAAGACCGGCGACCTGAACAACAAACCGGTCGGTACCGGCCCGTTCATCTTCCAGCGTTACGCCAAGGACGCCCAGGTGCGCTTCAAGGCCAACCCGGACTACTTCCGTGGCAAGCCACCGGCTGATGCGCTGGTCCTGGCGATTGCCACCGACAACAACGTGCGCCTGCAAAAGCTCAAGGCCAACGAGTGCCAGATCGCGCTGTATCCAAAACCGGATGACATCCCGAGCATCAAGAAAGACACCAACCTGAAGGTTGATGAGCTGAACGCGATGACCGTCTCCTATGTCGCCATGAACACCTCCCGCAAGTACATGAGCGACGTGCGGGTGCGCAAAGCCATCGACATCGCGTTCGACAAAGAGGCCTATGTCAACGCGCTGTTCGGCAAGGGCAATGCGACGGTGGCGGTCAACCCGTACCCGGACACCCTGCTGGGCTACAACCATAAACTGACCAACCCGCCTCGCGACCTCGACAAGGCTCGTGCCCTGCTCAAGGAAGCCGGGGTACCGGAGGGCACCGTGTTCACCCTGTTCACCCGTAACGGCGGCGGCCCGACCAACCCTAATCCGATGCTCGGCGCACAAATGATGCAGGCAGATCTGGCCAAGGTCGGCATCAAGGTCGATATTCGTGTCATGGAATGGGGCGAGATGCTCAAGCGCGCGAAGAACGGCGAACACGATATGGTGTCCGCCGGTTGGGCAGGCGATAACGGCGACCCGGATAACTTCCTGACGCCTATGCTCAGTTGTGAGGCCGCCAAGAACGGCGAAAACTACGCTCGCTGGTGCAATGAAAAGTTCCAGGCGCTGATCGACGAAGCACGGGCCAAAGTGAACCCGGCCGAACGCACGGCGCTCTACGAACAGGCCCAGGACGTTTTCAATCAGGACCAGCCATGGATCAGCATGGCGCACACCCGCATGTTCACTGCAATGCGCACCAACGTAGAGGGTTATCACATTAGCCCCCTCACCACTAACAACTTCGCCACCACCCAGGTGAAGTAGATAAGAAACGCCCGGCATCGCTGACCCCAGCGATACCGGGCATGCCTAACCGGCTGATGAGGTACCACACAAGATGTTTAGTTTTATTGCCCGCCGATTGGGGTTACTGATCCCCACGTTCTTCGGCATCACCTTGTTGACTTTCGCGTTGATCCGCATGATTCCTGGCGACCCCGTGGAAGTGATGATGGGCGAACGTCGGGTCGACCCCGAAATGCATGCTCAGGCAATGGAACGCCTAGGTCTGAACAAACCGCTGTATGCCCAATACCTGGATTACATTGGCAAACTGGCCCACGGCGATCTCGGCGAATCCCTGCGTACCCGTGAAAGCGTCTGGACCGAGTTCAGCTCTCTATTCCCCGCGACCCTGGAACTGGCCTCGGCCGCCATGTTGTTCGCCGGCATCCTGGGCCTTCTGGCCGGGGTGATCGCGGCACTCAAGCGAGGGTCCCTGTTCGACCATGGGGTAATGGGTGTCTCCCTGGCGGGATACTCGATGCCGATCTTCTGGTGGGGCCTGATCCTGATCATGTTCTTCTCGGTGAGCCTGGGCTGGACCCCGGTATCCGGGCGGATCGACCTGCTCTACGACATCGAGCCACGCACCGGCTTCATGCTCATCGATACGTTGCTGGCCGATGACGTCGGAGCGTTCTTCGATGCCCTGCATCACCTGATCCTGCCAGCCATCGTGCTCGGCACCATCCCGCTGGCGGTGATTGCGCGGATGACCCGTTCGTCGATGCTCGAAGTGCTGCGTGAAGACTACATCCGCACCGCCCGCGCCAAAGGCCTGTCGCCTTCGCGCGTGGTGTTCGTTCACGGTCTGCGTAACGCATTGATTCCGGTACTGACGGTGGTCGGCCTGCAAGTCGGCACGCTGCTGGCCGGCGCGGTCCTGACCGAAACCATCTTCTCCTGGCCCGGCATCGGCAAATGGCTGATCGAAGCCATTGGCGCACGGGACTATCCCGTGGTGCAGAACGGCATCCTGTTAATCGCCTGCCTGGTGATTCTGGTCAACTTCGTAGTGGACATCCTCTACGGCTTTGCCAACCCACGCATCCGTCATCAGCGCTGAGATCAATGACCATGACCACTCTCACTACACCGGTAGCAGTCGATCAAAGCCTGCTGTATCCGTCGCCCTACAAAGAATTCTGGCATGCGTTTTCCAGGAACAAAGGGGCCGTCGCCGGCCTGTTGTTCATGCTGCTGGTGATTTTCTGCGCGATCTTCGCCCCGTGGGTCGCACCGCATAACCCGAGCGAACAGTACCGCGACTTCCTGCTGACCCCGCCCTCCTGGCTGGAAAGCGGGCATATCCAGTTCCTGCTGGGTACCGATGAACTCGGTCGTGACCTGCTGTCGCGTTTGATTCACGGCTCGCGCCTGTCCCTGCTGATCGGCTTGTCATCGGTGGTGATGTCGCTGATTCCAGGCATCCTGATGGGACTGTTCGCCGGGTTCTTCCCGCGCGTGCTCGGCCCGACCATCATGCGTCTGATGGACATCATGCTGGCCCTGCCGTCCCTGCTGCTGGCGGTGGCAATTGTCGCCATCCTCGGCCCTGGCCTGATCAACACCATTATTGCCATCGCCGTGGTTTCGTTGCCGTCCTATGTTCGTCTGACCCGCGCCGCGGTGATGGGCGAATTGAACCGCGACTACGTGACCGCCGCGCGCCTGGCCGGTGCCGGTCTGCCTCGCCTGATGTTCGTCACCGTGCTGCCCAACTGCATGGCGCCGCTGATTGTTCAGGCCACCTTGAGTTTCTCCTCGGCGATTCTCGATGCCGCGGCACTGGGCTTCCTCGGCCTTGGCGTACAACCGCCAACCCCTGAGTGGGGCACCATGCTGGCTTCGGCTCGCGACTACATCGAACGCGCCTGGTGGGTGGTGAGCTTGCCTGGTTTGACCATTTTGCTCAGCGTGCTGGCAATCAACTTGATGGGCGACGGCCTGCGCGATGCGCTGGACCCGAAACTCAAGAACGCCGCCTGAGGAGATTCAAATGTCACTGTTAGAAATCAAGAATCTCAACGTTCGCTTCGGCGACGCCAACGCCGTTCCGGTGGTCGATGGTCTCGACATATCCGTGGAAAAGGGCGAAGTGCTGGCCATCGTTGGCGAGTCGGGTTCCGGCAAATCCGTGACCATGATGGCGCTGATGGGCCTGATCGAGCATCCGGGGATCGTCACCGCCGACGCCCTGAATTTCGACGGCAAGAACATGCTCGCGCTCAGCAACCGTCAGCGTCGACAGATCGTCGGCAAAGACCTGGCCATGGTCTTCCAGGACCCGATGACCGCGCTGAACCCGAGCTACACCGTGGGCTTCCAGATCGAAGAAGTGCTGCGCCTGCACCTGAAAATGTCCAGGAAGGACGCTCGCAAGCGCGCCATCGAACTGCTGGAAAAAGTGGAAATCCCCGGCGCCGCCAGCCGTATGGATGCCTACCCGCATCAACTCTCCGGCGGCATGAGCCAGCGTGTTGCAATCGCCATGGCGATTGCCGGCGAACCAAAACTGCTGATCGCCGACGAACCGACCACGGCACTCGACGTAACGATTCAGGCGCAGATCATGGACCTGCTGCTGGCCCTGCAGAAAGAGCAGAACATGGGCCTGGTGCTGATTACTCACGACCTCGCGGTCGTGGCCGAAACCGCCCAGCGCGTGTGCGTGATGTACGCCGGCCAAGCGGTTGAAGTCGGTCAGGTGCCACAACTGTTCGACATTCCGGCGCACCCGTACAGCGAAGCGCTGCTCAAGGCCATTCCAGAACACAGCCTGGGTGCTGCGCGCCTGTCGACGCTACCGGGCATCGTTCCGGGGCGTTACGACCGTCCGCAAGGTTGCCTGCTGTCGCCGCGCTGCCCGTATGTGCAAGACAATTGCCGCACCCAGCGTCCAGCCCTTGACCAGAAAAGCAACAGCCTCGCCCGCTGCTTCTACCCGTTGAACCAGGAGGTGGCGTAATGGCCGTCGTACTTACCGCCCGCAACCTGACCCGTCACTACGAAGTGTCCCGTGGCCTGTTCAAGGGCCATGCGACCGTGCGCGCCCTCAACGGTGTGTCGTTCGAACTGGAAGCCGGCAAGACCCTCGCTGTCGTGGGTGAGTCCGGTTGCGGCAAATCCACCCTGGCCCGTGCCCTGACGTTGATCGAAGAGCCATCCTCCGGCTCGTTGAAAATCGCCGGGCAGGAAGTCGCCGGCGCCGACAAGGCTCAGCGCAAGCAACTGCGCAAAGATGTACAGATGGTGTTCCAGAGCCCGTACGCGTCGTTGAATCCACGGCAGAAAATCGGTGATCAACTGGCTGAACCGCTGTTGATCAACACCAACCTTTCCGCCGCCGAACGTCGCGAGAAAGTCCAGGCGATGATGAAGCAGGTGGGCTTGCGTCCCGAGCACTACCAGCGCTATCCGCACATGTTCTCCGGCGGTCAGCGCCAGCGGATCGCCCTGGCCCGCGCGATGATGTTGCAGCCGAAAGTGCTGGTGGCGGACGAACCGACCTCGGCGCTGGACGTGTCGATTCAGGCGCAGGTACTCAACCTGTTCATGGATTTGCAGCAAGAGTTCAACACCGCCTACGTGTTCATCTCCCACAACCTGGCGGTGGTACGCCACGTTGCCGATCACGTGATGGTGATGTACCTCGGCCGTCCGGTGGAAATGGGGCCGAAAGAGGACATCTACACCCGTCCCCTGCACCCGTACACCCAGGCGTTGTTGTCGGCGACGCCGACCATTCACCCGGATCCGGACAAGCCGAAAATCAAGATCGTCGGCGAACTGCCAAACCCGCTGAACCCGCCGTCCGGCTGCGCCTTCCACAAGCGTTGCCCGTACGCGACCGAGCGCTGTGCCATCGAAGAGCCGCTCCTGCGCCTGCTCGACACCCGCCAGGTAGCTTGCCACTACGCCGAGCAATTCCTCGACGGCGCGGCATAAAAAAACGCGCCCCGGATGCCGGGGCGCGCTTTTGCTGAGTTAACCAAACCCCTTCTGCCTCGATTGCGCATCAGTCAGGCAGACGGGGTTTTCTTTTGCCTGTCATTCAGGCTCAAGTGTCGTCTTCGTTGCTGTCTGGGTCGTCGGTCGAGTCGTCATCGTTCGAGCTACCCGATTCCGATGCGGCGAGCATCAGCTCGCTGTGCACGCCTTGCCCGCTCCAGGCCTGTTCATCATGATTCGTGCACTCCGCCCACGCCGCTGACGTGCCGAGGGATAGCATCACCAAAACCTTCAGCAGCAACACTATGCGTTGAATAATGCTCATAGCCGATTCCATCCTTTCTTGGGTGAAGCATGGGTGCCGGAATGGCGCAGAGAGAAATTTAGCGCGATTCTCCAGACAGGACGCTAACGAAGGTCGGGAAATGCCGTGAGAAGGGAGATTGGTTTCGAATAATGCCTATAACCAGATCAACTAAGTGATGCGGGCTCGCCGAGCACGGAAGGAAGAACCCTGTTGCGCCCGGACAACCGAGTCGCTTCGGTGCGGTACACAGCCCAGACAATAAAAAGCCCCGAGACTCGCGCATCGGGGCTTTGGGGTTTGCAACTCAGCGCTTAGTGATGCTCACGCGTCGCACGGAATTTCACGTCCGGCCAGCGCTCTTCCATCAGTGCCAGGTTGACCCGGGTCGGGGCCAGGTAGGTCAGGTGACCGCCGCCGTCGAGGGCGAGGTTTTCCACGGCCTTGTTGGTGAATTCCTCAAGCTTCTTCTTGTCGCCGGACTCGATCCAGCGCGCGGAATACACGGTGATCGGCTCGTAGGAGCACTCGACCTTGTATTCCTCTTTCAAACGGCTGGCGACCACATCGAACTGCAGCACACCGACGGCGCCGAGAATGATGTCGTTGCTGCGCTCGGGGAAGAACACCTGGGTGGCGCCTTCTTCGGCCAGTTGCTGCAAGCCTTGACGCAGTTGCTTGGATTTCAGTGGATCGCGCAGGCGTACGCGACGGAACAGTTCCGGGGCGAAGTGCGGGATGCCGGTGAAACCCAGGGTTTCGCCTTCGGTGAAGGTATCGCCGATCTGGATGGTACCGTGGTTGTGCAGGCCGATGATGTCGCCGGCGAACGCTTCTTCCAGTTGCTCACGCTCGGACGAGAAGAAGGTCAGCGCGTCGCCGATCCGCACGTCCTTGCCGGTGCGCACATGGCGCATCTTCATGCCTTTTTCGTACTTGCCGGAGCAAATGCGCATGAAGGCGATGCGGTCGCGGTGTTTGGGGTCCATGTTCGCCTGGATCTTGAACACGAAACCACTGAACTTCTCTTCCACCGGCTCGACGGTGCGCTCGTTGGCGACACGGGCCAATGGTTGCGGTGCCCAGTCGACCACAGCGTCGAGCACGTGATCGACACCGAAGTTGCCCAGCGCGGTACCAAAGAACACCGGGGTCAGTTGGCCGTCGAGGAATTCCTGTTGATTGAATTCGTGGCAGGCGCCCTGCACCAGTTCCAGCTGCTCGATGAAACGCTCGTACTCGTCACCCAAGTGCGCGCGCGCTTCATCGGAATCGAGCTTCTCGATGATTTTGGTTTCGGTGCGCTCATGACCGTGGCCGGCGGTATAGACGATGATGTAGTCGTCGGCGAGGTGATAAACACCCTTGAAGTCGCGGTAGCAACCGATCGGCCAGGTGATCGGCGCGGCCTTGATCTTCAGGACCGCTTCGATTTCGTCGAGCAGTTCGATCGGGTCGCGGATGTCACGGTCGAGTTTGTTGATGAAGCTGACGATCGGCGTGTCACGCAGACGGCAGACGTCCATCAGGGCGATGGTCCGTGGTTCTACACCCTTACCGCCGTCGAGGACCATCAATGCCGAGTCCACCGCAGTCAGGGTGCGGTAAGTATCTTCGGAGAAGTCTTCGTGGCCCGGGGTGTCGAGCAGGTTGATCATGTGGTCGCGATACGGGAACTGCATGACCGACGTGGTAATGGAAATACCCCGTTGTTTTTCCATTTCCATCCAGTCGGAGGTGGCATGGCGGTCGGACTTGCGAGATTTCACCGTGCCGGCAACCGCAATCGCCTTGCCCATCAGCAAGAGCTTCTCGGTGATGGTGGTCTTACCGGCATCGGGGTGGGAAATAATGGCGAAAGTGCGGCGTTTCGCGACTTCGGCGGCCTGTTTGGTCATGGGAAATCGCCTGGCGGTGATTCAAAAAAGGGCGGCGAGTATAGCTTAAAAAGTGATCTACGGACCACCACGCACAGGAGCTGCCGATGGCCGTAATCAGCGCGGGCAGCTCCTTCTTGGTGGCTAAATGCTGCTGATTATGGAACCTTTTAAAAGCTGGAGACGTCCACTCCCCTGTTACGACCCATCGTCAGGGGCTGAAAAATCAGCAAGTTAGCCTGACGAGGCTGCGCTTATGGCTCGATTTCATGCGGTTTTATCAGCATGTAGAGCTGCTTCTCGCGAACGTTGTTTTCCCGGCAGCCAGGAATGGCATGCCACACGGGACTGCGTTCGCCGACTGAAAAAAGGAGTCTGCCTGTGGCTATTCGCTATGGCAAAGGGCTGACAGGAGGTGCGGTTGTCGTCGCTCTTCTGGCCCTGCTGGTCCACTGGATTGGCATCAACACGATCGAACAGTACCGCGACGATTTGTTGTTTTACCTGCAAGCTCATCTGATTCTTGTCCTCGCTTCCATGCTGGCCGCCCTCGTTGTGGGCATCCCCGCCGGTATCTTCCTCAGCCGCCCGACCATGGTTGGACGCGCCGAACGCTTCATGCAGATCTTCAACATCGGCAATACCGTGCCGCCGCTCGCCGTACTGGCCATCGCCTTGGGCATCCTCGGCATCGGCAGCGGTCCGGCAATCTTCGCTCTGTTCCTGGCTTCGCTGTTGCCGATCGTGCGCAACACCTATGAAGGGCTGAAAAACGTTCAGGGTTCGCTCAAGGAAGCCGCCGTCGGCATCGGCATGACCCCGACTCAGGTGCTGTGCCGGGTCGAACTGCCGAACGCCGTGCCAATCATCATCGGTGGCGTGCGCGTGGCATTGGCGATCAACGTCGGGACCGCGCCGCTGGCGTTCCTGATTGGCGCCAACAGTCTGGGCAGCCTGATTTTCCCCGGCATCGCCCTGAACAATCAGCCGCAACTGCTGCTCGGCGCGGCCTGCACCGCCCTGCTGGCCTTGCTGCTCGACGGACTGGTGACACTCGCCAGCCGCCTCTGGCTCGAACGCGGCCTACGCCCGTCTTAAGCCTCGGCAAAGGAATTAACATGAAAAAAGTCTGCTTATTTTTAGGCTGCGTTCTGCTGTTCGCAGGAATCGCCCAAGCCGCTGAAAAACCCGTGATCCGCATTGGCGCCCGGGTGTTCACCGAACAAACCCTGCTGGCGGAAATCACCTCCCAATACCTACGCACCAAGGGTTACGACACCCAGGTAACCGGCGGCCTGGGCAGCAATCTGGCCCGCAGTGCTCACGAAAGCGGCCAACTGGACATGCTCTGGGAATACACCGGCGTCTCGCTGGTGGCTTACAACCATGTCACTGAAAAACTCGACAGCGCGCAGTCCTACGCCCGGGTGAAAGAACTCGACGAGAAAAAAGGCCTGATCTGGCTCACTCCGTCGAAATTCAGCAACACCTACGCCCTGGCCCTGCCGGAAAAAACCGCGAAGGCTTACCCGCAGATCAACACCATCAGCCAGTTGAACGAGGTGTTGCAAGCCGAGGCGAAGACTAATCACCTCGTCGCACTGGACACCGAATTCGCCAACCGTTCCGACGGCCTGGGCGGCATGGTTGATCTCTACGGCATGAACCTGACCCGCAACAACATTCGCCAGATGGATGCCGGGCTGGTCTACACCGCCTTGCGCAATGGCCAGGTGTTCGCCGGCCTGGTCTACACCACCGACGGTCGCTTGAACGCCTTCAAACTCAAGTTGCTCGAAGACGACAAGCATTACTTCCCGGATTACACCGCCGCGCCGGTGGTGCGCCAGGCCTACCTCGATGCCCACCCGAAACTCGCCGAAGAGCTCAAGCCACTGGCCGAACTGTTCGACGACGCCACCATGCGCCAGCTCAACGCGCGGGTCGATGTCGATCACGAAAGCCCTTCATCCGTTGCCGCCGATTTCCTGCGCCAGCATCCACTGCTGTCTGTTCAATAAGGCAGAGGAGAAAAAGACATGGAATTTCTCAACGCCTTTTCCCATCTCGATTGGCCGCTAGTGCTGCACCTGACCTGGCAGCACATCACCCTGGTTGGCATCGCGGTAACGCTGGCGATTCTGGTCGGCGTGCCGCTGGGCATCCTGATGACCCGCTTCCCGACATTGGCCGGCCCGTTGCAAGCCAGCGCCACGGTTTTGCTGACCGTGCCGTCGATTGCGCTATTCGGCCTGCTGTTGCCGTTCTATTCCAGGTTCGGCCAGGGCCTGGGCCCGATGCCGGCAATCACCGCCGTGTTTCTCTATTCGCTGCTGCCGATCATGCGTAACACCTACCTGGCGCTGACCGGCGTGGAACCCGGCATTCGCGAAGCCGCCCGGGGTATCGGCATGACCTTCGGTCAGCGCCTGCGCATGGTCGAACTGCCGATTGCCGTGCCGGTGATCCTCGCCGGTGTCCGCACCGCCGTAGTGATGAACATCGGCGTGATGACCATCGCCGCCACCATCGGCGCCGGTGGCCTCGGTGTACTCATCCTCGCTTCCATCAGCCGCAGCGACATGTCGATGCTGATCGTCGGCGCGGTGCTGGTCAGTCTCCTGGCCATCTTCGCCGACCTGCTTCTGCAATGGCTGCAACGCACGCTGACCCCAAAAGGACTCTTGAAATGATCGAACTTCAAAACCTCAGCAAGACCTTCCAAAGCAACGGCAAAGATGTGAAAGCCGTGGACTCGGTGAGCCTGACCGTCAATGAAGGCGAGATCTGTGTGTTCCTCGGGCCATCGGGCTGCGGCAAGAGCACCACGCTGAAAATGATCAACCGGTTGATCAAACCGACTTCGGGCAAGATCCTGATCAACGGCGAAGACACCACCGACCTCGACGAAGTGACCCTGCGCCGCAACATCGGTTATGTGATCCAGCAGATCGGTCTGTTCCCGAACATGACCATCGAGGAAAACATCACCGTCGTTCCGCGCCTGCTCGGCTGGGACAAACAGAAATGCCACGACCGCGCCCGCGAGTTGATGAGCATGATCAAGCTTGAACCCAAGCAATACCTGACTCGCTACCCCCGTGAATTGTCCGGCGGCCAACAACAGCGGATCGGTGTGATTCGAGCACTGGCGGCGGATGCGCCGCTGTTGTTGATGGACGAACCGTTCGGCGCGGTCGACCCGATCAACCGCGAAATGATCCAGAACGAGTTCTTCGAGATGCAACGGGCGCTGAACAAGACCGTGATCATGGTCAGCCATGACATCGACGAAGCCATCAAGCTCGGTGACAAAATCGCGATTTTCCGCGCCGGCAAGCTGTTGCAGATCGACCACCCGGACACCTTGCTCGCGCATCCGGCGGACGATTTTGTCAGCAACTTCGTCGGCCAGGACAGCACGCTCAAACGCTTGCTGCTGGTGAAGGCTGAAGATGCGGCGGACAACGCGCCGTCGGTGAGCCCGGAAACCCCGGTGGCCGAAGCCCTGGAATTGATGGACGAACTGGACCGGCGCTACGTAGTGGTGACCTGTGCCGAGAACAAGGCCTTGGGCTACGTGCGCCGTCGCGACCTGCATCGCCAGACAGGCACCTGCGCGCAATACCTGCGCGAGTTCAACGCCACCGCGGCGTACGACGAGCATTTGCGCATCCTGCTGTCGCGCATGTACGAGTTCAACCGCTCGTGGCTGCCGGTGATGGACGCCGAGCGGGTGTTTCTCGGTGAGGTGACTCAGGAATCGATTGCCGAATACCTGAGTTCCGGTAAGTCCCGTGGGGGCAAGACCAGCATTGTTTCGCCAGCCGAGGCCGCTGTCGCCTGATATGACCCTGTGGCGAGGGGGCTTGCCCCCGTTGGGCCGCGAAGCGGCCCTGAAACCAGAGAACGTAATTGTTCTGATATACCGAGTACTCTGGTTCTACGACTGCTGCGCAGCCGAACGGGGCGGTGCGGCGTTCCGACAAGCCCCCTCGCCACAAAGGCAGTGCAAATCCCTTCAAAATTCCTCATTCGGGGAACATCACACTGTCACGCAGGTCGGTTACATCAGTAGCTGTCAGGGACCGCACGACGGAAGCGTGCAAAAACGCGACATTTTTTGTTGATCTCAAGCCCCTCACGCCCTAAAGTTCGCGCCGAACGTCCATGCTGGAAACGATCCATCCGGCTCAAGTACTGACGACGAGACAGCAAGGCCAAGGGAAGCACCGCCTCCCATGGCCTTTTTGCTTTCGGCGACATGCCTTGGGAAGTAGGCGAACCAAAGTGGGGATACGGAGGGCGTTCATTTGCACCCATTGATAATTTCAGTTTGCCAGTAGGAGTTCCCAGCATGTCGATCAACGTCGAAGACTATTTCGCGCGCGAAACCTTCCAGAAAATGAAGGCCTTCGCCGACAAACAAGAAACCCCGTTCGTGGTGATCGACACCGCGATGATCGCCCAGGCCTATGACGACCTGCGTGCCGGTTTCGAATTCGCCAAGGTCTACTACGCGGTCAAGGCCAACCCGGCCGTGGAAATCATCGACCTGCTCAAAGCTAAAGGCTCGAGCTTCGACATCGCCTCGATCTATGAGCTGGACAAAGTGCTGAGCCGTGGCGTCAGCGCCAACCAGATCAGCTACGGCAACACCATCAAGAAATCCAAAGACATTCGCTACTTCTACGACAAGGGCGTGCGCCTGTACGCCACCGACTCCGAAGCCGACCTGCGCAACATCGCCAAGGCAGCTCCGGGCTCGAAAGTCTACGTGCGTATCCTGACTGAAGGCTCGACCACTGCCGACTGGCCTTTGTCGCGCAAATTCGGCTGCCAGACCGACATGGCCATGGACCTGCTGATCCTGGCTCGTGACCTGGGCCTGGTGCCATACGGCATCTCGTTCCACGTCGGTTCGCAACAGCGCGACATCAGCGTCTGGGACGCGGCAATCGCCAAGGTCAAAGTGATCTTCGAACGCCTGAAAGAAGAAGACGGCATCCACCTGAAGCTGATCAACATGGGTGGCGGCTTCCCGGCCAACTACATCACCCGCACCAACAGCCTGGAAACCTACGCTGAAGAAATCATCCGCTTCCTGAAGGAAGACTTCGGCGACGACCTGCCGGAAATCATCCTGGAGCCGGGCCGTTCGCTGATCGCCAACGCCGGTATTCTGGTCAGCGAAGTGGTGCTGGTGGCGCGTAAATCCCGTACCGCTGTAGAGCGTTGGGTGTACACGGATGTGGGCAAGTTCTCCGGCCTGATCGAAACCATGGACGAAGCCATCAAGTTCCCGATCTGGACCGAGAAGAAAGGCGAGATGGAAGAAGTGGTCATCGCCGGCCCGACCTGCGACAGCGCTGACATCATGTACGAAAACTACAAGTACGGTTTGCCGCTGAACCTGGCGATCGGTGATCGTTTGTACTGGCTGTCGACCGGTGCGTACACCACCAGCTACAGCGCCGTCGAGTTCAATGGCTTCCCGCCGCTGAAATCGTTCTACGTGTAAGCACTGCACGCAGAAATCAAAAAGCCCATGACGTGTCATGGGTTTTTTTGTGCCTGTGCTGATCGCTCCCACACAGGGCGTGGGAACGATCTATCCTGGCGTCAGCTCCCGAGCACGCTGTTGATACTCGGTAGCCAGCCCATGAATTCTTGGATCGGTCGACGTCAATAGCGCCTTCCTCGCCACCCGCAAGAAATTCAAATTCCCGCCATCCAAGGCCTTGCGTAACCAGCCCAACGCCTCGTCGACCTTGCCTTCATCCGCCAACACCGCCGCATAACTGAACTGACCGCGAAAATCCCCTCCTTCAGCCGAGCGTCGATACCAGTCACGGGCAGCGTGCGGATCTGCCGGGCAATCGTGCCCCTCTTCCAGGTATCGCCCCAGCAGGTTCATCGACTTTGCGTGGCCCAATTCAGCGGCACGCCGATAGAGATTCAGCGCTTGCGCCTGATCCTCGACCACCCCGCGCCCGGTAGCCAGCAGATTGGCGTAGTTGTACATCGCCCAATCCAGTCCTGCCTCGGCGGCGAGGCGATAATGCCCCGCGGCGCTCGTGGCGTTGGCGGTGCACCCCCAGCCATGTTCATGGCAACGACCAAGCATGTTGCGCGCCATCAAGTGCCCGCGCTGAGCCGCAATCTCGAACCAGCGCAGCGCCAGCGGCTGATCCCGCTCGATACCCCGCCCGTCCAGCAAAATCTGTCCCAGCAAGGCCTGGGCATCCAGCACACCTTCACGGGCGGCGATCAGAATCGCCTGGGCTGCGCGCGCCGGGCTTTCCTCCAGCATGGCCTTGAGGCGATCACCGTCGAGGACTTCCTCGCGGCGCAATTGATAACTCATACCTCGACCCAGCGACGCAACAGGTTGTGGTAAGTACCGGTCAGGCGGATCAATGAAGGATGGTCGGGCATGTCCTGGGTCAATTGCTGAATCGCCCCGTCCATCTCGAACAGCAAAGCGCGCTGGTTGTCTTCACGCACCAGGCTTTGCGTCCAGAAAAACGATGCGTAGCGGGTTCCACGCGTGACGGCGTTGACCTTGTGCAGGCTGGTGCCGGGATACAGGACCATATCGCCGGCCGGCAATTTCACGCGCTGAGTGCCGAAGGTGTCCTGGATTTCCAGTTCGCCGCCGTCGTAATCCTCCGGGTCACTGAAGAACAGCGTCGCCGACAGGTCGGTGCGCACCCGCTCGATGCTGCCCTTGGGCTGACGCACGGCATTGTCGATATGGAAGTCGAAACTGCCACCGGCGGTGTAACAGTTCAACAACGGAGGGAAGACCTTGTGCGGTAATGCCGCTGACATGAACTGCGGATTTTTCCACAACCGCTCGAGCATCGCCGCACCGATTTCCTTGGTCAACGGATGTCCTTCAGGCAATTGCAGATTGTGCTTGGCCTTCGCCGACTGATAACCGGCGGTAATTTTGCCATCGGCCCAATCCGCCTGCGCCAGGGCCTCGCGAATGCGCTGCACTTCTTCTTTCGCGAACACGCCGGGAATGTGCAACAACATGGAAAGACACCTGAAAGCAAAGGGGCGTTAATGGTATTGATTCTTATTACTTATGTAAAACCCAAGAGACGAATGAAACCGCAAAAACCGTAAAGGCCAATTGTAAAGAATGTAAATTCGTTGCGAATAGCAACGTTTCGCAATTGATACAGATACGTATTTACTCTACATTCCGCGACCTCAAATCCTTGGGGAGGGGAATTCACATGTCACGCCAACAACCACAATCAACGGTCAGTTCACCGCGTTTGCTCGCGTCTGCAATTGGCGTGGCGATCACCGCCGGCTCTGCGGGCCACATGGTTTTCGCGGCCGAGAAGACCGACGAAAAAGCACCCGGCAATGCCATATCCCTGGACGCCACCAGCGTTGTAGGCGAGCAGGATGACACCTCCTACAAGACCGATACCTCGGCCTCCAAGAAGTACACCGCGCCACTGCGCGAGACGCCGAAAAGCGTCACCGTGATCCCGCAACAAGTGATTCGCGACACCGGCGCCACCAGCCTGGTCGACGCCCTGCGCACCACGCCGGGCATCACTTTTGGTGCCGGCGAGGGTGGCAACCCGGCCGGTGATCGTCCGATCATTCGCGGCTTCAACGCCGAAAGCGACGTGTTCATCGACGGCATGCGCGACGTGGCGTCCCAGAGCCGCGAGATCTTCAACGTTGAATCGATCGAAGTCAGCAAGGGCCCAGGGTCGGCCTTCACCGGCGCCGGTTCCACCGGTGGCAGCCTGAACCTGGTGAGCAAGACCGCCAAGCTGGGCAATGCCTACAACGGCGGCTTCACCTGGGGTTCGGACCAGACCAAGCGCACCACCCTCGACCTGAACCAGCAAATGACCGACACCTCGGCGTTCCGGCTGAACCTGATGAAGCACGAAGCCAACGTCGCCGGGCGTGATGCCGTGGACGTCAGTCGCTGGGGCGTGGCACCGTCCTTCGCCTTCGGCCTGGGCACCGACACCCGCTTGACCATCGGCTACTACCACGTCGAAACCGACGACATGCCCGACTACGGCATCCCGTTGACCCTGAGCCCCAACCGCAGCAAGTACAACGTCGACAAGCCGGCCAACGTCAACCGCGACAACTTCTACGGCCTCACCGGCCGCGACTATCGCCAGACCAGCAACGACAGCGGCACGATCAAGCTCGAGCACGATCTGAACGATAGCCTGACCGTGTCGAACAGCTTTCGCATGTCCCGTTCAACCCTGGACTACATCGTCACCAACCCTGACGACAGCAAGGGCAACGTGGCCAACGGCAGTGTCTACCGTGGCGCGAAGAGCCGTAACTCGACGTCCAGCGGCTGGATCAACCAGACCGACCTGAGTGCCAAATTCAACACCGGCGCCATCGAGCACAGCCTGGTGACCGGTCTGGAGTTTTCCTATCAGGACACCCACAACCGCCCGTACCTCCTGACCTCCAGCGCCAACGGCACCCGGTGCAACCGTGCCCTGTTCAACTCCGGCGACTGCACCAGCCTGTACAACCCGACTCCTGGGGATAACTGGAACGGCACGATCACCGACAGCAACGCCTTCACCGACACCGACACCAAGACCGCCGCGGCCTACGTGTTCGACACCCTGAAGTTCAACGAGCAATGGTCCCTGAACCTGGGCCTGCGTTATGACAACTACCAAGTCGAATCCAGCGGTTTCGCCAACGCCAGCAGCACGGCTCCAGCGGGCAGTTTCTCCCGTCAGAACACCAGCGACCTGGTGAACTACCAGATCGGCGTGGTCTACAACCCACTGCCAAACGGCAGCCTCTATGCCGCCTACTCGACGTCCAGCAACCCGGCCGGCGAAACCAGCGGCAACGGTGGCCTGGAACTGGCGGCGAACAACAGCAGTCTGGACCCGGAAAAGAACCGCAACTACGAGATTGGCACCAAGTGGGACTTCTTCGGTGACGACCTGTCGCTGACCGCCGCACTGTTCCGCACCGAGAAAACCAACGCGCGTATCAACGATCCGGACGGCGGCACCACCCAAGTGCTGGACGGCGAACAGCAGGTCAATGGCCTGGAACTGACCTACACCGGCAAGCTGACCCGTAACTGGCGAGTCTTCGGCGGCTACACCTACATGGACAGCGAAGTGGTCAAAACCACCCTCGCCGCCGATGAAGGCAACCACATGCCAAGCACCCCACGAAACAACTTCACGTTCTGGTCGACCTACGACCTGGTGCCGGACAAGTTGACCGTCGGTGCCGGTGCGACCTTCGTCGATTCCCAGTTCGGCAACGTCGCCAACTCGGTGGAGATCCCGTCCTACTGGCGTTACGACGCGATGGCCAGCTACCGCCTGACCAAGAACGTCGACCTGCAACTCAATGTACAAAACCTGGCCGACAAGCGTTACTTCGACCAGGTATTCCAGACGCACTACGCCCACGTGGCGCCGGGCCGCACTGCTCTGCTGAGTGCCAACTTCCACTTCTGATAACAGAAGCGTGAAGACCAAAGCGCTCAGGCAAAAGCCCCGTTCATCAAAGTGAACGGGGCTTTTGCGTGTAAAAAAGAATGCTTCTCGACAACTCACGGCATAATGCGCGCCGTGATGATGACTTTTGAACGAACAAGGCGAGCGACGTGTTGAAGAAATCCCTGTTCCAGTTGCACTGGTTTTTCGGCATCAGCGCCGGACTGGTCCTGGCCCTGATGGGCATTACCGGGGCGGCAGTATCGTTTCAGGATGAAATCCTGCGAACGCTGAACCCCTCCGTGCTGCACGTCGAGAAGCAGATCGCCGGCGTGCTGCCACCGGCCGAACTGGTGGAGAAAATCGAAAGCGCTTCGGGCAAGATCGTCTCTATGCTCTGGGTCGAGACCGACAGCGGCAATGCTGCGCGGGTGATCTTCACGGCGCCGCCCGGCGAACGTCGCGGGCAGATGCGTTATTTCGACCCGTACACCGCCGAGTTCATGGGCGACGTCACCGGCCAGGACTTCTTCGGCCTGATGCTGCAGTTGCACCGCTTCCTCGCCATGGGTGATACCGGCCGGCAGATCACCGGCGCCTGCACGCTGATTCTGGTGTTCTTCTGCCTGTCCGGCCTGTACCTGCGCTGGCCGCGCCAGTGGAAAAGCTGGCGCGCCTGGCTGACGCTGGACTGGAAGAAAAAGGGTCGCAGCTTCAATTGGGACCTGCACTCGGTGGCCGGTACCTGGTGCCTGGTGTTCTACCTTTTGGCAGCACTGACCGGGTTGTCCTGGTCGTACGAGTGGTACAACAAAGGGCTGACCAGGCTGCTTTCCGATTCGCCGCAAAACGAGCGGGTTCGCAGTGGTCGCGGCCCTGCGCCAAGCGGCCCGGCCCCCACCGCCGATTACGCCGCGATGTGGAGCAGCATCTACAGCGCCGCCGGCCCTGGTCTTTCGTCCTACAACGTTCGGATGCCGCCCGTGGCCGGGCAACCGGCAACCGTGTTCTACCTGCTGAAGGATTCACCCCACGACCAGGCACGGAACCAGATCACCCTCGATCCGGTGACCGGCGCCGTCAGCCGTCATGACCGTTACAGCGACAAGAGCCTCAAGGCGCAGTTGCTGACCAGTATTTATGCACTGCACGTCGGCAGTTATTTCGGGTTGCTCGGGCGGATCATCCTGACCATCGCCGCGCTGAGCATGCCGCTGTTTTTCGTCACGGGCTGGTTGCTGTACCTGGACCGCCGACGCAAGAAACGTCAGATCAAGGATGCCCGTAAAGGCCTTGAGCAACCGGGTAGCGACGTACCGGCATGGCTGATCGGCTTCGCCAGCCAGAGCGGGTTAGCCGAGCAGCTCGCCTGGCAGACTGCCGGGCAATTGCAGGCCGCCGGATTACCGGTGAAGGTGCAACCGTTGGCCGATGTCAGCGAACAGGATCTGCGAGATTCCAGCAACGCACTGTTCGTGGTCAGCACCTTCGGCGACGGCGAAGCGCCGGACAGCGCCCGCGGTTTCGAACGTAAAGTGCTGGGGCGTGCACCGAGTCTTAAACGCCTGAACTATGCCGTGCTCGGCCTCGGTGACCGCCAGTATCAACACTTCTGCGGCTTCGCCCGTCGCTTGCACACCTGGCTGGGCGAGCACGGCGGCAAGACCTTGTTCGCCCCGGTTGAAGTCGACGGTGGCGACCCTTACGCCCTGCGTCACTGGCAACAGCAACTCGGTCTGCTGACGGGTCAGGCACCGGTCGACACCTGGCAAGCGCCCAGCTACGACAACTGGACCCTGACCCGCCGCGAATTGATGAACCCGGACAGCAGTGGAGCTCCCGTGTACTTGCTCGGCCTTACCGCTCCCAGCACCAGCAGTTGGCTGGCCGGTGATCTGGTGGAAGTGCTGCCGCGCAATGGTGCGTGGGCCATCGAGCATTTCCTCGAAGGCCTGGGAATTGACGGTCGAGCCACGGTTGAACTCGATGGCCTGTCGCAGTCTCTGGAGCAAGCCCTGGCCAGCCGCCAACTGCCCGAGAACCGCGCTCATCTGGTCGGCCTGCACGCGCAAGCGCTGGTGAATGCGTTGGTGCCACTGGCCCTGCGCGAATACTCCATCGCCTCGATCGCCGCCGACGGCGCGCTGGAATTGATCGTGCGTCAGGAGCGGCACCCAGACGGCAGCCTGGGCATCGGCTCCGGCTGGTTGACCGAACACGTGCCTGTAGGCAGCCACGTCAACCTGCGGGTGCGGCGCAACAGTGGTTTTCATCTGCCGAACGAACCGGTGCCGATGATCCTGCTGGGCAACGGCACCGGCCTGGCCGGGTTGCGCAGTTTGCTCAAGGCACGGATTGCCGACGGGCAACAGCGTCACTGGTTGCTGTTTGGCGAGCGTAATCGCGAGCACGATTTTCTGTGCCGCGCGGAACTGGAAGAGTGGTTGATCAACGGTGATCTGGCGCGTCTGGACCTGGCGTTTTCCCGCGATCAGGCCGAGAAAATCTATGTGCAGGATCGCCTGCGCGAGTCTGCCGGCGAGCTGAAGAAATGGCTGGCCGATGGCGCCGTGATTTACATCTGCGGCAGTTTGCAGGGGATGGCGTCAGGGGTGGACCAAGTGCTTAACGACGTGCTGGGTGCGGATGAAGTCGAGCGCCTGATCGAACAGGGCCGCTACCGCCGCGACGTTTACTGAGAGCATGAAGAAATTAATCCTGACGTTACGTTAAGAACATAGCGTCAGGATTAGCCGAATCACTAAAAACAAAACTCAAGGAGCCTTTAAAGGATCGTTGTTTATCACTCGTTTTTTAGTGTTCAAATATAGATCGAGATTTTTAATTTCACGTGGAGCAGGGCATTGAGCTTTAGAACAGTCGAACTCGCGGCACATCTTGTCACAATCATAAGACTTTACATTTCCCAGCTCATCAACAATGCAGGTGTCGCTGGTTCCACTCCGAAAAGCACCGTCACGATCATTATCTCTCCCGAACAAAATGCAATAAGCATCACCTGGCATACCGCCCCAGCAGAGATAACCACCGACTAATGCCCATTCTCCATTACATATACCTGCATTGGTTTCATTAGTATTTTTGCATGCAGTAAGAAAAATCGTACAAAAGATCAAGGATACAACGATCTTCCATGACAATCTTTGTTGCCCATTAAACAGCCTCATCATTAGCGCCTCGGTTGGTTTTAGATTTCAGTCTAAATAAAACCAACCAAATAACACCTGTTAGAAATAACAGTAAATTATATTCATTGGCTATAATCCGACAGGGTTCTTAGCCTGCAACTCTCACCCCGCTTGGACCGGTTGCAACTTCTGCTCGAATACCGACACCCCATCCAAATCCCGCAACACCACACTCATGTCCCCGGTCTGCCCGTCAATATTCACCTCGCCAAAAAACTGAAACCCGGCAAACGGCGAGGTGTTCTGCGCCGCTGGCGCCTTCTGGAACACCACCTCGGGGCCGAAGGTTTTATCCAGCGCATTCGGCCCGAAGCTCCCCGCATTCAGTGGCCCCGCGACAAATTCCCAGAACGGTTCGAAGTCCTGGAACGCCGCGCGATCAGGATGGTAATGGTGCGCCGCGCAATAATGCACATCCGCCGTCAGCCAAACGAAATTGCGCACCTGCTGCGCCCGCAGAAAGCCCAGTAATTCAGCGATCTCCAGCTCACGGCCTTGAGCCGGGCCCGGATCACCGTTGGCCACCGCCTCCCAACGCGCCACACCGGGGCTGACTTCGCCGTCCGGGACGCCGAGGCCGATAGGCATGTCGGCGGCGATGACTTTCCATTGAGCCTGGGAGCTTTTCAATTCACGTTTGAGCCAATCCAATTGCTCTCGACCGAGGAACGGTTTGGCGGCACCAAGGTTGTCGTCATTGGCACCTCGGTAGCTGCGCATGTCGAGCACGAACACATCGAGCATCGGCCCATAACTCAGCTTGCGATAAATCCGCCCGCCACCGTCGGCGCTCTGCAAACGCATCGGCGCATATTCCAGCCAGGCCTGCCGTGCGCGGCCCACCAGGCTGTGGATATCTTTGCTCTTGTAGCGATTATCCAGTTGCTTGCCCGGCGACCAGTTGTTCACCACTTCGTGGTCGTCCCACTGCCAGATCTGCGGCACTTCGGCGTTGAAACGACGGACGTTTTCGTCCATCAGGTTATAGCGGTAATTGCCGCGATACTCGTCGAGGGTTTCGGCGACTTTGCTCTTGGCTTCGCTGGTGACGTTGCGCCACACCCGGCCGCTTTCGGTGGTCAGTTGCGCCGGCACCGGGCCGTCGGCGTAGATGGTGTCACCGCTGTGGATAAAAAAGTCCGGCAGGCGCAGACGCATGGCTTCGTAGATGCGCATACCGCCGATGTCCGGGTTGATGCCGAAGCCTTGGCCAACCGTGTCGCCACTCCAGACGAAGCGAATATTCCGCCGAGCGCTGGGCACACTGCGCAGATGGCCGAACCACGGTTCGCTGGCGACACCGCTCTGGGCGTCTTCGAACGTCACGCGGTAGAAAATTGCCTGATCGGCAGGCAGGCCGGTGAGTTCGACCCGAGCGGTGAAATCGGTGCCGGCATCGGCCAATGGCGAGACGAATCGACGAGGGTTGCTGAACAGGCTGCGCGTGTCCCATTCCACCACCATCCGCGCCGCGCGATCGCTACGGCTCCAGATCATCGCCCGGTCGCCCAACAGGTCGCCGGACTGCACACCATCGGTGAGTTGCGGCCGATCCTTGACCGATGCAATCACCGCCGGCGCCAGCCCGGGCAGCAACAGCCCGGCTCCGACAGCTTGTATGACACGACGGCGGCCGAGGTCGAATTCGCTCATGGTGCTCTCCCTGAAAAAGGAAAACTAAAGCATGGCCGCATGAATCAGGTATGACACAAAAAAGATCGCACCCTCCAGCAGCTCCAGGCTCGATGTACGCCGCCATATCGCGGTCGAACACTGTTCTGGCCGGGAGCTGCCAAAGGCTGCGATCTTTGGCTGTTAAGCGTTAGCCGGCTCCAGCGCCAGTTCCACTGTTTCCGGTCGCTTGAGCACCGAATACACCACCGCCGTCAGCAGACTCCCGGCCACGATCGCCAGCAGATACAACAGCGCATGGTTGATCGCATTCGGAATCAGCATCACAAACAATCCACCGTGCGGCGCCATGAGTTTGCAGCCGAAGTACATCGACAACGCGCCGGTCAGCGCACCGCCGGCGATGCTCGCCGGAATCACCCGCAGCGGGTCTTTGGCCGCGAACGGAATCGCCCCTTCGGAGATAAAGCACAGCCCCAGCACCAGCGCCGCTTTACCGGCCTCGCGTTCCGTCTGGGCGAACTTGCGCCGGGCAATCAACGTGGCGATGCCCAGGCCAATCGGCGGCACCATGCCGGCGGCCATGGTCGCGGCCATCGGTGCATAACTCTGCGATGCCAGCAGCCCCACCGAAAACGCGTAAGCCGCCTTGTTGATCGGCCCACCAAGGTCGACGCACATCATGCCGCCCAGCAGCACACCGAGCAGAATCGCGTTGGTGGTGCCCATGCTGTCGAGGAAATGGGTAAGCCCCGCAAGCATCCCGGCCACCGGTTTGCCAACCACGTAGATCATCACCAGACCGGTAAACAGGCTCGCCAGCAACGGAATGATCAGGATCGGTTTCAGCGCCTCAAGACTTTGCGGCAAGCGCGCATAGCGATTGATCGCCTGAGCCGCATAGCCAGCAATGAAACCGGCAATGATCCCACCGATGAAACCGGCACCGAGCGTGCTCGCCAGCAAACCACCGATCATCCCCGGCGCCAGGCCCGGACGGTCAGCGATCGAGTAGGCGATATAACCCGCCAGCAGCGGCACCATCAGTTTGAACGCGCTCTCGCCGCCGATCTGCATCAGCGCCGCCGCGAGCGTGCCTTGCTCCTTGAACGCGGTGATGCCGAACACGAAGGACAAGGCAATCATCAGACCGCCCGCCACCACCATCGGCAACATGTACGAGACACCGGTCAGCAGGTGTTTGTAGATACCGGTCTTCTCTTGCTTGGCCGGGCCTTTGGCGCCGGTCGCAGCGCTTTCCTGCTTGCCTTCGGCCAGGGCTTTGTTCAGCGTCGCTTCGGCCTGTTTCAGGGCGATGCCTGTGCCGCAGCGGTAGATTTTCTTGCCGGCGAAACGCTCGGTGGCAACTTCGATGTCTGCCGCCAGCAGCACCACGTCGGCATTGGCAATCGCCTCTGCACTAAGCGGATTGCGTGCGCCGACCGAGCCCTGGGTTTCCACTTGCAGGTCGTAACCCAGACGCTTGGCCGCTTGCTGCAAGGCTTCGGCGGCCATGAAGGTGTGGGCGACACCGGTCGGGCACGCGGTGACGGCCACCAGGCGTGGCGCCTGTTTAGCAACCGCGGCAGGTTCAGCGGTGGCTGCGGGCGCGACGTAAACCTCGGCTTCCTCTACCCCACGGCGCAGCACCGCTTCGACATCTTGCAGAGCCTGGGCCGGGGTGCTCTGGAACACCCGTTTGCCGATAAACCGTGACATATCCACCGGTGCGCTGGTGACCAGCAACACCCACTCGGCGGCCTCGATGATCGCCGCCGACAATTGACGTTCCGGATGGGCTGCATCCACGACTTCGACACTGGTGCTCCAGCCCTGACGCTGGGCCGCTGCATCGAGCAGACGAGCACACAGCACACTGGTGACCATGCCGTTCGGGCAGGCCGTAACAATGGCTAATTTCATTGCAAACCCTCTTATTGTTCTGTCAGGGGGCGCACGCGCACGCCCTGTTCGAGCTGCGCCAGTTGCGCGGCGTCGCCGATGCCAAAACCGATCTGGGTGACGGCCATGGCTGCGATCGCAGTGGCGGTGCGCAAGGTCTGTTCAGGCGTATCGGCACTGAGCAAGCCGTGCAACATGCCCGCCAGCAACGAATCCCCCGCACCGACGGTACTGACCACGCTGACCTTGGGCGGTGTGGCATGCATCGCCGAGCCGACACTGAACCAGTTCACCCCGTCGGCACCGTGGGAAATCACCACGTGCTCGATGCCATGAGCGTGCAAACGGCTCGCGGCCTCGGCTTGGGCGCCCACGGAAACCACTTCGCAATCCAGTGCCTCAGCCAGCTCTTCGGTGTTGGGTTTGATCAGCCACGGGCCGGCCGACAGGCCGGCACGCAAGGCTTCACCGCTGGTGTCGAGCGCAACGTTCAAGCCGCGTTTTTTCAAGCGCAGGATCAACTCCCGCAACCATTGAGCACTCACACCACGGGGCAAACTGCCGGCCACCACGACGGCGTCATGCCCTGGTGCAATCTGGTCGAGCCGATCAAGCAAAGCCTGCTGCGCCGCTTCACTGACCCGCGGCCCCGGGCCGTTGATATCGGTGATGCGCCCATCGTTTTCCGCCAGTTTGATATTGCTGCGGGTCTCGCCGGGGACGCGGATAAACGCGTCGGTGAAGCCGCGTTTGGCGAACAGGGTTTCGAACGCCTGAAGGTTATCTTCCCCGAGAAATCCGCTGACGGTCAGCTGATGCCCGAGGTCGGCCAGCACCTGCGCCACGTTCACCCCTTTGCCGGCGGCATGGGTGTGCATTTCGTCGCTGCGATTGACCTGACCGGGCACAAGCATCGGCAATTGAACGGTAAGGTCCAGCGCCGGGTTGAGGGTCAGGGTTAAGATCTTGGCCATTACAGCGCCTCCACTAATGCGCGGACTTCGTTCGCGCTGCCCACGGCCAGGGCCTGTTGGGCAAGGGTTTGAGTCTGGGTCAGGCTGAGTTCGCGAATGCGCGCCTTGACCTCGGCAATGCTGCGGCCCGACACGCTCAACTCATCCACACCCAGGCCCACCAGCACCGGCACCGCCAGCGGATCGGCCGCCAGTTCACCGCACACGCCGACCCACTTGCCATGAGCATGAGCCGCACGCACGGTGATGTCGATCAGTTGCAGCACCGCCGGGTGCAAGCCGTCAGCCTGGGCCGACAAAGTGGGATGACCACGGTCGATGGCCAGGGTGTACTGCGTCAGGTCGTTGGTGCCGACGCTGAAGAAGTCCACTTCCTTGGCCAATACCGGCGCCAGCAAGGCGGCCGACGGCACTTCGATCATGATCCCCAGTTGCAGATCGGCGACCGGGATTTCCAGACGCAGACGTTCGGTCATGTCCCGAGCCTGGCGCCACTCATCGACGCTGCCGACCATCGGGAACATGATCCGCAAGGGACGGTTATCCGCCGCACGCAGCAAGGCGCGCAATTGCGCTTCCATGACCTGCGGACGTTGCAGGGTCAGGCGAATGCCACGCACACCGAGGAACGGGTTCTCTTCTTTGGCGATCGGCCAGTACGGCAGCGGTTTGTCGCCACCGACGTCGAGGGTGCGCACCACCAGCGGTCGCCCGGCCAGGCCATCGAGTACGCGACGGTATTCGACTTCCTGGGTGGCCTCGTCCGGTGCTTGTGAATGAGCCATGAAAATCAGTTCGGTGCGCAACAGGCCAATGCCTTCGGCGCCCTGCTCCACCGCGCTGGTGACGCCAGCGCTTTCACCGATATTGGCGAACACTTCCACGGGGTGGCCGTCGGTGGTCAGCGCCGGTTGATGGCGTTGTTCGGCGGCGGCTTTGAGGCGCAGTTCGCGGGTGTCGCGCTCTTCGGTGGCGCGCTGCAAGGTCGCGGCATCGGCGTCCACGTGCAGGCGGCCGCGTTGGCCATCGATCAACAGCGGCGTGCCCGGTTTCAGCAGCAACACGGCGGCGCCGGCGCCCACCAGTGCCGGAATACCCAGGGCCCGGGCGACAATCGCACTGTGGGCCGTGGCACCACCGCGAGCGGTGAGAATGCCGGCGACGCGCGTCGGATCAAGACGCGCCACATCCGACGGGCCGACTTCGTCCATCACCAGAATGTACGGTTGCGCAGGCTCCGCAGGCGTTTCGACGCCACACAAATGCGCCAGCACCCGACGGCCAATGTCGCGCAAGTCGGCGGCACGTTCGGCGAGCAACGCGTCCTGCAGCGCTTCCTGTTGTTTGGCGGCGGCTTCGATCACCGTCATCCACGCCGCTTCGGCGCTTTCACCTTGCTTGAGGCGGGTTTCGACTTCGTCGGTCAATTCCGGATCGTCGAGCATTTCCTGATGGGTGATGAAAATCTCGCGAATCGCTTTGGCCTTGCTGCGCTCGATCAGGCCTTCGATGTCACGACGCACATCGGCCAGCGCTTGCTTGAGACGCTCGCGCTCGATGGCCGCGGACTCACCGCGCAGCGGGTAATCGATGACTTGCAGCACTTGAATATGCGCCGGGCCGATGGCGATCCCCGGTGCCGCGGCAATCGCCTGAATCAGGCTGCCGGACGCTGGCGCGAGCAGTGTTTCGGCGACCTCCACCTCCACGAGCACTTCGCGCTGCTGGCTTACCACGGGCAGCGGCTCGACTTCTTCACCGAGGCCTTCTTCGATGGCCGCCAGCAAGGCCGGCAAGGCGTCGGCGGCGATGACCGGTTCGGCGATGAGCTCCAGCACCTGACCGCGACGGGCGCCAAGGCTGAGCAGTTTGCTCAAACTCTTCACCGACACCGCGCTGTCGTGGCCATCGACGATGCGTATACGGATCTCGCCTTCAAAACTTTTCGCCAATTGCGCGAGGATCTTCGCCGGGCGCGCATGCAAACCGTGGGCGTTGGCCAGGGCAATGCGTGCGCTCGGCCAGTCCGCCGGCACTTCACCGCCAAGGACTTCCAGCACCGCGCGGCTACTGGTGGCACGGCCCAATTCATGGCCGCGACCTTCAATCAGCAACGCGCAAAGACGTTCGAGCAGCGCCTGATGGGCTTCACCGAGGCTGGCCAGGCAGAACAGCCCGCTCAGCGGCTGACCGAGGTAGCGGATGGGTTTGTCCGGGGTAACGAACGCCAGGCCGGGACGCTTCACTGTTTGCTCGCTGTGCAGCCACCACAGGCCATCGCCCAGCGGCAGCGCTTCGACCTGCTGCAAGACGCCGGCAAAACCGTTGCTCACGCAATCGGCCTGACGCAGCAAACGGGCACCGCGCCAAACCAGCTCTTCGAAGTCATCGGCGGACACACCGAGGCCGATCATCTGTGCGTCCAGTGCCAGCTCTTGTGGCGCGCCTTGCAGCAATTTCAGCAAGGCCTCGGCGGAACTGGCGCGGCGCAGGGCCTGGCCCAGATCGGTTTCACCGAGGGCACGGGTCAGCAGTTGCAGTAGGCGCAGGTGTTCATCGGATTTGGCGGCGATACCGATGGCCAGATAAACGATCTGGCCATTGCCCCAGTCCACGCCGTCAGGAAACTGCATCAGCCGCACGCCAGTGGCGAATACCTGATCGCGGGTTTCGGGAGTGCCATGGGGGATGGCAATACCTTGGCCGAGAAAGGTCGAGCCCTGGGCTTCCCGGGCCTGCAAGCCTGCGAGGTAACCGTCGGCCACCAGGCCATCGGTCACGAGTCGGTCAGCGAGCAATTGCAAGGCGGTGGCTTTATCCACAGCCGACTGGCCCATGGATATCTGCTCTATGGTGAGCTCGAGCATGCTTTCTCCTTTTTGGCGCCGTGTGACGCCAGGTATTGTTTTGATTGATTCAGCTTAGGCGTTTTGAGAACACCTTTTCAGACGCAGTTTTGGCGGTTTCGCGGCAGAACCGGCCAAAGCGACCTATAACGTAGAAAATACGCCTGCTGAAACGTTTAATCTAGAATCTTAGGCACGTTACTCGATAATGTCTCATCCTTGAAGTCCAATTATCGGATGTGCTGCGACAATGGTCGCCTGCCTCAATCGGGTAGGATTGGCGAAAATGTCGGGGCACGCTCTAAAAACAAGGAATACCGGGTTGAAACTCAGTGATATTGCACAATTGGCCGGTGTCTCCGTGACCACCGCCAGTTACGTCATCAATGGCAAGGCCGAACAGCAACGCATCAGCAGCGCCACTGTCGAGCGCGTGCGGGCAGTGGTCGAACAACATGGCTTCACACCCAACCCGCAGGCCGCCGGGCTGCGCAGTCGGCACACCCGCACCCTGGGCTTCATTCTGCCGGACCTGGAAAACCCCAGTTACGCGCGAATCGCCAAACTGCTGGAACAAGGCGCCCGGGCGCGCGGCTATCAGCTGCTGATCGCCAGCTCCGACGATGCGCCGGACAGCGAACGGCAATTGCTGCAACTGTTCCGCGCCCGCCGCTGCGATGCGCTGATCGTCGCCAGTTGCCTGCCGGCCGGTGACGACAGCTATCGCCAGTTGCAGGCCAAAGGCATTCCGATCATCGCCATCGACCGGGTGATGGAGCCCGAGCATTTCTGCTCGGTGATCAGCGATGATCGCGAAGCCAGCCTGCACCTGACCCGCAGCCTGCTGACCCCGCTGCCAAAACAGATCGCGCTGCTCGGCGCACGCCCTGAATTGAGTATCAGCCAGGAGCGGGCAACGGGCTTCAAGGAAGCGCTGAACGGTTTCAAAGGCGAGGCGCTGATCGAGCACGGCGAGTCGTTCAGCCGTGAGTGCGGCAAACAACTGATGGAAGAATTGATCCAACGCCTGGGCCATTTGCCGGATGCGCTGGTGACCACCTCCTACGTGCTGCTTCAGGGCGTGTTCGATGCCTTGCACGATTTCCCGCTGAAAAGCCGCCCGCTGCGCCTGGGCACCTTTGGTGATACGCAGTTGCTGGACTTCCTGCCGCTGCCGGTCAACGCCATGGCCCAGCAGCATCAACTGATCGCCGACAAAGCCCTGGAACTGGCAGTGACCGCCATCGAACAGGCCGATTACCAGCCCGGCGTGCAGGCCATCGCGCGGACGTTCAAGCAGCGTATTCTTCAGGACTGAACCGTGGAACTGATCGACACCCACACTCACCTGGACTTTCCGGACTTCGACCCGGATCGTCAGGCGCTGCTGGCCGAGAGCCGCGCCCTCGGCGTGCGGCGGATGGTGGTGCTGGGGGTGTATCAGGCCAATTGGCAGCGGGTCTGGGAGCTGGTGCAAAGCGATCCCGATCTGCACGCGGCGTTTGGTTTGCACCCGGTGTATCTGGATGACCATCGCCCTGAAGATTTGACCGAACTCGGTGACTGGCTGACGCGGTTAGCGGGCCATCGCCAGCTATGCGCGGTGGGCGAGATCGGTCTGGATTACTTCATCGAAACTCTGGATCGTGAACGTCAGCAAACGCTGTTCGACGCCCAACTGCAACTGGCGGCGGACTTCAATCTTCCAGCATTGATTCATGTGCGACGCAGCCACGCAGCGGTGATCGCCACACTCAAACGGTTTCGCTTGAAACGGGCGGGGATCATTCATGCCTTCGCCGGCAGCCAGGAAGAGGCTCGCGAATACATCAAGCTCGGTTTCAAACTCGGCCTCGGCGGCGCCGCGACCTGGCCACAAGCCTTGCGCATGCACCGGGTGATTGCCGGTTTGCCCCTTGAATCGGTGGTACTGGAAACCGACTCACCGGACATGGCCCCCGCCATGTTCCCCGGCCAACGCAACAGCCCGGCCCATTTGCCGGCGATCTGCGAGGCACTGGCCACCCTCATGACGATCAGCCCCGAACAACTGGCCGCTGCCAGCACGGCCAACGCCTGTGAGCTGTTCAACTGGTAATCCGTTGATTCCCACATTTGATCTGCTTCGTGGCATCAAACCCGGAACGCACTGATCAACTGCTTGAGCTCCACCACCTGCGCCGACAGCGCTCTGCTCGCATTCTCGGTCTGGTGCGCGCCTTCGGCGGTGCGCTCGCCGGCGCGGTTGATCTCGACGATGTTCTGGTCGATGTCGTGGGCCACAGCGGTCTGCTGCTCTACCGCAGCGGCAATCTGCTGGTTCTGGTCGACGATCATGCCGACGGCGCCGAGGATGTTTTCCAGCGCCTGCTGGACCTTTTCCGACTGCCCGACCGTGCCGCTAGCCATCTGATGGCTGGTGCCCATTGCCTTGACCGCCGCACCGACACCGCTGTGCAACTTGGCGATCATCTGCTCGATTTCTTCGGTCGATTGCTGGGTGCGCTTGGCCAGGGTCCGCACCTCATCCGCCACCACCGCAAAACCCCGGCCCTGCTCGCCCGCGCGGGCGGCTTCAATGGCGGCGTTGAGGGCCAGCAGGTTGGTCTGTTCGGCAATGCTTTTGATCACCTCCAGCACACGACTGATGGACTGACTGTCGCTGGCCAGTTGATTGATCACCCGCACCGACTGATCGATTTCGCTGGCCAGTGCAGCGATGCTGCCCTGCTGGGACTCCACCAATCCGCGACCGCTGACGGTCTCGTCATTGACGCTGTGGGCACTGCTGACGGCCGCAGAGGCACTGCGCGCCACCTCCTGGGAAGTGGCCGACATCTGGTTCATCGCGGTGGCGACCTGTTCGATCTGCGTACGCTGCCCCGCTACCGCCTGGTTGCTCTGGGCGGACACGCTTTCGACCTGCCCGGCCTGGCGCTCGACCTCGCTGACGGTCTGCCCCACTCGCTCGATCAGGTCATGGATTTTCTTCACGGTACCGGTGAACACCTCACCCAACTCGCCCAGCTCGTCGCGGCTGTTGGCGCTGAAGGTCACGGTCATGTCACCGGCCGCTACCTTGTCCATCACCGCGCCCAGACGCTTGAGGGTGGTGCGGGTCGAGGCGTAGAACCCGCCATAGAGGTAAAAAATCAACACAAACACCAGCGCCAGCGCCACCGCCTGCAACACCATGTGGGTACGGTGCTGCTCCAGCCGCTGCTGCAACTGGGTGCCGAGAAACTTCAGGGTGGCTTCGTTGAGTTGATAGGTCTGGTCCATCAGGCCCGTGACCTGATCGAAAAAGGCCTGCCACGGCGCATCGAGGGTGTCGGCCATCACCACCTGTTCTTCGAACAGTTCACTGGCCTTTTTCAGGGAGGTCTTGCTGCTTTCTGCCTGAGCCGCCAGGGTTTCGTGCGCGGCTTTACTGGAGCCCAGAGCGTCCTTCAACTTCAGGCCGTATTCGGCCTGAAGTTTCTCGATCTGCGCCAGCAACTCATCAAATCGGGTACTCGAGGCCGAATTGAGAAAACCCTGCCCCAGCGAGTAAGACCCCATCGCCCGGCCCTCGCCGAGTGTCTGGGTGACGGCCGGCGTGACATTGGTAATGAGTTCGCTCAGCTGACGCATGTCGCTCTGGCTGTCGCGGCTCAGGCCGGCCTGACTGGCGATAATCTGGCTGAAAATCTGCGCGTTGCCGAGCAACTTGCCGATCAGCGCACTTTTGCTTTGCAGGGAGTTTTCCGCTTGCTGGGCCTTGAACGCGGCGATCATTTCATCGCGTTTGCCATCGAAAAACGTGATTTGCTCCGGGTCAGTGGTCATCGCCGCCAGCCCCTGCAAACGGCTCAGGACGCTTTGCTCCAGGGCACTGATCGTCGATTCGACATGATTGGCCTTGCCGGACTGGCCCAGGGTGACGTTGATCTGTACCAGGTTGTTCAGGGTCTCCAGGTCCCGACGCAGGCTCAGGCCGCTGCCCAACAGGTCGAGGCTCTGCAACTCGATCCGGGTGCCCTGGAATTCGCGATAGGAGTCGCGCACCAGATAGAAGTTGGTCACCAGCATCGGTACGAGGAACAGCACGCTGATCAGGCTGAACTTCATGCCGAAGCTCAGGCGGTTCATCAGCGCGACAGCGGGATAGAGCAAGCTCTTCACTGTGAAGTCTCCCTTTGATTTCTTATTTTTATTGGCAGGCGCGCAGAGACAGCAGATAGCCACTATTGGCGCTGCCTCTGTATAGCCTAAATCGGAAGGAGGTTTTGTAACTTAAGGTTAACGGCGGGGTGCCTTTTCTTCGGACAGAAGATGCCCTTTCAGGCAAGTGATATCCCTGTGGTGAGGGGGCTTGCCCCCCGTTCGGCTGCGAAGCAGTCGTAAATCCAGACAACACGATTGTCTGGACTGACGCTGGGGACGCTTCGCGACCCAACGGGGGCAAGCCCCCTCGCCACAAAAGCGTTCGCCGTAGATTGGAGTCAGGACAAAACAGTCCACAACGCAAAACCGGCATACCAAAGCACTGCCGCGCGCAGCAGCAGTTCCCAGATCCGGTCCAGGCTGTTGATGCCGTCCGGGCCGACCACCGGCGCCGGAATTTCACCGGCAACCAATCCGACCTTCTCGATCAGTTGGGCGGCGCTGATGTTCCAGTTCAGCAGCTCATGCAGCATCACCCGGCTGACCGCGACAAAGTTGCCGACCAGCGCGAAGCTCGCCGCCAGCAACCGCACCGGCACCCAATCGAACGCGTGGCGCAGTTGTGTCGCGCGCTCGACCACGGCCGGGTTCTGCCCATGCTCTTCGGCCAGCGCCAGCAGTCGATAGCTCAGGGCCGCAACCGGGCCCAGCAGGAAGTACCAGAAGATCACCGCGAAAAAGCTCTGATAGGCCTCCCACAACAGATGCCCCTGCACCCGTTCCAGCAGTTGCTCGCCACTGTCGGCGCAGATATCCAGGTCGCGTTTGGCCACATGGGCGGCAGCCTGCAGGTCTTCCCGGCGCCAGGCATCGCGAAACGGCCCCAGGCCGGCCAGCAGATCGCCACGCCCCAGACTGTAAATCACCACCAACAGGTGCACGGGCAACGCCAGCAAGCCATAGGCCACCGGGTCCAGCACCACCAACAGCAACCCCAGCAGCGCCACCGGCAACAACACCAGCACCACCAGTATCAGCCACGGACGGTTGGTCATGCGTGGGCTCACTTCAAGCTTGTTCAGCTCACGCACCCAACCCGCATCACGTTGAACCCGATGGCGCAGGGCCGAGAATTTCTCGATCCAGACCGCTAACAGCAGCACCAGAAAACTCATTGTTGCTCCTCTTCTTCCTGAGCGGCTTTTGCCAGGGCCGCACGATAGCGCGCCCAGTCAAACGCCGGTCCCGGATCAGTCTTGCGCCCGGGTGCAATGTCGCTATGCCCACAGATACGTTGCGCGGTGATGCCCGTGAAGGCGCTTTGCAGCTGTCGGGTCAGAGTCGTCAACGCCTGATACTGCGCATCGGTAAACGGTAGATCATCCGTGCCTTCAAGCTCGATGCCCACGGAAAAATCGTTACAGGTTTCCCGTCCCTCAAAACACGAAACGCCGGCGTGCCAGGCGCGCTCAAGACAAGAGACAAACTGAGTGACGGTGCCGTCACGTTCAATCAGAAAGTGCGCAGACACCCGCAGGTCGGCGATCCCTGCAAAGTAGGGATGTTCCGTGACATCCAGACGATTCTGGAAAAATTCCTGCACCTTGCCGGTCAGAAACTGCGCGGGCGGCAGACTGATGTTGTGGATCACCAGCAGGGAAATCTCGCCCTCGGGGCGCGCATTGAAGTTGGGTGAAGGGCATAAACGCACACCCTGACACCAACCACTCGCGGGGTCCAACTGCATACAGGCTCCTTCAACGACGACTGTGTTGGCGCCCAGTATGCCGCGATAGACCCTCGGCGCGCGATCACTTGCCGCGATTGAGACGCCGCAGGTTGCCCAGCACCGATTCCAGCGCCCGATCGAACAGCAAGGTGTCGTCCAGCGTGCGCACCGCGCCACGCCGAAACTCCAGGGCCAGGCCGGTACGGTTGCGCTCCAGCACTTTCATTCCGGTACGGTCGACAAAGATGTACTTGCCGGTGGATTCAATGATTGCCGTCAATTTACAACGCAGGGTGTTTTCCTCGTCTTCCTGAAACTCGACCCAGCCCCCCGGGCGCAGTTGATCGACTTGCAGTAGCGCGGCATCATCCTCCGGCAAACGCACCGAGGCCGTTTCGACCGGGCCTTCGTCAGCAGTGCGAAGCACGATTTCCTCCTGCACTTCGACCATTATCGGCCCCTCGACAGGCGTGCTGTTCAGGCTCGGACGTTCAAACAGTTGAACGTGCAGGGCTTCCAGCTCGCTGAAAAACTCGCTGGTAGCGAACGGGTCGAATGCCGAGCTGTTCAGCCCATCGCGCAATGACTTGAGCAACCCTGGCACCAGCGCCAACAAGCGCAGGCTCGCATCGGGTTCGTCATGGCGCTGCACGCTCCAGATCAACTGCTCCATGGTCTGCACATCGGCGTGCCATTCGGCGGACTGATCACCGTGCTTGAGGCCGGTCAGCAACAGCACTTTGCTCCAGGCCTCCCGAACAAACACCACCACGCTGTGCGGCAAAACCTTGCCCACCAACACCCGATTCAACGCCTGCTCGACGCGCTGACGGGCCAGTTCGGTCCTGGCGCGGCCTTCTTCGGCGTCTCGGGTGCGCTGCTCCAGCAATTCACTGCGACGACGCTCGTCATGGGTGAAGGCGAGGAAATCCGCCAGCAGTTCGGAAAAGATCGCCGGATCATCGACAAAGTCGTTCAACAAGCGCTGCACCACCTGCTCAATGCGCAGGTACAGACTGTCGCGCTGATGGTCATCGCACTCGCCCCAGCCCATGGCCGCCGCGGCGATTTCGTTGAGCAAGCGCCGGGCGGGATGGCTGCTGCGGCTGAAAAAACTCTTGTCGAGCACTGCGACTTTCAGCATCGGAATCTGCAAGCGGCCAATCAGCGCCTTGAGGGAGTCCGGCAGGTTGCGGTCATCGAGAATGCATTCGAAGAGCATGGCGATCAGGTTGATCACGTCTTCATCAGCCACCCCGACCACCCGCGACCTGCCACTTTTGACGCTGACCCGGGTCAGCAGCAGTTCGAGCTGGTTACGCAGGTCGAAGTCGTCCTGAACCGCCAGCGCCGGCACATATTGCTGCAAGTGCGAGAGCAGTCGCAGCAGGTCGCGGGTGGAAATGGGCTGGGTCTGGGCACTGACCTCCAGGGTCGGCGCAACGCTGCCGCGCACATGGAGCAGCAACTCCTGCAAGGCGGCGAAAACTTCCTGCACCCCCTCGTCAATCTGTGGATTGCTGCTGCGACTCCCTGCCTCGACAGGGTCGGCGTGAGCACTGGCAGCCGCTCGATCAGTGGCACGCCGCGCCGGGGCAGGCTTGAGGTCCGGCAGCACACCGGTGGCGATCAGCAATTGATTGGCTTCGGCGTAGAGCTGATCGGCGTTGCTGAGCACATAGCGCTCAAACAGCTTGAGGATGATCAGCTTGACCTTGATCTCCATCCCCAGGTTGCGACCCGCCTGCAGGAAATACTCGCAGAGCAGCGTCGGCCCCAGGGGGTTGTGCTGTTCGACCAGTTTCTTGCCCAACAGGGTGCTCAGTCGGGCGGTGAGTTGGTCGAGGGCGAAGCCATCGCGGTTCAGCACTTTGCCGACCATGATCTCCACCGCCACATTACGCTCCATGTCGTCATGGGATAGCGACGCCGAGGTATCGAAAGCCAATGCCCGGGGCAAGGCAGCCTGTGAGGTGTCGCACTGCGTGAGTCTGAGGAAAGCCTCGAGGAACTGCTCGAGAAAACCGCGCTCGATACTTTTGCGCTTGAGGCGCAAATCGCGCATGGCTTCGAAGAAAATGTTTTGCTCGACATCGTTTCGGGCCCGGTCGGCCATTTCGAACAAGGTGTCGTCGGCGTTATCGAACAGCTCCTGCAAACCCTGCTTGAGCTGTTGGGCAGCTTTGTCGCGAACCTGAAGCAGAATCACGGGCAGGCGGGCGAGCAGCGAATGAGTCGCCTGATCGGTAGTCGCCTTGTGCAAAGGCACTACATTCCCGTCGTTGTGCATCCAAGCCTCCTGAAACGGTGATTCTTCGGTTCGGTAAGAAAGATCGAGCACGCCGGCCACACAGCCGGCGTTCAGCGGAGAACATTGCACACCCGCTGTCATTCAATAATCGGGAATCCAAAGGTACGTCAAAGCTATGACGTCAAATACAAGGCAGAATTATCTGCAAAAGACCTCTCTTGTGCCAGCAGACTCTGCGCTCCCAAAGAAACAGACGTTTATGAAAGACCCTTGCTTAGAGTCAATTGCTCACGCGAATCGACCAAATGCAGGTTTGCGAACGACGGGATGGTTGTTGATGCCTTGGGTTGCCTCGCGCCATGGCCCTATAATCGGGCCACTTTGTTTGTGGAGCCCGTTATGCCGAATCTACGTCTCGCCGATTTGACCGCCGAAATCGAAGCCAACGTGCGCCGTGCGTTGCTCGAGGACATCGGCAGCGGCGACATCACCGCGCAACTGATCCCGGCCGAACGTCTGGCCAAAGCCACCATCATCACCCGCGACGCGGCCGTCATCAGCGGCACTGCATGGGTCGATGCCGTGTTTCGGCAGCTGGATCCGCGGGTCGCCGTGCACTGGCAGGTGAGCGATGGCGAGCGGGTGAAACCCAATCAGGCGCTGTTCCACCTCGAAGGCCCGGCACGCTCGCTGCTCACCGGCGAACGCAGCGCGCTGAACTTCCTGCAGCTGCTTTCGGGCGTGGCCACGCGCGCGCAGTACCTGGCGGATTTCGTCGCCCAAACCCAAGTGAAGTTGCTCGATACCCGCAAAACCCTGCCGGGGCTGCGTCTGGCCCAGAAATACGCCGTGACCTGCGGCGGTTGCTACAACCACCGCATCGGCCTGTATGACGCCTTCCTGATCAAGGAAAACCACATCGCCGCCTGCGGTGGCATCCCTGAGGCTATTGCTGCCGCGCACAAGATCGCTCCGGGCAAACCGGTGGAGATCGAAGTGGAGAACCTGACGGAGCTCAAAGAAGCCCTGGCGGCGGGGGCCGACATCATCATGCTCGATGAACTGAGCCTGGATGACATGCGTGAAGCCGTGCGCCTGAATGCCGGCAAGGCAAAACTGGAGGCCAGTGGCGGCATCAACGAAAGTACGTTGCTGCCGATTGCGCAAACCGGGGTGGATTACATTTCGATTGGTGCGATGACCAAGGATGTGAAGGCGGTGGATCTGTCGATGCGACTGAGCCTCTGAGTTCTTCGCATAAAGAAAAACGCCAGCCCCGATGAGGCTGGCGTTTTTGTATCAGACCACTAGATTGTTCATCTCGCAGTACTCTTCCCACTCGACACCCAATACCTCGGCCGCTTCCTTGTGCAGCGCCAGGCGCGCAGCCTCGAACTCTTCCGGGGTTGAGGTGTACTTGAGCGTCAGCTCCCACGGCTGCAAGCCCTGGGCTTCTGCCTCATCCTCGAACGCCCACTGGATCTGGTCCTTCTGATCGTCGGCAGGCAAGTCCTTGATCTCTTCCAGTAACTGGGGTGCATCCAGTACGTACTTTTTCAGGGCTTCTTCGTGTCTGGCTTCTTGGGTCAATTCTTTAACGGTCATGGCGTTCTCGCTGATCTGGGGAATGGAAGATGGATCTGGATCATCAAGGATCTCTCTGACGCAAAAAAACCGTTTGAAGCCCGGTTTGTCTGGCCTTCAGAACCATTCGGGATCATCTGAAAACTGCTGGGCGATGCTCATGCAGGCAACGAATATAGGACGTTTTGCCGACGATTTACACGGCTCTTTACATCTATCCCGCAAAAAGCTGTGTGCAAGAGATGCTGGAGACCTCGGGGAACATAAATTCAAATCCCAAGTCATAGCGATGTGCCATATCGGCACTTCACAAGGAACCCCAGTGATGCGCAGTTTTTCGAAGCTTTCGTCTACCCGTCTTGCCGCTGCTACCCTGCTGCTCGGCAGCCTGACATTGGCCAGTGCAGCTCAAGCGGCTGTCGAAGTCGCCTCTGACCCTTCGCTGTACTCCGACAAAATCTCTGCCCTCCACAATTCATACGGCAAGGACACGCTCGTCAGAACCAGTGTCAGCATCGATGATCTGGAAAACCTGCAAAAAACCGTGAAGGCCAATGCCAGCGATCTCGAAAGCCAGAAGCGCACTATCAGCGAACAGGCCCGCCAGATCGAAGAACTCAAACGCAACAGTGGTTCCAGCACCAGCTCCAGCAGCAAGGAGATTGATGATCTCAAGCGCACGGTCAATGAACAGGAACGCGACCTGAACACTCTCACCAAACAAGTGGAAGAGCTCAAGCGCAACAGCGGTTCCAGCTCCAGCTCGAACAACAGCGAGATCTCCAGTCTTAAACGGGAAATCAGCGATCAGGATCGCGCGATGGATCAGCTCAAGCGCACCGTCGAGGAGCTGAGCAGAAAGGTGAAGTAAGCGGGGAAAATGGTGCCCGAGACAGGAATCGAACCTGCGACCTTCGCGTTACGAGTGCGCTGCTCTACCGGCTGAGCTACACGGGCTGTGGGCTAAACCTAGCACCGGTCTCGCGGTCCGGCAACTTGTGGCGAGGGAGCAAGCTCCCTCGCCACACCAAATTCCACGCTCAGCTTTTTCCTGCACACAGCAAAACGCCCCGAACCAGTCGGGGCGTTTTGCTGTTCAACGGTCAGGCGCGGGGGTAATTAAACACCCGAAGCCTTGGCCGCTGCTACGTCTTTGATGGACAGCTTGATACGGCCGCGGTTGTCCACGTCCAGTACCAGAACTTCCACTTCCTGGCCTTCTTTCAGGATGTCGGTCACTTTCTCAACGCGAGCGTCGCTCAGCATCGAGATGTGAACCAGACCGTCCTTGCCCGGCAGGATGTTGACGAATGCGCCGAAGTCGACGATGCGCTCAACCTTACCGACGTAGATCTTGCCGATTTCAGCTTCAGCGGTGATGCCCAGAACGCGCTGGCGTGCAGCTTCAGCCGCTTCCTTGGTTTCGCCGAAGATCTTGATCGAGCCGTCGTCTTCGATGTCGATCGAAGCCTTGGTCTCTTCACAGATCGCACGAATGGTCGCGCCGCCTTTACCGATGACATCACGGATTTTGTCGGTGTCGATTTTCATCGCGATCATGGTCGGAGCGTTTTCCGACAGTTCGGTACGCGACTGGCCAATGATCTGGTTCATCTGACCGAGGATATTCAGGCGCGCTTCCAGGGCTTGGCCCAGAGCGATTTCCATGATTTCTTCGGTGATGCCCTTGATCTTGATGTCCATCTGCAGCGCGGTAACACCTTTGGCGGTACCGGCTACTTTGAAGTCCATGTCGCCCAGGTGGTCTTCGTCACCCAGGATGTCAGTCAGGACGGCGAATTTCTCGCCTTCTTTAACCAGACCCATGGCGATACCGGCAACCGGTGCCTTCATCGGTACACCAGCGTCCATCAGCGCCAGGGAAGCGCCGCAGACCGAAGCCATGGAGCTCGAACCGTTGGACTCGGTGATTTCCGACACGACACGGATGGTGTACGGGAACACGTCGGCAGCAGGCAGCATGGCCTGAACCGAACGACGAGCCAGACGGCCGTGACCGATTTCACGACGACCAGCGCCACCCATGCGACCACACTCGCCCACCGAGAACGGAGGGAAGTTGTAGTGCAGCATGAACGGGTCTTTTTTCTCGCCTTCCAGGGTGTCCAGCAGCTGTGCGTCACGGGCGGTGCCCAGTGTCGCGACGACCAGAGCCTGGGTTTCGCCACGGGTGAACAGTGCCGAACCGTGGGTCTTCGGCAGAACACCCACTTCGATGTTCAGCGGACGTACGGTGCGGGTGTCGCGGCCGTCGATACGTGGCTTGCCGTTAACGATGTTTTCGCGAACGGTGCGGTATTCGATTTCGCCGAAAGCAGCTTTGACGTCAGCTGCGGAAGGCTGGCCTTCTTCACCGGACAGCTTGGCAACCACTTGGTCTTTCAGTTCGCCCAGACGAGCGTAACGGTCGGCCTTGATGGTGATGGTGTAAGCCTGGGAGATCGCTTCGCCGAACTCGGCACGGATAGCACCCAGCAGAGCAGTGGCTTCTGGCTGAGGAGCCCAGGCCCAGGTCGGCTTGGCAGCTTCAGCGGCCAGTTCTTTAACGGCGTTGATCACCACCTGGAACTCGTCGTGAGCAAACAGTACCGCGCCCAGCATCTGGTCTTCGGTCAGCTCTTTGGCTTCCGATTCAACCATCAACACGGCTTCCGAAGTACCGGCAACGACCATGTCCAGGCTCGAAGCTTTCAGTTGTTCGTAAGTCGGGTTCAGCAGGTAACCGGTGCTTTCGTGGAATGCAACGCGGGCAGCGCCGATCGGGCCATCGAAAGGAATGCCGGAGATAGCCAGCGCAGCCGAGGTACCGATCATCGCTGCGATGTCCGGATCGGTCTTCTTGCTGGTGGAAACGACGGTGCAGACAACCTGCACTTCGTTCATGAAACCTTCAGGGAACAGCGGACGGATCGGACGGTCGATCAGTCGGGAAGTCAGGGTTTCTTTCTCGGAAGGACGGCCTTCACGCTTGAAGAAACCGCCAGGGATCTTACCGGCGGCGTAAGTCTTTTCCTGGTAGTGAACAGACAGAGGGAAGAAGCCCTTGCCTGGATCGGCTTGTTTGGCACCGACTACGGTCACCAATACGCTGACGTCGTCGTCAACGGTGACCAATACTGCGCCGGAGGCCTGACGGGCGATACGGCCAGTCTCGAGGGTAACGGTCGACTGACCGAACTGGAATTTTTTGATTACCGGGTTCACGGTGTCCTACCTTCTTTGTGGCTCTTGGGGGAACTGGTTTCTTGCGAAATTCTTGGGCAACGCCGGGAATCGGCCCGACTGTCATTGTCCAGGGTAAAACTATTGTCCAGATAAAACTTGAGGCTGGGAGCCTGCCATGTACCTGCGGGAAACCCGCTGGCACACAGCAAACAACCAACCTCTAGCGCAATCGCTTATTAGCGACGCAGACCCAGGCGAGCGATCAGAGCGCTGTAACGGCTCACGTCCTTGCCTTTCAGGTAGTCCAGCAGCTTACGACGCTGGTTAACCATGCGGATCAGACCACGACGGGAGTGGTGATCTTTACCGTTGGCCTTGAAGTGACCTTGCAGTTTGTTGATGTTGGCGGTCAGCAGTGCAACTTGCACCTCTGGCGAACCAGTGTCACCAACAGCTTGCTGGTAGTCAGCTACGATTTGAGCTTTTTCTTGAACGTCGAGAGCCATGAGGCAATCCTTTTATCAGGAAACCGTTTCAGAAAAACAGTTTCAACAGGCCAGGGACAAATCCCTGTATCTAAAAATGAGTAGTGACCGTGCCTGTTAACAGCCACCCTCGTTCGGTCATTCTGACCGAATCAGTCGACGTGGCGCGATGCGCCCGTCTTCGCTCACTTCACCGATACCGATGAAGCGACCATTGTGATCCTGTACCCGTACCATGCCAAATTTCGGTGCATCCGGGGCACGTACCGGCTGGCCGTTGAGCCAGTAGAACGCGCTCGCTTCCGAGAACTGCAACAGTGGCCAATCCAGCAGGCCGCTGTCCGATGGCATCAGGAAGCGGTCGACCGCTTCGTTGCCGCCTTCGGCATGTACCGCTTCCAGCTCTTCCAGAGTGACGGTCTGTGCAAGCGTGAAAGGCCCGGCCTGGGTACGTCGCAATTCAGCCACGTAAGCGCCACAACCGAGTTGCTCACCGATATCCTCCACCAGGGTACGGATATAGGTGCCTTTGCTGCAATCCACCGCAAGCCGCGCAGTATCACCCTCAAAGGCCAGTAATTCCAAGCGCGCAATAGTAACAGAACGCGGTTCGCGCTCCACTACTTCACCTGCACGGGCCAGCTTGTACAGCGGCTGCCCATCGCGCTTGAGTGCCGAGTACATCGGCGGTATCTGACTGATTTGCCCACGAAATTTCGGCAACACAGCTTCGATATCGGCACGACCAACGGTCACCGGACGTTCCAGCAAAACCTCACCTTCGGCATCCGCCGTGGTGGTGGTCTTGCCCAGTTGCGCCAGGGTTTCATAACCTTTGTCGGAATCGAGCAGGTATTGCGAGAACTTGGTGGCCTCGCCGAAGCATAACGGCAACACGCCAGTGGCCAGCGGATCGAGACTGCCGGTGTGCCCGGCCTTCTCGGCATTGAGCAACCAGCGGACCTTCTGCAACGCCGCGTTGGAAGTGAACCCCAACGGCTTGTCGAGCAGGATGATACCGCTGACGTTACGACGGATACGTTTGACCTGAGCCACCGATTACTCCTTGGCGTCTTCGGGTTCAGCCGCAACCGGGTGCTGACTGTCTTCAGCCACCGCGCGTTCGATCAGGGCCGACAGGTGCGCACCACGCACGACACTTTCGTCGTAATGGAAGTGCAACTGTGGAACGCTGCGCAATTTCATCTCGCGAGCCAACTGCATGCGCAGGAAACCGGCGGCGGAGTTGAGCACCTTGATGCTTTGCGCGATGTCGTCGCGGCTGTCCTGCCCCATCACGGTGATGAAGATCTTGGCGTGACCGACGTCACGGCTGACTTCAACAGCGGTAATAGTGACCAGCCCGACGCGCGGGTCTTTGACTTCACGACGGATCAGCTGTGCCAGCTCACGCTGCATCTGATCGCCGATACGTTGGGTACGGCTATATTCTTTTGCCATGTCTTGTTACCTGTTACTGCCCCACGGTGAAACCCGAAGGGTCTGAAAGCGGCAAACGCCCGGCCTGACAAAAGCCAGACCGGGCGTTGCGTTTAGAGTCCGACTGATGCGCCGCGCAATTGCATGCGGCTGGCCATCACGGCTCTTGAAGTGCGCGAGTTAGAGGCTGCGAGCAACCTGAACCTTCTCGAAGACTTCGATCTTGTCACCGACTTTGACGTCGTTGTAGCTCTTCACGCCGATACCGCATTCCATGCCGGCACGTACTTCGGAAGCGTCATCCTTGAAGCGGCGCAGGGATTCCAGCTCGCCTTCGAAGATAACGATGTCTTCACGCAGTACACGGATTGGACGGTTACGGTGAACAACACCTTCGATAACCATGCAACCGGCGATCGCGCCAAACTTCGGCGAACGGAACACGTCACGCACTTCAGCGGTACCCAGGATGTTCTCGCGAACATCGCTGCCCAGCATACCGGTAAGGGCTTTCTTGACGTCTTCGATGATGTCGTAGATCACGTTGTAGTAACGCATATCCAGACCTTCCTGCTCGACGATCTTGCGAGCGCCGGCATCGGCACGCACGTTGAAGCCGAACAGTACAGCGTTGGAGGCCAGTGCCAGGTTGGCGTCGGATTCGGTGATACCACCGACACCGCCACCGACCACACGCACTTGCACTTCGTCGTTACCCAGGCCATTCAAGGCACCGTTCAACGCTTCCAGCGAACCACGGACGTCGGATTTGAGGACGATGTTGAGCGTCTTCTTCTCTTCCTGACCCATGTTCTCGAAGATGTTTTCAAGCTTGCCGGCGTGAGCACGGGCCAGTTTGACTTCGCGGAACTTGCCTTGACGGAACAGAGCCACTTCACGGGCTTTCTTCTCGTCAGCAACTACGCTCATCTCGTCGCCAGCGTCCGGAGTACCGTCCAGGCCGAGGATCTCGACAGGGATGGAAGGACCGGCTTCCTTGATTGGCTTGCCGTTCTCGTCGAGCATGGCGCGAACGCGGCCATAGTTCGAACCGACCAGCACCATGTCGCCCTGGCGCAGGGTACCGTCTTGAACCAGAACGGTTGCAACCGGGCCACGACCTTTGTCGAGACGCGATTCAACCACAACACCACGACCAGGGGCCGATGGGGTTGCTTTCAGTTCGAGAACTTCAGCTTGCAGCAGAACAGCTTCGAGCAACTCGTCCACGCCGGTACCGACTTTCGCCGAAACCGATACGAACGGGGTGTCGCCGCCCCACTCTTCCGAAGTCACGCCGTGAACCGACAATTCGCTACGGATGCGATCGAGATCGGCGCCCGGCTTGTCGATTTTGTTCACTGCAACAACCAGAGGTACGCCAGCCGCCTGAGCGTGCTGAACAGCTTCAACGGTCTGCGGCATTACGCCGTCGTCCGCTGCAACCACCAGGATCACGATGTCGGTCGCCTTGGCACCACGGGCACGCATGGCGGTAAACGCGGCGTGACCAGGGGTGTCGAGGAAGGTGACCATGCCGCGTTCGGTTTCAACGTGGTACGCACCGATGTGCTGGGTGATACCACCGGCTTCGCCAGCAGCTACCTTGGCACGACGGATGTAGTCGAGCAGCGAGGTCTTACCGTGGTCAACGTGACCCATTACGGTCACAACCGGTGCACGGGAGAACGTCTCACCTTCAAACTTCAGGGACTCGGCCAGGGAATCTTCCAGGGCGGTGTCGCTGACCAGGGTCACTTTGTGGCCCAGCTCTTCGGCAACCAGTTGGGCAGTTTCCTGATCCAGTACCTGGTTGATGGTCGCTGGGGTACCCAGTTTGAACATGAACTTGATGATTTCAGCAGCCTTGACCGACATCTGCTGAGCGAGATCGCCAACAGTGATGGTCTCGCCGATCTTCACTTCGCGCACAACAGGGCCGGTTGGGCTCTGGAAACCGTGGGCGTTGCGTTTCTTCAGCTTGGCCTTGCCGCGACCACCACGACGGAAGCCATCGCTTTCTTCGTCGGTAGTACGTGGGGCAACGCGTGGAGCAGGCGCTTTTTCCTTGACCGAAGCACGATGTGGAGCGTTTTTGCGCTCGCCATCACCACTGCCACGACGATTGCTATCGTCGGCACGTGGTTTGTCCGGACGACGCTGCTCGTCGCGCTTGCGAGTGTCGGCTGCCGGTGCAGGTGCAGCGGCCACGACCGGGGCGCTTTCACGCACAGGTTCGGCAACTGCAACAGGCGCTGCGACAGCTTCGACAGGAGCGGTTTGCGCAGCAGCAGGCTGGCGACGCGCTTCTTCTTCGGCGCGACGCTTGGCTTCTTCTTCAGCCTTCTGACGTGCAGCATTTTCTACTGCGCGACGTTCTTCCAGTTCGCGCTTGCGCTCGGCTTCGATTTCTTCCGGGCTGCGCTGCACGAAGACTTTCTTCTTGCGTACTTCAACGCTGATGCTTTTGCTGCCAGCAACACGCAGGGTGCTGGTGGTTTTACGCTGCAGCGTGATCTTGCGTGGTTCTTCCACTTTCGCCTTGTGGCTGCTTTTCAAGTGAGTCAGCAAAGATTGCTTCTCACTGTCAGTCACATGTTCTTCGGCGGCGGTGTGCGGCAGACCTGCCTCACGCATCTGCTGCAACAGGCGCTCTACCGGTGTTTTGACCTCATCGGCCAGTTGTTTCACCGTGACTTGCGTCATGCACTTCTCTCCTCAGGCCGCGCCTAATTACTCGAACCAGTGGGCTCGGGCGGCCATGATCAACTTGCCGGCACGATCATCGTCAATGCCGTCGATGTCGAGCAGGTCGTCAATAGACTGCTCGGCCAGGTCTTCGCGGGTAATTACGCCGCGCACCGCCAGTTCCATCGCCAAATCCTTGTCCATGCCCTCAAGCGAGAGCAGGTCTTCGGCCGGATGGGCGTCTGCCAGCTTTTCCTCAGTAGCGATGGCTTTGGTCAACAAACGATCCTTGGCGCGAGCGCGAAGCTCGTTGACGGTTTCTTCGTCAAAGCCGTCGATGTTGAGCATTTCTTCCAACGGTACGTAGGCAATCTCTTCCAGGCTGGTGAAACCTTCATCTACCAGCACCTGTGCCAGGTCTTCGTCGACTTCCAGCTCGTCGATGAAGTTGCGCAGGATGTCGCCGGTTTCTGCTTGTTGCTTAGCCTGGATGTCCGATTCGGTCATCACGTTCAGGGTCCAGCCAGTCAACTGGCTAGCCAGACGCACGTTCTGACCACCGCGACCGATGGCCTGAGCCAGATTGTCTGCGCCAACGGCGATGTCCATTGCGTGGGCATCTTCGTCAACGATAATTGCCGCCACTTCAGCCGGCGACATTGCATTGATCACGAACTGAGCAGGGTTATCGTCCCACAGGACGATGTCCACACGCTCACCGCCCAACTCGCCGGACACTGCCTGGACACGCGAACCGCGCATGCCGATGCAAGCGCCTTGCGGATCGATGCGTTTGTCTTTGGAGCGGACCGCGATCTTGGCACGCGAACCCGGGTCACGGGACGCAGCCATTACTTCGATCAGGCCTTCAGCGATTTCCGGCACTTCGATGCGGAACAACTCGATCAGCATTTCCGGCGCGGTACGCGACAGGATCAGCTGCGGGCCGCGGTTCTCGGTGCGGATTTCCTTGAGCAGCGCGCGCAGACGCACGCCAACCCGGAAGGTTTCGCGAGAGATGATGTCTTCACGGGCCAGCAACGCTTCTGCGTTATTGCCCAGGTCGACGATCACATTGTCGCGGGTGACTTTCTTCACGGTGCCGGAGATGATTTCCCCCAGACGCTCGCGATAGGCATCAACGACTTGAGCACGCTCGGCTTCGCGAACTTTCTGCACGATGACTTGCTTGGCAGTCTGTGCAGCAATGCGGCCGAACTCGATGGATTCGATTTTTTCTTCGACAATGTCACCGACCTTGGCGCCAGGATGCGTTTGCGCAACCTTGCTCGGCCAGGTTTCGATAGCCGGATCGTCCAGATCTGCTTCTTCGACGACCGTCCAGCGACGGAATGTCTCGTAAGCACCGGTGTGGCGATTGATTTCCACACGCAGATCGACTTCGTCCTCGAAACGCTTTTTGGTAGCAGTGGCCAGAGCCAGCTCCAGCGCTTCAAAAATTACGTTTGCCGGTACGCCCTTTTCATTGGATACCGACTCAACAACCAGCAGTACTTCTTTGCTCATCGTACGCCTCGCCTTTCGCAAGCCATTGGATCCGCGGGATCCGCGTCTCAGTCAAAACTGGGAATAATGTTGGCCTTGTCGATCATATCGATCGGCAACAGGAACTCATGGTCTTCAACCTGCACCACGACGTCCTGCTCTTCTACACCGCGCAGAAGGCCCTGAAAGTTGCGTCGACCTTCAAAAGGCGAGCGCAGCTTGATCTTCACTTGTTCACCGGCAAATTTTGCAAACTGCTCAAGAGTGAACAGTGGGCGTTCCATGCCAGGCGAGGAAACTTCAAGGGTGTACTCAACGGAGATTGGATCTTCAACATCCAGCACACCGCTGATCTGGCGACTGACGATGGCACAATCGTCCACCAGCACGCCGCCTTCTTTATCGATATAAACGCGCAACATTGAGTGGCGACCTTGAGCCGAAAACTCAATACCCCAGCATTCATAGCCTAGGGCCACGACCACCGGGGCCAGCAAGGCCTGCAACTCTTCTAGCTTGCTCGACACCTGAACCCCCTCGTGCATGTATGTGCATGCTATGCAAAATAAAAAAATGGGCGAAACGCCCATCCTTGAAACGCCGCCGAATAGCGGCGTTGAAAGTGTCCAGCTAACAAAAAGCCCCTGAAAAGGGGCTCCTTAAACTGGTTGCGGGGGCCGGATTTGAACCGACGACCTTCGGGTTATGAGCCCGACGAGCTACCAGACTGCTCCACCCCGCGACAAAGCTGGGGCGGAAGTATACGACCGATCCCTGACAGGGTCAATGTAACCTTCCACCTACAAGAAAGCCCGCAACAGCGGGCTCTCCTGATAATTGGTACCGAGAAGGGGACTCGAACCCCTACACCCTATGGGCACAACCACCTCAAGGTTGCGTGTCTACCAATTCCACCACCTCGGCAATACTACGTTTGAAACTCTTCTTACTTCTGCTCTTGAGCTGGAGGCACGTCAGTCGCTGGAGTAGCCGACTTTTGCTCTTGAAGCACCGGGACATCATCAGAAGCCGGTTTTTGCTTTGGAACTTCCAACACTGCTGGGTTTGGCAAACCTACTTGAGTCAGCTGGTGAGCTTTCTCTTTAGCAAAGTAACCTAACCCCAAGCTGGTCATGAAGAAACCGGCGGCAAGTATAGCAGTAAACTTACTAAGAAAGGTAGAGGTACCTTGGCTTCCGAACACAGTATTTGAAGCACCTGCTCCGAAAGATGCACCAGCGTCCGCACCTTTACCCTGCTGCAGCAATACCAGAGCAACTACGCCCAACGCACCCAGCAGATGAAAAACGACTACGACTGTTTCCAGCATTTTTTCAGTTTCCCGCGGCGCGACAAATCGCACCGAACTCATCTGCATTCAGGGAAGCCCCACCAATGAGCCCCCCATCGATATCCGGCATGCCGAACAGTTCGGCCGCATTGGCCGCCTTCACGCTGCCGCCGTATAGAAGCCGCACACCTTGTGCGACTTCAGAATTCTCTGCCGCCAACTGGGCGCGAATGGCTGCATGCACATCCTGCGCCTGTTGCGGCGAAGCAGTCAGCCCGGTACCAATGGCCCAGACCGGCTCGTAAGCGATTACTGCCTTTGCAAAAGCACCAACACCCAGCTCCTCGATGATGCTGCCCAGCTGACGCCCGACAACCTCAAGAGTTTTTCCAGCTTCGCGCTGCTCGAGGGTTTCCCCTACACACAACACCGGAATCAAGCCACATGCCTGTGCTGCCGCAAATTTGCGATTCAGCGTCCCGTCGAGCTCGCCCATTATCTGGCGGCGCTCAGAGTGCCCGACAAGCACCAGGGAACAACCTGCATCCACCAACTGACTCGGTGAAATTTCACCTGTCAACGCACCCTGCCCGGATTCAATCGCAGAGTTCTGCGCGCCGACCGAAATCGACTTCCCTTGCAAACCATCAATCACTTGATTGATATACAAGCAAGGCGGGAACACCGCGACATCAACACCGCTCGGCAAGGCCAGATGACGAAGGCCGTCGATCAGCTCAGCGACGCTGGCGCGGGTACCGTGCATCTTCCAGTTACCAGCTACCATAGGGCGACGCATGCTGTACCTCGTCGGTCAAAGTGGGCGCAGATGTTACCCAACACAATCATGGCTGGCAAGCCGAAATCAGGCAGAAACTTCAGTTACTAGTTTTGCCAGCTCTTCGGCGTAATCGCGAACCTGCGTTTCGTCCTCGCCTTCGACCATGACACGCACCAGCGGCTCTGTCCCGGACTTGCGCAACAACACGCGCCCGCGGCCCGCCATCGCTTGAGTGACACGATCACTGGCCTCCTTGACGGTCGGATGCTCGAGCGGGCTCACACCACCGCCAAACCGCACATTGATCAACACCTGAGGGCACTTGCGCAACGCCTGACGCGACTGAGCCAGGCCTTCTGCGCGCCGTTTCAGCGCCATCAAGACCTGCAACGCAGCAATGATCGCATCCCCGGTAGTGGTGTGACTGAAGCAGACAATGTGCCCCGAGTTTTCACCACCCACCAGCCAATCGCGCTCCAGCAACTCGGAGATGACGTAACGGTCACCAACGTTGGCCCGCACAAAAGGAATCGCCAGATCCGCCAGGGCCAACTCCAGCCCCAGGTTACTCATCAGCGTACCGACCACACCGCCCTGCAACTTGCCACGCTCTTGCAGATCGCGAGCGATGATGAACAGCAGCTCGTCACCATCGACGACAGCACCGGTGTGATCAACCATCTGCACCCGATCACCGTCACCGTCGAAGGCGATACCCAAATCGGCGCGCTCGGCCAGCACGGCCGCTTGCAGCGGTGCCATATGGGTCGAACCGCAATTATCATTGATGTTCAGGCCGTTGGGATGGGCTGAAAGCACAACGACATCAGCCCCCAACTCACGGAACACGCTAGGCGCCACTTTATAAGTCGCGCCGTGAGCACAATCGAGCACGATCTTCAGGCCGGCAAAACTGGTGCCGGTGGGAACGCTACTCTTGCAGAATTCGATATAACGGCCCGAGGCATCGTTGATTCGCGACACTTTGCCGATCTTGCTCGACTCAACCACGGTCATCGGGGTGTCTAGCAGCTCTTCGATCATCAGCTCGACTTCATCCGGGAGCTTGGTGCCCTTACCAGAGAAAAACTTGATGCCGTTGTCGTCATGAGGGTTATGCGAAGCGCTGATCACGATGCCGGCTTCGGCGTGAAAGGTCCGCGTCAAATAGGCGATGGCCGGAGTCGGCATTGGCCCCAACAGCATCACATCAGCACCGGCCGAGGTCAGCCCAGCCTCAAGCGCCGACTCGAACATGTAACCGGAGATACGGGTGTCCTTGCCCACGAGCACCTTGCAGGCGCCCATGCTGCGAAATGCCATGCCTGCCGCCCAGCCAAGCTTGAGCATGAAATCAGGAGTGATAGGGTATTGACCGACCCGACCACGAATGCCGTCGGTGCCAAAGTATTTCTTACTCATAAGTACTCCATCTTTCTTATTCAGCTGATTCTACGGCGGCAATCATCCGCACCACGTCGACCGTTTCCGCTACATCATGGACGCGCAATATACGCGCACCTTTGACCGAAGCCAGCGCCGCAAGTGCCAGACCACCATGCAGACGCTCTCCCACAGGTCGATTCAAGGCCTGGCCGATCATGCTCTTTCGCGAAACACCGACCAACAGAGGCCGCCCCAAAGCATGCAGGGCCTCCATATGCTTAAACAAACTTAGATTGTGCTGCAGGGTTTTCGCGAAGCCGAAGCCCGGATCAAGAATGATCCGCTCAGCAGGGATACCTACCGAGGCACACTGAACCATGCGCTCGGCAAGAAACTCGCCGACCTCTTTCGTAACATCCTGGTACTGAGGGTTGTCCTGCATGTCGCCCGGCTCGCCGAGCATATGCATCAGGCACACCGGCAAACCGGTGGCCGCCGCTGCATCCAGAGCACCATCTCGACGCAACGAGCGTACGTCATTGATCAACCCCGCCCCCAGCCTTGCGGTTTCACGCATGACGGCAGGCGTGGAGGTATCGACCGAGATAATCACATCCAGTTCGCGACTGATGCGCTCAACGATAGGCGCTACGCGCTCGAGCTCTTCAAGCGGCGAAACGGCCCTGGCACCGGGCCGGGTCGATTCACCACCGACGTCGATCAGCGTCGCACCGGCCGCCACCATCGCCTCGGCGTGGCGCAGGGCCGCGTCCAGCTGACTGTATCGGCCGCCATCGGAAAAGGAATCGGGAGTGACATTGAGAATACCCATGACATGCGTCTGGGCCAAATCAAGAACCCGGCTGCCGCAAGGCAACCGGGTCGAGGACTGAACAGAAGTCATTTCAAACCTTAAACGTCAGCAGCCGGGCCGCCGATAGGTGTTTCCGGACGCCCATCCTGCACCACCGGAGGCGTGCCGGAAGTGTCGTTGCCGCCAGACCAGTCGCGAGGTTCACGAGGCGTACGACCCGCCATGATGTCATCGATCTGATCGGCATCGATCGTCTCGTACTTCATCAGGGCATCTGCCATCGCATCAAGCTTGTCACGGTTATCCGTAAGGATCTGCTTGGCCGTGCCATAGCACTGGTCAATGATGCTGCGCACTTCGGAGTCGATCAGCTTGGCCGTCTCGCCAGAGAAACTGGCATGCTGACCACCGCCGCCACGACCGAGGAACACTTCGCCCTCTTCTTCGGCGTACATCAATGGACCGAGTTTTTCCGACAACCCCCACTTGGTCACCATGTTTCGTGCTATCTGGCTGGCACGCATGATGTCGTTGGACGCACCGGTGGTGACGCCATCGAAGCCCAAGGTCATCTCTTCAGCGATACGACCGCCGTACAGCGAGCAAATCTGGCTGATCAGTGCACGCTTGGACAGACTGTAGCGATCTTCTTCCGGCAGGAACATGGTCACACCAAGTGCGCGACCGCGCGGAATGATCGACACTTTGTAGACCGGGTCATGCTCTGGCACGACGCGACCGACGATAGCGTGGCCGGCTTCGTGATAAGCAGTGTTCTGCTTTTCTTTCTCGGACATGACCATGGATTTGCGCTCGGCACCCATCATGATCTTGTCTTTGGCCAGTTCGAACTCTTTCATCTCGACGATGCGCTTGCCGGCACGAGCCGCAAACAACGAAGCCTCGTTCACCAGGTTGGCCAGGTCGGCACCGGAGAAACCAGGAGTACCACGAGCGATCACGGCCGGAGCGACGTCGTCACCCATCGGCACTTTGCGCATGTGGACCTTGAGAATCTGCTCGCGACCACGGATGTCCGGCAGGCCAACCACGACTTGACGGTCGAAGCGGCCCGGACGCAGCAACGCAGGGTCCAGTACGTCCGGACGGTTGGTCGCGGCGATGACGATGATGCCGTCATTCATTTCGAAGCCGTCCATCTCTACCAGCAACTGGTTGAGGGTCTGCTCGCGCTCATCGTGACCACCACCCATGCCGGCACCACGGTGGCGACCGACGGCGTCGATTTCATCGATGAAGATGATGCATGGCGCATGCTTCTTCGCCTGCTCGAACATGTCACGGACACGGCTGGCACCGACGCCGACGAACATTTCGACGAAATCGGAACCGGAAATAGTAAAGAACGGTACTTTGGCTTCGCCGGCAATCGCCTTGGCCAGCAAGGTTTTACCTGTACCCGGAGGACCAACCATCAGCACGCCGCGAGGAATGCGACCGCCCAGGCGCTGGAACTTGCCCGGATCACGCAGGAACTCGACCAGCTCGCCGACTTCTTCCTTGGCTTCGTCACAACCTGCAACGTCAGCCAGGGTGGTTTTCACCTGATCTTCGGAGAGCAGGCGCGCCTTGCTCTTGCCGAAACTCATCGGCCCACCCTTGCCACCGGCACCGCCCTGCATCTGCCGCATGAAGAACATGAAGACGGCGATGATCACCAGGATCGGGAAGCTTGCGACCAGGAGTTGAGTCCAGATACTTTGCTGCTCAGGTTGCTTGCCTTCGACCACAACGTGGTTATCCACGAGGTCGCCGATCAGACCGTTGTCCTGGATTGCCGGACGGATGGTCTTGAAGCTGTCGCCATCGTTGCGCTTGCCTGTAATCACGTAGCCATCAACCGCTACGCGCTCGACCTTGCCATCCTTGACCTGCTGGATGAAGTCGGAATAGTTGAGGGTCTGCGGCTCGTTAGGGCTGGAGAAGTTGTTCATCACCGTCACCAGGACAGCTGCGATGATCAACCACAGGATCAGATTCTTTGCCATATCGTTCAATTAACTACCCTCTGAAGCAAGCTCCGCTAATGGCGCGCGCTTCGCATGATATTCACCGGCCTAACTTACTACATTACCTACGGCTCTGGCAGGCGCCGTCTGTAACCCTTTGTGAAACACTTTCTACACAATATTCGCTAATGCACGCGGGGCGAAATATGAAAAACCTATCACCCCGCCAAAAAACCTCGTTTTACTCACTACGCCCGCGGTAACCCCAAGCCAACATGTATTGCTCGCGGGAACTGTCACGGGAAGAGTCTGGCTTGATCATCTGGATCTTGTCGAATTTCCGACGAGCATCCTTCAGGTAAACATCAAACCCTTCGCCCTGAAAAATCTTGATCACAAAATTACCACCCGGCTTGAGTATCCGTTCCGCCAAATCAAGCGCCAGCTCGCAAAGAAACATGGCTTTTGGCATGTCCACTTCAGGCGTACCACTCATATTGGGGGCCATATCGGAAATCACAAGGTCCACCTGCGAATTACCCACAGCTTCAAGGATCCGCGTGAGCACTTCGTCCTCGGTGAAGTCCCCCTGAATGAAAGTCACGTCCGGAATGCTGTCCATTTCCAGAATGTCCGAGGCAATCAGTCGCCCCTGACCACCAATCAGACGACTAGTCACCTGCGACCATCCGCCGGGCGCCGCACCCAGGTCGACAACGCTCATGCCGGGACGGATCAGCTTGTATTTCTCCTGGACCTCCAGAAGTTTGTAACTCGCACGCGAGCGGTAGCCATCCTTTTGCGCCTGCTTCACATAGGGATCGTTGACATGTCTTTTCAGCCAACCAAGGCTTGTCTTGGAACGCGCCATTGGGCACCTCGATGATAAGGGTCGTGATTAATTGGGCGGATCCACGAGCCCTCGGGTAAAATGGCCGCCATTTTACAGAATCCAGACGAAAGGGTCAGATTATGCCGCTCACTCAAGAGCAGAAGAAACAGTACAAGTCCATTGGCCACCATCTGAAACCAGTTTTGATTGTGGCTGACAACGGCTTGACTGAAGGTGTGTTAGCCGAACTTGAACGCGCTTTGGCGGATCACGAGCTGATCAAAATCAAGCTCAACATCCTCGATCGCGAATCGCGCCTGGCAGCCATTGCAGAACTCTGCAAGGCCGGCAAAGCCGATCTGGTTCAGGTCATCGGCAAGATGGCACTGATTTATCGCAAGAACTTCAGCGTCAACAAGCAGTTGTCGAACGTCCATCGCTTCAAGTGATGGCAAGGGTCAAGGGTGTGCTTCGCGCACCCTGACACTCCATCCAGGCACCGGCTGCATCACCAGCACCAGCCCGGAAAACCCCAGGACAAGATAGCTGAACAACTGCCAATGCAGCGCCTGCGGCCAACCGAAGCGTACTGCGAAATACATCGCGCACCCATACAGCGCCATCAGCAGCAGTTGCCCGCGAATATCCCGCCATAGACTGGCAAGACCCTCGGCCTGTACCAGCACCAAAGCCTGAAAAATCACACTCGCTGTGGCGAATCCCACCATCAGCGTATTCAGCGCACCTGCAATTTCGTCGATCAGCAGCGGCGCCAGGCCTATTTGCCCCAGCACCGGCAGCAGACCGATGCGCAACAACCACAAGCCGCCAACCCAGAGCATCTGGGTCAGCTGCCAAAGCATGGCACCCGCACGTAGCGGGCGCCTTCTTTCAGATGTGGCGAACTTCGACAATCTCATACTCGATAACGCCACCCGGCGTTTTGACCGCCACCACATCACCCTCTTCCTTGGCGATCAAGGCACGGGCGATCGGCGAACCGACGGAGATCTTGCCGAGCTTGATGTCTGCTTCATCCTCACCAACGATCTGGTAAGTCACGCTTTCATCGGTCTCGACATTGGCGATTTCGACGGTGGTGCCGAAAATCACCTTGCCGGTGTGCTCGATGGTCGTTACGTCGATGACCACAGCGTTTTGCATGCGGCCTTCAATGTCACGAATCCGCGCCTCGACCATCCCCTGCTGCTCGCGAGCAGCGTGGTATTCGGCGTTTTCCTTCAAGTCACCCAACTCGCGGGCCGTACCGATATCCTGACTGAGTTTCGGACGAACGACCTTGGTCAGATGAGCGTGTTCTTCTTCCAGGGCTTTAGCGCCCTTGACGGTCATTGGGTATTTGATCATGCCTTCAATCCTGCGTGTAGATCCTGCAAGCGGCGCACGGTCTTCTCAGGACCGAACTTCAACGCTTCGCAGATAGCTTCGCCAGCAGCAATAGTAGTGGTGCAGTAGATCTTGTGCTGCAAGGCATTACGACGAATGGAGTAGGAATCAGCGATCGACTGACGACCTTCGGTGGTGTTGATGATCAGAGTGACTTCGTCATTCTTGATCATGTCGACCACGTGCGGACGACCCTCGGTCACCTTGTTCACACGACGCACTTTCAGGCCTGCAGCTTCGATCAGCTTGGCAGTACCGGCAGTGGCGACCACTTCGAAGCCCAAGTTGATCAGATCACGGGCCACGCCTGCAACCAGCGGCTTGTCATCGTCGCGCACGCTGATGAACGCGGTACCACCGGTTGGCAGCACTTCACTGGCGCCCATCTGAGCCTTGGCAAAGGCTTCGCCGAAGGTGTCGCCCACGCCCATCACTTCACCGGTGGACTTCATCTCTGGGCCCAGGATCGGGTCCACGCCAGGGAATTTGGCGAATGGGAACACTGCCTCTTTCACGCTGTAGAAGTTCGGAATGATTTCTTTGGTGAAGCCGATTTCCTTCAGGGTTTTACCGGCCATCACGCGAGCCGCGACCATCGCCAGGGACACACCGATGCACTTGGAGACGAACGGTACGGTACGGGATGCACGCGGGTTGACTTCGATGACGTAGATGTCTTCGCCTTGCAGCGCCAACTGAACGTTCATCAGGCCGACCACGCCCAGTTCCAGGGCCATTTTCTTGACCTGTTCGCGCATCTCGTCCTGGATATGTGCAGGCAGCGAATACGGCGGCAGGGAGCACGCGGAGTCACCGGAGTGGACGCCGGCCTGCTCAATGTGCTGCATGATCGCGCCGATCACCACGTCGGTGCCGTCGCAGACCGCATCCACGTCCATTTCGATCGCGCAGTTGAGGAAGTGGTCCAGCAGCACCGGGCTGTCGTTGGACACTTGAACCGCTTCACGCAGGTAGCGCTTGAGTTCTTCCTCTTCGTAAACGATTTCCATCGCACGCCCGCCCAGTACGTAGGACGGACGAACCACCAGCGGGTAACCGATTTTGGCGGCGGCACGAATCGCTTCGTCTTCGCTGCGCACGGTGGCGTTAGGCGGCTGACGCAGGTTCAGACGCTCAACCATCTGCTGGAAGCGCTCACGGTCTTCGGCGCGGTCGATGGCGTCAGGGCTGGTGCCGATGATCGGCACGCCAGCGGCTTCCAGGGCACGAGCCAGTTTCAGCGGGGTCTGACCGCCGTACTGAACGATCACGCCTTTTGGCTTCTCGACGCGGACGATTTCCAGCACGTCTTCCAGGGTCACTGGTTCGAAGTACAGACGATCGGAGGTGTCGTAGTCGGTGGAAACGGTTTCCGGGTTGCAGTTGACCATGATGGTCTCGTACCCGTCATCGCGCAGGGCCAGTGCTGCGTGTACGCAGCAATAGTCGAACTCGATGCCCTGGCCGATGCGGTTTGGACCGCCACCCAGGATCATGATCTTGTCGCGACCCGACGGCGCAGCTTCGCACTCTTCCTCGTAAGTCGAGTACAGGTACGCGGTGTCGGTGGCGAACTCGGCGGCGCAGGTGTCGACGCGCTTGTAGACCGGGAACACTTCCAGCTTGTGACGATGGGTACGCAGGTTCTTCTCGGTGACGCCCAGCAGCTTGGCCAGACGCTGATCGGAGAAGCCTTTACGCTTGAGGCGGAACATCAGGTCGCGGTCGATAGCGGACAGACCCAGGGTCTTGACCTTCTCTTCTTCCTTGATCAGATCTTCGATCTGCACCAGGAACCACGGGTCGATCATGTTCATGCCGAAGATGTCTTCGACCGACAGGCCCGCGCGGAACGCGTCAGCCACGTACCAGATACGCTCGGCACCCGGCACGGTCAGTTCGCGCTTGAGGATGCTCATGCTTTCCGGGTTGCTCAGGTCGAGCTTCTCGTCCAGGCCGCAAACACCCACTTCCAGACCGCGCAGAGCTTTCTGCAGGGATTCCTGGAAGGTCCGGCCGATGGCCATGACCTCACCGACCGACTTCATTTGAGTGGTCAGGCGTGCGTCGGCTTTCGGGAATTTCTCGAAGGCAAAGCGTGGCAGTTTGGTGACGACGTAGTCGATGGACGGTTCGAAGGACGCCGGAGTCTTGCCGCCGGTGATGTCGTTCGACAGTTCGTCGAGGGTGTAACCGACGGCCAGTTTCGCCGCGACCTTGGCGATCGGAAAACCGGTGGCTTTCGATGCCAGGGCCGAGGAACGGGATACCCGCGGGTTCATCTCGATGACCACCATGCGACCAGTGTTCGGGCAGATGCCGAACTGGACGTTGGAGCCGCCGGTTTCCACGCCGATCTCGCGCAGTACCGCCAGGGAGGCGTTACGCAGGATCTGGTATTCCTTGTCGGTCAGGGTCTGTGCGGGTGCAACCGTGATCGAGTCACCGGTGTGCACGCCCATCGGGTCGAAGTTTTCGATGGAGCAGACGATGATGCAGTTGTCCTTTTTATCGCGGACAACTTCCATCTCGTATTCTTTCCAGCCAATCAGCGATTCGTCGATCAGCAGCTCTTTGGTCGGCGACAGATCCAGACCGCGGGCGCAGATTTCTTCGAATTCTTCACGGTTGTAAGCGATACCGCCACCGGTGCCGCCCATGGTGAAGGACGGACGAATGATGCACGGGAAGCCCAGACGATCGAGAACCGCATTGGCCTCTTCCATGCTATGGGCGATACCCGAACGCGGGCAGTCCAGACCGATGGATTTCATCGCCTTGTCGAAGCGCGAACGGTCTTCAGCCTTGTCGATGGTGTCAGCGTTGGCGCCGATCATCTCTACGCCGAACTTCTCCAGAACGCCTTCGCGCTCCAGGTCCAGGGCGCAGTTCAGGGCGGTCTGGCCACCCATGGTCGGCAGCAGCGCGTCCGGACGCTCTTTCTCGATGATCTTGGCAACGGTCTGCCACTTGATCGGTTCGATGTAGGTGGCGTCGGCCATGGCCGGATCGGTCATGATGGTCGCCGGGTTGGAGTTCACCAGGATGACGCGGTAACCCTCCTCGCGCAGGGCTTTACAGGCCTGGGCGCCGGAGTAGTCGAATTCGCAGGCCTGGCCGATCACGATCGGGCCAGCGCCGAGAATCAGGATGCTTTTAATGTCTGTACGTTTTGGCATGGGTTGTCACTCAAATCCGCAGGTCAGTCGGCAAGCCGTCTTGTTCAATCTCTGAAGCCTTGAGGGGGCCGCCGGTTTCGGGACCGCCCCCAGGCTTCGCTACATCAGGGCGAGCGATTAGCGTCGCTTGGCCATTTCGTTGATGAAGCGATCAAACAGTGGCGCTACGTCGTTCGGGCCAGGGCTGGCTTCAGGGTGACCCTGGAAGCTGAAGGCGCTCTTGTCGGTACGTTCGATACCTTGCAGGGTGCCGTCGAACAGCGATTTGTGGATCGCCCGAACGTTGCCTGGCAGGGTCGCTTCGTCTACCGCAAAACCGTGGTTCTGGCTGGTGATCATCACCACACCGCTGTCCAGATCCTGAACCGGGTGGTTTGCACCGTGGTGGCCGTGGCCCATTTTCAGGGTCTTGGCGCCGGAGGCCAGAGCCAGCAGTTGGTGGCCGAGGCAGATACCGAATACCGGGATCTCGGTTTCCAGCACGTCTTTAATGGCCTGGATCGCGTAGTCGCATGGCTCAGGGTCACCTGGGCCGTTTGACAGGAACACGCCGTCCGGTTTCAGAGCCAGAACGTCAGCCGCCGGCGTTTGAGCTGGCACCACAGTCACGCGGCAACCGCGCTCGACCAGCATGCGCAGGATGTTCAGCTTGACGCCGTAGTCGTAGGCAACCACGTGGTATGGCAGATCGGAAGCGTCGATGGTCGCGTGGCTGTCGGTCTTCAAGTCCCAGACAGTCGAGCGCCACTCGTACTTCTCTTTGGTGCTGACGACTTTCGCCAGGTCCATGCCTTTGAGGCCAGGGAAGCCCTGGGCAGCGGCAATGGCGGCTTCTTCGGAAATGTTGTCACCGGCCATGATGCAGCCGTTCTGCGCGCCTTTCTCACGCAGGATGCGTGTCAGGCGACGAGTGTCGATACCGGCGATTGCCACGACATTATTGGCTTTCAGGTAGTCGGACAGAGACATCGTGTTGCGCCAGTTGCTCGCAACCAGTGGCAGGTCACGGATGACCAGGCCAGCGGACCAGACGCGATCGGACTCGGCGTCTTCCGGCGTGGTGCCGGTGTTGCCGATGTGCGGGTAAGTCAGGGTAACGATCTGTTGGGCGTAGGAAGGATCGGTAAGGATTTCCTGATAGCCGGTCATTGCGGTGTTGAACACCACCTCACCAACGGTTTGTCCGTCGGCTCCAATGGCTTCGCCGCGAAAAATGCTGCCATCAGCAAGGGCGAGTATGGCTGGCTTAGTCAAGAAGACCTCCCGTAAATAAAGCCTGAAAGGGCGATCGCAGGTTGTAAAAAAGCGGAGTGACGTATGGACACGTCACCCCGCTTCTTCATCGAATTATTCTGCGCGCTTTTAGTGGACACACTAAAGCTGTAGCTTACAGAAAAAGGCATTTTTGGTCTACCGCCAATGAGCCCTAAAGGCCGGAGAATGCGACAGGACGTCGCTTGGCGGTTTAAAACCGGGCTCAAAGGCTATGTTTGAACCCGGTTTCGGCTGCATCTTAACGCAGGTCGAGCACGTCTTGCATGTCGTAGAGGCCTGGCTCACGACCGTCCAGCCACAAAGCCGCACGTACCGCACCCTTGGCGAAGGTCATGCGACTGGATGCCTTGTGCGTGATTTCCAGTCGCTCGCCCTCGCAGGCGAACAGCACCGTATGATCACCGACCACATCACCACCGCGAACAGTGGCAAAGCCGATCGTTTCACGCTCACGCGCACCGGTGTGACCTTCACGTCCATAGACCGCAACCTTCTGCAGATCACGATCCAGCGCATTGGCGATTACTTCACCCATGCGCAGCGCCGTGCCCGAAGGCGCATCGATCTTGTGCCGATGGTGAGCCTCGATGATCTCGATATCCGCATCATCACCCAGCACGCGCGCAGCCATGTCGAGCAGCTTCAGCGACAGGTTTACACCGACGCTGAAATTGGCCGCGAACACGATAGGAATATCCTTGCCCGCCTCGGCCAGCAACTGCTTCTGCGCGGCATCCAATCCTGTCGTGCCGATCACCATGGCCTTGCCCGCCTTACGGCAGAAAGCCAGGTTTTTCAGCATGACTTCCGGGAGCGTGAAGTCGATCAGCACGTCGAACTCATCAGCCACCGAATCCAGGCTACCGGACAGCGGCACACCAATACGCCCCAACGAGGCCAGCTCACCGGCATCCACGCCAATCAGCGTACTGCCGGGGCGCACAATGGCGGCGGTCAGACCGGTCAGCGGCGCGCGCTGCTGCACCGCCTCGACCAGGATCTTGCCCATGCGGCCGGCGGCACCCATCACAGCTATACGTCGCATGCTCACTCCTTACAAATCGCCGAAGAAGCGCTTCACGCCTTCGAACCAACCAGTGGTTTTCGGCGAATGACTGTTGTCGTCCGCCAGGGAGCTGCGGAACTCTTCCAGCAATTCGCGCTGGCGACGACCCAGGTTGACCGGGGTTTCGACCGCCACACGACACATCAGGTCGCCAGCGCCGCCGCCACGAACCGGCGCAACGCCTTTGCCGCGAACACGGAACTGCTTGCCGGTCTGAGTCCCCTCAGGGATCTTCAGCTTGACCCGACCATCAAGGGTCGGAATCTCCAGCTCGCCGCCCAACGCTGCGTCGACGAAGCTGATCGGCACTTCGCAGAACAGGTGCTTGCCATCACGCTGGAAGATCGCGTGCTCACGCACATTGATCACCACGTACAGATCGCCGGTCGGACCACCCTGCGCGCCTGCTTCGCCTTCGCCGGACAGACGAATACGGTCACCGGTATCGACACCGGCCGGCACTTTGACGGAAAGCGTCTTGTACTCTTCGACACGACCTTCGCCGTGGCAGGAATCGCACGGATCGGAAATGATCTTGCCCTGGCCATGGCAACGCGGGCAGGTCTGCTGCACCGAGAAGAAGCCTTGCTGCATGCGTACCTGACCGATACCGCCACACGTCGGGCAGGTGACCGGCGAGGAGCCTTTCTTGGCGCCCGAGCCATCACACGGCTTGCAGTTGACCAGTGTCGGAACACGGATATTCACGGTTGTGCCGCGCACCGCTTCTTCCAGGTTCAACTCCAGCGTGTAACGCAGGTCGCTGCCACGCTGCGCGCCGCCACGGGAGCCGCCGCGACCGCCACCGAAGAAGTCACTGAAGACATCGCCAAAGATATCGGAGAAGTTCTGGCCACCAAAACCGGCACCGCCGCCACCCATGCTCGGGTCGACACCGGCATGACCGTATTGGTCATAGGCCGCGCGCTTGCTGGAATCGGACAGCACTTCGTAGGCCTCGTTGGCCTCCTTGAACATATCTTCCGACGCTTTGTCATCGGGATTACGGTCCGGGTGGTGCTTCATCGCCAGGCGGCGGTAGGCCTTTTTCAGGTCTGCTTCGCTTGAGCCACGCTCAACACCCAATACTTCGTAATAGTCACGCTTTGCCATAAGTCTTTGCACTCTTAAGGACGTTCGACAAACCTCTCCTGAGCCTCGTCAAACTCGTTGAGCCCCAATACAGGCCCGGACCCAACTCACGTCAATTCAACGATCCTGGTCTTTGATTCGATGCAGCACTTTCGGCGCGGAAAGCAGGAGCATCCCCGGCCATGCCACCAACACGCGAGCGTTGTCGCATGCTGTAAAAATTCGCTAACTCCAGACACGCCAACGCGGGAGCAAGCTCCCGCGCGGCGACATCCTACCAGTCACCGCCTGAAGGCAGTCAACCGGGCGACCAACAACTTACTTGTGGTCTTTAACTTCTTCGAACTCAGCGTCGACGACGTCGTCAGCTTTTTCAGCCGCTTCGCCTTTCGGTGCCGCGCCTTCAGCTGGCTGAGCCTGCTCGGCATACATTTTCTGAGCCACTGGCGCGGAGACCTTGGACAGCTCTTCAACCTTGGCTTCGATCGCAGCCTTGTCGTCGCCTTTAACAGCGGCTTCCAGGGCAACTACTGCCGCCTCGATTGCAGTCTTCTCTTCAGCGCTCACCTTGTCGCCAGCATCAGCGACCATTTTGCGAGTCGAGTGAACCAGTGCGTCGCCCTGGTTACGAGCGCTCGCCAGCTCTTCGAACTTGCGGTCTTCCTCGGCATTCAGTTCAGCGTCGCGAACCATCTGCTGAATTTCGTCCTCGGACAGACCGGAGTTGGCCTTGATCACGATCGACTGAGTCTTGCCGGTAGCCTTGTCTTTGGCGCCTACGTGCAGAATGCCGTTGGCGTCGATGTCGAAGGTCACTTCGATTTGTGGCACACCACGTGGAGCCGGTGGAATCTCGGCCAGGTCGAACTTGCCCAGGGACTTGTTCTGTGCGGCTTGCTTACGCTCACCTTGCAGCACGTGAATGGTCACGGCGCTCTGGTTGTCGTCAGCAGTCGAGAACACTTGCGATTTCTTGGTAGGAATCGTGGTGTTTTTCTCGATCAGCGCAGTCATCACGCCACCCATGGTTTCGATACCCAGGGTCAGCGGGCTGACGTCGAGCAGCAGAACGTCTTTCACGTCGCCGGCCAATACAGCGCCCTGGATCGCAGCACCCATGGCAACAGCTTCGTCCGGGTTAACGTCTTTACGAGCTTCTTTACCGAAGAAGTCGGAAACAGCTTTCTGCACCATTGGCATACGGGTCTGACCGCCGACCAGAATCACGTCGTCGATCTTGCTGACATCGATACCGGCGTCTTTCATCGCGATGCGGCAAGGTTCGATGGTGCGCTGAACCAGGTCTTCCACCAGCGCTTCGAGCTTGGCGCGGGAGATTTTCACGTTCAAGTGCTTAGGACCGGTAGCGTCTGCAGTGATGTACGGCAGGTTCACGTCGGTCGACTGGCTCGAGGACAGTTCGATCTTGGCTTTCTCGGCAGCTTCTTTCAGGCGCTGCATGGCCAGCGGATCACCCTTGAGGTTCATGCCGCTTTCTTTCTTGAATTCGTCGACGAGGTAGTCGATCAGGCGAATGTCAAAGTCTTCACCGCCCAGGAAGGTGTCGCCGTTGGTGGCCAACACTTCGAACTGGTGCTCGCCATCGACTTCAGCGATCTCGATAACGGAAACGTCGAAAGTACCGCCACCCAAGTCGTAAACGATCACAGTGTGATCGCCCTTGGCCTTGTCCATACCGTAGGCCAGTGCGGCTGCGGTTGGTTCGTTGATGATGCGTTTTACGTCCAGGCCCGCGATGCGGCCGGCGTCTTTGGTGGCTTGACGCTGGCTGTCGTTGAAGTAGGCCGGAACGGTGATCACCGCTTCGGTCACAGGCTCGCCGAGGTAGTCTTCGGCGGTCTTCTTCATTTTCTTCAGAATTTCAGCCGAGATTTGTGGCGGTGCCATTTTCTGGCCGTTCACTTCAACCCAGGCGTCGCTGTTGTCAGCCTTGACGATCTTGTAAGGGACCATCTGGATGTCTTTCTGTACGACTTCTTCGTCGAAACGACGACCGATCAGACGCTTCACCGCGTACAGGGTGTTATGCGGATTGGTCACTGCCTGACGCTTGGCCGACTGGCCAACCAGGATTTCGCCATCGTTGGCATAAGCGATGATCGACGGCGTGGTACGCGCGCCTTCAGCGTTTTCAATAACTTTGGCCTTGCCGTTTTCCAGCACGGAGACGCAGGAGTTGGTAGTCCCCAGGTCGATACCGATAATTTTGCCCATGTTCACTCTCCCGAAACTTTGGATTTGGATGCCGCAGTAGTGGTGGCTGACTGCGGTAGCACTTAAACGCTTGACTTCTAAATGGGGGCCTTGCGGCTAATTTCAAGCCTGCTCGTCAATCGAAGGCGAAACCGGTGCAGGTGCCTTGCTGACCACGACCATGGCCGGGCGCAGCAGGCGACCGTGGAGCTGATAGCCCTTCTGAAACACCTTGAGCACGCTGTTTGGCTCGACGTCGGCGCTTTCCTGCATGGCCATCGCCTGATGATGCGAGGCATTGAAAGGTTCGCCTTCAGGATCGATGGCTTCCAGGTGATAGCGCTTCAGGGTGTCCTGGAACATTTTCAGGGTCAGCTCGATCCCTTCGCGCATCGAACGAATGTTTTCGTCGTCAGGGTTGGACAGCTCCAGGCCGCGCTCCAGGCTGTCAATGATCGGCAGCAGGTCGCCTGCGAATTTTTCCAGGGCGAACTTGTGAGCCTTTTCAACGTCCTGATCGGCACGACGGCGGACGTTCTGCAGATCGGCGGCTACACGCAAAGCCTGATCCTGCGCACCAGCCAATTGCTCTTCGAGCACTTGTACACGAGCCGCCAGGTCTTCACCCGAAGCCTCGGGGGTCTGGTTGGCGTCTAGATTTTGCGTATCCACTGTCTGTTCGTCAGCCATAGATTTCTCCTTCCAATATCGTCCGCGAGCTCAACTCACGCTTCTGCCCCGGTATATGGGGTCGCAAAATTCAGCTTCAAGGGCTATCCGATGATTAACCCTACAAAAAACAACTGCTTTGTCATTCCCAGGCGCGCTAAGGATTTCTTTCAATCAAGCAAATCGACCTAAGCGGGGGCATTGTCAGCCAGAAACAAAACACTGTATAAATAACCAGACCTAAAGCCTGGGAGCGGCCTTCATGCTGGTGCACCTGTCCGTACACAACTACGCCATCGTTGAACATCTCGATCTCGAACTCGATCGCGGGATGAGCGTGATCACAGGAGAAACCGGCGCCGGCAAGTCGATCATGCTCGACGCCCTCGGCCTGACCCTGGGCGATCGCGCCGACAGCGGCGTAGTCCGCCCGGGGGCCGACAAGGCCGACATCCTGGCCACCTTCGACCTGATCGACATCCCTGAAGCCAGCGCCTGGCTGGCCGAACGCGACCTCGAGAACGACGGCCCGTGCATTCTGCGCCGCGTGATCACTGCTGAAGGGCGTTCGCGCGGCTATATCAATGGCACCCCCTGCCCTCTCGGCGACCTGAAGGCCCTGGGCGAGTTGCTGATCGATATCCACAGCCAGCACGAACACCAATCCCTGCTCAAAACCGATACCCATCGCCGCCTGCTCGACGAGTACGCCGGCGCCACGGACCTTGCCCGTCAGGTGCAACTGGCCGCCCAACGCTGGCGCCAGACCCGTCAGGAGCTGGAACGCCTCTCCAACTCCGGCGACGAACAGCGCGCTCGTCATCAGTTGCTCAGCTATCAACTCGAAGAACTGGAAAACCTCGGCCTCGGCGAAAGCGAGCTGGAGCAACTGGAGCAGGAACACAAGAACCTGACCAACGCCGAAACCCTGCTGGGCATTTGTCGGCAAGTGGTCGAACAATGCAGTGAAAGTGATTCCGGCAATGTATTGAACGCACTGACCGCCAGCCTCAATCGCCTATCGAGCGTGAACAATTCGATCGGCGCCCTGGGTGAAGCCAGCAACCTGCTGACCAGCGCGCAGATTCAGGTTGAAGAAGCGGTGGGCGAATTGAACCGTTTTCTCGACAATTTCGACGCAGACCCGGCACGCCTTCAATACCTGGAAGAGCGCCTCGATGCGATCTACACCCTGGCTCGCAAACACCGCATCCAGCCGACCGAGGTCGCCGAGATGCAACAGAAGCTACTCGACGAAATCGAAACCCTGAATGCCAACGATGAATCCATCGAACGCCTGGGCGATGAGCTGGCCTCCTACGCCCGTCATTATCAGGAGAAGGCTCGGGAATTGAGCGACCTGCGCCATCAAGCATCGAGCAGCCTGGCCAGCGCCGTGGAGCAGGAAATCCAGCGCCTGGGCATGCCCGGCGGCCGCTTCACCATCGAACTGCGCCCCAACAGCAGCGATGAACTGCTGCCCAACGGGCTAGAACAAGTGGAACTGCTGGTGAGCGCCAACCCAGGGCAACCGCTGAAAGCCCTGGCAAAAGTGGCATCGGGGGGCGAGCTGTCGCGTATAAGCCTGGCGATTCAGGTGATCACCGCACAGACCTCCCGCGTACCGACGCTGGTGTTCGACGAAGTGGACGTAGGTATTGGCGGCCCGACCGCCGAGATTGTCGGCCAGTTGCTGCGACGCCTCGGGGAACGCGGACAGGTTCTGACCGTGACGCACTTGCCGCAAGTGGCGGCGCAGGGGCATCAACATCTATTTGTGCACAAGGTCCGCGGTGAAGATGCCACGCGCACGGCCGTCTCCAAGCTGAGCAAGAATGATCGTGTCGAAGAAGTGGCACGGATGCTCGGCGGCATCGACCTCACCAAGGAGTCCCTGGCTCACGCGAAGAAAATGGTTGTTACCGCGAAAATCTAAGAAGGATAGAAAGCACGAAGGCGACCCTGAGGTCGCCTTCGTTCGTTTCGCGAACCTGAAGTTCGCGCGACATGCTTACTTTTTCTTGCGCACGTACAGTACAAGATTGTGATCGACCATCTCGAAGCCATACTTGTCGACGATTGCTTTCTGCAGCCGCTCGATTTCTTCGTCGAAGAATTCGATCACTTCACTGGTCTCGACGTTGACCATATGGTCGTGATGCTTGCCGTCGTCCAGTTCGAAGACCGCATGGCCTCCGTCGAAGTTGTGCCGCACCACAAGGCCAGCTGCCTCGAACTGGGTCAGAACACGGTAAACCGTGGCCAGACCGACGTCCTCACCAGCCTCCATCAGTGCTTTGTAGACGTCCTCGGCACTCATGTGGCGTTGCTCGGCGGAATCGAGCATTTGCAGAATTTTGACCCGTGGAAGGGTCACTTTGAGGCCGGCTTTGCGTAGTTCGCTATTTTCAACCATGGTCAGCTTTCTCGCGATGCTGCTTCGCAGCTTCTCTTAATGCGGGTATGATCGGCGTTTACGTTGTCCCAGCCAAGATAGTGGAAGTCGCCCACCGATGCAAAACACCAAGCTCTTGCTAACCAGTTTCACCTTTGTGGGACTGCTCGCACTCGCCGGTTGTTCATTCCCCGGGGTTTACAAAATCGACATCCAGCAGGGCAATGTCGTCACGCAGGACATGATAGACCAGTTGCGCCCGGGAATGACCCGTCGGCAAGTACGGTTTATCATGGGCAACCCTCTGTTGACCGACACGTTCCATGCCGATCGCTGGGATTACCTGTATAGCCTGCAACCCGGTGGCGGTGAACGCCAACAGGAACGCATTAGCGTTATCTTCAACCCAAATGACCAACTTGTCAGCCTCTCTGGCGATTTCATGCCAGGCGTGAGCCGCGACGAGGCCATTCTCGGCAAGGACAGCGGCACTACCGTGACCGCGCCGGCAGGAAACGCCGAGAAGCCGAAGCCAGAAAAACCGGTCAAGCCAGGCTCGCTGCTGGACCAGATCCAGAAGGACGTGGACAACGTAGAAACTGTCCCGGTCCCGACTCCAGAACCGCTGGAAACCTCTCCGCAATAATTTGCGACGCAATAAAAACCCCGGCATGTCCGGGGTTTTTATTGTCTGGCGTTTAATCGAATCACTGATTCCGGGCTTTGGCCTCGGCCGCCTTGGCTGCACGCAACCGCCGAACTTCTTTCGGATCGGCGAGCAACGGCCGGTAAACCTCGATGCGATCCCCTTCCTGAACCTGGCGAATGACCGGATCAGCGATCACTTTGCCAAAGATCCCGACCGGACAACTGCCCAGATCCAGCTCCGGGAATTCGTCATTCAGGCCCGATTTGAACAACGCATCCCGCACCGTCGCGCCCACCGGCACCGTCACGCTCAGCAGCACCTGACGATCAACGGCGGCATACACCACCTCGACCTTGATCACGGCCTCAACCATGCATTTGCTTCGCGCGCTGGCAGAACGCGTCCATCAACGTATTCGCCGCCTGATTAAACAAAGGCCCCAACGTCGCACGCACCAGCGGCCCCGAGTAGTCGAACGACAGGTCCAGACTGATCTTGCAGGCCTTCTCGCCCAACGGTTTGAACACCCAGACGCCGTGCAACTGGCTGAACGGACCTTCCTCGAGGTTCATTTCGATCGAACGCCCGGGCACCAGGGTATTACGCGTTACGAAATGCTGACTAAGCCCACCCTTGGCCACACCGACGCTGGCGCGCATGAACTCGGGAGAGCTTTCCAGAATTTCGGTCGATGAGCACCACGGCAGGAATTCCGGATAGCGGGCCACGTCGTTGACCAGGTCGTAAAGCGCTTGCGCCGGATACGGCAGCAGGGCCGAACGTTGAATGTGTGTCGTCATGTCAGCGTTACTTCCACAGCTGTGCGGCAAACACTACAAGAATGCCGATGGGCGCCACATAGCGCATCAAAAACAGGGACAGGGCGAACAGTACTGGGCTGCGGATCGACAACTCGTCGCGCACCGCTTCACGCCCCATCACCCAGCCCGCAAACACCACGAAACACAAACCACCGAGTGGCAGCATGATCCGCGAGGTGAAGAAGTCGATCACACCAAAGAAGTCCAGGCCTCCGGCCGCCCCCCATTGGTAGAGATGGAACATCCCGCCTTCGTTCACGAAAAACTTGGCTTCCTTCCAGATATTGAAAGAAAACACGGTACCCAGGCCGACGAACCAGCAGGTGAATGCCAGCCAGAAGGTGACCCAGGCGCGGCTGATTTTCGTGCGCTCAACCAGGTAAGCCACCATCGGTTCGAGCAGGGAAATCGCCGAACTCCAGGCCGCAATCGCCACCAGTACGAAGAACACTACGCCCATCAACTGGCCGAACGCTACGTTACCGAAGGCGAATGGCAGGCTGACGAACATCAGGCCTGGGCCTTCGCTCGGGTTCAGGCCGGCAGCGAACACAATCGGAAACAATGCCAGACCGGCCAACAGCGAAACGAAGGTGTCGAGCAACGCCACACCGACGACGGTTCCGGAAATCGACGAGTGCTTCGGCATGTAGGCGCCGTAGATCATGATCGAGCCGACACCCACGCTCAGGGAGAAGAACGCGTGCCCCATGGCCGGCAACAAGCCATCAAGCACCTTGTCCGGATGGAAGTCGAACATGAAATGCACGCCCTCCATGAAGTGGCCGGTGGTCATGCTGTAACCCAGCAGGACAATCACCATCACGAACAGCAACGGCATCATGATCCGCAGGCTGCGCTCCAGCCCGGCGACCACACCCTTGGCGATCACCACTGCCGACAACAGCATGAAAATCGTGTGCCAAAGTGTCAGGCGCCATGGGTCAGCGATCACATTACCGAAGTATGCGCCGACCTGATCAGCCGTCACGCCCCGAAAGTCGCCACGGCCCATGTCGATGATGTAATCCAGCGACCAACCGCCAACCACACTATAGAAAGACAGAATCAGCAACGCCGTGATCATCCCGGCAAAGGCGCCCCAGGACCACTTCGCCGAATGCCCCGCTTCCAGCGCCAGGACCTTCAAGGCATTGGCCGGGCTCTGCCGCGCGCGCCGGCCGATCAGGGTTTCGGCCAGCATGACGGGCATACCGATCAGCGCGATGCAGGCCAGGAACATCAGCACGAAGGCCCCGCCGCCATAGACGCCAACCATATAAGGGAATTTCCAGATACTCCCCAAACCCACGGCCGAACCGGTCGCGGCGAGTATGAAGACCCAGCGGCTAGCCCAACTGCCGTGGACAGAAACCTTGTCTGTCGACATCGTTATCACGCCCAAGCGTTCAAAAAAGAGGCCGCATTGTCCGGGATTCAATCAACCTGCTCAAGCACGTAGCGTCACCGTAGCCGACTCGCGCGCAACTCCCTATAATGCCGCCCCTATGGCTAAACAGAAGAAACACCCAACAGGGACCATCGCGCAAAATAAAAAGGCGCGACACGATTACTTCATCGAACATCGGTTCGAGGCTGGTCTGGTCCTGGCCGGCTGGGAAGTAAAAAGTCTGCGGGCAAGCAAGCTGCAACTGGTTGACAGTTACGTACTGCTCAAAGATGGCGAAGCCTGGCTGCTCGGCAGCCACATTACGCCTCTGACGACGGCCAGCACCCACGTTATCGCTGATCCGACCCGCACCCGAAAATTGCTGCTCAATCGGCGCGAGCTGGAGAAGCTGGCCGCTGCCGTGCAGCAAAAAGGTTACGCCTGCGTATGCCTGTCCTGGTACTGGAGCAAGCACATGGTCAAGTGCGAGATCGCTCTGGGCAAGGGCAAGAAGGAATACGACAAGCGTGATACCGAACGCGAACGCGATGCCGGCCGTGAATTGCAGCGTGCGGTGCGGAACAAGGGCAAGGAAGATTAATTTTCCTGCCTGATCGCGGCTTTTGTGGCGAGGGAGCTTGCTCCCGCTCGGCTGCGAAGCAGTCGTAAACAATCTGCCCACAATGCTGGCCGGGGGGCCGCTTCGCGCCCCAGCGGGAGCAAGCTCCCTCGCCACACACTACATCCCCTTGCGTCGCTCCGCCCGAGCCATGCGCTGCACTTCCTGACGCACCTCTTCCAGCACTTCCTGCACATACAAAATGTGCCGACTGGACACTTCTCGTGCCTCTTCCGCCCGCCCCTCAATAATCGCCTGGTACAACTCCCGGTGCTGCGCAATCAGCATGTCACGGGTTTCGACGCGCTGTTTGTACATGCCGCCAATGTTGGTCACCACGTTGCGCTTGAGCAGGTCAAACAGCCCGCGAATGGTGTGCAGCAACACTGCGTTATGGCTGGCCTCGGCGATCGCCAAGTGGAAATTCGCATCCGCCGCGCCCTCTTCCGCCCGACTCACTTCATCGTGGCGCGAATAGCAGTCCTGCAATTCGTCAAACGCCGCCGTCAGCCGCTCACGATCCACCTCGGTGGCGCGCAGTGCCGCGTAGTAAGCGCAGGACGCTTCCAGGGTATGGCGAAACTCCAGCAAATCGCGCTGGGCCTCGGGGTTGCTCTCCAGCAGGTGCAGCAATGGATCGCTGAACGTCGAGCCCAGGGATTCCACCACATAGTTGCCGCCGCCCTGACGACTGACCAGCAGCCCTTTGGCCACCAGTTTCTGAATCGCCTCACGCAACGAAGGTCGTGACACGCCGAACTGCTCGGCCAACGCACGCTCTGCCGGCAGGCGTTCGCCAGCCTTCAAGGTGCCCTCGAGAATCATCCCCTCGAGTTGCTCGACAATATCGTCAGACAAACGGCGTTGCCGAATCTGATCAAACCCCATCACTCAATTCTCCACGATCCCGGCGGCTCGCCGGGCTCTCTATTCTGGCCTATCGGCGCTGCGCCAGCACCTACCAGACGACGCTTGATCGAACAGATCAGATCCGTTCTGCACCGCTCATTCGACAAAAGTTTTAGGGCGGCAAATTGACACACCGCCTCCAAGGCTTTTACCCTAGCCAACAGCGATTGTAAATTGGTCTTACCAATTATCCAAGAACGCTGACCAGTGCCTGACCAACAACAATTAGGGGCCACCCCATATGCAAACCTGGCAACAGCTCTACAGCCCGCTCGGCAGTCTCGGCGTGTCCGCACTCGCGGCCGTCATTCCCATCGTATTTTTCTTCCTGGCCTTGGCCGTGTTCCGCCTCAAAGGCCATGTGGCCGGCAGCATCACCCTGGCGTTGTCCATTGCCGTGGCAATCTTCGCTTTCCAGATGCCGGTCGACATGGCTTTCGCCGCCGCTGGATATGGCTTTGCCTACGGGCTGTGGCCGATTGCGTGGATCATCGTCGCAGCGGTGTTCCTCTACAAACTGACGGTCAAGAGTGGCCAGTTCGAAGTGATCCGCAGCTCGGTGCTGTCGATTACCGATGACCAGCGCCTGCAAGTGCTGCTGATCGGCTTCTGCTTCGGCGCGTTCCTGGAAGGTGCCGCCGGTTTCGGCGCACCGGTAGCGATTACCGCCGCACTGCTGGTAGGGCTGGGCTTCAACCCGCTGTACGCCGCCGGCCTGTGCCTGATCGCCAACACCGCGCCGGTGGCCTTCGGCGCCTTGGGGATTCCGATCATCGTCGCCGGGCAAGTCACCGGCATCGACGCCTTCAAGATCGGCGCCATGACCGGTCGCCAACTGCCGTTGCTGTCGCTGTTCGTGCCGTTCTGGCTGGTGTTCATGATGGACGGCCTGCGCGGCGTTCGGGAAACCTGGCCAGCTGCGCTGGTGGCCGGCTTGAGTTTTGCCATCACCCAATACTTCACCTCGAACTTCATTGGCCCGGAACTGCCGGACATCACCTCGGCGCTGGTCAGCCTGATTTCCCTGACGCTGTTCCTGAAAATCTGGCAGCCAAAACGCGCTGCAGGCGCGCACATCGTCGGCGCAGTCTCGGCTTCCGTGGTGGCCAGCACCGGTGGTTTCGGCCAACCGCGCACCACCGTGGCTTCGCCCTACAGCCTGGGAGAAATTTTCAAAGCCTGGTCGCCGTTCCTGATCCTCACCGTATTGGTCACTATCTGGACGCTGAAACCGTTCAAGGCGATGTTTGCCGCCGGCGGCTCGATGTATGGCTGGGTGTTCAACTTCGCGATCCCGCACCTGGATCAAATGGTGATCAAGGTCGCGCCGATCGTAACCAACCCGACAGCGATTCCGGCAGTGTTCAAACTCGATCCGGTTTCCGCGACCGGCACGGCGATTTTCTTCTCCGCACTGATCTCGATGCTGGTGCTCAAGGTCAACATTAAAACTGGTCTGACCACTTTAAAAGAGACGTTCTACGAACTGCGCTGGCCGATTTTGTCCATCGGCATGGTGCTGGCCTTCGCCTTCGTCACCAACTACTCGGGCATGTCGTCGACCATGGCTCTGGTATTGGCTGCCACCGGTGCGGCGTTCCCATTCTTCTCGCCATTCCTCGGCTGGCTCGGCGTGTTCCTGACCGGCTCCGATACCTCATCCAATGCGCTGTTCAGTTCGCTGCAAGCGACCACCGCGCACCAGATCGGCGTCAACGACACCCTGTTGGTGGCGGCGAACACCAGCGGCGGGGTGACCGGCAAAATGATCTCGCCGCAATCGATCGCCGTGGCCTGCGCCGCGACCGGGCTGGTGGGCAAAGAATCGGATCTGTTCCGCTTCACCCTCAAGCACAGCCTATTCTTTGCAACGATCGTCGGCCTGATCACCTTGGCTCAGGCTTACTGGTTCACCGGCATGCTGGTGCACTAAGCACTACACGCCACACGGAAAAAAACGACGCTGGGTTACGCCCCCGGCGTCAGCTATTCACAACCGGGTCTGCAAGGCTGCTGAAAGCTTCTCTCTCTATATTCAGCAGCCTCAGCGGACGGATAACCGGGACCACCCGGAGACACGCCTGATGAGCGAGCTTTTTTACAACGCTGTGCCGAACGCGACCCGCGTCGCCCCGCCACTGCCTGAACCTCGGCAATACCCCAGCGAAAAACCGTCACGGGTGTACCTGTTCGGGACCTGCGTGGTGGATCTGTTCTACCCCGAAGCCGGGATGGACGCGATCCACCTGCTGGAACGCGAGGGCATTCGTGTCGAATACCCGCAAGGGCAAAGCTGCTGCGGGCAACCGGCCTACACCTCGGGTTACACCGAACAGGCCCGGACCGTGGCGCGCTCGCAACTGGCGTTGTTTGCCGGGGATTATCCGGTGGTGGTGCCGTCGGGTTCTTGCGCGGGCATGTTGCGCGAACACTATGCCGACCTGTTCAAGGACGAGCCGCAAACGCTGAAACAGGTTCAGGCCCTCGCGGCACGGACTTACGAGCTTGCCGAGTTCTTGCTGTTTGTCTGCAAGGTGCAGCTCAAGGACAGCGGCGAACCGGTGAAAGTGGCGTTGCACACGTCGTGCTCGGCACGTCGTGAAATGAACACCCACCTGCATGGCCGTGAGTTGTTGGCGCAGCTGAGCAACGTGGAGCGAGTCGACCACAGCCACGAAAGTGAATGCTGTGGCTTTGGTGGGACTTTCAGCGTCCGTATGCCGGATATTTCCGGTGCGATGGTGGCTGACAAGACCCGTGCGTTGAAGGAATCCGGCGCGCACAAGGTACTCAGTGCCGACTGCGGCTGCCTGATGAACATCAACGGCTCGTTGGAGAAACAGCAGGAGGCGTTGCGCGGTCAGCATCTGGCCAGCTTCCTTTGGCAGCGTACCGGAGGTGCCCGATGAGCAGCTCCACGATTATTCCTACGGTCGCCGTAGATGAAGATTTTCGCAGCCGGGCTCACAAGGCTTTGGCTGACACGCAATTGCGAAACAACTTTCGCAGCGCGATGGATTCACTGATGAACAAACGGGCAGCGTCCTTCAGCGATGCCCATGAAAGAGAACATTTGCGAGCGCTGGGCAATGCGGTCCGCGCCCGTGCATTATCCAAGCTGCCCGACCTGCTCGAGCAGCTTGAACAGAACCTGACCCGCAACGGTGTGACAGTGCACTGGGCGGAAACGGTGGACGAAGCCAATGGCATCGTCTTGTCGATCATCCGCGCTCACGAGGCGCGGCAAGTGATCAAGGGCAAATCGATGGTCAGCGAAGAGATGGAGATGAACCATGTCCTCGAAGCTCAAGGCATTGAATGCCTGGAGTCGGACATGGGTGAATACATCGTCCAGCTCGACCACGAGAAGCCTTCACACATCATTATGCCGGCGATCCACAAGAATGCCGGTCAGGTCGCGTCCTTGTTCCACGACAAACTTGGCGTGGAGTACACCAAGGACGTTGACCAACTCATTCAGATCGGTCGAAAAGTCTTGCGGCAGAAATTCTTCGAAGCCGACATCGGCGTCTCCGGCGTCAACTTCGCAGTGGCCGAAACCGGCACCTTGCTGCTGGTGGAAAACGAAGGCAACGGGCGGATGACCACCACGGTGCCGCCGGTGCACATCGCCGTAACCGGCATCGAAAAAGTCGTGGAAAACCTGCGCGACGTAGTGCCGCTGTTGTCGCTGCTGACCCGCTCGGCCCTGGGCATCCCGATCACCACCTACGTCAACATGATCTCCGGCCCGCGCAAGGAACATGAACTCGACGGCCCACAGGAAGTGCACTTGGTGCTGCTCGACAACGGTCGCAGCCAGGCATTTGCCGACAGCGAATTGCGCCAGACCCTGAACTGCATCCGCTGCGGCGCCTGTATGAATCATTGCCCGGTCTACACCCGAATCGGCGGTCATGCCTACGGCGAGGTTTACCCTGGGCCTATCGGAAAAATCATCACCCCGCACATGGTCGGCCTGGCGAAAGTCCCCGACCACCCGAGCGCCTCGTCGTTATGCGGCGCCTGCGGTGAGGTCTGCCCGGTAAAAATTCCGATTCCTGCATTGCTGCGTCGCCTGCGGGAAGAAAACGTCAAAGCGCCGGACAGCCCACATCAAGTGATGCGCGGTCAGGGCAGCAAGTATTCGCGCAAAGAACGATTTATCTGGAACGCCTGGGCCAGGCTCAACAGTTCGCCAACGCTTTATCGCCTGTTCGGCTTCTTCGCCACTCGCCTGCGAGCGCTGACGCCGAGCAACGTCGGCCCATGGACCCAGAACCACAGCGCACCGAAACCCGCGGCCCGCTCACTGCATGACATGGCCCGCGAGCATCTGGCCAAACAGGGGGACCGTTGATGAGCGCCAAGCAAAATATCCTCGCCAAATTGCGCAACAGTCTGACGGGCACCACGCCGGTGGCTGACAACTTCGATGTCGAACTGGTGACCGAGCCTTACACCTACACGCCGGAACAACGCATTTCGCAACTGCGCAAACTGATGGAAGCGGTGCATACCGAAATCCATCTGACGTCCAGGGAAGGCTGGCCCGAATTGCTCGCGCAACTGCTGCGGGACCGCCAGTTGCCGAGCCTGCTGATTGCGCCGACGACGCCCCACGGGCAACGCATCACCGAGCATTGGGCGAAAAATCCTGGCCTGCCAGCGCTCAAAGCCTACAACCGCCCGGTCGAGGAATGGAAAGCCGAGTTGTTCAACGACACCCCGGCCAGCCTGACTACCACCCTCGGCGCGATCGCCGCGACCGGTAGCCTGATTCTCTGGCCGACGCGGGAAGAACCGCGCTTGATGAGCCTGGTGCCGCCAGTGCATTTTGCCCTGCTCAAGGCCAGTGAAATCCGCGACAACTTCTATCAGGTGCAGCAGGAATTCGAATGGGCCCAAGGCATGCCGACCAACGCCTTGCTGGTGTCCGGCCCGTCGAAGACTGCCGACATCGAGCAAGTGCTGGCTTACGGTGCCCACGGCCCGAAAGACCTGGTGGTGTTGATCCTGGAGGACCAATGAGTCTACCGGCGGCTTTTCTGCGCGATGCGCAGCAACTGATTCCTGAAACACGACGTTTCGACGACCCGCTATCAACCCTGGCCTTCGGCACCGACGCCAGTTTCTACCGGCTGATTCCAAAACTGGTGATCCGCGTCGAGTCCGAAGACGAAGTAGTGGCGCTGCTCAAACTGGCGCAACGGGACCACGTCCCGGTGACCTTCCGTGCCGCCGGCACCAGCCTGTCTGGCCAGGCCATCAGTGACTCGGTGCTGATCGTGCTGGGGGATAACTGGAACGGTCGCGAGATCCGTGGCCAGGGTACGCAAATCCGTCTGCAACCGGGCGTGATCGGCGCGCAGGCCAATGCGTGGCTGGCACCGTTCGGACGCAAGATCGGTCCGGATCCGGCGTCGATCAATGCCTGTAAAATCGGCGGCATCGTCGCCAACAATGCCAGCGGCATGTGCTGCGGCACAGCGCAAAATACCTATCACACCCTGGCCGGCATTCGTCTGGTGCTGGCCGATGGCAGCCGACTCGATACCGAAGACGCCAGCAGTGTTGCGGCGTTCCGAAAGAGCCACGCCGAATTGCTGGAGCGTCTGGCGACACTGGGCCGCGAGACCCGCGCCAATGCCGAACTGGCTGCGAAAATTCGCCACAAATACCGTCTGAAAAATACCACCGGGCTGTCACTCAATGCCCTGGTGGATTTTGACGAGCCTGTGGATATCTTGAGCCACTTGCTGGTGGGTTCCGAAGGCACGCTGGGGTTCATCAGCGCGGTGACCTACGACACGGTGATCGATCACCCGAACAAGGCATCGGCGCTGATTGTGTTCCCGGACGTGGAAACCTGCTGCAACGCGGTTTCCGTCCTGAAAAGCCAACCAGTGTCGGCCGTGGAACTGCTGGACCGTCGCAGCCTGCGCTCAGTGCAGGACAAGCCCGGCATGCCGGCTTTCGTACAACAACTGTCGCCTAATGCCTGCGCTCTGTTGATCGAATCCCGCGCGGCCTCCTCCACTTTGCTGCAGGAACAACTGGCGCAGATCATGGCGTCGCTGACCGACTTCCCAGTGGAAAAACAAGTCGACTTCACCGAAGACCCGGTGGAAAACGCCCGGCTCTGGGCGATCCGCAAGGACACCTTCCCCGCCGTCGGCGCGGTGCGCAAAACCGGCACCACGGTGATCATCGAAGACGTGACCTTCCCGGTGGAACAACTGGCCATCGGCGTGAATCGCCTGATCGAGCTGTTCGACAAACATCACTACGACGAAGCGATCCTTTTCGGACACGCCCTGGAAGGCAATCTGCACTTTGTCTTCACCCAAGGCTTCAACAGCGCGGAAGAAGTCGCACGCTACCAGGCGTTCATGGACGACGTGGCGCAGTTGGTGGCCGTGGAGTTCGGCGGCTCGCTGAAGGCCGAACACGGCACCGGTCGCAACATGGCGCCCTTCGTCGAACTGGAATGGGGCAGCGACGCCTACCAGTTGATGTGGCAGCTCAAACGCCTGCTCGACCCCAACGGCATTCTCAACCCGGACGTGGTGCTCAGCGACGATCCACAGATCCACCTCAAACACCTGAAGCCGCTGCCCGCCGCCGATGAGATTGTGGATAAGTGCATCGAATGCGGTTTCTGCGAACCGGTGTGCCCGTCGAAAGGCCTGACCTTGAGCCCACGCCAGCGCATCGTGATCTGGCGTGACATCCAGGCGAAGAAACGCGCCGGCATAGACACCGCCGAATTGGAGCAAGCCTACGAATACCAGGGCATCGATACCTGCGCCGCCACAGGCCTGTGTGCACAACGTTGCCCTGTAGGCATCAACACCGGCGAGCTGGTGAAAAAGCTCCGTGGCCGTAACGCGACCCATACGAAAACCGCCAACTGGATTGAAGGCAATTTCGCCACTGCGTTACAAGGCGCGCGCTTCACCCTGCATGTCGCCAACGGTGCGCGGATGCTGTTGGGGGCGCCACGCTTGGCGAAGCTTTCGGCAACATTGACCCGCTTGTCCAAAGGCCAGGTCCCGCAATGGACCAACGCCATGCCACAGCCGGAAAAGGCCATTCGCTTCAGCCCGAGCGTATCGGACGAACGCCCTCGGGTGGTGTATCTCGCGGCCTGCGTGTCGCGGGTCATGGGCCCGGCGGCGGGTGATAAAGAGCAAATGTCGCTGTACGACAAAACCCGTGGCCTGCTGGAAAAGGCCGGTTACCAGGTAGTCTTTCCAGACAATCAGGACAACCTCTGCTGCGGCCAGCCATTCGCGTCCAAGGGCTATGCCGAACAGGCCGAACACAAACGTCAGGAGCTGATCGGCGCACTGCTGCACGCCAGCCGCGGCGGGCTCGACCCGATCTACTGCGACACCAGCCCCTGCACGCTGCGGCTGGTTCAGGACCTGGGCGACGTACGACTGGACCTGTACGACCCGGTGCGTTTCATCCGTACGCATTTGATGGACCGACTGGACTTCACCCCGCAGGAAGCACCGATCGCGGTGCACGTCACGTGCAGCACGCAGCATCTAGGCGAGAGCCAGGCGTTAATCGATCTGGCGCGCAAATGCAGTAAAAACGTGGTCATTCCGGAAGGCATTCACTGCTGTGGTTTTGCTGGCGACAAAGGCTTCACCACGCCGGAATTAAACGCCCATTCGTTACGCACGCTGAAGGACTCGGTACAGCAATGCAGCGAAGGGATTTCCACCAGCCGCACCTGTGAGATTGGTCTGACACAACACGGTGGAATTGACTACCACGGGCTGGTCTATCTGGTGGATCGGGTGACCCAGGCCAGAGCGGTCTGACACCGAAGCACAAAAAGAAGGGGCAATAACGCATAATGCAAAAACCCGTTCCCACAGGGATTGTGCGTTAGGCGTCATTGCCCCTTTTTCGCACCCTCCTCCCGGAAAATCTTTCACTCCCTCGCAAGCGAAAACAGAACCCTTGCACGCCGTCACAGTCCATTTGTTAAGCCCCAATCAGCGTGGCCCAATCCCCACCCCCGTTCCAGGAGATACCCATGAAGCGTTCCGCCCTGGCTGGACTGCTCCTCACTGCAACAATGCTGGCCTCCTCCGCATACGCCTCAAACGATAGCGATCAATGCGTAATGAAGCTCCAGGAGGTCAACAGCAAGCTGTCCAGCGCAGCCACGCTGGACGCCGCCACCAAAGGTGTCGTCGTCACCAAAGCCGAACAAGCCAAGGCCGCCCACGCCTCCAACAACGACAGAGAGTGTGTTTCCCTGGCGCAGCAAGCGCTCCAGGACATTCAAAGCCACATGAATAGCCATTAGGGCCGGGCCAGATAACATGCAGGTAAGGACAGAAGGTCGACTCGCCGCGCGTATTGGCGTACACTTCGCTTACCTGCTGGTTACACACAGCAGGTTCGGGGCCGCTTTGGATTCGACGCCGGTTGCGAAACTTTAGGTGCATGCCGACTTGGTAACAGAAGTCGTAAATCCACTGTTGCAACTACTTATAGTTGCCAATGACGAAACCTACGGCCAGGAATTCTCTCTCGCTGCGTAAGCAGCCTTAGATCCTGAGCTTCTGGTACCTTCGGGTCCAGCAATCATCAGGGGATGTCTGTAAACCCAAAGTGATTGTCATATAGAACAGAATCGCCGTGCAGTACGTTGTGGACGAAGCGGCTAAAACTTACACAACTCGCCCAAAGCACCCTGCCCGTCGGGTCGCTGAGGGTTAACTTAATAGACACGGCTACGCATGTAGTACCGACAGCGGAGTACTGGCGGACGGGGGTTCAATTCCCCCCGGCTCCACCAATCCGAAAACGACAAAGCCCGCCAAGTGCGGGCTTTGTCGCATCTGGGGTTTGTCCCTCCTCCTCCCTCCAAGCCCCAGCATACAAGCGGGCTCCTTTGCTTTGATTCTGCTGAACGGTTCTTGAAATGTAAGCGGCTGGCAAACACATGTGGACCGCGCGTTCAATAACCATCTGCGCTCGTGAACTGGTTAGGGTATCGGTTATTGTCCCAATCGGCGGCCGCGTCAGTAGACTGCCTGCGGTGAGTAATCAGCATTGGAGTTGCGCAATGGCGACGTTTAAGACCCGCAGACTTTTGATAACGCGCCTGTCGCCGGATGATGTCAGTTTTGTGATGACGATGGAGGCCGACCCAGAGGTCATGCGCTACACGACCGGAGTAGTTGCCCCTACCCCTTCTCGACGGAAAGAAGTTCTCGCCTATGTAAATTCTGCACCGCATGAGGGGCCAGGGCATTGGCGTGTGGAGTTACAGGGGAAACCAATTGGCTGGATAAGCCTCACCCCCCTAGAATCCACTGATCGATTTCAACTGGCATACCGTTTCGCTAAAGTCTTTTGGGGTAACGGATACGCTACAGAGGCTGGTGCGGCAATTCTCGATTATGCGCGTGACGTGCTAGGTCTTTCAGAGTGTGTTGCTCTCGTCTGGCCCGATAACAATGCTTCTACTTATGTTTTATCTAAGTTGCGGTTTCAGTATGAAGGCTCTTCCGTGTACTACGGTAATGACGTGAATGTCTTTGTCCGTGCGCTGGATGTATAGGCTTCGGATGAAGCTGCCTTGGGCTCATCGACGGTATCCAGACACTCATCGGCACCCTGCCCTGCGTCGCCACCATCGAACGCCACGACGGATCCCAAACGCCCTTCCAGAAGCTGCACCCCGCTCCAGACGACGACAACCTGATCCAGACCGACCGCGTCTTTATCAAGCACGGTTACGCACCATCGTCTGAGACCATCGAGTATTTGAAAAGCCTGGGGGTGGATCGGGTTAAAGGCCCTTTTCTCTTCCTACCGGGATGACTCTATTTTTGAGCATCCGGAGGCGATGGCTTTGGTGCCATGTCCAAGTATTGGGCACTGGTCGGATCGGTGATACGTGCGGCTGGCTTTGCCATGCATGACTCCCTGTCAGCGGTATCAACGATGGTCGACCTTAGCAGATTTGTTCTGGCAACAGGCTCATCTTCAGCTCGTCCATTTAACGCAAGCGTTCAGCGATTACGCATTCCCAGTTTGCAACTGTTAGCGTCGTTGGTCGGTCCCGCTATCATGCAGGGCATAGATCACGAATGTAGATAACGCCATGCCAAGATTGTCATTCGCCATCAGAATTTTGTTCGCATGCTGCCTTTTCATCGCAACTGCTAATCACATCCGTGCAGACGTTTCGCATGGATTGCTCTGGGACTACGGATACGGGGATAGCGCTTACTTGGCCAGCCGCATTTTCTGGGGGGCGCTTACGTTTTTTGACCCGCTTGCAGCACTGCTACTTTTCATCAAGCCAAGAGCCGGAATCGTGCTTACGTTAGCGATTATTTTGGTCGACGTGACCCATAACACTTTATACGTCGCGTTGAATCAACAATGGCTGGAGCCGTTTTACCTGTCCCAGGTAGCTTTCCTTGCCACAGTATTCCTACTCTCACCCATCGCTTGGAATGGCCCTATTCGGGACGGAGCGCTCACCAATCCAGTCCGACTGTAACTAGCTCCATTTATGAGATAGAAGCTCTTCGATCTCACTCGCCCGCAGCGTCGGTCCACACCTGCCTGACAGGCTCGTACACACCATCCTAGGAAATTTCCCGCAACCCGTAGCGGCTTCCATGAACTGGCGAACAACATTTCTGGAAGATAGTCTTCCCTCTTCGCTGCAACCCGGCGGACGGTTTTGACAGGCCGAAAAGCGTAGGGATCCCTAACCTTTCGGAGTTCCTCCATGAAAAAGACCAACCCACTTGAAAACCCAACCCTTTCAGAGTCGGAAGACCTCGACCTGACCCAACTCTCCCAAGCCACCCAACGCGCCGTCAGCGCCCGCTTGCGCAACCCGAAACACCCCGACCCCGTGAGCCATGTGTTCACCATCCTCCCCGACGTCGACACCCCCACCCTGCTCGGTCACGCCAGCGAAACCCTGGCCTCCTTGAACGTCATGACCACCGACCTGGCCGACCATCTCGAAGGCTCGCATCGCAATGTGGCATTGGCGATGCAGCAACTGGCCGTGCTGGCCGAGATGTTGATCAATCGAGCGCTGGATAACCTTGATTCGCCCATGCCGGCGGTCGAGCCCGTCTGCCACTGAGCAATCGCGATCGTTGATCGAATGGAGGTTTTGTCATGGATCGATACATGCCGATCACCGGCATCGACTGCACTATCGCGTCGCTGCTGATCGACACTGAAGCGCCGCTGGATGTGCTGCATGAAACGGCGGCTTACCGCATCCGCACGGCGACTCAATTGCTGGAGAGTTTCGCTGTGAACGAAGGCGTTCACAGTGAGCTGGCGCGGGTGTTGGTGACTTCGTTGCGCGATGGTTGCGATTTGCTGGATGTGGTGGGGCGGCGGTTGCAGAGGCAGGTTTCAGCGTCTTAACGCATCCGGCATAGGGCATCGTTGCCCCCCAACGCAAAAAGGCACCTGACGAGCCTATCGCAGGTGCCTTTTTTGTGGATTCGATTCAATGCGCTATCGATGCATGACGAGTATCGTGTTTCTCAATCATGCCTTTTGCTACGGAACAGATGATGAACAAAAGCGTTATATACGCCTTGGGTGCTGCAGCGCTGTTTGGCGCCAGCACGCCGCTTGCCAAGGTCCTGGGGCTGAACGTTTCACCCGTCTTGCTCGCCGGTTTGCTTTACCTGGGAAGTGGCTTGGGTCTCACGGTTACCCGGCTGATCCGCGATCGCGGCTGGCAGCCTGTCGGTTTAACCATTTCAGAATGGCCATGGCTCATTGGTGCTATCGCGTTCGGCGGCGTGTTGGGGCCGGTGTCTTTAATGTTTGGCCTTACCCTCACATCAGCTACCACTGCTTCGCTGTTGCTAAACCTTGAGGCGGTATTGACCGCCCTGCTTGCCTGGATGGTGTTCAAGGAGAACGCCGACCGGCGGATCGTCGCTGGAATGATCGCAATCGTTGCCGGTGGCGTGCTCTTGGGTTGGCCTCAGACTTCCGCAGGGATCCACGGCTGGGTTGGCCCGGTCGCCGTGGTGATTGCCTGTTTTTGTTGGGCCATCGATAACAACCTTACCCGGAAGGTTTCCGCATCGGATGCATTGTTCATCGCTGGCATCAAAGGATTGGTCGCCGGGGTCGTCAACTGCGCTTTGGGGATTGCTCTTGGCATGCATCTCCCCGAGTTATCTCTATTGGGGCCAACGCTACTGGTAGGCTTTTTGGGCTACGGCGTTAGCCTGGTGCTGTTCGTTTTGGCTTTGCGGGGGCTTGGCACCGCGCGCACAGGTGCGTACTTCTCTACTGCACCGTTCCTGGGGGCCGCTATTTCGATCCTGTTGTTAGGCGAAGCGGTGACGTGGGTGTTTTGGGTGGCTGCCGGCCTGATGGGAGTTGGCGTCTGGATACACCTGACCGAAAGCCACTCTCACGAGCACCAACACGATCCGCAAACACATGACCATCCGCATATTCATGACGAGCACCATCAACATGAACATGCCTTTGAGTGGGACGGCACTGAACCTCATAGCCATTTACACGACCACGCTCCCATTAAACACAGTCATCCGCACTTTCCCGATATCCATCACAGGCACCAACACTGAGCGACTGAGACGGCGTGGCGGTTGCTCAGGGTCAACAGTAGTGGAAAAGGATTTCTCTGACAGATTAGAACCACGTCATCCTGGGAATTTTCCTGCAACCCGTAGCGACTGCCATGAACTGGTGAACAACATTTCTGAAAGATAGTCTTCACCCTTCGCTGCGACCCTGCGGATGGTTTTAACAAGCCGAAATTACGTAAGGATCCCTAAACCAATGGAACGCCCTTATGAAAAAGATCACCCGAATCCCACTGAAAAATCCGGCCACTTCACAACCTGAAACCCTCGACCCGACCCAACAGCCCAAAACCACCGAACGCTCCGTCAGTGCCCGCCGGCGCAACCTGAACAGGAACATCTTCAGCGTCCGCCCCGACGTCGACATGCCCACCCTGCTCGCTCACGCCAGCGAAACCCTGGCGTCCCTCAACGTCATGACGCTGGACTTTGCCGACCGACTCGAAGGCCCGCAGCGCAATGTGGCACTGGCGCTTCAGCAGTTGACGATGCTGACCGAGCTTTTGGTCAACCGAGCGAAGGATAACCTTGATCCGAACGCGTCGGTGGCCGTGGGCGAGCCTCCCGTTCTTCACTGAGTGATCGCGCTCGTTGATCGAATGGAGTCTTTACCGCTCCCCCAACACAAAAAGGCACCTGACGAGAATATCGCAGGTGCCTTTTTGGGCTTTGAATGGGTAGAGATGTTATGTATGCATGACAATTGAAGCTGAATGTTACTTATACAAGACAATGCAGTGTCAGACGACTCAACACTAGGTTTCATAATCTGCAACTTACTGTCGACTCAATAGACGAGAGAGTAGCCACGTTTTCGCCCAAGCGACTTACAGGACAGGGTTTTCAGAAATTTCCTGCAAGCCGTGACGACTCCGAGCTGATTGTGTAGCTCACGCTTCAAACCTACTCTGCCCAAACAAAACAGCGGTTCGTCCCCGACCAGTTGCTTGAGTTCACCCTTACGACCAGAATCCATCCATCGGATCACCTGCTGACAAGGAGGCCAACATGCAAAACATTAAGCTACCTAGCCGCCTTGTCGGCATTGGCTTGTACACCCCAGCAGAAGCTTCGCTTTACACCGGGATTTCAGCTACCGATATACGCCGCTGGTTATTCGGATACACCGCCCACGGTGTTCAGCATCCGGGGCTTTGGGACTCAGAGCTGTCTGATGTGAACGAGTGCGTTCTAGGCTTTCATGACTTACTGGAAATTCGTTTCGTTCATGCTTTTCGCCAACACGGCGTAAGCCTGCAAGCCATCCGTAGTGCCTCGCAGCAAGCAAAAGAGTTGTTTAACCAAGCGTACCCATTCACCTGCAAACGCTTTCAAACCGACGGACGAAGCATCTTCGCCACGGTGATGGGTGAAACAGGGGATGAGGCACTTCTGGACTTGATCAAGCGACAGTATGCATTCGAACAAGTCATCAAACCTTCGCTCTATGAAGGTATCGACTACACAGGATCAGGCTCGGCGCAGCGCTGGTATCCGGTCAAACGCAGCAAAGCCATCGTTCTCGACCCCTCTCGAAACTTTGGAAAACCTGTCCTGTCAGGTACGGGAATTGACACAGCAGCCATTTTTAGCGCCTACAGAGCTGAAGGCAGAGACGTCAAACGTGTAGCCCGCCTCTATGAAATACCTATTGCTGCAGTTGAGGCAGCGGTCAGTTTTGAGCAAAGGAATGCGGCTTGAAGTTCCTATTGGATAACAATCTTCCCCCTGCGTTGGCCCGAGCCTTGAACGAACTGACTAAAGCTGAGGGCCATTCGGTACTGTCTTTAAGGGATAAATTTCCGCAAAGCACCGCTGATGTGGCATGGATATCAGTGCTGAGAGAAGAAGGTGGATGGGCTGTCATCTCTCAAGACAAATTCACAAAAGGTGATATTGAAAAGAGAGCGTTCCGCGAGTGCGGACTGCCGGTCTTCTGTTTGGCCAAGCATTGGGGAAACGAGTCTTATTGGAACAAAGCGCATAACCTGGTGCGATGGTGGCCGTCGATCATGAGTCAGGCACATCTGAATGGAGGTGGCGCTGCGTTCCGCGTACCGTGGAAATGTCCGGCGCACGGAAAATTTGATCAAATAAAAATATAAACCCCGAACCGTGACAGGGCTTCTTTTCATTCATACCTTTGGTGAAGCTACGAGCGACTGAAGCCATCCATCCACATGAATTTTTCTTCACCCCACCGCCCCCCCTCCAACCTGTACATTCCCCCTCGCTCATTCAAGAAACTACGGTTTGCCCGCCCTCCCGCGGGCTTTTTTTTGCCTGCGATCTGGTTAGCGGTCGGTTCCAGTGACTGCTCCCACCATCATTTCAACCGATACAGATACATAACCTGCGCCTCATGCGGCTGCAAACAAGGCCTCTGATAACACCGTCTGATCAAACCAAACCCGGCCGCTTCGGCCAGCCGCTGGCTCGCCACATTGGCCGATGCGATGGTCAGGTAAAACGTGAAACCGGGCATGCTTTTGATCAACGCTTCAAGCGCCGTGCGCATATAGCCTTTGCCCGAATACTCGGTATTGACCCAGTAGCCGACCACATACCGGTTACGGCGCCGGGGCTTCAAGCCAATACAGCCGATGATCGCGTGCGCGGTATCGTCGACGATAAACAGCCGCCGCTCACCGGTTTCGCTTTTGAATTCATCGACTGCCCGCGCGAGGAACGATCGGGCCTCGTCCTCGGTGGTGTAGGGTTTGGCCCAGGGCAGAAATTCGCAGTGGACTGTAAAACTGGCGTTCAGCGCATGCTGCAACGCTTTACACCATTCGGGGTCGGGGGCGCTCAATCTCAATGTGTGAGTGCCAACCGTCAGCGCAAGCTCCATTGCATCATCCTTAACTACCAACTCCATGACGTCAGACAATAACAGCGCCTGGAAGGACGCTGCTACTCAGATCGCCCCCCGTTAGTGCTGCCCCAACGTCACCCGTCACCTCTCGCTGGTCGTTCATGTTTCGTTAAGCATTCAACTCGTATGCTTGGGGTTCCCGGTCCCCTGCTCGGTTAGCCAGAAACTCATGTCACGCCCCGTCTCTTCACTGTTTCTACTCGCCGCTCTGCTATTTTTCTTCGCGCTAAGCAATCACCAATTACAAGGTTCCACGGAGGCCCGGGTCGCCGGAATTGCCATGGAGATGCACCTGGATAACGACTGGGTGACCCCGCATTTGTTCGGCGAGCCATTTCTTGAGAAACCGCCCTTGAGCTTGTGGCTCGACGCCGGGGCGATTCGCGCATTCGGCGGTACGCCGTGGGCGGTGCGGCTCGCGTCGGCGTTTGCCGGGTTGTTCAGCGTGATGTTGCTGTATGCGATGCTGCGGCGGTTCGACCGGCCCAAGGTCATTGCCTGGACGGCGGGGATTTTGCTGGCGACCATGGCCAGTTACTGGAGCAACACGCGCAGCGTCGGCGAAGACGCGTTGCTGGCCTTCGGCGTGAGCATGGCGCTGCTGGCATTTTTTCAGGGGACACGGTATTCGACTGTCGGCAACGCCCTGCTTTTTGCATCAGGGATCGCCATCGCGACCTTGAGCAAAGGCGTACTGGGGCTGGCGATGCCGGGGGTGGTGATTTTCGCGTATCTGCTGACCGAAGCCTTGATGGACAAGCGCCTGAAGCCCTCGGACTGGCTGCGCCCCGGCCTGTTGACACTGTTGGGATTGGTGCCGCTGATGATCTGGCTCGCGGTGCTGTATCAGCGCGATGGTGTGCATGCCGTGGGGGAAGTGTTGCTGACCAACAGTGTCGGGCGCTTCAGCGGCTCCTTCGTCGAGGCCGGCCATTACGAACCGTTCTACTACTACCTGGCCAAGCTGCCGGAGACCTTCGCGCCCTGGAACATTCTGGTGTACCTGGGGCTGTGGCACTTTCGCAAAAGCCTGATGGCCAATCGTTACCTGTTGTTCTTCACGGTGTGGCTGCTGGCGCAGTTCGTCATGCTGACCCTGGCGTCGAGCAAACGCACGGTGTACCTGATGTCCATGACGCCTGCAGCGGCGGTGATTGCCGCGGAATATGCGAGCGTGCTGTTCGAGCGACTTCAGGCCTACTCCGGTGCATCGACCTTGCCGGGGCTGATTGTCCGGCATCGTCGCGGTATAGGGGTTGGCGTACTGGCCATGGTGATTGGCAGCTACCTCGCTGCCGCACAATGGGTATTGCCTCACGCTGATCGCACACTGTCCTTCCTGCCGCTGACTGAACAGATTCAGGCATTCCAGGCCAGCGGGCAGCAGGTCGCATTGTTTCAAGCCAACGAGCGGGTGGGCGGCGCCAGCGTGTTCTACACCCGACGCGTACTCAAAGGCCTGGATACCGAGGCGCAATTGCATGAGTTTCTGAGCGCCTCACCGGCTAATGTGGCACTCATGTCTGGTGTAAATGAACCCGCCGCACCCTTAAAGGTGATCAAGACAATGATGGTGGGGCGTCAGGCTTACTACTTTGTAACCCTGTAAACGGCTCAGCGACGGGTAGCTCAGCCTTTTGCAGCACCGGCAGCTCCAGTCGCGCCCGCCCATAGAACGCCAATGCCGTCAGTAAACACGTCAGCCACACGAAGATCCCGGCCCAAAAGGTGTGGGACATGTAGTGCCAGCCTTGCAGGACCCGTGTCGTGCCGTAGACGAAACCGAGCAGCAGCGAGCCGTACATCATCGCTTTAGCGTACCGCCAGCGGTAGCGGCGAGCCACGAAGTACAGCGCGAGCATGGTGAAGCCGCCCGACGCATGCCCACCCGGCCAGCAGCGACCGTCACCGGCTTCTTTCAGCAGGTCAAAATTCTGGTACCACTCCTTGTGCTCGATTTTCCCGGCGTACTGAGTGGTTTCAACCGGGCAATACACACTGGTGTGGCTCTTGAGGTAGTGGATAACGCCGGTGCTGATGGAAAACGCGAACACCACATACAGGAAGTCCCGGCGGTGTTTACTGGCGAACCGAAGCACAGGCGCGACTTTGATTTTTTCCAGGAAGGCGATGATCTTCGAATGTTTTTCAGCCTTCAGTCGCGGCCAGAGAAATGACAGCAAGGCGCCGATGATCGCAATCTCACCCGTCCAGTTCGGGATGATCCGCGCCCATTTATGGGTGATCTGCTCGAACAGACGGACATGCTCCAACGGAAACACCTGGGTAACCGGGTCATAAAAAAGATCGCTGAAAGCGATGTCGATTTTGGTCATGTCAAACATCAGGAACACCGCGACCGCGCAGGCCAGCGGAATACCAAAGTTCACCCAGTAAAAGCGGTAACGGGAAGAAGTCAGCATTGTACGTCCAGATCCAGAGTGATGAAGAAGAAGCTCATTCGGTGGTCACCGAATGCCAGTCAGAGGCTTCGATGGAACCAAGCATACGAGGTTCCTGAGGTTTTTCAGCGGAGATAAACAGAGAAGCGCCGTAGCCTAGCGTAGCAGTCGGCAGCTTGAGCTCTTTTTCGAGTTCCGCCATGCACTCACTGTGGGTCACCAGAATCAGGTTGCGCCCCGCCACTTTGTGCGCCAGAGCATCACGTAACATACTGCCCCGGCAGTTGATCAACCAGTCCTCGCCGACGCCAACCTTGTTGAACATATAACTGGAGGTCTGTGCCGCACGGATGATCGGACTGTTATAGATATCGGTCTTGTTCAGGCCCAGACGTTCAAACTGCGCACCGACCCCCACTGCCACACTGCGCGAGCGATCTGTAATGCCATCATTGCCAATCAGACAGGGGGCGGTGGAGTGATCGCAACGCTCAACGTGACGCACCAGCACGATCATGTCGCCCTTGGCCCACCCCGCAGCCAGCGCACGGGCACCCGCCACATTGCCATGGGACAGATCGGGCACAGCCGCAGGTCGCAACAGCCACACGGTCAGCGGAATCACCAGCAGCAGTGAGGCCACGATGACCATTGCGTTTCGATAACGGGCCAAACGGCTCAGATCGATCGAGCGTTTTATCCCGAACAGACTCAGTCTCAATTCCACGTTCAGCCGCCTCGCCGGCATGCATCACAATCATACAAAACCGCAAGGGTAGCGAGTCTCGCGTTGGCTGCTGGTGAAACCCATGTGAAAAAAAGCTTAAGAACTGCGTAAAAATCTTGTTACAGAATCCATCCGACAAAATCCTTTCAGCTCCCGGGATTGCGGCCGATACATACCTGCTACACACCTTGCTGGCTCCCAAAAACAAAAATCTTCCAGCCAACCGACGATCGAAAGCGCAACGTTCCTGGAGGAATTTGATGAATAGCTGGTTCGGCAACATCAGCGTGAACTTGAAACTGGGCCTGGGATTCGGCCTGGTCCTGGCACTGACCTGCATTCTCGCCCTGACCGGCTGGACCAGCCTGGGCGGGTTGATTGACCGCAGCAACTGGATGAGCGACATCACTCAGCTCAATGCCGGCCTGACCAAGCTGCGCGTGGTTCGCCTGCAATACATGCTGACCAACGGCGACGAAACCGCCGCACAGAATGTGCAAACCACCCTGGACAGTTTTGTTGCTCAGCAAACCGCCCTGCTGGGCAGCTTCAAAAACCCTGAAAACGTCAAAATGCTCAAAGAGCAGGCCGCGACCATCGCCGCTTATCAGACGTCGCTGAACAAAATGCGCAGCGCCTACCGCACCGGCAACAGCGCCCGCGACGCCATGGGCGCCAACGCCGAAACCGCCAGCAAGCTGATCGACGCAATCAACATCCGCGTACAGCAAATGCCCTTGAGCGATCAGCGCTTCGAACAGTTCCTGGCCATCACTGCCGCCAAGGAAGCGTTCATTCTTGCCCGCTATGAAGTGCGCGGCTACACCGCTAACACCAATGCCGAGACCGAGCAGAAAGCCGTTTCCCAACTGGATGCGGCCATCGCCAGCCTGAAGTCGCTGAACGCGCATTTCGCCGAGACCCAACAAGATGCGCTGCGTCAGTTGGAAACCGCCCTGAGCAACTACCGCAGTGCCTTGCAAGCCTATAAAGCCGCCAACACCGATGCGGTGCAGGCGCGTAAGGAAATGACCGATCAGGGCGCCGCCATCGTGACCCTGAGCGATCAGCTGTATCAATTCCAGCTCGACCGCCGTGATGCCGAAAGCGCCCAGGCCCGCACACTTCAATTGATCAGCACCTTGCTGGCGTTGCTGGTGGGCATCATCGCCGCGGTGGTCATCACCTGTCAGATCACCGGTCCGTTGCGCGATACCCTTAAAGTGGTCGAGCGCATCGCCGGTGGTGACTTGTCTCAGGACATCAAGGTCACCCGCCGCGACGAACTCGGCGTGTTGCAGCAAGGCATTGCGCGCATGGGCGTGACCCTGCGGGACTTGATCAGCGGCATCCGCGATGGCGTCACCCAGATCGCCAGCGCCGCCGAAGAGCTGTCGGCCGTGACCGAACAGACCAGCGCCGGTGTGAACAGCCAGAAAGTGGAAACCGATCAGGTCGCCACCGCCATGCACGAAATGACGGCCACCGTGCAGGAAGTCGCGCGCAACGCCGAAGAAGCCTCTCAGGCCGCAGCCGCCGCTGACGGTGAAGCTCGCGAAGGTGACAAAGTGGTCAACGAAGCCATCGCCCAGATCGAGCGGCTGGCCAGCGAAGTGGTGCGTTCCACTGAAGCGATGAGCGTACTGCAGCAGGAAAGCGACAAGATCGGCAGCGTCATGGATGTGATCAAGGCCGTGGCAGAGCAGACCAACCTGCTGGCCCTCAACGCTGCCATCGAAGCGGCCCGTGCCGGTGAGGCTGGTCGTGGTTTTGCGGTGGTGGCTGACGAAGTTCGTGGCCTGGCCCAGCGCACGCAAAAATCCACCGAGGAAATCGAAGGCCTGGTGGCCGGCTTGCAGAACGGCACTCAACAAGTGGCGGCGGTGATGAACAACAGTCGTACCCTGACCGACAGCAGCGTGGCGCTGACTCGCAAGGCCGGCGTATCACTGGAAAACATCACCCGCACGGTGTCCAACATTCAGTCAATGAACCAGCAGATCGCTGCCGCCGCCGAGCAACAAAGCGCCGTGGCCGAAGAGATCAGCCGCAGCATCATCAACGTACGCGACGTGTCCGAACAGACCGCCACCGCCAGCGACGAAACCGCTGCGTCCAGTGTCGAGCTGGCGCGGTTGGGCAATCAGTTGCAGATGATGGTGAGTCACTTCCGGGTTTGATATTCACTTTGCGGTGAATGATTAATCGCCTTCTCGGGCAAGCCTCGCTTCTACAGGTTCAGTGAGTAACCTGTACAAGGAGCGAGGCTTGCCCGCGAAGGCTATCTAACGCTTAAACACTAATCGCATTGGTAAACACCAACCGATTGCCAAACGGATCGGCCACGGTCATGTCCTGACTGCCCCACGGCATCGCCTGGATTTGTGGGTGCGCAAACTTATATTCCTTGGCCAGCAATTGCTGCTGGAACGCCTCCAGCTCATCGGTCTCGATGCGCAGGGCCGAGCCCGGTGTCGCGTCGCCATGATGTTCGGAGAGGTGCAGCACGCACTCGCCACGGGAGATTTGCAGGTACAGCGGGAGGTTCGCCTCGAAGCGGTGCTGCCAATCAATCTTGAACCCCAGAAACTCGACGTAGAACTCCAAAGCCTTGGTTTCATCGAAAATCCGCAGGATCGGGGTGGTTTTGCCGAAACTCATGGGGTAACTCCCTGACTGAATGAGCCCAGTGTGACTGGGCTGGATGTCAGCGCTTCGGCTTGGTGACGGCTTTCTTTAACTGCAATGTGCCACCATGAGACCTGGATCAAAAGATCGTCCGAACGCGGCCCGAACCTTCGGCAGCTTCTACGAAGGCGCGATCAATGAAACCCTCTACGCAAATCCCCCTCCCGCGCCAGAAATCGCCCTTCCCTTCTGCCGTTCGCCTGCCCGTCGCGGTAACTCAAGACTCCGTTGATCCACACTCCATCAATCCCTTGCGCCGCCCGCTGCGGATCGTTGAAGTCGGCCACATCGCGAATCGTCGCCGGATCGAACAACACCAGATCCGCCCAATACCCTTCACGAATCTCGCCACGTTCCTTCAAGCCAAAGCGTGCCGCCGACAACCCGGTCATCTTGTACACGGCGGTATGCAGCGGAAACAGGCCGACGTCGCGACTGAAATGTCCGAGCACTCGTGGGAATGCGCCCCACAAGCGTGGATGCGGAAACGGGTCTTCCGGCAAACCGTCGGAGCCGATCATCGACAGCGGATGCGCGAGGATGCTTCGTACATCAGCCTCGTCCATGCCGTAATACACCGCCCCCGCCGGTTGCAGTCGGCGGGCGGCTTCGAGCAGCGCAGTGCCCCACTCGGCAGCAATGTCCATCAGATCCCGCCCCCCCATTTCCGGGTGCGGCGTGGACCAGGTGATGGTGATGCGATGGGCATCGGTGACTTGCTTGAGGTCCAGCGTCGAAGAACTCGCCGCGTAGGGATAACAATCGCAAGCCACCGGGTGGGTTTTCGCGGCGTGTTCGAGGGACGCCAGCAATTGCGGACTACGCCCCCAGTTACCGGCGCCGGCACATTTGAGGTGGGAAATGATCACCGGCGACTGTGCGTGGCGTCCGATGCGGAACGCCTCGTCCATGGCCTCCAGCACCGGTTCGAACTCACTGCGTAAATGGGTGGTGTAGACCGCGCCGAATGCCGTCAACTCTTCGGTCAACTGCATCACCTCATCAGTGGATGCCGAGAAGGCGCTGGCGTAGGCCAAGCCTGTGGATAAACCCAAGGCACCGGCCTCAAGGCTATCGCGCAGTTGCTCGCGCATCGCGCTGATTTCAGCGTCGGTCGCGGTGCGATACAGATCGTCCAGGTGATTGCTGCGCAACGCGGTGTGCCCCACCAGCGCAGCCACGTTCAGCGTGGTATTGGCCGCTTCGACGGCCGCGCGATAGTCGCTGAAGCGCGGATAAACAAACGCCGCGGCGGTACCGAGCAGGTTCATCGGGTCCGGCGGATCACCGCGCAAACTCACCGGCGACGCGCTGATCCCGCAGTTGCCGACAATCACCGTGGTCACACCCTGGGTGAGTTTGGGCAGCATCTGCGGCTGGCGAATCACCACCGTATCGTCGTGGGTATGCACATCGATGAAACCCGGCGCCAACACTCGGCCAGCGGCCTCGATTTCTTCGATGGCGCGAGCGTTGTGCAAATCGCCGATTCGCTCGATGCGGCCATTCAGAATCGCCACGTCAGCGGGGTAACCGGGGGTGTTGCTGCCGTCGATAATCAGCGCATTGCGGATCAGCGTGTCGTACATCATGTCAGTCTCCCAGCGGCAAGTGATCGTCGCCGCCGCGGTAGTCGTCCAGGGCCAGTTTGATCCGCCGCAGACGTTCTTGATTGTCTTCAGGACTGGCCAGCGCCAGCTCGGTGGCGAGCACATCGATGGCCAACAACATGCCGTAGCGCGCCGCCGTGGGTTTGTAGATGAAGGAAGTCTCGGCGCTTTGCAGCGGCAACAGCACATCGGCCAATTGCGCCAGCGGCGAGTCGGCGCGGGTGATGGCGAGAATTCGTGCGCCGTAGCTGCGCGCCAGCTCCACCGCTTCGAGCAGTTCGGGCGTGATGCCGGTCAGCGAGCAGGCGATGACCGCGTGTTCGGCGCCAAGGCTGGCGGCGGTGACGCGCATCATCACCGGGTCGTGGCACACCGCAATCGGGTAGCCAAGGCGCACCAGGCGCACTTGCAGTTCATCGCTGCACAGGGTCGAGCAGCCGCCCATGCCGAAGGCGTGAATCATCCGTGCCTTGCCCAACAGTTTCACCGCATCGGCGAAGCGCGACTCATCGAACGCCGCCAGGTGCTGGCGCAAAGTCGACTCGATATCGCCGACAATCTGCCCGTAGAACGCCGACTGTTCGGGCGTGCCCGCCGGGTCCAGAAAGCGGCTACCGACGCCACTGGCCTGGGCCAGTTGCAGGCGCAAATCCCGCAGGTCGCGGCAACCGACTGTACGGGCGAATCGCGACAGCGTGGCAGTGCTGACTTCCGCCCGCTGCGCCAGCTCATCGAGGCTGGCGGATGCGGCAAATCCTACATCGTCGAGCATCAGCCGAGCGATACGTCCTTCGCCGGCGCTGAAGGATTCCTGACGAGCGCGGATCTGATAGAGGATGTCCATGGCGGATGGCTCCGACTAAAGCAGGTGAGAAAGGCCAACGGTCAGGCCGAAGGCGACCACCGAGATCAGCGTCTCGAGCACTGTCCAGGTCTTGAAGGTCTGGGTGACGGTCATGTTGAAGTATTCCTTGATCAACCAGAAGCCGCCGTCGTTGACGTGGGAAAAGATAACCGACCCCGCCCCCGTCGCCAGCACCAACAGCTCCGGGTGGGGATAACCCAGACCAACGGCCACCGGCGCGACAATCCCTGACGCGGTGGTCATGGCCACGGTGGCAGAACCAGTGGCGATGCGCATCAACGCGGCGAACAGCCAACCCATCAACAGCGGCGACAACTGGAATTCATCGGCCAGGCTGACGATCTGATTGGTGACGCCAGCGTCCACCAGAATTCGGTTCAAGCCACCACCGGCACCGACCAGCAAGGTGATGCTGGCGGTCGGCGCCAGGCATTCATTGGTGAACTTGAGGATCGACTCGCGATTGAAGCCCTGGGCCAGGCCGAGGGTCCAGAAACTCAGCAAGGTCGCCAGCAGCAAGGCGATCACCGAGTTGCCGATGAACAGCAGGAACTGATTGAATCCGCTACCCGGCGTGGAGATCAGGTTGGCCCAGCCGCCGATCAACATCAGCACCACCGGCAACAGAATCGTGGCCATGGTGACACCAAAACCCGGCAGGCTATCGCGCGGCTCACGCTCCAGGAACTGGCGTTCCAGGGGGTTATCGGCCGGCAGTTGAATGCGCGGCACGATGAATTTGGCGTACAGGGGACCGGCGATGATCGCAGTCGGAATACCGATCAGAATCGCGTAGAGCAAGGTCTGCCCCACCGACGCCTGATAGACCTGCACCGCCAGCATCGCCGCCGGGTGTGGCGGTACCAGCGCGTGGACCACCGAAAGCCCCGCAACCATCGGCAAACCGACCATCAGAATGGACACGCCCACCCGCCGCGCCACGGTAAACGCGATCGGCACCAGCAAGACAAAACCGACCTCGAAGAACAGCGGCAGCCCTACAAGAAAGGCGATACACACCATCGCCCAGTGGGCATTTTTCTCGCCGAAACGGTCGATCAAGGTGCGCGCCACCTGCTCCGCACCGCCGGACTCGGCCATCATCTTGCCGAGCATCGTGCCCAGCGCCACCACCAGCGCAATGTGCCCCAACGTCTTGCCAACCCCGGCCTCATACGCCCCCACCACACCCGACGGCGGCATCCCTGCCAACAGCGCCAGGCCGATGGACACCAGGGTGATCACAATGAAGGGATTGATCCGGTAACGGGCGATCAGAACGATCAGCGCAATGATGGCGATGGCGGCGTAAACCAACAGCCAATAGCCGAAGGAAAGCGTCATGCGGTACTCCTCGAAAGGGTCACGTCGAATGGGTTGTGAAACTCATAAATCATTTCGACGGGCTACTTTCAAACGAAGTGAAAGTAATTTTCGTGGAGGGGTAAGGGATGTCGTGCAGAGGTATGGGAGATCGCGGGTTATGAAAATCGGATAGCGGAATTTTCATCCCTCTGCGTGAGAACAATCAGCGTAGAGGGATGATAGTTCCACTATCGAGGCAGGCTTGACTCTGCTGTATCGAGATCAAGTCATCAGAGATTGCGCGATAGCGCCCTGCGTACGCTATCACTGTTCAGCGCAGGGCTTTCAGTCTCGGCAGGGGATTGCGTCGGTGCAGGACTTTCGGCCTGGAAAGAGATTTCAGCCTGGTCCGAGCTTTCGACTTGAACAGGGCTTGGCGCCTGTTCGCGACTGGCGACTCGATTGTCCAGGGTCTCGATGTAGGCGTTCAAATCTCTAATCAGCAGTTTCTTGCGCTGGGCGCCCCGATACCACGCGTAGAAAAAATAGCCCGCCGCCGCCAGGAAGCCTAGCCCGGCCGTAGCAAGACCGGCGATGCACAATCCAAGCACGATCAGCACTGTCTTCCAGTTAAAGGGCGACAGCTCCAGTTCGGTATTCAGTGCACTCGCGTCACGCAGCACCCAGCGCTTGGACGCTGTGTGGTTCTGCAAAATGGTGTGCAGAGGCGAACCATCCTTTTTCAAGGCACTGATCAAAGAGATTTCCTGACCTGTGCGCAAAGGAATGTCCATGCCGCGCAGCTTTACATCGTGCTCGATACCGTCCGGGGTTTTGACCCAGATCTCATGATTGATAATTGAAACAGAACTGATGCGCACAGGCGTCACATCACCGTCGTTACCGTTCACCTGAACGCCGCCCGTGGATGTCACACGGGTCTCGCTGATTTTTTCACTGCTCACCACTTCACCGCTCAAGACGGTGAAAGAAACGGTTTTATCGCCATGGGTAAAGTTGTGCATTTCGATTCCTTGATAGACCCACGTCGATCGACGCGCAGGAGAAAGATCCGTATGCAGCGGATGCTACTAAGTAGCCATCACACTGTCCATAATTCGCCACCACTCGTGACACAGAGCACAGGAACGACCCCCATCGATGTCAGTCGTGATGCTCGCTGGCGCGTTTGAGCAGTTTCTTGCAGCGATCGGACAAGTGCAGCACGCGTAGCTGCTTGCCAGCCTTGGTGTAGCGCTCGCGCAATGTCTTCAACGCGGCGATGGCCGAGTAATCAACGAAGCTCAAGTGGCGACAGTCGACAGTGACCACAGACGGATCATTGGCGGGATCGAACTGGTTGAGAAAAGGCGTCGTCGAGGCGAAGAACAACGTGCCGTGCAGGAGGTAGAGCTTGCTGCCGTCGGCTTCAACGTGACTGTCGGCATACAGCTCGCGAGCGTGTTGCCAGGCAAAGTTGAGCGCCGCAATGATGATCCCGCACAACACAGCGATGGCCAGATCGGTGAACACGGTAATCACCGTGACCGCGATGATCACCAAGACATCGTTCAGCGGCACCTTGTTCAGTACCCGCAATGAAGCCCAGGCGAACGTCTGCTGCGACACCACGAACATCACACCAACCAATGCGGCCAGCGGAATGCGCTCGATCAGCGGCGAAAGGAACAGCACAAACAGCAGGATCATCCCCCCGGCCACCGCACCGGACAGCCGACCGCGACCGCCGGAGCTGAGGTTGATCACGGTTTGCCCGATCATCGCGCAGCCACCCATGCCGCCGAACACACCAGAAACCATGTTGGCAGCGCCCAAGGCCACGCACTCGCGATCCGGATAGCCGCGGCTCTCGGTGATCTCGTCGGTGAGGTTCAGGGTCAGCAGGGTTTCCAGCAAGCCGACCACCGCCATCAATATCGCGTAAGGGACGATGATGCGCAGGGTTTCCGGGCTCCAGGGGATGTCTGGCAGCACAAAACCCGGCAAGCCACCGGCAATGTGCGCCATGTCGCCCAAGGTACGGGTCGGCAGGCCGAGCAGGTAAACCGCCAGCCCAACGCCCAGAATCGCCACCAGCGCCGGCGGCACGGCCCGCGTCAGGCGCGGCATCAGGTAAACGATGGCCATCGTCAGCACCACCAGCCCGATCATCATGTACAGCGGCGCCCCACTCAACCAGGCCTCACCGCTCTTGAAGTGCTCCAACTGGGCCAGCGCAATGACAATCGCCAGGCCGTTGACGAAGCCGAGCATCACCGGATGCGGCACCATGCGCACCAGCTTGCCCAGCCTCAACAGACCAAACGCCAACATGATCAGCCCGCCCAGCAACACCGTCGCCAGCAAGTACTGGACACCGTGCTGCACCACCAGCGCGACGATCACCACCGCCATCGAGCCAGCGGCACCAGACACCATCCCCGGCCGTCCGCCGAAGAGCGCAGTCAGGGTGCAGATGATGAAAGCGCCGTAAAGCCCCATCAATGGATTGAGGTGGGCCACCAGCGCGAAAGCGATACATTCGGGGAGCAGGGCGAAAGAGGTGGTGAGTCCGGCCAGGACATCGGCGCGCAGACGTTTGGGCTTCATGGCTTACCTAAAAATACAGGCGGGAAAGGAGGGACGCGGATGTTACGGAATTGACGGCGGGCGGGCCAGTGAATGGGTGGCCTGCTCGCAATGAACGATCACGCGACCTGCGAATCAGCCCCTGAAATCGGCAATCGCATAAGCCGCCAATTTGCCCTGGATGAAGTCCAGAAAGCACTGGATCCGTAGGGCCAGTTGCGAGTTGCGGTAGTACACCGCGTTGATGGGTTGGCGATATCCGCTGTTGAACTCCGCCAGCAACACCTGCAAGCGACCGGCGCGGATGTCGTCGATGGTCATGAAGTGCGACAGGCAGGCAATGCCTTGACCGGCCAGCGCCAGGTGCCTGATCGTCTCGCCACTCGACGCACTGATCGACGCCTGAATCGGCCAGCGGTCACCATGGACATAGCGCAGTGGCCATTGGTTGAGACCTTCGTTATGGGTAAAGCCCAGCAGCGTGTGCTCGCTCAAATCCTCGACAGCGCTCGGTACGCCGTGTTGTTCCAGATACGCTGTGCTTGCGACGATGTGCAGCGGGCTGCAACCCAGGGAGCGGGCGTGCAGGGTCGAGTCGGCCAGCGTGCCGATGCGGATGGCGATGTCGGTGCTTTGTTCGAGCAGGTCGATGATCAAATCGTTGCTGTTGAGTTCGAGCTGGATGTCCGGGTAGAGACGGCGGAACTCATCGATGTACGGCACGATGGCGTGCAGCATGAACGGCGACGCGGCGTTGATCCGCAGTCGCCCGGACGGGGTTTGCTGGCGAGAGGACAGACGCTCTTCGAGCTCGTCCATCTGATCGAGAATCAGCTTGGCGTGCTCGAAGAAATATTTGCCCTCCTCGGTCAGGTCCATGCGCCGCGTGGTGCGATTGATCAGCGTGGTATCGAGCTTGGCCTCCAGCCGCGACAGCGTGCGGCTGACCGCCGACGGCGTTTGCCCGACTTGCTCAGCCGCAGCCGAAATCGACCCGCACTCAATCACGCAGACGAAAATCTGCAACTCATCGGATCTGGCTTTCACGTGTGTCCCTTATCGATAGTCCTGCACCGTTCTACTGTGGAGGGGCTTGTGTGGCGAGGGGGCTTGCCCCCGTTGGGGCGCAAAGCGGACCTAAAACCTGCAAACGCGTTGACTCAGGCAGTCCGCGATTACCAATATTACGACGGCTTCGCCGCCGAACGGGGGCAAGCCCCCTCGCCACACAACTCCCTCGCCATAGGTTCAGACTTTCGATAGTAGCCGAGCGTCATGCCTTAAGGCCAAACACCTCGGTCAAGTGCTGCTCATAACGCGCCACATCCGCTTCGATATTCGGGCGCTTCATCACATCGACGCACAAAAAGGTCGGTAGACCGGTCATGCCGAGGAAGGTATTGGCCTTGTGGAACGGCAGGTACACCGCGTCCACGCCCTTGGCTTCGAAGAAGTCGGTCGAGTCGTCGAAGGCTTGCTGCGGGGCGTTCCAGGTCACCGACAGCATGTACTTTTTACCGTGCAACAAGCCGCCGCTGCCGTACTTCTGCGACGCGTCGGAGCGCGTGCGGCCGTCGCTGGCGTAGAGGCTGCCGTGGCCTGCAGTGAAGACTTCATCGACGTACTTCTTGACCGTCCAGGGCGCGCCCATCCACCAGCCGGGCATCTGATAAATGATCACATCGGCCCAGAGGAACTTGGCGACTTCCTCGGCGACGTCGTAGCCCTCGTCGATGAACGTGGTTTTCACATCCACACCACCGCGATCCAGCACGCTCAACGCTGCTTCGTGCAGCGTCGTGTTGTAGCGACCATCGGAGTGGGCAAATTTTTTGCCGCCATTGAGCAACAGGACTTTTTTCATGAGAAATCTCGCAAGGTTGGAATCGATGGCGGCAGCCTAACGATCAGCCTCGCGCGGAATAAGCGCTCCATCCGCAAAATTCATTTGACCTATACGCACGAATCCACAAGCGATTATTGCCATAAACTTGCGCCGATTCTGACTGTTTAGGAGATCCTGATGAGCGAACTGCAAGGCTTCATCCTGCACGCCAAGACCCGCCCGGAAAAAGCCGAGGCCTTCGAAGCGTTCTTCCGTGCCTATGTCGAACCGAGTCGCGCCGAACCCGGTTGCATCGAGTACCACATGCTGCGCGACAAGCAGGACCCGACGCTGTTTATCTTCTACGAGATCTGGCAATCCCAGGCCCATCTGGACGTGCACTCGAACCTGCCCCATATGAAGCAGTTCCTCGACATGCGCATGGAATATCTGGAGCAGGATTTCGATATCCGCCCGATCGAGATGCTCAGCACATCGTCCGCTAGCCGCTGATCAGCAAGTGGCCGCCGAGCACGCCGAGGCCGATGAAGAACACGCGCTTGAACAACACGGCGCTGATCCGCTGGCGCAGCCATTGCCCCAGCAACATGCCGAGCACCGCCGGGATCAGCGCCAGCAGCGACGCGCTCAACTCGCCACCGCCGAGGGCGCCGCGCCATGACAGGCCGGCGGCCAACGCGAGAGTCGAGACAGTGAACGACAGGCCCAGCGCCTGCACCAGTTCATCCTTGTTCAAGCCCAGTGCTTGCAGATAAGGCACCGCCGGAATCACGAAGACACCGGTGGCCGAGGTGATGACGCCCGTCAGCACACCGCAGAGCGGACCGAGCCAACGCTCGGTGCGACCGCCGACGCGCAAGGTCGGCAGGAACAACCCGCTCAAGGCGTAGATCAACAGCGCCGCCCCCAGCCCCCGTACCACCCAATGTCCACCGGCCATGCCGATCCACACTGTGCCAGCACCAGTGCCGATGAAAATCGCCAGCAGCATCGGCCATAACCGGTTGAGCAACCCGCGCAAATGACCGCCGAAGGCCAGTTGCCAGACGTTGGTCAGCGTCGCGGGAATGATCAACAACGCCGCAGCCTGCGACGGTGCCATAGCCAGGCCGAGCAGGCCCATGGCAATGGTCGGCAGACCAAGGCCGATCACACCTTTGATCATCCCAGCCAGCAGGAAAGTGGCGACAATCAATAAGGACAGGGCCAAGCCCAGATGTTGATAGAACGCGGCAAGTGTATTCATGGGGCTATCGTGGGCCCTGAAGGGTGCCTTGAAAATCTGCCATATACTGAGGCTGCCTCTTGCTCTACAAGAGGCAAATGATCCGGGACACTGTATGCACTTCGACCTCACCGACCTGCGCCTCTACCTGAACATCCTCGACACCGGCAACATCACCGCCGGTGCCGCCCGCAGCCATTTGTCGCTGGCGGCGGCGAGTGCACGAATCCGCGCGATGGAAGCCTCACTGGGCATCGAGTTTCTTGAGCGAGGTCGCCGCGGTGTCAGCCCCACTCCGGCCGGCAAGGCACTGGCGCAGCACGCTCGAGTCCTGCTGCAACAGGCCGAGCGCATGCAGCAGGACCTGGTCGAATACGCCAAAGGCGTCAAAGGCCAAGTGCGGTTGCTGTGCAATACCACTGCGATCACCGAGTACCTGCCGGAATTGCTGGCGGACTTTCTGCGCGACCATCCGAACCTCGACATCGACCTGCAGGAGCTGCCCAGCACACGCATCACCCACGCCTTGCGCCAGGGCGCAGCAGACCTGGGGATCGTGTCCGACGCCGTGGATACCGACGGCCTGCAAACCCGCTATTTCCGCGACGATCCGCTGGTGCTGATCCTACCGCGTGATCACCCCTTGGCCGACACCGGACCGCTAAATTTCAGCGCCACTTTGCACCACGACTACGTCGGCCTGAACGCCAACAGCGCCTTGGCCATTTACCTGGAAGAACAGGCCCTGCACAGCGGCTTGCGGATGCAGGTCCGCATCCGCGCCGATGGTTTCGAGGGCGTGATGCGCATGGTCGCCCGGGGAGCGGGGCTGGCAATCGTGCCCTTGGCGGCGGTCGAACGCTGGTCGGCTGAAACGCCGTTCAAAAGCGTCGTACTGGAAGAGCCGTGGGCTCGCCGCAAACTGTTGCTGTGCGCCCGGGACTTCACCGTACTGCCCCGTTATGCCCAGGCCTTGCTGAGCGCCTTGACTCTGCCCTGAGGGGCAGGTTTTTGCCCGCCGGAAAATCTTTGAGCGTTTGCGCGTTTCTGGACAGCTCGATGTCGAATACAGACAACTGAGCGGAGCATGGGCGCTATAGGGTGCGACTTCAGTTCTTCAGTACCACTTTCTATATTCCAAGGCCCGGAGTCCACATGACCGCACCGATTACCGTTCTTCGCGACACTCACCCGTTGCCCGTACTCGACGCCTGCAAATGGGAAAAGCTCGAAGGCGATCCGCACACCGTCAACCTCAACGCGTACACCAGCGAAGATGGCAGCAAGATCATGGGCACCTGGATCTGCACGCCGGGCAAGTGGTATGTGGAATACGTGAAGTGGGAATACTGCCACTTCCAGGAAGGCTACTGCATCATCACCCCGGAAGGCATGGCGCCGATCCACCTGCGCGCCGGTGACATCTTCGTCATCGAACCGGGGATGAAAGGCACGTGGGAAGTGGTTGAAACCGTGCGTAAATATTTCGTGTTTGCCTGATACAAAAAACCGAGAGACCACCCGACGTGGTCTCTCGGTAAAAAGGCATGCATGAACTCTGTGACAAGGGAGCTTGCTCCCTCGCCACAAACGCTTATTGGGGTTTGCGATAGCTGTTGATGATCGCCGAGAAGTCCTTGCCCCCTTCCCCACGCAGGCTCATCGCCTGATACAACTGCTGGGCCACCGCGCCGAGCACGACCGGTTGGTGCGCCTGACGTGCCGCCTCAGTGGCCAGCCCCAGATCCTTGAGCATCAGTTCAGCACCGAAACCGCCGGTATAACCGCGCGAGGCCGGCGCTGTTTCGACGATGCCCGGCCACGGGTTGTACATCTCCGAACTCCAGCAACGCCCGGTTGAACTGTTGATGACGCCCGCCAGCACGGTTGTGTCGATACCCAGGGCGCTGCCCAGCGCCATGGCTTCGCTGACACCAACCATGGAAATCCCCAGCAGCAGGTTGTTGCAGATCTTGGCGATTTGCCCGGTGCCGACTTCGCCGCAGTGGACGATGTTGCGGCCCATCTGCGCCAGCACCGGTTGCAGAGTGGCGAACAGTTCAGGCGTGGCGCCGACCATGAAGGTCAGCGTCCCGGCCGCTGCACCGCCAGTGCCACCGGAAACCGGGGCATCGGCCATGGCCACGTCCTGCTTTGCGGCCGCCGCGGCAACATCTCGCGCCGTCTGCGGATCGATGGTGCTGCAATCCACCGCTGGCACGCCTTTGGCGATTCCCGCCAGCACACCGTCTTCACCCAGCCAGACACTGCGCACATGGGCTGCTGCCGGCAACATGGTGATCACCAGTTGCGCGTCTTTCGACGCTGTCTTCGGTGAAGTGCTGATGGTGCCGCCGAGTTGAGCCAGTTCGGCCAGCACGGTTTGATTGAGGTCAAACAGGTTCAGCGAATGGCCGGCCTTGATCAGGTTGCGCGCCATCGGCGCGCCCATGTTGCCGAGACCGATAAAAGCGATTTTCATGTCCGGCTCCTTAGCGCAAGTGGATGGTGGTGTTCACACCGTGGTTGATGCTGTCGTCATCGAACCAACGTGCAGTGACGGTCTTGGTTTGAGTGTAGAACTGCACCACTTGCTTGCCATACGGACCGAGGTCGCCGAGCTTCGAACCACGGGAACCGGTGAAGCTGAAGAACGGTACCGGCACCGGGATCGGGATGTTGATGCCGACCTGGCCAACGTCGATTTCCGACTGGAATTTACGCGCCGCCGCACCGCTCTGGGTGAACAGACCCGTGCCGTTGCCGAACGGGTTGGCGTTGACCAGAGCGATGGCCTCATCGAGGGTGTCGACTTCCAGCACTACCAGCACCGGGCCAAAAATTTCCTGGGTGTAGATCTGCATCTCAGGGGTTACGCCAGAGAACAGGGTCGGGCCGACAAAGTTGCCCTGTTCGTAGCCCGGAACAGTGATGTCGCGACCGTCCAGCTCCAGCTTGGCGCCTTCCTTGATCCCGCTTTCGATCAGCTCGAGAATCCGTGCCTTGGCCCGCTTGGAAATCACCGGACCAACATCGGTGCCTGGCTCGCTGCCGGCATTGACCTTGAGTTTCTGCGCCAGCGCCTTGAGATCCGGCAGCCATTGTTTGGCCGCGCCCACCAGCACCACCACCGAGGTGGCCATGCAGCGTTGCCCGGCCGCACCGAAACCGGCGCCGACCAGTGCATTGAGCGCTTGCTCGCGGTTGGCATCGGGCAGCACAACGGCGTGGTTCTTGGCCCCCATCATCGATTGCACGCGCTTGCCGTGTTTACCGGCCAACTCGTAGACATGCGTGCCGACCGCGGTCGAACCGACGAACGAAACAGCCTTGATGTCCTTGTGGGTGCAAAGCGCATCGACCACATCCTTGCCACCATGAACGACGTTGAGCACACCCGGCGGAATGCCGGCTTCAATCGCCAGCTCCACCAACAGCATGGTCGACATCGGATCCTGCTCGGAAGGCTTGAGCACGAAGGTGTTGCCGCAGGCGATGGCCATCGGGAACATCCACAGCGGAATCATCGCCGGGAAGTTGAACGGGGTAATGCCGGCGCAGACGCCGATCGGCTGACGCAGGGTGTAGGTGTCGACACCGCCTGCGACGTTCTCGGCGAACTCGCCCATTTGCAGGCTGCCAATGGAACAGGCGTGTTCGACCACTTCCAGGCCACGGAAGATATCGCCCTCAGCGTCGGCGATGGTTTTACCCTGCTCATTGCTGAGTACCACGGCAATACGCTTGGAGTGCTCGCGAATCAGCGCCTGAAGCTTGAGCATGATGCGCATCCGCGCGCCGACTGGCGTCAGCTTCCAGGTCTGAAAGGCGCGATGAGCGGCGCTGATGGCGGCATCGACTTCAGCAGCGGTCGCGAAAGGGACTTTGGCCAGCACTTGCTGGGTCGCCGGATTGACGATGTCGTGCCATTCGGTGGTCTGGGATTCGACCCACTCGCCATCGATCAATAACTTGATCTTTTGTACGGTGGTTTCTAGCGATGCGTTCATGTCGGGTCTCCGGGACGTTGTTCTTATTTAGAGAGCTATCTTGGGAGCCAAGGCGAGAAAGTCGCCTTGAGATGAGGCGTGTGTCGCGATTTGGTTGTCGGACTGTTTTTGGAGTATAGATGTGCAAACTTCTAATAAGAACGCACATAAAAGCCGGTCCATCATGCAAAAAAACATCACGTCTTTAGGCTCGTTGAACTGGGATGACCTCAAGTTTTTCCTTGAAGTTGCCCGTACTCGCAAGGCCAGCACTGCGGCCAAGCGCCTGGCGGTGGACTACACCACTGTGTCGCGACGCATCAGTTCGCTGGAGGCCTCGTTGGGTACGCTGTTGTTCGAGAAGTCCCGCACCAACGGCTTCGTCCTGACCGCTGAAGGCCAGCGCCTGCTGGGTTACGCCGAATCGATCGAAAGCACTCTGCACATGGCTTGCGAGCAGGTCTCGGGCTCAGGCGTCGCGTTGTCCGGGCATGTGCGCATGGGCTGTACCGAAGGGTTCGGCAGCTTTTTCATCACCCCGCAGCTGAGCCATTTCGTCGACGCCTACCCGGCGATCTCGGTGGACATCCTGCCGCTGCCGCACTTCATCAGCCTGTCCAAGCGCGAGGCAGACATCGTCATTGCGCTGGAGCGGCCGGAACACGGCCCTTATGTCTGCTGCAAACTCTGTGACTATCGATTGCAGCTGTACGCGACCCAGGATTATCTGGACAAGCACTCACCGATCCGCCGCCCGGCAGATTTGAGCAAGCATCAATTCATCAGTTATGTGGACGATCTGGCGTTCAGCTCGGAGCTGCTGTACCTGGCGAATGTGCTGCCCGGTGCCAGTGCCAATCTGCGCAGCACCAGTGTGATCGCGCAGTTCGTGGCGGCGCAGCAAGGACGGTCACTGGCGATTCTGCCGTGCTTTTTAGCGGCTCAGGATCCGCGATTGCTGCCGGTGTTACCACAAGAGATCACCATCACCCGGCAGTTCTGGATGTACTGCCGGGAGGACCTGCGCAAGCTCAAGCGGATTACCTTGTTGTGGGATTACATCCGTACCGTCACCGAGCAGAATCAGGCGCTGTTGATGGGGGAAAGTCGGGAGATGGTGTTCGCCGATTAATCGGCACTCACCACGATCGACACCCGGCGGTTCTCGGTGCGCCCGGCCGCGGTGGCGTTGGAGGCGACGGGCTTGCTGCTGCCCAGGCCGCGTAGCTGGATGTTTTGTTCTTTTATGCCGACAGCGGCCAATACCGCTTCAACGCTTTTCGCGCGACGCAGGGAAAGTTGTTCGTTATAGGATTCCTCGCCCGAGGCATCGGTATGGCCGTCAATCCTCACCCGCTCGATTCCCACGCCCAACAACGCCTTGCCAATGCGTTCGACGATCTGGGTACTGGCGGGGTTGAGGTGTTCGACATCGCTACCGAACAGCACTTTGCCGGACAGGCCGAAGGCCCAGCCCTCATCCGTCATCTCGAAACCTTGCTGCTTGAGTACAGCGATCTGCGCCGGGGTCAGTCCTTTCTGCGGTGTCGTCTGGCAACCGGTCAATGCCAGCAAGGTCATGAATAAGCTAATCGTAAAAAATCGCAGAGAACGCTGAGTGAATGTGAACACAAAAATTAGCTCCTGGTTTGAAGATGGACGACAGAGTGCTCCGACCCTGCCGTGTGGTGAGCGCCTCGGGAAAGGCGTTTGGCCTGATACATCGCGGTATCTGCAGCATCGAGCAGCGCACCGGGCGTAAGCCCATGATCCGGGTACACGGCGATGCCGATGCTGAGTGAAGTCAACACCTGGGTACCGCCCGGCAACAGGATTGGCGCGTCCATACTGGCAATGATTTTGTCGGCAATCCGTTCGGCGTCTTCTATCTTGTGCAGCGGCGTCAACAGCACGGCAAACTCATCGCCGCCCAGACGCGCAACCAGATCCTCTTCACGCAACTGCGCACGAACCCGGGTCGCCACGGCGATCAGCACCGCATCACCGGCAGCGTGACCGAAGTTGTCGTTGATCTCCTTGAACCGGTCGCTGTCGAGAAACAGTACGGCCACTCCCTCATCCAGCTTGCCCGCATTGCGCAAGGCGCGCATCAGGCGGCCTTCGAAAAACGCCCGATTCGGCAACCCGGTAAGGCTGTCATGGCTGGCCTGGTGGGCCAGGGTTTCGTTTTCGCTTTGCAGATGGGTCTGCCAGGACTCGAGCTCGTCGAGCAAAGCATTGAAGTCGTTGCCCAGGTTGTCGAGTTCGGCAATGTCGGCGGGCGGTACGCGCCGGTCGAAGGCACGCTCGCTACGGGCGGCGTGAGCCACGGCAGCCAGGCTGCGCAACGGGCCAGTGATTCCTCGCAATTGCCGACGCGCCAGATAAAGCGCTACCCAGGCACTGACAGCGGTACACAAGACGATTCCCACCAGACCGCTGAGCAAAAAGCGCATCAGGCTGCCGCCGTGACCGATGAGCAAGATGCTGCCGATTTCCCGACCTTGATGAGTGATCGGCATGCTGATGGGTTTTTCCAGAATCGTTCGGGCGATCTGCATTTCAAGATCGGAGAGCCACCCCGTTTCCGGTCGTTGCCAACGTGCGAGCAACTCGCCTTGCTCGTCCATCACTTGCGCATCAGCCACTTCTTCAGTGGAGGCGATCAATGCCAGCGCTTCGGTGGCGGCGGCCTTGTCGTTGAACACCACCGCGGCTTCCACGGTGTAGTTGATCGAACGGGCAATCAGATGCAGGTTGTGATCGGCATAGACCCGCAAAGCCAGAACTCCCAGCAGGGTCAGTGAAACACTGGCCATGGCCACACCCACCAGGGCGACGATCAAATGTCCACGGCCGATAACCGACCCCAGGGTCGGGCGTATGCGAGGTTTGAATAGACTCATGGCGCCGCCGGCTTGCGGCGCGACAGTTGCAGCACACTGGGGTGAATGCGTACACCGCTGCGGGCGACCGAGTCGAGGTTGACCTCGAAGGACACCTGCTCATCACCGACCCGCAGACAGAACAGACTGCCGACAGTGCATTGATCGCCGCCTTCGCTAATGCTCACCACCGGGCGTCCCGTCAATGAGGCGAATAGCCGACTGCGTTCATCGCCGGTCAGCTTGCCGATGTACACCGCATCGCATTCACTGGCGATGACCGGATTATCGGCCAGCAACCGTCGTACAGTAACCGGTCGACCCGTGGCTTGTGTGGTGCCTTTGACCAGGTCGTCGGTGTATTCAGTGGGGCCGACCACGCACAGGCGCAGTTGTTGGGGCTCAACAGGCCATCGGGCATAACTGAGGATCCCGAGTACTACCTGAGTGACCGACCTGGCACGTTGGTCGGCTTTGCTCACGATAGTTTCCGACTCAGCACAGGCAACGCCCGTCAACAAACAGAGGAGGCCGGCAAGCAGCACTTGTTTGCAGCCAACGACGCGCCCTGTCGCCCAGACAGCCAACTTCATGCAGGAATTCTCTACGATCGCAACAAAATGATGCCGCAACGATAGCACAGCACCGAAACACCAGCGAGGCGACGCGCCATGGCACATCGGACAGACTCCTGCGGCTGGCACCGCCCCTCAATGGTTCGGCCAGGCACCCTCTTCCAGCTCCAGCATTAACCCGCTCAAGCGCTTGACCTTGCGCCGCACGGCCTCTTCGAATACGCCGGCTCGAGGCTCAATCAGGGTGAACCAGTCTTTGGCCCGGGTTATCCCGGTATAGATCAGTTCCTTGGTAAGCACAGGATTCAAAGCATCCGGCAGAATCAACGCCGTATGGGCAAATTCCGAGCCTTGGGATTTGTGCACGGTCATGGCATACACCGTGTCGACATCGTTGAGTCGGCTTGGCAGGACAAAGCGCACACCGCCCTGCCCGTCATTACGCGGGAAGGCCACACGCAGCACGTGCCGCCCGGCCTCCGGGCCTTCACGCTCCGGCAGCTTGAGGGCAATGCCAATGTCACCGTTCATCAAACCCAGGCCATAGTCGTTGCGGGTCATCAGCACGGGCCGACCTTCGTACCACTGATGGTCGCTGTCGATCAGCCGTGCCTTGAGCAGCGCGTCGGTCACGCGCTGATTCAAACCTTCCACGCCCCAAGGCCCTTTGCGTACAGCACACAACAGCTGGAAAGCGTCGAAGGCTTGTAGCACCACGCGAGCCCAATCAGCCCAGCATGGATCGTCGAGCGGGCGGTCGAGCGGTGGTCGCTGGCTGCGCAAAAGACTCAGGTAATGCCGATAACCTTGCGGTCCCCCGCCATGGCCTTCGAGCAACAAGCGCTCCAGCGCCCGGTCCTGCTCACCCTTTAGAGGCAGGGAAAATACGTCGTCATGACTTGCAGCGGCCAATAACTTGCGCGCGTCCTCGGGATGCTGTTGGTTAACCCAACGGGCCAACTGACCAATGCCGCTACCCTCGCCGAAGCGCCGTGAGTGGCGCAGCATCACGACTTGCTGGGCCAGTGGATGCGCGCCCTGGGTGTCTTCCCGCAAACCGCTGGCATCGAGGCGCTCACCGCTGACCGCCTCCAGCCACTGGCGGGTCTGCGGGCTGTACCAACCGGCTTCGGCATCACGACACAGATCGCCCAGTACGGCACCGGCCTCTACCGACGCCAGTTGGTCCTTGTCACCGAGCAGCACCAGGCGGGCATGGGGCGGCAACGCATCGAGCAGGTTGGCCATCATTTCCAGGTCGATCATCGAGGCTTCGTCCACCACCAATACATCCAGCGGCAAGCGATTACCCGCGTGGTGACGGAAATGCCGGGTACCGGGACGACTGCCGAGCAAACGGTGCACGGTGGTCACATCCGACGGGATCTTCTCGCGCACCGTTTCAGGCACTTTCAGGGTTTGAACCTGCTGGCTGATGGACTCGGTCAATCGTGCGGCAGCTTTGCCGGTGGGTGCCGCGAGACGAATACGCAGCGGCTTACCGGCCTCCGCTGCGGGTGCCTGGAGCAACGCAAGCAAGCGCACAACCGTGGTGGTCTTGCCGGTTCCCGGGCCGCCGGTGACGATGCTGAATGCACTTCGAGTAGCCAGGGCACACGCGAGCCTCTGCCAGTCGATCACTTCATCAGACCTGGCTGGACCGAACAGAGCGGTCAGGCGTTGGGGCAAATCACCCGGCGTTGCTTCGTGTGCCGCCAGGCGCTGGCGCAGCGCGAGGTCGATGCGCCGTTCGTAAGCCCAGTAGCGGCGCAGGTACAGGCGCTTGCCCGACAGCACCAACGGCCGGTGTTGCGCAGCCTCACGCCCATCGACGGCCAGAGCCACCAGACGACTGGACGCCAGGACCTTGCACCAATGGGCACCGTCCAGCGCCTCAAGCAATTGCGACGGCAGCAACATCGCCCCGCTTTGCACATCACCTTCCGGCGGCAGCGACAAGGCAAAATCCGGCTCTTTCAGTGTTTCGAACAGATCCAGGCAGACATGACCGTGACCCAGTTGGTGACTGATCAACGCGGCGGCCAGCAGCACCAGCGGATCATCGTCGGGAGCGAGCTCGTGGAGAAACGCGACGAAGGCCTTGTCCAGCGCCCGCAGCCAGCCGCGTTCGACCCAGCGCGTGAGCAGCAGCAACAAGTCATCTGCGCGGCTCAACGGGGCCAGGTCCGCCAGACTTTCGGCCGCCAACGGCGTAGGCAGCAAATCGGCGAAAGTGCGACTCATAGCAATACTCCCTGTTCCCAGGCGGGTTCGGCCTTGGGCTCTGGCTTGCCCTGGAACAACCGGTCCAGGTGCTCGATCAGCTCCCGTGGCGGACGGGCAAAATACACACCCTGGCTGGCCGCTCGAGTACCGCGAAGAAACAGATACAACGCTCCACCGACATGTCGGTCGTAATCGTAATCGACCAGCCGAGCCTTAAGCTGGCGATGCAGGGCGAGCAGGTACAGTACGTATTGCAGGTCGTAACGGTTATCGAGAATCGACTGCTCCATGGCCTGCTCGGTATAGGCCGCGTCATCGACGCCCAGCCAGTTGGATTTGTAGTCAGCGACGTAGTAACGGCCTTCATGCTCGAACGTCAGGTCGATGAAGCCTTTGAACATGCCATTGAGCAGCACCGGTTCGGCGGCCACCCGGGCCACGCCGCGATGGGTGTATTGACGCACAAGCTCATCGAGCTTGAGTACATCGACTTTATGACTGGCGAACCAGAACTCCATCTCGACCCGGTATTGAGTCAGTTGCTCGAACACCACCGGCGCCTGCCCGCCACCGATGTGCAATGGGGATTTGAGCAGGTGCTGCAGCCAGCCGCTCAGCGTGGTGATCCAGCCTTCCCAGCCACGGCGGTTGCAGCGACGGGCGATCGCGTCTTCCACGGTTTGCGGTGCAGCGGCAAAACCTTCGTCACCAGCCCATTCGAGCAATCCATGAAGAAAAGTGCCGGGGTTCGGACCACGAGGGAATCGATGGATATCTGCGCCGCCAGCGGCGACTTCTCGTGGAGCTTCAGGATCAAGGCGTTCGTCATCAAAGAGCTTTTGTGCTTGCGCGCTCTCCGGTGCCTCGTCACTGCCCACGCTCAGACTGTCACCAATGCGTAGGGCGCTGTAAGAAGCGATCCACCAGTTTTCACTGGCCTTGCGCTGGGGTATCAGCGGGGCCAACAACGTCGCTTCATTGCGTGGCGGATGGTAATGCTCGGCGGTCGCGTCAGGCATTTCACCGTAGTTCAGCGCCGCACAGTCTTGCTGCAGGTCTTCCAGCCAACGACGCAGCCCTGCCGACTCAGCCAATGGCGCACCACCGCCCAGCAGATAACCCAATGCCGAAAGGTGCAGGACCGAGCCGTTGTTATTGCCGCGCTTGAGATCAGTCACACCCAGCCAGCACGCATGTTGTGCCCGGGTCAGGGCCACATAGAGCAAACGAAGGTCTTCAGCCAAACGTTCATCGTCGGCTTGGGCGATCAACTCGGCTGTCGGCTTCAAGCTCACCTGTGCCTTACCCGTGGCATCGTGGTAATACAACGGCAGACGACTGCCATCCACCGGTTTTGCCGAGCAGATGAACGGCAGGAACACCAACGGATATTCAAGCCCTTTGGATTTGTGGATGGTCACGACCTTGACCAGTTGCTCGTCGCTTTCCAGGCGCAGGATCTGTTCTTCGCCAGCCTGACCAGACAACGCCAGATGCTCGGACAAATGACGGATCAGAGCTTGCTCGCCATCGAGTTCAGCGGCGGCCTGCTGCAGCAACTCGGACAAGTGCAGCAGGTTGGTCAATATCCGCTCACCATCGCTGCGCGCGATCAACGCCTGGGGCAGCTGAAAATCATGTAGCAATCGCCGCAACATGGGCAGCACGCCCTGTTTGCGCCAGAGCTCGCGGTAACCGCGGAACTGCATGACCCGTGCTTCCCAGGCCAGTTCGTCCTGATTCAGTCGCTCCAGTTCAGCCAGTGAAAGGTTCAGCGTGATGCAGGCCAGCGCGGCACGCAGGGGACGTTCGACATCCGGCTCGGCACAGGCCTTGAGCCACGTCAGCAGATCATGGGCCTCCTGCGCGGCGAATACCGAGTCCTTGTCTGACAGGTAAACACTGCGCACACCGCGAGCGGAAAGTTCGCCGCGCACGGCCTGGGCCTCATTGCCGTCGCGCACCAGAATCGCGATATCCGCCGGCAGCAGGCCTCTGAGACCCTTACCATCCTGTATGAAGCCCGCACGCCCCTGCTGACCGCCATTGAGCAACGCAGTGATCTCACTGGCGCAGGCGGCGGCCAATTGTTGTCGATACACCACGCCAGACAGTGGCTGGTCAGAGGACAAATGCCAGATGTTCAGGGCAGGCACAACCTGCCCCTCAATGTGCAGGACTTCTTTGCGCCCTTGGGACTCCACGGGCAGAAACGGTACCGGGTTCTCGCCACTCTTCTCCCGGAACAGGAACGCGCCGCGCCCCTGCTCGCGAGATTCTGCGCGCTGGAACACATGGTTCACCGCGTTGACCATGCCATGACTGGAACGGAAATTTGTGCCCAGGGTATGCAGGCGGCCAGTGGTGGCTTGCCGGGCGCGCAGATAGGTATAGATATCGGCACCGCGAAAGGCATAGATCGCCTGCTTCGGGTCGCCGATCAGGAACAGGCCGGATTCAGGGTTGTTGTCTTCGATGCGATAAATGCTCTCGAAGATTCGGTACTGCACCGGGTCGGTGTCCTGAAACTCGTCGATCAGCGCAACCGGGAACTGTTCGCGGATCAAGGTCGCCAGACGCTCACCGCCATCGGACTGCAACGCCGCATCGAGACGCAGCAGCATGTCATCGAAACCCATTTCCGCGCGACGACGCTTTTCTTCCTCGAACCGAGCACCGACCCAGTGGGCGGCATGTTGCAGCACGGCGGCATCGGGGGTCGGCAAGCCATCGAGACTGGCCTTGAGGCCGGGCATCGCATCGAGACCGGGATGACGGGGAGCTTCACCTTTCCAGGCTTCAGCCATGCCATCGGGAGTCAGGCGAGTGAAGCCGGTGCCAATGTCCAGTTGCTCCAGAGATTCGTCTTCAGCCCAGGCCCGGAGCTTTTCGAACCAGGGTTCGAAGTAGCGCGCCTGCATCTTGCGACCATCGACGCTTTTGCTCGCGACGCCCTGATGACAGATGGCAAGCAGCTCATCGGCCCATTGGCGCCAGGGCATCTTGAGCTCGAGCAACGCGGCCCGTCGTTCCTCCAGGCACTCGGCGATCAACTCGGCAGGTTCTTTACCTTCAACGCTGTCACGCTCGCTGGCGAACAACCCACGCACTCGCGGCAACAACGCTGCCGGGCCACCCCAGTTGCCGCGAACCCAATTCAGCGCATCGCCTTGCATCGGATAGCAGAACAGTCGCCAGTAGTCGCGCAGGACTTCGCCAAGCAAATCACTGTGATCGGTTTCCAGGGTCTGGGTGAACAGGCTGCCACTGTCGAATGCATGTTCGCGCAGCATGCGCTGGCACCAACTGTGGATGGTCGATACCGCCGCTTCATCCATCCACTGAGCGGCGATGTCCAGGCGATTTGCACAGCCGGGCCACTGCTCAGGGAGGTATTGCTCGCGCAACTCGGCAATCAGGCCATCCGGTGCCGGTGTCTCATCGCGGAAAAAACGCGCAGCTTCAGCCAATCGCGTACGAATACGTTCGCGCAGTTCTTTGGTCGCGGCATCGGTGAAGGTCACCACGAGGATTTGCGGCGGCAGCAATTCACGGCCAAAACCACTCGACTCGTCGCCATGACCAAGGACCAGACGCAAGTACAGCGCAGAAATGGTGAAGGTCTTGCCCGTCCCGGCACTGGCTTCGATCAGTTGGCTTCCACGCAGGGGGAATGCCAGGGCCAGCGGTGTTTTCGTGGTCATGAGCGCGCCTCCTCGCTGGTCAATGAACGCCAGGGAGCCTCAAGCAGCGGCCGATACAAAGCGTCGCACCAATCGGGGAAGGTCTCGTCGGCAATCAGGACATCGTAGTCGGCGTATTGCCGAGCGAGTGCCGGGCTTTCGCGGCGCTCACCATCAGTGGTCTGGCCATCGCCTTCATAAGCCTTGCGGGCAGCGGCGTCAGCCTTGACCGGATCGGTTTGAGCCAGCCAGGCGAAGGCTGTTTTTACGGCAATCGGCAACGGCTGGCGCATGCCCGTTTGCCAGGCCAGCAACAGATTACCCAAGGCATCAAGTGCTGCATCCTTCGCCAACGGAGCCAGTAACAGACTGTCGTCGCTCGCCACCAACGCGGTGGTCATCGACATCCCGCTGGCACAGGCAACCAGGTGATTGATCCATGGTCGTGTCAGACGATGCCATTTGCGTGTCTTGAGCGAGCCGATGCTGTTGGGAATCGTGGTGACCGATAGCAAACCACCGTCCGCACGTTGATGCAGGCCACTGAGCCAGCCCTCCAGACGCAGCCCATGCAGTTCCAGACTCACGGGCAACGCGCTGGCAAGTGGGGAAGGCCATAACGCCAGAAGCTGTTGATAGCGCTGCAACAGATCCGGCAACGGCTCGATCAACTCTCGCTGCAGACATTCGCCGAAACCGGCCATGGGCAAGAGCCCGCTGTTCTGCAGACGTTTCGCCTGTGCTTCCAGTACCTGATCGATTTGGTCCAATTGCCCGAGCGCTGCTTCGAGCAAGCTGTCGCTGAGGCTATAGCGTTGCAGCGCGTCGAGTACAAATGGCTCTTCATCCGCCAAAGGCGCTTCGGCAGCCTCGAAGAACACTTTGAGTCGCTGACTGAAGAAATGCCGTACCGGATTGCGCAGAAAATCCTGCAACTGACCCAGGCTCAGCGGCTCGTCCTGAATATAGGGCTCAAGAACCTCGATGGCAGGCGTCAAACCGCTGGACTGATGAAGTACCTGCCACTCGCTGGCGTAGCTGAACAAATCATCGCCTTCATGGAAGTAGCGTGCACTGAAGGGTTGCAGCGGATGTTCCTGAGTCATGGACTCAAGCAGATCAGCCTTGTCATCGTGCAATCGCCAACCGCTGGCGAGATGATCACGTAGTTGTCCTATCAATACCGAAGCCGGGCGCTCACTGTTGTCCCGAATACTGCGGCCGACCCAGCTGATATAGAGTTGGTCCCGCGCCGACAACAAGGCTTCCAGCAACAGATAGCGGTCATCTTCACGCCGGGAACGATCGCCGGGCCGGTAGTCGCTGCCCATCAGGTCGAAGTCCAGTGGCGGCTGCGCGCGAGGGTAATCGCCGTCATTCATGCCCAGCAGGCAGACCAGTTTGAACGGGATCGCTCGCATGGGCATCAGGGTACAGAAGTTGACGGCACCGGCGAGAAAGCGCTGAGACAAGCGACCTTGGTCGAGGCCAGCCAGCCAGGCTTCACGGACTACGGTCAGCGGTAACTCGTCCTGCAAGCCTACTGACTCGCAGGTCTCAAGCCAGGTCTCGCGCAACTCTTCGAGTTGGGCCAATAAATAGTCGTCATGTTCGTTACTGGCCAGGAAGAACAACTGCACCAGTGCTTGCAAGCGGATGCCCCAGAGTTTGGGCGGCGCAGGCTGGGTGAGCTCCTGGTGGGCAATCTCCAGTGCATCCAGCAGTGCGACCAAAGGACCTATGAGCGCAGCATCCAGGCCACCGATCTCGTCGTAGGGTTCAATACCCTCGCAGGCACTGGCACTGCCCACGGCATAACCAAGCAACATCCGTCGCAAGCCGAAACGCCAACTGTTTTGCTCCAGTTCTTCCGGCAGGCCCAGACCCGCACGCTGCTCGGCATTCATCCCCCAACGGATACCTGCGCCTTCGATCCAGCGGTGCAAAGTCGGCAGGTCACGTTCCTCTACGCCAAAGCGAGCGCGTAATGCCGGAACGTCCAGCAGATCGAGAATTTCGCTGACGGGGAAACGACTGTCGGGCAGCTTGAGCAGATGCTCGACAGCGATCAGTAGCGGGTCCCTGCCGCGCTGGCCTTGGTCCGCGAGCGTGAAGGGAATGAAGCGTGGATCGTGGCGATCAAGCTGACCAAAGACAGCGCGGATGTGGGGGGCGTAACTGTCGATGTCTGGAACCATCACGATCACGTCGCGAGGCCTTAAGTCTGGATCAGCACTGAATCGTGCGAGCAGCTGATCGTGGAGAATCTCCACTTCGCGTTGAGCACTATGGGCGATGTGAAAACGGATCGATTCGTCCTTTGTCAGATCGACTGCAGGCCAACTCTCGCGAGTTTCGTTCAGGGGGCGCAATTCCAGGATGTCGTCCTGCAACTGATTGAGCATGCTCTGAGGCTGGTTATCGCTGAAAAGGTCGATGCGCCCATCGCGAAATGCCGAGCGATAGCTGTTGGGATCGTCGTAACTGTCGAGCAGATTGATGTAGTCCCGCCCCTGCTTGCCCCACGCCGCCAATAGCGGGTGGGCATGCTGATGGAGCGTTTGCGGATCAAGCACAACCGGCATGCCGCGCTTGCGAGCCTGGCGCTTGTATTGATGCCGCAACAGGTCTTTATCGGCGACGATGTCCGCCCAATGGTGGCGACATGGGTTGTGTACGCACAGCAAGACCTGACTGAATCGAGCCAGCCCGGCAAGTGCTTCCAAGGCTTGAGCTGGCAGTGAAGAAATCCCGAAAACAATCACCCTGGAAGGCAATCCACTGGGCGCGCTGTCGAGACTATTGATACGCTCGATAAAGCGTTGGTGGACACCCGCGCGGCTTTGCGCCATGCCTTGTGCACCGACATCCAGCAACAGCGCACGCCACAGCTCTGCTTGCCAGCAGTTGGCCGGAGTCAGGGCTTTGGCTTCGCCTCTGCCATTTCGTAATTGGTGACGGCCTTCTGCCCAGTCTTCGAGCCAGTCCGCCCTGTACACCTGATATTGGTCGAATAGATCGGCCAGCCGCTCCGCCAATTGATAGCGTTTGCGTAAGTCGGTGTCATTCGTAAGGAAGCGCTGCAGGGGTTCGAAGTGCGGTTGGTTGATCAACTGTGGCAGCAGACGCATCAGGCGCCAGGTCAGCGGGGCTTTATCGAGCAGGGACTTGGCCGGGATTTCGTCACGTCCCAGCACCATGCGATAGAGCTGCCACATGAAGCTGCCTGGCAACTGCACATCGATGGCGGCAGCGATTCCGCAGCCGCCCATGTCGTCATCTTCTGGGTCCTCGGCCAGTGCCAGCTTCAGCCATTGGGCGATGCCGTTGCTCTGCACCAGGGCGATTTCATTTTCCAAGGGAGCCAGCGGGTAGCGCCGCATCCAACTGACCACCAGGCTGCGCAGCTCGTCCAGGCGGTTGCCGTGAACCACCATAAAACCAGCACTGAGGGACGTAGCGTCCGGCATAAAGGCTTCCTTGGGAAAATACAAAAGCTAGGGCCGAACCTTAGCACTGTCGGCAGACCGTGACAGCCGGGACCGTTCCGATGTTGCTGTACGAACTTTCCTGCGGGCAAAACAAAACCCCTACCTGCGTACGCAGATAGGGGTTTCGGAATTTAATCTTGACGATGACCTACTCTCACATGGGGAAACCCCACACTACCATCGGCGATGCATCGTTTCACTTCTGAGTTCGGGATGGGATCAGGTGGTTCCAATGCTCTATGGTCGTCAAGAAATTC
>NZ_JBFTSX010000010.1:0-241399 GCF_056400265.1 Pseudomonas sp. 01L34
CAGTCTGACTCCACAAGCACCCACACGAATTGCTTGATTCAGTTGTTAAAGAGCGGTTGGTTAAGATCTTTCGTCTCAACCGAGGCGCGCATTCTACAGCAGCCTCTGTTGCTGTCAAGCGGTTATTTTCAGAAGTTTTCAAAGTTTCCCGTAAGAAACATCAGCAACTTCAACCACTTGCGCTTCCGATCTCTCGTTAGCGGGAGGCGAATTCTACAGCGTTAGTCGCTGCTGTCAACACCTCTTTTTCTCCGCTTTCGACCGAGAAGATCGAACCGTCAATAAGGCGACAACATCATGCCCTACCAACTCCTTCTGGCTTCGATGAACTGAAGCGTAACCGCTCTCGAAAACTGCGTAACTCGTTGTTTACCAAGGAGTTTTCCGTTTCGACTGCGCCGGAAGTGGGGCGAATTATAGACGTCCAGAATCTGCCGTCAACCCCTAATTACGCTTTTCTATCAGGATGTTCAAAATCCCTGCTTATATATAGACGCAACCGCAACGAATGCGCAGTATATTGCCCAACACATTACACACTACTCTCGTTTCTCACCTCGGACGATGCCACGCAATGAATGACCACCCCCGCAGCCTTGCCTCGACCCTGTTCTCGGTAGGCCTGCTCTTGATAGCCATGGCATCGATCCAGTCCGGAGCCTCCCTGGCCAAAAGCATGTTCCCGGTTATCGGCGCTCAAGGGACCACCACCCTGCGGCTGATCTTCGCCAGCGTGATCATGCTGCTGCTATTGCGCCCATGGCGAGCGAAGCTCACCGCAAAATCCCTGCGCACGGTAATTGTCTATGGGATGGCGCTGGGCGGCATGAACTTCCTCTTCTATATGTCCTTGAACACTGTCCCTCTGGGTATCGCGGTAGCCCTGGAGTTCACCGGCCCATTAGCGGTCGCTATTTATGCCTCACGTCGGGCGATCGACTTTCTGTGGATCGCTCTGGCGGCAGTGGGTTTACTGCTGTTGATTCCAACTGGCGCCGCGAGCGCAGGTATTGATCTGATTGGCGCAGGTTATGCCCTTGGCGCCGGTGTCTGCTGGGCGTTGTACATTCTGTTCGGCCAGAAGGCCGGTGCCGACAATGGCGTGCAGACCGCCGCATTGGGCGTGATGATTGCTGCACTGTTCGTAGCCCCCATCGGTATCGTCCATGCTGGTGCTGCGCTGCTGACACCCTCGCTGATTCCCGTGGCCATCGGGGTCGCGATTCTGTCCACTGCCCTGCCCTACACCCTGGAGATGGTCGCCCTCACACGGCTGCCGGCCCGGACCTTCGGCACATTGATGAGTATCGAGCCCGCGTTCGGTGCACTGTCCGGCCTGTTGTTCCTCCATGAATACCTTTCCCTGTCTCAGTGGATGGCAATCCTGTGCATCATTCTGGCGTCCGTCGGCGCAACCATGACCATGGGGAGCACCGCCAAGCCCGCAGTTGCGGCGGATTGATACGAGATTTGACGAGGGTCTAGTATTTACCGCTCATTTAGGCCATGTTTAGGCCACGTAACTCAGTGTCAGACATGGATTTTTTCAGATAGGGATATCAGAACGCTTCAAGCAAAAGCGAATGCAGGCAGACCCGGGCACAAAGATCCGGGGCCTCAATAAGGACAGCAATGAAACGAATTTTGATACTGATCGCCGTGCTTGCAGTTGCGGGCTGCGCGGCGACCTCGAAAACCCAGATCAAACACGGCAAGAAAGGGCTGCATATCAACTGTTCCGGGCTGTCGTCCTCCTGGGACCAGTGCTACACCAGCGCTGCCAACTCGTGCGCGCCCAAGGGTTACAAGGTGATTGCCAAGTCTGGGGATGCGGTCGAAGAGCCCGGAGATTATCCGTTTGGCCTTAACCCGGCCGGCTATACCAGCCGCAGCATGATCGTCATCTGCAAGTAATCCTCCAACCCTATTGGGCTTGCGTAGCCCGATAGGCGCCTCGCCCGGGATGCTGCTAACGTTCGTCAGTCACTGACCGTTCAGCAAAGGGCGACATCCATGACCACCGCTATCAATAGCAAGAAAATCGTATTGGTCGTCGGCGCAGGCGATGCCACCGGCGGCGCCATCGCCAAGCGTTTTGCCCAGGAAGGCTACGTCGCCTGCGTCACACGTCGCAGCGCAGACAAACTTCAGCCACTGGTAGATGCCATCACGATCAGCGGCGGCGAGGCTCATGGTTTTGCCTGCGATGCGCGCAAAGAAGAGGACGTGATTGCGCTCGTCGAGCAGATCGAAACCGCGATCGGCCCCATCGAAGCGTTCGTCTTCAATATCGGCGCCAATGTGCCCTGCAGTATTCTCGAAGAAACCGCCCGCAAGTATTTCAAGATCTGGGAAATGGCCTGTTTCTCAGGGTTTCTCAATGCTCGCGAAGTGGCCAAACGCATGGTCACCCGCCAACGGGGCACGATCCTGTTCACCGGGGCCACCGCCGGTTTGCGCGGTGCCGCAGGTTTTGCTGCCTTCGCCGGCGCCAAGCACGGGATTCGCGCCCTGGCCCAAAGCATGGCCCGCGAACTGGGGCCGATGAACATCCACGTCGCCCATGTGGTGGTCGATGGTGCCATCGACACCGACTTTATCCGCGACAGATTTCCGGAAAAATACGCGACCAAGGATCAGGACGGCATCCTCAATCCCGAGCATATCGCCGAAAACTATTGGTACTTACACAGCCAGCCACGGGACGCCTGGACGTTCGAGCTGGATCTGCGCCCCTGGAGCGAACGCTGGTAAGCCTTCCCCTACGACAAAAAGAAGAGCACATCGACATGAGTAAAACCGTGGAGTTCTTTTTCGACCTCGGCAGCCCCGCCACCTACCTGGCCTACACCCAACTGCCGAAAATCTGCGCGCAGACCGATAGTCAGCTGATCTACAAACCGATGCTGCTGGGCGGCGTCTTCAAAGCCACCGGCAACGCCTCCCCGGTGACCATTCCGGCCAAGGGTCGCTACATGTTTCAGGATCTGGACCGCTATGCCAAACGTTACGGTGTACCGCTGAAGTTCAACCCGCACTTCCCCATCAATACCCTGATGTTGATGCGCGCGGTCACGGGCATGCAATTAAGTCATCCCGAACGCTTTCAGGCGTTTATCGATTGCCTGTTTCATGCCCTGTGGGTGGAAGGGCGCAGCCTCGATGATCCCGCGACCGTTGCCGCCGTGCTGACGCAAAACGTTTTCGATCCGAATGAAGTGCTGGCACTGACCGCCGATGAGAACGTCAAAGCCGCCCTCAAGAAAAACACCGAGGAAGCAGTACAACGCGGTGTATTCGGCGCACCGAGCATGTTTGTCGGGAATCAACTGTTCTTCGGCCAGGATCGGCTGGACTTCGTCCTTGAAGCCCTGCGGGCACAATAGCCAGGCATGAGCCAGGCACTGTTTCCAGCGCCTGAACTCAAGCCGATCAAATAACCGCGGTCCGGGTGTTCAACCACTCAAGGGCCGCGCCATCGAGCAACGGGCTCAGGCGCTCGCGCACTTCGGCATGGTAGCCGTTGAACCACTGCTTTTCGTCTTCGGTCAGCAACGACGGTTCCAGGCAGCGGGTGTCGATCGGGCACAGGGTCAGGGTTTCGAACTTCAGGAATTCACCGAACTCGCTCTTGCCCGCCTCGCGGTTCAACACCAGGTTCTCGATCCGCACGCCCCAGCGGCCCGGACGGTAGGTGCCCGGTTCGATGGAAGTGATCATCCCTGGCTGCATTGCAGTTTGTGGCGCGGCTGCCGCCTGATAGGCGATCACTTGCGGGCCTTCGTGAACGTTGAGGAAGTAGCCGACGCCGTGACCGGTGCCATGACCGTAGTCGACACTTTCGGCCCAGATCGGTGCGCGGGCAATGGCGTCCAGCAACGGCGACAGAATGCCCCGCGGGAACTGCGCGCGGGAGAGTGCAATCACGCCTTTGAGTACGCGGGTGCAATCGCGCTTCTGCTCGTCAGTCGGCGTCCCCACCGGCACCATCCGCGTAATGTCGGTAGTGCCGCCCAAGTATTGGCCGCCGGAGTCGATCAGCAACAGGCCGTCACCCTCGATGACCGCATGCTCTTCTTCGGTGGCGTGGTAATGCGGCATCGCACCGTTGGCGTTAAACGCAGCAATGGTGTTGAAGCTCAGCGACACATAATCCGGACGCCGGGTGCGGGCCGCGGTCAGGTGTTCGTCGATGGTCAGCTCGGTGATGCGCTCACGCCCCCATGCCGCCTCCAGCCAGGCGAAGAATTCGCACAGCGCCGCGCCATCCTGCTCCATGGCCCGACGGATGTGCTCGGCATCGGCCAGGCTTTTTTGTGACTTGGCCAGGGTGGTCGGGTTCAAGCCTTCGACCAGTTTCACATCACTGTTCAAGTTATCCAGCAGACCTGCCGTGACCCGCGCCGGATCGACTTGCAGGCTCGCGCCGCTTGGTATGGCGCGCAAGGCGGCGGCCACTTCGCTGTAATCGCGCAGGGTCACGCCGTCCTGTTCAAGGATGGCACGCAGCTCGGCGCTGACTTTACTCAGGGCGACGAACAAGGTGGCCTGTTGCTGGCTAATGAGCGCGAAGGACACAAACACCGGGTTGAACGACACATCGCCGCCGCGCAAGTTGAACAGCCAGGCGATGTCATCGAGGGTGGCGATGAAATGCCAGTCGGCACCGCGCTCTTTCAACACGTCACGCAGCTGGGCGAGTTTTTCGCCACGGCTGACGGTCGCCTGAGGCGGTAAGTGCTGATAAATCGGCTCGTTCGGCAAGCTCGGGCGATCACTCCAGACTTCGCTCAGCAAATCGATGTCAGTGCGCAGACGTGCGCCGCGTTCTTGGAGTTTGCTGCTCAGGGTACGCGCCGACGCCACGGCCATCACCGCGCCATCGACTGCAACGACACCGCCTTCAGGCGTTTGCTCGGCCAGCCAATCAAGCGGGCCGGGTTGACCCGGTTGCAGCTTGACCAGCTCGATACCGCTGCCCTTGAGTTCCTTGCTCGCTTGTTCCCAATAGCGGCTGTCGGCCCAGACGCCGGCGAAATCCGGTGTGACGATCAGCGTGCCGACCGAGCCATGGAAACCCGACAGCCACTGCCGCCCCTGCCAATAGCCCGGCAGGTATTCCGACAGGTGCGGGTCGGCCGACGGCACCAACAGAGCATGAATGCCCTCCCGGCTCATCAGCTCGCGGGTTTGCGCCAGGCGCCGGGGTACCAATCCATTGATCGAAGGCTGCGTACTCATCGTGTCTCCTGCTAACCACTTCATCATTATTGTTTGGTGCCGATCAGAGTCGGCGCTTAAGGACCTGTCGCCCAGAATGCCGGAGCACTGGCGGTGGCCGTTTTGATCAGGTGCGCAGCCTGGTCGATATCTTGCTCGGTGGTGAAACGCCCCAGGCTCAGGCGAATGGTGCGACTGGCCGAGCGCGCGTCATGCCCCAGCGCCAGCAGCACATGAGATGGCGCATTACTGGCGGAGTTGCAGGCCGACGTCGCGGAAAACGCGATCGAAGTGCTCAACGCCGCGGAGTTGAACTCACCTTCGTTGAAGGTCAGGCTCAGGGTATGGGGAATGCGTTGGGTCGGACTGCCATTGACGCGAATACCGGAAATGCTCAGCAGCTGATCGAGCAAGCGTTCACGCAGGCGCACGATGGTGGCTTTTTCTTCATCGAACAAAGCGGCCGCCAGTGCGAAAGCGGCGCCCATGGCTGCGATCTGGTGCGTCGCCAGAGTACCGGAACGCAACCCGCCCTCATGGCCGCCACCGTGGATCTGCGCCTGCAGGCGCTGTTGCGCACGAGGCCCGACGTACAGCGCACCGATGCCTTTGGGGCCGTAGACCTTATGCGCCGAGAACGACATCAGATCCACCGGCCACCGGGCCAGGTCGATCGCTACTTTGCCCGCGCCCTGAGCCGCGTCAACGTGGAACAACGCATCGCGATCACGCACCACCTGGCCGATGGCCGGGATGTCGTTGACGGTGCCCAGTTCGTTATTGACCAGCATCAGCGACACCAAAAAGGTGTCTTCGCGCATCGCCTCGCTGACTGCTTGCGGAGTTATCAGGCCTTCGGCATCGGGCACCAGATACGTCACGGCTACGCCGGCATCCTGCAATTGTTTGGCGGTGTCGAGAATTGCCTTGTGTTCAATCTGGCTGGTGATGATATGGCCGCCGGACACACCGCGGGCCTGGGTAACGCCCTTGAGTGCCAGGTTGTTGGATTCGGTGGCTCCGGAGGTCCAGACGATCTGCTCGGCCTGGGCGCCCACCAGTTCGGCGACCTGGCGCCGTGCGTGCTCGACCGATTGCCGGGCCTGTTGACCGAAGGCATGGGAGCTGGACGCTGGATTGCCGAAGTTACCCGTGAAGCCCAGACACTCAACCATCACCTTGATGACCCGCTCATCCACCGGCGTGGTGGCGGCGTAGTCGAAATACAACGGACGTTTATTCATAGAAGACTCGCAGAGCGTGTTCCGGGATCAGGAAGCTCGTCACTGGAAATATCAAAGCGCCGCCTTATGAGCGGCGCCGAATTTGCAGAACGATAGCAATACCTGATCGGAGGCCATTAAAGAAGAACAACTTCATTTAAAAGTGCGTAGGAACGCTCCTGAAGTCGAGCTTAACAGGCATCGGGCAACCGGTTGAAGCAATGCGTCAGCTAAAACTTTCAAGCAACAACGGATACATGGAAGCCACCAGCAACAAGGCCATGCCCCAGTTGAACAGGCGTAGCCAGCGGCGATCGCGCAGCACATTGCGCAACAGCGTGCCACAACCGGCCCACACACCGACGCTCGGCAGGTTGATCAGAGCGAAGACCGCGGCAATCACAATCACATTGGTGAAATAGCCCTGCATCGGCGTGTAGGTGCTGATGGCACCGATGGCCATGATCCAGGCCTTGGGGTTGACCCATTGAAACGCCGCCGCGCCCAAATAACTGATCGGCTTGCCCTCGCCCTGCTCCCCCTCGGCGACCGGCCCGGAATGCGCAATCTTCCAGGCCAGGTACAGCAAATACGCCGCGCCGACATAACGCAGCACGGTGTAAAGCAGTGGATAGGTTTGAAACACGGTGCCCAGGCCGAAACCAACGGCCACCACCAACACGAAGAAGCCGCAGGTAATGCCCAGCATGTGAGGGATGGTGCGGCTAAAGCCGAAATTCACGCCCGAGGCCAGCAACATGGTGTTGTTCGGGCCGGGGGTGATCGAGGTGACAAGGGCGAACAGGGCAAAGCCCAGCAGAAGGTCGAGTGAGAGCATGGGGGGCAGTCCATCAGAGTCAGTCAGGTGTTGACCCTATCGCACGCCTTGAGGGAAACCCATGGACAGTTGCGTGAAAGTTAGAGCAGTACAGTTGTCGCTCAGCTTTGGCGACCGTGCATCTGTACTGTGCGCTCGGCGTTCATCTCGCCTTGCTTGTCAAAACTGATCGATTTGGTCGGCTGGCCGAGCAATTCGGCTTTCTTCGCGTGGTACTCCTCGAAGGACAAGCCCCGACGGTTCAAGGCTTCCAGCGCCAGTTCCCGGGTTTCTTCAGCGGTGTAGGGGCGTAGTTCCGGTGAAACATGACTGGCACATCCGGCGAGGACGGAAACGGCGAGCAACAGAAAAGTGGTGAGTAGAGTTTTCATTTCGAAAGTCCGGATAGCTGGGTTCGGGGCAATGAACACAGGCTACCGACGCGCCCCGACGGGCAGAAATCAATGCTCTCGATAGTGGGTATCGGGAATTGGTGAACTGGCAGTGAACAAGCGTCGCGCCACAGAGAACCTGTCGATCCAGGTTCTTACCGCTGATGCACCAAAATTGCAGTGCGGCGCGTTGTCGTGACTGCGGCTACTCGTCGGGCACTCAGTTGTAGCGAAGGGGTTGACCTATAGTTATCCGACCGGAAAACGGCGAAGGAACACCTTAACTCCACAACAATAAAGGGAGAACCGTCATGAGCGTCAAACCTATTCCAGAGGGTTATCACAGCATCACCCCTTATCTGGGCATTCAGAAAGCTGCCGAAGCCATCGACTTCTACAAGAAAGCCTTTGGCGCCACCGAAGTCATGCGCCTGGCCATGCCCGACGGCGGCATCGGGCACGCCGAACTGCGTATCGGCGATAGCCCGATCATGCTGGGCACACCCTGTGACCAAGGGCCCTTGAGCAACCCGGACAAATCGCCGTCCGTGGGCCTGCATTTGTATGTGAACGATGTGGACAAGTCCTATAAACAGGCCATCAATGCCGGTGCCACGGTGGTGTCCGAGGTCAAGGATCAGTTTTATGGCGACCGCACGGGGACCTTGAAGGATCCCTATGGGCATGTGTGGTTTCTGGCCACGCGCAAGGAGGATCTGACGCAGGAACAGATCGAACAGCGGGCGAAGGAGATGTTCAAGCAGGGTTGATAGCTTCGGTATGTGATCAGCCCCCATCGCGAGCAGGCTCGCGATGGGGGCATCACATTCAACATCAATATTGGCTGTTCCCACACAGCGCAGAAACACGAAACATTTACTTTCATATCCCCTTTCGGGATTTCCGATGCTCATACGTCTTATTTAGATGCAGCCGGTCGCGTAGGCAAAAGCCACGACCGGGCCTTTCATGGACCTCAACGCTGGGAAGCCCGCAGCAGAGGTCCTCTCATCGAAACAAGACCTTTAATCATGTCGAAGAAATCCCGCTCAAAACTCTGGTTTCTGGTCCATAGCTGGCTGGCCCTGCCCATCTGGTTCTTTGTATTGATCGTCTGTGTGACCGGCACATTGGCGGTGGTCAGTCAGGAAATCGTCTGGCTGGCCAACCCGCAAATGCGCGCCAGCCCGCCTTCGGACGACGCGCCGCTGCTCAGCTATGACCAGATCATCGCCGCCATCAAAAAGGCCGAGCCCCAAACGCTGGTCGAAAGTATCAACCGTCCCGACGAGTCGCATTTTGCCCTGGATGTGAAGGTCAGCTACCCGGACGGACGCTCGGTGACGGTCTATGTGAACCCCTACAGCGGGGCGATTCAGGGCACCGCTCCACCCTTCAACTTCCAGGCCTTCACTCGCGCGCTGCATGGCTGGTGGCTGGTGCCATTCACCAACGGCTACAGCTGGGGCTGGTATCTGGTGTCGTTCCTCGGCTTGCCGATGCTGGCTTCACTGGTGACGGGGCTCGTGGTCTACAAACGGTTCTGGAAAGGCTTCTTGCGACCGACCCTGCGCATTCGTCATGGCGCGCGGATTTTCTGGGGCGACTTTCACCGGCTCAGCGGCATCTGGTCAATCTGGTTCATTGCGGTGATTTCCGTCACCAGCACCTGGTTCATGATTGAAGCGATCCTGTTCGATAACCATATTTCGATTTCCACCGCGCCGGTCGCCCCCGTCGTCCCGCGTGAGAGCGTGCCGCTCACCGTCGATGGCGCACCGGCGCCGATGATCAGCCTGGAAAGCGCGATCCGCGAGGCCAAGGAGCGCATTCCTGGCCTGGAAGACAGTTCCGTCAGCCTGCCCGCCAATGCCTATAGCCATCTTTTGGTGAGCGGGCGCAGTTGGTACCCGTTGATCTACCAGAGCGCCGAGGTCAACCCTTACACCGGTGACATTTCCACCACGCGCCTGCTGTCGGATCGTTCGGGTCTGGAGCTGGTGACCGAATCCATGCGTCCGCTGCACACCGGCGATTTCGGCGGTATCTGGATCAAGCTGATCTGGTTCTTCTTTGGTCTGATCCTGAGCATGATGGTCCTCAGCGGCCTGTTGATCTGGACCAAACGCACCGCCCTGGCCACGGCCAATGCGCTCAAGCGCAGCAACAAGCGTCCACGGGCTGCGCTGACCGGCCAGCCGGCCCCGGCCATGAGCCGCGAAGCCACGGAGGGCAGCCGATGAGCCAGGTCGCAGCAGAAAAACCACGCTCGCCGCTAAGCCGCTTCTGGCACACATGGCGTTTCCACATCAACGTGCTGCTGTTGCTGGTGCCGCTGGGATTCATGCCCAAATACTTCGCCGACGCAGCGCTGTTTCGCGGAGACACCGGCCTGGGTGAGCGTGAAGTCGGAGAAGTTCAGGTCGGCCCCTGGAGCCTGCGCCTGGCTGAATTACGCAACGCTGCCCCGGTATCCGATGGCCCTGCCGGCTACTTGAAGTCCTTCAATGCTGCGCTCTGCGACAGCTGTCGCGATCAGGTCAAGGCGACTTACCTGCGCATTGGCAAACCGCGCAGCCTGCGCGCCGCCGGGGTGATTTTCTTTGGCACGCCCTACCACATGGGCGCCGCGCTACCGGTACCCGAAAAGACCAAAAACGACGCTGAACTGTGGATCACCATGGAAGGCTGGGACGGCGCCATGCATCAAGCCTCCATCCCCCTGAGCCAGGCGTCGCCGGCCACCGTCGCATGGCTGAACAGACAAGGAGGCAAACCATGACCAGCGTTTTTCGCCCCGTTTTACTGGTGCTCTGCACCGTCTTCAGCACCAGCGCTCTGGCCCACAACCCGATGTGCGAGTGCAAGGCCATCGACGCCGAACAGATCCGTTGCACCGGTGGTTTCTCCGACGGCAGCGGCGCGCCGGGCGTGACTCTGGATGTGATCGGCTACGATGAAACCATTCTGGTGCCAGGCAAGCTCGGCACCGATTCGACCCTGACGTTCAAGAAGCCCGGCGCTGAATTCTACGTGCTGTTCGACGCCGGTCCCGGCCACGTGGTCGAGATCGACCAAGCCGACATCGAGGCGCCCTGAGCATGAGCACGCCAACCACCCAAGTGGTGCGCCCGGCCGGAGCCGGCCATGAAACCCTCTATGTGTTGCTGTTGTGCCTGATGATCCTGGCGGTGGCCGGCTCGGTAGTCGCCTGGCGCGGCGAGTCCCGGGAAGTGAGCAACGTCGGCAGCCATCAACTGGATGCCCGCCGCGACCTGAGCGCATCCGAGCAAGGTATTTACGCAGACCTGCGGGTCACGCTGGATGAAATCCATCTGTTGCGCGAGGAACAGCAAGCGCTGCCCACACCCGCCACCCTCGCCGAGGAAGGTTTCGCGCCGTTTGCCCAAGACGCCAGTTCTGTCAGTCGAGGCGGTCATGCCTGGCAATTGCTGGACGCCAAGGCGTACTTCGGCCAGAGCCAGGCACCCACCGTGGCCGGCTCATTCCTGATGCGTTTGACTGCTGACGACGATGCGCCAGACATCTGGCTCAACCGCTCCAAAGCCCTCGCGCCCCCGGCTGATCTGACTGACGCCGCGCTGGAAAGCGCTGGCTGGCAGCAGATCGTCGCGCAATTCGATGCTGGGGTCACCCGCCAGCATCGGCACTGAACCCTCGCCCTCACCCGAGAGAAGACCGCTTTCCCATGCCTAGTTCATCTCAACGTCGTTTTTTGCGCCTGCTGCTGGTCGGCCTGCTTGCCTGTTTGCTGACGCCTCTGGCCAGTGCCGACGAAGCCAAGCGCCTGCGCATCGGCATCACCCTGCACCCTTATTACAGCTACGTGGCCAATATCGTCGGCGACAAGGCCGAAGTGGTGCCGTTGATCCCGGCCGGTTTCAACCCGCACGCCTATGAGCCCCGCGCCGAGGACATCAAACGCATCAGCAGGCTCGACGTGATCGTGCTCAACGGTGTGGGCCATGACGACTTCGCCGACCGCATGATCGCCGCCAGCGAAACCCCGAATATCAAAGTGATCGAAGCCAACGAAAACGTGCCGCTGCTGGCCGCCACCGGTGTCGCCGCTCGCGGTGCCGGTAAAGTGGTCAACCCGCACACGTTCTTGTCGATCAGCGCTTCGATTGCCCAGGTCAACAACATTGCCCGCGAGTTGGGCAAGCTCGACCCGGCCAACGCTAAAACCTACACCCAGAATGCCCGCGCCTACGGTAAGCGCCTGCGGCAGATGCGCGCCGATGCCCTGGCCAAACTGACCCAGGCGCCGAACGCCGAGCTGCGCGTGGCCACGGTCCATGCCGCCTACGACTATCTGCTGCGCGAGTTCGGCCTGGAAGTCACCGCCGTGGTCGAGCCCGCCCACGGCATCGAACCCAGCCCCAGCCAGCTGAAAAAAACCATCGATCAACTGCGGGAGCTGGACGTGAAAGTGATCTTCTCGGAGATGGATTTCCCGTCCACTTACGTCGAAACCATCCAGCGCGAATCGGGGGTGAAGCTGTATCCGCTGTCGCACATTTCCTATGGCGAATACACCGCCGACAAATACGAAAAGGAAATGACCGGCAACCTCAACACCGTGGTTCGGGCGATTCAGGAGTCTGGCGCATGACCGCTCAAGAAACCCTGACCGTACAAAGCGCCGGCCCGACCCTCGACTTCGCCGAAGTCAGCCTGACGCTGGGGCGCACGACCATCCTCGACAACGTAACTTTTCAGGTCCGGCCCGGCAGCGTGCATGCCCTGGTCGGCCCCAACGGTGGCGGCAAGAGTTCGCTGATCAAGACCCTGCTCGGGCAGATGCCGCATCGGGGTCGCTTGAGCCTGCAATGGCCCGGCGAACCGGGGACTATCGGCTACGTGCCGCAAGCGCTGGAGTTTGATCGCGGTTTGCCGATGACCGTCGACGACTTCATGGCGGCCATGTGTCAGCGACGTCCGGCGTTCCTCGGTTTGAGCAAGCATTACGCAACAGCCATTGGCGAGGCGCTGGAACGGGTCGGCATGCAGGACAAACGCAAACGGCGCATGGGCGCGCTGTCCGGCGGTGAGCGCCAGCGGGTTTTGTTGGCCCAAGGGCTGATTCCGGCGCCACAGTTGCTGGTGCTCGATGAACCGATGTCGGCGCTCGATGAGGCCGGTATCCAAGTGTTCGAACGGCTGCTGGGCGATTGGCGCCAGAGCGGCATCACCGTGCTGTGGATCGAACATGATCTGGAAGCGGTCGGGCGTCTGGCGGACCGGGTCACCGGGCTCAATCGCCGGGTGCTGTTCGATGCCACGCCGAAACAGGCGCTGACCCCGGAGCGACTGCTGACCTTGTTCTCGACCCATCCCCGGAGCGCTGCCTGATGAGCTACGAAGCCTTTCGTTTGATGGTCCAGGGTTGGGCCTCGTCGGGTTACCTGCCGGAAGCGCTGGCCTATGGATTTGTGGTCAACGCCCTGCTCGCTGGATTGCTGATCGGCCCGGTGCTGGGCGGTTTGGGCACGCTGGTGGTGGTCAAGCGCTTCGCATTTTTCTCCGAAGCGGTGGGTCACGCGGCGTTGACTGGCGTGGCCATCGGCATTCTGCTCGGTGAACCTTACACCGGGCCTTATGGCAGCCTGTTCGGTTACTGCCTGCTGTTCGGGATTTTGCTGAACTACCTGCGCAACCGCACGGGTCTGGCGCCGGATACATTGATCGGCGTGTTTCTGTCGGTGTCGTTGGCGCTGGGCGCGAGCCTGCTGTTGATTCTGGCGGGCAAGATCAATGTGCACATTCTGGAAAACGTGCTGTTCGGCTCGGTACTGACGGTCAACGGCAACGACCTGCTGGTGTTGGCCATCGTCGGCTCGCTGGTCATGGCACTGGCCCTGCCGCTGTACAACCGCATCATGCTCGCCAGTTTCAACCCGCAACTGGCGGCGGTACGTGGCGTGGCGGTGAAAACCCTGGACTACCTGTTCGTGATCCTGGTGACGCTGATCACGGTGGCTGCGGTGAAAGTCATCGGCGCGATTCTGGTCGGCGCCCTACTGGTGATTCCAGCGGCGGCCGCGCGCTTGCTCAGCCAGTCGTTGAAGGGTTTTTTCTGGTGTTCGGTGCTGATTGCCACGGTGAGCACCTTGTGCGGAATTCTCGCGCCGATTGTCTTTGACCTGCCCATCCCGTCCGGTGCCGCGATCATTCTGGTGGCCGGCATCGCCTTCGCCCTGGCCGCGATCGCTCGCGGCATCCTCCCCAGCCTGAAAGGGAACCTCGGATAAATGTGCTTTTCTCTGCGTCAACTGACCCTGGCATTGACCTTCACATTGCCCCTGTGCGGTCTGGCCAATACTTGCGCTGCGGCGGACAGCGCCAAACCGCTGCACGTGCTGGCGTCCTTGCCGATCACCTATGGTCTGGGCGAAGTGTTGCTCAAAGGCACCGAAATCAAACTGGAACGGGCCGCTCCAGAGAATCTGCCCGGCAGCCGACAGACCGCCTATTTCACCGGTCGTGGCGCTCCGGCGCTGGCCAAGCTGGCGACCGACGCCGATGCCGTGATTGGTCTGCGTTCCCTGTGGGCGGATGATCCGCTGTACCCGATATCCCGGCGCAGCAATATTCGTATCGTCGAAGTCGATGCCGCCCGCCCGGTGGACGGCGCCCTTCCCGGCATCGCCGTGCAGCCCGGCAGCAAGGTCGACGGGTTGAACAGCCAGCCGTGGCTTTCCAGCAACAACATGGGGCGCATGGCAGACGTGATGGCGGCGGACCTCGTGCGCCTGGCGCCGGCGGCCAAACCGACCATCGAGGCCAATCTGGCAGCGCTCAAGCAGCGCCTGCTCAAGCTCAGTGCCGACAGCGAAGCGCGGCTGGCCAGTGCCGATAACCTGAGCGTGATGAGCCTGAGCGATCATTTCGGCTACCTGATCGGCGGCCTCAACCTGGAGCTGATCGGCCTCGATGCACGGCCGGATGCCGAGTGGACGCCTGAAGCGCTCAAGCAGTTGAGTGCGACGCTCAAGGACCATGACGTGGCGGTGGTGTTGCATCATCGACAGCCGTCGGAGGCGGTGAAAGCGGCGATCTCGCAGGCAGGCAGTCGGTTGGTGGTGTTGAGTGTCGATGCGGCGGATCCGGTGGCCGAGCTGGAAGGGAATGTGGATCAAGTGATCAAGGGGTTGAGCGGGGCATAACGTCGGTTAAACCCGCGATGGCAGCCGCGCAGACAACAGAGATTTCAAACGTGAAAAACCCGCTGACCGTCACCGGTTCAGCGGGTTTCTTTTTGCGCGGCGACTCAGTGAGCCACGGCCGCCTGCTCTTCCATTTTCTGGCGCAGGCTCAGTGGACGCATGTCAGTCCAGACCTCTTCGATGTAGGCCAGGCATTCCTTTTTCAGGCCGCTCTTGCCCACGGTGCGCCAGCCTTGTGGCACGGCTTTGTAGTCGGGCCAGATCGAGTATTGCTCTTCGTGGTTGACCACGACCTGAAAGAGGATGTCCTCGCGGTCGAATACTGACGTCATGCTGTCTCTCCATCGCTATAGGGTGGCTGCACACCGCGCGCAGCTGTTATGTAGAAGGAACGTTAAAGGCGCTGAAAAATTTAGAGGCTGGCGACGGCTGCGGCCATGGCCCTGCCGAAAATGTCGGCTACCCGATCGATTTCGGCAGCGGTGATCACCAACGGCGGCAGGAAACGCACGACACCGCCATGACGCCCGCCCAGCTCGAGGATTAACCCACGCTTGAGACATTCGCGCTGCACCAACGACGCCAGACGACCGAATACCGGTGGATGGCCTTGAGCGTCCGGCGCACCAGCCGGGTCGACCAATTCGACACCCAGCATCAAGCCACGTCCGCGAATGTCGCCCAGCTGCGGGAAGTCCCGCTGCAGGATGTGCAGGTGTTCGCTCAAGCGCTCGCCCATGGTGGCGGCGTGCTCGCAAACCTTGTGCTCGGTCAGGTAGCGCATCACCGCAGAGCCTGCGGCCATGGCCATCTGATTACCGCGGAAGGTTCCGGCATGGGCGCCCGGCAGCCAGGTGTCGAGCCATTCGCGATAGACCACCACCGCCAGCGGCAGGCTGCCGCCGATGGCCTTGGACATCACCACCACGTCCGGAATGATTCCGGCGTGCTCGAAGGCGAACATCTTGCCGGTGCGGGCAAAGCCGCTCTGAATCTCATCGACGATCAGCGCCACGCCGGCCTGCTCGGTGATGCGCCGCAAACCGCGCAGCCAGTCGAGATCGGCCGGAATCACCCCGCCCTCGCCCTGCACCACTTCGACGATCACCGCAGCCGGCAGTTGCACGCCAGCCTCTGGATCGTTCAGCAGGTTCTCCAGGTAATTCAGGTTGACCTGCACTCCCTGCACACCACCGAGCCCGAACGGGCAACGGTAATCGTAGGGATACGGCATGAACTGCACGCCATTGCCGAGCAAGGCACCCAACGGCTTTTTCGGTCCCAGACTGCCCATCAGGCTCAGCGCGCCCTGACTCATGCCGTGGTAACCGCCCTGGAACGACAAGACGGTGCTGCGCCCGGTGGCGGTACGCACCAGCTTCAGCGCGGCTTCCACGGCATCGGTGCCAGTGGGGCCACAGAACTGAATCTTCGCTTCAGCGGCCAATGCCGGCGGCAGCAGGCCGAACAGGTCCTGGACAAACCGGTCCTTGACCGGCGTGGTCAGGTCGAGGGTGTGCAGCGGCAGTTCATCGCTCAGCACTTGCTGGATCGCTTCGATCACCACCGGATGGTTGTGCCCCAGGGCCAGGGTTCCGGCACCGGCCAGGCAATCGATGAAACAGCGGCCTTCGACGTCTTCGACATAAATGCCCTTGGCACGCTTGAGTGCCAGGGGTATGCGTCGCGGGTAGCTGCGGGCGTTCGATTCCTGTTGGCTCTGACGGGCCAGCAGCGGCGATTCGTTGAACTGATAAAGCGTCTCGGCAGGCGTCGGGGCAATCCGGGCCGGCTGATCTTCGATAAGGCTGGTAGCGACTGACATCTCTCGACCCCTGTTGATAGTGACCAAAACTGCACACCGGGCAGGTGCGCATTCCGTTCACGGGGCGCACTTGCAGGTTTTCCTGTTCTGGAAACGCATCAAGGGCTCGAGGATTTAGACCCTCGATCAGCTTTCTATGAAGGTGGTGGCAGCGCCTTGTGCATGGGAATGGCGTGGAGCCCCGCCACCGTGAAAGCTTCAGCGCAAGCCCGGTAACCCAGGCGGTGGTAAAACGCTTCGCCGGTGCGCGTGCTGTTGAGACGTGCCTGGGGCAAACCCTGAGCGATCAACCACGTCTCCAGATCATGCACCAGCGCTTGTCCGGCGCCCCGTCGAAACCATTCCGGTTGCACGTAACAAAACGCAACCTTGCCGCTGATCGCTGCCATGGCGACGCCGACCGGTTTGTCTTGCAACAGGGCGATGTTCAGGTACAACCGCGGGTCGTTCAGCCAGGGCTGCACGTGTTCGATGGTTTTGTTGTGGGTCCAGGTGGCGACGGTTCGCGGGTCGTTACGGTGGTCGAGCGCGCAGCCGACGCGAATGGAGCGCTCGACGATCCGGCTGATGATGCCGGCGTCCGCAGACGTTGCCTTGCAGATGTGTATCGATGCAGTCATGGCGCTGTTACCTCAATCCATTGAGTCAAAGCTGCCGGGGACGATAACGCCGTGGGGGCCGGGAGGCCAACGGAGAGACGTTACATTTGGTGTGCGACAACATAGACACCCTGTGGGAGCGGTGTCTGTTAGACAGGTTGCAACGGCATCGTCAATTCAACCCGCAGGCCATCCGGCCGGCTGTCGAAATGCAGGGTACAGCCGCAGCGCTGGACAATGGCCTGGACAATCGCCAGGCCGAGGCCGCAACCGGTGCTCTGGCCGTTGCGCCAGAAGCGTTGGGTCAGGTGTTGCAAGTCGTCTTCGGCAATTCCCGGACCGTGGTCGCGCACCAGAAAGTGCACGCGATTGCCATTGGTTTCCAGACTCAGCTCCACCGCCCCATCGCCCGGTGTATGGCGCAGGGCGTTGTCGAGCAAGTTGCGTAATGCAGCAATCGACAGCACTGCGGGCATTTGCAGCGGCGCATCGGAGAATCTGGCCGGCACCTGAAACTTGATCCGCTGACGATCGCCGCTGGCCGCATCCTGAATCGCCAGTTTCGCCACCTGCTCAGCGCTGCACTGCACGCCATCATCGAACGACAAGCTGCCCTCGACACGCGCCAGCAGTAGCAATTGTTCAAGGGTACGGTGCAGGCGGTCGGCGCCCTCTTCGGCCCGGGCCAGGGACTGATCCCGTGCGGCACCGTCGGTCATGCGCGCCACTTGCAGGTGGGTTTTGATCGCAGTCAGCGGGCTACGCAATTCGTGCGCCGCATCACCGGTCAGGCGCCGCTCGCGCTCGATGGTCTTGCCGATGCGCTGGAACAACTGATTCTGGGTTTCCAGCAGCGGTTGCAATTCGCTGGGCAACGGCTGGATCTGCAATGGTTCCAGAGAATCGGCGCTACGCCGCATCAACGCATCGCGCATACGATTGAGCGGTGCCAGCCCCTGACCGATGCCGAGCCACAACAGGCACAGGCAGCCAAGCAGCGCCACGCCGACCGGCACCGAAGCCGCCAGCAGAATGGACATGTTCAGCGCTTCACGCTCGATCTGCCGGTCGGCGGTGGTGATGCGCACATCGCCCCGCGCCAGGGTGAAGCTGCGCCATGGCGCGCCGTCGATAATCTGATCGTGGAAGCCCATTTTCTCGGCTTCCAGCGCTTGCTCGGGGTTGCTGTGGCTGCGGGCCAGAATCTCGCCGCGCAACGAGCTGACCTGACAGGCCATGCCGCCGGGGATATTCAGTTGTTCAGCGCTGAAATGGGTGCCCTCGCCCTTGCTCGGCAATGCCGGCAGTTGCTCCAGTAACCCGGCGACCATCCGCGCCGAGGCAACCAGCCGCTGGTCGAGGGAAAACATCATCTGGTTGCGCAGATCGCTGAGCATCCAGGCGGCGGCCAGGGCCCAGATCAGCGCAAATGCGGCGCCGAGGGTCAGGCTCAGACGCAAACGCAGGCTCATCACTTCGATTCTTCTCCGCCATCGGCCGGCCCCAGGCGATAGCCCAGGCCACGCACCGTCTCGACAATGCCATTGCCGAGTTTACGCCGCAGGTGATGGATATGGACGTTAAGGGCGTTGCTTTCCAGCTCATCGTTGAAACCGTAGACGCTGTCTTTCAGTTGCTCGGTTGAGAGTACGCGACCACGGTTGTGCAGCAAGGCTTGCAACAGCGATTGCTCGCGACGGGAAAGGTCCACCGGCTGACCGCCCAGCATGGTTTCGCGGCTGCTCGGATCGTAGGTCAAACGACCGTGCTCGATCAGGTTGACGCTGCGCCCCGCCACTCGTCGCAGCAAGGTGTGCAGGCGCGCTGCCAGTTCGCGCAGGTCAAAAGGCTTGAGCAAATAATCGTCGGCCCCGGCCTGCAAACCGTCGACGCGATCGGTGACCGAATCCCGCGCCGTGAGAATCAACACCGGAATCTCCAGGCCACTGTGACGCAACTGCTGCAACAGCTTCAGGCCATCCTCATCGGGAAGGCCAAGGTCGAGCACCATGACATCGAACTCAGCCACCTTGAGCATCGCCCGGGCAGCCGACGCGGTGGCGACGTGCTCGACGGTCAGGCCTTGCGCGGTCAGGCCGGCAACAATACCGCTGGCGATCAGCTCATCGTCTTCGCAAACCAGTACATGCATGGGAGCCCCCAGGACAAAAAAGCGAGTGAAGCAGCTGAGGATTAAGCCGCAATTATGGCAAGGCCCGCCGCTGACGAGAAGCAGCGCTTCCCACGCAGGCGTCGCGACCGCTAAGCGACGAAGTTGAAAGTGAAGTTCGCTGTTAATGCATGGCCGAACGCCTGCGCACATGTCGTTTCAAACCGAAACATATTCCATCCTGAAAACAGGACCACAGCGTAAAACATCACGCTACCCTAGCACGGCTCCACTCCAGGCCAATCATTACCTGGAAGAAAGTCATTTAAGACCCGAACCATACTTAATTATCTGAAAGGAATCAGATCATGCCGACACTTAAAAACATCGTGACCGTCGATTGGCGTTCAGGAAAAGACAAGATCTACTTCATCTTCAAAGACACCGATACTTATTCCCGCTTTGATATTCCCGATAACAAGGTCTCTGATGGATACCCCTGGCCGATTAAAGGAAACTGGGGGACGTTGGAAAACCACATGAAAAACCTGCGGTTTGGATTTACGACCACGGGCATAACGCTTGATCGTCCCATGGACTCTTCTGACCTCGATATCCTTTGGCTTTTCTATTACGAGCGCACTACGCCGATGGTCTGCGCCTACAATCAGGATACCGATGCGGTAATGCAGACCCGCAAGGTTGAAGACACTAAATGGAAGCTGCTGTTGCCTCACTTTGATCGAATCGTTGCAGGGACATGGTGGCAAGTAAGTCGCCCCTCACTCTTTCGATTCATCATGAATGACGGGAACTCCCTCTATCTGGATTTGGACGAGGATCCCAACCGGGACCGCGGCTATATCGGTGGCAAACTTGACGACGACCTCCCTCCTCCTGTTGTGACCCCGGTCCAGTCACTGAGGACAGAGCCCATTACAGAAGCTACCTGGCCCGGTCTTGCTCCCTATAAAGACCGGATCATTACAGCGGTGCAAAACGATCGGACTTTCGCTGACAGTTATTACTATATCTTTCTGACTGACAATCAGTTTCTGACTTATAACATTCCGAAAAATCGCCTGGTTTCCGGTCCGCATGCGGTTGATAGCCAATCCTGGCCAGGCCTGTTGCGCAACTGAAGTTTCAAGCCGTAGTGGCTACCTCCTGACGGGTCGAGCAGGCGGTACCGGCGGCGGTTAATCATCGGTTAATCGCCGCCACCCATTGTGCAGTCAACTTGCACAGGGATAAGGCTTACCCATGCGTCGACTGTTTCTATTTTTTGTTCTCTTGATCTCGGGTGTGGCCCAGGCAGGGATAAATCCGTTCGACACCAAACCTGAATTCTTGCCAGTGGAAAAGGCCTTTGCCTTTACCTCCGAACGCCTCGAATCAGGTGAAACACAGCTCTATTGGCAGATTACCGACGGTTATTACCTTTATCAGAAACGACTGAATTTCGAAGGTTTGTCTGCGCAACAGCACCCGGTACTACCTGACGGCGAAGCACACAGCGATGAGTTCTTCGGCGAACAAGAGGTTTATCGCCAAGGCCTGGAGCTGAAGATTCCGGCGGGAGCCACCGGTCAGATCAAGGTGGGTTTCCAGGGGTGTGCCGATGCCGGTTTGTGTTATCCGCCGCAAACCCAGATCGTGGACCTGGGCGGCAAGGCTACTGCATCTGCGGCCAGCGAAGCGCCGGACCAAGCCTTGGCCAGCGGCCTGCAACAACGTGCGCTGGGCTGGAGCTTGTTGGTGTTCTTTGGTCTGGGCCTGTTGCTGGCCTTCACCCCTTGCTCGTTGCCGATGCTGCCGATTCTGGCGGGGTTGATCGTTGGCAGTGGTGCCACGCCCAAACGCGGTTTTGCCCTCGCCGGCAGTTATGTGATCAGCATGGCGCTGGTGTATGCGGCGATGGGTGTTCTGGCGGCGTCGCTTGGCGCGAACCTTCAAGCGCTGTTGCAGAATCCATGGCTGTTAGGCAGCTTTGCGGCGGTGTTCGTGCTGCTGGCCTTGCCGATGTTCGGTTTTTTTGAACTGCAATTGCCGGTGGCCGTGCGGGATCGGCTGGAACATGTTTCACGCAGCCAGCGCGGTGGCAACCTGATGGGCGCCGGTGTGCTGGGGGCCTTGTCCGGTCTGTTGGTGGGGCCGTGCATGACTGCCCCATTGGCCGGCGCCCTGCTCTATATCGCCCAGAGCGGAAATGCGCTGCACGGCGGGTTGATTCTGTTCGCCCTGGGCATCGGCATCGGTGTGCCGCTGTTGCTGCTGGTCACCGTCGGCAATCGCTTCCTGCCTAAACCTGGCGCCTGGATGAACCTGCTCAAGGGTGTGTTCGGTTTCCTGTTTCTCGCCACGGCTTTGCTGATGCTGCGTCCGGTGCTGGATGAATCGCTGTGGCTCGGTTTGTGTGGCGGTTTGCTGCTGATCGCCGCCTACAGCGCCTGGCAGCAGTCCCAGGGATTTGGCCGCGTTGCCCACCTGTTCGGCGCCAGTTCGCTGCTGCTGGGGTTATGGGGCAGCCTGCTGGTGGTCGGTGCGGCGGGCGGCAGTGACGATCCGTATCAGCCGTTGCAGGTGTACAGCGCCGGTCGTACCGGCGCTGTCTCGCCGAGCGCTCACGATGCATTCACTACGATCAAGGAGCCCGCGTCCCTGCAACGTGAGCTCGACGCCGCCAAGGCCCAGGGCCAATGGGTGCTGCTGGACTACTACGCCGACTGGTGTGTGTCGTGCAAAGTCATGGAAAAACAGGTCTTCGGCAAACCCCAGGTACTGGATGCGCTGAGCGATGTGCGCTTGCTACGGCTGGACGTCACCGCCGACAATGCCGCCAGCCGCGAACTGCTCGGCCGTTATAAAGTGCCGGGGCCGCCGAGCCTGTTGTGGATCGGCACCGACGGCGAAGAGCGTCGCAGCCAGCGCATCACCGGCGAGGTCGATGCCGGCACTTTCCTGCAACGCTGGACCACCACCCGAGACGCTCGTTAATGCTGACCTTTACCCTCGGCACCTTTGCCATCGCGCTTAACCATTTGCTGCTGATCAGTGCCCTGGCGCTGGCGACGTTTGTCGGCTGGCGGGTGGCCAAGCGTGGCGGCGAGAACCCGGAATCGGTGCTGTTCAGCCTGTTCCTGCTGGGCATGCTGGCGGCCCGGGTCGGCTTCGTGATTGCCTACTGGGCACAGTATCGCAACGATCCGTGGCAGATCATCGACCTGCGCGACGGTGGTTTTCTCGCCTGGCCGGGGGTGGTCGTGCTCTTGCTGGCGGCGTTGTACCGCGGCTGGCGTCAACCGGGCCTGCGTCGGCCATTGGGCTTTGGCGTGGCCAGCGGTCTGGTGTTCTGGCTGCTGGCGAGTTTCTCCCTGAGTATTTACGAACAAGGCACGCGCCTGCCGCAGATCACCTTGCGCAATGCTGCCGGCCAGACCATCCAACTCAGCGACTACCAGGGTGGCCCGTTGGTCATCAACCTCTGGGCCACCTGGTGCCCGCCGTGCCGCCGGGAAATGCCGGTGCTGGAGAACGCCCAGCAACAGCGCCCGGACCTGACCTTCCTGTTCGTCAACCAGAGCGAAAGCATGCAGAGCGTCGCCACTTTCCTCGAAACCCAGGGCCTGAGCCTGACCAACGTGCTGTTCGATGGCAGCGGTCGATTGAGCCATGCCGTGGGTTCCATGGCATTGCCGACTACGCTGTTCTATAGCCCCAACGGGTATCTGTTGGGCAGTCACCTGGGTGAGTTGTCGGAAGCCAGCCTGGCCCGCGCCCTGGAACACTTCGACACCCCGAACCCGGCCACCTCGGCCACGCCTTCAAGGAAATTGCCATGCTCCGCCTCCGCCACCTGCTGACACTGACCCTGGGTGCTGCCCTGCTACACCTGCCGTCGGTACAGGCCGAAGAACTGCCTGAAGCGATCAAGAAGATCGAAGCCAAGGGCGCCAAAATCGTCGGTACCTTCGACGCGCCCGACGGCCTGCGCGGTTACGCGGCGCAGTACCAGAACCGCGGTATGACGCTGTACCTGACCCCGGACGGCAAACATGTGCTGCTCGGCAATCTGTACGACGCCGACGGCAATGACCTGAGCAGCGCACCGTTGCAGAAACTGGTCTACGCGCCGATGGCCAAGGAAGTCTGGGGCAAGATGGAAGCAAGCAGCTGGATCGGTGACGGCAATAAGGACGCACCACGGGTCGTCTACCTGTTCAGCGACCCGAACTGCCCGTACTGCAACATGTTCTGGGAACAGGCACGGCCGTGGGTCCAGGCCGGCAAGGTGCAGCTGCGGCACATCATGGTCGGTATCATTCGCGAAGACAGCCCCGGCAAATCCGCCGCGCTGCTGGCCGCCAAGGACCCGCAGAAAGCCCTGGAAGAACACGAGAAATCCGGCAAGGGCAGCTCGCTCAAGGCCTTGAAGGACGTACCACCGGCGGTTCAGGCGAAACTGGCGGCGAACATGAAGTTGATGGAAGACCTGGAACTGGCCGCCACCCCGGCGATTTTCTACATGGATGAAAAGGGCCAGTTGCAACAACAGCAAGGCGCGCCGTCGCCGGACAAGTTGCTGAAGATTCTCGGGCCCAAATAAAGATCAAAAAATCGCAGCCTTCGCCCTACGCGCCTGTGGGCACTACCGAAGGCTGCGATCTTTTTAATCAAGCGCTACACGGATTTCTGTCGGCCAGAAACTTCAGCAGCGCCTCAGTGACAAACTCGGGGTTCTCCAGACTGGAGATATGCCCCGCCTCCGGCACCAGCACATACGGGCAACCGATCAACTCGGCCATTTCTCTGGTTTCCGACGGCGGCCGCGGCTTGTCCTGGTCGCCGCACATCAACAGTGTGGTTTCAGGGTTCAGCTTAGCCAGGCGCGGCAACAAATCATCACGACTAAACGTGATCCGTCCCATCGGCACAATGCTTTCACGCAGCCGGCTGACTGGTAATGCCGCCAGCCTGGCGCGGAAATCCTGATACAAAGCCGACTGCGGATCGATGCCCGGACGGAAGAAGATCGGCACAATAATGTCGAGCAGTTGCGGCGAGATCTCACCGCTGTCTTCGATCTGCTTGAACAGCGAGAAGTAATACTGACGAGTCGGTTCCGGTTCGACACCAACGTAAGTATCCATCAGCACCAGCCCGTTGAGCCGCTGCGGCGCCGACAGTGCCAGGCGAACGCCCCACATGCCACCGACCGAAAGACCGACCAGCGTGACGCGATCGATGTCCAGATGATCGAGTAATGCCAGTGCCTGACGCGCCACGTCATCCAGCGACGTCATGCCCTCGGGTATCCGCCCGGATTCGCCATGGCCCCAGAGGTCCAGTGCAATGACCCGATAGCGCTGCGACAGCGCCGCAATCTGCGGTGCCCACATGGCCTGGTCCCACAGGTAGCTCCCGGCCAGCAATACCGCCGGGCCCGTACCTTGATCTATGTAGTGAAGCGCTTGTCCATCAACCGTTACGAAGGGCATCGACTGTCTCCCTGGTGAAGATAGGATCCATTAAAAAACCACGGGAAGCCTGAGCCGCGTGGGCTCGGCAGTCAACCCGGATTAAAGGCCCTCCAGCTCCGCCATCAGGTCATTCAACCGATCCACCTTCTCCTCGGTAATGTCGCTCGCCGCCAACCCGTCGATGTACTCGGCCAACTCCGCCACCGTGCTGCACTCGAACATCGCCCGCAGCGGCACGTCGCGTTGCAGGGCTTTTTGTACCCGCGAGGCAATTTGCGTGGCCAGCAGCGAATGCCCACCCAGCTCGAAGAAGTTGTCACGCACGCCAACCTTCTCGACCTTCAACACTTCGGCCCAGATATCCGCCAAGGTCTGCTCCAGCTCATTGCCCGGCGCCTGATAGTCCTGGCTCTGCAACTGGCCGATCTCCAGTGCCGGCAAGGCCTTGCGATCGAGTTTGCCGTTGGCGTTGAGCGGCAGCTTGTCGAGCCACAACCAATGCAGCGGCACCATGTATTCCGGCAACTCAGCACGCAGGCGCTGCTTGATCCGCTCCAGTCGTTCGTTCGGATTGAGCACCGAATCCGCTGCCACCAGATAGCCGACCAGATGCTTGCCGTTGACGCCCTCCTGCACCCCGACCGCCGCGTCGCGGACTTCCGGCTGTTCATGCAGACGCGCCTCGATTTCACCCAGTTCGATGCGGTAACCGCGAATCTTCACCTGATGGTCGATACGTCCGACGTACTCCAGCACGCCGTCACTGCGACGACGGGCCAGGTCACCCGTGCGATACAAACGATCACCCGGTGCGCCGAACGGATTCGGCACAAACACCTGCGCCGTGCGCAACGGATCGCTCACATAACCGCGCCCGACCCCGGTGCCGGCCACACACAACTCACCCACCGCCCCCAACGGCACCAGCTCCAGCGCGCCATCGAGCAAGTACAAACGGTTGTTGTCGGTCGGCGTACCGATCGGCAAATAGCTGCCACGGGTCGAGGCCAGGTCGATGCGGAAGAACGCCACATCGTCCGAGCATTCCGCCGGGCCATAAGCGTTCACCAGACCCATCTGCGGGTAACGCAGCAACCATTGATGCGCCAGTTCCGGCGGCATCGCTTCACCGGTCGGCAACATCCAGCGCAGGCCATCGAGGCTCATGCAGTCCTGGGCGAGCATGCCCTGAATCAGCGACGGCACGCTTTCCAGCACGCTAATGCCCTGGCTCTGGACGTGGGCCAGCAAGCCTTGGGGATCATGGGCGATGCTGTTCGGCACGATGTCCACCCGAGCACCGAACAACAGCGCCGCGAGGAACTGCCAGACCGAAATATCGAAGCTTTGCGAAGCGGTCTGGGCGATCACATCGGCGTCGCTCAGCTTCAGGTACGGCACCTTGCTCAACTGGTTATTGAGCATGCCGCGCTGCTCGACCATCACGCCCTTCGGCAGGCCTGTGGAGCCCGAGGTGTAGATCACGTAGGCGAGGTTGTCCGGGCCACTGTAGATACCCGGATTGGCCACCGAAACGTCGCTCGCCTGCACGTCTTCCCAGACCAGCAATCGAGGCCGGTTGGCACATCCGAATTCCTCCAGCAGCGCGACGGCTTGTTCACGGCACGCCTGGGTGCAGACCAGCAACGGCGTGCGGCTCAGGTCAATGATCCGGCTCAGGCGCTGACTCGGCAGGCCCGGGTCCAGCGGCAGGTAACCGGCACCGGCCTTGAAGCTGCCGATAATCATGCCCAGCAGATCGAGATTACGCTCGGCGAGCAGCGCCACCGGTTGATCGAGGCCGACGCCTGCAGCGATCAAGGCATGGCCGAGACGGTTGCTGCGCTGGTTCAACTCAACATAGCTGTGTTGCTGATCGAGATAACTGGCGGCAATCCGCTGCGGATGCCGGGCAACCTGCGCTTCGAACAATGAGACATAGCTCTGCTCCAGCGGATAGTCGTGTTCGCTCTGGTTGCAGCCATGGATCAGGAAGTCCTGTTCCTCGGCGCCCAACAGCGGCAAATCGGCCATGTCCCCGTGGAAGCCCTCGACCAGCGCCAGCAACAGGCGCTTGAACTCACCGAGCATGCGCTCGACGGTGGATTCGTCGAAATAACGCTGGTCGTAGGACAGGTGCAAACCCAGGTCATCCCCCGGATAGCAGACCGCCGTCAACGGGAAGTTAGTGTGGGTGCGGCCCGAATCCGAAGTGGCATTGAGGCTTTGCGCACGGTCCAGCACCGAGACTTCCACCGGGGCGTTTTCGAACACGAACAGGCTGTCGAACAGCGGCTGGCCTTTCGGCAGTTCGCTGGTTTCCTGGATGCTCACCAGCGGCAGGTACTCGTATTCGCGCAGTTGCATGTTGCTGTCGAGCAAACCACTGAGCCACTGACGAACGCTGCAGCGCTGATCGTCCTCGGGCATTTTCACCCGCAGGGCGATGCTGTTGATGAACAGCCCGACGGTGCGTTGCATCTCTGGCATGTCCACCGGACGCCCGGCCACGGTGACGCCGAACAGCACGTCGCGCTCACCGCTCAAGCGACGCAGCACCAACGCCCACGCCGCCTGGGCGAAGGTGTTGACGGTCAACTGATGGGCCTGGGCCAGTTCGCGCAATTGTGCGCCATCCCGGGGATCAAGCCTTGTGTAACGGTCGCCGACGATCATGCCGCCGCTGTCGCCGGCATGTTCACGCAGGAACGGCCGGTCGCTCGGAATCGGCGTGGTGCGCTCGAAACCTTGCAGGTTCTGCCGCCACCACTGCCGCGCCTCGGCCAGACTCTGGCGTTGCAGCCAGCCGATGTAATCGCGATAACGCGGCGGCACCGCCAGTTGCGCTTGCCGGCCTTCGCCGAGGGCGGTGTAGATTTCGAAGAAGTCGTTCATCAGCAGCGAACGGCACCAAGCATCGATGAGGATGTGGTGGTTGCTCATCATGAACCAGTAGCGCGCCGCGCCGACGCGGATCAAACGCAGATAGAACGGTGCCTGGTTGAGCAGATCGAACCCGGCCTCGCGCTCGCTTTTCAGCAGCGCCTGCAGCTTCGGTTCTTGCTCGGTTTCGGCAACCGCGCTCCAGTCCAGATACTCGATCGGCGTGCTGCCCGGCTTATGGATCACTTGCAGCATGTCTTCGCCGACGTTCCAGCAGAACGAGGCGCGCAAGGCTTCGTGACGGGCGATCACCGTTTGCCAGGCCAGGGTGAAACGCTCGGGGGCGAGCTCGCTGTTGATGCGGTAGCGGTCCTGCATGTAATAGAGGCCCGTGCCCGGTTCGAGCAAGGTGTGCAGTAGCATGCCTTCCTGCATCGGGGTCAGCGGGTAGACGTCTTCGATCATCGCCGCCGGCACGGGCAGTGCATCGAGTTGCGGCTGAGTCAGTTTGGCCAGCGGGAAGTCCGACGGCGTCAGGCCGCCCGCATGGTCGCTCAAGCAATGCTGGATCAGGCTGTGCAATTCATCCAGATACGCCTGCGCCAGGTCGGCGATGGTTTGCCGGTCGTGGCGTTCGGCGCTGAAGGTCCAGCGCAGCACCAGTTCACCACCGTACACCTGACTGTCGATGCTCAGTTCGTTGGGCAGCGGCGCATGCGAATCATGGGCCGCACCCACCGGCTCATCGAGCGGACGGAACAGCGCATCGCTGCCGAAGCTCTGGTCGAACTGGCCGAGGTAGTTGAAGGTGATCGGCGCCACCGGCAGCGCGGCCATGGTCTGCCGACACAGGCCATCGGCCAGGTAACGCAGCACGCCATACCCCAGGCCTTTATGCGGCACCCCGCGCAGTTGCTCCTTGATCGCCTTGATCGACGCACCCTGTTCACTCACCGGCGTGAGGCGCAGTGGATAAGCACTGGTGAACCAGCCGACGGTGCGGGTCAGGTCGATCTCGTCGAACAGGGTTTCGCGGCCGTGGCCTTCGAGTTGAATCAACGCCGACCCATGACCGCTCCAGCGGCACAACACACGGGCCAACGCAGTCAGCAGTAAATCGTTGACTTGGGTGCGATAGGCCGCCGGCGCCTGTTGCAACAGTTGCCGGGTGCGCTCGCTATCGAGGCGCACGCTGACGGTTTGTGCGTGACGATTCTGCTGCCCGCCCCGAGGCCGATCACACGGCAATTCAGCGCTTGGGCCGGCCAGTTGCGCCTGCCACCAGCTCAATTCTTCCCGCAAGGATTCGCTGCCGGCATAAGCCTGCAACCGTGCGGCCCAGTCCCTGAAGGCACTGGTTTTCGCTGGCAGTTTTACTGACTGCTCTGCGTCCAGTTGACGATAAACCGTTTGCAGATCGTCCAGCAGCACCCGCCACGACACCCCGTCCACCACCAAGTGGTGAACGGCAATGAACAACCGTTGTTGCCCCTCGGGATCGTCGACCAACAGCGCCCGCATCAATGGCCCCTGTTCAAGGTCGAGGCTGCGCTGGGCTTCGGCGAACAGTGCCGCGCATGTGTCCATCGTCGGCACCTGCACTTGCCACAGCACGGCAGCGTCGGAAACTGCCTGATGCTCGGCCTGCCAATGACCGGCGACTTCGGTGAAGCGCAGGCGCAAGGCATCGTGCTGTTCGATCACCGCCAACAGCGCTTGCTCCAGGCGATGCGGCTCCAGCGCCACGGTCGGTTCCAGCAGCAACGCCTGGTTCCAGTGTTGACGTTGTGGAATATCGGTATCGAAGAACCAGTGCTGGATCGGCGTCAGTCGCGATTCGCCCGTGAGCAGACCTTGCTCGGCAGTGACTTGCTCGGTGCGGGTCGCGACGGCAGCCAGGGTCTGCACCGTCTGGTGCTGGAACAGGTCGCGCGGGCTGAAGTGGATACCCTGCTGCCGCGCCCGGCTGACCACCTGGATCGACAGGATCGAATCGCCGCCCAGTTCGAAGAAGTTGTCGTTGAGGCCGACCTGTTGAACGTTGAGCACTTCACACCAGATGCCGGCCAGGATCATCTCAAGTTCGTTGCTCGGCGCCACGTATTGCTGACGATTCAACTCCGGGTCCGGTGCCGGCAGTGCGCGACGGTCGAGTTTGCCGTTGGCGGTCAGCGGCATGCTGGCCAGCAGGATCAAGTGCGTCGGCACCATGTAATCCGGCAACTGAGATTTGAGGTGCGCCTTCAACGCTTCGCGCAGTGCAGTTTGCTGCGCTTCATCCTGCTCGGCCACGTTTGTAACCAGATAGCCCACCAGTTGCTTGCCGCTCGGCGCATCGAGCGCCAGCACGACCGCTTCACGGATCGATTCATGTTCCAGCAGACGGGTTTCGATCTCGCCCAGTTCGATGCGGAAACCACGGATCTTCACTTGATGGTCGATACGGCCGAGGTACTCGACCAGACCATCGGCGCGCTGACGGACAAGGTCGCCGGTGCGGTACAAGCGTCCGCCGTTCGCGGCAAAAGGATCAGCGACAAAGCGTTCGGCGGTCATCCCCGGACGTTGGTGATAACCCTGCGCCAGACCGGCGCCGCCGACATACAACTCGCCGGTCGCGCCTTGCGGCAGCAACGCCAGGTCGGCGTCGAGAATGTACGCCACCCGAGCGCCGATCACGCTGCCAATCGGCACACTGCCCAGCCCTTCTTCCAATTGCTCGGGGGCCAGGCTGGCGAGCGGCATGACCACAGTTTCGGTCGGGCCGTACGCGTTGAAAAACAGGCTCGGTTTGAACGCCGCGCGAATCCGCTGCAAGTGTTCGCCAGTCAGGGCTTCGCCACCGGTGATGCACATGCGCACCGGCAGGGTTTCGCCCTGGGTCGCCAGCCATTGCGCCAACTGGCTGCCGTAGCTTGGGGTGAAGCCGAGGATGTTGATGTGGTGGCGACGGATCAGCCCGCAGATTTCTTGCGCATCCCACTGGCCTTGAGCGCGAAGGACCACTTGCGCACCGCTCAATAACGGCACCAGCAGACGCTCGGTCGCGGCATCGAAGTTGATCGAATAGAAGTGCAACTCGCAATCATCGGGGCGCATGCCGAAACGTTCGATCACCGCGCGGCAATGCATGGCGATTTCACCGTGGGACACCACCACGCCTTTCGGTTTGCCGGTGGAGCCCGAGGTGTAAATCAGGTACGCCTGATGCTGCGGCAAGCTGATAAACGGCAGCTCGCTGGCCGGGTAATTGGCCAGGTCCGCGGCATCGTCTTCCAGGCACCAACGACCGACGCTGGCCGGCAATTCACCGAGTGCCGCGAACATCGCCGCATCGCTGAGCAACAAACCGATGCCGCTGTCTTCGATCATGTAGTGCAGGCGATCCAGCGGGTATTCCGGGTCCAGCGGCACATAGGCGCCGCCCGCCTTGAGGATTGCCAGCAAGCCGATGACCATCTCCAGCGAACGTTCCAACGCCAAGCCGACCCGCACTTGCGGCCCGACACCGCGCTCACGGAGCATCCAGGCCAGACGATTGGCGCGGCTATCGAGCTCGGCGTAGCTCAGGGTTTGCCCGGCGAACGTCAGCGCCGGTGCGCCCATGCGCACCAGTGCCTGCTCAGCGAACAGCTGGTGGATGCATTGATCGAGGCGATGCTCACCCGGCTCGATGCCGAGGTTGTCGAGCAGGTTTTGCTGTTCAGTGGCGTCGAGCAACGGCAGTTCACTCAAGCGCTGTTGCGGATCGGCCAGCAACGCTTCCAGCAGATTGCGCCAGTGCCCGGCCATGCACGCAATGCGCGGCTCATCGAACAGATCGGTGCTGTAAGTCAGGCAGCAACCCAGGCGATGGTCGAGGTCGGTGACTTCCAGGTTGAGGTCGAACTTGGTCGCGCGCGCATCGTTGGCCAGGTACTCGACGGTCATCCCGGACAGGGTGCGGCGCTGCTGGAATTCCCAGCGCTGCACGTTGCACATCACCTGGAACAGCGGGTTGTACGCGGCGCTGCGCGGTGGCTGCAGGGCTTCGACCAAGTGATCGAACGGCAGGTCCTGATGGGACTGGCCTTCGATCACCGTGTGGCGAACCTGCTCGAACAACTCGCCCACGGACATCTGCCCGTCGAGCTGGCAACGCAGCACTTGAGTGTTGAGGAACGCGCCGATCAGCCCTTCGCTTTCCGGGCGGATGCGGTTGGCCACCGGCGCACCAATGCGCAGGTCGGTCTGGCCGCTGTAGCGGTAAAGCAGCACGGCCAGGGCGGCGGTCATGGTCATGAACAGGGTCAGGCCGTTGTCTGCGTTGAAGGCACGAACCCGTGCCGCGAGGTCATCACTGAGGTCGAAGCGGAACAGTTCGCCCTGATGACTTTGCACCGGCGGACGCGGACGATCGGCGGGCAATTCCAGCAGCGGATGTTCGCGGCCCAGTTGCGCGGTCCAGTAATCGAGCTGGCGCTGACGTTCGCCGGATTCCAGCCACTGACGCTGCCACACGCTGTAATCCAGGTACTGCACCGGCAAGGGTTGCAGTGGCGATTCGCGGTCATCGACGAAGGCTTCGTAGAGCGCGCTGAGTTCCCGGGCGAAGATGTCCATCGCCCAGCCTTCGGTGACGATGTGGTGCAGGGTCAGCACCAGGTAATGTTCCTGCTCGGCGGTCTTGACCAGGCAGGCGCGCAGCAACGGTCCGGTTTCCAGATCGAAAGGCGTGTGCGCCTCGCTGTCGGCCAGTTGCTGGACTCGCTGCTCACGGGTATCGGCCGCCAGTGCGGAGAAATCCTTCCAGTCCATGCGTAGGCCGGTGTCCGGATGCACCTGTTGCCGGGCCACGCCGTCGATGCTCGGGAACGTCGTGCGCAAGGTTTCATGACGCATGATCAGCGCTTGCAGCGCCGCTTCGAAACGCCCGACATCCAGCACGCCGCGCAACCGCGCCATGCCGCCGACGTTGTAGGCCGGGCTGTCCGGTTCCATCTGCCACAAGAACCACATGCGTTGCTGGGAATAGGACAAGGGCACCGGTTGGCGGCGGTCGACCTTCTCGATCGGTGGCTGCCGGTTGGTTTTGCCGCTGACCTGAATCAAGCGAACCTGTTCGGCAAACGCGCCCAGCTCACTGGCCTCGAACAGCGCCCGCAACGGTAACTCGACGTCGCAGGCCTGACGGGTACGGGAGATGATTTGCGTGGCCAGCAGCGAGTGGCCACCAAGGGCGAAGAAGTCGTCGCGCAGACCGATCTGCGTCTGGCCCAGCACTTCGCGCCAGATGCCGGCGATTTGTTGCTCAAGCGCCGTGACCGGTTCAACGTGCTCGCGGACGTGCCACTGAGGTTCCGGCAAGGCGCGGCGATCGAGTTTGCCGCTCGGGCTCAGGGGCATTTGGTCCAGACGCATCAGCTGCGCCGGGACCATGTATTCCGGCAACTCGGCGGCCAGCACGGCTTTCAGGCGTGCGGTTTGAGTGTCGAGGTCTTCAGTGGAATCAGTGGCGGTGTAGTAACCGATCAACTGCCCGCCGACCGCCGTTTCGTGCACCAGCACCACCGCTTGGGCGACGCCGGATTGTGCCAACAGCCGCGCTTCGATCTCTTGCGGCTCGACACGAAAGCCACGCAGTTTGACCTGCTGATCGAGACGACCGAGGTATTCGATTACGCCATCGGCGGTCCAGCGCGCACGGTCGCCGGTGCGGTACAGACGCGCGCCCTGCTCGCCCAGTGGATCGACCACGAAACGCTCAGCGGTCAGCCCCGGACGGCCCAGATAGCCCCGAGCCAAACCGATACCGCTGATGCACAGTTCACCCGGCACGCCGGCCGGCACCGGGTTGAGGTCACTGTCGAGCACCCGGCACAGCACGTTGCCCAATGGCCGGCCAATCGGCGAGCGCTCGCCATCGGCGGTTGTGCAGTGCCAGTGGGTGACGTTGATCGCGGTTTCGGTGGGGCCGTAGCGGTTGTGCAGTTGCACCGCCGGCAATTGCGTCAGCACGCGGTTGCGCAGTTCGACGGGCAAGGCTTCGCCGCCGGAAAACACCCGGCGCAGGCTGGTGCATTCGGCGGTCAGCGGTTCGTTGATGAACAGCGAAAGCAGCGGCGGCACAAAGTGCAGCGTGGTCACACCGTACTGCTTGACCAGTTGTGCGATGCGGTGTGGATCGCGGTGTTCGCCGGGACCGGCGATCAGCAAGCGGCACCCGGTGATCAGCGGCCAGAAACACTCCCACACCGACACGTCAAAACTGATCGGGGCTTTTTGCATCAGCACGTCGGTATCGTTCAGGCGATAAGTGCTCTGCATCCATTGCAGACGTTCAGCGAGCGCTGCGTGAGTGTTGCCAACGCCCTTGGGCAGGCCGGTGGAACCCGAGGTATAAATCACGTAGGCCAGGTTGTCGCCGTGCAGGTGCAGACCCGGTGCATGGCTTGGCCAGTTCTCCAGGTGCAGGGCGTCCATGGCAATCACGCAGACGCCATCAGTGGCCGGCAAGCGGTCGAGCAATTCGGTTTGGGTCAGCAATAACTCGACGCCACTGTCGCTGAGCATGTAGGACAGGCGCTCGGCCGGGTAATCCGGGTCGAGCGGCACATAAGCGCCGCCGGCCTTGATGATCGCCAGCAAGCCGATCAGCAACTGCGGCGAACGCTCGGCGGCGATGGCCACGCACACGTCCGGGCCGACGCCTTTGTCGCGCAGGTAATGCGCCAAGCGGTTGGCCTGAGTATGCAGTTCAGCGAAGTCCAGGCTGCCGCCGTCCCACAGCAACGCGGTGCGCTCCGGGGTCTGGTGTACTTGTTCGTTGAGCAGTTCCGGCAACCACTGCTGCGCCGGACTGCATGGGGCAACGCTCCAGTCATTTTGCTGAGTGTGTTCGGCGGTAGTCAGTAGTTGCAGGTCACCGATCGCTTGTTGCGGGCGTTCACAGATGGCTCGCAGCATGTTGCTGAAGTGCTCGGCCAGACGCTCGATGGTCGCCGCGTCGAACAGTTCACTGGCGTAGTCGAACGACAGGCTCAAGCGTCCGTTGCGGTCTTCTTCGCTGTGCAGTTGCAGGTCGAACTTGGCTTCGCGGCTGTACCACGGCAGCTCTTCGGCGAGCAGCCCCGGCAGACGACGCAGAGCGCCGAGATCCCGTTGTTGATGGTTGAACATGACCTGGAACAGACCTTGTTCGCGGGCCTGCGGGAAAGCTTCGAGCAGTTGTTCGAACGGCAGGTCCTGATGCGCTTGCGCCCCCAATGAGGCTTGCCGGGTTTGCGCCAGCAACTCCACGAATGGCAGTCGCGAGTCCACTTCGGCACGCAACACTTGGGTGTTGATGAAGAAGCCGATCAGCCCTTGGGTTTCCAGGCGTGGACGGTTGGCATTCGGCACGCCGATGCGGATGTCGCGCTGGCCGCTGTAGCGATGCAACAGGCTCTGGAACGCTGCGAGCAACAGCATGAACGGTGTCGATTCATGGGCCTGGGCGGTCTGGCGAATGGCGTTGCTCAGGCTCGCGTCCAATCGCAGCGTGTGGCGGGCAGCGCTGTAAGTGTGCTGCGCCGAACGTGGGTGGTCGGTGGCCAGGCTCAGGGTCGGATGCTCATCACCCAACTGCTCTTTCCAGTAAGCGAGTTGCCGTTCGCCCTCCCCTTGCGCCAGCCACTGGCGCTGCCAACTGCCGTAGTCGGCGTATTGGGTCGGCAAGGCCGGGAGGCTGGCGGTCTGGCCTTGAGAGGCTGCCGCATACAGGCGCGAGAACTCCTCGATCAGCACGTTCAGCGACCAGCCGTCAGCGATGATGTGGTGCATCGTCACCAGCAGTTGATGGTCTTCATCATCGAGGCGCACCAGGGTCACCCACAGCAGCGGGCCGTTCTCCAGATCGAACTGGGTGCGCGCTTCGTCCTCGCGGATTTGTTGCGCGCGGGCTTCACGCTCAGCGGCCGGCACATCGTTGATGTCGATCACTCGAAGATTGAACTCACCGGCAGCATCGACCCGTTGCAGGGCCACACCGTCGCGCTCGAAAAACCGCGTGCGCAGGGATTCGTGACGTTCGATCAGTTGCTGGAAACTGGCGCGCAAGGCGTCTTCGTCCAGTTCGCCGCGCAGGCGCAAGGCGCCGGGAATGTTGTAGGCGCTGCTCTGCGGGTCGAGTTGCCAGGTGATCCACAAACGGTTTTGCGCCAGGGATTGCGGCATGGCTTCGTTGCGCGACAGCTGAGTGATCGCGCCTTGGGCGAGGCCGCCATCCTGTAGTTGCCGGGCGACGGCGGCGGCGAACGCGCCGAGGGTTGGCGCTTCGAACAGCAGACGCAGATTCAGCTCCAGAGCCAACGTTTCACGCAGGCGAGCAACCACTTGAGTGGCGGCGATGGAGTTACCGCCGAGCAGGAAGAAGTGATCGTCGGCGTTGACTTGCTTGACCTGCAATTGCTCGCACCAGATCTGGCCGATCAGGGTTTGCAGTTCGGAACCCGACTCGCTGCTGCCTTCACTTTCGTTCGCTGCCGACGGGAAAACCGCATAGCTGTCGAGGCTGCCATCGGCCAGGCGATTGCGGCAGGCCGAACGTTGCAACTTGCCGCTGGAGGTCTTGGGCAGTGCCCCCGGATTGAGCAACACCACCACGCGCGGCGCTTGCTGATACGCCTCGGCCACCGCTTGGCGAATGGCTTTGATCAGCGCCTCGGACGGCAGGATCTTCTGCACGCTGCGGCTGATTTCCGCGGCAATGCCGATGCCTTCCTGACCCTCGAGGTTGACCGCGAACGCGGCCACACGCCCCTTGCGCACCACCTCCACTTCGCGCTCGATGGTCTGCTCGATGTCCTGCGGATAGAGGTTGTGACCACGAACGATCAGCATGTCTTTCAGGCGCCCGGTGATGAACAGTTCACCGTCACGCAAAAAGCCCAGATCGCCGGTGCGCAGCCAGGTGCGACCCGCGTGCTGGACGAAGGTCTTGGCCGTGGCTTCAGGGTTGCGCCAGTAGCCATGGGCGATGCTCGGCCCGGCGGCCCAGACTTCACCGACTGCGTTGTCGGCGAGTTCTTCAAGCGATACCGAATCGACAATCAGCACCGCGTGATCCGGCTGGCCGATGCCGCAACTCATGATCGGACTACCGTCGCCCGGTTCGGCGCAGTTTTGCGCCAAGGCCTGATCGTCCACGCGCAATGCCGGAATGCCCCGACCGCGCGGAGTGCCGGCAACGAACAGTGTGGCTTCCGCGAGACCGTAAGAGGCCATGAAGCTGTCTGGCGTAAAACCACAGGCCGCGAATTTCTCGGCGAAGCGTTCCAGGGTGTCGAGGCGAATCGGTTCGGAACCGGAATACGCCACGCGCCAGCCGCTCAAATCAAGGCGTTCCAGAGCCGATTCGCTGACGCGCTCGCTGCACAGTCGATAGGCGAAGTCCGGCCCGCCGCTGATGGTGCCGCCGTATTCGCTGATCGCTTCCAGCCAGCGCAACGGGCGACCGAGGAAGTACGCCGGCGACATCAACACGCACGGCACACCACTGAAAATCGGCTGCAGCAAACCACCGATCAGGCCCATGTCGTGGTACAGCGGTAGCCAGCTGACAATCACGTCATCAGGATTGAGGTCGATGCCAAAGCCGTGACGAATCAATCGTTCGTTGGCCACCAGGTTGCCGTGGCTGACTTGCACACCTTTAGGCAACGCGGTGGAGCCGGAGGTGTATTGCAGGAAAGCGATGTGCTCGCCTTGCAGGTCCGGTGCAACCCAGCGTTCAGCCAGGGCGTTGTCGAGGGTGTCGACACATAGCAGCGGCGGCGCCCCGTTGATTTGCAACAAGGCGTCGCGCAGGTCGGCGCTGGTCAACAGCAGGCGCGGCTCGGCATCGCTGATGATCGACAGCAGGCGTTCCTGATGATGACGACGGGTCGATTCCGGCGGATAGGCCGGCACCGCGATCACCCCGGCGTACAGGCAACCAAAGAACGCCGCGACGTAATCCGGGCCGCTGGGAAACAACAGCACCGCGCGATCGCCGAACGACGCCTGGGCCTGCAACGCGCCGGCAATGGTTCGCGCCCGTTGGTCCAGCTCACGATAACTGAGCACCACAGCCTGATCCTGGGTTTCGGCGAGAAAACGCAAGGCCACCCGGTCCGGCGTCAGGGCCGCGCGGCGCTGGAGGGCTTGGACCAGTGTGCTGGGGAGTTCGAACGCGTCGGTCATGAGGTTTCCTGCCTGAATTCGGCTTGCAAGTGGAATCGGTTTTCATATTTCACGCCCGTTCACGGGCATGCAGGACGCGGTCTTCGCCGACCGCGCAAGGCTTGGGAATGCTGTTTTGGCCGGGGTTTGCGCCCGCAGCCATTCACCAATGAGAACGGATGAGGTCTTGGAATAATTAGTCGCCGGGCTTGAGCGCCGGCAGGCTTGTGGCCGGTGGGTGAGTCAGCGTGTCGCCGTTCTCGGTCCGCACCGCAACGGAGCATTAATTCTCTTTCTCAATTGACAATAATTATCATTCAACATAATTTGTCGCTCGATATGTAGGACGGCTCCGACCCCCTTGTCGTCCCACGACCCTATTTGCAGCAAGGTGATTTCCAATGACGGAACAAGTATCCACAAGCAGGTGCGATTCACCGCTACTTCAGGCCTTCGTCGACAACCGACTGATTCTGGTCAAGATCGCCGCCCGCATTACCGGCTGCCGATCCCGCGCCGAAGACGTGGTGCAGGATGCGTTCTTCCGGTTGCAATCGGCGCCGCAGATCACCTCGTCCATCAAGGCGCAGCTCAGTTACCTGTTCCAGATCGTGCGCAACCTGGCGATCGATCACTACCGCAAGCAGGCGCTGGAGCAGAAGTATTCGGGCCCGGAAGAAGAAGGCCTGAACGTGGTGATCCAGGGCGCTTCGCCGGAAACCTCGCACATGAATTTCTCGACCCTGGAAAACATTGCCGATGCACTGACGGAGCTGCCCAGCCGCACCCGTTACGCCTTCGAGATGTACCGCCTGCACGGCGTGCCGCAAAAAGACATCGCCAAGGAACTGGGCGTCTCGCCGACCCTGGTGAACTTCATGATTCGTGATGCGCTGGTGCATTGCCGCAAGGTGTCGGGCAATCGTGCGGACACCTTCGCCCGTCGTTAAACGCTTCGCGGGCAAACCTCGCTCTACAGGGAATATTGCCTGTCACTGTAGGAGCGAGCGGTGCGGCGATCCGACTTGCCCGCGAAGACTGACTCAAGCCAACGAACACCGATCAAAAAACCGCTCACGCCCCAGCACCATCAGCGCCGCGCGCTTGTGCGGGAAGTCGAACTCTTTCTCGCAGTGAAAACACTGATTATGCAGATGCCCGATCATCTTCGCGTTGTCGGCGCGAGGTTCGGCGACCACCCGTTGAGTGCGCGGATCATCGAGAAACAGGTAGTGCACCAGCGCCGATAACCAACTCGCCACCTTGTGCGGGCCACGGTGATCTTCCTCACCCACCAGCATGTGAATGCCACGGTCGTAATCGCCGGCGTCATAGAACGGCGCAATGCGATCTTCCTTGGCCCAGTAGGCTTCAAAGTAGGCAAACGGCTGATCATCGAAGCAACCGATCAGGGTCAAGGTGTGCGGGTCGGCTTCGAGTTTGCCGAGGTATTCCCGATGCTTCTCGAGGCTGCCCTCCTCCTGCCAGAAACTCGCGACCCGCGGGCTGTTCTGCCAGCGGTTGAAACGCGCCAGGTCATGCTCAATTTCTACCGTGCGCAAGGAGACCCACGCACCGAGCCGCGCATCGAAGCGTCGATAGACCTCACCACGGGGTTTCACCGCACGCAGGGGATGGCGCTTGCCGTCACTGATGACCATCTGCTGCGGATAGCTATCGGTCAACGACTCACCCAGCCAAGGCTGAGGCAATTGCCAGAACAGTGTGCGTTCACAGCGATATTGACCTTTGACATCGGTCGCGATCAGCAACCCGCTGAGCAAGGCTTCAGTGGGCACTTGATCGAGGTGCCAGGTCAGACGCTGACACTGCGCATCACGGGCAAACAGCCAATAACAGGCCGCCCAGAATGCTTGACCGTCAGGACGGCCGAAGCGCTCCTCCAGCCGCAGATTCAGCTCAGGCTCGCGGGTCAGCCGCAGTTCGATCAGCGGCTGCCCTTCCAGACTGAGGCTCAGGCGACTTGCGGTTTCATCGGCTACAAGACGGTTGCCTGACGGCAAGGCCAGGGCGGTCAGGTCATTCAGATTGGACATGGGTCGGGCTCACGGTAATCGTCGACAGTTAACTGAGGTGACGTGAGCCGGGCATGGAAATTTAACGAAAAACACCGCAAACCTTAATCAGCATTCGCGGTGGCATGCACAGCCTGGATCAGTTCCAGTCCATTGACGTTACGCAGGTGCTAGATCGACCTGACCCAGATTTCGCGGAAGGCATAGTCATTGCCGTTTCCGGTGGCGACATGGTTAACGATCTGCAACTCCATCTGTGATGCACTCGCGGTAAACGTGCCTTTGAGCGGAGCCCAGGCCATTGACGAAATTTCCGTCGCGGGGGCAATGACTTGCGCTCCGCTGTTGAGTGACAGCACCGGAACCGAATAGCTGTTGTTCCACCTGCGCACGGTCACCCCGAACTCATAGGACCGACCCACTTCCAGCCCCTGAAAGGTCTTTTTCAACACCGTGCCGGCAGAGTTGTTGGTGTAGGTGTTGTCGAATAATACGTAGATATCTCCATCTTTGGTGATGGTGAGATCCCGTGGATCAGTCGCAGCGTCGCCCCTCATCCAACCATTCCAGTTATTGGTACCGTCTGTTGCCGAGAAGGTCGTTGTATCGTCGAAAGGCGCCTGGACCTCAAGACACAATGTCGGGAACAGCACCGGGCCAGCACAACTGCCTCCATCCAGCGCCGCCTGAAAAACAAACGCGAGATGGCTCCCGTCTTTCAGATTCTGCAAAGACGCCCAGGCAATATTGCGACGCCAGCCCTCCTGGAACTCTTGTTGCGTGACGGGCTCGGCGTCGGCCACTCGCAGCATCACTGGCGAGCCGTCGGCTTGTTGACCGCAGACATGCAGCGTTGTCTTTTGATTAACCACCATGAATGGCCAACGCGCCACCTCGACCGTGACACCGGCCGAATCATCAGGTTTTTTCAGAACGAGTACATCGTTGACGGCTTGTGGCACCACAGGAGCGGGCACACAGGAGAGAGAAACCAACGCGGGGTTTGTCATGACAGAAATCCTTTCTGAATGAGCGCCAACCCCTCCATGGGGTCGGACACAGGAAAGGAGCTAAGACCACGTGAGGGGAAGCGTCTACTGTCAATTCGACCATTCGAACAGCAGAACATAAATACCAGATGAATGGTCGTCCGCCCCCCCCTGCCCCCGGAAACTCTATCTGTCAGTGCTTGCCCACCGGCACCAGGGCAATTTTGTAGGGATCGAAAATCTTCAGCATCTGGCCGTTGTTTCGCAGGCCTTGCAGCAACTTGCCGAATGCTTCCCCCGTAATCGGCGCCTCTGGACGAATCAGCGCGTAATGGTGATAGACCTGATCGATGCGTTGCGACACCAGCAACTGCTCGCCGACTTTTTCGTTGCGCAGCAGGTAATCGCTCAGATAAGAGCGTGTCACCAGGGCAATGTCCGCTCGCCCGCGCAGCACCATCAGCAGGTTGCTGTCGTGGGAATAGGTCAACGTGGCCTTGTAAGTGTCGGCCAGATACTTGGGATCGGCATTGAAATTGGCAAACTCGTAGTGATAGCCGCTGTACAGCGCCAGCCGCTTGCCCGTCAGGTCCTTGAAGTAACTCTCATCGCGACCGGGTTGCTTCTGCGCGACAAAGATTTCTGCATCTTCCAGGTCCATGTCAACGAGGGTATGCGGGATGTCCTTCCAGCCCCAGTCCGGGTTCTCGAAAATCGCCATATCGACCCGGCCTTCCTTGAAGTCATTGAAACGCCGGGGAATCGAGGTGGGCACCAGCACAAACTGATAATCGGTTTGCAGCTGATTCAACGCTTCCACCAGTTGCGGCAGCAGACCGGTGTCGGCACCGGACTCCGGGCGCACGGTATAGGGGGGAAAATGGGCGGCCCCGACCCGCACCTGTTGCGCGGCCTGAGATGGCAACACCCAGCACACTACAAGCGCCGCCAGCAAAAGCCGCGACGCAATTCGAATTGGCGAAGACATCAAAACAGCACACTCCCCAAAAAAATTTTCATCAATGCATACAAACTAGGCGGTTTCGTCAACTTAGCCAGTTTCTTGCCGAGATAGACGGCTCTTACCGTTCTTCAAGCACCAAAATCAGCGCTTCATCGGCCAATTGATCGAGGTTCATACTGCCATCGGCGCGAAACCAGGTGGTGGTCCAGGAGAGCGCGCCCGTCAGGAAGCGGCGGGTGATGAACACGTCGCCCCGGATAAAACCGGCGTCCTTGGCTTCTCCCAGCACCTGCAGCCAGATGGCTTCATAAATATCGCGCAGCGCCAGAACCTGCGCCTGACCTTCCTCAGACAGCGAACGCCACTCATACACCAGCACCGCCATGGCCTCGCCACTGCCGCCCATGATCGACTGCAATTCGCAGCGAATCAGCGCCAGCACCCGCTCACGCACACTGCCGGCCTCGGCCAGCGCTGCACGCATCAACGCGGTGTTGTAGCGGATGGTCTCCTCCATCACTGCCCGCAGGATCTCGTCCTTGCTCTTGAAGTGATGAAAAATACTGCCTGACTGAATGCCCACCGCACCGGCCAGGTCGCGCACGGTGGTGCGTTCATAACCTTTGTTGCGAAACAGGTGAGCGGCCACTTGCAGCAGTTTGCCGCGGGCGCTGTCGGGGTCGGTCAATTGGCCGCTGTCGACCAATTCGCGCATCACCCTCAGGGCTTTTTGCTCGTCCACCCGTTCTCTCCTACAGTCGATCAATCAAATGCGCCGCTGCCCGTTAAAACAGCAGGGTTGCGCGGGCAATTTAAGCTGGCGGGGGCGACCAAGCAAGCGCTCGGGAAGAAGATAATCAAGGCGTTTACAAACCAAGCGCTTGCTTGGTAGTCTCGAAGCACTTCTGTCGCAGGTGGCTATGGAGTTGACTGTGCCTAAAACAATTCGCATCGGTTGTGCCAGTGCATTCTGGGGCGACACCTCGACCGCCGCCGCACAGTTGGTGGAGGGCGGGCGACTGGACTATCTGGTGTTCGATTATCTGGCCGAAATAACAATGTCGATCATGGCCGGGGCGCGGATGAAAGACCCCGCCACCGGCTACGCCAGCGACTTCATCGAAGTCCTCAGCCCCCTCCTCGAGCAGCTCGCGAAACAACAGATCCGGGTGATCAGCAATGCCGGCGGGGTTAATCCACAGGCCTGCGCCGTTGCCCTGCAAACGGCCTGCGACAAGGCCGGGGTGGCGCTGAAAATCGCCGTGCTGTCGGGTGACGACCTGCAACCGCAGTTCAAACACCTGAGCAGTCTTGGTATCCATGAGATGTTCAGTGGCGCGCCCCTGCCGCCGATGTGCGTGTCGACCAACGCCTACCTCGGCGCACCGGGCATCGTCGAAGCCCTGCGCCTGGGCGCCGACGTTGTGATCACCGGGCGCGTGGTCGACAGTGCCGTGGTCAGCGCCGCGCTGGTGCATGAATTCGGCTGGTCGTGGCACGACTACGACAAACTCGCCCAAGCCGCATTGGCCGGGCATCTGATCGAATGTGGCGCCCAGTGCACCGGCGGCAATTTCACCGATTGGCACGACGTACCCGACTACGAACACATCGGTTTTCCGATCGTCGAAGTCGGCGCCGACAGCCAGTTCATCGTCAGCAAACCCGACGGCTCCGGCGGCCTGGTCACACCGCTGACGGTTGGCGAGCAGATGCTCTATGAGATCGGCGACCCACAGGCCTATTTGCTGCCCGATGTAGTGTGCGATTTCAGCCAGGTCAAACTCGTGCAACAAGGCAAAAACGCGGTTCAGGTGCATCGCGCGAAAGGCTTGCCGCCAACCGCTCAGTACAAGGTCAGCGCAACGTACCCGGACGGTTTCCGCTGCACCGCCAGTTGCCTGATCGCCGGGATCGATGCCGTGGCCAAGGCCCGACGGGTCAGCCAGGCGATCATCAACAAGACCTCGGAAATGTTTAACCAGCGCGGCTGGGCGCCCTACAGCGAGGTGAACATCGAACTGCTGGGCAGCGAAGCCACTTACGGCCCCCACGGCCAGCGCCAGGACAGCCGTGAGGTGGTGATCAAACTCGCCGTGCGCCATCCAAGCAAACAGGCCTTGATTCTGTTCTCCCGGGAAATCGCTCAGGCTGCCACCGGTATGGCGCCCGGGCTGACGGGAATCGTCGGCGGACGGCCGACGGTGTATCCGTTGATCCGGCTGTTTTCGTTCCTGATCGACAAAACCGCCTGCACCTTGGAGATCGACCTTGCCGGTGAGCGCCATCCGTGTGCCCTGCCCGCCCTCGATGCGCTCGACCCAGCTGACTTGCCGCTGCCGTTCGACCCACCCAAAACCACAGAGCGTGCCGACGCCAGCGTGGCCTTGATCAAACTCGCCGTGGCGCGCTCCGGCGACAAGGGTAACCACAGCAACATCGGCGTCATGGCCCGCCACCCCGACTACCTGCCGTGGATCGCCGAAGCACTGACACCCGAGGTGATGGTCGACTGGATGAGCCATGTCCTCGACCCGATTCACGGACGCGTCGAACGCTGGTATTTACCCGGCACTCAGAGCTTTAATTTTCTTCTGGAGAACGCACTCGGCGGCGGTGGCGTGGCCAGCCTGCGGATCGATCCGCAGGGCAAGGCGTTCGCCCAACAACTGTTGGAAATCCAGATTCCGGTGCCGCAGCGCATCGCCGATCAGGTCAACTAGAGGACTGTCGCCATGGCTTACGACTCGATTTTCAAACCCGACCTGTTCGCCGGCCAAACCATCATCGTCACCGGTGGCGGCAGCGGCATCGGTCGTTGCACCGCCCATGAGCTCGCCGCCCTCGGTGCGCACGTGCTGCTGGTGGGGCGCAATGCCGAAAAACTGAAAAAGGTCACTGCCGAAATCACCGAAGACGGTGGTAAAGCCGATTGGCAGGTCTGCGATATCCGCAATGAAGACGCCGTTACGCAGCTGGTCAGCGAGCTGATCCGCAAACACGGCCCAATCCACGGGCTGGTCAACAATGCCGGCGGGCAGTACCCCTCGCCGCTGGCGTCGATCAATCAGAAAGGTTTCGAAACCATCCTGCGCACCAATCTGGTTGGCGGTTTTCTGATGGCTCGCGAGGTGTTCAATCAGTCCATGAGCAAGCACGGCGGCGCCATCGTCAACATGCTCGCCGACATGTGGGGCGGCATGCCCGGCATGGGCCATTCGGGCGCGGCGCGCTCGGGCATGGACAACTTCACCAAGACCGCCGCGTTCGAATGGGGCCACGCCGGCGTGCGGGTCAACGCCGTCGCGCCGGGCTGGGTCGCGTCCAGCGGCATGGACACTTACGAAGGCGCGTTCCGGGCGGTAATTCCGACGCTGTGCGAACACGTGCCGCTCAAGCGCATCGGCACCGAATCGGAAATCAGCGCGGCGATTGTGTTCCTGCTCAGCCCGGCAGCGGCGTTTGTCAGCGGCAGCACGTTGCGCATCGATGGTGCCGCCAGCCTCGGCGGGCGGGCCTGGCCAATGCACAAGGCGCAGAACAGTCACTCGTACAACGGCTTTCACCGCGCCTATTTACCTGAAGTACTCAGGCCGGACGCCTCCAAACCAGACGAACCGAAGGACAAGGAATAACCATGCCGGTCATCCAGTCCCAGATAGACCCGTTCAGCGAACCGTTCGCCCGCAATCGTGCGGCCATGCTGGCCGGCATCGAGCAGGTCCGCCAGCTCGAACAGAACCTGTTGAATAAAGCCGCAGAAGCCAAACCGAGGTACGACAAGCGCGGGCAATTGCTGCCCCGGGAGCGGCTGAACCTGCTGCTTGATCCCGGCGCGCCATTCCTCGAGCTGGCGAGCCTGGCCGGCTACAAGCTGCACGACGACAAGGACGGCAGCGCGGCCGGCGGCGGTTTGATTGCCGGGATCGGTTACGTATCCGGCGTGCGGGTGCTGGTGGTGGCGAACAACAGCGCGATCAAGGGCGGCACCATTTCCCCCAGCGGCCTGAAAAAGTCCCTGCGTCTGCAACAGATCGCCATGGAAAACAAATTGCCGGTGATCACCCTCGCCGAGAGCGGAGGCGCCAACCTCAACTATGCGGCGGAAATTTTCGTCGAAGGCGCGCGCAGCTTTGCCAATCAGGCGCGGATGTCGGCGATGGGCTTGCCGCAGATCACCGTGGTCCACGGCTCGGCCACGGCGGGCGGTGCTTACCAGCCAGGGTTGTCGGATTACGTGGTGGTGGTGCGCGGCAAGGCCAAGCTGTTTCTCGCCGGCCCCCCGCTGCTCAAGGCAGCCACCGGTGAAGTCGCCACCGACGAAGAACTGGGCGGTGCCGAGATGCATGCACAAACCGCCGGCACCGCCGAATACCTGGCCGAGAACGATGCCGATGGCGTGCGCCAGGTGCGCGAGATTGTCAGTCTGTTGCCGTGGAACGATCAGTTGCCGTGGTTACCGGAACGTCGGTGGGAAGAACCGCTCTACCCCATCGACGAACTGCTGGGGCTGATCCCGGATGACCCGAAAAAACCTTACGACGTGCGTGAAATCATCGCGCGGGTTGCCGACGCTTCGAACTTCCTCGAATTCAAAAGCGAGTTCGATCAGCAGACGGTATGCGGGCATTTGCAGATCCAGGGTCGAGCCTGCGGTTTCATCGGCAACAACGGCCCGATCACCCCCAAAGGCGCGAGCAAGGCCGCGCAGTTCATTCAACTCTGCGACCAGAGCCAGACGCCGCTGCTGTTTTTCCACAACACCACCGGCTTCATGGTCGGCACCGAGTCGGAACAGCAAGGCGTGATCAAGCACGGCGCGAAAATGATTCAAGCGGTGGCCAATGCCCGGGTGCCTAAACTGACAATCGTCGTCGGCGGTTCCTACGGTGCCGGCAATTACGCGATGTGCGGCCGCGGTCTCGACCCGCGCTTCATCTTCGCCTGGCCCAACAGCCGCACCGCGGTGATGGGCGGCGCCCAGGCCGGCAAAGTGCTGCGGATCGTCACCGAAGCCAAACAACTCAAGGACGGATTGGTGCCCGACCGAAAAATGCTCGACATGCTGGAACAGGTCACCGCGCAGAAACTCGACAGCCAGTCCACCGCGCTATATGGCAGCGCCAACCTGTGGGATGACGGGCTGATCGATCCACGGGATACCCGCACGTTGCTTGGATACTTGCTGGACATCTGCCATGAGGCCGAGGTTCGGGCGCTGCAACCCAACAGCTTTGGTGTCGCCCGCTTCTAAGGGCGATCAGGAGAACAATAAAAATGATCTTCACCCAGGAACACGAAGCACTGCGCCGCACCGTCCGCCAATTCGTCGATCATGAAATCAATCCCCACGTCGAGGAATGGGAAAAGGCCGGGCGCTTTCCGATCCATGAGATCTTCCGCAAGGCTGGCGACCTCGGTCTGTTGGGAATCTCCAAACCGGAAAAATTCGGCGGCATGGGCCTCGACTACAGCTATTCGATTGTGGCGGCCGAAGAGTTCGGCACCATTCATTGCGGCGGCATTCCGATGTCCATCGGCGTGCAGACCGACATGTGCACCCCGGCCCTGGCGCGTTTCGGCTCCGATGAACTGCGCGAAGAATTCCTGCGGCCGGCGATCACCGGCGAGCAGGTCGGCTGCATCGGTGTTTCCGAAGTCGGCGCCGGTTCCGACGTCGCCGGGCTGAAAACCACCGCCCGCAAGGACGGCGACGACTACGTGATCAACGGCAGCAAGATGTGGATCACCAACTCGCCGAGCGCCGATTTCATCTGCCTGCTGGCCAACACCTCGGACGACAAACCGCACATCAACAAGTCGCTGATCATGGTGCCGATGAACAGCCCCGGGATCAGCCTCAGCTCGCACCTGGACAAGCTCGGCATGCGCAGCTCGGAAACCGCCCAGGTGTTTTTCGATAACGTGCGCGTGCCGCAACGCAACCGCATCGGCCACGAAGGCGCGGGTTTCATGATGCAGATGCTGCAGTTCCAGGAAGAACGGCTGTTCGGCGCGGCGAACATGATCAAAGGCCTGGAGTACTGCGTCGACAGCACCATCGAGTACTGCAAGGAGCGCAAAACCTTCGGCAACGCGCTGATCGACAACCAGGTCATCCACTTTCGCCTGGCCGAACTGCAAACCGAAATCGAATGCCTGCGGGCACTGGTCTACCAGGCCACCGAGCAATACATCAAAGGCCAGGACGTCACCCGCCTGGCATCGATGGCCAAACTCAAGGCCGGGCGACTGGGCCGGGAAGTCAGCGACAGTTGCCTGCAATACTGGGGCGGCATGGGCTTCATGTGGGACAACCCGGTGGCCAGGGCTTACCGCGATGTGCGGCTGGTATCGATTGGCGGCGGTGCCGACGAAATCATGCTGGGGATCATCTGCAAACTCATGGGCATCCTGCCGGGGAAAAACAAATGAGCACCCTCCCCACCTGTCAAACCCTGTTGCTCGGCCTGCATGACAGCGTGCTGCACATCACCCTCAATCGTCCCGAAAGCCGTAATGCCATGAGCTTGCAGATGGTCACCGAACTGCGTGCGGTGCTGGCGGCGGTTCGCGATGATCGGCAGATTCGTGCGCTAGTGATCGGCGGTGCCGGCGGGCATTTTTGTGCCGGTGCCGACATCAAGGACATGGCCAACGCCCGCGCTCAAGGCCAGCCCGCCTACCGCGATTTGAATCGTGCGTTCGGTGCGCTACTGCAAGAGGTGCAACACGCGCCGCAAGTGGTGATGACGGTGCTGCAAGGTGCGGTGCTTGGCGGCGGCTTCGGCCTGGCCTGCGTCAGCGACATCGCGATGGCCGATCATCAGGCGCAGTTCGGCCTACCGGAAACCAGCCTCGGCCTGTTGCCGGCGCAGATCGCGCCTTACGTGGTGCAACGCATCGGCCTGACCCAGGCCCGCCGACTGGCCCTGACCGCCGCACGCTTCGATGGCACCCAGGCGCGGCGCATGGGGCTGGTGCACTTTGTCGAACATGACCCACAAGCCTTGGCCGAACGCCTCGATGAGGTGCTGGCCCATGTGTTGTGTTGCGCACCGGGGGCGAACGCGGCGACCAAAAAGCTGTTGCTGGCGAGTGCCGGACAACCCTCGGATGATCTGCTGGATCAGGCAGCCGAGTGGTTCAGCGAAGCAGTGACCGGGGCTGAAGGGATCGAGGGGACGATGGCTTTTGTGCAGAAGCGCAAACCAGGGTGGTCCGTTTAAGAGCTTCGCGAGCAAGCCCTTACATTCACCGCAAAAAACCAAGGGAATAACCGATGCCCGCCCTCAAAAAAATCCTGATCGCCAACCGCGGTGAAATCGCCTGCCGTATCCAGCGCACCGCGCAAGAGCTGGGCTACCGCACCGTCGCCGTATTCAGCGACGCCGACGCCAATGCGCTGCATGTGCAGATGGCCGACGAAGCCGTGAACATCGGCCCGGCCCCGGTGCAGCAGTCTTATCTGAACATCCCGGCCATCATCGATGCTGCCCGGCGCACCGGTGCCGATGCAATCCATCCCGGTTACGGCTTCCTCTCGGAAAACTCAGGCTTCGCCCTCGCCTGCCAGCAGGCCGGCATCATCTTCATCGGTCCGAGCCCCGAAGCCATCGAGCTGATGGGCAGTAAACGGCTGTCGAAACTGGCCATGATCAAAGCCGGCGTGCCCTGCATCAAAGGCTATCAGGGCAGCGAACAGGACGACGCCACCCTGCGCCGCGAAGCCGAACGCATCGGCTATCCGCTGATGATCAAGGCCAGTGCCGGCGGTGGCGGTCGCGGCATGCGCCTGGTGCACAGCGCCGCCGAATTGCCGGAACAGCTCCGTAGCGCACGCTCCGAAGCGCTGCACGGGTTTGGCAGCGACGAATTGATCCTCGAACAAGCCTTGATCGATCCGCGTCATGTCGAAGTTCAGGTGTTCGGCGACCAGCATGGCAACCTGATCTACCTCGGCGAGCGCGACTGTTCGATCCAGCGCCGCCACCAGAAAATCATCGAAGAAGCACCCTGCCCGGCGATGACCACTGAGTTGCGCCAGGCCATGGGCGAGGCGGCACTCAAGGCGGGGCGCGCGGTGAATTATGTGGGGGCGGGTACCGTGGAATTCCTGCTGGATGCTCACGGCCGGTTTTACTTCCTGGAGATGAACACCCGGTTGCAAGTGGAACACCCGGTGACTGAACTGATCACCGGCCTCGATCTGGTGGCCTGGCAATTACACATCGCCGAAGGGCAACCGCTGCCGCTACGACAGGAACAGGTGCAGCTCAACGGGCATGCCATGGAAGTGCGCCTGTACGCCGAAGATCCGGCCCAGGGATTTCTGCCGCAAACCGGTCGAATCGTGGCCTGGGAGCCAGCGATCCAGGGCAGCGTACGGATCGACCATGGCCTGATCGAAGGCCAGTCTGTCAGCCCGTTCTATGACCCGCTGCTGGGCAAGCTCATCGCCCACGGTGCCACCCGTGAAGAAGCCCGACGCAAGTTGCTGCGGGCGATACAGGACAGTGTGCTGCTGGGCGTGCAGAGCAATCAGCGCTTGCTCGCCAATCTGCTGGAACACCCCCAGTTCATCAGTGGTGAGTTCAGCACCGGGTTCATACCCACGAACTTCGCCGACCATCCCTGCCTGCACCCTCATGCGCCGAGCGCCGACGAGTTGGCCATCGCCGCGGTGCTTTTTTATCAAGCATCAGCGCAGGCTCACCCCGCCCCGCTGGCCGGTTGGCGCAACAACGCCAGCGTGCCTCTGCACTATCGGATCGGCCTGGAGGATCAGGCCTGGCCGGTCGAACTGCACGCTGAACCTGGCAAGCCCTACCGTGTTCAGGTTGGCGCCCGGCCCCTCGAACTGAAGGTCATCCAGTGCGACGGACGCTGGGCCACCCTGCAAATCGACGGCATCCGCCAACGCCATGCCTACCGCCTCGAAGCCGGGCAACTCTGGTTGTTCAGGCGCCCCGGCAGCCTGCGACTGGTCGATCGGACCCGGGCGCTGGTCAGCGGCCAGGCCAGTGTCAGCTCCGGCCCGCTCAAGGCGCCGATGGACGGGGCGATCGTCGACGTATTGGTCAGTGAGGGCAGCCCGGTCAGCAAAGGGCAACTGCTGGTGGTGCTTGAAGCGATGAAAATGGAGCATCCACTCAAATCGGGTATCGACGGCGTGCTCAAGCGCTTGCAGGTCAGGGTCGGCGACCAGGTAAAAAATCGTCAGATTCTGTTGGAGGTCGAATAAGCCGCTAGGCGGATCCGCCGGGTTTGGCTACGCTCAAGCCCTATCAGGATGCGGATACCAGGAAACCTGCAATGCCTCACTGGCTGGTCATTGATCTGGAAGCCACCACCGATGAGGGCGGCTGGCCAGTAACAGAAATGGAAATCATCGAAATCGGCGCCACCCTCGTGGACCGCAAAGGCCGGGAACTGGATCACTTCCAGTGCTTCGTGCGCCCGTTGCGTCGGCCCCTGTTGACCCCGTTTTGCCGCGAATTGACCCACATCACCCAGGCCAATGTCGATGCTGCCCAGCCCCTGAGCGACGTTTGGGTTTCGTTCGAACACTGGCTCGACCAACATCTCTCGAATCTGGAAGGCTGGGCCAGTTGGGGTGACTACGACCGCAAACAGCTGCTTCAGGAATGGCAGCGGCTGCAACTCGACAGCGCCCTGAACCGGGTGCCGCACATGAATCTCAAGCAACGTTTCGCCAAGGCCTGTCGACTGGAGCGCCCGCTGGGGCTTAATGGCGCCCTGCAACTGGCGGGCCTGCAGTTCAACGGTCAGCAGCATCGGGCGCTGGAGGATGCGCGCAATACCGCGCGCCTGTTGCCGCTGATTTTCCCCGCCAATCCTTGAGTGCAGGAGGTGACGCCTATCGACACCTTGTGCATACTGGCCGGCCCTTTTTAGCCCTTTTCGAGGAATCGCCCATGTTTAAAGTCAACGAGTACTTCGACGGCACCGTCAAGTCGATCGCCTTTGGCACCGCTGAAGGTCCGGCGACCATCGGCGTCATGGCACCGGGCGAATACGAATTCGGCACCAGCCAGCGTGAAATCATGCACGTGGTGTCCGGCGCCCTGACCGTCAAACTGCCTGACAGCAGCGACTGGCAAACCTTCGCCGCCGGCAGCCAGTTCAACGTGCCCGCCAACAGCAAGTTCCAGCTGAAAGTGGCCGTCGACACCGCTTACCTGTGCGAATACCGCGGCTAACCCCCTAGGGTTTCACAGCGAAAAAAAATGCCCGTGTCCAAGAACACGGGCATTTTTTTTCAGGGCTGCTATTCGAGGATCGTCACCGGCATGCCGACTTCGAGCCGACCGTTACCGTCATTGACCAGGTTCTGCCCGAACATCGCGCCGTCCTCTTGAGCCCGATATTGCTGCAAGGTCGCCAGAGGCTCGCGGTCGTCGCTACGTTCGCCGGTCTGCGGGTCGATGGTGGTCAGAATGCAACGTGAGCAGGACTTGACCACGCGGAACTCGACATCGCCAATGCGGATGCGCTTCCAGCCATCTTCGGCGAACGCCTCGCTGCCCTCGATCACCAGATTGGGCCGAAAGCGCAGCATCTCCAGCGGTCGCCCAACCCGTTGCGACAAGTCTTCCAGCGACGCCTGGCCAATCAGCAACAACGGAAAACCGTCGGCAAAAGCCACCTGATCGTCGTCCTTGCCGTAGCCGGCCTGGGTGGTCCGCGCACGATCGAGCGGCACATGCACCAGACGCGTCGGCTTGCCGATGAACTCACTGACCCAGGCAGCCGCAGCAATGCCGGCATCGGGCACGCGCAAAGTGTCGCGCCAGATGGTCACGCCACGCAGCTCTGCATCGCTGGCGGGCAAGGCGATATCGATCGGTGAATGGCCTTGGGCACTGAGGGTCAAGCCACCGCTTGCGTTCCACAACGCCGACAGCTGACTCATTTTCGCCTCCGCGCGCTGGGTCAGAAAACGCCCGCTGGCCTCGTCGACCAGCATCCAGCGCCGGTCGCCGTCCAGCCCCAGTTTGTCCAGGCTGACCTGATTCAAGGTCTCGCCCTTGCCGGATTTCAACGGAAAACGATAAAGCGCGCTCAGATGCATGGCCACAGCTCCCTGGTGGGCAAAAACGCCACCCTATACGAGCTTGATCGCTGAATCAAAGACCCTGTGGCGAGGGGGCTTGCCCCCGTTGGGCTGCGCAGCAGCCCCAAACCCTGCCACCGCGCTTTTCCAGATTGTTATCAGGCCGGCACTTCGTCGAGCATCAGGCGCTGACGCACCACGTCGACGAGTTTGTCGGGCTGGAATTTGGAGAGGAAGTTGTCGCAGCCGACCTTCTTGACCATCGAGTCATTGAAGCTACCCGACAACGAGGTGTGCAGGACCACATAAAGGCCGCGCAAACGGGGGTCGTTGCGGATCTCGGTGGTCAGGCGATAGCCGTCCATCTCCGGCATTTCCGCATCGGTGAAGATCATCAACAGCTTGTCAGTCATGTTCACACCGGTATCAGCCCAGGCCTTGAGCATGTTCAGCGCCTTCAAGCCATCACTGGCAATATGCATTTTCACGCCCAACTGACCCAAGGTGTCGCGCAATTGCGACAGAGCCACGTTCGAGTCATCCACCAGCAGCACTTCACGGCCACGGGCGCGCTCCAGAACCGGATCGTCGAGTTTGTCGCGAGAGACCTTGGCGTTGTACGGCACGATTTCGGCCAGGACTTTTTCGACGTCGATGATTTCCACCAGCTGATCGTCGACCTTGCTGATGGCGGTCAGGTAATGCTGGCGACCGGCGCTGGTCGGCGGCGGCAGAATGGCTTCCCAGTTCATATTGACGATGCGGTCCACGCCACCGACCAGAAATGCCTGCACCGAGCGGTTGTACTCGGTGACGATGATCGTACTGGTGGGGCTTGGCACCAGCGGACGCATGCCGATGGCTTGGGACAGGTCGATCACCGGCAGCGTCTGGCCACGCAGGTTGACCACGCCACAAACAAAGGGGTGGCGCTGCGGCATCAGGGTCAGCTTCGGCAGCTGCAGCACTTCCTGGACCTTGAAGACGTTGATCGCGAACAATTGCCGTCCGGCCAGCCGGAACATGAGAATTTCCAGGCGATTCTCACCCACCAGTTGCGTGCGTTGGTCTACCGTGTCGAGAATGCCGGCCATTAATGACTCCTGGGCTTGTTCTGATGAATTCACTAAAGAGAGTTATCGGCAGTTTTTGCCGAATCTTGACCCCCGGACAAAATGCCATGCCCAAGCATTGATGTCACATTAACATCATGCTTTACTGACCCCGTGAATTCATCTGCTTCATCCCTTGCGGCGCGACCTTGGTTTGCACGTTAGGTTCCCCTGTGTAAGGGATTCCCCTAGGCACAATCAGGCCCAACCTGATATTCGCAATATCCAATAGCCATTAATGTGACGCCATTCTCATTGCATGAACGGAGTCAGGCTTTTGTGTGCGATCGCAGGTCAGTGGCCATCCACTCTCTCGAGTTCCCCAGTCGGTGCCCAAGCCTGCCAGAGCGCGATCTCACCAAGGCATGGCAGCACCGGGACACGTAAGGTTCTCGTCGACACACACGACATTCCCTCATCTGACATGACGTTGTGGAGATAAGCATGGCGAACAACCCTAAAGAGTGGGCCCAGCGAATTCCGGAGTTTCTCGTCGAGGCTGAAACACTCCTGGCCAAGTCCGAGGAGTGCCTGAGTCATTTGCAGTTGATCAGCAATGACAAGGACGCCATCGATTGCATGCTCAGTACCCTTCTCAAGCTGGCAAGCAAGGCCGATGCCTTGGCACTGGCAACGGTTTCGGAATTCTCGCTGCACATTCATGGATTGCTGAGCCACGCCCAGAATCACATGGACCTGCATGATCAGGCCCTGGATGCGCTCAAGGATTGCTTCACGTTAATGGCCTGGCAACTCGAACTCATCGACCAGACCACCGGTCAACTCGGCCTCGATGACAGTGAACAGACGTCCCTGATCGAAGCGTTTGCATTTCAAGTGGGACAAAGTCAGTTTCAGCCGCCCAGCCACTCCAAGCAGTTCAGGCTCGTTTCGTTCTCTGAACGGCAGGCTTAAATTCACCAACCCCGTGTTGCGTATTTTTTATTGTAATGATGCCGCCCTGTAACTTGAGTGTGCGCATACCGCAATTGAATATTTCATACCCGTCGATGCGATGGCAGCTCAAAACAAATAGATACCCCCGCCCCGACTTCAGATAGTGCCTGCCAATAGAAACTAAACGCCTGGCACACTCGATATCTTTCGAAGATAAAAATCAAAAAGTTTTTCCATTGTGGAACTATCGTCCAAAAACGTTATTTCCTGAAGGTGCCTACCTATGTGCCGAACGCGACCAACGGTATCTTAAGTGGTATTATGCCGCCCATTCGTTGACGTCAATTAATGACAGAGTGACCCTTGGCGCGAACAAGCTCATAACATTGAAGGCTTTATTTCGAGCATTGCACTGCCATCATTAAAGGCGACTCATACAACCTATTTTCAAACAGAGACCCGTCGGCCCTTATGACCGGTCTGCCCGCAGCGAACATCCATTGGCTCCATCCGCTATGTACGCCAGCCTCAAGTCAATCGCCCTGTGGCCACCCTCCCGAAAAAGCGCGCGCCGGTTCACGCTTTTCGTGTGCACCTGCTCGGCGCTTGGCAGCCTGTTGGTCTACAGCTTGTCGATGCCTCTGCCGGTGAGTCTGCTGGTGCTCAATACTGCGGCGCTGACCTGCGTCTGGGTGGGACATCGCCTCTCGCTCAAATCGATAAAGTTTCAGCCTCAAGAATTGGCCGACCGTCTGCTGGAAGTTCAGGAAAATGAACGTCACCGGCTCAGTCGGGAACTGCATGATGATATTGGCCAATTGCTGACCGCCGCAAAACTTCAGAGTGAATGGCTCAAACGTCGATTGCCTGAAGAACTGCAGGGTCAATGTTCGGTCCTCTGCGATACGCTGGACGAAACCCTGACCAAAGTTCGTGATGTATCAGCCATCCTGAACCCACGACAGTTGACCAGTCTCGGACTGGAAGCCAGTCTGCGTGCGCATTTACTCAGAACCCTGGCCAATACGTCCGTGAACTGGAGCCTGGAATGCCATCAACGTTTGACTGGCATACCGGAAGAAATGGCGGTGGCGGCCTTTCGCATCACTCAAGAGGCGGTTACCAATATGCTGCGCCATGCCGAAGCCAGGAATCTGTTGGTCCGCCTGCAACGTCTGCCCCAAGGCCTGACGTTGTTAATCAGTGACGATGGCCTGGGGTTCGAGCCAGCGGCAGACCCTGCTCGCGAGGGGCAACGCGGAATGGCCGGAATGTCGGAACGGATCGATCAGTTGGGCGGCACGCTGACCGTGACCAGCGAGCCGGGCAAAGGCACTCAAATCGAAGCACTCTTCCCCTGGGCGCCCCGTGCGCTGGAACGGGCCAGTACGAATAAGGTTATGCGTTGACTTGTAACTTACTTCTGGTGGACGACCACTCGCTTATCAGGGCTGGCGTGCGCGCTCTGGTGCTGGATATTCCCGGCTATGCGGTCATTGGGGAGGCCAGTGACGGCTCGCAGTTACTCGAGATGGTCGAGCAACTGTCCCCGGACATCATCCTGCTGGATATCTCCATGAGGAAAACCGGTGGCCTTGAAGCCTTGCAGCGACTCAAACGAGTACGTCCGCAGTGCAAAGTGCTCATCCTGTCGATGCACACCGACCCGGCGCTCATCATGCAAGCACTCGAATCCGGGGCTCATGGCTACCTGCTCAAAGACACCACGGCCACCGAGCTCGAACATGCCCTGGACGCCTTGCGCAATAACGAACGCTACCTGAGCCCGGCCATTGCCCACACCGTCATCAACCAGGCGCTGACCCGAACCCAGAAAAATCAGGCGCCAACCCAGGACTCGCACAACCTGACGGCACGCCAGCTGGAAATCCTGCGATTGATTGTTCGCGGAAAATCCACCCGGGAAATTGCCAATGGCTTGGGCCTGAGCATCAAGACTGTCGAAACCCACCGCTCGCAGATCATGAAACGCTTGCAGATCTACGATGTGGCCGGCCTGGTGTTGTTCGCCGTGCGCGAGCAAATCATCAGTCTGGACGATTAGCCGGATTCGAGCCGCTCAGCAGCGGCGAGCCCTCGGGCAAATGCACCCGCAATGCCGCCGGCCGTGCCGAAAACCGCAGGCTATCGCCCTCCAGAGGCTCACCATCAAGGTTGATATAAAGGCCCTCCGATACTTTGATCTCGACCCATGGCAAGCGGGCTCGCACAAACATGTTGTCGATTCCGAAGCCATCGGTCAGCAGGTCTTTCAAGGTACCGACCACTTCCTGGGGCGCGGGCAAAATGCTGATATCCAGTAGACCATCGTCAGCCAGCGCCTGCGGGCACAACATATGACCACCGCCAGCCTGTCGGCCATTGCCGATGCCTAATGCCAACAACTCACCGGCCCAGTGAAAATCCGGCCCCTGCAACTCGCCATAGGCCGCATGCAACTCACTGAAGCGCGATAAACCGGTGAAGAGATAAGCCGCGCCGCCAAGAACTTTTTTCAGTTCCTCGGAAGTATTGGCCGTGACCTGACTGCCAAAGCCGCCCGTGGCCATGTTCAGAAAAACCTGCCCACCCACCTCCCCCAGATCAATGGCATGCGGGGCGGCCTCCAAAAGCTCCAGCGCTTGAGCGGGCTCCAGGGGCACACCCGCGGCGCGTGCAAAATCGTTGGCGGTGCCCAAGGGCAAAAGCACCAGGCTGGCCTGAGTCGAATGCGCCGCCATGGCTTCGGCGATATCACGCAAGGTGCCATCGCCGCCGCCGGCAATCAGCTGCGTATAGCCCGCCGTCAACGCTTCCCCCACCAGCCGCTGCGCATCACCAGCCTCCCAGGTCAGTCGAACAGCCAGTTCCCAACCTTGTTGGCGCTTGCCTTCGACAGCTGAACGGACCTGCTCATTGAGTGCCTGCTTGCCATGCAGAATCAACAGCGCCTTGCGCTCGTTCATTTTGATCACCCCCCTTTCCGAATCCGTATGGGAGATGTTGACCTCGCAGCCCCTCATAAAAGTCGCAAGGATTTCAATTATTTCCTGGGGAAGGACACTTGAGTCCTACAGAGCGGTATTTTTTCTTACAAAACCTGAGGAATCGGCTCAATTGACCCATCAGGGCAATTGGTACACCGTTGTGTCAGCGGTTATCAGTCATCACCAGTAAATTACACAGGGATGTGCAAACAATGAATGGAACCCCTTTAAGGTCCTCAAAAATCGTAAGTAATAACCGTATCGGCCACCTGAATGGTTTTAACGCAAGGAGCCAATTATTCCATGCAAAGCCATGACCTCAGACTACCGGCAACTCCGGTTACGCCGTTCTCAGACAATCACGTCAATCAGCAGGCTGAATTCAAAAGCAGCGCAAAGCCCACCGGAGAAGTTGATATGGAACCTCGCGTCACTGAACTGGAGACACATCTCAAGTACATCCGCAGAGACCTGGATGAAGTCCGCGGCGACGTCAAATCCATCAAGCACAGGCTTGCCTATTCAGCTGGCGGAACAGCTGTGGTCCTGGGGCTTTTGAGCTGGATCTCCAATAGTCGCTTCGACCAGGTCGTGACACTTCTGGCAAATTAAGGAACGGTCATGCACGCAAGCCCCAACGCTTTCGACCGGGCTTGCGTGGCAGAACCAGGACCTGCATCAGCCCAGGACTTCACTCAACGGGATGAAGCTCACACTATCACCCTCGATCAGTGTACGGTCCTCCAGCACTTCAACCAGACCGTCCGCCCAGGCGGCACTGCGCAGTACGCCAGAGCTCTGATTCCTGTAGATGATTGCCCGGCCATTCTCCAGACGTCCGCGCAAGTACTCACGTCGGTTACCAGCCTTTGGCCAGACAAACCCTGCCGGTACCTGAAACTTCAGGGGTTCGATCTCTTTTACGCCTTGGCGGCGCAAGAGGTAGGGCCTTGCCAACAAAGCAAAAGTCACCAGGGTTGACGCCGGATTGCCGGGCAAACCAATGACAGGCACACCGCGAAAATGCCCGAACGTCAGCGGCTTGCCTGGCTTGATGGCAAGCTTCCACAGGGTCAACTCGCCCTCTTCCCGCAAGGCAATGCCCAGAAAGTCGGCTTCTCCCACCGATACGCCACCGGTGGAGAGAATCAGGTCGACATCCTTCAACTCGCCGAGACGGGCACGAGTGGTCGCTAAATCATCGGGAAGAATGCCAGCATCGATCACCTCACAGCCCAAGCGCTGCAACCAGCTGCAAAGCAACACTCGATTGCTGTTGTAGATCTGTCCCGGTCCAAGGGCCTGGCCCGGCTCAATCAGCTCATCCCCGGTAGACAAAACCGCAACACGAACCTTGCGAACCACATCCAATTCAGCGCATCCCAACGATGCCGCCAGCCCCTGTTCGATGGGCCCCAGGCGTGTACCGGCGGGCAAGATCAACTCACCGGCGGTGGTTTCCTGGCCTTGTGGACGGATGTTCTGCCCCGGCGTCATGGTCTCGGTGAAACGTACCCGCTCATCCGCCTGAACCTCGGCGTTCTCCTGCATCTCGACACAGTCAGCACCCGCGGGCACAGGCGCGCCGGTGAAGATCCGCGCACAGGTCCCAGGCTTCAAGGGCTCCGGAGCCTGACCTGCAAAAATCTTCTGGCTGACCGGCAACGGTTCTCCCGTCCAGTCGGCGACGCGCAAGGCATACCCATCCATGGCACTGTTGGGCCAAGGCGGCAGATCAAGTGTCGAAACCAGATCAGCAGCCAGTACACGCCCCTGAACCTGCGCCAACGGCAAGCGTTGGTGCTCATGAATTCTCGAGGCGTCGGCCATTTCCAGTAGCCGCGCGAGCGCTACCTCGACAGCCATCAGGCTGCCAGTCTTGCCTGGCTTACCCGCGGGATTCACAGGGTGCCGCCTGTTTCAGATGAGTCACGAAATTGCACGGACGGTGCCGGGAATCCAGTTGTTCGGCGAGAATACCGTCCCAACCGGTGCGCACCGCATTGGTCGAACCCGGCAAGCAGCAAACCAGCGTGCCATTGGCCAGACCGGCCAAGGCCCGGGACTGAACCGTGGAAGTACCGATATCCGCCACCGATATCTGCCGGAACAGTTCACCAAAACCATCGACCTGCTTATCCAGCAGGCAACTCACCGCTTCAGGCGTGCTGTCACGACCGGTAAACCCGGTACCGCCAGTGATCAGCACCACTTGCACGACTTCATCGGCAATCCAGTTGGCCACTTGCGCACGAATTTTGTAGAGATCATCTTTGAGCAATACACGGGCCGCCAGGTTATGACCGGCAGCGCTCAAGCGGTCGACGAAGACCTGGCCTGAGGTGTCGGTTTCCAGGGTACGGGTATCGCTGACAGTCAGCACCGCGATGTTGAGCGGTGCGAAAGGTACATCAGCCTTGGCTTTCATAGGCTCGTCCAGTTGTAGGAGAAACAGCCCGGTGTTATATCACAGCGCCTCATTTTTTCGCCGCCCCCATGGAGAAGTGCAATGACCTCGGATACACCTTTGGCGCCGTGCTCCATTTTGCTCCTGGCGGGTGGGCGTGGCCAACGCATGGGCGGTCAGGACAAGGGTTTGCTGGAATGGCACGGCGAGCCACTGATCGCGCATCTGCACCGCAAGACCCGTCTGCTGAGTGATGATCTGATCATCTCCTGCAACAGAAACCTGGAGAAATATGCGCCTTATGCGGATCAGCTGGTCCATGACGATGAAGGCGACTTTCCGGGACCATTGGCGGGTATTCGCGCTGGCCTGAAGGCCGCCCGCCACACGCACCTGCTGGTATTGCCCTGCGATGTGCCATGCATCGATGCGGCGCTGCTCCAGAACATGCGTGAAACTGCCGCGCAGCATCCGGACAAACCGCTGATGCTACGCCATGGAGAACACTGGGAACCTTTGCTGTGCATGATTCCCGTCGCTCTTTCAGGGGCTTTCGAGACGGCCTGGAACGAAGGCGAGCGCAGCCCGGGCAGACTGATGCGCAAATTGGGCGCCATGGCCCTGCAGTGCCCCGAGAACGACTCTCGCCTGGCCAACCTCAACACGCCGGAACTGTTAAGCACGCATCACACTGTGTCAGACTGATAATTGAAGGAACTTGCACGTGTTGCATACGTCTCAAGCTCAGCAATCAAAAGATTTTCCATTCGGAGACACACCCATGACCCAACGGACCCTCGCCACTTTCATGCTCGCCCTGGGCCTTGCGACCCTCGCCGGTTGTGCATCGCCTTCAGTGATCACCTTGAATGACGGTCGAGAAATCCAGGCCGTCGACGCGCCTAAGTACGATAAAGAATCGGGCTTTTACGAGTTCGAACAGCTGGATGGCAAGCACACCCGCATCAACAAGGATCAGATTCGTACCGTTAAAGAGTTGTAATCTTTGCGGCGACCATCGGATACAGAAAAGCCCGCTTTTAAAGCGGGCTTTTTCGTGACAGAAGAAAAACAGGATCGCCTATGATCACCACTCCAGAGTGATTGTGCTTTCGAACTCTCTTTCCTGCCCCGTAACCGGATCGACAAATCGCAACCCCTGGGCCAGCAGCTTCAAGGGATTGGCATAGTCGTCTTCAACATCCTTGAGCACCTGCGGATAGAACGGGTCATTGCAGATACCAGCCCCCAGGGCCGCCATGTGCACTCGCAACTGATGTTTCTTGCCTGTTACCGGGTAAAGCGCATAGCGCCAGAACTCACCGTTTTTTTCCCGGACCTCGACAGCCGTCTCGGTATTGCTGACGCCCGGACCTTCCTGCATGCGAAAGAACGGTTCGCCATCGATGAGTCGACTTTTATGAACCATCGGGAAGGTCAGTTCAGGCAATGCCCGGGCGATTGCTTCGTAGCGTTTTTCGATCTGGCGTGTAGGAAACAATGTCTGATACGCCGACCGACTCTGAGGATTGGCTGAGAACAGCACCAGCCCTGCCGTATGCCGGTCAATACGATGCAAAGGCACCAGATGCGGGTTATCCAGTCGCCGGATCAGTCGTCGCAGCAATGTCTGCTCCACATACTCCCCAGCCGGCGTCACCGGCAGGAAGTGCGGTTTGTCCGCCACCACCAGATGCTCGTCGGCATAGAGGATCGACTCCACCACCGGGATCGGTTTTTCGTCCGGTACTTCACGAAAATAATGAATCCGCAGACCTTCCTTGTAAGGCAGATCCAGGGCGATCGGCATGCCTTGTCCATCGAGGACACGACCGCGAGCAATTCTGTCCAGCCATTGCTCACGACCGATGGCGCTGAAGTGTTCGCACAGGCAATCGAATACGGTCTGCCACGGACCAGGCGGCAGATAGAGCGTGCTGGCCTGGTTGTGCGCAGCAGAAAACGATGAAGTGGACATACGAAAAACTCTAACCCTCAATGCAGGGCAGCATTATCCAACAGTGGCCGGAACGAACCTAGAAGAGAATCCTCAGGCCGGTATTGACTGCGTTCGAGCGGCCGCTTCGGTGAACTCCTTGAGCCAGCGCAGCACATCGACCGCTTCCCAGCGACCCGGATCATAGAGCGCATACAACAACCCCTGATAGCCCACGACATCGAGCTGCCGGTGATAACCCGCACGCTGAAACAAGGCTTCGATTTCGGCGAAACAGGTATTGAAATGCAGTTTGTTGAAAGGCGTTTTTCCTTCCGTGACCAGACCATCCAGACGCAACTCGAGAACCGCCTCGCGCACCACGTCCGCCGACATCCGGTTCACGCTGTTCTTCAATTGTTCGACATTGACCACATTTCATCCCTCTGACGTCCGGGATCATCTGCCCAAACCCGAACAGGGAGAAGCATGGCAGGCAATCCGAATAACTGTATAGACATACAGTAACCGAATAACCAACCTTTCGCCAACGAATGAAACGAGGATCGCGACAGGTGGGGCATCGCCAGCAGTGTCAGGACTCGCGCAGGAACGCCACCACCTGCTCGGCACTAAACGGCCAGCCCAGTTCAGCGCCGGTATCGACCCGACGCAACACCGGAATACGCAGGCTGTAGGCTTCGAACCAGGTTTCATCATCAGCGATATCCACCAGCTCCACCAACAGACCACGCTCGACAAACTCCATCAGCATGGCTTCGGCGACTTCACAAAGATGGCAACCAACGGTGCCGAACAGCTGACATTCAGGAGGCATGACGACAAGACCAAACGAAGTAAGCGCTCATTCTAGGCCCGCCATCAAACGCAGTCGAGCCGACGTCCGAGCAACGGTGACTTCAAGAGATTTCAGCAAAACTCTGACGCAAATCATTTGCGTCGCCGGTCATTTGCGCAATGCTCGCGTCTTTTTTGCCTCTACGCTTGAGTAGCCAGAACCCTCACCGGAGTTTTTTGTGTTTGCCAACTTGTTGATCATCCTCGCCTCCTCCCTGGTGGTGATTGCACTGTTCCAGCGCCTGCGTTTGCCACCGGTGCTGGGCTACTTGTGCGTAGGGCTGATGATCGGGCCGACAGCGTTCAACTGGGTGAATGAAAACGAAGATTTGCCCGATCTGGCCGAATTGGGCGTGGTGTTCCTGCTGTTCTCCCTGGGGCTTGAGTTTTCCCTGTCGAAGATGCTCGCACTGCGCCAGGTGGTGTTTGGCCTGGGCAGCCTGCAAGTGCTGGGGTCCGGAATCTTGCTGGGAGCATTGCTGATGCTGTTCGGCATGCCGATCACACCAGCCCTGTTACTCGGCGCCGGTCTGGCGCTGTCGTCTACCGCCATTGTCAGCAAGGAGTTGAGCAGCCTCGGCGAAATATTCAGCCATCACGGCCAGAATGCCATCGCCGTGCTGTTGTTCCAGGACGTGGTTGCGGTGTTGCTGCTGACGCTTGTGCCGGTGTTCGCCGGCAGCAGTGACCAGGCCTGGTATTGGGCGCTGCCGCTGACGCTGGCCAAGACCCTGGTGCTGTTCGTCGGTTTGCTGCTGGTCAGTCGCTGGTTTCTGCCACGGCTGTTCCATGAAGTCGCCGCGGCCCGGTCCGCGGAGCTGTTCGTGCTGTTGGCACTGGTGATTGTTCTGCTGACGGCCTGGCTGACTCACCTGCTCGGCCTCTCTCCTGCCCTGGGCGCCTTTCTCGCCGGCATGCTGCTGGGGGAAAGCCATTACCGACATCAGATCGAGGCCGATATCCGTCCGTTCCGCGATATTCTGCTCGGAGTATTCTTCGTCAGTATCGGCATGCTGATCGACTTGCGCCTGTTTGCCAGCCACGGCCTGCTGATTCTCGGTCTGACGTTGGGGTTGCTGCTGATCAAGGGCACCCTGGTCGCACTGCTGGTCAAATGGCGCGGCAGCGATGGCGAAACTGCATGGCGCAGCGGCCTGGCATTGGCCCAGGGGGGTGAGTTCTGTTTTGCCCTGATGGCGCAGATGCAACAGAACAAACTGATGCCCGCCGACCTCGGCGGCCTGCTGCTGGCGGCCACGTTCTGCTCAATGCTGGTAACGCCTTTACTTCTGCGCGCTGCTCCCCGCATCGCCATGCGTCTGCACCGCAAACCCAACAAAGCAGCCGAACTCGAAGAAATCAGCGCGCTCAATGCCGGCCTGCACAATCACGTGGTGATCTGTGGCTACGGCCGCGTCGGTCAATCCATCGGGCGTTTCCTGCGTCATGTTCAGCAACCGTACATCGCGTTGGACACCGATCCGGTGCGGGTCCAGGAAGCTGTGGTCAATGAAAGCAGTGTGCACTATGGCGACTCACGCCGCGGCGAGCTGCTGATCGCGATAGGGCTGGAGCGCGCAAGACTGTTGGTGGTTGCCGTGGACAAGACGGACATCGCCCTGCTGATTCTCAAGGAAGCACGGCGGTTCAACCCGACCGTGCCGATCCTGGTGCGCACCCGGGATGACAGCCAGTTGGCCGAGTTGAAGGCGGCCGGTGCCAGCGAAGTCGTACCCGAGTTGCTGGAGTCCAGCCTGATGCTCGCCTCCCACGCGCTGATCATGCTGGGCATACCCGGCCAGCAGGTGCAGGACCGGGTCGACCAGGTACGGCATGACCGCTATCGCCTGCTGCACGATTTTTACCCTGGCGCCGACGATGAGGAACGCTGATTCAGTCCTGGCTCATGGCGCCGATCTTGTGCACCGACAAATCCGCGCCGTAATACTCTTCTTCCTGGCTCAGGCGCAAGCCATGGACGGCCTTGATCGCGCCATACACGGCAAAACCACCGGCCAGCGCCACGACTACACCCAAAGAGGTGCCGATCAACTGGCTGATCAGGCTCACGCCCCCCAATCCACCCAAAGCGGTTTGCCCGAAAACGCCGCAAGCGATCCCGCCCCAGACACCACACAGCCCATGCAAAGGCCAGACACCCAGCACATCGTCGATACGCCATTTGCCTTGAGCCGCGGTAAAGCACCAGACAAACAGGCCCCCGGCGATGGCGCCGGTCACCAATGCGCCCACCGGGTGCATCAGATCCGAGCCGGCGCAGATCGCCACCAATCCAGCCAACGGGCCGTTATGCAGGAAGCCCGGGTCATTGCGCCCGACGATCAACGCCGCCACCGTGCCGCCGACCATGGCCATCAACGAATTCACCGCCACCAGCCCGCTGACCCCTTGCAGGGTCTGGGCGCTCATCACGTTGAAACCGAACCAGCCGACGATCAGGATCCACGACCCCAACGCCAGGAAGGGAATGCTCGACGGCGCGAATGCCACCAGTCGCCCGTCGCGATAACGACCTTGCCTAGGCCCCAGCAGCAACACCGCCGCGAGTGCCAGCCAGCCGCCCATGGCGTGAACCACCACGGAGCCGGCGAAGTCATGGAAACTGGCGCCGAAACGTGCCAGCAACCAGGCTTGCAGGCCGAAGTTGCCGTTCCAGACCACGCCCTCGAAGAAGGGGTAGATAAACGCCACGATCAGCGCCGTCGCGCACAACTGCGGGACGAACCGGGCGCGCTCGGCGATGCCTCCGGAAATGATCGCCGGTATCGCCGCGGCAAAGGTCAGCAGAAAGAAAAACTTCACCAACCCATAGCCATGGTCGGCGGTGATCACCGCCGCCGGTTGCATAAAACTGACCCCATAGGAAATCCAATAGCCTATAAAGAAGTAGGCCAGGGTCGAAATGGCGAAGTCACTGAGGATCTTCGACAAGGCGTTGACCTGATTCTTTTGGCGAACCGTGCCGACCTCAAGAAAGGCGAAACCGGCGTGCATGGCCAGAACCATGACCGCACCGATAAGGATGAACAACGTGTTGGAGCTATGGACCAGACTGTCCACAGCACTTTGCAGATTTTCCATGGATTGGCAGACCTGAAGGCTGAAAAAAGCACCAAAGCAGTTCGCGCAGATGGTCGGCGCACCAAGTTGCAGCCAATCCAGACCGCAACGCTGATCCGGATGAACCGCTTTGGCGCACAAGACCGCCGCCTCTGCGCGAGTTTTGATTGTTTGAGTTAGGGTTTTCCTGAAATCATGCCCGGCAACAGCGCAATAGCGCCGGCTGACGCACCACGACGTAGCAAAAGATGTACCAGTCATTTGTACTGAACCTTCGCGCAAGGCTCATACTCGAACGCTTCAGAAGCCACTTACGGAGATCACCAATGGCACGCACCAAGGCAAAGACTGCTCAAGAAATTCTGATGGAAGATTTTCAGACACTGGTCAGCGATACCGAACGGTTGCTGGAACACACCGCGTCCCTGGCCGGTGATCAGGCCGATGAGCTGCGCGAACAGATCCGCGACAGCCTGCTGCGTGCCCGGGAAACCCTGAGGCTGACCGAAGACGCCCTGCAAGAGCGCGGCAAAGCGGCTGTCGCCGCCACGGAAGATTACGTCCAGGCCAACCCATGGCAATCGGTCGGGATTGCAGCCGGCGTGGGTTTCCTGATTGGTCTGCTGGCTACTCGGCGCTAATATGGCAATCGATGAATCCGGCTCGTCCGCGACGGGCACCCGCTCTTCATCGCGGCGCCTGGGTGCCGCGTTTCTTGGATTGCTGCATAGCCATGTCGAACTGTTCGGCATCGAACTGCAGGAGCAAAAAGCACGTACCGTAAGCCTGTTGCTGTTTGCAGGCCTGACGCTGGTCTTTGCCTTGTTGTTGCTGGTGGGGTTGTCGACGCTGGTGTTGATCCTGTTCTGGGACACCTATCGCCTGGCGGCGATCATCGGGCTCTGTGTGTTCTACACCCTCGCTACGTTGTTCTGCGCGATGCGCTTGAGGGCGGCGATTTTCGATGAATCCTCACCCTTCCATGGCACCCTCGAGGAGCTGGCCAATGATCGGGAGCGTCTGTTGCCATGAGCATGCCTGAACTTCCCCGCAATAGTTCGCGAACGGAAATGCGCAAGGCACTGATCCGTCTGCGCATGGAAATGCATCGCCAGGAAATTCGCCACGAATCCCAACAACTGCTGCAGCCCCTGCAACGGGTGCGCGGCATGACACAAAGCCTGCAAGACGGCTTCGGCATCAAACACGCCCCGCTCTGGGGCATCGCCGCCGTGATCGGGTTGGGTTTTCTGACCGGCAAGGGTGCCAAGGGCGGCAGTATCGGCAGCCTGACCAAGCTGGTTAGCCTGGGCGCCGCACTAGGGCCGCTGATCAAGCTGGTCATGCAGAGCGCTTCGCGCAAACACTAATCAGTCTTGTCTGGCTGCATTCTTGCAATACCACCAGGATCAACCTCTTTATCGAGAGGTTGATCCTGCGTGCCTACCTGGGACCAGGTATTTATCCAGAACAACACCTTAATAAGGAGGCCTCGTGATCGACGGGCAACCGCTCGCCTGTTTTCAGCCATTCATCGATACCGCCACAGGCCGTATCGCGGGTGTCGAAGCGCTGGGCCGACTGCGCCAGGCCGATGGTCAACTGATCTCGGTAGGTGCGCTGTTCGCCGATCCGCGAACCCCGGCCATCGCCCTGCGACGTCTCGATCGCCAGATTCGCGACAACGCCCTGAGCCGTCTGCACGAAGCGCCCGCGGACTGGTTTCTCAGCCTGAACATCTCACCCCGCTGGATCAGCCGCTTGCGCCGGGACCAGGCACTGCCGAGCCTCAAGCAACTGAGTAGGCATGGTGTCGATGCACAGCGAATCGTCTTCGAGATCACCGAATTGGGCGGCGACAGCCAGCGTCTGGCTGAAGTCGTGGCCCGCTACCGGCAAGCCGGGGCGCGGATCGCCATCGATGATTTCGGTGCCGGTTACTCTCAACTCGATCGCGTGCTGGCCCTGCAACCGGACATTCTCAAGCTCGACATGCGGTTGTTCCAGGCCGCCGCACTGGGCGGTCCCAGCAGCGATGTGGTCAAGGCACTGGCGCAAATGGCAGAAAAAACCGGTTGCTGGATCATCGCCGAAGGCGTGGAAACCGAAGCTCAACTGAATTTTGCCCTGGAGTGCGGCTCACGCTACGTACAAGGCTTTCTGTTCGCCCGAGCGCAAGCGGATTTCTTCGCCACCGACGCCTTTGTCGAGCGCTTCGCGCAACTGCGCCAGCGTTACGTTCAGCAAAAGCTGACTGAACGCGCTCGCCTGATGATCATGCGCCAGCAACTCAGCGAACTGATGACCATCCTGCAAGCCTGGGCTCAAGCCAGCGCGCCCCTCAGCGCCTTGCCGCAGCTGGAAGCGTTTCCCTGGCTGTTGCGTTTTTATCAGTGCGACCGCCACGGCACGCAACTGACCCCCAACCTGGAATGGCGCAACAACGGCTGGGAAGCCGATAACCGCTACCTGGGTCATAACTGGTCATGGCGCCCCTATTTCTATCACTTGCTGGCCGAGGGTTGGGATGAGCGCCGTCTGACGCTTTCCAACACTTACCGCGACGCCACCAGCAATCAGTACTGCCTCACTGCGGGGCAGTTTTTCGATAACGGCGAACGGCTACTGCTCATCGATATCGACGCTGCGGGGTTGTAGTTCTCCTTGCAGGTACCGGCGCGAAACGGGAAGCTAGGGGTTCAGTCACCTGACGGAGAAACCAGCCTTGGATTGGCACACCCTGCTTACCCGCGAACGCCTCGGAAAACCTGTGCACAGCCCGGAAGAACTCGGCCGCAGTCCTTTCCATAAAGACCACGACCGGATCATTTTCTCAGGCGCGTTTCGCCGTCTCGGGCGCAAGACCCAGGTCCATCCGGTCTCCAGCAACGATCACATTCATACGCGCCTGACTCACTCGCTGGAAGTCAGCTGCGTCGGCCGTTCGCTGGGGATGCGCGTCGGTGAAACCATCCGCAGCGCGCTGCCCGACTGGTGTGAACCGAGCGACCTGGGGATGGTGGTGCAATCGGCTTGCCTGGCCCATGACATCGGCAACCCACCCTTCGGCCACTCCGGCGAAGACGCGATCCGCCACTGGTTCCAGCAGGCCGCCGGCCGTGGCTGGCTGGATGCCATGAGCGAAGCCGAACGCAACGACTTCCTCAACTTCGAAGGCAATGCCCAAGGTTTCCGGGTGCTCACCCAGCTTGAATACCATCAGTTCGAAGGAGGCACCCGGCTGACCTATGCCACCCTGGGCACCTACCTGAAGTACCCGTGGACGGCCCGGCACGCCGACTCACTGGGCTACAAGAAGCACAAGTTCGGCTGCTACCAGAGTGAACTGCCGCTGCTGGAACAGATCGCTCATAAACTCGGCCTGCCCCAACTGGAAGAACAGCGCTGGGCGCGCCATCCGCTGGTGTATCTGATGGAGGCCGCCGACGACATCTGCTACGCGCTGATCGATCTGGAAGATGGCCTGGAAATGGAGCTGCTGGAGTACGCCGAAGTCGAGTCCCTGCTGCTGGACCTGGTGGGCGACGATCTCCCGGAAACCTATCGTCAGCTCGGTCCACAGGATTCGCGGCGGCGCAAACTGGCGATTCTGCGGGGCAAAGCCATCGAACACCTGACCAACGCAGCAGCCCGAGCCTTTGTCGAGCAACAGGACGCGTTGCTGTCCGGCACGCTACCGGGGGACCTTGTCGAACACATGCATGGCCCGGCCAAACGCTGTGTCTTGAATGCCAAGGACATGGCACGCAAAAAAATCTTCCAGGACAAGCGCAAGACGCTCCACGAAATCGGTGCCTACACCACCCTGGAAATCCTGCTCAATGCTTTTTGCGGCGCAGCACTGGAGCAGCACAACGGTCGTACGCCCTCCTTCAAGAACCGGCGCATACTCGACCTGTTGGGCAACAATGCACCCGACCCGAATGGCCCGTTGCACACCTCTTTCTTGCGCATGATTGATTTCATCGCCGGCATGACCGACAGCTATGCCGGTGAAATGGCGCTGGAAATGACCGGTCGTTCAAGCCACGGATAACAGCGCATCGATCAGCCGCGTCAGCGACGTCTGAACGGCTGATCGAATGTCTCGACATTCATCTGTATTTCAACATCGACAGAATCGCCCTACACCTTGTGCAGAGCTGACTGATCGATTGTTCGACCATCTCGCGAAACAATTGCACACCCACTGCTCAACAGATGACGCATGAAAACTCCTACGTTCAAACACGATTGGCACATATTGCTGGTGGAAGATCATCCGTTTCAGCTGAGAGCGGCTCAATACCTGCTCGAGAGTTACGGCTTCACCCAACTGACCACCACTGACAGTGCCGAAGGCGCCTTGCAACAAATGCTCAAAGCTGCGCAACCGTTCGATATTCTTCTGTGCGACCAATGCCTGCCCGACCTTCCCGGTCTTGATTTGATCGAGTTCGCCAGTCACCGGGGAATGATCAGACAGGCAATACTGCTGAGCAGCCTGACATCCGCCGAACTGGAAAAACTTAAAACAGTAGCCTACGAACACGGACTTCCCTTGCTGGGTTACTTGATCAAGCCATTGAAACAATCAGATTTTAGAAACTTGTTGACCTTGGCCTCACAATAAAAAACACCAACTCTCACACACTAGAACCACATCCAAAACACAGATCAATACTTATAGCCAAACGCTTTTTAGCCTCTTGACCAAACTATCAAATTTTTAACCCTTCCTCATTCAAAACCTAGTTGACACGTAGTCCATTTCTTTTTCAGTTGTAGGACTTTTCCTATATTGCTGCTATCGGCTTGTCAGTTCATGCGCCCCCTCAACTACTGAGCTAAGGTGCGCGCTTTATTTGTGCACGTATGGGATTTGATTATGAACTCCGTTTTTATTGTCGACGATCACCCTGTCATCCGCCTTGCCGTTCGAATGCTGCTGGAACATGAAGGTTACAAAGTCGTCGGCGAAACTGACAATGGCGTCGATGCCATGCAAATGGTGCGCGAATGCATGCCCGACCTGATCATCCTCGACATCAGTATTCCCAAACTGGATGGGCTGGAAGTGCTCTCACGTTTCAACGCAATGAGCACGCCATTAAAAACACTGGTGTTGACTGCACAATGCCCAAAACTTTTTGGTATTCGCTGCATGCAGTCAGGTGCATCAGGGTATGTATGCAAACAGGAAGAGCTCAGTGAACTGGTAAGCGCGATCAAAGCAGTATTATCAGGTTACAACTACTTCCCCAGCGAGGCCTTGAACCCAGTTCGTTGTGACGACGCACAGTGGGCAGACCTGGACTTGTTCAAATCCGTAAATGATCGAGAGTTGATGGTATTACAACTTTTTGCCCAAGGTCGCACCAACAAGGAAATTGCCAAGGGCATGTTCCTCAGCAACAAGACTGTCAGCACCTATAAAAAACGACTTATGCAGAAACTCAAAGCCAAATCTCTGGTTGAACTCATCGATATGGCAAAACGTAACGCGCTAGTGTGAGGAACAGGATGCCCAGTCGTTTGAAGGATTATCTAAGACTCATGGTCACGGCTTTATGCATGAGTACCCCGGTGCTCGCGGCGCAGACAGCCAGTGAAAACTACACCCTGCTCAGTCGCTCAACGACCGGGCACATGGAAGTCCGACTGGATACCTCACAACGACAATGGGTCAAAGACAAACGTGAATTGATCCTGGGCACATCAGGCCCGGATTATCCGCCTTTCGACCTGACCCTCAGCGGCCACGACTACGAAGGTTTCACCGCCGACTACGCCGGCATCCTCGGCAAGGTTACGGGGTTGCCCGTCAAGGTTCAGCGCTTCGCGTCCCGAGGGGCTGCGATCGAGGCACTGGAAAAGGGTCAGGTCGACATGCTCGGCACCGCCAACGGGTTCGAGGCCGACAATGCCGACATTGCGCTGTCCATCCCTTACGCGGTGGATCAACCCGTGCTGGTCACACGGGAAGGAGAAACCCGATCACTGACAGATGGACTCGCCGGCCTGCGGCTTAGCATGGTCTATCACTATCTGCCCCTGGACGAAGTCAGGGCGCTGTATCCGAAGGCAATCATCACCTCCTACCCGTCCTACCAGAATGCAATCAACGCGGTTGCCTTCGACCAGGCCGACGTTTTTCTCGGTGACACCATTTCAACTCATTACATGATCAACAAGGGGTATCTGAACAACATCCGCATGGCCAACTTCGGTAAACACGAAGCCCATGGTTTCAGCTTTGCCGTACAGAAGGACAACCCGGACCTGCTCGGGATCATCAACGCGGTACTCAAGGCCATCCCCACCAGCGAACGGGAAAACATCGCCAAACGCTGGAGTGCCGGCAGCGACATTCTTCTCACCGATCAAAAACTGCAACTCACCCACCATGAAGAACGCTGGCTGGCGCAGCATCCGGTTGTGCGGGTGGTGGTTAATGAAGCATTTGCGCCGCTGACGTTTTTTGACAGCGACGGCAACTTTCGGGGTGTCACGGCTGACCTGCTCGAACTGATCAGATTGCGCACCGGTTTGCGCTTCGAGATCCAGCGCAGCCGAAGCGATGACGAGATGGTCGAGCAGATCGCCAACCAGCAGGCCGACCTGATCGCCGCCCTGCTCCCCAGCGCACAGCGTGAAACGATGTTGAACTTCAGCCGCCCGTATCTGGAAAACTCCTTTGTCCTGCTGACACGCAAAGCGGCCGACAGCCCGACCAACCTCAACCAACTGCAGGACAAACGCCTGGCCATTGCCCAGGGCAATCCACTGGTGGATTACCTGCGCAGCGAGTTTCCGCGGATCAATCTGGTCGAAACTCCAGACACATTCAGTGCCGTGGAGTTGCTCGCCGAGGGCAAGGCAGAAGGTGCGGTGAACTCATTGGTGATCGCCAATTACTTCATCTCATCGCGGATCTTCGAGCGGGCACTTCAGATCACCACCACCATCGGCACCCAGCAGGCGGCATTTTCCCTGGCGACCGGGCGCGACGCCAAAGAACTGAATGCCATCCTCGACAAGGCGCTGTTGAGCATCGCACCGGAAGAGCTGGGCATCATCAATAACCGCTGGCGTGGCTATTCGGCGGCCTCGCAAAGTACCTGGCGCAACTATCACAGAGTGTTCTATCAGATCGTTACCGGTGCTGGCGTACTGCTGCTGATCTCCGTTGCCTGGAACGCCTATATGAGACGCCAGATAAAACAGCGGCAGGCGGCGAAAGAACGTGCCGATGAAGCCAACCGGGCTAAAAGCACCTTTCTGGCAACCATGAGCCATGAGATCCGCACGCCGATGAACGCGATCATCGGCATGCTGGAGCTAACACTCAAACGCATTGATCCTGGCCATCCGGATCGACCGGCCATCGACGTCGCGTATCACTCGGCAAAAGACCTGTTGGAACTGATCGGGGACATTCTCGACATTGCGCGCATCGAATCCGGACGTCTGAGCCTGAGCCCGGAACGCGTCAATCTGGCTGAAGCCGTGGCCTCGGTGGTGAGGATCTTCGACGGGCTGGCCCGGCAAAAGAATCTCGGACTGCACCTGGCATTCAACCCTGCTAAACCTGCGACCGATGTCCTGCTGGACCCGATGCGTTTCAAGCAGGTGCTGTCCAACCTGGTCAGCAATGCAATCAAGTTTACGCAACAGGGTCAGGTCAGGATCAGCCTCGAGTTGCAACCGACCGACGAGCCCGACCGCATGCAGCTGCAGTTGCTGGTTGAGGACAGTGGCGCCGGGATCAGCGAGCAGGATCAGCAGCGACTGTTCGAGCCTTTCGTCCAGGCCAATAACTCCATCCAGTTACCCAGGGGCGGTGCGGGGCTGGGACTGGTGATCAGCCGCAATCTGTGCGAAATGATGGGCGGCAACCTGCAATTGAGCAGCCAGCCTGGGGTCGGCACTCAGGTTCGGGTTTCGCTGAATCTGGCAACCCTGCCGCCTGTACAGATGCCGGAAATTGCCGAGCCACAGATTCACCAGAGCGCTGCCCCCTTGAACGTTCTGGTGGTCGATGATCACCCGGCCAATCGCTTGCTCATGTGCCAGCAACTGGAGTTTCTGGGGCATCGGTTCAAGGTTGCAGCAGATGGCGAGGCGGGATTGGAGGCGTGGAAAGATCAGCCATTCGACCTGGTGATTGCCGATTGCAATATGCCGATCATGAATGGATATGAGATGGCTCGTGCCATTCGCCAACATGAACAGCGCGTGCAGCGCCCTGCCTGTACCGTTCTGGGTTTCACCGCTAATGCGCAACCGGAGGAAAGACAACGCTGCAAACAAGCCGGGATGGACGATTGCCTGTTCAAACCTCTCAGCCTGACAGCCTTGAGCCAATGGATCGAAGGCATTGCACCGACGGTCCGCGACCCGGCGTTCAGTCTGGAGGGGCTGCACCTGTTGACCGGTGGCAACCCGGCACTGAACCGGCGATTGTTGACCGAGCTGCTGAATAGCAACCACCTGGATCGGCAAACGCTGCTGACGTTGTCCCGGTCAAACGACCGGCAGTCACTCCTCGACATTGCCCACAAAATCAAGGGAGCGGCGCGAATCGTCCAGGCCTCCCGACTGATCGACAGTTGCGAGGCGCTCGAAAAGGCCTGCCATAACAGGCCCCACCACGATCAAGTGGCCGATTGCAGCAAGTCCATGGAGCGCGCCATGCTCGAACTGGATCACGCGTTGCGACAACAGCTCGCACGCCACGACAAACAGCAGAATGACGGAGCGTTAACTATGCTGGAAGGCTGAGCAGTGTGTTCATCGTCATGGAGAAATCTGCAATGCCCAGCCCACTGCACCCGGACCAGCGCCGATTTCCCCTGCACATCCATATCAGCGTGATGTTCACGTTCCTGCTGTTGCTGACCGGGGTGGTGCTGGGCATTTTCAACTATCGACAAACCACCCGGATCATTCTTTCCAGCAGTGAAAAGCTCTTCAATCGCATCGAGCAGGATGTCCGTCTGGACCTGCATCGCACCTATGAGCCGATTCGTCATCTGCTGAGCCTGCTGGCGGACAATCCGGCAACCCAGGCCGCCAACCTTGAGCAACGCCTGGCGTTGCTCAAGCCCTTCAGTCAATCACTCACGGACAACCCCGATCTGGCCTCGCTGTACCTGGGCTACAGCAATGGCGACTTTTTCATGGTTCGCCCCCTGCGCAGCGTCGCCCTGAAAACGCAGCTCAAGGCACCGGACACCGCGGCGTATCAGGTATGGAGCATCGAGCATCCAGGCGGCGGTCAGGTCCGCTCCCAATCCTTGTTTTTCGATCAGAACCTGGCCCTCGTCAGCCGTCTGGACAACCCCGACGAAATCTACGATCCACGCACCCGCGCCTGGTTCTCCAGCGCCCGCAGCGACCGTGATCAGATCACCACCGAGCCCTACCTGTTTTTCTCCACCCACAATGTCGGCACAACCCTGGCGCGGCGCAGTGGTGAGCAAGCGGTGATGGGGGCCGACCTTACGCTGGCGGAACTGTCAGCGACCCTGGCCAAACATGTGGTGACGCCCGGCACCGAAATTGTGCTGCTCGATGCCGAGGGTAATGCCGTCGCCTACCCCGACAGCAGCAAACTGATCGTCGACGACCAGACGGCCCGGCTGATCAAAGCCGCCGACCTGAGCCCCAGCCTCGCGGCCCTGCTCACCAGTCCCCCTGAGATCAATCGCCTGAACGCCGCGGGTCGTCAATGGATCGCGGCGCGCAGCAGCATGCAGGAGGGTGGCCCACAGGGGCTGCAACTGGCGCTGCTGGTGCCGGAAGACGAATTGCTCGTCGATGCCTACCGCATGCGCTGGCAAGGCGCGCTGATTACCCTGGCAACGCTGCTGTTGTGCCTGCCCATGGGTTGGCTGACCTCGAGGGTCCTGGTCACCCCCCTGCGCGCCCTGGTACGGGAAGCCGATGCGATTCGTAGTTTCGATTTCAATTTTCCGGCCAGCCGTCGCTCGCCGGTGCTGGAAGTCGACCAACTGAGCGTGTCGATGGCGCGCATGAAAGACACCCTGGCGAGTTTTTTCCGGATCACCGAAAGCCTGAGCGCCGAAACCCGTTTCGCCCCCTTGCTGCAACGGGTGTTGTTTGAAACCGTGCAGATCGGCCAGGCCCAGGCCGGTCTGATCTACCTGCGTGAAGGTGATGAAAATCGCGTGGAACCTCATGCGCTGGTCATCAACGGCAGTTCACAGGCCTTGCCGCCATTCGACATTCAAGGACACGTACCCCAGGATTTTCAGAGCCCTCAGTGGATGCAAACACTGTCGACCGCCGACAATGTCGTCACCTCCCTGGGCTTCGAACAGGCGGGGGATCTGCAGAAAGTCTTGCTCGCGCTGGAGTGCCCGCGGGTTCATCTGGTCGGTATTCGGCTACACAATCGTCATAACGAAACCGTGGGGCTGCTGGTCTTGCTGCTGGCCGACAGCGGCACGCAAGACGACCTGGAAAAACTGCGCCCGGATCGCATCGCGTTTCTCCAGGCGGTGTCTGGCGCGGCCGCTGTGAGTATCGAAAGTCAGCGCCTGCAAGCCAGGCAAAAACAGCTGCTGGACTCATTCATTCAGCTGCTGGCCGGCGCAATCGATGCCAAGAGTCCCTACACCGGCGGGCACTGCCAGCGAGTACCGGTACTGACGCTGATGCTGGCACAGGCGGCCGCTGCCAGTCAGGACCCGGCCTTCCGTAGCTATCAGCCCGGCGAAGATGAATGGGAGGCGCTGCACATCGCCGCCTGGCTGCATGATTGCGGCAAGGTCACCACCCCTGAATACGTGGTCGACAAAGCCACGAAACTTGAGACCCTGTACGACCGCATCCACGAAATCCGCACCCGTTTCGAAGTCCTCAAGCGTGATGCCTGGATCAATTATTGGCAGGCCATCGCCCTGGGGGGTGACGAGTCGCCTCTGGCGCAATTGCGCAATGCGAGCCTGGCGGCGCTGGATGATGATTTCGCGTTTGTGGCGCGCTGCAACCTGGGCAGCGAGGCCATGGCCGAGGCCGATCTGCAGCGGTTGAACACCATCGCCCAACGTACCTGGACCCGAACCCTGGATGATCGGCTTGGCGTTTCGTGGGAAGAGAACCGGCGCCAGGCCCGGACCCCGGTGCCGACCCTGCCGGTCAGCGAGCCACTGCTGGCGGATAAACCCGAGCATCTGCTCGAGCGCGCCGACAGCGAACTGATCCCGGACGACAATCCCTGGGGATTCAAGCTCGACGTGCCCCGATACAAGTACAACCGGGGCGAACTGTACAACCTGAGCATCGTCCGAGGCACCCTGACCCGCGAGGAGCGTTACATCATCAATCACCACATGGTGCAGACGATCCTGATGCTCAGTCACCTGCCCTTCCCCGGTCACCTCAATAACGTCGCGGAAATCGCCGGCGGCCACCACGAAAAAATGGACGGCACCGGTTATCCCAAACGCTTGAAGCGCGAAGACATGAGCCTGCCGGCGCGGATGATGGCGATTGCCGATATTTTCGAAGCGCTGACCGCCGCCGATCGCCCCTACAAGAAAACCAAGTCCTTGAGCGAAGCGCTGGGCATCATGGCCACCATGTGCCGTGACGCCCACATCGACGCTGAATTGTTCGGGCTGTTCATCAACGACGAAATCTACCTGCAGTACGCCAGCCAATTCCTTGAGCCACAGCAGATAGACACCGTTGACCCGACAAGCCTGCTGATCAAGGCTGGCTTGAAGGCCTGATCAGCAGTCGGTCAGACGCAGGAAAATCGCCGCCAGTTGCTCGATTCCGGCCTGATCGTCAGCGGTAAAACGCGCCAGCTTCGGGCTGTCGAGGTCCAGCACGCCGATCAGTCGACCGTCCTTGACCAATGGCACGACGAGCTCACTGTTCGATGCGCTGTCACAAGCGATGTGGCCGGGGAATTCATGTACGTCTTCGACCCGCTGGGTCTGCAAGGTGGCAGCGGCAGCCCCGCACACGCCGCGACCGAATGGAATCCGTACACAGGCGATCTGCCCCTGAAACGGGCCAAGCACCAGTTCTTCGTTGCGATTAAGGTAGAAACCGGCCCAGTTCAGGTCATCGAGCTGGTTGAACACAAACGCGGAAAATTGCGCGGCGTTGGCGATAAAATCACGCTCGTCCGCCAGCAACGATTCCAGCTGTGCCCATAGCATGCCGTAGCCCTCAAGGCCCTGGCCGCTCTTTTGTAAATCGATCATGCCTTTTGCTCCAACAGCTTCAGCCCGACCCAATAGCGGGCAAATTGATACGCGCAACGTCCGTTGCGATTACCCCGGCCCGTGGCCCAGCGCACCGCGAGGATGTCCAACTCTTCGTCACGCTGCCACTTGAGACCGGCCTTGTCGGCCAATTGGCCGATCCAGTGCTCGACGACGTTGAGGAAATGTTCCTGAGTAAACGGATAGAACGACAGCCACAGGCCAAAACGGTCCGACAGTGCGATCTTGTCTTCCACCGCCTCATTGGGATGGAGCTCGCCATCGACCCTTTTCCAGTTTTCGTTATCGCTTTCCTTTTCCGGCACCAGATGGCGACGGTTGGAGGTGGCGTACAGCAGAACGTTATCTGGCGCCTGCTCGAGAGAGCCATCGAGTACGCTCTTGAGCACGCGATAATCGCCCTCGCCCGACTCGAACGACAGGTCATCGCAGAACAGCACAAACCGTTGAGGCAGCTTGGCAATCTGCTCGACCACTCGCGGCAAGTCCGCCAGGTGATCGCGCTCGATCTCGATCAGCCGCAGGCCGTTTCTGGCGTGTTCGGCCAGCAAGGCGCGCACCAGCGACGATTTACCGGTGCCCCGCGAGCCCCAGAGCAAGGCGTGATTGGCAGGCATGCCGTCGAGGAACTGTTGAGTATTGCGGCCCAATTGCTCAAGTTGCCGGTCAACGCCGATCAGGTCGGACAGGCGCATGTCGAGGCTGACTTGCAGCGGCAACAGAAAACCGTTGCGACCCTCGCGTTGCCAGCGTGCGGCCAGGCAATGTGTCCAGTCGACCGTTTGCCGAGGCGCCGGCAGCAGCGGTTCGATACGGGCCAGAACGGCATCGGCGCGTTCAAGAAAAGCATTCAATCGGGAATCCACGTCTTCTCCTCGGGCACGTTCACAGTGATGATGGCGGTACAGCGACGAAACACAGCATCCGATGCCCGGCCAACACCCCGTACAGGTGTTTTGCGAGAACATCGGTATCCATTGATGATCGACTATGCTTGAGCAGCGAAGGGAAACGGAAGTGGTTCAACACCCCATGGATATCAAGTTCAGCCAGCGGCTGTCGTACAAGCAAGCCAAGCTTACGGTGCTGGTCGGTTTCATTCTGGGCACGCTGCTCAGCCTTGTGCAAATAGGCATCGATTATGCCAGCGAAGACGCCTCCATCAACCGCGAAATCCTGTCGTTGCTGGAAATCAGCCATAACCCCGCGTCTCGCATCGCCTACAACATCGATGCCGAACTCGCCCAGGAACTGATCCTGGGCCTGCTGCGCTCCCCGGCGATCATCGGCGCGAAATTGACCGACAACAACAATACCGTGCTGGCCAGCGCCAAACGCCCGGGCCTGGAAAACAATTACCGGGTGCTCAGCGACTTCCTGTTCGGCGCCAACCGACAGTTTGAAGACCGTCTTTACCTCGACCACTTGCCGGACGAGTCCCTCGGGACCTTGCACCTGGATGTCGATACCTACACCTTCGGCAGTCGTTTCCTGCGCCGGGCCGAAGTGACCCTGCTCAACGGCTTCGCGCGCAGCCTGATCCTCACGGGCATTCTGTTGGCGCTGTTTTACGTGATGCTGACCAAACCGCTGGTGCGGGTCATCCGCGAACTCAGTGGTCGGGATCCACGCAGCGCGGAGCCGACCTGGCTGGAGTATCCGGCGGGGCATGAAAACGATGAAATCGGCGTCCTGGTCAAGGTCGCCAATCAACAGTTCGATAACATTGCCACCGAGATCCAGCAGCGGCGCAATGCCGAAAACCGCCTGACCGACTACCTCTCGCAACTGGAAAATATCGTCTCGGCCCGTACGGCGGAACTCAAGGCCATCAACTCGCGGCTCAGCCAGTCCAACGAGGAACTGGAAGTCGCCCGCCGTACCGCCCTGGACATGGCCGAGGCACGCTCGGTATTCCTGGCCAACATGAGCCATGAAATCCGCACGCCTCTCAACGGTCTGCTGGGGATGATCGCGCTCTCGCTGGACGGCCCGCTCAATGCCGAGCAGCAGCAACAGCTGTCCATCGCCCATGACTCGGGCAAAGTGCTGGTGGAACTGCTCAACGATATTCTCGACCTGTCGAAATTCGATGCCGGCCAGCTGGAACTCGAACACATTCCATTCGACCTCGGCTCGCTGATCGAAGACACCGCCAACCTGCTGTCCCAGAACGCCGCGCCGAGCGTCGAGCTAACGTGCCTGATCGACCCGCAATTTCCCGCACTGGTGCTCGGTGATCCGACCCGGGTCCGGCAGATCGTCAGCAACCTGCTGTCCAACGCCCTCAAGTTCACCCGCTTCGGGCGGGTCGATGTGCGTCTTTCAACGTTCGAAGACGGCGTGCGAATCGAGGTCTGCGACACTGGCATCGGCATTGCCCAGGACGCACAGGTCAAAATCTTCCAGCCCTTTACCCAGGCCGGTGCCGGCATTACCCGGCAATTCGGCGGTACCGGGCTGGGCCTGGCGCTGACTTACAACCTCTGCGAAGCCATGCAGGGGCGGCTGACGATCAGCTCGGAAGCAGGCTTCGGCAGTCAGTTCTGCGCCGACCTGCCGCTGCCCTGCCACACCCGCGCCATCCCGCCAGCAGCTCTGCAAGGCAACATCGTCGCGATCACGGCCGCCAGCAGCGGACTGGCGGAACTGCTACAGAATCTATTGCCCGAATGGGGGCTCGGCTATCAACAACGCTCCATCGATGACCGATTGATCGGCCTGAAACCGGATGTGTTGATCACCGACTGTCCCGAATGCCTGTTTGGCCTGCGCCCAACTTTAACCGCGCCGATTCTGCTGGTGACCGCATACGGCAGTTTCCTGCCCAGCGAGCAAGCCAGCGCCCTGGCACCTTTGCAGCAACAGGCGCGACCGTTGGCGCGCAATGCGCTGTACCAGACATTGCGACGGATCCTGCAGCCGGAACTCAACACGATCAACGGTGCCCGGGTCGAAGTCCTCTCGCCCCAGCGACGCGGGCGCATCCTGCTGGTGGAGGACAACCCGGTCAATCAGTTGGTGGCCAAGGGCATGCTCGGCAAACTCGGCTGCGAGGTGAGCGTCGCGGCCCATGGCGCCGAAGCCCTGGATCAGCTCGAACACAGCGAATTCGACCTGGTGCTGATGGACTGCAACATGCCGGTGATGGACGGTTATGAAGCCAGCCGGCAGATCCGTCGCAGCGGGCGCTGGCCACAACTGCCCATCGTCGCCCTGACCGCCAACGCCATGTCCGAAGAACGCGAACGTTGCCGTGCGGCGGGCATGAGCGACTACCTGGCCAAACCCTTCCGCCGGGAAGAACTGGCGGCCCTGCTCGACTTGTGGATACCCACTACGACAGCGATTTGATTTGCCCCAACAGGTGATCAAGACCATCGCGCAGCTCATTCAGGCGATCCAGATCGACACCGCTATCGCACAACAGGCGGGCCTTGAGCGGCCCGACCTGATCGCGCAAGGCCTTGCCGGTGGACGACAGGCTCAAGTGCACCTCGCGCTCATCGCGCGCCGAACGCTGGCGCTGCACCAGTTGCAGTTGCTCAAGACGCTTGAGCAGCGGCGTCAGGGTTCCGGAATCCAGCGCCAGGCGCTCACCCAGCGCCTTGACCGTCGGTTGCTCTGGCGCCGCCTCCTGCCATTCCCACAGCACCAGCATCGCCAGGTATTGCGGGTAGGTCAGGCCCAGTTGATCGAGCATCGGCTTGTAGGCACGGATCACCGCCCGAGAAGCGGCGTACAGCTTGAAGCAGAGCTGACTGTCGAGTTTCAGCGAATCAACTGACAACGTGTTCATTTGAGCAGGGCTTCGATCTCGCGGCGCAGCGCTTGCGGCTTGGTTGCCGGAGCAAAGCGCTTGACCAGTTGACCGTCCTTGCCGATCAGGAACTTGGTGAAGTTCCATTTGATGCCCTGGGAACCCAATACACCTGGCGCGCGTTTTTTCAGCTGAACGAACAGCGGATGAGCGCCGGCACCGTTGACTTCGATCTTCTTGAACAGCGGGAAACTCACCCCGTAATTCAGCTCGCAGAACTCGGAAATCGCCCCTTCGTTGCCCGGCTCCTGCTGGCCGAACTGATTGCAGGGAAAGCCGAGTACCACCAAACCTTGATCCTTGTAGCTCTGCCAGAGCTCTTCGAGGCCTTTGTACTGCGGGGTGAAACCACATTTGCTGGCGGTGTTGACCACCAGCACCGCTTTACCGGCGAAATCGGCCAGGGTCTTTTGCTCCCCCTTGATGGTGGTGCAAGGGATGCTCAGCAGGTTGTCGCTCATGGCACGAACTCCGAATGAAGGAAGATCAAACATAGCGAGCAATTGAATTGTGTGCAATTTAATAAATCAATAGATGCCCGGCACGCGAACATCATTGCAGGAGCTGCCGGAGGCTGCTCCTGCGTATACAAATCAAGCGCGCGACATCAGCAGATTATTCGCGGGGAACGAGGTCCAGGCACACCGAGTTGATGCAATAACGCAAACCGGTTGGCGGCGGACCGTCCGGGAACACATGCCCAAGGTGCGCATCGCATTTGGCGCAGACCACTTCGGTACGGATCATGCCGTGGCTGATATCACGGATCTCGACCATCGCGCTGTCGCCGATCGGCGCATAGAAGCTCGGCCAGCCGCAGCCGGAATCGAACTTGGTTTTGGAGTCGAACAGCGGTGCGTTGCAGCAGATGCAGTGGTAAACGCCGTCGGTTTTGGTGCCGTTGTATTTACCGGAGAACGGTCGCTCGGTGCCCTTGAGGCGGCAAACGTTGTACTGCTCCGGATCAAGCATGGCCCGCCATTCTTCCAGGGTTTTTTCCAACTTTTCCATTGATACACCTCAGCAGCTGAAAAAGCCCGATCTGTACCTTTTCCACGGATCGGGCGGCACGTATGATTGCGCCTCGTCAAACGCCAGTCTGGCAGCCAGACCACGCGCATTCAAACGGATTTATGAGTGCCGCCACTCAAGGCGTCAGGCCTGTGTGAATACGCAGGATTCCCAGCACGGTCGTTCACACGCCGCCTGGATCGTTCATTTTCGGGAACACATCGCCATGCAGGTCAGCAAATCGAACAAGCTCGCCAACGTCTGCTACGACATTCGCGGCCCAGTGCTCAAGCACGCCAAACGCCTGGAGGAGGAAGGTCATCGCATCCTCAAGCTGAACATCGGCAACCCGGCGCCCTTTGGTTTCGAAGCGCCGGACGAAATCCTTCAGGACGTGATCCGCAACCTGCCGACCGCCCAGGGCTACAGCGACTCCAAAGGCCTGTTCAGCGCCCGTAAAGCCGTGATGCAGTACTACCAGCAAAAGCAGGTGGAAGGCGTCGGCATTGAAGACATTTACCTGGGCAACGGCGTTTCCGAGCTGATCGTGATGTCGATGCAGGCCCTGCTCAACAACGGCGACGAAGTGCTGGTGCCGGCCCCCGACTATCCGCTGTGGACCGCCGCAGTGAGCCTGGCGGGCGGCAACCCGGTGCATTACCTGTGCGACGAGCAGGCCAACTGGTGGCCGGACCTGGCCGACATCAAGGCCAAGATCACCCCGAACACCAAGGCCCTGGTGATCATCAACCCGAACAACCCGACTGGCGCGGTGTATTCGAAAGAAGTCCTGCTGGGCATGCTGGAACTGGCCCGTCAGCACAATCTGGTGGTGTTCTCCGACGAGATCTACGACAAGATCCTGTACGACGACGCCGTGCACATCTGCACCGCCTCGCTGGCACCGGACCTGCTGTGCCTGACCTTCAACGGCCTGTCCAAGTCCTATCGCGTGGCCGGCTTCCGCTCCGGCTGGATCGCCATTTCCGGCCCGAAACACCACGCCCAGAGCTACATCGAAGGCATCGACATGCTGGCTAATATGCGCCTGTGTGCCAACGTGCCGAGCCAGCACGCAATCCAGACCGCACTCGGTGGTTATCAGAGCATCAACGATCTGGTATTGCCCCAAGGGCGTCTGCTGGAACAGCGTAATCGTACCTGGGAACTGCTCAACGACATTCCGGGCGTGAGCTGCGTCAAGCCGATGGGTGCGCTGTATGCGTTCCCGCGGATCGATCCGAAAGTCTGCCCGATCCACAACGACGAGAAATTCGTGCTCGACCTGCTGCTCTCGGAAAAGCTGCTGGTGGTACAAGGCACGGCCTTCAACTGGCCATGGCCAGACCATTTCCGCGTGGTCACCCTGCCACGGGTCGACGACCTGGATCAGGCCATTGGCCGGATCGGCAACTTCCTCAAGTCCTATCGCCAATAAATGGCCTGTCACCGTGCGACGCGGATAAAAGTCGCACGGTGATTAATTCAGCAACACTTCTGTGCGCCCTGCCCTGCCTCGTTGTTTCAAGCGCTGACTGACGACACGCTTCATGCCCACGCCCAATAACGGCGGGGGCCTGTGAAGCTAATCGGCTGACAACCGTTTCCCATGTCGACGTCGGAAATGCCCTTCAAGCAGCTAGACTGTTGCCGTAGGACACAGTTTGAAATAGTCACCCGGTTGAATAGCCCGGCGCAGCACCTTATATACCCCGCAGTACGCTACATCTTTAGCACGAGGAGATTTCTACAACCATGATGCGCATTTTGCTGTTTTTGGCCACTAACCTGGCGGTCGTGCTGATTGCCAGCATCACCCTGAGCCTTTTCGGCTTCAACGGGTTCATGGCGGCCAACGGGGTTGATCTCAACCTCAATCAGCTGCTGATTTTCTGTGCGGTCTTTGGTTTCGCCGGTTCCCTGTTCTCGCTGTTCATCTCCAAGTGGATGGCGAAAATGAGCACCAGCACCCAGATCATCAGCCAGCCGCGCACCCGGCATGAGCAATGGCTGCTGCAAACCGTCGAGCAACTGTCCCGCGAAGCCGGGATCAAGATGCCCGAAGTCGGGATTTTCCCGGCCTATGAAGCCAACGCCTTCGCCACCGGCTGGAACAAGAACGACGCACTGGTCGCGGTCAGCCAGGGCTTGCTCGAGCGTTTCTCGCCGGATGAAGTGAAAGCCGTTCTGGCCCACGAAATCGGTCACGTGGCCAATGGCGACATGGTCACCCTGGCGCTGATCCAGGGCGTGGTGAACACCTTCGTGATGTTCTTCGCCCGGATCATCGGCAATTTTGTCGACAAGGTGATCTTCAAGAACGAAGAAGGCCAGGGTATCGCCTACTACGTGGCGACCATCTTCGCTGAACTGGTCCTGGGCATCCTGGCCAGCGCCATCGTCATGTGGTTCTCGCGCAAGCGCGAATTCCGCGCCGACGACGCCGGCGCACGCCTGGCGGGTACCAGCGCAATGATCGGTGCCCTGCAGCGCCTGCGTGCCGAACAAGGGCTGCCGGTGCACATGCCGGATACCCTGAATGCCTTCGGCATCAACGGTGGTCTCAAGCAAGGGTTCGCCCGCATGTTCATGAGCCACCCGCCGCTGGAAGAACGCATCGACGCACTGCGTCGCCGGGGCTGACAGCTTCCGCAGCACTAAAAGAAAAGGCCCGCAGTGAACGCGGGCCTTTTTTTGTCTGCGAAGTGGTGTGGTGCTCTTCAGGGCCTCATTGCGAGCAAACCCGCGATGAGGCCAGCATAACCAGCAGCTTTTATCAGCTGGAAACCCGATACACACGCTCCTCAAGCCGCGTGACACCGGCCTCGAGAAACTTCCAGCTCTCACCCAGGACATCCTGGTCTTCCAGGATCTTCAGCTCCCACGAAGCCCCCAGCAGCCGTTGCACTTCGTCATCAAGCACAGCAAATGGCGGTCCGGCCATTTGCTTCTGGTCGTAATCCAGCGTAATCAAAATCCCTAAAGAATCCTTCGGCAGAATCCGGATCAGATGAGCCGCGTATTGTTCACGCATCGCTGGCGGCAAGGCGATCAGCGCCGCGCGGTCGTACAGTGCGCTGCAATCGGCAACATCGCCTGCCGTCAACTCGAAGAAATCGCCGCACCACAGCTCGATCGACCCGGCCCGATAGACGTTGAAAGGCCCCTGGTCGCTGATTGCCGGGTCCAGTTGATGCTCATTGAAAAAGTCCTCGATGGCCTTTTCCGACAACTCGATACCCAGCACCTCATGACCGCAGTGCGCCAGCCACAACAGGTCCAGGCTCTTGCCACACAACGGCACCAGTACGCGAGAACCTTCATCAAGGCCCAGTTGCGGCCAGAACCGTTGCAGATAGGGATTTACTTCCGGCAGATGAAAGCCGATCTGATTCGACGCCCACCGTTTGTGCCAAAACTCCGGCTGCATAATTAACCCCGAAAAATTCGATCAAAAGACTCTAAAACTTATATTAGATTTAGATCAATGATCTGACTGAAGATGCTGCCATCTTACTCCCAGGAGCTCAATTATGTTCCCCAGCCTGTATATCTCTCATGGCTCCCCCATGCTGGCCCTGGAACCTGGCGCCAGTGGGCCGGCCCTCGCGGATCTGGCGGCGACAATGCCCAAGCCCAAGGCCATCGTGATCGTTTCCGCGCACTGGGAAAGCAGCGAATTGCTGGTCAGCGGCAACCCCCAACCCGAAACCTGGCACGACTTCGGCGGTTTTCCGCGGGCCTTGTTCGAGGTGCAGTACCCGGCACCCGGCAGCCCGCAACTGGCGACAGAGGTTGTCGAGCTGCTGAAGACCGATGGCCTGCCTGCGCGCATCGATACCAAGCGCCCCTTCGACCACGGCGTTTGGGTACCCTTGTCGTTGATGTACCCGCAGGCCGATGTCCCGGTGGTGCAGGTCTCGCTGCCCACCCGTGGCGGCCCGGCGCTGCAAACCCGCGTCGGCCATGCCCTGGCCAGCCTGCGCGAGCACGGCGTGCTGTTGATCGGCTCTGGCAGCATCACCCACAACCTGCGCGAACTGGACTGGCACGCCGGCCCGGAAAGCGTCGAACCCTGGGCCAAGGCGTTCCGTGACTGGATGATTGAGAAGCTCGAAGCGAACGATGAAGCTGCGCTGCACGACTATCGTCAGCAGGCGCCGAACGCGGTGCGCAACCATCCGAGTGACGAACATCTGTTGCCTCTGTACTTCGCCCGCGCGGCCGGGGGCGAGTTCAGCGTTGTGCACCAAGGGTTCACCATGGGGGCGCTGGGGATGGATATCTATCGTTTCGACTAATAAGTCGACCGCTGCCCCCGCTCAAACGCCAGACACAAAACAGCAGGCAAAAAAAATCCCCGAACCAGTCGGGGATTTTTTATGTTCGATCAATCAGCCCGAGAGCAGATCAATCTTCGCGGTAGCGACGCAGCTTCAACTGCTTACCAGCAACGCGAGTGTCCTTCAGCTTGGTCAGCAAACGCTCCAGACCATCTTCCGGCAGCTCGACGAGGCTGAAGCTGTCACGCACCTGAATGCGACCGATGGCTTCACGCGCCAGACCACCTTCGTTGAGGATGGCGCCCAGCAGGTTCTTGGCAGCGATACCGTCACGCGCACCCAGCGCGGTACGGCAACGAGCACGACCTTCAGCCAGCGGGATCGGAGCACGACGCTCGCGGTCACCACGGTCCGGACGATCACCGGAACGCTCTGGACGATCGCCACGCGGTGCATTGTTCGGCACCAGCGGACGTTCTTTCTCGATCGCGGCCAGGGTCAGCGCTTGACCGTTGGTAGCCTTGCGCAGCAGAGCTGCGGCCAGGGCACGCGGGCTGCAACCGATGTCGGCAGTCAGACGATCCAGCAGATCACCGTGAGTCGACTCGGCATCACCTACCAGCGGCGACAGGCTGTTGGTCAGTTTCTTGATGCGGGCATCGAGAACAGCTTGAGCGTCCGGCAGGCGAACTTCGGCAACTTTCTGACCGGTAACGCGCTCGATCACTTGCAGCATGCGGCGCTCACGAGGAGTGACCAGCAGCAGCGCGCGACCTTCGCGACCGGCACGGCCGGTACGGCCGATACGGTGAACGTAGGATTCCGGGTCGTACGGCATATCAACGTTGAACACGTGAGTGATACGCGGAACGTCCAGGCCACGAGCGGCAACGTCGGTCGCCACAACGATGTCCAGACGGCCATCCTTGAGGGATTCGATGACGCGCTCACGCTGGTTCTGAGCAATGTCACCGTTCAGCGCAGCGGCTTTGTAGCCTTTGGCTTCCAGGGCACTGGCCAGGTCCAGGGTCGCTTGCTTGGTGCGCACGAACATGATCAGGGCGTCGAAATCTTCCACTTCCAGCAAGCTGAGAACGGCAGAAGTCTTCTGGTCAGCGTGAACCAACAGGTGAGCCTGTTCGATCGCGGTAACGGTCTGAGTCTTGCTCTGGATCTTCACATGCTTCGGATCGCGCAGGTGGCGTTCGGCGATGGCACGGATCGATTGCGGCAGGGTGGCCGAGAACAATACGGTCTGACGGGTTTCCGGCATGGCCTTGAAGATAACTTCCAGGTCGTCCATGAAGCCCAGTTTGAGCATTTCGTCCGCTTCGTCGAGAACCAGGTGGTTCACGGTAGTCAGGACTTTTTCGTCGCGACGCAGGTGGTCGCACAGACGACCCGGAGTGGCGACAACAATCTGTGCGCCATTACGGATTGCTTTCAATTGTGGGCCCATCGGCGCGCCGCCGTAGACAGCCACAACAGTTACGCCCGGCATTTGCTTGGCGTAGGTTTCGAAAGCGGTTGCAACTTGTAGCGCCAACTCACGAGTTGGGGCCAGGATCAGAGCTTGCGGCTCGCGCTTGGACGGATCAATGCGGTGCAGGATCGGCAGGGCAAAGGCAGCGGTTTTACCGGTACCGGTTTGCGCCTGGCCAATCATATCGTGACCGGCGAGAATGATCGGGATCGACTGCTGCTGAATGGCCGAAGGCTCTTCATAGCCGGTAGCGACTACTGCAGCGACAATATTAGGGTGAAGTTCAAGAGCGGCGAAGCCGCCGATTTCCTGGGTCATGGGTCTGCCTCTAAGTGCATCCGCAAAGACCCATGCTCCAAAGCTGCGCATGCCGTGTTGAGACTCAAGAGTCGCCCTGGCAGCTTTGTCGGCGGGGATTTGCGAAAACGAATGAATGAAAAGAATCGTCAAGGAAGAGTCCGCGGGGCGGACGTGCAGCCGAAGCTGGCTTCGGGGAATTGCGCTACCTAAACGCGGCCCGGTTAAAGGCCGGCGCGCACTATACCGGAATTCGGAAAAAAAGGGAGCTTTTTTTATCGGAAAAAACCGGCATACGCCGTTGTGTCACGGGCTTTGCGGATAATCGTACAACCGTCTATTTTGCAAAGGCCCGGCCCTGCTGACGATGGCGCTAAAACGGTTCACCCTTGCGACGCAGACCTTTGGTCTGACGCCCCCTTCCCGCCCGAGGAAATGCTCCATGAATCAGCCCAGCCCCAGTCGTGTCACCCGTGAAAGACACGGTCATGTCCTGATGATCGGCCTGGATCGGGTGGCCAAGCGCAATGCCTTCGACCTCGACCTGCTCAATGCGCTCAGCCTGGCCTATGGCGAATTCGAAGCCGACAGTGAGGCGCGGGTCGCGGTGGTGTTCGGCCATGGCGAGCATTTCACTGCCGGGCTCGACCTGGTCAGCGCCGGCGCAGCCCTGGCCGAAGGCTGGCAGGCACCGCCCGGCGGCTGCGATCCCTGGGGCGTGTTCGGCGGCCCCCGGGTCAACAAACCGGTGATTGTCGCGGCGCAAGGCTACTGCCTGACCGCGGGCATCGAACTGATGCTGGCCGCCGACATCAACCTGTGCGCCAGCAATACCCGTTTTGCCCAAAAGGAAGTGCAGCGCGGACTCCTCCCGTTCGGTGGCGCCACCTTGCGCCTGCATCAGGTCGCCGGTTGGGGCAACGCCATGCGCTGGCTGCTCACCGGCGATGAATTCGATGCACATGACGCCTTGCATCTGGGCCTGGTGCAGGAAGTCATGGCCAGCGAGGACTTGCTGCCACGGGCGATCGAGTTGGCTGAGAGGATTGCGAGGCAGGCACCGCTGGGGGTTCAGGCGACGTTGATGTCTGCGCGACAGGCGCGCTACGAGGGTGAAATTGCTGCGACCCAGGCATTGCCGGCACTGGTGAAGAAACTGCTCAACAGCGAGGACGCCAAGGAGGGTGTGCGGTCGATGATCGAGAAGCGGCCAGGCGTCTTCAAAGGCTGCTGACAGATCGGCTTTTGTGGCAAGGGAGCAAGCTCCCTCGCCACAGATGACCTCATCGCATTAAGTCGCCGGCCGAATATCCTTGATCAGCGATTGCAATGAATACCCCAACCGCGGCGCCAGGCCTTCCGCGCGGGCGATCAGCCCTTCCATGTCCAACTCCTGATCCAGCTCCGATGGCACGATCAGAATCACGTTGCCCTCCTTCACCGGCAGTTCCCAGTAATGCCGGTGATAGAGACCGCGCAACAACGCTGCACCCAACGGCTTGCCGTCGTCGGTAGCCCACTGGTTGATCACCAGCCAGCCCCCCGGATTCAAGCGTTTCTGACAGTTTTCCAGAAAGCTCCAGGCCAGATGCCCGACACCCGGCCCGACATCGGTGTACAAGTCGACGAAAATCAGATCGGCCGGTTCAGCCGTATCGAGCAACTCCAGCGCATCGCCGACGCGGATGTACAGCCGCGGATCGTCATCCAGCCCCAGGTATTCGATGGCCAGGCGCGGTACGTCAGGGCGCAGCTCGATGGCTTCGACATCTTCCAGTGGCAGGAACTTCAAGCAAGCCTGGGTCAGTGTCCCAGCACCAAGGCCGAGGAACAGCGCGCTTTCCGGCTGCTCGTGGCACAGCGCACCAATCAGCATCGCGCGGGTGTAATCGTACTCGAGCCAGCTAGGGTCGGCGGTGAACACGCAGCTCTGTTCGATGGCGTCACCGAACTCCAGAAAACGGTAATCAGCCACTTCCAGCACGCGAATCACGCCGAACTCATCCTGCACCTCGGCGAGCAGATGCTCGACGCGCTCCTCAGTCATTTCGTCTCCTGATCGTTACCGGCCCCGGCAACACGATAAACCGCAACATAAAGCGGCAAAGGCGCGATTGTCCGCGAAGCGACGGGAGCAGGTCACGCACTAATTGCTGATAACATAACCGTCCGAGCGTAAAACACTAGAGACTGCGATGAGCCAACCCTGGAGCCCTGACAGCTGGCGCGCCCTGCCGATCCAGCAACAACCTCAATACCCCGACGCGACGCATTTGCTGCACGTCGAGCAAACCCTGGCGAGCTATCCGCCACTGGTGTTTGCCGGTGAAGCGCGGGAGTTGCGCCGTCAGTTTGCCGAAGTCACCCAGGGCCGGGCATTTCTGTTGCAGGGCGGCGACTGCGCCGAAAGCTTCGCCGAATTCTCCGCCGCGAAAATTCGCGACACCTTTAAAGTGTTGCTGCAAATGGCGATCGTCATGACCTTCGCCGCCGGTTGCCCGGTTGTCAAAGTCGGACGCATGGCCGGTCAGTTCGCCAAACCCCGTTCGGCCAACGATGAAACCATCAACGGCGTGACGCTGCCGGCCTACCGTGGCGACATCGTCAACGGCATCGGTTTCGACGAAAAAAGCCGCGTACCGGACCCGGATCGCCTGCTGCAGTCCTACCACCAGTCCACCGCGACCCTGAACCTGCTGCGCGCCTTTGCCCAGGGCGGCTTTGCCGATCTGCATCAGGTACACAAATGGAACCTGGACTTCATCGCCAACTCGGCACTGGCCGAGAAATACAGCCACCTGGCCGATCGCATCGATGAAACCCTGGCCTTCATGCGCGCCTGCGGCATGGACAGCTCGCCGCAACTGCGCGAAACCAGTTTCTTCACCGCCCACGAAGCGCTGCTGCTGAACTACGAAGAAGCCTTCGTGCGTCGCGACAGCCTGACCAACGACTACTACGACTGCTCGGCCCACATGCTGTGGATCGGTGACCGTACACGTCAACTGGACGGTGCTCACGTCGAATTCCTGCGCGGGGTGCATAACCCGATCGGGGTCAAGGTCGGCCCGAGCATGAACCCTGAAGACCTGATTCGCCTGATCGATGTGCTCAACCCGGACAACGACCCGGGTCGCCTGAACCTGATTGCGCGGATGGGAGCGAACAAGGTCGGCGATCACCTGCCGCAGCTGATTCGCGCGGTGCAGCGCGAAGGCAAGCAAGTGCTTTGGAGCTCCGACCCGATGCACGGCAACACCATCAAGGCCAGCAGCGGCTACAAGACCCGCGACTTCGCGCAGATCCTTGGCGAGGTGAAGCAGTTCTTCCAGGTTCACGAAGCGGAAGGCAGTTATGCCGGCGGCATACACATCGAAATGACCGGGCAGAACGTCACCGAATGCATCGGCGGCGCGCGGCCGATTACCGAAGATGGGTTGTCGGATCGTTATCACACCCATTGCGACCCGCGGATGAATGCCGATCAGTCGCTGGAACTGGCGTTTTTGATTGCAGAGACCCTGAAGCAAGTCCGCCGTTAAATCGCGTTAAGCCCTTCGCGGGCAAGCCTCGCTCCTACAGGTTTTGGGTCGTTCACATTTCCGGTGGACGACATAAAACCTGTAGGAGCGAGGCTTGCCCGCGAAGGCGTCAATTCAAACAACACTGAATTGAGCCAACGCCCCCCGCAACCGCGCCGCACTCGCCCGCGGGCAATTCAGCTGAAGCCGCTCAAGCCCCAACCAGTCCGCCATCCACCGCAGATTGACCGCCAACGCCAGCATCCCTTCATCATCCAGCCCCGGCTCTTCCTCATGCACGGCATGCACCGCCAACCGGCCTGACGCTCGTTCGGCTCGCAAGTCGACCCGCGCAGCAATCCGCTCATTGTGCAAAAACGGCAAGACGTAATAGCCGTAGACGCGTTTATGCTGCGGCGTATAAATCTCCAGCCGATAACGGAAATCGAACAATCGCTCGGTACGGCTGCGCTCCCAAATCAGCGAATCGAATGGTGAAAGCAGCGCACTGGCCTCGACCTTACGCGGCACTTTCGGCTCAGCCAGGCAATAAGCCGGTTGCCGCCAGCCTTCAACTCCACAGACCAGCAGCTTTCCGCCCTCGACCAGCTCCGCCAGACGCGGCCGGCTGTCTGCCGGGCTCAAGCGAAAATAGTCCCGCAGGTCTTTTTCCGTGCCGACGCCCAACGCCGTGGCCGCATGCAGCAATAACCCGCGCTGGGCTTCGGCTTCACTGAGCAAGGGCTGCTGCAGAAGCGCCGAAGGAATCACCCGTTCCGGCAAATCATAAAGCCGTTCGAACCCGCGCCGGCTGGCCACGGTCACTTCACCGGCGGCGAACAACCATTCAAGCGCATGCTTTTCAGCGCTCCAGTCCCACCACGGCCCTGCCCGTTCCTGACGGGTCGACAGGCTGCCCGCCCCCAGCGCACCGAGCTCCTGGACCGACGCTAAAACACGGCGAATCGTGTCCTGCTGCTCACGACCGAAACGCGCCAGTTGCTGGTAGATATCTTCGCCACGGGCTGCGCGCTGCATGCGCCAGCGCATCAAGGGGTACATCGACAATGGTAATAACGAAGCTTCGTGGCCCCAATACTCGAACAACGTGCGCCGACAGCCCTGACTCCAGGCAGCTTGATCGAGCAAGTCGGTTGAATAATTGCCAAGACGGGAAAACACGGGAAGGTAGTGCGAGCGCACCAATGCATTGACCGAATCGATCTGCAGAATGCCGAGTCGTTCGATCAGCCGGTTGAGCTGAACCGGTTTGATCGCCGCCGGCGGCTGGCGCCCGTTGAACCCTTGGGCAGCCAGCGCCAGACGCCGAGCCTGTTTGAGGGAAAAGGACAGTGTGGCGGGCATGAGCATCTCCTTGTCTGCTCGCAACCTACCTCACCCGAAAGCGGTTTGTGTAGCGATGGCATCATCATTTGTGCATCGGATCATCCCAGAACGGTCTTACTGCCTCATGCTCCACATCTGCGCGGCTCACGCCGATATCCTTCAGTGCTTCGTCGCTCAAGCTCGCCAGTAATTCACGTTCACGGTGAAGTTCGTACCAGCGACTAAACTTGTGCAGCAGATCGGATACCGCGTGGATTGAGAATTTTTGTTCCGTTACATGCTCGTTGTGACCTTTCATCGTGTAGCCCTCCTTTAGGGATGGATCCAGTCTCGCCGCAGCGCTAAGATCAATCCAACGAATGTTTCTGATGGCATACATCTCGGAGATTGATGAATGTCCGCCTACCCCAGTATCGACACCGATGTACTGCGCACCTTCGTCGCGATCGCTGATCAGGGCGGCTTTACCCGCGCCGGGGAAATGGTCAACCGCACCCAGTCGGCGGTGAGCATGCAGATGAAACGTCTGGAAGAAGACGTGTTGCAGCGCCAGCTGTTCGAACGCGACGGGCGCCAGGTCAAGCTGACCGCCGAAGGCCAGGTGTTGCTCGGCTATGCGCGGCGCATCCTCAAACTCCACAGCGAAGTCTTCAATACCCTGCGCGAGCCGCACATGGTCGGCACGGTGCGCATCGGCACACCCGACGATTACGTGATGCGCTTTCTGCCGGGCATCCTGTCGCGCTTCGCGCAGTTCTACCCGCTGATCCAGATCGAGGTTCATTGCGAATCGACCCGGCAACTGTTGCAGCGCCAGGACCTGGACCTGTCCATCGTCACCCGCGAGCCGGGTAACGAGATCGGCCAGTTGTTGCGCAAGGAGCGTTTTGTCTGGGCCGAGGCCCAATGCTTCAACGCCCACGAGCAGACGCCGCTGCCGCTGGCGATGTTCAATAGCGATTGTTTCTGCCGTGCCTGGGCGTGTAATGCGCTGGAAGCCATGGGTCGCGATTATCGCATTGCCTACAACAGCTCCAGCCTGTCGGCATTGATGGCAGTGGTCAGCGCGGGGCTTGCGATCACCGCGCAACTGGAAAGCCTGATCACGCCAGACATGCGCATCCTTGGCGCCGACGAAGACCTGCCGCTGTTGCCGGAAGCCAGCATCATGCTGATCCGCAACCTGAACAACCCTTCACCGATCACCGAATGCCTGGCCGAGCACATCGTCGAAGGCTTCAAACTTTAAAGGCGAGCATCACCGCGCAGCACACCAGAAACCCACAGAACAGCCCGCGCAACAGCCGCTCCGGCAGTGCGTGGGCGATTCTCACGCCCCAACTGATGCTCATCAATCCACCGACCGCCAATGGAATACCGATCGCCCAGTGCACCTGATGGTGCACCGCATAAGTCGCCAACGTGACGCCCGTGCTCGGCAATGCCAGTGCCAGCGACAAGCCCTGGGCAACCACTTGGCTGGTACCGAACAGACTGGTCAACACCGGCGTGGCCACCACCGCCCCACCCACGCCAAACAACCCGCCCATGGTCCCGGAAGCCGCGCCGAGCACACCCAGCCACGGCCATGAATAATGCATCTGTGAAGACGCCGGCGCAGTGGCGGCGAACATTCGCACCAGGTTGTAGGCCGACAGCGCGACCAGGAACGCGACAAACCCCACGCGCATGGTTTGCGCATCGATGCCCACCGCCCAGATCGAACCGATCCAGGCGAAGCAGAATCCCATCGAAGCCAATGGCAGCGCATGACGCAATTCGATGCGATTGCGCTGGTGATAACGCCATAGCGCCAGCATCACGTTCGGCACCACCATCACCAGCGCCGTGCCTTGGGCGACCTGCTGATCGAGACCGCACCACACGCCCAGCAGCGGAATCGCCACCAACCCGCCACCAATGCCGAAGAGCCCGCCGAGGGTGCCCATGGCGGCGCCAAAAACCAGGTACATCACGAACTCAATCACAGGCGGTTTCCTCTTGTCAGGCCGCTCATCCTACGCAGTCGGCTCTGGCAGGGAAACGCATAGCAACGCACAATGGCTGTGCCAAATTCGCATAAGCGTTAATGAAGCCATGAACCCCAATCAATTGACCGAACAACTCGGACTGTTTCTGGATGTGCTGGAGACCGGCAGTTTTTCCGCTGCATCCCGCCGTCATCCCCTGACGCCATCGGCGGTGGCGCGACGTATCGATAGCCTGGAAAGCGCCGTCGGCAGTCAGCTGTTCATTCGCAGCACCCACGCGGTGCGGGCTACCCCGGCAGGCTTGGCCTTTGCCGAGCGCGCGCGGCGGATCGTCGCGGAACTGCGGCTGGCGCGGGCGGAAGCGGTGTCCCTGAGCAACGCGCCGGAAGGCTTGATTCGGGTCGATGCGCCGGCAGCGTTCGGACGACGCCATCTGGCACCGGTGATTGCCGACTTCCTGACCCTTTACCCCGGCCTCGACGTGCAATTGCACCTGATCGACAGCTTTGTCGACATGCAGGGTTCGAACCTGGGCAAGGTCGACCTGGTACTGCGTGCCGGGCAAATGGCCGATACCCGGCTGGTGGCCACGCCGCTGGCGAGCATGGTGCGCATCGCCTGCGCCAGCCCCGATTACCTGCAACGCCGTGGCGTGCCGACCGAGCCGGCGCAATTGGTCGACCACGACGGTCTGGATTGGGACGGCCTGGCTCCGCCGTTCGCCTGGCGCTTCGAGCGGGATGGGCAGATGCATTTGCACCGGCCTGCGCGAATCCGCATGAGCGCCAATAACGCCGAGGCGCTGGTCTGCGGCGCACTGGCCGGGCTGGGTGTCGCGCATCTGCCGACCTGGTTGGCCAGTGAATATTTATTGCGCGGCGAACTGCTGCCGCTGTTCTGCGAACAAGGTCTGCCAAAACCGGAAAGCACCGGTATTTATGCGTTACGCCTGGAGCAGCAGCCCAGTTCGCGTAGCCGCTTGCTGCTGGAATACCTGAAGACCCGTTTCAGCCCCATCCCACCGTGGGATCTGGCGCTGCAAACCAACCTGGACCGCCACTAGTCCATAATTATCTGGCGCATTAAAGATTCGCCCGCTAGATTCATGACGATCACTGATCAAGGCTTTGAAATGAACACCGAGCGCGACACCCCGGACAACTGCGATAACCTGCTGCTGGATAATCAGGTCTGCTTCGCCCTGCATTCCACTTCATTGCTGATGACCAAGGTTTACAAGCCGCTGCTGCAAGCGCTGGGCCTGACGTATCCGCAGTACCTGGCAATGATGGTGTTGTGGGAAAAGGACGGATTGACGGTCGGCGAAATCAGCAGCCGACTACTGACCGACCCCGGCTCCCTCACCCCGCTGCTCAAACGCCTGGAAGCCGAAGGCCTGCTGAGCCGCACCCGCAGCCGCGAAGATGAACGGGTGGTGATTGTCGAACTCACCGAGCAAGGCCATGCGCTGCGAGACAAAGCGCGCGATATTCCGCAGTGCATCCTCGGCGCCAGCGGGCAGACGCTGGAGCAGTTGAAGAAGCTGCAAGCGGATCTCCAGGAGCTGCGCAGCCACCTGCAAGACAGCCTTTAGACCGCGTTATCGTTCTTCGCGGGCAAGTCGGATCGCCCGCGAAGGCGTCCTCCCCCGTCGCAAAAAAATTCACTTCGCATAAATCCCGCACGAAAGCCTCTATCTCAAGCATCTCCCGCCTGATCGAATCTCCAGGTGATGGGCAGGGTCAGTTTTTTTCAAAAATTTATCTTGTGCGCTAAATATTAGCGAGCTACATTCATTTCGCACTTACTTAGCGCGCAAACATTTAGCGCGAAACACCCAATCCGAAACGAGGCTCACACCATGCAATCTCTCTACACCGCAATCGCAACCTCCACCGGCGGCCGTGACGGTCGTTCGATCTCCAGCGACAACGTCCTCGACGTCAAACTCGCGACCCCGAAAGAACTCGGTGGCGCCGGCGGTGCGGCAACCAACCCTGAACAACTGTTCGCCGCCGGCTATTCCGCCTGCTTCATCGGCGCGCTGAAATTCGTCGCCAGCCAGACCAAACGCAAAATCCCCGACGACGCCTCGATCACCGCCCATGTCGGCATCGGCCAGATCCCTGGTGGTTTCGGCTTGGACATCGACCTGCACATCAGCCTGCCGGGCCTTGAACAAGCCGATGCACAAAGCCTGGTCGACGCCGCCCACCAGGTCTGCCCGTACTCCAACGCCACGCGTGGCAACGTCGATGTGCGCCTGCACGTTGCCGTTTAATCACTGATCTTGATCATTCGCCCACAAAAAAGCCCGACTCAATGGTCGGGCTTTTTCATTCCTCAAGCGGTGCTTATTTAGCACGGCCTTTGTAGGAACCGCCTTCGCGGGTATCGATCTCGATCATGTCGCCGATTTCGATGAAGTCAGCAACCGACAGCTCGGTACCGTTCTTCAGTTTGGCAGGCTTCATCACCTTGCCGGAAGTATCACCGCGAGCGGAGCCTTCGGTGTAGTCAACCTGACGCACGATAGTGGTCGGCAGTTCTACGGAAACCAGACGCTCTTCGAAGAAGATCGCTTCGCAAACATCGGTCATGCCTTCTTCAACGAAAGGCAGAACGGCTTCGATGTCTTCAGCGTTCAGCTCGTACATGGTGTAGTCAGTGGTGTCCATGAACGTGTAGGAGTCGCCGCTGATGAAGGACAGGGTCGCTTCTTTGCGGTCGAGGATCACGTCGTCCAGTTTGTCGTCGGCGCTGTAAACGGTCTCGGTCTTGTAACCGGTCAACAGGTTTTTCAGCTTGGTCTTCATGATCGCGCTGTTACGACCCGACTTGGTGAATTCAGCTTTCTGAACCAGCCAAGGATCGTTGTCGATACGGATCACCATACCGGGTTTCAGTTCTTTACCAGTTTTCATTGCGAATATCCGAATTTGGATGGGATTTACAAAAATCTAGGCCGCGTATCATATCCAATTTAGGTAAAACTGTACCAGCGCTGCGGCAAGATCTGCCTGCAAGGCTTGTTCCAGACACCACGCCTCGGCATGTTTTTCCAGTTCCGGCCAATGTTTGCGGGTTGATTTCCAGTACTCGCCCATTGTCTCACCTGCATTCCATGCCCGCCATAGACCGCTGATCGCCTCGCCAGCAGGTTTGGACAGGCCTTGGGTGTACAGGGTCAGGAAGGCGTCGAGCTTGTCCAGGTGGATATCTTCGTCCTGCCGATAGATGTGCCAGAGCATTGGCCGGCCTGCCCATTGCGCGCGAACAAAGGAATCTTCGCCGCGCACGGCGTTGAAATCGCAGCTCCACAGCAGCAGGTCATATTGATCCTGCCGGACGAACGGCAGCACTTGCACGGTCAGGGCATCGCGCACATGCACCGCGCCGGCCGTCAGCCCGTCCACTGCGAGCCAGCGTTCGACGTCGCCGAGAATCCGCCCCTCGGGCACCAACAGATGAGTGGGCGTCGAGTCGGCAGCCATGGCGTCGAGCCAACTGGCCAGCCCGTTATTCTCGTAGGCGAACAGCGAGATCAGCTGTGCATTCGGGGCGCGTTCAACCCCCAGGCCTTGCAGGAACTCTCGCTGAGCCTCGGGACTTTGCTGAAACTGCCGACGTCGTTCGAGCAACCCCCTCTCACGCAGCAAGCCACCGGTGCCCTTGCGAAAACCCGGGAAGAAAAAGAACTTCTGCACGTTCTTGTACTTCACCGACGGCAAGCCGTGACAACCGACGACCCAGTCTTCGGCGCTCAGATAATCGAGGTTCATCCACAGCGGCGGCTTTTCCCGCTCGGCCATGGCCTCCATATAAGCACTCGGCAACTGGCAGGCGAACGCGGCGATAACGACATCCGCGGCTTCGGTGGGTTGCCAGTGCGCTGACCACTGCCGCACCTCGACACCCTGCTGCCACTGCTGCGTAGCGTGGATGTCGATTTCTGGACACAACCGCTCGAAGGCCCGCAGGTCATCGACCCACAAGCGCACCGTCACTGAATGTTCGGCCACCAGTTGGCGGGCCAGACGCCAGGTCACACCGATGTCGCCGAAATTGTCGACCACGGTGCAAAAAATATCCCAGCGGGTTTTCATTTCAGGCATTCCAGGTTCCCGTTGGCAAATGCGCCGATTGTCCGCATAAATTACCCCGCGCAGAAGAGCCGACGACGATTAATCTTCGTGCGACAATCGCCACTTGCCCGCGACCACCCGCCAGGAGGCAGTCATGCCCTACCGTCCCCACCCGCGCCGCTCCATGCCGATCCAGCTCAATGCGCTGCAACTGACCGGCAGCATCGCCCTCGGTTTGTGGCTGGGATTTATCGCGATCGCACTGACTTGCTGGCTCGCCTGGCGCCTGTTGTTCAACGAGCAATTGGCACCCTTGGCCCAGGCGGTGGAGCAACTGGCCAAGCCGCCGGTGATTGAACAACCCGCTGCGCAAAACCCGATGTTCGAACAGTACGAGGAACACCTGCGCAGGAACGATCAGCAGCAAATGGTGGAACAGGCCAGAAGCAGCAAACACAATCTGGCCAATCCAAAATGTCAGTTCTGGCTGCAACAGGACCAGACCGCGCCGAGCGAAAAAAGCCGCGCCAACGTCCTGCAATTCTGCGATTGATCATGAAGCTCTCTATGCACAAGCCGACCGTCCACCAACTGATTATCGACAAGCTGCGGATCGATCTCGACATCGCCGAGCGTGCCGCGCAAACCGCTTACGAAACCGCGACCCACGAAGAAAACATAGCTGAAAACAAGTACGACACCCTGGGGCTGGAGGCGTCTTATCTGGCGGCCGGGCAGGCCAGGCGAGTGGAAGAAATCAGGCTGTCATTGACCCTTTGCCAGAACCTGACACTGCGGCCTTATGACGAGCGGCGCGGCATCGAGGTCGGCGCCCTGCTCGGCCTGGAAGACGAAAAGGGTCGCGAACAATGGCTGTTCCTGGCCCCCGACGCAGCCGGATTGAAGATTGATCTGGTGGGGCAACTGATTACCGTCATCACCCCTCGTTCGCCGCTGGGTAAAAGCCTGCTGGGCAAGTTCGAAGGGGATGAAGTGGAGATTCTGGTGGCGGGCGCTCGGCAACAGTTTGCTGTCACCGAGGTGGTCTAGCGTCTGTTGACGCTTAATGGACCGGCAGTTCGACGCCGTCGAACAGCTCTTCCAGTTCCTGTTTGTTGTGGCACTGAATGGCCTTGGCCATCACTTCGCGGGTCAGGTGCGGAGCGAACTTCTCGATGAAGTCGCACATGAAGCCACGCAGGAAAGTGCCGCGACGGAAACCGATTTTGGTAATACTGGATTCGAACAACTCGCTGGCATCGAGCACCACCAGATCGCTATCGAGCTTGGTATCGACTGCCATTTTCGCCACGATACCCACGCCCAGCCCCAGGCGAACGTACGTCTTGATCACGTCGGCGTCAGCGGCGGTGAACACCACTTTCGGTGTCAGGCCACGGTGGCTGAAGGCTTCGTCGAGTTTCGAACGGCCGGTGAAACCGAATACGTACGTCACGATCGGGTATTCGGCCAGGGCTTCGAGGGTCAGCTTCGACAGCTTGGTCAGCGGGTGGCCCTGAGGCACGACCACGCAGCGGTTCCAGCGATAGCACGGCATCATCACCAGATCACCGAACAGCTCCAGGGCTTCGGTGGCGATGGCGAAATCGACGGTGCCGTCCGCAGCCATCTCGGCGATCTGCATCGGCGAACCCTGGTGCATGTGCAGGGCAACGTCCGGGTATTGCTTGATGAAATTGCTGATCACCGGTGGCAATGCATAACGCGCCTGGGTGTGGGTGGTGGCGATCGACAGGGTGCCTTTTTTCTCGTTGGAGAATTCCTGGGCGATCTGTTTGATGCTTTCAACTTTGCGCAGGATCTCACCGGCAGTGGTGATGATGCGCTCGCCAGCCGGGGTAACGCGGGTCAGATGCTTGCCGCTGCGGGCGAAAACCTCGACCCCCAATTCGTCTTCCAGCAGACGAATCTGTTTGCTGATGCCCGGTTGCGAGGTGTAGAGGCTTTGGGCTGTAGCAGAAACGTTGAGGTCGTGGTGCGCCACTTCCCAGATGTAGCGCAATTGTTGAAGCTTCATATGAATCCCTCAAAGCAGGTAGACGCCACGGGCATCAGCGACGGTATATAACTATATTAATGGTTAGACCAATAAATCTAGAACTTTTTTGTCAAAATGCCATTATTCGTGTTCTAGCGATCCTCTTTGCGGCGACGCTCTACCAGCGGCACCAAATAGACCGGCACCCTGGCCAGTTGCAACACGCGCGCAGCGGTTCGACCCAACGGCGTTTCCGCGCCAGCACCATGGCTGTGACTCCCTACGATCAGTAAATCGACAGAGAGTTTCTGCGCCTGGTCGAGAATCACCTGCGACGGATCGCCCTGCAGCACCCGCACTGCCTGAATCCGCTGCAAATCCTGCTCTCCTTCATCCCCCAGCTCTTCGCGAAAGTTGTCGAGCACCCGTTGCTGAATATTGGCGATCACATTGTTCAGACCTTGACTGTGAAATTCGTTCAAGGCCTTCTCGTCGAGATAGCTTTGCAACACGGATTCGGCAAACAGCCCCATGGGCTCTACCGCGTGCACCACATACAAGTCGGCATTGAATGTTCGAGCCAGTTCCAAGGCATGCTGCATCACCAATGGTGCGTACAGACCCAAGTCAGTGGCATACAGCATCGAACGAATCATATGACCTCCTCAAATGCCAACATGGCGGAGATTGATTCAGCTTAGCAGTGCCGTGGCGAGTGCGGCGCCCGGCGCAACGTATTGAACCGCCGGGCTTTAAACCGACGGCTCGTTACTGATGCCATGGGGCACGTGCCCGGTGGCGACCACTTCGCGGGCCAGTTCGCAATGGCCTGCCTGATCGTCGAAAAATACGTCGGCGGCAAAGGCTTCGAGAAAAGCTGATTTGGTCAAGCCGCCAAGAAACAGCGATTCGTCCAGACGAATGTCCCATTCGCGCAAGGTACGGATCACCCGTTCATGGGCCGGCGCCGATCGCGCGGTCACCAGCGCGGTACGGATCGGACAGGCATCATCCGGAAACTCGCGCTGCAACAGATTGAGCGCCGCGAGGAAACCTTTGAACGGCCCGCCACGCAAAGGCTCGCGGGCCGCCTCACGCTCGCTGGCCTGAAACGCCGCCAGGCCTCCCGACTGATAGACCCGCTCCGACTCGTCGGAAAACAGCACCGCGTCACCGTCGAAGGCAATGCGCAATTCATCGCTGGCGGCGCGACTGGCACCGCCCGATAGAATAGTCGCTGCGGCGAATCCGGCCTCCAGCGCATTGCGCACATCTTCGGCATGGGTCGAGAGAAACAGGTCGCAACCAAAAGCCTTGAGGTACGGATAAGGACTGCGCCCGCCGACGAACGCCGCACGCGAGATCGACAGGCCATAGTGATGAATCGAGTTGAAAACCCGCAGGCCGGTGTCGGCGCTGTTACGCGACACAAGGATCACCTCGACCCGGGCACGGCCGAGACGGGTATTCAGGTTCAGGAGTTTTTCCACCAACGGGAATGCATCGCCGGGCTCGAGAATTTCGTCTTCGTGTTCGATCTGGTACTGCCGATAAGCCTCGACGCCGCTCGACAGATAGACCTTGTGGCTCTCGCTCAAGTCGAACAGCGCTCGCGAAGAAATCGCCAGCACCAGTTTGTCGTCTATGACATTTGCCATGCCCTTCCCCCTTCTTGACCGACTCAGTGGTTACGTCGGTCGATAAAACTCAAGCTGCGATACAAGGCCTCGATTCGCGGCAACTCACATCCCGCCGCCTTCGCCGCTGCCAGTGGCCGAGTGTAGATGGCGTCCAGTTCCAGCGGCCGCTTGTGCAGAAAATCGTGATGCATGCTCGGCCAGTAGTCGGGCATTTTCTCGGTCATCATGAACAGATAATCGGCGTAACCCGGCGGCATGTCATGACCGCAAGCCTTGGCCCCCTGAACCACTTCGGCCATCAAGGCCTGAATCAGCGCGCGGCTGTCGGCATCCGCCATCAACGGTGTGGTGCTGGCCCCGAGCAGCACCGACAGACCGTTGTAGGGAATATTCCAGACCAGTTTCTGCCAGCGCGCCTGCTGCAGATTCGGCATGGCCTGGGCGTCGATACCGGCCGTGCGGAACAATCCGGCGCCCTCCTCGACGATGTTCATGCGTACCTGTGCATCGGCGGCGGGGCCACTGTGGTAGCCGACATTCACCGCCCCCAGCGCTTGATGGGTGATGACCCCGGGGCCGGCGCGATGGACGCAGATCAGACAAAGCCCGCCCAGCAGGTGCAGCGAATCGGGGAGCAACTCGCGCAGATGGTCTTCGACGTCCAGGCCATTTTGCAGCAACAGCACTTTGGCATCAGGTGCCGCGGCTTGAATAATGGCCGGTGCCAGGTCCGCGTTGCTGGTGGTCTTGGCGCCCACCAGCAGCCAGTCACAGGGCGGCATGTCGGCAGCCGACGAATAGGCCTGGACCGGGTTCAGGGTCAGCGGGCCCAACGACGCATGGTCAAGATGCAAGCCGCGTTCGGCCACCGCTGAAAACTCGCTGCGCAACAGAAAATGCACATCGAAGCCGGCACGCGCCAGCATCAGCCCGTAGAAACCACCGATCGCGCCGGTCCCGATAATGCCGATTGTCGGCTTGGCCACTGTGCCTGTCATGGCAGCTCCTCTGCTGGTCGATTCAACGCCTGCTCCACAGCCTCGTTGAGCGCTGTGCGGGTCAGGCGCGACTGTAGCGCCCCGAAATACTCACCGTCGCGCACCACAAACAGTGCCGGCAAATGAAAGACCCGATAGCGCTCAACCACCCCGCCATTGCTTCCGGCATCGATCCAGCACAGCCGATCGACCGCCAGTTCGAGCCTGGGCAACTGCTCGCGGGCAAAACGACAACTGGCACAGCCGACGCTGGTAAATATCACCAGTGAAATGCCGCTCATTGCCAGCAACCGTTGGTCGGCGTCGAAATCGGTCAGTTCCGATTCGACCACTATACTGGGAGAAACAGTGTCAAGTGGCCGACACAGGGAGTCCGTGTTCATGAGACGTTATCTTCCTCATCCTGACGATGTGCCCGTCGAATTAACGTTGCTCAAACATGAGTGTATTTCGCGGCAAGAGCTGCACACTATCAGCCTCGGCGGCATGGCTTGCAATTACCACCGCGCGTGGCGCCACGGTACGGCGCTGGAAATACGCATGCCGACCCTGAACCCGGACTTGCGTTTCCTGGGTTATGTGGCGTGGTGCTTGCGACGCAAACGCGGCTATCTGGTGGGGATCGCCTTCGTCGACGAACAGACGCTGTTTTGCGCGCGGATGGGTGAGCAGATCTGCCAGATCGAACGTTACTGCCGTCAGCATGAACCCCAAAGCCAACAGCAGAACAATGAGACCCTGGCCCTCGAGTGGGTCCAGCAGCACGCCGACGAGTTCTCCCACGATACGGTCAGCAAGGCATTTGCGCAGCCAATGGCCGGTTAGGGTGCATTCCCCATCAGTTTCCCCGCCACGGTGGGGGAAACTGATGGGGAATGCCCATTAAACCGGTGTCTGCCCATTGTCGAGCCACGGTGTAACGCGCTAAGGTTCTGCTCCCCGACGCGCTTAATTTGCTGTGCTCCGCCGCGCGGGTTCGCTGGCGGCCGGCACCCGTGACCTGACGAGTAAACGATGGCTGATTTACCGATCAACGACCTAAACGTCGCCTCCAACGAGACCCTGATCACTCCCGATCAGCTCAAGCGTGATATCCCTCTGAGCGACGCTGCCCTGCGCACCGTCACCAAGGGCCGCGAAGTCATTCGCAACATTCTTGATGGCACCGACCACCGCCTGTTCGTCGTGATCGGGCCGTGCTCGATCCATGACATCAAGGCTGCCCACGAATACGCCGAGCGCCTGAAAGTGCTCGCGGCCGAAGTGTCCGATACCCTGTATCTGGTCATGCGCGTGTATTTCGAGAAGCCACGCACCACCGTTGGCTGGAAAGGCTTGATCAACGATCCGTACCTGGACGACTCGTTCAAGATTCAGGATGGCCTGCACATCGGTCGTCAGTTGCTGCTGGACCTGGCCGAGATGGGCCTGCCGACCGCAACCGAAGCCCTCGACCCGATCTCCCCGCAATACTTGCAGGACCTGATCAGCTGGTCGGCGATCGGCGCACGCACCACCGAATCCCAGACGCACCGTGAAATGGCTTCCGGCCTGTCTTCGGCCGTCGGCTTCAAGAACGGCACTGATGGCGGCCTGACGGTGGCCATCAACGCCCTGCAATCGGTTTCCAGCCCGCACCGTTTCCTGGGCATCAACCAGGAAGGTGGCGTATCGATCGTCACCACCAAGGGCAACGCCTATGGTCACGTGGTACTGCGCGGCGGCAACGGCAAGCCGAACTACGATTCGGTCAGCGTCGCGCTCTGCGAGCAAGCGCTGAAAAAGGCCAACATCAAGCCGAACATCATGGTCGATTGCAGCCACGCCAACTCCAACAAGGATCCGGCCCTGCAACCGCTGGTGATGGAGAACGTCGCCAACCAGATCCTCGAAGGCAACCAGTCAATCATCGGCCTGATGGTCGAGAGCCACTTGAACTGGGGCTGCCAGGCAATCCCGAAAGACCTCGCCGACCTGCAATACGGCGTGTCGATCACCGATGCCTGTATCGATTGGACTGCCACTGAAAACACCTTGCGCAGCATGCATGCCAAGCTCAAGGACGTGTTGCCTAAACGCAATCGCAGCTGATCGCCGTTTCGCGCATAAAAAAACGCCAGGTTTGAACCTGGCGTTTTTTTATGCGTTGGTTTTGCTCACAGCTTGGCGGCATGCCGCTGATGACGCTCCATATAGCGCTCCACGTAGGAGCACGATGGAATCACCGTGTAGCCCATTTCATCAGCATATTGCAGCGCCTGCTCGGTCAAAGCCGCCGCAATGCCGCGACCGCGCAACGCGTTGGGCACAAAAGTGCGATAAATATCCAGGGTCTGTTTTCCCAGATCCATATAGGTCAGGTAGGCACGATAACCGTCCACAGTGGTCTCGAACTGATGACCAGCCTGGTCATGGTGGATGGACAACGCCTCGCTCATCACTACTCCTCGCGGGTCTTTAATTCTGACCCCTACCTTACCGATGTTTTTCCGGCGAAGGAACAACTACGCCACCCCGTGCCTGAATGGACACCGAGAGAGCCGCACCAATCTCGCGCAACCGAGCACGTATCAAATAGTAGGCACCATTGGCAAAAATGCTCAAGGGACGCTCGTCATTGTGCATCGGGTGGCGGGTGTTGCCGCGGATTACGCAGGAACGGCTCGACCGAACGGGTCAAAGCCTGAACATTGCCGGATATTGAGACTTAAGACGAGCGCCCTTTGTTTAAGTCACCTCAACATGGATAAAGATATGCGAGCGGCTGCGCAAAATTCGAACACAAGTGTAGACAAACCCATCTAGACGGACTTTGGACAAGACCAAAAAACAGCCGCCGGGCCAGGGAACTTTTTCCCAACGGCTCGCTCAGTTCGGGCCTCGTAGCTGGATATTTTTTATACAACGCAGTTAAAAGTTGCTCGAAAAAGAATCAACGCCTACAATTTTTTTTGCTTCTTGCGCTACGTCAGTTTACTTACTACAAGTAATGGGTAGTATGTACGCCGGCTATTTCCTCACTCTGAGGAGACAGCTACTTAATAGAAAGTCCTTGAAGGGGAACACGATGAACAACGTTCTGAAATTCTCTGCTCTGGCTCTGGCCGCAGTTCTGGCTACCGGTTGCAGCAGCGTATCGAAAGAAACTGAAGCACGTCTGACTGCTACTGAAGACGCAGCAGCTCGCTCCCAAGCTCGTGCAGACGAAGCTTACCGTAAAGCTGATGAAGCTCTGGCTGCTGCTCAAAAAGCACAACAGACTGCTGACGAAGCTAACGAGCGTGCTCTGCGCATGCTGGAAAAAGCTAGCCGCAAGTAATAATCCTTCGGGATTGTTATCAAGCCGATCCATTTTTTGGGTCGGCTTTTTTATTGCCTGAGGTTTCTGCAGGCCATAAAAAACCCGCCGATGCGGCCTGCATCGGCGGGTTGCTTTAACGCGTTACTGCTGCAGGTCGATCGGCGCACTCGAGACCATCGGTGCCGACGTATTCGGCACGGCGATTTCCACCGGCAGGCCATCCTCAGCGGCGACCACGTCGCGCACTACATCCCAGTTCATGCGCAAGTTGTTGGTGATGTCCTCACGCTTGAGCATCGCATTGATCACGGCGGTGTGCTTGTCGACCACCGAAGGGTTGCCCTTGTCATCCAGCGGCGTGTGCGCTTCCAGATAAACCTTGCCGCCACTGAGGCCGAACTTGTACGGATCGTTGAGGATGCGAACCGACGTCCCTACCGGCACCATGCTGGCCATTTCCAGCACGTTGTTGTTGAACATGCGGAAGCAACCGTGGCTGGTACGCATGCCAATGCCGAACTTCTTGTTCGAACCGTGGATAAGGTACCCCGGAGTGCCCAGGGTGAATTTGAATGGCCCCAGCGGGTTATCCGGGCCGGCCGGCACTACGTTCGGCAGTGGGTCGCCGTCGGCGGCGTGCTCGGCCTTGATCGACGCTGGAGGGGTCCAGGTCGGGTTCGGCGTCTTGGCGACGATGCTGGTGTGGGCAATCGGCGAACCCCAGCCTTCACGGCCGATACCCAGCGGGAAGGTGTACACCACGTTCCGGCCTTTCGGGTAGTAGTAGAGGCGGTATTCAGCCAGGTTGATGACGATGCCTTCACGCGGGCCAGGTGGCAGGATGAAGCGCGTCGGCAGGACGATTTCGGTACCGGCGCCCGGCAGCCATGGATCGACGCCAGGGTTGGCCGCGACCATTTCCAAATAGCCCAGGTCGTAGGTGGTGCCAAGGTCGGCGAAGGTGTCTTCGTATTTGGCCTTGATCACTTGCACCTGGCCGACAATGTCTTCACCGGGTGGTGGCAGGGGCAACTCCAATGCTGCAACGGGACCCGCCACGCAGAGCGCAGCAAGAGACAGGCAGCGGGTGACGGCGGGAAAGCGCGGCAACATCCGGAAAATCCTTCGCATGATCGACAAGGGTATAAAAACCCGATTGTACACCGCCGCCCGTTATTTCGGGGAGATGCAAGACCTGCGGCGAGGGGGATTACCTGTGGTGGAAGCTTTCCTGTGGCAAGGGAGCTACAGCTCGAACCGCAACTCAGGCCAGATCGGCGAGGTGCCGCGTTTTTGCGATTCCAGAATGGCCCGGCACAGCGAGCACAGGCGCTGGTCCTGGAACACCGTGCGATCGACGCTCGACCAGCGTGGTTGCGCTGGCAACAGGCTGCCGCACAAGGTTCGGTCCGCCGAGCCGCCCAGTTCCAGCTGACGGGTCACCAGATGCACCCGCACTTCCTGGCAGGCGAACAGATCCAGCTGTTCGTCAGGCTCGATCAGTTGATAGGCAAAAAGGGACCAGGCGGGACGCGGCATCGGGGGCTCCAAATCGGGGGCGCCACCTTAGCCGAAACGCCGCCGCTAGAAAAGCGTCAAAGCAGCGGTTTCAGTGTCGGCCAGACATTTTCCAGCAACTTGCCCTGAGCCCCCGCCGCCGGGTGCAGGCCGTCGGATTGCATCAGGTCTGGATGACCGCCCACGCCGTCGAGAAAAAACGGCACCAACGGGATTTTTTTCTCGTCGGCCACCTTGGTGAAAGCCTCGGCAAATGCCTGGGTGTAACGCGCACCGTAGTTGGGCGGCAACTGCATGCCCAGCAGCAGTACCTTGGCACCACTGGCGCGGGAGCTGTCGATCATCGATGCAAGATTTTGTTGCAATCCCGACCTGAGGACAGGAACCCAATAAACTCAAGGGTTCCGACTAATGACCACCTCTCAGCATCCTCAAAGTGGAACAAACCTGTTACAAACCGCCCTCGCCAAGCCGTACCACTATCGTCGGTCAGGTCGCTATTACCTTCGGCTCCGACCTCAAGGCACCGTTAAGGGCTTCTTCACGCTATCGCTCAGAACTACCGACAAGGCCACCGCAATGACCATCTCCCAAGAAATCCTCCAGACCCTCAAGGCGTTCCACTTCGACAACCCTGAGGCGACTTGGGACGAACTCCGTGAGCGTCTAATAGACATCGCTGAGTCCTGCCTGACGATGGCGCATGGTGATAGCTCTTTGGTGGCCTACGAGATGATCCACGATGAACAGCATGTTGCCCTTCGTGAGGCGAGCGCCAAGCTACCGCTGAGCGTCAATCAGCAACGGGCCGTGAGCAAGGCATTAGAGATCCTTGAGGCCGCTCAGGAGCGCTTGGAGGGCAGGCCGGGAAAGCTGGTCGAGATCGTAAGGGACCTCAAGGGTGAGGCTTGTAGCACGCCTGTAGCCCCTTCCCTGTCTCTATCTGTATTACCGTCTGGAGGCCCCCTGACGTGGGACTTCCTGTCCAACAAGTATCTAAGCGCGCACACCATCAACATCAAGGAGTCCACCAAGGCGAGCATGTTGGTCAATTACAAGGCCATCAAGGGCGCCTTTGAGGAAATCGGATTGACTGACCTCAGGACCCACACCCATGACCACATGGTGGCAATCAGGACGGCCTTGCTTGTGGGTCGTGAACGCTCAACTGTGAACAACATCCTTACCAAGATGATGACCGTCATGGACTGGGCAGTTAACAACGACTATCTGACCAAGGCCTACACCTCCAAGCTCAAGCTGACCAAAGGGACAGACAGCAAGCGTGAAGGCTTCACCAAGGACCAAGTGGTTGCCCTAATGAACCATTCCGCAGAACTGCCAGCCGACTCATGGGAGCGCTGGGGTCTGTCCCTTCTGGCAATCACTGGGGCTCGTGTCGGTGAAATCGCTTATCTGACCAAGAAGGACATCAAGCAGGTCGATGGCCTCTGGTGCATCCATATCAATGAAGATGGCCCTAACAAGTCAATCAAGAACAAGCACAGTGACCGGACCATTCCATTGATCGACGGTGCGTTCAATACGTTTGACCTGAGCGAGTTCCTCAAGGCTGTCGAGTCGGGCGCCCTACCCTCTGACCATGGCGTCAACCCAATGAAGGCCAGCAGGAACCTTGGCACTCTGATGAAGACAATCCTCGGGGAGACCCGTGAGACAACCCAGACGTTGCACTCACTGAGGCACTTCATGGCGTCCTCTCTGCAAGCTGAAGGGGTTCCTGTGGCTTACGCTCAAGCCATCACTGGGCACTCATCCCGCACCATCACCTTTGACAACTATGGTTCTGCCATCCCTGTAGGGAAGCTCGCTGAGGAACTCAAGAAGGTGCTCAAGGCATAGGCCCCGAAAAGCGATGTTTGACGGCAAAATGTCCACTTGGCATATTGAGTGGACACAAGAGCCACTTGCATAAGGAGTCACAGTGAAAGCTACCCTCGATAATTTGAAGTTCACGTCGTTTCGCGCCCCCGGACTTGACCTCATTGCCATTGAAGGACATCCAGAGCTTGGCCTTCTTTTCATCGCCACTCATGTGATGCAGAAGATGGGCCTCAAGGATGCTAAGCGGCAGGTCCAACGGTACAAGGACAGGAAAGGAATGTTCCACGTTCGGGACATCATGGAAGTGGAAATCGACCAAGACCCTTACGGGAATGGAGTGGTCTTCGAGGCATTGCTTATTCAAGCCCTTGGGTCACGCTGGAAGGACGCATGGCTTTGCACTGAAGCTGTCCTGTATCAGGTGCTATTGCAAGGAGATAACCCGATGTCTGATCTCTTCCGAGGCTGGGTAACAGAGGAAGTCCTCCCATCCTTGAAGGGGAATGGTCCCGAGTCCTACTTTTATGAACAGCCTATTTCCAGCTACAGCCTTGACGTCAAGTGGGAGCGCTTTCAGGCGTTGCTGGGCGGCAGCGCTAACGTCTAACCGCATTAGACGTCCCGTGGATCAGAAAGGGGCTTTCGGGCCCACTCCTACGTGAAATCCAATCGACTCGCTGGGTCCTGGCCTTGCTCCGTGGACGTAGGAGCGTGCTCGTAGAAAACCTCAAGATGCCCTGAAGCCCTGTGTTTGCTGGTCGAAAGTCTGATGACGTTAATAAACCCTCACTGTTGCGAGACACCCACTCACAGCACAGGAGAACGACATCATGACCAGCTTCAACCCAGCTCAATCAGGGGCCATCGCTGCAACTGCCAAGCGTGGCCGAGGCCGCCCCACCAAGATAATCGCTAATCCCTTCGAGGGCTTCATTGGACCCACCTCCGACTACGGCCAGTACCCTTACTTCGCATCGGACATCATTGAGGGTATCGCAAGGCTGGACTGGCACGACCGACCAATCGGCAAGGGCGGGTCATCCAAGCCACTGTCCGTGAAGCATCTTTTCGGCATCCTTGCGCAGCTCCCAGAGATCACCGCTGCATCCGTTGAGGACTTTCTGAGCATCGGCGTGCGACAAGCTCAGCGATACGTGAAGGCCATCGAACTGGCAATGCCGTATCTGATGAAGTCACGACCAAGCTGCCTTGCTTCTGAGATGGACCATGAGGTCATCCTTCCGATGCGACGCAACGACTGGACCGACACCCTGCCTGCACCAGACCCCGCGACACTCGCAAAGCTGCACTACGACCTACGGGACCTTGGGAACCGGTACGCTGATTAAACGCCGCATACTTTAAAGAACCTCAACGAGACCTCAACGACCCTGAGCTATCGACCAGCTCATCGACCAGACCCAGAGGGAGAGGGGTAATTGTAATTACAACCCCTCCTCGAAAAGCCATCTTAAAGAACAACTTCAAAGGGGAACCCATGACCGCTCTCCTCGCCTGCCCAGCAAACTCTCAGCTCACCGAAGACGACTGCATCACCTTGTCACTGGTCCTCCCAGCACCTTCACGACCTCAACTGATTGAGCTTCGCCGTGTCATAAGCAATCGAAACACATCCTTTAGCGCTTACGGTTCTGGGGTCGTCACCTTTGACAAAGACGCCTTGCTACATGAGGTCGCCTTGAAGTGCTCCAAGAAGACTGCCAAACGGCTATTCCATCTGGTCGCCCACGGGGTCTGTCTTCAAGCCATCGCTTCGACGCCCTTGACGACTCCTTTGACTGGAACCGAGCCAATCCCACCCAGGCTTAGAGGTGTCCGTCAAGCTGTCGTTTAATTACCCTCACTATTGAGAGACACAGCGAATCCGCAATAAAAAGATTCTTGCCCAGTCGTCCCCGCTACGTCAGCAACACCCGATCGTCGCCACGGTTAGCGTTCCCGACGGTTACTAACATCACCTTCGAGGCTCCGCGAAGAAGTCTCACGCTTTGAGCCCCATAAGGCCGACCTGATGAGAGAACGGCAGGACCTTTATCCGCTTCACCTGTTCGCCCGTCGCTGGGCAATCAATCAACCAATCCAGTCTTTCTGATAGCGCCTTCCATGCCACGCCGGTTCCCTTTGTCGGGGTCTGGATGACCGGCTGTGGGTGCGACCTGAAGGGCGCTACCAAAAGGAAAAAAGACTATGAACATGACCTGCACTGATGCAACCACCTTCGAGAAAATCACCAAGGTCGGAGCGATAACCCCAACGACCCTAAACGGTTTGCCCGGTATGTCGTCCTTGGAGATTGCTGAGATCACCGGAAAGAAGCACCTCCACATCCTTCGAGACATCCGCAAGATGCTCGACGCTCTAAAGATCGATCCAAATCTGGATACATCTCCCAAGTTTGTCGAGACTCTGGCCCCCGACAGCTATGGTCGTCTTCAACCACTGACCATCCTCGACAAGGAACTGACCTTCACCTTGCTGGCCCGCTACAGCTTCGAGCTGTCAAACCTGATCGTCAAACGCTGGCTTGAACTTGAGGGCTTAGGTTTTCAACGCGTGTCCGTCCAGGCCACTGTGGTCCACCTGATCGAATGCGAAAAGGACATCCGGCGCGCTGCTTTGCACAACCTTAAGAAGGCCAGTAAAAGGGTGCCCCGGCGTCCCCTGAGTCCAGCGGAGAAAGAGATCCAGCGTCTATGCCGACTGGCCCGTAAGAACTCCCAAAGAGATCTTTGAACCGATTCATCGGAGCTGAGCCAATACTGAATTCCATATCACCAATTGGCCCGATTCATTTTTGCGACGCCGGAGCTTTCTAAAACGTCCCAGATAGAAGCTTTATTGTCGCAGGGAAATTTCGATGCTTCCTTTCCGCTGTGGCGGGAAAATGCACCGGGCGGTATAGCCGATTTCTGCCCCAAATGCGTTCTTGGCATCGAAGTCTAAGAGTACCTCAACATTCCCCAAAGTCTTCGCAGTCGAAGCACTGGTTCCAGTAAAGCTATGAAAATCGACCGAGCTTGGGATCGCAGCATTTCCTTTGACCATCTGCCGACAAGCAACGATGGCTTTGCCTTCATCCCAAGCCTTCTCATCCTGTGTGCGCACCGCTCCATCGCTCTTTAATTCAGCATCTGTCAGATAGATCCGTTTCTCGTTGGCGCAGTCTATGAAAAACTTGAGCGACCTTAGGGTGCTTTCGTCACTGAGCTGAACGTTCTCAACATAGTCGCACTTGCCGCTATCAATGGCTCGCTCAGCTGCCGTCCTCCGTAGCTTCTCGATTTCTGCAAGCCGACTGCGGTACTTGGTCACTGTTTTCGGGTACTGAGCTGAGGTGTACTTGTCGATTGCATAGGGCCGGATACGATTGACGTAATTCTCCTGACGCTCACGCTCGACCTTCTCTTCCGCGATCTTGGAGTCGTATACCGACTTTTTCGACTCGTACTCGGCTTTTAGCCCAATGAGGTCTTCATCAGAGACAGCGCTGTATTCGTCAAGAATCTTCTTCGCGTCAGCAAACCGTGCCTCATGGATAGCGAGCTTCAACTGGTCAAGGATTTCGGTTCGTTTAACCAAAAATGCATTCTTGCTCTGGGCTTCGATCTCTTTCTGTTTCCGCTCAGTTTCTATACGTTGCTGCTCTGCGATCTGCTCCTGCTCAACTTTCAGTCGTAACTCCTGCTCAGCAATGCGGGCCTGCTCTTTCTCGTGAAGATCCTGCGTGTGCTGAAAAAAAGCGAAGTTAGAAAGCACTGCGATAAGCAGCACCACCCACAGTCCGATATTGAATCGGTCAAGCCATGGGGCCTTTTGCAAGACCTTCTCGTAAGCCAGTGGATTTACCAATGCTCCGGCCATGAGTATCAGGAGGGCAGGAAGCCAGACTTGCTGGATAGCGGCGTAAACCGCTACTGCTGCGAAGGCAATAGACAGTAACCAGCGCACGGGGACCAGCAGCTTCTCCGCTTGACCAGCCGACTGGTGTCCATTCCCTAAATAATCCTCAACTGAGAACTGGCGCGGGACAACATCTTGCGCCAAAAGGTGGTGAATCATGTCGTTAGAGAAATGGTGAAAGTAGCCAAGATCAGTTGGGTTCTCAATGCGAGTCCTGAGGTTCGGACGCACGATCATGGCAATGAATTTCGCGACCTCTTCCTTCCATCTTGAGTCATCGACAACCCCATAGCCTTTGTCCTCCGTGAGGAAGACTTGCTTGTCTTTCAGCTCGACAAAATGATTTCCAACCGCAGCCAGCACGGCATTACCATATTCGAGGCCTTTCTTTCGATTCTTCCAAGCACCCAGTTGTTCGCGCGTCAGCCAGAAAAGAAAAGCACCAAGTGCAAACGTAATGAGGACGAGAAAAGCCTTGGGACTCATACAATCTCCTTTTATAGACCCATGGAATATTTTTGGTGCGTGGGGAAGACCATCATACCAATCTGCGGCTATTGAATCGCCTTGTCACCGGTTCTCATGCCTAAGGTGCGTACCGACCAACGCATCTTCAGCTACCCAAGATGTTCACCAGCCTGAGCTATGGTGAGCGTGCCAACGGCGACGTATGGAAGATCGAAGCGACCCGCAACCCGAACGCCTAAGGCTGGGACATTGAGATCATGACTGTCGTGGAATCTCGGCTAACGGCAAGGTCCATGTGAAGCTGATCGCTGATGGTCTTCAGACCGAGGCTGTGGCCTTCCCGATGATTACTCGCATCACCTTGAGCTGATCATAAAGAGCCCCGTAAGGCCGAACCGAGAGGAATCGGCAGGGGCGACTCAGGAGATGGTGGTAGACAAACCTGAACCCATACCTCGAAGATCCCAGACTTAACATAGTTAGGATGACTGTGATGAGTGTCGATAATTTTGAGGTCAAACCGTTTCAAACTGCTGAGAGCTTTTGGGAAGCTTTGTCGCCGACCAGACCTCTCGTTGAAGGGCCACATCGGTTCATCTTTCGTGGACAGGCTGACGCGACTTGGAAGCTTGTTCCTTCTCTACTCCGCCCATATCAGAATCAATGCGTAAATTCGACTGAGCAGTTCTGCCCTAAAGATCTTTCCTTTTTGGAGCATCGCTGGCTGGAAAAATTTATGGAGCAACTGGACCGCGTAGGTCTGACTATTCCGAATGATAGCGCCGAATTTCGTGACCTCATCGTCAATCCTTCTTCCGCCATAAATCGGCTGAAAAGGAACAAGCCAATCCCAGAAAACAGCCTACTGAATTTGATGGCAAAGGCTCAGCACCACGGCGTGCCTACTCGGCTTCTTGACTGGACCACTCAGAGTTTCACTGCCTGTTACTTCGCTGCAAGTTCAGCCCTTGCGTGCCACAAACACTGGAACGAAACATCTCAGTTAGCAGTTTGGGCGCTGAACGTTGAGCACAGCGGTCTGTACGATGATTTGATCCTCCATACCTCACCGGGATCAACAAGCCCTCACCTTGCGGCACAGGCAGGACTATTTACTGTCCATCCAAACAGCCTGTTCCCCACACAAAGCCTCTCGCCTCAAGGATTGGAAGCTATTTTTTCTAAGCAAACATCCCCCCTGATCAAGCTTACCCTTCCCGTATTTGAGGCGTCCCAGCTTCTTGAATACTGTGAAAGATCGGGCTTCAGCGCTGCAAACATCTACCCCTCTGCCGATGGTGCCGGAAAATCCACGCTTGATTTGATCAACATTGAAAATGCCAAGACAGCGTGGAATACCGATGAAGTAAAAATCCGATAGACATTCAATCTCTATAGGAGAACCCAATGGACACCCTACAGGCTGCCTATGTGGTCTGTGCGGCTGTCCATTTGGTCTTCTGGCTATACGGACGCTTCAAGGGCCCTTAGCGAAAAATACAGAAAATCTCCGAGCCCCCATCTCATTGAGCATCACCGCCAAGGTTCCCCCGTGTGCCCCTCGCGCAGGCGATAAGGACCCCTTGCAGGTGCGCCATAAGGCCCCCAGAGACTGGGACAAAGGTGGGCCAAAGTTGTCACAAACGCGCTGGACAGCTTCAACGACTGCTCCCTACAATCGGGTCTTCCTGATCCTCTCAGGGATTACTTCAAAGCAACGGCTTCAGCATCGGCCACACGTTATCCAGTAGCCGTGACTGAGCTTCAGCAGTAGGGTGAATTCCATCACTCTGAACCATGGAAGGCACGCCACCTATGCCCTCCAGCAAGAAAGGCACCAAGGGAATGTCATTCTCTTTGGCTACTTGAGGGAACACTTCAGCGAAAGCAGTCGTGTAGCGAACACCGTAATTTGGCGGTAAGCGCATACCCAAAAGCAGCACCTTGGCCCCAGCCTTCTTCGACTGCTGAATCATGCCTGCAAGGTTTTGTTGCAATTGTGTTGGCAGCATTCCGCGCAGTCCGTCATTGCCCCCCAACTCGAGGATAACCAGCTCAGGCTTATGCTCTGCAAGCAGCGCCGGCAGGCGCGCCCGGCCTCCCGCACTGGTGTCGCCACTGATGGATGCATTGACCACCTTATCGTCGAAACCTTCGTGCTTGAGCCGTTGCTCGAGCAATGACACCCACCCCAACCGGGTATCCAGGCCGAAACCGGCGCTGATACTATCGCCAACGATCAGGACTGTACCCGCCGCTGCGTTCTGGGCCATGCACATCAAGGCCAGGCCAGCACTCAAAAACCACACACGCATCGGATTCTCCATGGGCGCAAGCATTCTCACCGCGAAGAACCTCAGCAAAGTGGTTCCCAGCGCGGAAGGTGAACTGACTATCCTGCACGAACTCAGCCTGGAACTGAACAAGGGCGATAGCCTGGCCATTGTCGGCGCCTCCGGTTCCGGCAAATCCACCCTCCTCGGCCTGCTTGCCGGCCTCGACCTGCCGAGCAGCGGCGAAGTCACTCTCGCCGGCCAAGGCCTGAGCAATCTCGACGAAGACCAGCGCGCACGCATTCGCGCCGAGCACGTGGGGTTTGTCTTCCAATCCTTTCAACTGCTCGACAGCCTCAACGCCCTGGAAAACGTCATGCTGCCACTGGAACTCGATGGCCGCAAAGACGCCCGTGAGCGCGCCACCGAGCTGTTGCAACGGGTCGGCCTGGGTCAACGCCTGACCCACTCGCCGCGCCAGCTCTCCGGTGGCGAACAGCAGCGTGTGGCGATTGCCCGTGCCTTCGCCGCCGAGCCCGATGTGTTGTTCGCCGATGAGCCCACCGGCAACCTCGACAGCCACACTGGCGAGCGCATCAGCGATTTGCTATTCGAACTCAACAAGGAACGCGGCACCACCCTGGTGCTGGTAACTCATGACGAACGCCTGGCACATCGCTGCCGGCGCCTGATCCGCCTTGAAGCCGGCCTGCTGGTCGCCCCTCTGGAGCCTTGATGGCACGCCTGCCGCTGTTGCGCCTGTTCAGTCTCGCCATTCGCCAACTGCTGCGCGATGCCCGCGCCGGTGAGTTGCGCGTGTTGTTCTTCGCCTTGCTGGTGGCCGTGGCGGCGAGTACCGCCATCGGTTACTTCGGTGCCCGCCTGAACGGTGCCATGATGCTGCGCGCCACCGAGTTTCTCGGCGCTGACTTGTTGCTGGAAGGCAGTTCGCCGGCGCGGCCGGAACAGATCAACAGTGGCATCGAGCTGGGCCTTGAACATGCTCAGGTGGTGGAATTTTCCAGTGTCATTGCCACCGACAACGGTATTCAGCTGTCCAGCATCAAAGCCGCCGATGACGTCTACCCGTTGCGCGGCGAACTGAAAAGCGCCCCCGCGCCGTTCGCGCAAGAAGCACCCGGTGGCGGTCCGAAACCCGGCGAAGCCTGGGTTGAAGCGCGACTGCTGACTGCGCTGGACTTGAAGATCGGCGACAGCATCGATGTCGGCATGAAAACCCTGAAACTGGCGCGGGTGCTGACCTACGAACCGGATCGCGCCGGTAACTTCTACAGCCTGACGCCACGGGTGCTGATCAATCTCAGCGACCTCGAGGCGACCGGCGTGGTGCAACCCGGCAGCCGGGTCAGTTACCGCGAACTCTGGCGCGGCAACGCCCAGGCGCTGGAAACCTATCGTCAATTGATCAAGCCAGGCCTGGCCGCCAACCAGCGCATCCAGGATGCCCGCGATGGCAATCGGCAGATCGGCGGTGCCTTGGGCAAGGCCGAACGTTACTTGAACATGGCCAGCCTGGTAGCGGTGCTGCTGTCCGGCGTGGCGGTGGCGTTGTCGGCGACACGCTTCGCCACCCGCCGATTCGATGCCAGTGCATTGCTGCGCTGTCTGGGCCTGTCCCGCCGGGAAACCATGGTGCTGTTCAGTCTGCAACTGACGGTTCTCGGACTGCTCGCCAGTATCAGCGGCGCCCTGCTTGGGTGGCTGGCGCAGCTCGGGCTGTTTGCGCTGCTGCATGATTTACTGCCGACTGACGTTCCACCGGGAAGCCTGTTGCCGGCCATTGCGGGGATCGGCACCGGGCTGGTCGCGCTGGCCGGTTTCGCCCTGCCGCCGTTGGCCGCTTTGGGGCGAGTCCCACCGCTACGGGTATTGCGCCGGGACTTGCTACCGATTCCCTCCAGCACCTGGATGGTCTATGGCGCGGCGTTGGGCGCCCTCGGCCTGATCATGTGGCGTTTGAGCCTGGACCTGGTGCTGACTTTCGCCCTGCTCGGCGGCGGCGTGATCGCAGCACTGGTGCTTGGCGGTTTGCTCTTGCTGCTGCTCAAGAGCCTGCGCCGGATGCTGGCCCGCGCCTCATTGCCATGGCGTCTGGGGTTGGGCCAACTGTTGCGCCATCCACTGGCGGCGGCGGGTCAATCCCTGGCCTTCGGCTTGATTCTGCTGTCGATGGCGTTGATCGCTTTGCTGCGTGGCGAGCTGCTCGACACCTGGCAAAACCAGTTGCCGAAAAATGCCCCGAACTATTTCGCCCTGAACATTCTGCCAGCGGACAAACAAGCCTTCAGCGATCGGTTGATGGAGCTGTCGGCGCAATCGGCACCGCTGTACCCGGTGGTGCCGGGACGGCTGATCAGCATCAATGGCAAACCGGTGCAGGAAATCGTCAGCAAGGACTCGGCCGGTGACCGGGCCATTCAACGCGACCTGAGCCTGACCTGGGCAGCGGACCTGCCGGCGGGCAACAAGCTCACCGCCGGCAACTGGTGGGATCAGCAACCGGCGGATGAACTACCCGGTGTTTCGGTGGAAGGCAAAGTTGCCGAAAGCCTCAAGCTCAAGCTCGGCGATCACATGGTGTTTAGCGTTGGCGGGGTCAATCGGGAGGCGAAAGTCACCAGCCTGCGGGAGATCAACTGGGACAACTTCCAGCCGAACTTTTTCATGATCTTCCAACCCGGCACCTTGAAGGATTTGCCGGCGACCTACCTGACCAGTTTCTATCTGGCACCCGGTCACGACCAGCAGATCGTCGACCTGTCCCGCAGTTTTCCAGCGGTGACCATCCTGCAAGTCGAAGCGTTGCTGGAGCAGTTACGCAGCATTCTCGCGCAAGTGACCCTGGCAGTGGAGTACGTGCTGTTGTTCGTGTTGGCGGCGGGGATGGCGGTATTGTTCTCCGGCTTGCAGGCCACCCTCGATGAACGTATTCGCCAAGGCGCATTGCTGCGAGCGCTGGGCGCCGAACGGCAGTTGCTGGTCAGGGCGCGGCGGATCGAGTTCGGTTTGCTCGGCGCGGTCAGCGGGCTGTTGGCGGCATTGGGCTCGGAACTGGTGAGCCTGGTGCTCTACCGCTACGCCTTCGATCTGCCCTGGCATCCGCATCCATGGCTGCTGGTCATGCCGCTGATCGGCGCGGCGCTGATCGGCGGTGCCGGTGTGTTCGGCACGCGCCGCGCCTTGAACGCCAGCCCGCTAACAGTCTTGCGCGAGGGTTGATAAACTCAAGTACGCTTGTTTAAAAACCCGATTCAAGAACTCAACCACAAGAAGTCGCCATGAGCCGTTATCGCCCTCCCCGCACCGCCGGCACCGCGCTGATCACCCCCGAAGGTGAAGCGCGGATGCGCGCCGAGTTTCATGAGCTCTGGCATGTGCGCCGACCGCAAGTGACGCAATCGGTCAGCGAGGCGGCGGCCCAGGGCGATCGCTCGGAAAACGCCGAATACACCTACGGCAAAAAGATGCTGCGCGAGATCGATAGCCGTGTGCGCTTTCTCACCAAACGGTTGGAAGCGCTCAAGGTGGTCAGTGAAAAGCCCAGCGATCCGAACAAGGTCTACTTTGGCGCCTGGGTCACGATCGAAGACGAGGACGGCAAAGAGTCGCGCTATCGCATCGTCGGCCCGGATGAGCTGGACTTGAAGCTAGGCCTGATCAGCATCGACTCACCGCTGGCCCGCGCCTTGATCGGCAAGGCACTGGACGCCGAAGTGCGAGTGCAGACACCAACCGGTGAGCAGTGCGTGTATATCGTGGCAATCGACTATTTTTGAGCCACGGTGCTCTAAGCCGTAGAGCCCTGAGCCTCAGCAGCGGGCAATCAGCCCTTGGCGCGCGACGCGGGTCAGTTGCCTGATCACTTCAGGCGCGTCCTCGGCGCTGGGTGCCTGAATCACCGCCAGATCGAAACTGTCAGTCGCGAAGCGCTCCAGCGACTCGCCATCTTCGACAAACTGGATCAGGAATGCTGCCGGACCGCCGGTGCGACGTGGCCAGCCATCGAGGTAACGCAACAGCGTCGGCTGATGTTTACCGCCAAGCAGGATTTTTGGATTGCGCTGGGTGAGATGTGCCGTAATCGGCGCGGGGCGTACAACGGGGTTCAATGCATTCATTGTGTCGTGTCTCTGCCTCAAAAGTCTGCATGGCAGGTGAGAGGCAACACCGAACCAGCGCTTTAGCGGTATTTCGAAGCCTGTTTCAAGCTTCTATCGGCAACTGAATGAGTCACCTGGCGCCCCGCAAGTAGCTGTTTAAATCGGCGCATGAGCAGCATCCTAGAGAAGCTGACCGGACAGTGTCAAGAATCGCCAGCAACAAAAAAAGGCCCGCACAGTGCATCACACTGCGCGGGCCTTTTTGTCGAGTCAGAGCGGTCAGTCGGCGATGGCGCGGTCGACCGAGAGCTTGCCTGCGCCTTCGATCAGCACTGCGAGGCTGCCACCGAGCAAGGCCAGGGCGAATTCATAACCGTTGTTGGCCATGAACAGACCGTTGCTGATGTGCACCGAGAAAATCGCAACCAGCGAGAGGAAGGTCAGCCCCAACGCCGCCGGACGTGCCAGCAGGCCGATGATCAGCGCCAGACCGCCGAAGAATTCAGTACCACCAGCCAGGATTGCCATCAGGTGACCGGGCGCCAATCCAATGCTTTCCATGTACTGCGCGGTGCCGGCAATGCCGTAGCCGCCGAATGCCCCGAAGAGTTTCTGTGAGCCGTGGGCCGCGAAGATGATGCCGACGAAAATCCGCAGAATCGTCAGGCCGTAGCCAGCGCGGGTAGACAGTACCTTGTTGATCAGTGTGCTCATGCTGTGTCATCCATTGTGAGAGTGTGTTGGTTGGTCGCCATATTAATCGGTTTATCTCATGTTAAAAGCGCAAAAAACGCACCATAACAATCAGATTAGTCGATCATTTACGTAAGGCAACTTTCTGCCCCTGAGGCTCCAACGATTCCCGCTCCCGATCGAACGCCAGGTAATACTTGTTCACGCTATTAACATAGCTGACAGCCCCCATTCCCACCTGCTCCATGGCGATGCGCTCAACCTGGAAAAACCACTGATTAGGATTCAGGCCGCGCCGCCGAGCCTCGGCCCGCATGCCCTGGACCCGCTCCGGTCCCATGTTGTAGGCCGCCAGCACGAACGCCATCCGTTCACGCTCGTTGAGTTTGGGGCTGGCAAAGAATTTGCGGCGGATCATCGCCAGGTACTTGGCGCTGGCCTGCACATTGGCATCGAGATTCTGAATGTCACTGACGCCAACCCGTTGGGCGGCCGAAGGTGTTATTTGCATCAGGCCGGTGGGGCCACCGCCATTTCTGGCGGAGGGTTGCAACGCCGATTCCTTGAAGGCCAGCGCTGCCAGGTTCAGCCAGTCCATGTCCTGGGCTTGAGCGTGTTTTTGCAGCACCGGTCGAAGTTTTTCCAGGCGCTGACGATCGGCCTTGGCCAAGGGATAGTGCACTTGATACAGGCGCCGGTAGATCCGCAGGAACGCCGCATCCTGGTCCGACGGTTGTTTGTAGGTGGTCAAGAAACGGTCGATGCTCGCCCGCAGCATCGAGGCGTCGCGGCGTACGAACCAGTATTCCTCGCCCGGCTCACGGATGAGGACCTGTCGATCGAAGCGCAACTTGGGCAGGATCTTGCCCCAGCGCTCGGCGATCGGTTGCTCGACGATGGTCAGATGGAAGATCCCGCCCTGGACCATTTCCAGTACGTCCTCGACGGCCAGGCTTGGGTCGACCCACTCGATCTTCACCGGGGGCAGTTTGTGCAGCGCGAGCTTCTGATTGATCTGGCTGACCGCATCCCCGGCAGCACTACCGGTGGGCAGCGCGAGGGTTTTACCCGAGAGTTGTTCAAGGTGGGTGTAACGCCGTTCGCCTTTGATCCCCACCAGCAGTAACGGCACGTCGCTGGCAATCGGCTCACTGGTGCTGACCGCGTGCCCCGATTGCGGATCAAGCAATTCCCCCGGCGCGACCAGATCGCCCTCCCCGCGCTGCAACGCTCCGAGCAGTTGATCCTTGGCTTTGGGAATGATCTTGAGGGTGATTTCCTGGCCGTCACGGGCGTGGCCATTAAGGTATTGCTCGAAAGCCCGCAGGCGGTGGTATTCAACGCCGATGGCCTGGCCCTGGACTTCGCCGGAGCTGTTGCGGCTCTGGTTGACCAGCACCCGCAGCACACGGCTACTGCGAATCTCCGCCAGGTCGCGGACCTTGGCTGCCGGTACGGCTTGCAACGGCCCGGCCAGACGCGCAACCGCCGGCATCGGCAGCAGCAACGAACAACACAGCAGTAACAAAACCGAGGGACGTGTCATCCACTCTCCGGAAAGAATACTGGCCAACCTCATGAGTGATTTCATGACATCGGGCAACAGAAACAGAGCGCTTGAAGCGCTGATAAAGTGCGAGAGAGTGGCACAGTGATGGCAAGTCTACCAACCCCGACCTGCCTCGCGGCCTCAACAGACAGCTTTAACTCGTTGTAGTTCTTGGTTTTTCTTATAAATCTACAGCTCTGATATGCTTTCCGGCCTTTGGTCCGAGGTAGCACCATGCAACTCATCGATATCGGCGTCAACCTGACCAACCCCAGTTTTGCCGACAAACACCAGGCTGTACTCGACCGTGCCTACGCTGCCGGGGTCTGCCAACTGGTGCTTACCGGGACCAGCGTCGAGGGCAGCGAACAGGCGCTGGAACTGTGCCGGCAACTGGACGAAAGCGCTCAACGACTGTTCGCTACCGCCGGCATTCACCCGCATTCAGCCAGCGACTGGAACGCCGACAGCGCCCAGCGTCTGCGCAGTTTGCTCAAGGAGCCGAACGTAGTGGCCGTGGGTGAATGCGGCCTCGATTTCAATCGTGATTTCTCGCCCCGCCCGCAACAGGAAAAAGTCCTAGAAGAACATCTGGCAATGGCGGTCGAACTGCAACTGCCGGTGTTCCTGCACGAGCGCGACGCCAGTCAACGACTGCTGGAGATCCTGCACGATTACCGCGATCAATTGCCGGCTGCCGTGGTGCACTGCTTCACCGGAGAAAAGAAGGCGCTGTTCAGCTATCTCGATCTGGACTTGCACATCGGCATCACTGGCTGGATCTGCGACGAACGCCGGGGCACGCACCTGCATCCGTTGGTCAAGGAGATTAAACGCGGGCGCTTGATGCTGGAGAGCGACGCGCCGTATCTGCTGCCCCGCAGCTTGCGCCCCAAGCCGAAGAACGGTCGCAACGAGCCGGCGTATCTGACTGAAGTGTTGCGTGAAGTGGCGTTGCATCGCGGGGAAAGCATGGAAGATCTCGCCGCCCACAGCACCGCCAGCGCCCGGGCGTTTTTCGGGTTGCCCTCGATCCCCCAGTAACCACTTGAGAACCGTGGCGGTCATTGACCCATATCAAGATTCGACGCACTGAGTAGCGGCACAATAATGGCACCTTGCCAAAACTGTTTCCGCTATCAGAGAAGACCTCCATGGGTGCCTGGCTTAGCAATATCTCGCTGAAATACAAATTCTGGGCAGTCAACGCCGTCGCCTTTGTCACCACCCTGTTGCTGGTGCTGTACGCCGTGCAGCTCGAACAACAGGCCCGCAGTCACGCCGCGCAAGTATCGGCCCAGGCCCAGGCACGATTGCTCAGTGCCTGGCCTGTCGGGCAGCCGCTGCCCAAGGCCGACAACCTGCTGACCTTCAATCGTGGGCAGGCGCCTTTACTGAACGGGCAACCGCTTCTGGAACTGACCGATACCCTCGGCTGGGTCCAGATCAATGCCATGCCGCTGTTCGGGGAAAATCCGTTGATGGGTGCCGAGGTGTTCGCTCGTCCCGACGGTCAACAGGTCGCGGTCGTTGCCTACAGCCCGAGCCTGAGCCAGGTGTTCGGCGAGCGCTTCACTCACTACGCGGTAGCGGTGTTCATCCTGATGCTGGCGATGCTCGCTGCGTCGCAACTGTTGATCCGCTTCCTGCTCAGCCAGCTCAACACCTTGAAAGACGTGATGCTCCACGTCGAGAAAACCGGTGACCTGTCGGCCCGTGTGCCCCTGGCCTGCAAGGACGAAGTCGGGCAGATGGCCAACGCCTTCAATGCCATGCAGGCCGGCTACCAGCGGGTGGTCAACACTGTCGCCAGCACCGCCCGGCAACTGGACGTCGGCGCCGCGCGACTGGCCGCGAGCATGAATGAAGTGCGTCACGGCATGCTCGGCCAGCAAAGCGAAACCGATCAGGCCGCCACGGCGATCAACGAAATGACCGCCACGGTCCATCACATTGCCCAACATGCCGGCGCCACCCGCGACCTCTCGCAAACCGCCGACACCCTGGCTGGCAGCGGTCAGGAAGTGGTGACTCGGGTGCAAAAATCGATTGGCGGATTGTCCACCGGCGTGCAGCAAACCGCCGAGATGATTCAGCGCCTGGCCGAGGACAGCCAGAAGATCAACGGCGTGGTCAACGTGATTCACAGCATCGCTGAACAAACCAACCTGCTGGCCCTGAACGCGGCCATCGAAGCGGCCCGGGCCGGTGAAATGGGCCGAGGGTTTGCGGTAGTCGCCGATGAAGTGCGCAACCTGGCCAAACGGGTCCAGACGTCCACCGACGAGATCACCACCATGGTTTCAGCGCTGCAGGCCGGGACTCGGGACGCGGTGGATTTCATGCAGGAAAGTTCGTACAAGGCGGACGACTGCATGCAACAGGCCCAGGAAGCCAGTGTGGCCCTGGCTGAAATCACCGGTGCGGTGGCGCAAATGCGTGAAAGCAATACGCAGATCGCGGTGGCGGCCGAGCAGCAGAGTCATGTGGCGGAGGAGATGAATCGGGCCGTGGTGAGCATTCGCGACGTGACCGAGAACACCGTGAAGCAGACCGTGAACTCGGCGATTACCAGCAATGAATTGGCGATGTTGGCCGGGGAATTGAGCAAGGCCATCGGGCAGCTCAAGCTTTAAGGGCCCGCGAAGGCAGTCAACATGAATATCGACCATGACCCCTATCGCGCCGATAGCCAGCCTTGATTCGCCGACGTCTTTCGCCCGACCTATTCTTTGTTCATGAGCCTCAACGAACCAAGGATAAGCATCATGGGTAAACGTCATCCCAACCTTCCCGCCTGGCAATGGCGCCTGTACCCGCACAATCACCAGCACCCGATCAATCTGGTGTTGCACCTGATTGCCGTGCCGCTGTTCATCGTGGCGTTTTTGCTGATGGTCTCGGGGGTGTTCAGCCTGGATCTGGCGAGCTTCGCAATTGGCGTCATCGGCCTGATTGCCGCCCTGGGCCTGCAGCGTCACGGTCATAGCCTGGAGGCGCAAGCCTCCGAGCCGTTCAGTGATCGCAAAGACGCAGTATCACGCTTGCTGGTCGAGCAGTTCCTGACCTTCCCCCGGTTTTTCTTCAGTGGCGGCTGGTGGCGCGCCTGGCGCGAACGCCACCGTCGCCATCGCTGATCAGGCGAAAATCGTGACGGTCTGCCGACTCATGGCGATCAACTGACCGTCTTCGCTCCAAAGATTGGCGGCGGCGTGCCCGTAGCCGTCAGCGGCATGTTCGATGTCCACCAGGTACTTGCACCAGTCCAGCGTACTCAGCGCCAGCAACGGCTGGACGAATTCGATGGTCCAGGTGAGCGTGCTGCCTGCCGCCGGTTTCTTCAGATGCGACAACAAGGACGGCGGCCAGGCGTCGACCAGCGCCAGGATATGGGCTTCGCTGACCGACTCGCCCTCCCCATCCCCGCGCAAGCGTACCCAACCACCCATGTCCCGCGATTTGTTACCGGTAAACGGCATGCCACCGACACTCCAGCGCATGGCCAGGTAACGCATGAATTCCGGGGTCACGCCTTTGATGTACGGCAGTTCCTGACAGTCGTCCCAATGCTTCATCTCAGGAGCCGGGTTGGCCGCGACCACCACTTCGGAGGTTCGCGAAGCGCCGAAGCTGCCCTGGACCAGCGTCACCACCTGCCCCTTCTGCATCGCCCGGCCCAGCACCTGGCTGACGGCTTTGCCTTCGCGCAATACGTCAACTTCAAAACTGACCGGTACATCGGGCTCGACCGGGCCAACAAAGGTGATTGCCAGCGAGCGCACCGGACGATCCGCCGGGACTTTTGCGCGCATGGCTTCGTATTGCAAGGCGGCGATCAGACCACCAAAACTCGCCCGCCCCTGGCCCCACTCAGGTGGAATAGACACTTCCTGCGGCTGGCTGCGAACAGCGTCGAGCAGATCGGAAAAGCGCATGGAAACCTCAGAGACTGGGAAATGGATGGAGCGATCTTAACCAGCCCGCAAGGCCGGCACAGCGCTTATTCCGGCCAAAATTACTGACAGATGAGCCGTGCTCGGCTGGAACCCACATTGGATTCGTGGGGATTCGTGGTGGTTTCAGGATTTGAAACAGGCTCTGCTGAGTTTGTCGAGAACACGGTCGGCGCGCTCTTCGGCTTGGGCCATGGTGGTTTTCCAGACTTCGACACATGGCTGCAAATCAGGCTCTTCCTTGGCGCGGGCCAGCCATTGCCAGCTGTCGTGCCAATCCCCCAAGGCAGCCTGAGCCGACTTCAGCCTGGGCATGGCCGCTTCCGGCAAACGATCCAGTTCGGGATAAGCTTCGATGCCATAACGCGCACGCTTGATCAGCAGGCGCAGACGATGGCGGTCATGGGCGGGATCGTGCAGGGCCTGGTCGAGTTTCTTCCATTGTTTGGCCAGGCGTTTTTCGATGCGCTGGCGCAAGCCCTTGAGCAAACCCTGGCGTTGGGAGGCCCGCAGGAACCGCGGAAAGGCGTCGAGGATCATCAACAACTGGGTCAGCTCCGGGCTCATCGCCACGGCGGGATAAGCCTCAGCCATCCGCGCCATGCGCCGATGCGCGGCCTCGGGTTGATTGTGCTGGAGCAAGTACGCTGCCAGCACTTCACGATCACGCAACGGTGTGGTCAGTTGGCCGACCCGGGACGACGCTGCTTCCAGTTGTTCTACCCCGGGCAAACCGCGCAAGGGTCGCAGCAGACTGCGCAATCTGCGCACGGTGGTGCGCAGATCGTGCAGCGCTTCGGGATCGGTGCGGGCACTCAAGCGAGCCTGACAGGCCAGCAAACGGACTTCCAGGCCCAATACTTGAGCCACCAACCGATCAACCACGGCAGACATCGCGTACTCCCTGAATCGAATTACCCTGAGTACGCTCCATCATGCCTCAACGGCCGGCGCGGGACTCACGAATGTAGAAGCGGGCCTTCTCGGCCTTCCTGGTACAACCTTCGTACGCTTCGAATTGTTGCTGGGTCTTGGCACCGGTCAGCAACGACAGCGCCTTGGAGTAGCTGACAGTCCCGGCGAAACCCTCGGCCTTGGCCAGATCCAGTTCGTGCCAGGCAGCGTCGATCTGGCTACCGCAGCTGTCACGGTAAGCGGTTTTACCGGCACAACCGGCAAGCGCCAACGCAATCAAAGGCACACAAATCCAGGCTTTCATCACTCACACCTCAAAGATAGTAGACAGTCGTGCAGGTAAGACCGCTCTGGCGCGCGAAAAGTGCCTTGGACCCGCAGTGGAAACTATAGCGCTCGCGAGGATACCGACTCGCCTTCGTTGAGTGTCAAAAAACGACGCCAGCTCCCGTCGAACGACCATAGCGATTGAAGCGAGCCCCTCGTTGGGTGCATTGTTGAACCTTGTCAAAGAGGTCGATTCATGAAAAAGCGTGTCGCACTGGTGTTGGGCTCGGGCGGTGCCCGGGGCTACGCCCATATCGGCGTCATTGAAGAGATCGAACGGCGTGGCTACGACATTGCCTGCATCGCCGGTTGCTCCATGGGCGCGGTGGTCGGCGGGATCTATGCCGCCGGCAAACTCGATGATTATCGCGACTGGATCGAGAGCCTGGATTACCTCGACGTGTTGCGTCTGGTGGATGTCAGCTTCCGCCTGGGCGCGATTCGCGGGGAGAAGGTCTTCGGGCAGATCCGCAAGATCGTCGGCGAGATCAATATCGAAGACCTTCGCATCCCCTACACAGCCGTGGCCACGGACCTCACAAACCAGCAGGAAATCTGGTTCCAGGAAGGTTGTCTGCACCAGGCCATGCGTGCGTCGGCGGCGATCCCCAGCCTGTTCACCCCCGTGATGCAGGGCAATCGAATGCTGGTGGACGGCGGCATCCTCAACCCGTTGCCGATCGTGCCGGTGGTGTCGAGCCATTGCGACCTGATCATCGCGGTCAACCTCAACTCCACCAACCAGCGTCACTATCAACTGCCGGTGATCCAGCGCCCGGCGGCATTCAAGACTCGCTTCGACAGCCTGATCAGCTCGCTGGGCTCGAAATTGCCTTTCCGCCGCAAACAGGCAGAGCAATTGCTGCTTCTCGAAAAGGAAGCGCTGATGGCAGAAGCGGCCGAGATCAACCCGTGGATCGAATCCGCCCAGCCCGAAGCCCAGCAACCGGCCGCAGCCCCGGAAAGCGACGGCGCACCGAAATCCGCCACCGGGTCGTTCATCATCGACAACGTCGGGCCAGCGTCTTTGCTGGACCTGATCAACCAGAGTTTCGAGGTGATGCAGACGTCATTGGCGCAGTACAAGATTGCCGGGTATCCACCGGATATCCTGATCAACGTGCCCAAGCGGGTGTGCCGTTTTTTCGAGTTCTACAAGGCGCCGGAGCTGATCGCGCTGGGGCGGGAGATTGCCCGGGATACGCTGGATCGGTATGAGAGTGAGCGCAATGAAGATTGGCGGTAAAGCGTACTGACGATCGTTCCCACCCAGAGCGTGGGAACGATCAACAGAACTAAAGGCTGACTTCACTCAACAACCGATACCCCACCCCCGCCTCGGTGACAATGAACCGCGGCTGAGTCGGATCATCCGCCAGTTTCTGCCGCAAATGCCCGACTACGATCCGCAGATAGTGACTGTCTTCGGTGTGGGTCGGCCCCCAGATATCCTTGAGCAATTGCTGCTGGGTGATCACCCGCCCCGGATGCCGCGCCAATTGCGCCAGCACGGCGTATTCCTTGCGCGTCAGTGCCACTTCGGCGCCGTCCAATAGCACCCGGCGATAAGCCAGGTCGACAGTGAGCGGACCGAAATTGAGCGCTGCTTCCTGGGCCTCACCCGTTGGCGCCTGACGCAGCAAGGCGCGCACCCTGGCGAGAAACTCCTGGATGCCGAACGGCTTGGTCACGTAGTCGTTGGCGCCGCCATCCAGCGCCTGGACTTTCTGCCCTTCACTAGCGCGCACCGAGAGCACCAGTACCGGCACCGTCGACCACTCGCGAAACTCGCGCAATACCTGCTGGCCGTCCATGTCCGGCAGGCCGAGGTCGAGCACCAGCAGGTCGGGTTTGTTCAATGCGGCCTGGGCCAGGCCTTCCGAGCCGGTGCCGGCCTCCAGCACTTTGTAGCCTTGGGAGGCGAGGCTGATGCGCAGGAATTTACGGATCTGCGGTTCGTCGTCAATGACCAAAATGGTCGCGGTCTGGCTCATGAATTCACATCAACACAAAGAGGTGGCAAGAGAGTAGCGCAGGCGGGATCAGGCTTCACTGTCCAATCCCGGCTGAGTCTGCAACGGCAAGTGCAGCGTGATGCAGGTGCCGCGCCCTTCGATGCCGTCGGCGACGCTGATCCGCCCGCCATGGGCACCGACCATACCCTGACAGATCGCCAGCCCCAACCCCGTACCCTGCCCGCCACGATCGCCACGAGCAGCGGTGTAGAACATGTCGAAAACCTTCGCCCGTTCCTCTTCCGGAATCCCCGGCCCCTCATCGCTCACCGAAAAAAACAGCTCGCTGTCAGTGGCGCCGGCGCGTAATTCAAGACGTCCGAGGGGTGGTGAGAAACGCGCGGCGTTTTCCAGCACATTGACCAGTGCTTGCTCGATCAACGCGGCATGCACATAGAGCAGCGGCAGTTCGGCCGGCACTTCGGTCACGACGTGCAACGACGCCAGCACCGCGCGCAGACGATTAAGTGCACTGCCGACGATGTCTGCCGGCGATACCCAGTCCCGCGCCAGCTTCAGGGCGCCGTGACCGAGGCGAGTCATGTCCAGCAGGTTTTGGATGTAGCGATCCAGCCGTTCGGCTTCATCGCGGGTGCCTTCGAGCAGTTCGCGGCGGTCCGCAAGCGGAATCGCCTCGCCCAGCGCCAACAGGCTGTCGATGCTGCCGCGCATGGAGGTCAACGGCGTGCGCAAATCGTGGGACACCGACGCCAGCAGCGCGCTGCGCAACTGTTCGGTTTCGCCATGCAAGCGCGCGGCCTCAAGATCATCGGCCAGTTGCGCCCGGGCCAACGCCTGGGCCAACGGTTGGCTCAGCGCGGTCAGCAAGCGCCGACGCTGGCCACTCAGGGTCTGGCCTTCTTTGGCACACACGCCGAGCAATGCCAGCGGCCCGTCGTCCACCGACAATGGCCACCACCACCAACGTCCGAACGGTAAGGTGCCGGTGCCCGCGCCTGCCGGTTGATCGTGTTGCCAGGCCCAATCGGCGGCGGCGCGCTCGGCCTCGGAAAACTCCAGCGGCCCACCGGTTTCGACTTTCCAGCCGCTCTGGCCATCGCGATTAAGCAGGCACAGTTTCAGGTCGCTCCAGCCGTTGAGATGCTGGGCCGCGGCGCTGACCACGGCCTGACGGTCGGTGGCGGCGGTGAGTTTGCGCGACAGGTCGAGCAGTTCGCTGGTCTCTTCCTGAGTATCGCGCAAGGCTTCCAGTTGCCGCCGTTGCCGCGCTGCAAGGTTACCGGTCAGTGCCGCCATCAACAGGAAGAACAGCAAGGTCAGCACGTCTTCTTCGCGCTGGATGGCAAATGAGAATTTCGGTGGAATGAACAGAAAGTCATAAGTCAGAAACGACAGCGCCGCACAGGCCAGCGCCGGGCCAAGACTGCTGCGCACCGCCACCAGCAACACCGCCGCAAGGAACACCAACGAAATGTTGGGCAGCGGCAAGACGCTCGACACCGCCCAGGCCAGGGCACTGGCGAGCACCGTCGCCACCAGCGCCAAGGCGTAATCGAACCACACCAGCGACTGCACCGAACGCTGACGTGGCTGATGCTGTTCGTGATCGCTGTCGAGCACGTTGATTTCCAGCCCGCGAGCATCGCGCAGCAAGCGCGACGCCAGACCGCCGCCGAACAACCGTCGACGCAAACGCTGGCGTGACTGGCCCACCAGCACCAGGCTGGCGCGACGTTCGGCGGCGTGCTGGATCAGGGTTTTCGCCACCTCACCGGCGCGCAGCAACACCACTTCGCCACCGAGGCGTTCGGCCAGTTGCTGGGCACTTTGCAGGCGCAGGCGCGACTGTTCATCACGCACCCGGCCGTTGTCCACATGCACCAGGCTCCATGGCAGATGCCGCCGCTGGGCGACGCGACTGGCGTGACGCACCAGACGCTCGGCCTGCGCATCGCCATCGACGCCCACCAGCAAGCGACCACGCACCGCTGGCGCCGCTTGCCCCAACTGGCGATACCCCTGCGCCAAATCGTTATCGACCTGAGCGGCGGCGGTTTGCATCGCCAGTTCGCGCAGGGCGGTGAGGTTGGTCTGGGTGAAGAACGCATCGATGGCCGCCCGCGCCTGCTCCGGCACGTAGACTTTGCCGTCGCGCAGACGCTCCAGCAACTCGCGCGGCGGCAGGTCGATCAGCAGCAGTTCGTAGGCTTCTTGCAACACCCAGTCTGGCAGGGTTTCACGCACCTGTACGCCGGTGATACCGCGCACCTGATCGTTGAGGCTTTCCAGATGCTGGACGTTGACCGTGGTGAACACGTCAATGCCGGCAGCCAGCAATTCCTGGATGTCTTGCCAGCGTTTGGTGTGACGGCTGCCGGGGGCATTGGTGTGGGCCAGTTCGTCGACCAGCACCAGTTTCGGTTTGGCGGCGAGCAAGCCATCGAGGTCCATTTCTTCGAGCATTACGCCACGGTACTCCGAGCGCACCAACGGCTGCTGCGGTAAACCGGCGAGGAGTGCTTCGGTTTCGGCGCGGCCATGGGTTTCGACCACCCCGGCCAGGACTTTCACGCCCTGGCGCAGTTGAGTGTGGGCGGCCTGGAGCATGGCGTAGGTCTTGCCGACCCCCGGAGCGGCGCCCAGGAACACCTTGAGCCGGCCGCGGCCATCGCGGGGCAGGTCTGCTAACAGCGCGTCGGCGCGGCCGGAGTCACTCATCTGTCATTGCCTTGTTCACTTTGTTGATCGTTCCCATGCTCTGCGTGGGAATGCAGCCAGGGACGCTCCGCGTCCCAGTCGAAGCGGACGCAGAGCGTCCATAGATGCATTCCCACGCAGAGCGAGGGAACGATCCTTCCAACCTTCCAACCTTTACAACTTTTCCAGCGCCGCATTCAACTCAAACACATTCACCACCGGCGGCCCCACCAACGGCCGCTCGATGTGCGCATCCAGCAGTTGTTCAAGCGTAGACACCGGCAGATTGCGCGCTGCCGCGACACGCGCCAGTTGATAGGTAATCGACTCTGGTGGCAAGTGCGGATCGAGGCCGCTGCCGGAGGTGGTCAGCATGGCCAACGGCACCGGTCCCTGCCCGGCCACCTGCAGCTTATTGGCCTCCTCGATCACCCGAGTGGCCAGCGCCGGATTACTCGGCGAAAGGTTGCTGGCGCTGCTCGACACAGTGGCAAAGGCACCGGCCGATGGCCGTGGGTGGAACCAGGCGTCGCCGACAAAATCCTGGGCAATCAGCGACGAGCCACGGACCTTGCCGTCGGCGTCGCGCACCAGGCTGCCATTGGCCTGGTCCGGGAAGGCAACCTGGGCAACGCCGGTCACCACCAAGGGGTAAGCGACGCCGGTGATCAGGGTCATCAGCACCAGCAGGCTCAGGGCCGGACGTATCAGTGTGGACATTTCAAAATCCTCGATTCGATAAAAAACTCAGGTCTGGATGCTACTGCTCAGGCAATAGTGCTTCTTGTGGTGAGGGGGCTTGCCCCCGTTGGGTTGCGCAGCAGCCCCAATACGGCAACCGCGAGCTGTCTGGCCCAACGAGTTGGCTGGTTTCAGGACTGCTACGCAGTCCAACGGGGGCAAGCCCCCTCACCACAAAAGCTCCCTCGCCACAAAAGCCCCTGCCTCAAACAACAACCGCTAAACCAGATGCAACGCCGTCAACAGCATGTCGATCGCCTTGATGCCCACGAACGGCACCAGAATCCCGCCCAGTCCATAGATCAGCAGATTGCGTCGCAACAACGCCGCCGCACTCGCCGCCTGCACTCGCACACCGCGCAGCGCCAGTGGAATCAGCACCACAATGATCAGGGCGTTGAACACGATCGCCGACAGAATCGCGCTCTGCGGACTGCGCAGGTGCATGACGTTGAGCACACCCAATTGCGGGTAGATCGAGGCGAACAGCGCCGGCAGGATCGCGAAGTATTTGGCCACGTCGTTGGCGATGGAAAAGGTGGTCAGCGCACCACGGGTCACCAACAATTCCTTGCCGATCTGCACCACGTCCAACAGCTTGGTCGGGTCGCTGTCGAGGTCGACCATGTTCGCCGCTTCCCGCGCAGCTTGCGTGCCGTCGTTCATCGCCATGCCCACGTCCGCCTGAGCCAGGGCCGGGGCGTCGTTGGCGCCGTCGCCGCACATGGCAACCAGCCGACCGTCGTTCTGCTCATGGCGAATGCGCGCCAGTTTCTTCTCCGGCGTGGCTTCGGCCAGTACGTCATCCACGCCCGCTTCGGCAGCAATCGCGGCGGCGGTCAGCGGGTTGTCGCCGGTAACCATGACCGTGCGAATCCCCAGCTTGCGCAGTTCGGCGAAACGTTCGCGGATGCCGGGTTTGACCACGTCCTTCAGATGAATCACACCGAGCAATTTGCCGTCGGCGCACACCAGCAGAGGCGTACCACCGCTCTGGGCGATCTTGTCGATTTCCCGGGACAGGGCGGGAGCCAGATCAGCGCGTTTCAGACCGACGAAATTCAGCAGCGAATCCACCGCGCCCTTGCGATAGACCCGGCCCTGATAGTCGACACCGGACAGGCGGGTTTCAGCGCTGAACGGCACGGCGGTCAGTACTTCGGGGGACGGTTCGGGGTGCGAGTGAAGACCGCGCAGGTACTCGACGATGGATTTGCCTTCAGCGGTGTCATCGGCCAGAGAGGCGAACAACGCGCCTTCGGCCAGTTCCTTGGCGCTGACGCCTGGTGCGGCATAAACCGCGCTGCAGCGACGGTTGCCGAAGGTGATGGTGCCGGTCTTGTCCAGCAGCAGGACGTGCACGTCCCCCGCCGCTTCCACGGCGCGACCGGATTTGGCGATCACGTTCAGGCGCACCAGACGGTCCATCCCGGCGATACCGATGGCCGACAGCAAGCCACCAATGGTGGTCGGAATCAGCGTGACCAACAGCGCCACCAGGAACACCAGCGGCAGGTTGCCGTTGGCGAAGTGGGCGAACGGTTGCAGGGTCACCACCACCAGCAGGAAGATCAGGGTCAGGCCGATCAGCAGGATATCCAGCGCGACTTCGTTCGGGGTTTTCTGGCGTTTGGCGCCCTCGACCAGCGCGATCATGCGGTCGAGGGTCGACTCGCCGGGGTTGGCGGTGATGCGCACCAGCAGCCAGTCCGACACCAGTCGAGTGTTGCCGGTGACGGCCGAACGGTCGCCGCCGGACTCGCGAATCACGGGCGCCGATTCACCGGTAATCGCCGCTTCGTTGACCGCCGCGATGCCTTCGATCACCTCGCCGTCACCGGGAATCATCTCCCCCGCTTCGACGCGCACCACATCGCCCTTGCGCAGGCTGACGGCGGGCACTACCTGAAAGCTGCCATTGGCACTTTTGCGCCGGGCGCTCAAGCCAACACTGCCGGCCTTGAGACTGTCGGCGCGGGCCTTGCCGCGACCTTCGGCCAACGCTTCGGCGAAGTTGGCGAACAGTACGGTGAACCACAACCACAACGCGATTTGCGCGGCGACGAAGGTCGGCACGGCGCTGTCGGGAATGAAGCACAACACGGTGGTGAGGATGGCGGTCAGTTCCACCACCAGCATCACCGGCGCACGCTGCAATTGCCGTGGGTCGAGCTTGACGAACGCTTGCACCAGCGCCGGGCGCCAGAGGGCCGAGATCGCAGTTTTCGGTTGTTCCGGCGCTTTGGCGGCGACGGTTTTGGTAACGGGCATATTCATCATTAGATCCTCAGAAGCCCATGCTCAAGTGTTCAGCGATAGGACCCAGCGCCAGTGTCGGCAAGAAGGTCAAACCACCCACCAGCAAAATGGTCACGGTCAGCAAGGTCACGAACAGCGGGCCATGGGTGGGGAAGCTGTTCTGGCCAATCGGCGCGGTTTTCTTCATCGCCAGGCTGCCGGCCAGGGCCAACACCGGAAGGATGTAACCGAAGCGCCCGATCAACATGCCCAGCCCCAGCATCAGGTTGTGGAACGCAGTGTTGGCACCGAAGCCGCCGAAGGCAGAGCCGTTGTTGGCACTGGCCGAGGTGTAGGCGTAAAGCAACTGACTGAAACCATGAGCACCGGGGTTGCTCACCGCCGCCACCGGCCCTGGCAGGCTGGCGGCAATCGCGCCGAGCACCAGCACGCCCACCGGCATCACCAGCAAGGTCACCACCAGCAGCTGAACTTCCCGGGCTTGCAGTTTCTTGCCGAGGTATTCCGGCGTGCGACCGATCATCAGCCCGGCGAGGAACACCGCGATCAACACGTTGAGCAACATGCCGTAGAGCCCGGCACCGACACCGCCGAAGATCACCTCGCCGACCATCATGTTGACCATCGCGACCATGCCACTCAGCGGGCTGAGGCTGTCGTGCATGCCGTTGACCGAACCGTTGGACGCTGCGGTAGTGGTCACCGACCACAGCACGGTGGCGGTGGTGCCGAAACGTGCTTCCTTGCCTTCCAGCGGCGCGGTCTGTTCGACGGCGACGTTGGCCAGGGTCGGATTGGGTTGGTATTCAGCCCACAGCGAAGTCGCGCCGCCGATCAAAAACAGCGCCAGCATGCAGGCGATGATCGCGCGGCTCTGACGCAGGTCTTTGACGTAATGGCCGAAGGTGAACACCAGCGCCACCGGGATCAGAATGATCGAGGCGACTTCGAACAGGTTGCTCCACGCCGTCGGATTCTCGAACGGATGTGCCGAGTTGACGCCGAAGAAGCCACCGCCGTTGGTGCCCAGTTGCTTGATCGCAATCTGGCTGGCGGCCGGGCCGAGCGGGATCACCTGATCGACGCCTTGCATCGTCACGGCATTCACATACTGCGCGAAGGTTTGCGGCACGCCCTGCCACACCAGATACAGCGCCAGCAGCAAGCACAGAGGCAGCAGGCCGTAGAGGGTGGCGCGGGTCATGTCGACCCAGAAGTTGCCCAAGGTCTTGGTCGACTTGCGACCGATGCCGCGACACAGTGCAACCAGAACCGCCAGGCCGGTGGCGGCGCTGACGAAGTTCTGCACGGTGAGACCAACCATCTGGCTCAAGTAGCTCAGGGATGCTTCGCCACTGTAGGACTGCCAATTGGTATTGGTCATGAAGCTGACAGCGGTATTGAACGCCAGCGTCCACTCCTGGCCAGGCAGGTTTTGCGGGTTCAGTGGCAAGTGATCCTGGAACATCAGGATCGCGAACAACAGTAAAAAGCCCGCGAGGTTGAAGGCGAGCAAGGCCAGGGTGTATTTCTGCCAACTCTGTTCGGCCTGCGGATCGACGCCGGCCACCCGATAGCAGCCACGCTCCACCGGGCCGAGAATCGGCGAAAGCCAGGTACGCTGCCCTTCCATCACCTTGTAGTAGAAGCGCCCCAGAAACGGTGCCGGAATCAGCACCACGGCGAAGAAGGCGAGGATCAGCCAATAGTCATAACTGTGCATAGCCGCTCCTAGTTCCGGTCCGCGCGCAACAGCGCAACCAACAGATAAATGAACAGCCCCACTGCCAATAGCAGTGACACTCCGTCCAGAACGCTCATGGAAGTTCTCCGTGTTACGGCGTATTGCCGCGTGTGGAGTGATTGTCGGCAGGGAGGCTGTAAAGGAGCGAGATCGAGGGGTGTGGCGGGACATAAAGAATGTGTAAAGAGTGGGTTTATGCCGGGGTTGCTGTGGTGCCCGGGCTTGCTCGCGAAGGCGGCAGCACTGACGACACTGCCCCCAACTAGCGCACAAAAAGCGGCTAATCCGCCGCGAACATCCCCGATACGACACCTTTTCGCGCTTTACGACTGCCATCACAACACTGGCACGTCCGCTGCACACGCCCTCCCCCGAGCTTTCCAAACCGTTCAGGGGGTAACATATGAACACACAACTCAAACCCACGCTGGGCACGCTGCACCTGTGGGGAATCGCGGTCGGGCTGGTGATTTCCGGTGAGTACTTCGGCTGGAGTTACGGCTGGGGCGTGGCCGGTACGCTGGGCTTTCTGGTGACCTCATTCATGGTCGCCACGATGTACACCTGCTTCATCTTCAGTTTTACCGAGCTAACCACCGCGATTCCCCATGCTGGCGGTCCCTTTGCCTACAGCCGCCGAGCCTTTGGCGAGAAAGGTGGGTTGATTGCCGGGTTGGCGACGCTGATCGAATTCGTCTTCGCGCCACCGGCGATTGCCTTGGCGATCGGCGCCTATCTGAACGTGCAGTTTCCCGCTCTCGACCCGAAACACGCAGCGGTCGGGGCGTACATCGTGTTCATGGGCCTGAACATTCTCGGCGTGAAACTGGCCGCCACCTTCGAACTGGTGGTCTGCGTATTGGCAGTCGCCGAACTGCTGGTGTTCATGGGCGTGGTCGCCCCGGCGTTCAGTTTCAGCAACTTCGCCCTCAACGGCTGGGCCGGCTCTGATGTGTTCGGTGCGCCGGCGATTGCCGGGATGTTCGCGGCGATCCCGTTCGCCATCTGGTTCTTCCTGGCCATCGAAGGCGCGGCCATGGCCGCCGAAGAAGCCAAGGACCCGAAACGCACGATTCCCAAGGCCTACATCAGCGGCATCCTGACCCTGGTGCTGCTGGCGATGGGCGTGATGTTCTTTGCCGGGGGTGTCGGCGACTGGCGCACCCTGTCGAACATCAACGATCCGCTGCCGCAAGCGATGAAAGCCGTGGTTGGCGAAAGCTCCAGCTGGTTGCACATGCTGGTGTGGATCGGCCTGTTCGGCCTGGTGGCGAGTTTCCACGGGATCATCCTCGGCTACTCGCGGCAGTTCTTCGCCCTCGCCCGGGCCGGTTACTTGCCGGCATCGCTGGCCAAACTGTCGCGTTTCCAGACCCCGCACCGGGCAATCATCGCCGGTGGCGTGATCGGCATCGCGGCGATCTACAGTGACGGCTTGATCAACCTCGGCGGCATGACGCTGACGGCGGCAATGATCACCATGGCGGTATTCGGTGCGATCGTGATGTACATCATGAGCATGCTCAGCCTGTTCAAACTGCGCAAAACCGAACCGAACCTGGAACGCACTTTCCGCGCGCCTTGCTACCCGTTGCTGCCATTCATTGCGCTGGTGTTGGCGGTGGTTTGCCTGGTGGCGATGGCCTGGTTCAACACCTTGATCGGGTTGATCTTCCTCGGCTTCATGGCAGTGGGTTTCGTGTACTTCATGCTGACCGCGCAACTGCGTGCCGATGCGCCGGCGGATGCGATGTTGACCGGGCTCTAAACAGCCGCAGTGCTGCTGTCGGATCAGGCATAGAATGGAACCACTGCGAAATTCCATCGCTCAAAAGTGGTATGCACGATCGGTTGGCGAAACCCTTGTCCACCGGTCTGCCCTTAAGGAGAACTCCTATGCCCTGGTATGCCTGGTTGATTCTGATCGTTGCCATCGGCTCGATCGTTGGCGGTTTGATGATGCTGCGTGACACCGCCAACAAGGTCGAATTGACTGAAGAGCAACGTAAGCGCGTCGCCGAACGCAACGCGGAAGCGGATGCCAAGGATGCGCAGGACCGCTGACCGAAATTGTGGTGAGGGGGCAAGCCCCCTCGCCACAAAAACCCTTCACTTTTCCCAAGCCGCCTTGGCAATGTGCAAGCCATGCAATCCCTTGTAAGCCGCACGCTCCGGCTGGCTCCAGCCTTCAAGCAACGAATCCTCCAACCGGTAAATTTCTACTCCCAGCGGGCGACAGACGCTCAACGGATCCTGCGCATCCGGCCCCCACATGGCCAGCGACAGATCGCCACCCGGGCAGGTCGATAGCGCACACAAAAGATCAATCTCGGCAAAGAACTCCAGATAGTCGCCCTTCTGCGCCGGGCAGGCTTTCATGAAATACAGGTCGTCGTGGTTCAGGCCGGTGCACTGGAAAATGTTCAACACGTCATGCACATCGAACTCGGTCAGGCCATGGGGCAATACGGCGCGAGTCAGGTTGGAGTGGCAGTGATGATGGAAGTCTTCGCCGGTAAGCATTTTGTTCACGTAAGGATCGCAGCGCGTTCCCAGCAAATCGTGCAAACGCCCGCCGTGTTCGTCGATGCCATAACCGGCCAGGCTGTCGTCGGTAATGGTCACCAGCGGCCGTAAAAATGGCAGGTTCGACCAGAGCCGGTCATGGGTGCTGACATGGGCGCCCTGCAACTGCCGGGTCCGCGCCGCCCACAAGCGCTCGCGCGGATCGTGGGCATTCCAGACGTTGAAATCCCCGACTTGCGGGCCGACCGGGGTCGTGACCCTGAACACATGCCCGGCCGGCACATTCCAGGCGCGACCGGTGCGGATCGGCACTTCGAACTGCTCGATCAGCGTGCGCCCCTCTTTCTGGTCGCGGATCCGTTCATAGAAGGCTGTGTCCACCTGCAAGGCCGAGCCTTTGCTGACTTGATAGGCCGCCGGATAGTCTTTGTACATGGCACAAAATCCTCGATCAGTGATGGGAAGAAGGGGCAAGCATCTGCAACAGGAGGTGTTCGGAGTCGTCAAGATAACGGCTCATGGCGTCCGCAGCCGCGCGTTTGTCGCCGTCGGCCAGCAACTCATGTATCTGCCGGTCACGCGCCAGCCAGGGCGCCTGAAAACGTGATTCATCGGGAGCGGTGCAAAACACCAGGCGCAGTTGCGCGACAACGTTGGTGAAGAACTCATCGAACAACGGACTGCGCAGCAATCCGACGATGTGTTGATGAAAGGCCAGGCTGTGGGTGCCGACCGCGCGCCAGTCCTCACGCTCCCGGGCCAGTTCTGTGGCCTCCAGGGCTTCGAGCATCCGGTCGGACTGATACTCACGCAATGGCTGGCTGGCGCTGATGGCTTGCAGTTCCAGGGTGCGCCGAACCTTGAACAGATCGCGCACATCATCGACACCCAGCCTGCGCACCATCACGCCCTTGTTGCGGACATAGCGGGTCAGCCCTTCCTGCCCCAGACGGTGCAACGCCTCGCGAATGGTGTTGCGCGAGGCGTTGTAAGCCGACACCAGATCGTTTTCCACCAGCGCCATGCCGGGCAGCAAACGACCGCCGATGATGTCAGCGCGCAATTCCAATGTGATGTGGTCGGCCAGGGACAGTCCGCTGCTCATACTCAACGCCTCGTGATTGTTCAACAATCGTCTGCGAATGAGTAATCACTATTCGTGCCATCACCTGCCTGTCGTGAACTAATCCTCCCAGTATTTGAACAATACGCTGGCGTTCACACCGCCGAATCCGAAACCGTTGGACATCGCGTAGTCGATGTTCATTGGTCGCGCCTGACCGTGGACGATGTCCACGCCTTCGGTGGCCGGATCCGGGTTATCGAAGTTGAGCGTGGGCGGCACCACCTGATCTCGCAGTGCCAACAGGGTAAAGATCGCCTCGACTCCGCCTGCGGCGCCGAGCAGATGCCCGGTGGCGGACTTGGTCGACGTCACCGCGATCTTGTTGTCCGAGCCGAACAACGACTTGATGGCCGCCAGCTCTCCCAAATCGCCAACCGGTGTCGAGGTGGCGTGCGCGTTGAGATGCTGCACCTGTGCCGGCGAAATGCCCGCCTGCGCCAGCGCCAGCGACATCGCCCGACGCGCACCGCTGCCATCCTCCGGCCCCGCAGTCAGATGATAGGCATCGGCGCTGGTGCCGTAACCAACCAGCTCGGCCAATGGTTGAGCCCCGCGTGCCAAGGCATGTTCCAGGGATTCGATCACCAGCAGGCCCGAACCCTCGCCCATCACGAAGCCATCGCGCCCACTGTCGAACGGCCGCGAGGCACGCTCCGGGGTATCGTTGTAGCCGCTGGACAGGGCCCGAGCCGCCGCAAATCCGGCGAGACTGACCCGATCGATCGCCGCTTCCGCGCCGCCACACACCGCAATGTCCGCCTCACCGCAACGAATCAGCCGCGCCGCGTCACCAATCGCCTGAACCCCGGCCGCGCACGCTGTTACCGGAGCCCCCAAAGGCCCCTTGAAACCGTGCTGGATCGACACATGGCCCGCGGCGAGGTTGACCAGAAACGAAGGAATGGTAAACGGCGATAACCGTCGCGGACCACGGCTGTCGGTGGTGCGCACCGCATCGGCAATCGCGCCGAAACCACCCACGCCCGAGCCGATAATAGTGGCCGTGCGCTCCTGGGTATTGGCGTCGAGCGCCTGCCAACCAGCCTGCTCAACTGCCTGACGCGCCGCCTCCATGGCGAACACAATGAAACGGTCCATCTTCTTCTGCTCTTTGGGCGGCGTCGCCCGATCCGGGTCAAAACCCGCCTCGGCATCTTCCGCCAGAGTCGGCACCACGCCACCGACCTTGGCCGGCAGATCGGCAACCACCTCGTCCGGCAACGCCCGCACCCCGGAGCGTCCAGCCAACATACGCGCCCAGACCGCTTCGACGCCGCTCCCCAACGGACACACCAAGCCCATGCCCGTGACCACCACCCGACGATTACTCATAGCGCAAATACCTCAATCGATTCATGGCGCCTCACTTGTAACGCGCCGCTGCCATGCTTCTGGACAGATTCGGCGCCATCGCATGACGCGCCGCCATAAAAGCTTCCCACTCGGAGACATTCGGTAACGAAGGAATGGTGATCAGTTCACCCTGATCCAGACCCGACAGCGCCGCGTCGACCATCTCCCCTGCGTCCATGATCATGTCCTCCGGAATCTGGGACGCATCAATACCTGAGCGCTCCAAAATCTCGGTGCGCGTCACTCCTGGCAATACCGCTTGCACCTGAACCCCGGTGCCTTGCAGCTCAGTATTCAACGACTGAGTCAGGCTCAATACATAAGCCTTGCTCGCGCTGTACGTCGCATTGAACCGCTCAGGAAACAACGCCACCACCGACGCAATATTGATAATCGTCCCACGACCGGCCTTGGTAAAACCGGCTGCCGCCGCAGAAGCCAACCGCGTCACCGTGGTGACGTTCAACTGAATCAAGCGCTCCATCTGATCCATGTCGGCGTTGGCCAACAAACCATCCGCCGCGATACCGGCGTTGTTCAACAATAGGCTGATGCTTGAATCGCTGCGCAGACGCTGCTCAATCTTCAATACATCATCCTTTTGCGTCAGATCCGCCTTGAGCACCTCAACCTGAACACCATGCTCCGCGCGCAATTTGCTCGCGGCAGCCTCCAGCCGTTCCTGATCACGGGCGACCAGCAATAAATCAAAACCACGCGCTGCCAACCGTTGCGCGTAAACCGCACCGATGCCAGAAGATGCGCCGGTGACAAGGGCCGTACCTTGGGCCTGGACAGAATTCATGACAGTGCTCCTGGGTGGATGCTTAAGGGAAGACGAACGCTTCAGCGAACGACGGATTTATTATAGGCATAATTTTATCGCCATATGATAGCCGTAATTTTTTGCATCCCGATAAAAGGTGCCAGATAGCCCTCTGCAGCAATAAGCAAAAAAGGCCGGTCAATGACCGGCCTCCTAGTGTGGATTTATAAGCTTAGTTCACTTCCAGCTTCTCGCGATTCTTGTCCAGAATGGCTTTGCCGATACCCTTCACTTCCAGCAGTTCGTCTACCGACGAAAATGGCCCATTACTCTCACGATAAGCAACAATCGCCTTGGCCTTCGCCTCACCGATCCCGGACAACTCCCGTTGCAGAGTTGGTGCATCAGCCCCATTCAGATCGACCTTGGCGGTTTGAGGCTTGGCGGCAGCGTCCAGCACCAAGGGTGCCTTGGCAGCCTCTGGCGCAGCCGTCGGCGCAGCAATGGCCGCAATAGAGGCGCTGGTGAGCAGGGCAAAAACCAGAGAGTAGAAATAGCCAGTACGCATAAATGAAGCTCCATGACATCGATTGGAAGAAGCAGCTTTTCCGAAGCTGCCTCCCAAACTTAGGCGATGTGATGGAGCTGTCAAAAGTGTGTCCGTTACAGGATGTGAAACAATCGAAAGCGCTCCATGAACCCTTGGGGAGTTCAGGATCGTCAGGCATCTGCACGGCAGACCCTGTAGCGCTTCATAGGTGACCTGCGTGACTGTTACATTATAAATACATACACTTGCTCAAGCCCCTGAATTGAGCTTCTCACCCACAACAGGATTGAACGCCGAATCGGCATCAGCACCATTCGATACAGACCTGACTTTATTTTTTGGCTTGAATTTGAGAACCCTTTTCTCTATCAAATGCCAAGAGGCGTATCCTAAAACCAGCGTAATGACCACTGTAACAACAAGGTAAGTTGAATAGGCCATATCAGGGAATTTTAGCAAAACAAACTGCTGAACCGGAAAAGCATAGATATAAACACCGTAAGAGCAGTCACCCACTTTATTAACCAAGCTCCCCAACCAACTTCTGGAAAGTCCATATGCCAAGACGACATACGGTAACGTAAGCCATAGCAGGGACTTCGAAAACGATAAATACGGCGCCAGAAAAAGGGTAATCATCACCATGACAGCTACGCCGGAGAGACTGAACCACCGTTCGAGCCCCCACTTCGCATAACATGCCCCAATCATGAAATAGATGCCTATCAACGGAATGTTTCTTACATCAGTACCGTGAACCACCAGCAAAGGCGCATCTCGCCAGCACCAAAAAACTACAATCAGCGCAAACAATGCTGCGGTAATTGTGTATACCAGACGACCGCCATTGAATAGAAGCCCAAGTGCCACCACTACCAAATACATGAAAAACTCAATAGGCAAACTCCATAGAGGACCATTGATCACATTGGCAACTCTGGAGTGCTCCAGCACGCCCGGCAAATAAAATACCGGACTTAAAATTATATTCTTCAAGTACATAACAAATGCCAGATCCGAAAAATACTGCTTGACTGTCAACGTCGAAAAAACGGGACCAAGCAGAAACGAAGTTAGCACCACAACAACAATCAGGGCTGGAAATATTCGCAGCGATCGCTTAACTAAAAAGCTAATGACCGAAGGATCAAAACTCCAACTTTTTGAAATCAAATAACCACTAATGATAAAAAATATCGCGATCCCGAGCCCGCCATAGGAATCAATACCAATAAAAATCTCCGGGGTATTACCGTAAATATCGAATGAATGAGCATATAGAACCATCAGCGCGGCAACCAACCGTAACAAGTTCAAGTTATTATCCTTGTGCAGCATGCATTTCCGCCTGATATTAATTACAGATGATAAGAAATTTCTATTCTTGCAGGAGCTCATTGGCCGCGTAGGGCAATAGCCCGGCGCTTCGTCAGGCCTGGGCAAATGTCTTCGCTGGAAGACTGGATCACACGTATTCCCGTGCCATCATTGATGACGCGGTGAGGATGATACAACGCCACTTGGTCTTCTTGCAGCTCAATCAGCCTTTGCACCGTCCAACTGCGAACTGGAGCGCGCTGCTTTTGAAGGCGCTTGTGCTGCTGCTCTGCCATGACGTCGTTGCGATAAAGCGTGTCAGGGAGGTCAGGAGCGTAGGAGTTCCTGAGCCTTGGATCGCTCGTCGCCTGTCGCTTCGGATCCGGCAGGTCTCGGTATTGCGAGCTTCGAGGAGCTCACACTATCGTGGCACAGGTCGCGCCCGGCGCTGCTGAGAGACGCCGTCGTTTATACGTATGCAATCCACGAAGTACACCTACCGCCAGATGTGCTTCCCGTTTACCGTGACAAAGACTTCGAAGCCTTGCTGCCGCGGAACTACACGCCGAAAATTCCAAGATAGCCATAGATCCCAACCTTTAAAATATGGGGTTAATGGAGCGCTTACGATACGTTCAGCTCTTGTACGGTCAGCACGATCACCTCATCCGTGATGTCGGGCGAGGTTTTGAACCATTCAGACTCCAGGCGCTTAAGCCAAAGGCAAAACCCGTTGCGCTCCCAATAAAGGATTTTCACTAGATTACGAGGGCGATTCAGAAAGACGAAAAGTACGGGGTCAAATACCTGTCAAAAATGTGTCCGTTACAGGATGTGAAACAATCAGGGCTCGAGTCGAAGTTGCTGGTAGATTCAGTCAACGATATCGCCATCGGGGGATGTAGCCACTGACGGCTTCGCGTAGGACCTGTCGAGCGCGGGTGTAATCGTCCAACCGCGCCGAGCGTTCGCCTTCCTGTCGTAAACCGGAGTTGCGAGCGAATGCCACTGACCTTGCGCGGCGGGGCGGAAAGATCAAATTCAGCAATTGCGAGAAGCGGATCGGTGCCCGGAATCGACTCCAAGGCGAGCGGAGTGATCTACGGAGAGAACGGTGAAAATGGATGATTCTCGGGGGTTACTGACGCACCTCACTCTTTGTGAGGGAATCCAATCAGGTTGACCAGTGAGGTATGGGCTGCATTACGACTTTGCGATCACCCGGATCACTATGCCCTGTCAGACAATTTAGTAGCCACTTCCCGTGAAACCATGTGCCAGCCGTGGTATTCTTTCGCGTAAATTAGAGCCTGATAGCCTTTTAGTAGCCTTTGCTAAGATCTCCGTTGTTTTCCTGATCTTATTTTGTTTGAGTCGCCAATATTCAGGAAGAGCTCTTGTGACTGTCCAAATTACATCTCCCACTATTCCGCTTATTGTCGATCTCGACGGTACCCTGCTGCGCTCCGATCTGCTGCTGGAAACAGGTATGGCTTTTGTTCGGCATAAGCCATTGAGCCTGTTTAAACCCTTTATTTGGTTGACCAAAGGCAAGGTGGCTTTAAAGGAAGGCCTCGCCCATGCCACCCATATTGACGTCAGTGTCCTGCCTTTCGATCCTGCAGTCATTGAACTAATTGAAGTCGAGCGGCGTACCGGTCGGACCGTAGTGCTGGCGACAGCCAGCCATTACAGCCTGGCCGAACGCATTGCTGAACATCTTCAATTGTTTGACCTGGTGCTAGCCTCTGACAGCAAGCGAAACCTGTCGGCCCATCGTAAACGCGATCTGTTGGTCGAGCACTATAGTGAGCAGGGCTTTGATTACGTGGGTAACTCTCATGACGACGTCCCAGTTTGGGCGGTTGCCCGGAAGGCTTATGTGGTCAATCCGGAATCCGGTGTTGAGCGTGGCGCTCGGGCACAGGGCAATGTCGAACAGGTGATTCACTCCAATCCTTCCAGGGCGAAGGACTGGTTGAAGGCGTTGCGGCTGCACCAGTGGATGAAGAATGCGCTGATTTTCGTGCCTCTAATAGCGGCGCATCAACTGACCAACCCCATGCTCCTATGGCAGGGAGTATTGGCCTTTCTGTTTTTTGGACTATGCGCCTCTAGCGTCTATCTACTTAATGACTTGTTGGATCTCGCCGATGACCGGCATCATCACTCCAAACGACATCGTCCATTTGCCGCTGGACGATTGTCGATCAAGTCCGGGCTACAGCTCTTTCCCGTATTATTGGTTGGCGCTTTTTCCGGGGCTGCATGGCTTCTGCCTTGGGAGTTTTCCGGAACCCTCATTGCATACTACATATTAACTCTCGCCTATTCGCTGTCATTGAAACGACAGATGGCTATCGATGTGATCGCCCTGGCTGCGCTTTATACCCTGCGCATCATAGCTGGCGCGGCAGCATTCGGCTTGGAACTGACATTCTGGATTTTGGCGTTTTCGATGTTCATGTTCCTGAGCCTCGCACTAGTTAAGCGCTACGCGGAACTGCGCGAAGCAAGGCGCAAGGGCGATACCGGGAAAACCCGTGGGCGAGGCTACTATCCCGCCGACCTGGAAATGATTTCCTCGCTGGGCGCGTCTTCCGGTTATCTAGCCGTAATGGTCTTGGCTCTATACATCCATGATCAGGCTACAACCGGGCTTTATGCCCACCCACAGGTGATCTGGCTAGCCTGCCCGCTGCTCTTGTTCTGGATCACTCGAGTGTGGATGCTCACTCATCGCGGGCAAATGCATGATGACCCTGTAGTGTTCGCCATCCGCGACCGCAGCAGTCTGGTCGTTGGCGCTTTGTTTGGGCTGGTGTTCTGGGTAGCAGCATGAGTCGTCCGCTGCACTCTTGGGGATGCTATCCCTATGCCCCGCAGACTGCACACGCTTGTAGCTGGCGTAGCGAAGTCGAGTCTCTGCGCGATGCGGTGGCCGCCACGCACGGGAGCACCCTGCCGTATGGCAACGGACGTAGTTATGGAGACAGCTGCCTAGCCGCGAGCGATCAAGTGTTGCACATGCGAGCTCTTAATCGCTTCATCCAGGTTGATTGGCAGCAGGGAACCGTACAAGCAGAGGCCGGTGTAACCCTCGCCGAGATCCTGGCAATTTCCATCCCGCAGGGCTGGTTCCTGTCAGTCACACCTGGCACCCAGTTTGCCACCCTCGGCGGGGCCATCGCTAACGATGTCCATGGCAAGAACCATCACCTGCGCGGCACCTTTGGCAACCATGTGCGGCGTTTGGGTTTATTGCGCCATAATGAAGGAGTGCTGACCTGCTCTCCTACCGAGCATCCCGAATTTTACACCTCTACTATTGGAGGTTTAGGTCTGACTGGGATTATCGTGTGGGCAGAAATTCAGCTTATCCCCATTCGCACCAGCCAGATCGACAGTACCGTAGTGCGTTTCGGCAATCTGGGCGAATTCTTCAGCCTGTCCGCCGAACTCGATCACCAGCATGAATACAGTGTCGCCTGGATCGACTGCCTGGCAAAAGGCACTCAGACCGGGCGGGGCGTATTCATCGTAGGTGACCACGCACGTTATGGTTCACTGGAAGTGGACGAGCGAGCGAAATTGAGCATGCCGCTGACACCGCCCGTGTCTCTAATCAACAACCTGTCATTGCAAGCTTTCAATAATATGTATTGGAGGGTGCATCCTGCCCAGAGCACACGCAAACGCGGTGACTACGAGCCCTTCTTTTATCCGCTGGATCGCATACTGCATTGGAACCGTATCTACGGGCGCCGAGGTTTCCAGCAATACCAGTGCGTGATACCCGACGCAGTGGCCGAGGTAGTCATGCACGAGTTGCTAGAAGCCATTGCAGACTCTGGCCAAGGCTCGTTTCTCGCCGTGCTCAAACGCTGTGGCAACATCGCCTCGCCAGGCCTGCTGTCCTTCCCTCTCCCCGGCACCTCTCTAGCCTTGGACTTTCCGCAGAAGGCTGACTTGGTGCGGCTGTTTGCAAGGCTGGATGCCATCGTTCGCGAGAGTGGTGGTCGCCTGTATCCGGCCAAGGATGCCCACATGACCGGCGGCGATTTCCGCAAAGCATACCCCGCATGGGAACGACTGGAAGCACTGCGCGATCCCTCTCTGAATTCCCACTTCTGGAAACGAGTTACTGCATGAAACGAATTCTAATTATTGGTGCAACATCGGCCATTGCCGCTGCCTGTGCACGTCTATGGGCCGAACAAGGCAGCGAATTTTTTCTCGTGGCCCGTAACCTCGAAAAACTAGAACAAACCGCAGCCGACCTGAAAGGTCGAGGCGCCAAATCAGTAACACTTCACTGCATGGATGCCACCGACTTTGTAGCACACGGCGCAATGCTCGACAGTTGCCTAGCGACCTTACAGCAAATCGATATTGCGCTCATTGCGCACGGCACATTGCCCAATCAAAAAGTCTGCGAGCAGGACGTCGGCGTAGCGCTCCAGGAATTTGCCAACAATGGTACGTCGGTGATCGCCCTGCTAACGCTGCTGGCCAACCAATTTGAAACCCAGCGTTGTGGCACCTTGGCTGTGATTTCCTCGGTAGCTGGCGACCGCGGTCGTCCGTCCAACTACTTATACGGTACCGCCAAGGCTGCGGTTTCCACCTTTTGCGAAGGTCTACGAGCACGGCTGTACAAAGTCGGTGTACATGTCATCGACATCAGGCCCGGGCTTGTCGATACACCGATGACTCAAGGTCTATCATTACCTGCTGCACTGCTGGCCAAGCCTGAGCAGGTGGCCCAACGCATTGTAAAAGGTACCGACCGAAAAGTTGACGTCCTCTACGCCCCGGGATTCTGGGTATTAATCATGATGATAATTAAGTTAATTCCTGGCGCACTCTTCAAAAAAATGAATATGTGAAATCACTCACTTCCAGACGGGTGGGCAGTGCGAATGTTGTAGTTATGCTACAGGCGCAAATTGTTGCGCAATAACAATGTACCGCGCTTCTGGTCATTGATCATGATGGTCATCCGGAAGTTGCCGCAATTCATATTCAAAAAAAAAATTCTGATATTCAAACTTTTAGACGGGCTGGGGTGGATCCTTGAAGCTATTCAAGTTGGCAGATAATGAGCTGCTGATCGAGCGCAGTATCAAATGCATTGCCGTATTGACGGTGCTTTACGCGACCTATTTGGCGTTTCGCTTTTCGGGGCAGCCATTGCTCGAATTGTTCGGCTTTCGCCAGACCCAAACAGCGCTGACCTCCTTCTGGTTCATCAAGGAGGGTTTCAAGTTCGCCTACGAAACACCCGTCTCCGGCGCCCCCTGGTCAATCCCGTTTGAATTCCCGCTCTATCAGGCGCTGGTGGCGCTGATCAGCAAGTTCACGGGCATCGATCTGGGCAAGGTCGGCAGGATCGTTTCTTTCGTGTTCTTGGTGCTATGCCTGCTGCCGGCTCGCTCCATTTGCCTGTCGTTGAAGCTAGCCCCGCGCAGCTTCTATATTTTCGCCGGTCTGCTGTTCTCCAGCCCTCTTTACCTGTTCTGGGGTCGCACCTTCATGATCGAGACGGTGGCGGTGTTCTTCGCCGTTGCCGCGATTAAGTATTTCCTCGATTTCCTGGCCGCAGGTCGCCACCGGGACGCGATTTATTTCACCACTCTGATTTCGCTTTCGATCCTGCAAAAAGCCACCACCGGCCTGCCGGTGCTGGCGGTAATGGCACTGGTATTCCTGGTCCACGAAATCCAGCGCAATGGGGGCCTGCTCAAGGCCATCAGTGCACGCAACATCACGTTGGGCATTCTGCTGTTCGCACTGCCCATAGTGTTCGGGGTTGCCTGGACCCACTACACTGACGTGCTCAAGAACCAGAATGAATTCGGCAGCGCCCTGACGTCCAGCGCACTCTCGACATGGAACTGGGGTACTTTGCCTCAACGCTTTTCCAAGCTGTTGTATGGCGAGGTCATCTGGTCACGCATCGTCAAGGGCAACCTGTCGGGCGTCTTCGGTATCGCAATCATCCTTTGCGCCCTGTTGATGGCTCGCGACACCAGAACTCGCCTAGTGGTGCTGATGAGCTGCGTCCTGGCATTGTTGCCCCTGTTCCTATTCACCAATCTTCATCTAGTCCATAGCTACTACCAGTCGGCCAGCGTCATTTTCATCATCTTCGCACTGGCTGTGGCGCTGTCCGAAGGCCTCGCTCATCCGCAGTCTCGCCTGTGGATATTGGGGCTGTTCGTAGCCTTGCTGGCCAACAACTACAGCACCTTCGCACAAGGGTACGGCGAAAACCTGCGGCAGAAGATTGACCTGAGCAACTCCAGAGACCTGCTGGTGGCTGACACGCTGAAGCACAACATGAAGGAAGGCGAGGCATTTACCCTGTACGGCAACGACTGGAGTTCGTCGATCGTCTACTACGCACAACACAAGTCATTCACCATTGCCAACAGCTTCAAGGATCTGGACAAGACCATCGAATCCCCCGAGACCTTCCTGGGTGGCGCGCCCCTGGGCGCGGTAGTCGCGTGCCCGCCGGTTGAGAAGCCCAGCCTTGGCCAATTGGTTAACCAGCAACACAAAGACGGTCAGTGGAAGGTCGCCGAAGTATCAGGCTGCTACATCAGCCTGCCACAGACGAACGTGGGCCTGGACCTACCGAAGGCCCCAGCGCAATGCATTGGTAGCCTTGACTTCGCGAACCCGACCACGCAGAAGCTCGCAGGCGCCATTGAAGCCAAGGGCTGGACCGTCGTGGATGCGGCCCGCAACCAGCTGCCGTCACAGGTCTACATCACCCTCACCGATGCCCACCAGAACGTGCGTTACTATGATGCGACCCAGTACGCACGCCCTGATGTAAACGACTTCTTCAAAAAATCCGACCTCGGCAACGCCGGCTTCGGCCGCGTTATAGACACCCGCGACCTCAAGGGCAGCTATGCCGTTGGCGTGGCCCGCGTGGTAGGCAAGGAACTGCAGTTGTGCCAATTTCGCAAAGACATCCAGGTTGACCCGCAATGACCGCTATTAATCTTGATGAACGTATCATCCTGCCCGGCGGTGCCGGGCTGGTCGGACAGAATCTGGTAGCTCGCCTCAAGGCCAAGGGCTACAGCAATATCGTGGTCATCGACAAGCACCGCGAAAACCTGGAGATCCTCAAGCGCGTACAGCCTGACGTGACCACCATTTTTGGTGACCTGTCCATGCCCGGCGAATGGCAACAGGCCTTCGCCGGTGCCAATGTGGTCGTCATGCTGCAGGCACAGATCGGTGGTATTGACTATCAGGAATTCGTCAAAAACAACGTTGATGCCACCCGCCTGATTCTTGAACAGATCAAACTGCACAGCATCGACTATCTGGTGCACATCAGCTCTTCGGTGGTCGAATCGGTGGCCGACGACTTCTACACAAAAAGCAAAATAGACCAGGAAAAGATGGTGCTGGAAAGTGGCATCCCCTGCCCGGTGCTGCGCCCGACGCTCATGTTTGGCTGGTTTGACCGCAAACACCTGGGCTGGCTGTCGCGCTTCATGAAGAAGGTTCCGGTCTTCCCTATTCCTGGTCATGGCCGCTACATGCGCCAGCCGTTGTACGTGGGCGATTTTTGCAATGTCATCATCAGCTGCATACAAAACCGTGTGCGCGACGGCATCTATAACGTATCGGGGCACGAAAAAGTCGACTACATCGATATCATTCGCGAAATCAAGCGTGCCACCGGCGCCAAGGCCGTGATCGCTTGCATTCCCTACGGCCTGTTCTACAGCCTGATCTGGACATGGAGCCTGTTCGACAAGAACCCACCCTTCACCACCCAACAGCTGGCTGCACTCAGCGCCAAGGACGAATTCGAGGTCAATGACTGGCCCGGCACCTTCGGCGTGACCTACACGCCGTTTGCCAAGGCGATACAGGAAACCTTCAACGACCCCACTTACAGCAAAGTGGTTCTGGAGTTTTGACGATGGGACAAAGAGTTGCCGTGCTGGGCGCTGGCCCCATGGGCCTGGCAGTGGCCTACCAGTTGGCCAGGGACGGGCATAAACCGGTGGTATTCGAGGCGGATGACCGTGTGGGCGGAATGACCGCGGCGTTCGATTTCTCGGGCACCACCATCGAGCGCTACTACCACTTCCATTGCATTTCTGACCACGCCTTCCTGAAGGTACTGGACGAGTTGGGCTTGGCCTCGAAAATGCGCTGGGTCGAAACCAAAATGGGCTATTGGTATCAAAACCGCTTGCAACCTTGGGGTAACCCCATTGCTCTGCTCAAGTTCAAGGGCCTAAGTCTGACAGCCAAAGTCCGTTATGGCCTACACGCATTCCTGTCCACCAAGAGAAATGACTGGAAGCCTCTGGACAACGTCGAAGCCACGGGCTGGATCAAGCGCTGGGTCGGGGCCGAGGCCTGGGAAGTGCTATGGAAGCGCCTGTTCGACTACAAGTTTTACCATTACACCGATAACCTGTCTGCTGCCTGGATCTGGAGCCGCATCCGCCGCATCGGCCGCTCGCGCTATAGCCTGTTCCGCGAAAAACTCGGCTACCTGGATGGCGGTTCTGACACCCTGCTGCAAGCGCTGAAGGTCGACATCGAAAAACACGGCGGGATCATTTGCCTGAAGTCGCCGGTCAACCGCGTGATCATCGAACACGGCAAGGTTCAGGGTGTGGTCTGCGGGGAAGAAATCCAGCGCTTCGACAAGGTCATCAGCACCGTGCCCCTGCCCTATGTGCCCTCCCTGATGCCGGACCTGCCACAGGATATTCTCGCGCGCTTCGCAGCCCTCAAGAACGTTGCGGTGGTCTGCGTGATCGCCAAGCTGCGCAAGCCTCTGACCGAGAACTTCTGGCTCAATACCAACGACCCCGAGATGGATATCCCCGGACTTGTCGAATACACCAACCTGCGCCCAATGAACGAACACATTGTCTATGTGCCGTTCTACATGCCTGGTGAACATCCTAAGTTCGCCGAACCGGACCAGGCTTTCCTCGACAAGGTGCGTCGCTACTTAAAGAAGATCAACCCGACGCTGAACGATGAGGACTTCATCGATATCCGCGCCAGCCGCTATCGGCATGCGCAGCCCATTTGCGACCCGGGCTATCTGGACCGGCTGCCGCCGGTTTCGCTGCCAGTGCTAGGCTTGTGGGTAGCCGATACCTCCTACTACTATCCCGAGGATCGCGGTATTTCCGAGAGCATCGATTTCGGTAGAAACATGGCAAGGGATGCAGTTAAGTGAAACAGCTGCTTAATCGACAGTTCCTTGCCTTTCTGGTGACGGGGGGTAGTGCAGCTGCTGTCAACTTCTTCTCGAGGATTCTTTATAACCAATGGCTGAGCTTTTCAGTCTCGATCGGGCTCGCCTACCTGACCGGCATGATCACCGCCTTTGTACTGGCACGAATGTTTGTCTTTACCGAAAGCCAACAGCCCATCCATCACTCGGCAATGTTCTTTGTACTGGTCAACCTGGTTGCGGTCGTACAGACATGGATCATCAGTATTGGCCTGGCATCGTACATCCTGCCTGCAATGGGCATGGAGTCCTTCAAGCATGAAATAGCGCACGCAGTCGGCGTGGCTGTGCCGGTGTTTACCAGCTACTTCGGCCACAAGCGCTGGTCATTTCGCTGAAATCGCACGTAGAGGAGCCCGGACCACACGGCCCGGGCTCCGGGATTGGCCGCCTTGGTCGCCGCCCACAGCACCTTCAACAAAGCATGCGCATAAGCGGGCAATTTCAACGTGAATTGGTCTATGGGGCGTTAGAGGTACCGCTTGACGCCCCACGATATCGCGCAGCTCGCTGATCGAGCACCTGTTCTGCAACAGATGAATGGGCAGCATGGTCTCCAACGGATAGGGTTTGCGACTACCGCCTGCCTTCGGGTAATACGGTTCGTATCAACCTCTTCAGACCGCTTGCAACCCCTGCACTGTGCTGGTGGGCTTTGAAATAGCTGCCATCGATTTAAACCCACTCCATATCAGGATCAGTCACAAGCGCTTGAACCACATTGAGCCGCTTGTTTGTAGACCTTGCTCCAGCCACCGAATGCTTCGGGCAAGTCACTCCAGGGACAGCCTGTGCGCATGCAATACAACATGCTTTCGACCGTTATCCGTAGATCACGCTTGTTGTTGATGGTCTTGTGCAGCAGAATTTCCCGCCACTTCGACCGGTGCTCATCGCTGAGCATCAATCGGGGCATTGCAAGCTCGCACTGTCCGAGAGCTATTACAATGCAATTTTACATTTATAATTCAATTAGTTAGGACGAGAAGAAGATAGGCCTTAGGCTTTCCATGTATCGCAAAAGTCGATGGTGGTATCAACGCTCTAATCCTCCAGTACCGACCCAAAGGCACGCACTTGTCGGTTCGCAACCGGGAGACACGAACGACATTGCCTAGCAATGAACGAGGGGGCCACTAAAAAGCTTCGACTTCAAATGCCCACTCAGGTCATGGGTGAGGTGATGCAAGGCGTCATGCCATGCAGCATAATGCCGCCTACATCCATTCAATGACCGTGTTGCACTCAGTTCCTGCATTCACCCTGTTTACCAGCGCTGAATTTTTCCAAGGACGATAGCCATTTGACTGCCAAGAAAACAACCATGGTTCTGAGCATGCATCGCAGCGGAAACATCGCACTTGCGCGTGCACTCAATACCATGGGCGTTGAGCTTGGTGCCCCCCTCCATCCGATGGATATGGACCATACGGCCAGTTTTTGGAAAGACAGAGACGTCACTGCTGTCAATAACAAGCTGTTAAGCCGGCTAGATTCTGCCTCGGCGCTTGACCTGCCAGCGCCGACCGAAGATGAGATATCGAAATACATCAATGAGTATCCAGACCCTGGCTCCCGTCACGCTCAGCACCTCGAAAGCGTACGGCTCAACAGCCAGACTGAACCAAAAATACTCGCCAATGCCAACCTGGAAAGCATTTCTTTAAAAACGCAGATCAAAGCGCTAAATACCGAGAATGTAGTGGCACACGGCGCCACAACATCCACAGCAACTTACCGTCGAAGACGACCATGATAAATAACGAACAAGTAGATCAAGAACAATCCACCATCATTAAACTTTCCGATGAAAACGCCCGTCTCAAATCTGAACTGGCGGATCTAAGCGCCCAGCACAAAAAACTGGAAATAAATCTGGAAAAATGGAAAGCCTCTGAAGCGGGGCTGAAGCAAGAGTATATTCAAACACTGTCCAACTCGTGGGAGCGCTTATTTAACTCACGACTCTGGCGCCTGATCAGTTTAACGGACATAAAAAAAAGGCTTCCGTCGATAATTCTTCCCAATGGAGAAGCTTTTGACGAAAACTACTACCTCGAAACTTATCCCGATGTTAAAGCGACCGGCATTCCCGCAGTCGTACACTATCTGTGCCACGGCATCCAGGAAGGCCGCCTAGGTGTTCCAAAGCCGATATCGCCGGCTTCTCGCGACTATGCAGGCGAAAAGCAGGTTCTCGCTGGCGGACTGCTCCATGAACCGACAGAGCCATTCAACGCCGACTTCTATCGAGCCATGTATCCAGTTCTCGCCTCGCTCGATGATCCGGAACGGCACTTCCTGGATCACGGGCGGGCCGAAGGCCTGCTTGGCCGTATTCCGCTTATCGCTTTGAGTCGACCCATCGAGTCGCTGCCTATAGATAAGCCCACCATTCTGCTGGTCAGTCATGAAGCTTCGAGAACCGGCGCCCCAATTCTTAGCCTGAATATCGTCCAGCAACTTACCTCGCAATTCAATGTAGTGACACTGCTGCTTCGTGGCGGCCCGTTGGAAGAGTCTTTTATCGAGGCTGGAGCGATAGTTGCCGGCCCTGTGGATTTTTACCACAAAGAGACTTTCGCCAATTGGGTATTAGGCAAGTTCCTTGATACCTACTCATTTCAATTTGCGATTGTGAACAGTATGGAATCCCATATAGTACTCAAACCCTTGGCTGATCGCTATATTCCGACAATCAGCTTGATCCACGAGTTCGCTGTATATATTCGCCCCCGCACGCGAATCCAAAATGCATTGCTATGGGCAAGTCAAACCGTTTTCTCTGCCGACATTACACTCGACAGTGCAACACAGATACTGCCAGAACTGACTTCGTGTCAACTTCCTGTGTTGGCGCAAGGCAAAAGCATTATCCCTGGTGAGGTACATGGTCCAGCTCATATCGAAGCAGAGAAGGCGATGCTGCAAAAAATTATGCGCCCTGGCGGACCTGAAGATGACACGATCGTTATATTAGGTGCCGGCTGGGTACAAATCCGCAAAGGTGTAGACTTGTTTATTGAGTGCGCGACCCGCGTAATCAATTCACCTATAGGTCATAAGTGCCGTTTTGTCTGGATCGGTAATAATTACAATCCAGAGAAAGATAATCATTACTCTGTTTACCTTCAAGATCAGATCCAGCGCGCCGGAATCTCGGAGCAATTCAAGATTATTTCCGAAACAGCCGCCATTGAGTATGTCTACGCCCTGAGCGACATGATGCTGTTGACCTCCCGTTTGGACCCATTGCCCAACGTTGCCATTGACGCAATGGTCCTGGGCCTGCCGGTTCTATGTTTCGACAAGACAACGGGTATTGCAGAAATTCTTAAGCGCAACGGCCTCCAGGAAGAGTGCGTCGCGCCTTATCTAGACCCCCACAGCATGGCCAACAAACTCGTTCGACTGGCCTCGTCGCAAGAAGCTCGGGACAAGGTCGGAGAGCAGGTCCGATCTCTGGCTGCACGCGAATTCAATATGTCTCGTTATGTCGAACAATTACTCGCCCTTACAGAGGGTAATGCAGCCCTGTCCCGTCAGGAGCAGGTTGACGCAGCCACGATACAACAGGCCGAGGTTGTTGATTTAGACTACTACCCACCGGCAGGTGTCCAGCTATCAGGGGCTACTGAAGCTATTCGCCGATACGTACGCTCGTGGACGCGCGGCGTGTTGCGACGCAAGTTATTCCCGGGCTTTGATCCCCTCGTTTACCAGGATATGAATGCCTCGGCGGTCGGAGCTCAGGATCCATTGGCGCACTTTCTAAGTGCCGGCCGCCCCGAGGGGCCATGGAACTCGCAGAACCTTTCCTGGAAAGATCACTCTTCCACATCCACCGATAGAAAATCGCTGATATTTATCAGCCTGCGCTCTGCCGACTCTATCGAGCAAATCGTCAAGCTTCTCGTGAAAAAGTCAGCCCAGATTGATGTTGTCATTCTTGTTCCGGACGAACTGGCCGCTCTTACCATCAAGCAATGTCTTCAGAAAGAGCGATATTCAGTACTGAGCATACTGGTGAGTGAAGATCAGCCATTACTTGCGATCCTCAAACACCTGGCGAGCGTTCCTTACCTGGATTACCCAGCGATCGCGCATATCAACCTGAGCACCGACCCGATCGACATCGATTTCAGCGACTGGGAAACCTATCAGCAGTACCTGATCGAAAACATGATAGGCGGCAAGTACGATGCATTGGGAGTCATCGCGAGTCACCTGAGCAGCGATTCATCCGATACCGCTTTGGGGCTGGTTTTCCCGGAAGACCCTAACATTCATGACGCTACCGCAGACTCGGTCATCATCTCAAGCCTTTGTCAGTCTCTTGGATTCGACGCGCCCGCCTCACACCACCTTCCGTACCCAGTGAATGGATCATTCTGGGGAGCACCAACAATTTTGAGCAGGTTGCTCGCCGATGCTGACTGTTGGAAGTCGACGTTAAAGAGCCTAAAGCTTACTGCCGCGGAGCAGGAACGGATCCTTGCCCGTCTGTTGGCTGAAGCCTGCCGCAACCATGGCAAACACATCGTCACCACCGTAGTTCCGGGCATTACCTATTAACACACGTGCAGGGAACCGCTAAAAACAAAGTAAACGCTCCATAAATCCCACCTTCCAAGAAGCAGGGTTTATGGAGCGGCTGCTCTCCGAGGAGCGGGCACTGGGAAGGCTGAACCGCCCCGGACTTCCTTGATCCCCCCAAGCTCGTTGCGTAATACTTTTCAAGTTCTACCGATGACATCTGATTGTTGTGCACTTACTGGCAATGTTTAACTTGCTTATGGCGGTGTTTAGGGCAGGAACAAAAGCGCAGAAAACTACCCACCACTCAGGAGAATCTGCAGCAACTGCCGCTGAGTGACGGGCGCACTTTTCTCCAGGCAAAAAAAACCCGCCGGAGCGGGCTTTGGGGAATTATTTGATCAGGTTAACGCGGTTGAACTTCGACTTTCTTGCTTGCGGCCCAGCTTAGAAAACATATTCTTTAGTTGGGCTTGAGCTGGCAACTCAACAAATCGCCAGATGCCATATGCAAATACAAAGGTAGCAACCACAAGCAAAGGAAATATCGCATCCTTTGGCAGAGACTCAAACATATTTTTGTGCGACATGTAGAACCTGAAAACAATCTGGTGAATCAGATACATAGCAAAGCTTATTTCACCAAGAACCACAAACAATCGTTGCTTTAGAATTTTTGATATCAAGCCTCTGTTTATGGCAAAACACACCACCACCAAACCAAAAAACAGGCTTATAGCAAAGTGCGTCCAGAACTCACCTGACGCATTATTCCCAGGTCCAACGAGCGAATATGAAGCCGCTACAATGCCCTGCGTCAAAAACACAACACTAGCTACGCACAAAACCTCAAGGGCGGTGCACAGAGCAAATCCGAACCCCCTCCACCCTTTAATGTAGTCAAACACCTTAAATAGCAGCATCCCCATGAAAAACTCTTGAACCCTGAATAGCGGACTAATATATGCCAGACCGTACCCTGAAAATTCTGTCCATTTATCCGGAGAATAATAGTCACGACCGCTCAAATCAAAAATAAAAGCAGACACCCCACCCAGCAAAAGCAAAACCGCTAGTTTGAAGTACCAATTTTTATTCAGACCTGACAACAGGAACGGAAATACCGCATAGAAAAATAGCTCCGCAGAGATACTCCAAGAGACCATATTGAATGAAAAATAGTACGCAGGAACAGGAACAGTAGATTGAAGAAGAAACACATTAAGCAATGCAACAAGCCAGCCATCCTTGGCACCAAACACCCACACATATGAAGGAAGAAAGGCTACAACCAAGAGCAATGTAAAAATATGCGAAGGCCATACTTTTGAAAACCTAGAAGTATAAAACCTATAAAGACCAACAGACTCCATTCTCCCAGAATATACATAACTAAGTATAAACCCTGATAACACGAAGAAAAAACTGACACCAAAAACAAGCGGCACCCCACTCATGAATTCGCTAGAAAAAACTGAGCCCCTTGCGTGATGCAATAAGATTGCGAAGGCTGCAAAAAAACGGAGCGAAGTCAGACTGTCAATCATGCCCTTATTGTCCATGAAGGCTAATATCCTGGCGATAGCTTATGGGGGCCGGAATGATACCTTAGCTTCACTTGCTCCGTAAGGGTTTAAAGGTATTCAGGGAGCGCACACAAACGCCGGCTCGCTCCGGCGCCTTGTTTGGCGCGGGTCGAGCAAACCATCCATCCGCAGCCGCTGACGCAACTGCGGAGAAGCACGTAGATATTACACAGATCTCAGCTTGCGAATTACCTTGCCTGCAAAACCACGCAACCCGCCTGATGCTACAGGTTGGACGGTAAAAGGTTCAGATTCAGATGCAGATGCAGGTGCAGGTGCAGGTGCAGGTGCAGGTGCAGGTGCAGGTGCAGGTGCGACTGCGGTAGGGCTGAAAAAATCCTCCTTACCGGTGAGCGAGATGAAATCAAGATAATTGAAGCCGTGAATCGATTCGATATGCTCCTGCTCTTTGGGGCAGGTCATTAACTGGTACAGCAACTCGATACCAAACAGTCGAGTACCAGGGCAATTACCTGTGTTGATGGCAACCATTGCAAGCAGGTACTTACTGTTAGCCCCTTGAGCCGTCACCCATTGCTCAGACTCCGGAAAGGCCTCAAGAATATCGGCGAGTGGCAAGTCGACATAATGCTGCTTCTGCAGGTGCCACTCCAGCTTCAACCGGGTTCGTCTGTCCGGCCGATCACCACTGGCATTGGACTGATCGGAGAAAATCCGATGCAAGGTCAATTTTTCCTGAACCACATGGATGTCGCTTACCTTCAATAGGCGCGTCCACAGTTCCGCATCATCGATCTGGGCATGTGCACACTTATACAAACCGCTCTGCTCGTAAGCGTTTCGTCTGACCAATGCACTAGGATGGCACAGACGATTTTCATTGAAGAAGAGACCCCGCAGCCAGGCTGCTCGGGATTTATTTGGCTGATTGAACCAATCGATCGTTAACGGGCGGTTGTTTTCATCAATACATTGCACATGGGAAAACACTGCGCCTATTTGCGGACTCGCCTCAAGTATAGCGACCTGCTTCTCCAGTTTATCCAGCGCCCAGGCATCGTCCGAGTGATGGATGGCAATGTACTCGCCAGTTGACTGGGTTTCGATAGCACGGTTGATGTTGTAAATATAACGACGCGTCCGATCATTCCGAATCTTGATGATTCTTGGGTCATTGTAGGTCTGGATCAGCTCCCAAGAAGCATCTGTCGATACATCATCAACGATGATCAGCTCCCAATCACTGAAGGACTGATTGACAACAGTATCGATCGCCTGCCTGATGTATTTATCATGATTGAAAGATGTAAGCACAATCGACACTTTTGCCACTTTACTCTCCTTTGCGCTACTTCATGAACCGCACAATTCTGCGCAAGTACTAATTCCGCTTTCAAAAAACTATACACTGAATCCCCCCGGATTTTCCAGACGCTCCCAGGCTCATCACGTAATGCTTTTCGAACTCTACCGATACCAACAGATTATTGAAATCATGAAGGCGTTGCGGGTTACAGATCATCTCGATGCGATCGAACAGATCTGCTGCGCGGGAGCGATCCAAGGCCCCCACCTGCCATCACTACCCCCCCCCTGATTGTCATACCCCTTAGCGATGCTCCATCGGTTAGAACGTGAGCCCGCAGAACCACTGCGAGTAGCGGGTCCAAGCACTGAAAGCGCAACTCCGTGGTGTGGACAAGGAGTGAGATGGGCGCAGTGCAATAATAGAGTGCTGGTCGATCTCGAGAATAAAAGGAAAAGACAGATCCATGTCGAAGAATGTTCATATGCCTGACACCCGGACTGAACGGGTGTTCGGGCTGGATGTCTTGTGCGCGATCGCTGTACTGTCCGTGCTTGTCGGACACTCGCTCACCCATGGCACGTCGCCGGACAGGCTGCTCGCCTACATTGCCCCCAAGCAGTCACCGGCGTCGAGATTTTCTATGTATTGAGCGGTTTCCTGATTGGCCATATCTTGTTACGTTCGGGGTCGCCGATCTCAAGCAAATCTGGTCGTCCTTCCTGTTCATGCTGAATTTTGCATGGCCGACGCTCCCTTTTTTTCTCGTGGAGCCTCGCGGTCGAGGAATGGTTTTATCTCCTGCTGCCAGTCACATTCGTGGTGCTGCGCACGCTGCTGAAGACCGACTGTCGCGCGATAGTTCGTCTGTGTGCCGCTTGCCTGCCGGAACGCGTTCGGACTCCACTTGTCCGACTGGGCAGGGTTCGATATATAGCGCGGCCCTTCGTCGTGCGCCGCCTCCATTCGCTGTTCATTGGCGTGCTGTGTGCTTATGTCCGGCTGAATCATCCGTCGGCATTCACGCGAACGGCTCGATATTAGCCTGTCGCATTTGTGACCTTCCTCATCCTGAGCGGCTTGCTGTCGGTCAATTCTGCAGTTATCTCCGGATATTCAGTCGCGCGTGCTGTCTATTTCCCTCAGCTGTCGCTCAGTATTGCGTGCCCGCGCCATTCTCTACTACGCGTTCGCGAACCTGACCTACGTATTTGTCAAGCGGCCTTACATGCGGTTGCGCGACGTAAAGCTTGGGCACACCGACGTGCGCAGTGGCAACGTCGCGATATCAGAGGCGGTGGAGTTGCGGACGACAAAAGTCGCCAAGCGTCGGCCGGTGTGGGGCAACCGGGCTGAGTTCGCTCATGAAAGACTTCTTACCCTGCAGCGAGGTTCGCAGCCAGCCGAGACACCCTTGCCCCTGGCTAACACGCCCCCTGCCCGGCCTGAAGAGGTCTTTCACCTCCAAGTCACCAATGAGGCCACCACAGCCAGGCTGGTTGCGCTAACGCGCAACACGCTATGCTTGGCGCACAAATAAAAAAGCCGGTCAATGACCGGCCTCTGGCACTCGCGCCCACGAATCAGTTCACCTCAAGCTTGTCGCGATTCTTGCCCAGAATCACCTTGCCAATGGCCTTGACCTCCAACAACTCATCTACCGACGCAAATGGCCCATTACTCTCGCGATACGCAACAATTGCCCTGGCCTTGGCCTCGCCGACTCCTGAGAGTTCACGCTGCAAGGTAGTCGCGCCCGCCCCGCTCAGATCAACTTTTACAGACTCCACCGAGGGTGTAGTTTGCACCATCGGCGCGGTAACGTTATCAGGGTTGACCACAGGTGCAGCAATGGCTGCAATAGAAGCACTGGTCATGGGACAATTCTGTCAAAAATGTGTCCGTTACAGAGTTGTAACAATCAAGGTTCGAGGCGACGCTGCTGGTAAATCAAGTCCACGATTTCACCGTCCGGCGCGTAACCACTGACAGTGTCACGCAGAAGTTCGCGAACCCGCGAATAATCATCCCGCTCAACGGCAGACAGCAACTCCATCAAGTTGCGCTTGAGCACTTCCCAAGGCAAATGATCCTCTTTGGCGCTCATGATCATCGGATGCCGGGTAGCAGACACGTTGTCGCCGATCAGCAACTCTTCGTAAAGCTTTTCCCCGGGACGCAGTCCAGTGAACTCGATGGCAATATCGCCTTGCGGATTTTTCTCCGAGCGAATGCTCAAGCCAGACAGGTGAATCATCTTCTCCGCCAACTCAATGATCTTGACCGGCTCGCCCATGTCCAGCACAAACACATCACCCCCCTGCCCCATTGAGCCGGCCTGAATTACCAGCTGTGCCGCCTCGGGAATGGTCATGAAGTAACGGGTAATCTTCGGATGGGTAACCGTCAAAGGCCCACCCGACTTGATCTGGCTGTGAAAAAGCGGAATAACCGATCCCGATGAGCCCAGCACATTACCGAACCGCACCATGGTGAAACGGGTCTTGTTGACCCGGGACACATTGGACTTGTCCCCGAACAACACCGGTGCCAACTCACGACTGAGGGCCTGCAAGGTCAACTCGGCCAGCCGTTTGGTGCTACCCATGACATTGGTCGGGCGTACAGCCTTATCGGTCGAGATCAGCACAAAGTTTGCAACACCAGCCTCCAATGCAGCCTGAGCGGTATTGAGCGTCCCGATCACATTGTTGAGCACGCCTTCGGCAATATTGTGCTCAACCATCGGCACGTGCTTATAGGCCGCCGCGTGATAAACCGTGTCCACGCTCCAGGTCTTCATTACATCCAAAAGTTTATGTGGATGACGAATCGACCCCAGTATCGGCAACAATCGGACAGACAACGACTCACGAGCAATGCGATGCTCGAGCTCAGACAAAATACTGTAGAGATTGAATTCGCTATGATCGAACAACAGCAGCGTGGTTGGCCCCAGGGAGAAAATCTGACGGCAGAGTTCGGAACCGATCGAACCGCCCGCCCCCGTCACCAAAACCGTCTTGCCCTTGACGCATCGAGCCAACAAATCAGGCTGCGCCGGCACCGAATCCCGCCCCAACAGGTCAGCAATGTCGACTTCCTGAATGTCATCCACCTTGACCCGACCACTGGCCAGATCAGTGAAATTCGGAACACTGCGCACATGAAGCGGGAAGTCCTCCAGAAAATTGAGAATCTCCCTACGCCGCGCACGAGTCGAAGACGGCAACGCCAGAAGGATTTCCTGAGCACCAGTCACGTCGATCATCTGCTGAATATGCTTGGGCTTAAAGACCTGCAACCCAGCAATCGAACGATCCGCGATAGAGGAGTCGTCATCGATAAACGCCACAGGACGCATCACGCGCCCCATGCGCAACGCTGCAACCAACTGGTTGCCCGCGACGCCAGCACCGTAAATGGCGACCTTGGTCAAACCATCGTCTCGATTGACAAACGGTACATGCTGCGCAGCGGTGAACCAATCGCCCATGAAATACTGACGCATGCACAGACGCAGGCCGCCAATGATTACCAGGCTTAGCCACCAATAATTGAAGATGATGGAGCGCGGCACCACGACTTCGTGATTGCTGTACCAGTAGACGACCACGGCGAGGATCAGCGAGGACAGACTGACTGCCTTGACAATGGCAATCAGCGCGTCATTGCCGAAGTAGCGCATGACGGCGCGGTACATGCCAAAGCGTACGAAAAGGGGAATGGCAATAATCGAGGCACTGACGAACAGCCAGAAATGCGACTTTAGCGGATTGTACATGTCGTCGATGCCGAGGCGGACGATAAAGGCCAGCCACAAAGCGACCCACACCAAAACCACATCGGTGGCGACCTGTATCAGTCTTTTTTGCCTACGAGGCAAACCCAGCAAAACTCTCCGTACTTTATCCATTCAAACTTTCGAGCACGCAGCCCCCCTCCTTTTTACGCGGTCGTTGGTCAGCATTGTAACCTCAATGAGGACGAGATCGCCCAATACTTGCACATGGCAGGGTCCAGGAAGGAGCATTTAACTGAAAGCGCCGCTATAATTCACCCCTCTGACCGGCCTGCCCGACAGACAGCGCACGGAGGCGAAACTCGCTTGAAAACCACGAAACGTTGCTGCCGCGAAACTGCTCGTCGGCAACCATTGGCTAATCGCTCCGCCCGCTTCCGAGCAGGCGATTTATTGGAGCCTGACGATCAGACGCCGTGACTTAAACCCAAAATGCGTTTCTGGGGTGAGGGAAATTTCTTGGGAGTTCACCTCTGACCGTGGGATGATAGAAAAAGTGCGAATCATCTGACAGAGACTTTATTTATGATCGCTAGCACACCTAGCCCGCTCGACACAAGCGCTTATTTTTTAACGAATAGCCCAAGCTTGGCATGATAGCGAGCGCGCGCCATACGAAATAGCTGCAGACTTTATGCTCCCTCCTTGCAACAGAGGGAGGCACTCTACGTGGAGCACATCCCGCGATCGCAAAAAACTGGAAACCAGACGGGATGGAAAAAGTGACACTCCCCCCTCCTACAAGATTACAATCATTGACTGTTTTGACAACCCGGTGTTTCGAATGCTAAACAACTCAATTACCGCCGCCATGGCAGATATAGCGACAGCTGTAAAGCGCTATTCTCTGGTAGGCATGCTCGGATGGCAGGATGTACGTCAACGGTATAGGCGCTCTGCTGTCGGACCGTTTTGGCTAACCATCAGCATGGGCGTTATGATTGGTACCATTGGCCTCGTATTTGGCCAAATATTTAACTCCCCCATGAAAGACTTTCTGCCATTTCTTGCAGCAGGCATGATTCTCTGGAGTTTTATTTCTACCTGCGTGTTAGAGGGCTGCACCAGCCTCATCGCCGCAGAAAGTATTATCAAACAACTCCCCATCCCATTATTCGTGCATATTCTACGCACAATATGGCGCAATACTTTGATCCTCGCGCACAACATCGTCATTTTCCCGCTTGTACTGCTGGCTGTTCAGAAGCCATTGGGTCTTGGAGCGCTGTTGAGTGTCCCGGGCTTTGCACTGCTTGTTCTCAATCTGGCATGGATCTGCTTGATATTGAGCCTTTTATGCGCTCGATATCGCGATCTCCCGCAGATCATTGCGAGCGCCTTGCAAATTGCCTTTTACTTGACGCCAATCATGTGGCTTCCAAGCCTGCTACCAGGACGAGCCGGCACTTATTTACTGGATTTGAACCCCATCTATCACCTCATACAAATCGTCAGGGCCCCCTTGCTCGGACAGGATGTGAGCACTGTTAGCTGGTGCGTGGCCGGGGGCATGGCTCTGTTTGGCTGGTGCATAGCGATCATCATCTATGGCCTCTATAAACGTCGCATTGCTTATTGGCTCTAAGAAGAAAACTATTATGGCTTGTATTGAATTTCATAACGCATGCGTTGATTTCCCTATCTACAACGCAAGTTCTCGCTCTCTGAAAAAGCAACTGATTCAAGTCGCTACAGGCGGCAAACTCAGTGCCAACGACCAAGGTCGAGTGATCGTCAGAGCACTGGAGGACCTTACTTTCTCCCTCAATGACGGAGACCGGGTTGGATTGCTCGGTCATAACGGCGCTGGCAAAAGCACATTACTCAGACTGCTGAGCGGTGTATACGCCCCCTCCGCTGGCACCGCCAGTATCAGCGGCGAAGTCGCTTCCCTCATTGATATTTCATTAGGGATAGACCCGGAGGCATCCGGCAGGGAAAACATCTTCATGCGCGGCATCCTGCTTGGGATGACAAAAAGCGATATTGCAGAAAAACTCGACGAAATCATTGAGTTTTCAGAACTGGGTGACTTCATTGACCTGCCGGTACGCACGTACTCTTCCGGCATGCACTTGCGCCTGGCCTTTGCGGTATCGACGACCATCAGACCTGAAATATTGATCATGGACGAATGGCTGTCCGTAGGGGACGAAGGCTTCAAGCACAAAGCAGAAGCCCGGATGAACGAACTGGTCCAAGCCACCAGCATTTTGGTGATAGCCAGCCACTCCCGTGACCTGGTGCTGCATACATGCAATCGGGTCATTTGGCTGGAGCACGGCAAAATAAAAATGGACTCGGATCCCGAAACAGTTACCCGAGCTTATTTTGGACACTAATATTTTCGTTCGCGCCTGCAACCCTCAATAAGCTAATAAACCGGTGAACTCATAAAAAACCACTTTATCAAGTTAGGATGAACATTGGTTTTTTATGAAAGTAGCCGCTTAGCCATTGCAGCGTAGAAGCCAAAGCAACAACACCTCTTGCCAGCTACACCTCATGATGTAACCCGACGCAACAGCCGAAAATGTTTATCTGCATCCAATCCCCCCCAAAAAAACTATCGATAGCCTCGCAACTCCGATTGAACGGGTCATTATGGTGACGTTATTCACCTACCTGCGCTGACGTGCTCGTCAACAAATTCGGCGACCGTGTGAAAACTCCCCCAGCGCGGAGAGAGACGACGCCACCGCTGGGCAACTCCCCCAAAGCTATTGGCCAAGGCTAGCCAAAACAAATAAATATGCCTATTATCCCGCACTCATAGATCAAACGATAAATGTTCAAGGCCTGACATGTCAGCAAAACTGGAAACTGGAAGCAATAGACTATTCCCCCTAGAAGCCTATAGGGGAATAGCTGCATTTATTGTGCTTGTTCACCATTTTTTTTTAGGGTTTTCCCCATATACAACTGGATTATTAGGGGACGCACGAAACAAAGACAGTTTAATAGGGCAGCCATATTTTGCTCTTTTTAACGGCACAGCAGCTGTCGGCTTTTTCTTCACCCTTTCCGGGTTTGTTTTATGCTGGTCCTATTTTAATCATGAAAACCCACAAAAACTGCTTCTGGCATTCCTTAAAAGATTTCCGAGACTAGCCGCCACAGTAACGATTACCACTGTCGCAAGTTACTGCTTATTCAAGCTTGGTTTTTACTATTTCCACGACGCTTCACAACTTAGCTTGAGCCCATGGCTTGCGACATTTGCTTACGGATGGACGCCAGGGTTTGAACCGAGCTTCTGGGGAGCTCTAACACAAGGAATGACAACTTTTTTCACAGGAGTAGCTAGCTACAATACAAACCTTTGGACTATGAAACCCGAATTTTACGGCAGCATGATTGTCTTTATGCTTGCATGCTTTATTTCAGTAATACTCGAATACCGCTACCTTACTTATGCCTTCATAATCATTTCAATATCAGCACTGTTCTATAACGACTTCATATTCCCCTTTGTTGCCGGTACATTTCTTTCTGTTTATCTGACCAAAAACAAAAATGAAATCCCCTTCCTCGCTTCCATAGCATTAATTATTTTCGGGCTATACTTGCTCGGATACATGATCCCGGAAAAATCATACGCTTGGGCTTCAGTCATCCCAGATATTATGAAAGCTCACACCCAAACCTTGCTCCACACACTTGGTTCTGCCTGCATAATATTCGCAACCATGAGCAATCAAAAGGTTTTTAAAAACCTGAACGGGAAATTTTTAAGGGGTATTGGAAAAATCAGTTTTCCACTCTATCTTGTCCATACCCTTGTGATCTGCTCACTATCAAGCTACGTATATATAAAACTTGCAAATCACGGAATCAGCAACACACAAAGCTTAATTATCGTATTTATTGTCACCGCCACCACTTCAATAGCACTAGCAGTACCACTCTCTCGCTTTGATGACTGGTGGGTTAAGCAGGTCAATTCAATCACACGAAAACTATTGAAAGAAAAACAATTAGTCCATCGACTCGACCCACAAGATGCACCTGCCGACCACCGATAAATCAGCTACAGGTGCGTAAATGGCCTTTCACGGATGAAAGGAAATACAGAAACAAGAACGCCGATTTGATTGATGATGTTCGCGGGTGCAAACATATCTAACAAATCGGCGTTCTTATACGTAATATTCTGGAAGGGCATTTCTTTCGTCACAACCCGGCCGAATGGCAACCCTTTACAGATCGATTTGACGCCTTATGCCCCCCCGCTTTTGAAGCCTTCCCAGAGATCGTAACCACCCCATAAGCTCACCTTCCAAGAAGCGGGCTTATGGAGTGTTTACATCGTTAAATCAACGTGCTTATTCCGGATTATCCAATAACCAAGCAGCAAAGCGCTCCAACCCCTCATCGAAACTCACGAAAGGGGCCCACCCCAAAGACTGTTTGGCGCGCTCGATATCCAGGACACTGACAGGCACATCAAATCCTCGACCCGACAAGTACTCACGACTGGCATTTCGCCCCGTGACCCTCTCGATCGCGTCAAGAACCTCATTGAGACTATGTCCGCGCCCTGAACCGATATTGAACACATGCTCTTCACCGGATTGCGCTGACGATGCCAACAACGCTTTCACCACATCAGAGACATGAATGTAGTCACGTACAACCGTGCCATCGCCCCAAATCTCAACCGTCTCGCCACGCAGGACTTTGCCAAGGAATACGGCTACCGCGCCTTGGCTAGCATAGGTGCGCTGCCCCTCACCAAAGGGGTTTGCAAGACGTAGAACAGTATAATCAAGGCCGTATAAGCGATGGAAAAGCGCCAAATACTTCTCGATCGCCAACTTGGCAATTCCATAGGAACAGGCCGGGTCAGTAGCATGGGTTTCTGGAATAGGTACTTGCGTAGGGTCTCCATACACCGTGCCGCCGGAGGAAATAAAAACAATCTTCCTCAGCCCGGACTTCACCGCGAGGTTTAGCAGGCGGATGGTCGCAACGACATTGCTCTCCACATCGAAGACGGGATCCGCATTTGAAGACTTGGGGAGGGTCGTAGACACCAGGTGATAGCAAACATCGCAACCTTCCAATGCCTTGGCGACTTCGGCCTCGCTGGTGAAGTCTCCTTCGCAAAGCTCGAAATTAGGATGATTGAAGTGGGATTCACCCAACGGCGCCACATTGGGACGATCGAAACAGCGCACAAAATGGCCCTGATCGAGCAATGCGTCTATTAAGTGGGTGCCTATGAAACCACGCCCCCCCAAAACCAGGGACCGCTTAACGGGATTAGGGGAAGTGTTCTCGGAATTATTCAACGTTGCCCTCCAGCGCTTGATATGGTTGAAACTGCCGCCTTGTGCAGCAGCAGACAAGGCGGGCGTGACCTGCCCCATCCTTGGCAACCATTGCAACGACCTACACTTTATTGTTTAACGGAACACACTGTGACGGCTAATGATACGTCAAGAGAGGCGGCTTACCAAATTGCCGGAGACGCCCGTCTTGCTCTCAGCGCAGGCCTGGTAATCAGCCGGACCTGCCCTGTGAGCCCTCCCCTTAACGCTAGCTGTCCTGCTTACAGCAACTCCGGCTACAGGTCTTGGACAGTCAGGCCAGCGCCTTCGGCCTTCGCCGACTCCGCCCTGCGCTGCTGAATGTCACGCTCGAACAAACGAAGATATTGAGAGGCAACGGCGTCAATTCGATATCGACTGGAAACGTCTTTCACCAGGCCGACGGCTTCCTTGTATTTCCGTTCATCTGTCGCGAACTCTGCAATCACGCGGGCCGCACTCTCGATTGGGACGACCCAATCTTCCAACCCGATAATCTCCCCGGCAACGCCACTCTCTATCGTCAACATGTTTTTGATGTCGCCTACGTCTGTGGCAATGTATGGCTTGCCGGCGAACAGACAATCGACAATGGTCAGAGGGAAACTCTCTGACCTGAAGGTCGATAACATGATGCCCATGTCCGCGGCAGCATAATGGCCTACGGAGTTATCACTAAAGCCAGCCAGGTAAACGAAGTCCGGCGCACCTGCTTGACAGTATTCATCGTACACCAGGCCATTACCGACCAATATAATACGGATGTCCCGACCGGAAAGTGATCGCGCAAGTTCTACCGCCTGGATAGCTTCGCCCCAGCCTTTATCGGGAATTGCCCGACTGACACAACACAATACAAAAGCATCTTCCGGTATACCCATCTGCACGCGCGAGATTGGAACGATTTCCGGCGGCTGCAACCCGTTAGGAACCTTGACGAAACGGGGAGAAGACTTGTCGTACAGTGAGATGTCCGAGAAAGGAACAAGATTTTTCTCAGCGGTGTAGACCCATGTACTGACACCTTTGTCAGCAATGCGCAACTGTTCATCAGTCACTCCATTGCCATGTTCAATCATCCCGTGCAGAGCAGCCACATGGGCGCCAAGCTCGGAAAAAACATCCGGGACATCGACCGGATACTTCTGAACGTACCACTGGTGGCTATTAAGTGCTTCAATTCCGAAATCATGAATGATCTCTTTCACTGATTCGATATTCGACGTCTCGATCACCGGCACGTCGTTTCTCAGCATCTTGCGAACACCATCTTCGCGTTTTGGTATCCCGGCGCTAAACAAGGAGACGGAAATACCTTGGCGTTTAAACTCGTTTGCCAGTCGAATCGGGAGAATTTCGGCACCGCCCGGATAGAAGCCGATGGTGGAAACCATCACGTTCGGCAGTCGGTCAGCCCTTGCACGAACAATCGAATCATGGTCGTACCAACGTAGAAACTCTTCTGCGGAGCCCCCGACATAGTGGTCATACAGCTTCTTGCTGGATTCCTCACAAGCCTCAAGCACCGACATCGGAACATTGTAGAGGGACTGGACCGTTCTGTTCGCCACCCCGAGCTCGCGATAAAAGACCTCTTTGCGATAAGTGGTGTTAGCAGTACTTGCATAATGTCGACGGAAATAGTTTGTACCCTCAGTGGAGTAAGCAATCTTTCCGCCACGCATGATGTGCAAATAGAAGACCCAGTCACCGGCAACCTTCATTGATAACCACGACTGATCATCCAACAGTGGCATATCAACGGGACGCTTGAAAAGCACGCCACTGGCATTAGGTATTGTGTTTTTAATACCCAACGCCGAGCGCACTTCGTTATGCGCTGTGCTTACATAGGAACCCGCCCATTTATTCGCACACTCCAGATCACTTACATAGTTAAGGAACTGGTCCGGCATCACAACTTCGTCGGTCGTTACGAACTCACATTTCGAGTACGCAAGCATGACCGCTTCATCATCAAAACAACTAACAAGCGCCTCCAGGAAACGCTCATCACAGTAATCATCGCTTTCAGCGACCCATACCAGATCACCTTTGGCCGCCTTGATCCCCTTAGCCCACTGATGAAAAACGCCACCCGAATTCGTCTCATTGAACAACAAGCGCGTTATATCAGGGTACTTTTCCGCATAACCAGTTAACACCGAACGGCTATCATCAGTCGAACAGTCATCCATCAGGATAACTTCTATATTCTTGTAAGTCTGCCCATAAATACTATCCAGCCGACGAGCAAGGTAGCTCTCGTGATTATAGTTTGGAACAATTACCGAAACTTTTGGCATAACGATACTGGAATCAATATCCAGCAAAGCGCGTGTTGTTTCGTTCAACCGACCAAAACCGGTGATACTGTCTGGCTCAAGGAAAAGTCCTTCCTGCCAATTGTTCCAGGCATTCACGAACAGTAGACGGCGATCCTCGGGGAGCGCCTTTCTCGCACCCCTGATCGCCGCGTCAAGCCAACGTCCATAGTCACGAATGTGAAAGCGCGAATACACAAGAGGAGAATATTGCTTAAGCGCAGTTTCATCACGCCCCAATGAAATAGCGTGGAAAACCGGAGTAGTACGAAGATGTGTTTTCTGCGCTCGTACGATCCCTTGCGAAGCAACAAGGTTATACGGAACGGTATCTATTCCATTCTTGTTTTGCGGTGTAAATACGCCAGTTTCGCCCGGTACAGGATCTGCAGAAAGATCAAGCACGGCGTCACACAAACCATCCAGGTCCTGCGCCAACTCTTCCGAACCCGCAAAACCAAACTGAGCAATCAGGTACACGCCGTCACACAGTTCATTCAATCGCTCACGTAGCTTGCGAATTGAATCAACGATGTCTTCGTCGTACTCATTGAGCTTAACTACGATAACGGGACGCTCATCAACCCGCACACATCGCTTATCAGCTAGAACTGCAACAACAGGCGTAATCAAGTTGTTCGCCAGGCCTTCCAGATGCAAATCTATTTGAACGCAGAAATTAAAGTCGATTTCTGTGTGGGCAAGAAAAATGTCCAGAGGCTGTGGCGACGCTTGCACAACCGAATCCGCGCTCAGTTTAAAGCAAAAGCCAAAAAAGCCATGGCTCTTGGCACTGAGTACCTGCTGGGTGAGCACACGCCCATCCAACGGATCATACAACCCAAGCATCTTGTCAGGACGTGGTCGCTGCGAATTGCCTTTGGCAGCGAATCTGGCACTACGCAACGCCTCCCAGTCAGGCGATACATAGAACGCGAGCAACTTGATGTCGCTGTTAACCTCACCAAAACGGATGTCGTTTTCGTGATTAATGAGTGCATCCGGTACCGCTATTCTATGCTCCGCCGCGCCAGTGACAATGTAATGCCAAAGCGGGTTGAGACCAATGTGTTGAATGTCTTTGTAAAGTGCGAGATAGGCGCGCGTATCAAAGTCCATGGAAGGATTTTTACCTTCGCGCCAGCCCTGTTCGCAGTAGTGCCTGAGCGGATCGACCGAGACCTCTGGCACATCGCTGTACATCGCAAGGTAGTACTTCTCGTCGAACAATCCTGACTTTTTGACGGCTTCGATCTGTGCCTCGAGCACGGCCTTGAGAACCGGTATCGGTGTATATTCACCATACGGATTGAAAACCGCATTGCGCCCGACGGGTCGACGCTTGACCGCCGTCATTTCGCAAATACGAACTGGCAATCTGATTGGGCGACCTTCGAGCTGTCCGCATTGAATGTAGTGAAGCAGCGGATGAACCTGAGCCTCGGCAACATCAGGGTTGGCCAACAGATAATCCGAAGGACTGAAAGCGGCGCAAGGATTGCGATTTTCTATCCAGCCCTTGAGCATGTAGTGCTTGAGTGGATCAGTGCCTTTTGCACGCACTTCTGCATTATTGGCCAGGTAATAATCCGGATCAAACAACCCGCTTTCCTGAATCTCACGAAGAGTATTTTCGTTATAAAGCTCTCGACGACGCCTTAACGAGTCGACAACTTTACTCCATGTCAGCGTTCTGACGTTATGGACGGACTCTCGCACAAACCCTGAAACCATGCGCACAGACGACATTAAACGCCAGGAATGCGAAGAGAGTAATGCCTGGAGTTCCTGCTGCGTCTTGAGCAGATCAGCCTTCAGACTGACATTCTCTTTTTCGTAATCAACCAAAACGGCTTTGAGATCGACTAACTGCCTATTGAGCACACCCACAGATTGCTCAAGACTGGCGATATGCCGGTCACGCTTAACCAAAGAACCCATGAGCTCTTTTAACTGCGATTCACGTTCGAACAGAGTCGGATTCAATGACGCAATTCGCTGATTCAAATCCTCGATCTGCTGGGTCAAGTCCTGAATCTGAAGGGAGCGCGCACCTATTTGTTGACGACTTTCCCGAATCAGCCTGGCCGCGTCAAACGCAAGATCCAACTGCTCTACCGAAAACGCTTCTGTACGTTCTGGTACTTGCCTATCATATTCGAAGACATCAAAATCTTCGGCATACAACTCTTTAATCAAACTCGCACTTCGTTCCGTTATAAAAGCAGGAAGGAAGGGAATGACATTTTCACTTTGCGAAGGCTCTGCGAAAGGATCGGCGGCCTGCTCACCGAAGTGCTCCGATAATGCTTTATGGAGTTCAGAGGAGTTTTCAATTTTGACCAACAAGGAATAATTGATCAAATCCGGACGCAATAGCGTCGCTTGAGGCGCCCAAAAATCTTTTTCAGGTGAAGATGCGCTATTACTTGCGAGATACTCCAGAAACGCCTCAAAAGCCGAAGCAACATCCGCTACGCTTTTTACCGGCTGCTGTAATAACTCAAACTTTGGATACGATGCGACCTGCTCCGGATCTTGTAACAGTATTTTCGACTGCCATGCAGAGAAGATGCGCTTATAAGGATTTCGTACGGCGGCAAATCGAAAATACGTATCAGCAAGAAGAGGTTCCAAAAGGTCGTCTATTTCCAGCCCGCTGACATGGGGCGCAACCTTGTGAATCTCGTGAACAACTTGATCAGAATTGCTTCCCGCAGCCTCACCGACGCCGCGCAAGGCCTGCGAGCAACCTTCCAGTGACGCAAACCACCACTTCAGGGAAGTACTCGCAACTTTGGGGGTACTAACGTATAAAACCTTGTACTTCTCGGAACGGAAACTGTTCCACTTGAGATAGTCGAAGACTTTTTGTTTGTCCACTGATGACAAATCACTAATATTTAGCATATGCGTCAAAAAATCCTATGGGCATGCTGACTCTCAGCAACGCACTTCCAAACGAGTAAATTATCTGCACTAATACGAACACCCTGTAAGACGGCTACAACCATAGCCCTACATAAAAGGGTAACACTTGCAAATGACCACTCCCTGGTTCCACGACGACTTTACGTCGACGACGTTAGCCCCCTTGGGCCGAGTGAACCTCAAACGCGGTCACTGACCCGGAGCAAACAAGCGCGAAACCATCCAAAACTGATTTATAACATTTTTTGGTCTTAACATTCAAAATAGCTCAGAAATACCGGGTTCCTTACCTATGGTCTAGCTGCAGCCCCCAACAAAAAAGCCCCCCCCTACCGCCAAGAGCGAAAAACACGTCAACCCCAGGCAGACTGAATCGTTGACGGGACAGAGGATGGGCAGCTCGAAACCATCCCGGCCCAGACCTGCCCCCCTCCCGAAACAGCCAGATTTGATTACTTTAAAGGGCTGCCGCCGTCCATCTGAAAAAAAGCCAGAATATTGAGGAGCAAAAAACCAATAAAGAGTCAACAAATCGTATACAAAACCAACCACTTCGACTAACGAGCCAGAGCTACATCAGTAGAAAAATACAAAAAAAGAGTCACTCACTCGGAATGACTCAATTCAAACACTCGATACCACAAACCGCTAAAGCACGAACTCAGGTATAACTCTTACACGTTTTCAGCGCGTGATTCTTGGCAATATAATATGCGTCATGCAACTGCATATGCCGCTCTACCCGTACAGTGGGGTCACCTGGAGTTCTAAACAAAGACGTGGTTTTTGGCACATAAACAAACTTATTGCCATAACCATACCGCAACCAAAGATTCCAGTCTTCAAGACTGCTCATATCGGTTTGAAATCCGCCTCGTTGCAAGAAGAGATCCTTTTGAAAAAGGAGAGACTGGATAGCTATATAGTTGTGATCCAGCAGAACCTCATAGTCATATTCTTGTTTGAGAATCGGAGGTACCGCATGGCTAACCTCAAAATATTGCCCTTCCACGCCACTGGCAACAGTACCGACTTCCAGCGCCAATGAGTAGGCCGCTACCGCGTCAGCATTTTTCGCCAACGCACCAACAAGCACCTCGACATGATCCGCGAAAAGCAAATCATCATCATCGAGAAACATGCAATATTTTCCGGCAGCCTTTTCCAAACCATAATTACCGGTCACCGAACGACCGACTTTATCGAGGGAGTAGTAACTAACACTCATTCCCTCCGGAAATTCAAAATCAGACACAACCGAGCTCATCGTAGAACCGCCATCCTCAACGACTATCAACTCGATATTCGGGTACGTCTGATTACACACAGACATCATGGACTGTCTGAGAAACTCTCCTCGATTCTTGTAAGTTCGAGTAACCACAGTAACAAGAGGGTAATCAGCCAATGATTCGCCCACCTCCCAGAACGCCCCATCCCTGATCATTTCATAATCAAAGCCCCTGAAAGGGAAATAGCAGTTTTCACTCGGTCCCTTGCCCCGCATAAAATACCGAGCCTTCTTGAATATCACACCGAAGTTTCTGAACACATCGCGACGGGCGCCAGCATAGGGTTCTGGACGGAGCAAAAGCAGGCACTGCAAGATAAAGCCACCCACTCTATCGCTCAAATTCCCATAGCGCAGCCTGATATAAGCATTGGCCAGCGTGCTGCCGGTATACTGAATCGGTTTTATATGATGCTCATGCTCATAGGTATAATGATAGACGACGGCGGACGGGCAATACTTGAGTTGGTATCCATAGGACCTGAAGCGATAGGAAAGCTCGACGTCTTCGCCATACATGAAGATCTCGCGCTCGTATCCACCGACTTCAACGTAAGCCGACCTTCTTACAAGTACGCAAGCATGGGACGACCAGTTGGTTTCCAACGTTACCGGATCATAATATTTAGGGTGTTCATAAGGTGCCTGCCTCAACTCCCAGGATGCAACCTCAGCCTTGGCATCAGCCAAAGCAGCAGCCACCACTTTGGTTATAGAGTCTTTGGCAAAAACGATATCCACATTACTAACAAGAAAATATTCAGAGCGTCCTTTACGGATTGCCTTTTCATGCCCGGCACCAAACCCGACATTGTCGCCTTCCATAATGTCGAAACCAGCCACATCCTGACCAAGCAATGTCTGCCAACGCTGCAATGCTTCGAGGGTGCAGTCCGAAGACCCGTTATCAACAAAGAACATATTCAATTTGCTGAGCGGGTAATTTTGCGCTCTTAACGATTCAAAAAAACCATCAATCCACTTGCCACTATTGAACGTCACCACCGACACATCAATAACTGGTTGCGCCTGAGCGATCGACGAGCTCTGGAACCGTGAGAAACGACGATTCAATATAGCCTGGATAGCCTTGGTATTATTCCGCGAATTAATCACTAACATTATGTTTTCGCGCAAACGCTTGAAAAACAAATGTATACGAACACGAATCCACACAAGGAAAGGAAACTTTTGGTAAAAGGGCCGAATAAACGCTTTAGACTTAGCCAAAAAAGAGCGCAGCCCTCGTGAAAAACGCGTTATGACTTGCCAGATTTTTGAAGCAACCATACTGAATAAACCACTCATCAAATCGAACTCCCTAACCAATGCAACTTAGCGACCTGCAAATATCACAACATCAGCGGCAGGTACATCCCTAGATGCTCTATAAGAGAGGCGACCATGCAAACCCGTGTTGATATGTGTTTTTGACGCTTTTTAATTACACTACTTGCTCCGACTCTCCTGCTTTGTAGGTACGTGCGATAAACAGCAGTGGCGCATAAGCTACGACCATACCAAAAAATCCGGAAATCCAGCCACTTGCTACAGCGATCGATAACGGCATGAGCCATACAAAATTGATAGTGATCGATGCCAGCGTTACTGTTTTATGGCTACGGTGCTTGCGAGAGGCATATTGGTAACCATGACTGCGATGGGCTTCATATACCTTTTCACCTCGTAAAAGCCTGCGCATCAGGGTCCACGTCGCATCAACAATGAAAACGCCAAGCATGATCAACCAGCTCCAGAGCAGCTCGGGCGACTTGGAGGCTGCCTCAATCGACATCCCTGCTAATACAATCCCCAAAAAACCGCTGCCTGCGTCTCCCATGAAAATTTTCGCCGGCGGATAGTTCCAACAGAGAAAGCCCGCGACCGCAGCTACCAGAGCCAGAGGCCCCCAGGCCAGTTCGAGGTTTGCGCTAAACCAATAGACCAGCAACATTCCGAGGCAGACGCTGATCGCTTCAGCACTGGCCAGGCCGTCAATGCCATCCATGAAGTTGTAAAGATTCAGCATCCAGACCAAATACAGCACAAACAAAATATTCCCAATCCACCCTGGATCAAGGGTGACTCCAAAGAGCGTGACGCCAGGAGAGCCTCCCAGCCAATATAACGCCCATATCGAGGCTGCAAAATGGCCTAATAGGCGCCACCTTGCGGCGATATGCCCGTGATCATCGGCAAAACCGATAAGCGCGACCAACAAGCCGCCCCCCAGTAAACCGACGAGCGTCGCCAGGCTCATCAAATCAAGCCCCCGAAGGATCAGAAGCGCCAGCAGAAAGGAGACAACGATAGCTACACCTCCACCCCGAGGAGTAGGCACAGAGTGAGAGCTGCGCTCGTTTGGTGTATCCATCAAGCTATTGGCCAAAGCATAACGACGTAAAATAAACGTCAGCCCCCAGGAAACAACGAATACTGCTAGTAGCAGCCACAAAAAAGTCATTTCGTCTGCGCGTCCAGATAGTGACCTGCGGTTTGGCGCATGGCTTCATCCATGTTGATGGGGGGGGTCCACCCCAATAATTCACGATTTTTGCTGATGTCGACCTGCAATGACCCGCAGATCCGTTGAGCAACGGATTGCTTTCTCAATGCCGAAGCTGCCATTACCAGCAACCACTTTGGCAGTGGCAAGAGCCAGGCCTTCGTCCCGAGCGCATTGCCCAGGCGACGTAGTATTTCAGTTGTGGACAAGTCCTGGCCATCACTGACCAGAAAGGTTTGGTTCGCTGCGGCAGGATGATCGATACAGGTGATTACAAGGTCCACCAGGTTTCCGATCGCCACAAGGCTACGCTGGTTCCGGACCGCTCCCAACGGTAACGGAATACCTTTGTTCAGCCAGCGCAGCATACTCAGAAAATTGGCTTTAACACCCGCCCCATAGATCAATGGCGGGCGAATAATCACCACTTCCATTCCGGTTTCATGAGCAAGTTTTCTCAGGCCTTGTTCAGCCTCGTGCTTGGACACGCCATAAGGATCCGCCGGGGCCGGTGTATCATCAGCCTTGAACGGCTTGCCTGGCTGGGTGCTTTCGCCATTGACCTTGATCGAACTGATGAAGATGAAGCGTTTGACTCCCGATTCAGCGGCGCGCTTTGCCAACCGAAGAGTGCCCTCCACATTGACCTTGCGAAACTCGGCCAAGGCATCAGAAGCGATTTCGTTCATCACATGAACTCTGGCCGCCGCGTGGACGACCGCACTTACTTCCTTCAACTCAGGCAAGGCTTCAGGATCATTCAGATCAAAGGGTACAACCGGGCATAAACCCTGTAACCGGGTGAGACTGCGAGCGGCCGCGATCGGAGCGAACTGTTTGTCCACCAACATCCTGAAAACCAGCGCCTCACCCACGAAACCGCCTGCCCCCGTGACCAATACCTTTGGGGCTGTCATTGAGCTTTGTTTCCCATCAATGCGGTGAACCAACAGATAAAAAAGAAAAAAATCTTGTCCCGCACCCGGCGCCTGCATTGCCAGGCACTGAAGGACAGTTTCATCAGTTCCGTACGCCGTAATTGCAACAAGACGCCTTTAAAGGGCTTCGCCCCCTGCCCCACCAGATCTGCAATCAGGTGAACCTGACCGAACCACCAACCGTCATGAATGGTTTTGTAACGAGCGATCAACGGACTCAGGCCTGTGTTGGCACCCACCTGATTACGCTCGTGCTGCCGGTAATCCATGCTGGGTAACGGGTCGATATACCAACGGTAACCATGACTGCGCGCAAAGGCGTAGAAATACCAGTCATGCAAAGTTACACCTTGCAGTTGCTGCCAGTTGGCGAGCATCGAGCCTTTCAAGGCTTCTATCAGGCTTTTTCTAAAGACATAGGTGCAGCCAGGCCCGGCTGCCTCGAACAAAAAATCCCAGGCGACCTGAGGTTGCGCCTTGTCCAGCAGCAGGGTTCTGCCATTTGGCCAGAACGCTGTCACGTTACTGGAGTAGGCATCTACTCCTCGTGCCTGCAACGCCTGGGTTGCTCTGTGCAGCTTATCGGGATACCAGATGTCGTCCTGGTCGGCAAAGGCGACGAAGTCGTAGCCATCGAAGTCAACGTCCCGGATCAGCCGAAAGAAGTTGCGCGATGCTCCGCCGAAGCGATTGGCATCCGGAAGCACTACAACTGCTGGATGCTCAGCCGCATAAGCTCTACACCACGCCTCGGTGCCGTCAGTAGAGGGGTCGATGCTAATGTGCAGGGTAACGTCGACCGATAACTGGCCGAGAATCGAGACCAATTGCTCCTCAACCCACTGCATTCCGTTGTACGCAGCCAGCAAAACTGCAACCTTGGGATGTTTTACTGGCATGCTATTCCTGCTTGCTCGGATTAAACGCTAGGTTTGAAAGTAAACCCTCTCGACTCAGAGGGAATCCAAATCCAGCAGTTTTTGCAGGTACTGACCATAGCCAGTCTTCTTCAGCCTATCGGCCTGAGCGCCCAACTGTTCAGCGGTAATCCAACCGTTGTTGTAGGCGATCTCCTCCAGGCAGGCCACTTTCAAGCCTTGACGCTGCTCGATCGTGTGCACGAAGTGACTGGCCTCGAGCAACGAGTCGTGAGTCCCCGTGTCCAGCCAGGCAAAACCGCGTCCGAGCATTTCTACATTGAGGGTGTTTTGCTCGAGGTAGGCGCGGTTAACGTCGGTGATTTCCAACTCGCCACGCTCGGATGGCTTGATGTTCTTGGCGATCTCGACAACCTGGTTGTCGTAGAAGTACAGGCCAGTCACCGCGTAGCTGGATTTTGGCTTCAGCGGCTTCTCTTCGATGCTCAAGGCACGGCCGGCAGCGTCGAACTCGACGACACCAAAACGCTCTGGATCCGACACGTGATAGCCGAATACAGTCGCGCCGCGTTCTTGAGTGCTAGCCGAACGCAGGTTGTCCGAGAAGTGTTGACCGTAAAAGATGTTGTCGCCCAGGATCAGGCAGCAAGGATCCTTGCCAATGAATTCTTCGCCGATGATGAAAGCCTGAGCCAGACCATCCGGGCTAGGTTGCTCGGCATAAGTCAGCTTGATGCCGTACAGGCTGCCGTCACCCAACAACTTCTGGAAACATGGCAGGTCTTCAGGCGTGGAGATAATCAGGACTTCGCGCATACCGGCGAGCATCAGCACCGACAGCGGATAGAAGATCATCGGCTTGTCGTAGATCGGCAGCATTTGCTTGGATACGCCGAGGGTCAGCGGGTGCAGACGAGTGCCCGAGCCGCCAGCGAGGATGATGCCTTTACGATTTGTCGTGGTCATTTATTCAGGACTTCCATAAGCATTCGGGTGACACCACTTTGCCAATCCGGCAAGTGTAGAGAAAAATTTTCGCGCAGCTTCTGAGTGTTCAACCGGGAATTCAGAGGGCGGCGTGCCGGTGTTGGATAAGCGGTCGTGTCGATCGGATTGATTGCCGTGGCAGCAAGTTCTTCACCGCTGGCCTTGGCAAAACCAATCACATGGCTGGCATAGCCGTGCCAGGACACTTCGCCAGCGGCCGCCAGATGATACAGGCCCGCCAGCTCAGGACGCTGCAAGACTTGCTGAATAGCCAGCGCCGTCACGTCGGCGATCAGGTCTGCGCCGGTAGGGGCGCCGATCTGGTCGGCGATGACGCTCAGGGTTTCGCGATCCTTGGCCAGGCGCAACATAGTCTTGGCGAAGTTGTTGCCGCGAGCGCCATAGACCCAACTGGTCCGGAAGATCAGGTGCTTGCAGCCGGAGGCGATAATCGCCTGCTCGCCGGCAAGTTTGCTGGCACCGTAGTGATTCACCGGCGCGACAGCATCTGTCTCTTGCCATGGCGTCAGGCCTTCACCGCTGAACACGTAATCGGTCGAGTAGTGAATCAGCCACGCCCCTAGAGATGCCGCCTCTTCAGCCATGACCTGACTCGCCTGACCGTTCACGCGGTCGGCCAACTCTGTCTCGGACTCAGCTTTATCGACCGCCGTGTAGGCCGCTGCGTTGACGATGACGTCTGGTTTGACCTGACGAATCGTCGTGCGCAACGCATCGAGATCAGACAGGTCACCGCTCAAACCATCAACCGGGTGACGATCCAATGCGATCAGTTCACCAAGAGGCGCCAGGGAGCGTTGCAGCTCCCAGCCCACTTGACCGTTTTTTCCCAACAGGAGGATTTTCATGCCTTGTCCGAACGGTCCGTGTAGTTCTGGTCGATCCATTGCTGGTAGCTGCCGCTCTTCACGTGAGCGACCCACTCAGCGTTGTTCAGATACCACTCGACGGTTTTGCGGATGCCGGTTTCAAAAGTCTCTTCCGGCGTCCAACCCAGCTCACGCTGGATCTTGCTGGCGTCGATTGCGTAACGCTGGTCGTGGCCCGGGCGATCCTGAACGTAGGTGATCAGGCTGGCGTGTGGACGATGAGCGGAGTCTGGACGCAGCTCGTCGAGCAGTGCACAAAGGGTATGCACCACTTCGATGTTTTGTTTCTCGTTATGGCCGCCGATGTTGTAGGTCTCGCCGATAACACCTTCGGTCACGACTTTGTAGAGTGCGCGGGCGTGGTCTTCGACGTAGAGCCAGTCACGGACCTGATTGCCTTTGCCGTAGACCGGCAGCGGCTTGCCTTCCAGCGCGTTGAGAATGATCAGCGGGATCAACTTCTCAGGGAAGTGGCAAGGACCGTAATTGTTCGAGCAGTTGGTGACCAGGGTCGGCAAGCCATAAGTACGGCTCCAGGCGCGAACCAGGTGATCGGAACTGGCCTTGCTCGCGGAGTAAGGCGAACTTGGCTGATATGGCGTTGTTTCAGTGAAGAGGTCTTCCGGACCTTCAAGGTCTCCGTAAACTTCGTCAGTCGAAATGTGGTGGAAGCGGAAGCTGGCTTTACGCGTGTCATCCAGCGCCGCCCAGTAGTGGCGCGCAGCTTCAAGCAGGGTGTAAGTGCCAATAATGTTGGTCTGGATGAATTCGGACGGGCCGGAGATCGAGCGATCAACGTGGGACTCTGCGGCCAGGTGCATGATGGCATCCGGTTGGTGTTCACGCAGGACACGGTCAATTTGATCGCGGTCACAGATATCGACGCGCTCGAACGCATAGCGCGGGTCTTCGCTGACTTCGGCCAAGGACTCAAGATTGCCGGCATAAGTCAGCTTATCGACGTTAACGACAGCGTCAGTGGTGTTGGAGATGATATGACGGATGACCGCCGAGCCAATAAACCCGGCGCCGCCGGTAACTAGAATTTTCACGCGAAACCATACCCTTGAGTTGCTGACAGGGCCGCCAACCGAGCACTGTCGAATCCATGAATGCAAAAGCCATCAAATTCGCTGAGGCTTCTGACAGAGTCAGTCTGAACCGATGTGGGAATATGCCACTATCGAACAAGCGCAGCATTTTACAGCTAAATGAAGGTTTTACTAATGGATATAGACAAGCTGTGATGCAAATCCGATGCTCACCATGGGTTTGTCGCAATCAGACAAGGCGCTTGCGTGAGGCTCTGGACGTACGCCCCAGAAACCAGCCGAGCACCGGCCCTATCACCATACCGATCAGCAACGTAATCACCATGATCAACGACACTGGCAACTGCGGGCTCGCCCAGCCCAGGAACAGCAGTGACATGGCCTGCTGATTCTCAAGAACGAACGCCAGGATCGCCAGAACAAGCAACAGGACAAATACAGCGAGGAGTACGCGCTTGAAGTTACGCATCAGCGGCTCCCTGGAGTGCAACAGCCGTCAAAGCCCTTCCTCCTCATCCTCATTCACACGATCACGCAGTTCTTTGCCTGGCTTGAAATGTGGAACGAACTTGCCGTCAAGGCTGACGGACTGACCGGTTTTTGGATTACGCCCCACGCGCGGCGCGCGATAGTGCAGTGAAAAGCTGCCAAAACCACGGATCTCGATTCGATCACCAGTGGCCAGACATTGGGACATTTGCTCAAGCATGGTCTTGATGGCCAGCTCCACATCTTTAGATGAGAGTAGCCCTTGATGGGTGACAATTCGTTCGATCAACTCCGACTTCGTCATATTTTTCCCTTCTTTTTCAAGCAGCTAGATCAGCGCTTCAAAGGTTTTAGCATGCCCCGAGTAATTTGAACAGCCCGAGTGTTGACATATCGTCCCCAGCAGCGAGATGCCCGATTTCAAGGCACCGGAACTCTGATCGAACCCACACACTCACCTGCAGATAACCAGCATGGTGCGTGTCAGATAGCCCGCGGGATTGAAACCGAAAGGGAATATATCTTCCTCCTTGGCGTCATCAGACCTTACGATGACTTTATAACCTGCCCCTTTACACTCCTTGGCCGCTCGCTTGTGACACCTCTCCCATCCTGAGCCCAATCCCGAACAATCGACCTCTATACCACTGACGCCGCGCACCACATGAGTCTTGGCGCTGGTGGTACAACCTGCCAATGTCATTACTGCTATCACGACAATGAGCTTATTCATTCACTTCCTTATGCCGGATACGCAACCCGGCGGTCGTTCACTTCAGACTAAGCCTAGCCTTGAATAGACGATTGACCTACTTGAAGAAACAGACAACCCAATCAAATCATTGGTTTCATGAATGAAACACTGCAATCCCCACACACCCTGAATTCACCAAATCGCAGACACAAAAAAGGGCGACCGAAGTCGCCCTTTTTCTATGGTCTGACAGAACTCAGTTCTGTTTTTCCATTTGTGCACGCAACAGGTCGCCCAGAGTGGTAGGACCAGCAGCGATGTCAGCAGCAGGCTTGTCTTTCAAGCTCTGGATTGCTTCTTTCTCTTCAGCATCATCTTTCGACTTGATGGAGAGCTGGATTACGCGGCTCTTGCGATCAACGCTGATGATCTTGGCTTCTACTTCCTGGCCTTCTTTCAGAACGTTACGCGCGTCTTCAACGCGGTCACGGCTGATTTCGGAGGCTTTCAGAGTCGCTTCGATATCGTCGGCCAGAGTGATGATGGCGCCTTTAGCGTCAACTTCTTTCACGATGCCCTTAACGATGGCGCCTTTGTCGTTCTCTTGAACGTACTCGGAGAACGGATCGCTTTCCAGTTGCTTGATACCCAGGGAGATGCGCTCGCGCTCTGGGTCAACCGACAGGATAACGGTGTCCAGCTCGTCGCCTTTCTTGAAGCGGCGTACGGCTTCTTCGCCCACTTCGTTCCAGGAGATGTCGGACAGGTGAACCAGACCGTCGATGCCGCCGTCCAGACCAATGAAGATACCGAAATCGGTGATCGACTTGATGGTACCGGAGATTTTATCGCCCTTGTTGAACTGACCAGAGAAATCTTCCCATGGGTTAGATTTGCACTGCTTGATGCCGAGGGAGATACGACGACGCTCTTCGTCGATGTCCAGAACCATAACTTCCACTTCGTCGCCGACTTGTACGACTTTCGAAGGGTGGATGTTCTTGTTGGTCCAGTCCATTTCGGAAACGTGCACCAGACCTTCAACGCCTTCTTCCAGCTCAGCGAAGCAGCCGTAGTCGGTCAGGTTGGTTACACGAGCGGTAACGCGAGTGCTTTCTGGGTAACGGGCTTTGATAGCAACCCATGGATCTTCGCCCAGTTGCTTGAGGCCCAGGGAAACACGATTGCGCTCGCGATCGTACTTCAGAACCTTGACATCGATCTCGTCGCCAACGTTGACGATTTCGGAAGGATGCTTGATACGCTTCCAAGCCATGTCGGTAATGTGCAGCAGGCCATCGACGCCACCCAGATCGACGAATGCGCCGTAATCGGTGAGGTTCTTGACGATACCTTTGACTTGTTGGCCTTCCTGCAGGGATTCCAGCAGAGCTTCACGCTCGGCGGAGTTCTCGGCTTCGAGGACGCTGCGACGGGAAACGACAACGTTGTTGCGTTTCTGGTCGAGCTTGATGACCTTGAATTCCAGCTCTTTGCCTTCCAGGTGCGTGGTGTCGCGCACTGGACGGACGTCAACCAGAGAACCTGGCAGGAACGCACGGATGCCGTTAACGTCGACAGTGAAGCCGCCTTTAACCTTACCGTTGATAACGCCCTTGACCACTTCTTCGGCTGCGAAGGCTGCTTCCAGAACAATCCAGCATTCAGCGCGCTTGGCTTTTTCACGGGACAGCTTGGTTTCACCAAAGCCGTCTTCAACCGAGTCCAGAGCAACGTGAACTTCGTCACCGACGTTGATGTTCAGTTCGCCAGCGTCGTTGTAGAACTGCTCAAGCGGGATGAGTGCTTCAGACTTCAGGCCAGCGTGAACGGTTACCCAGCGAGCTTGGTAATCGATATCAACGATAACACCGGTGATGATGGAGCCTGCCTGAAGGTTCAGGGTTTTTAGGCTTTCTTCAAAGAGTTCCGCAAAGCTTTCGCTCATTTTAATTCCTGTTGATAAGGGCGAAGAATACGCCCATCTCCACATCCCAGACGATGTGGGTTAGTTTCATTTAAAAGAAGCTCCGCAGGACTATGACTGGTCCCCTGCGGCCCTCTTGGTCACCCGGCGATATCGCGAATGGCGATCTCGCTCATGATGCGTTCCAGCACCTGGTCGATGGATAATTCCGTGGAATCCAGCTGTATGGCGTCAGCCGCCGGTTTGAGCGGGGCTACCGCTCGCTGGGTGTCACGCTCATCGCGCGCACGTATCTCATCTAGCAGACTCGACAGACTAACACCATCGACTTTGCCCTTCAACTGCAAGTAACGTCGGCGCGCACGCTCTTCGGCACTGGCAGTGAGGAAAATCTTCAAGGGCGCGTCGGGAAATACCACCGTACCCATGTCGCGACCATCGGCCACCAGACCCGGCGCCTCCTGAAAAGCCCGCTGACGCTGCAGCAACGCCTCGCGAACCGCAGGCAACGCGGCGACCTGCGAGGCACCCGAGCCGACACTCTCGGTACGGATCACATCGCTGACTTCATCACCTTCCAGAATAATGCGCTGCAACTGACCGTCGGTCGCTGCGATGAACTGCACATCCAGATGAGCGGCGAGCTTCTTGAGCAATTCCTCATTGGTCAGGTCGACGCCATGATTATGCGCGGCGAAAGCCAGCAATCGATAAAGTGCACCGGAATCCAGCAGGTTCCAGCCCAGGCGCTTGGCCAGAATCCCGGCGACAGTACCCTTGCCAGAGCCGCTTGGCCCATCAATAGTGATGACCGGTGCAATGCTGATCACGACTGAGCCTCTTGTGCAACACGGATACCGACCTGCGCGCACAGCGCGAGGAAGTTCGGGAACGAGGTCGCGACGTTGGCGCAATCATGGATGCGGATCGGCGCAGTGGCGCGCAGTGAAGCCACGCTGAAGGCCATGGCAATCCGGTGGTCGCCGTGACCGTGCACTTCGCCGCCGCCGATCTGGCCGCCGTCGATGATGAGGCCGTCCGGAGTGGGCTCGCACTTGACGCCCAGCGCCAGCAGACCGTCCGCCATGACCTGGATCCGGTCCGATTCCTTCACGCGCAGCTCTTCGGCACCACGCAGCACAGTGCGACCTTCGGCACATGCAGCCGCCACGAACAGCACCGGAAACTCGTCGATAGCCAGTGGCACCAGCGCTTCGGGAATCTCGATACCTTTGAGTTTAGCTGCCCGTACGCGCAGGTCGGCTACCGGCTCGCCACCGACTTCACGCTGGTTTTCCAGAGTGATGTCAGCGCCCATCAGACGCAGGATGTCGATTACGCCGGTACGGGTCGGGTTGATGCCGACGTGTTCGAGCACCAGCTCCGAACCTTCGGCAATCGACGCCGCCACCAGGAAGAACGCCGACGACGAGATATCGCCCGGCACCTCAATGTGGGTCGCGGTCAGCTTGTGGCCGGACTCGACCGAGGCGGTCGCCCCGTTAACGGTCACCGGGTAGCCGAAGCCGCGCAACATGCGCTCGGTGTGGTCGCGAGTCGGTGCCGGCTCGGTGACCGTGGTCTTGCCTTCGGCATACAGACCCGCCAGCAGCAGGCAGGATTTAACCTGGGCACTGGCCATCGGCATGGTGTAAGTCAGGCCCTTGAGCTTGTTGCCGCCACGAATGGTCATCGGTGGACGACCGTCAGCGGCGGTCTCGATCACAGCGCCCATTTCACGTAGCGGATTGGCCACGCGATTCATCGGACGCTTGGACAACGAAGCGTCGCCGGTCAGGGTACTGTCGAAGTTCTGCGCAGCCAGCAGGCCAGACAGCAGACGCATCGAAGTGCCGGAGTTACCCAGATAGATCGGCCCCGGTGCAGGCTTGAGGCCATGCAGGCCGACGCCGTGAATGGTCACACGACCATGGTGCGGACCTTCGATGACGACACCCATGTCGCGGAAAGCTTGCAGGGTCGCCAGGGCGTCTTCGCCCTCGAGGAAACCTTCCACTTCAGTGACGCCTTCGGCCAGGGAACCGAGCATGATCGAGCGGTGGGAAATCGATTTGTCGCCCGGTACACGAATCCGCCCAGTCAGGCGGCCACCAGGTTGTGCCAGGAAAATCAGATCGTTGGAATTCATAGCGTCCACATAGGCCCGGCGGGCCAGGATTTTACTGAAATGCTCGCGGGCAACCCGGGCGCGAGTGAACACGCCCAACAATTGGTGCCCATCCCCTGCATCGACCGCGTCGCGCAAGGCGTCGAGGTCGCTGCGAAATGTATCGAGTGTGCGCAGGACAGCTTCGCGGTTGGCGAGGAAGATGTCGTGCCACATGACCGGGTCGCTACCGGCGATTCTTGTGAAATCGCGGAAACCGCCCGCAGCGTAACGGAAGATCTCAAGATTTTCATTGCGTTTGGCCAATGAATCGACCAAACCGAACGCCAGCAAGTGCGGCAAATGGCTGGTCGCCGCCAACACTTCGTCATGACGCTCGACTTGCATGTGCTCGACGTCGGCGCCCAATTCGCGCCACAACCGGTCGACCACCGCCAGCGCGGCCGGATCGGTCTGATCCAGCGGCGTCAGAATCACTTTATGGCGACGGAACAGGTCAGCATTGGAGGCTTCCACCCCGCTCTGCTCGGAACCGGCAATCGGATGCCCTGGCACGAAACGCGCCGGCATGCCGCCAAACGCTTCGGTCGCCGCGCGCACCACATTGCCCTTGGCACTGCCGACGTCAGTAAGGATCGCCTGTCCCAGATCCATGCCCGCCAACAACGCGAGCAGTTTCTCCATGGCCAGGATCGGCACCGCCAACTGAATCACGTCCGCGCCCTGACAAGCCGCCACCAGGTCTTCTTCGCAGCGATCCACCACACCCAACTCGACCGCCAGCTTGCGCGACTGCGGGTCGAGATCGACCCCGACCACTTCGCGGCACAGACCGCTTTCACGCAGGCCTTTGGCAAACGAACCGCCGATCAACCCCAGACCGACCACCACCAGGCGACCGATCATAGGTTCAGCAGATTGCAGTGCAGTGACATCAACCACGAGCCATAACCTTGGTCAGCGCCTCGAGGAAGCGGCTGTTTTCCGCTGGCAAACCGATGGTGATGCGCAGGTGATTCGGCATGCCGTAGTTGGCCACCGGACGCACGATCACGCCTTCGCGCAGCAACCCCTGGAAAACCGGGGCAGCAATGCGACCCAGATCGACACAGATGAAGTTGCCTCTGGATGGAATCCAGCTCAGCCCCAACTCACGGAAACCCGCCTCAAGCTGCTGCATGCCGGATTGGTTCAGGCGACGGCTTTCAGCCAGGTACTCGACGTCTTGCAGCGCGGCACAAGCGGCGGCCAGCGCGAGGCTGTTGACGTTGAACGGCTGACGCACGCGATTGAGCACATCGGCGACGATGGCCGAGGACAAACCGTAGCCGACCCGCAGCGACGCCAGACCATAGGCCTTCGAGAAGGTGCGCGAGACCAGCAGGTTCGGATAGGCCGCCAGATAGTCCAGGCCATCCGGCAAGTCGCTGCCTTCGGCGTACTCGATGTAGGCCTCGTCCAGCACCACCAGCACATGGGCCGGAACGTCCTGCAGGAATTCATCCAGCGCCTCGGCATCGAACCAGGTCCCGGTCGGGTTGTTCGGGTTGGCGATGAACACCACGCGGGTATCGGCATCGATCGCGGCCAGCATCGCCGGCAGATCATGACCCCAGTCTTTGGCCGGGATCACTTTTGCCTGGGCACCAACGGCCTGGGTCGCGATCGGATAGACCGCAAACGCATGCTCGCTGAACACCGCGTTCAGGCCCGGCGCCAGATAGGCACGCGCCACCAGCTCCAGAATATCGTTGGAGCCGTTGCCCAGCGTCACTTGGTTCAGCTCGACGCGACACTGATCGGCCAACAGGGTTTTGAGCGCAAAACCATTGCCGTCCGGATAGCGGGTCAGCTCGGCCAGCGCTTCGCGAATCGCCGCCAGCGCCTTGGGACTGGCGCCCAACGGGTTTTCGTTGCTCGCCAGCTTGACGATGCTGGCCGGATCGAGGTTCAGCTCACGGGCCAGTTCGTCCACAGGCTTGCCCGGAACGTAAGGCGAAAGTTGTTGCACGCCCGGCTGTGCCAGAGCGAGGAAGTTGCCACTCATTTGCTACCGCCCTTAGAGAACTGCTTTCGGGTAGGAACCCAGCACCTTGAGTGCCACCGCTTCCTGACTGATCTTTTCCAGCACACCTTTGACCAGCGGGTCGCGGTGATGGCCGACGAAGTCGATGAAGAACACGTAGGTCCATTTACCGCTGCGCGACGGACGGGTCTCGATCCGTGTCAGATCGATGCCATTGTCGTGGAACGGCACCAGCAACTCGTGGAGAGCGCCGGGTTTGTTGCTCATGGAAACGATGATCGAGGTCTTGTCGTCACCGGTCGGCGGCACTTCCTGGCTGCCGATCATCAGGAATCGCGTGGAGTTGTCCGGGCGATCCTCGATTTTCTCAGCCAGACGGGTCAACCCGTAGAGGCCGGCAGCCATGTCGCCGGCAATCGCTGCCGAGTTCCACTCACCCTTGACCCGTTTGGCCGCTTCGGCGTTGCTGGACACCGCCACGCGCTCGACATTCGGGTAATGGGCGTCCAGCCACTTGCGGCACTGGGCCAGGGACTGGGCGTGGGAATAGATGCGGCTGATGCTGTCGGTCTTGGTGTTTTCGCCAACCAACAGGTGATGGTGAATACGCAGCTCGACTTCGCCACAGATCACCATGTCGTGTTCGAGGAAGCTGTCGAGAGTGTGGTTGACCGCGCCTTCGGTGGAGTTTTCCACCGGGACCACGCCAAAGTTCACCGCACCGGCCGCCACTTCACGGAACACTTCGTCGATCGCCGCCATTGGCTTGCTGATCACCGCGTGACCGAAGTGCTTCATGGCCGCAGCCTGAGTGAAGGTACCTTCAGGGCCGAGGTAAGCCACTTTCAGCGGCTGCTCGAGGGCCAGGCACGAGGACATGATTTCGCGGAACAGCCGCGCCATCTCTTCGTTGCCCAGCGGCCCCTGGTTACGCTCCATCACGCGCTTGAGCACCTGAGCTTCACGCTCAGGACGATAGAACACCGGCACTTCGCCTTCGGCCAGCGAGGCCATCTTTACTCGCGCAACTTCCTGGGCGCAGCGTGCGCGCTCACTGATCAGCTCCAGGACCTTTTCGTCCAGAGCATCAATGCGCAGGCGCAGTGCCTTGAGTTCTTGCTCAGACATTAGCCGTGTTCCTTCTCGAACTCTGCCATGTACGAAACCAGTGCGTTGACTGCAACGATATCGACGGCGTTATAGATGGAGGCACGCATGCCGCCCACGGAACGGTGACCTTTGAGGTTCAACAGGCCACGTTCGTCGGCACCGGCCAGGAACGGCTTGTCGAGACGATCGTCGGCCAGACGGAACGGCACGTTCATCCACGAGCGGTCCGACTTGTTGATCGGGTTGCTGTACAAGCCGCTGGCGTCGATGAAGTCGTACAGCGTGCGCTGCTTCACTTCATTGAGCTTGCCGATGGCTTCGACGCCGCCCTGCTCTTTCAGCCATTCGAACACCAGGCCGGACAAGTACCAGGCCAGTGTTGGCGGTGTGTTGTACATCGAGCCGTTGTCGGCCGCGACCTTGTAGTTGAGCATGGTCGGGCAGATGGAACGGGCGTTACCCAGCAGGTCTTCGCGAACGATGTTGACGACGATGCCGCTCGGGCCGATGTTTTTCTGGGCGCCGGCGTAGATCATGCCGAAACGCGAGACATCCACCGGGCGCGAAAGAATGTCCGAGGACATGTCGGCGACCAGCGGCACATCACCGGTTTCCGGGATCCACTGGAATTCCAGGCCGCCGATGGTTTCGTTCGGCGCGTAGTGAACGTAGGCCGCATCTTTCGACAGGTTCCATTCGTTCTGACCAGGCACAGCGAAATAGTCGTAAGGCTTGGCGGTTGCGGCAACGTTGACGTGGCCGTAGCGCGAGGCTTCTTCGATCGCCTTCTGAGACCAGATACCGGTGTCGATATAGTCGGCGGTGCCGCTTTCCGGCAACAGGTTCAGCGGAATCTGAGCAAATTGCTGGCTCGCGCCACCTTGCAGAAACAGCACTTTATAGTTCGAGGGGATATTCAGCAGATCACGCAGATCCTGCTCGGCCTTGGTGGCAATGGACACGAACTCATCGCTGCGATGGCTCATTTCCATGACCGACAGGCCCTTGCCGTGCCAATCAAGGAGTTCAGCCTGGGCGCGCTTCAGGACAGCTTCGGGAAGCGCCGCAGGACCGGCACAGAAGTTATAGGCTCTCTTGCTCACATCCAATCTCGCTCTGATTTGGTGGTATCACGCAATAAATCTGTAGGAGCTGTCGAGCAGAGCGAGGCTGCGATCTTTTAGTGCTGAGCGAAAGCAAGAGCCAGATCAAGAGATCGCAGCCTCGCTTCGCTCGACAGCTCCTACATTAAAAACAATTCCGCAGTTCCCTGAGGACAAACAACAAGGGGGCGAATCTTCATCCGCCCCCTGCTTGCCCGCTTACTCCTGCGGCTCTTCGTCGGCGGCGGCGTCGAGTTGCTGGTCGTCGGCAACATCGTCGATCACGACCTCACCCTCGAACACTGCATCCTCTTCACCTGCAAGCCCTTCGCCTTCAAGCTCTTCGCCTTCGACTTCCGACGGCTCCTGAACTCGCTCCAGGCCCACCAGCGTTTCATCGTTGGCCAGCTTGATCAGGGTCACGCCCTGGGTGTTACGGCCCAGGCTGGACACTTCGTCGACGCGGGTACGAACCAAAGTACCCTGGTCGGAAATCAGCATGATTTCCTCGCCGTCGAGCACCTGGACCGCGCCGACCAGACGGCCGTTACGCTCGTTGCTGACCATGGCGATAACGCCTTGACCGCCACGTTTGTACTCAGGGAACTCGGTGATCGCGGTGCGCTTGCCGAAACCACGCGCCGAAGCGGTGAGGATCTGGCTGCCTTCTTCCGGGATCAGCATGGAAATCAGCTTCTGGCCTTCCGGCAGACGCATGCCGCGGACACCGCGAGCGGTACGGCCCATGGCGCGAACGTCGGTTTCCTTGAAGCGAGTCACCTTGCCGCCGTCGGAGAACAGCATGACTTCGCGATCGCCATCGGTAATGGCCGCAGAGATCAGTACGTCGCCTTCATCCAGCTCCAGCGCGATCAGACCGACGCTGCGTTGACGGCTGAAGGATTCCAGCGGGGTCTTCTTCACGGTGCCTTTGGCAGTGGCCATGAAGATGAAGTGACCTTCGGTGTATTCCTCGACCGGCAGCATGGTGGTGATGTATTCATCACTGTCCAGCGGCAGCAGGTTGACCAGCGGACGACCACGGGCCGCGCGGGAGGCTTCCGGGATTTCGTAGGTTTTCAGCCAGTACACTTTGCCTTTGCTGGAGAACAGCAGCAGCGTGGTGTGGCTGTTGGCGACCAGCAGGTGAGCAATGTAGTCCTCATCCTTCACGCCGGTAGCCGATTTACCTTTACCGCCACGACGCTGAGCCTGGTACGCAGCCAAAGGCTGGGTCTTGGCGTAGCCACCGTGGGAAATGGTCACGACGCGCTCTTCTTCCGGGATCATGTCGCCCAGGGTCAGGTCGAGACGGGCATCGAGAATCTCGGTGCGACGCACATCGCCGTACTCGGCACGGATCACTTCCAACTCTTCGCGGATCACTTCCATCAGGCGCGTGGCGCTGTTGAGGATGCGGATCAGCTCGCCGATCTGATTGAGGATCTCTTGATACTCGGCCAGCAGCTTTTCGTGCTCCAGACCAGTCAAACGGTGCAGACGCAGCTCCAGAATGGCTTGCGCCTGCTCTGGCGACAGGAAGTACTTGCCGTCGCGCAGACCGTATTGCGGATCGAGGTTTTCCGGACGGCACGAATCGGCGCCGGCACGTTCGACCATCGCGACCACCGCAGAGGACTCCCAAGGCGTGCTGATCAGCGCTTCCTTGGCTTCCGACGGGGTCGGCGAAGCCTTGATCAGGGCGATGACCGGGTCGATGTTCGACAGGGCAACCGCTTGACCTTCCAGGATGTGGCCACGTTCGCGCGCTTTACGCAGCTCGAACACGGTACGACGGGTCACGACTTCGCGACGGTGACGAACGAAGGCTTCCAGCAGATCCTTGAGGTTGAGTATCCGCGGACGGCCGTCGATCAGCGCGACGATGTTGATGCCGAACACGCTTTGCAGTTGAGTCTGGGCGTAGAGGTTGTTGAGGATCACCTCAGGCACTTCACCGCGACGCAGCTCGATCACGACGCGCATACCGTCCTTGTCGGACTCGTCGCGCAGCTCGGTGATGCCTTCGAGCTTCTTCTCTTTGACCAGCTCGGCGATCTTCTCGATCAGACGGGCCTTGTTCAGCTGGTAAGGGAGTTCGGTGATGACGATCTGCTGACGGCCACCGACCTTGTCGATGTCTTCGATGATCGAGCGGGCACGCATGTAAATGCGCCCGCGACCGGTGCGGTAGGCTTCGATGATGCCGGCGCGACCGTTGATGATCGCGGCGGTCGGGAAGTCCGGACCGGGGATGTATTGCATCAGCTCATCGACAGTCAGCTCCGGATTGTCGATGAGTGCCAGGCAACCGTCGATGACTTCACCGAGGTTGTGCGGCGGAATGTTGGTCGCCATGCCCACGGCAATACCGCTGGAGCCGTTGACCAGCAGGTTGGGGATCTTGGTCGGCATGACCGCGGGGATCATTTCGGTGCCGTCGTAGTTCGGCACCCAGTCCACGGTTTCTTTATGCAGGTCGGCCAGCAGCTCGTGCGCCAGCTTGGTCATGCGTACTTCGGTGTATCGCATGGCCGCGGCGTTGTCGCCGTCCACCGAACCGAAGTTGCCCTGACCGTCCACCAGCAGGTAACGCAGCGAGAATGGCTGCGCCATCCGAACGATGGTGTCGTACACCGCGGTATCACCGTGCGGGTGATACTTACCGATCACGTCACCGACAACACGGGCAGATTTCTTGTACGGCTTGTTGAAGTCGTTGCCCAGCTCGCTCATCGCGAACAGCACACGCCGGTGCACGGGCTTCAAGCCATCGCGCGCATCCGGCAGTGCCCGCCCGACAATAACGCTCATCGCGTAGTCGAGGTAGGACTGCTTCAGCTCGTCTTCGATATTGACCGGGAGGATTTCTTTGGCCAGTTCGCCCATGAGAAGCCTGATTCCTTTTTCTGGTGAAACTTCGTCACATCCATATGGGACGAACGAAGCTCGCCGGTACAGACTGAGTGCCATGCACCGACTTACGACAAATCAACGAGTTATGCCATGGATCTGCGCAGTAAAGGCAGCCACATCAGGCTACCCTGGAAACCGCCGGATGTTATCACAAGAGCCGCCACGCACCTATCCCCCAGATGCGCATGGAGCATAGTTAGTTGACCGGTGACAGGCTTGAAGGAGACGAGAGGGGCTTAGAGGCGTGATCAACCGGCATTCAACCGTATTTTTCACTTGTAAACACCGATTTCGTGCAGCCTGAATGATTTAATGCAGACGCTTGCGGCACATCAATTGAGCCATTTTCGCGGTGTCCGGACGCTCGACGATGCCTTTTTCGGTGACGATCGCATCGATCAGGTCGGCCGGGGTCACGTCGAAAACCGGGTTGAACGCTTCCACATCTGCCCCCACCCGCTTGCCGCCAACTTCCAGCAACTCGCGGCCATCACGCTCTTCGATAGGAATCTCGTCGCCACTGGCCAGATTCATGTCGATGGTCGAACTCGGCGCCACCACCATGAAGCGCACGCCGTGGTGCATGGCGTTGACCGCCAACTGGTAGGTACCGATCTTGTTCGCCACATCGCCATTGGCGGTAATCCGGTCGGCGCCGACGATCACCCAGGTCACACCCTTGGTTTTCATGATGTGCGCGGCAGCGGAATCGACATTGAGGGTCACCGGAATACCCTCATTGGCCAATTCCCACGCAGTCAATCGCGAACCTTGCAGCCATGGCCGGGTTTCGTCGGCGTAGACGCGCTCGACCATGCCTTCGATGAACGCCCCGCGAATCACCCCCAGCGCCGTGCCGAAACCACCGGTGGCCAGTGCACCGGTGTTGCAATGCGTGAGGATCGCCTGGGCGTTGCCTTGATGTTTGCGGATCAGGTCGACACCCAACTGGGCCATGGTCAGGTTGGCTTCGCGATCACTTTCGTGGATGGCGATGGCTTCGGCTTCCAGCACCGACAGCGGATCGGCGTGCTCCCTCAGGCGCTCAAGCCGCTCACGCATGCGACCCAAGGCCCAGAACAGATTGACCGCGGTCGGACGGGAGTCGGCCAGCAGCGCGAAATCCTCTTCCAGCGCCGCTTGCCAGTCGCCACCTTCGGCAAAACGGGTACGGGCCGCCAGCACCACGCCATAGGCCGCACTGATGCCAATAGCCGGCGCACCGCGCACCACCATCGAGCGAATGGCTTCGGCCACACCCGCAGCGCTGGTGTAGGCGATCCAGGTTTCCTCGAACGGCAAAATACGCTGATCCAGCAAGTACAGTGCGCCATCACGCCAATCGATGGCCTTCACCTTCTCCGCAGCCAACAGTCGATCGCGCATCCCACACCCCGCACTCATGAACAAAAGCCGCCGATTATAGCGATCCCCCCGCGAAGACGCTCGGGTATACTTCGCCATCCTTTACAAAAGCACTGGAACCGACTCTCGATGCCGACCCCCACCGCTGCGCTCGACCTATTATTGCTGCCGACCTGGCTGGTACCCGTCGAACCGGCTGGCGTGGTCCTTAAAGAGCATGCCCTGGGTATCCGCGACGGTCGTATCGTGTTTATCGGCCCACGCGCAGCAGCCTTGAAGCTTAACGCAACCGAAGTGCGCGAATTGCCGGGCATGCTGCTCAGCCCGGGCCTGATCAATGCCCACGGGCATGCAGCAATGACGCTGTTCCGTGGCCTGGCCGACGATCTGCCGCTGATGACCTGGTTGGAAAACCACATCTGGCCGGCCGAAGCCGAATGGGTCGACGAGGCGTTCGTACGCGACGGCACGGACCTGGCCATCGCCGAGCAGATCAAAGGTGGCATCACCTGCTTCTCTGACATGTATTTCTTCCCGAAGGTCGCCAGCGAACGCGTACATAACAGCGGCATTCGCGCCCAAATCGCCATTCCGATCCTCGATTTCCCGATTCCAGGCGCCAGCACGGCGGATGAAGCCATTCGTCAGGGCGTCGAATTATTCGGCGATCTCAAGCATCACGAACGGATCAAAGTCACCTTCGGCCCCCATGCCCCGTACACCGTGGGCGACGAAAACCTGGAAAAAATCCGGGTGATCGCCGAAGAGCTGGACGCCTCGATTCACATGCATGTCCACGAAACCGCCTTCGAAGTGCAGCAGTCGGTGGAGCAGCGCGGCGAACGCCCGCTGGCCCGCCTCGGCCGCCTGGGCCTGCTCGGGCCGCGCTTCCAGGCCGTTCACATGACCCAGATCAGCGATGAAGACCTGGCGCTGCTGGTAGAAAGTAACACCAATGTGATTCATTGCCCGGAGTCGAACCTGAAGCTGGCCAGTGGCTTCTGCCCGGTCGAGCGCTTGTGGCAGGCTGGGGTGAATGTGGCAGTCGGCACCGATGGCGCGGCCAGCAATAATGACCTGGACCTGCTTGGTGAAACCCGCACCGCCGCATTGCTGGCCAAGGCTGTCGCCGGCTCGGCCACCGCGCTGGACGCCCATCGCGCCCTGCGCATGGCCACGCTCAATGGCGCCCGCGCGCTGGGAATCGAAGCGCAAACCGGTTCGCTGGAAGTCGGCAAAGCGGCAGACATCGTCGCATTCGACCTGTCGGGCCTGGCGCAGCAACCGGTCTACGACCCGGTTTCGCAACTTATATATGCCACTGGCCGCGACTGCGTGAAACACCTTTGGGTCGCCGGCAAGCAACTGCTCGACGACCGCCGCCTGACCCGCCTGGATGAAGCGCAACTGTGCGCCACCGCCAAGGCCTGGGGCAGGCGCATCAGCGGCCACACCGAATCGTAAGCACCCTGGACCAACACCGGGGCAACAGAATTTTTCAAGTTTTAGAGGACTGACACCATGAGCAACGTCGACCACGCCGAAATCGCCAAATTCGAAGCCCTGGCCCATCGCTGGTGGGACCGCGAAAGCGAGTTCAAACCGCTGCACGACATCAACCCCCTGCGGGTCAACTGGATCGACGAGCGCGTCAATCTGGCCGGCAAGAAAGTCCTCGACGTCGGTTGCGGCGGCGGCATCCTCAGCGAAGCCATGGCCCAGCGCGGCGCCACCGTGATGGGCATCGACATGGGCGAAGCGCCGCTGGCGGTCGCGCAATTGCATCAACTGGAATCCGGCGTAAACGTCGAGTACCGGCAAATCACCGCCGAAGCCCTGGCCGAAGAAATGCCTGAGCAGTTCGACGTCGTCACCTGCCTGGAAATGCTTGAACACGTTCCGGATCCGTCCTCGGTGATCCGCGCCTGCTTCCGCATGGTCAAGCCTGGCGGCCAGGTGTTCTTCTCCACCATCAACCGCAATCCGAAGGCCTATCTGTTCGCCATCGTCGGCGCCGAATACATCATGAAGCTGCTGCCGCGTGGCACTCACGACTTCAAGAAATTCATCCGCCCTTCCGAGCTCGGTGCCTGGAGTCGCATGGCCGGCCTGACCGTCAAGGACATCATCGGCCTGACCTACAACCCGCTGACCAAGCACTACAAACTGGCATCCGATGTCGACGTCAACTACATGATCCAGACCCTGCGCGAGGAGTAAGCCGATGCGTATCAGAGCAGTTCTTTTCGACATGGACGGCACCCTGCTCGACACCGCGCCGGACTTCATCGCCATCTGCCAGGCGATGCGTGCCGAGCGTGGTTTGCCGCCGATGAACGACAAGCACATCCGTGACGAAATCTCCGGCGGCGCCAGGGCGATGGTTGCAGTGACTTTCTCGATGGACCCGGAATCGCCGGGCTTCGAGGAGCTGCGCCTGGAGTTTCTGGAGCGCTATGTCAAAGGTTGCGCGGTGCACAGCAAGCTCTTCGATGGCATGGGCGAATTGCTGGCCGACATCGAGAAGGCCAACCTGATCTGGGGCGTGGTCACCAACAAGCCGCTGCGCTTCGCCGAGCCGATCATGCAGCAATTGGGGCTGGCCGAGCGTTCGGCGCTGCTGATCTGCCCGGATCATGTGAAGAACAGCAAACCGGACCCGGAGCCGTTGATCCTGGCGTGCAAGATGCTCGACCTCGATCCCGCCAGCGTGCTGTTCGTCGGCGACGACCTGCGCGATATCGAATCCGGCCGCGATGCCGGCACCAGAACAGCCGCCGTGACCTACGGCTACATTCATCCGGAGGATAACCCACGGCATTGGGGCGCGGATGTGGTGGTCGATCATCCAATGGAGTTGCGCCTGGTGCTGGATAGCGCTTTGTGCAGTTGCTGATCTGACTGGCAACAGGAAGCATTTGTGGCGAGGGGGCTTGCCCCCGTTCGGCTGCGAAGCAGTCGTAAATCCAGAGAACACGGTCTGGCTGAAGGTAGCGAATGGAGGGCCGCTTCGCGACCCAACGGGGGCAAGCCCCCTCGCCACAATAAGCGCTCTTGCCACAGATGCGATGCATGCCTACGTTGAATTGTTGTGAGGTTTTTTATGTTTGATTATTCCGCCCGTCCTGAATTGCTCAAGGACCGGGTCATCCTGGTCACCGGCGCTGGCCGAGGCATCGGTGCTGCCGCCGCGAAAACCTACGCCGCACATGGCGCCACCGTGTTGCTGCTGGGCAAGACCGAAGCCAATCTGACTCAGGTCTACGACGAAATCGAAGCGGCCGGGCATCCACAACCGGTGGTGATCCCGTTCAACCTGGAAACCGCCCTGCCCCACCAATACGATGAACTGGCGGCCATGATCGAAACCGAATTCGGCCACCTCGACGGCTTGCTTCACAACGCGTCGATCATCGGCCCACGCACACCGATCGAGCAGTTGTCCGGCGAGAACTTCATGCGCGTCATGCAGGTCAACGTCAACGCCATGTTCATGCTCACCAGCACCCTGCTGCCGCTGCTCAAGCTATCGCAGGACGCCTCGGTGGTGTTCACCTCCAGCAGCGTCGGTCGCAAGGGTCGTGCGTATTGGGGCGCTTACGGTGTGTCCAAGTTCGCCACCGAAGGCCTGATGCAAACCCTGGCCGACGAAGTAGACACCGTCGCCCCCGTGCGCTCCAACAGCATCAACCCCGGCGCCACCCGCACCAGCATGCGCGCTCAGGCCTACCCTGGGGAAAATCCGCTGAACAACCCGACACCCGAGGAGATCATGCCGGTCTACCTTTACTTGATGGGGCCGGACAGTACCGGCATCAACGGTCAGGCGTTCGACGCTCAGTAATGCCCGTGCGTCGCTTTTGTGCCGCGACGACTTCCCGTCGCGGCACGCAAAGCCCGTGATAACTGTTGCTGTTTCAAGTCAAATAAATGCCAATACCCCCGACACCATCCTTCGCAACCTCCCCAACCTTGTTGATTTAGAACGCTTTTTAACCGACTGAACCGAATGGCACGACTTTCGCTCTAATTTTGCTCAGACACGCCGTGTGAAAGCAGACGGGGCAGAGCTCGAGCCGAGAGGTTACTAATCTTCGGCAAAGCGGACTAAACTCGTGCCAAATGTCCTACGGGACTGATGGACCAGTATGACGCGCAGCCCAAAGCCGCTCTCACCCAGCCTGTAAGACAGTCTTACTGTTTAGGGGCTCACGCCATATGAAATCGCCTTCCCAGACCAACGCAATTGACTTCGACAGCGCCAAATTGCAACGCCTGGGCTTTGGTCAGCAGCCTCCCCTTCTGGAGCGGCCCGTCAGTCTTGCGCAATTGCGTCAGGAGCTGGGCCTGCAACTGCAAACCAGTCTTGAGCCGCAACGCATTCTCGGACTTTTCTTCCGTGAAATTCAGCGCCTTGTACCGCTGGATGCCTTGAATTATGAGCATCAGCCCAGCGACTTGCGCCTGCAGTTCGGCCAGCGAGGTCATCATTCGATCAGCTACAGCCTCAGTCATGAAGGCGAGCAATTGGGTGAACTGGTGTTCCGTCGCAATCAGCGTTTCAGCGATGAAGAGCAAGGCCATCTGGAATCGCTGTTATCAGCGCTTCTCTACCCGATGCGCAATGCCCTGCTCTACCGTGCCGCCACCCAAAGCGCCTTGCGCGACCCGCTGACCGACACCGGCAATCGCATCGCGATGGATCAGACGCTGCAACGGGAAATCGAGATGTCGCGCCGACACTCACAGCCCCTGTCGCTGCTGATGCTGGACATCGATCACTTCAAACAGATCAACGACACCTACGGGCACAGCGCCGGCGATGAAGTGCTCAAGGCCGTCGCGGCCTCGATCAAAAGCCAGTTGCGTAACGTGGACATGGTGTTCCGGTTTGGAGGCGAAGAATTCATGATCCTGCTGTCCAACACCAGCCGGGAAGCCGCGGCCATGGTCGGCGAACGACTGCGGTTCGCTGCGCAGGCCCAGGACTATGTGGCCGAAGGCAAGACCATCGAACTGACGGTCAGCCTGGGTTGCTCGACCCTGCTGCCCGGCGAGTCTGCCGAGAGCCTGTTGCGACGAGCCGACAGTGCGCTGTATGTGGCCAAGCGCGAGGGGCGTAACCGGTTGGCGATGGCGGGGTAGATATTTTCGAAGAGATCGCAGCCTACGGCAGCTCCTACAAGCTGCCGTAGGCTGCGTCTTTTAGCTCTCGGCCAACGCCATCCGCTCACGGACTACCGGGGCTTTTGCCGCCAGTTCCAACTGCATGCATCGCTCCAGGAACAGGTACATGTAGTCGTAACTTTTGCAGACTGCCTGACGCAATTCCATTTGCAGGGATTTGCTCGGGTTCAGCCCCGCCAGGGTGCAGATGATTTCCAGCGCTTCCCAAGGATGGGCATCGTCGTACTGGGCGTGCATCTTCAACCACTTCATGGCCCGCTTGCGATCTTCCTCGGGGAACGATGCCGCATAGACACCACTGGAACAGACCAGCGCCGACCACTCCCCGGTAGCACCCTCGATGGCATAGTTGGTGGCGGCGATAGCCACGATCAACGAGTCCGACGAACTGGTGTGCCAGCACCAGTGACTCAAGGCGTGAAGTTCAGGGGCAACCTGTTGCGCCTGCAGATCTTCCAGGCTGATACCGTGAGCACGGCTCCAGTGCACCCAGTAATCGGCATGGTTCAGTTCGACGCGAATATTGCGCATCAGCCAGCGACGCGCCATGTCTTCGCCAGGGTGGCGTGCAAAACGGGTCTTGGCCAGGTTCTGTGCCATGTATAAGGCGAACTGTTCGACCACCGGCCAGCCACCAATGAGGTACTGACGCATGGTCTTTGCGCTGAGCTTGTTATCGCGCATCCGCTGGTACAGTTCATGTTCGACGACGCGGCGCTTGCTCTCACTGCAATCCTGAATCAATTGCTGAGCCCAGGCGGGGTAACTTGCAGCTTCCATGAGGGGTCCGGTTCTGTTGAATGTGTCGATCACTGTCGCGCTCCTTTTGATTGTGATTTCAAGATCGACAGGAGCTTTCAACGGAATGTGCCGGGCGCCTTGAATAACAAAGGCCGGGGTCTGGCAGGACGACTTTGTAAACTGTCGCAGGTAAACAGATGCGGGCGTTCAATCAGATACCCTTGAGCGTAATCCACCCCGATCTCCAGCAATGCCTGCTCGATCTGAGGTGTTTCAACGAACTCGGCAATCGTGCGCTTACCCATGACATGCCCGATGTGATTGATCACTTCGACCATGGCGCGGTTAATCGGGTCGTCCAGCATATCCTTTACGAAACTCCCGTCGATCTTCAGGAAGTCTACAGGTAAATGTTTCAGGTAAGCGAATGAGGACATACCGGCACAGAAGTCATCTAATGAGAAGTGGCAACCTAAGCCTTTGAGTTCATTAATAAATCTAATTGCGCTAGGCAAATTGGAAATCGCGCTGGTTTCTGTAATTTCAAAACAAATCATTTCAGGCGGAATTGAATATGCAACAAACTGTTCACGAAGGAAGTCCAGAAACGCCTCATCTCCGATAGTAATACCTGACAGATTTATCGCACACATGGCCAGCGGCTCTTCGCCCTCTTGGGCGATGGCCTGGGCAATGACCTTGAAAACGTTCTCCACCACCCAGCGGTCAAGCGACGTCATCAAACCATAACGCTCGGCGGCCGGAATGAAACTGTCCGGCAGAATCATGCGCCCGGCTTCGTCATGCAGGCGCAGCAGGATTTCGATATGTCCGCCGTCCCGCTCGCCAAGACCCAGAGGCGCGATTTCCTGGGAGTACAGGCAAAAGCGGTCCTCCTCCAACGCCATGTGCAGGCGCTGCACCCAAGCCATCTCGCCATAGCGCAGGGACAGTTCCGAATCGTCGGCGTGATAGACCTGAACCCGGTTGCGGCCCTTTTCCTTGGCCATGTAACAGGCCATATCAGCGGCTCGCAGCGAGGCCTCGAGGGTGGCCGGACTCTGAGTGACGTGCACCAGACCAATGCTCACCGTGGTCACGAACGGTCGGCCTTTCCAGACAAAATGCAGGTTCTGCACAGTCTGGCGCAGGACTTCGGCAATTTTCTCAGCCGCTTCCGGCGCACAGTTTTCCAACAGAATGCCGAACTCGTCACCCCCCAATCGGGCCAGGGTGTCGCCTTCGCGCAATCCTGATTGCAGCAACGCACAAATATGCCGCAACAACTCATCGCCGGCAGCATGACCGCAGGTGTCGTTGACCAGTTTGAATTGATCCAGATCGAGGAACATCAAGGCGTGACGCCCCGCTTGTCGCATCAGGCTATGCAGGGCCTGTTCCAGGCGATATTCGAATTCGCGGCGGTTGGTCAGCCCGGTCAAGGCGTCATGGGTCGCCTGCCAGGACAGATTGGCGATGTACTGCCGCTCCTGGGTCATGTCATGCAGCACCAGCACGGTGCCACTGACCTTGCCCGCGTTACGGATCGGCGCACCGACCAGGGTGACCGAAACCGTGCTGCCATCCAGTCGCTGGATCAGTTTGGAATGTTCGCTGCCGCCGCTGAGCTGGCCGCTCAAAATGTGTTCGATCAAGGTAAAACCGTCGGCCTGAGCGTTCTCGTCCAGCAGATTGAACAGCGCCGCCAATGGCAACCCCGTCGCCTGTTCGGCCTTCCAGTGAGTCAAGGCCTCGGCGGCCGGGTTCATGTAGGCAATCGCGCCCTCGACGTCGGTGGTGATCACCCCGTCGCCAATCGATTGCAGGGTGATCTGCGCCCGGTCTTTCTCCAACTGCAAGGCATCGGCGAAGGCATGCCGCTGTTCGAGCAGTTTGTGGGTACGCAGCAACGCCAGCACGATCAGGCCCAGCGCGGTGGCGAGGTTCGTCGCCAGCAGCAGCCGGAGAATCATGCGCGAGCCCTCGCCCAAGGCATCGCTGAACGCTTTGGCAGGGGGCGTCACACCATCGTTGATGGCCAAAATCTGCACCTTCCAGCGCTTGATGTCGGCATCGGTGGCCTGGTTATCGACGATACCCTGATGCATTTCCCGCGCGACGTCATCGAGCCGCACCAGGTACGCGTCACCGATCGTCCAGAGCTCGATGGCTTTTTCCAGGTAACTGAAATGCCGGAAATTGAGGTACAGCCAAATCAGGCTGGGGACGTCGTCCGGGTGATTGCCGCCCTTGAGAATCGCGAGCCGCGCGGCCTCGATATTCGGTGGCTGATGATCCAGCGCCATACGCAACTCATGGCCGCCCTGAGGCACGGCAATCGCGTTCTGGTATTTGAGAAAAATCGTCTCGTCGCGACTGTCGGCGTAGAGATTGAGGTAATAGATGGCGTCTTTCTGGCCCTTGGACCACAGGCTCTCACCGCCGACGTAGCCACGAACCGCTGAAAGAACGTAAAGACTGACGCCGCCCAACAGTGCCTGAAACAACACAACGGCAATAAATGGCCAGACGATGCCCAACAGCCGTGGCGTTCCGAGAGTCCGCGCTTGATTCATGAGGTCCCTTGTTTTAGCACCGCCAGATCATCATCCAACGTGATCGCTACAGCTAGACTAGGGTGCGTTCTCGAAACCGGCAAGCAGAGGATCGACCTCAACGCCGTACACGTGCGCCCCATATAGATATATACCGCCAAGGCCAGTTTGGAGATCTGTTTACTGGGCACTTCGGGCTCCCCCTATCCGTTACGGGATCCCTTTCAAAGGAGTGCAACATGACAGAGACGTCTTCACCTTCACCCGATCAACCGGCGCTGTCACCGGCAGACGAAGAATTTCGCGCCAGACAGGCTCTGGGACTCGACGACGGCCCGGATATCGAAAACTTCGGCCTGCGCACCACCGCCCAGGATCGACGAGGGTTCAAGCTTATTCAACGCGGGGCCCCCAACCTCGCGCAACACATGACCATCGACACTTACAAGGCAAAACGCATCGATGTTCAAATCACCAACATCGTGAAGGCTTTCCTGAATGGCAAGCGTTCGTTAATCGGTCATCTCGGCGCCTCTGTACTGGCTTCCACCTCCATGGATCAACTGCGAGCAACGCCGTCAGTATTCCTCCAGCGAATACTGAACACAGTCGAAGCGAAAGAGCTGGGGGACAGGCTGCTCAAGATGCTCAGGTGGTATGGCGCAGGCCCTGGCGAACAAACTTCGGCGTCCGTGCGCCATCAGCTCGTATGCAAAGCCATATGCCTTTACTTGCAAGCCCCGTCAGCGGATGAGCCGCAGGAAGTCGCCGGATTCCGCTGGCAAGACACGGCTCACTGGGGCAAAAGCTACCAGGCCCTGCGCAGCGATTTTGAACAGCACTTGCTGCGCACCAACCGGGTGACCGATGCAAAAGAGGCGGCCTTTCTCGCGCGGGTGTTCGAGACCCGCCTCTCAAAGGACTTCGCTGTGCGCGATATCCCGTCCGACCTTCCTTACAAAAGTTCGGTGGTGTGGGTGAACTTCATGCACGGCGTGCTGCTGGCAGATGAACTCGGCCTTGATCGATTGCAAGCGCTGTCCTTTCAACAACTCGTCGACTTGCCCCTGAGCCGGAGCGCCGACGCCTCGCCCGAACAACTTGAGCAGATAACTCGACTGAGGATGGGGCCGGCACTGGAATGGGCGGTCTGCTGCGGCATCGTTCAATCGCGAACAAAATCCGATTACGATGAGGACGATATGAAACGGGCGATGGCGGCGCTGGAAAGCCACAGCAAGAGCCTGAACAACGCCATTATGGCACTGGACTTGCCACCCCCTGAAAGATTGAAGATGGCCAAACGGGTAAAGGATGATCTGTTTGGCGAGGCCATGTTCGAATCGGACGGGCTCAAGTTGCTGCGCGATGATCCACCGAGCGGCGGCCCCAAAGACACGCCCTCATTGAAGCTGCCAGGCTATGCATTCCTGGATGTCTATGCCGACGGCCAATTCGATGACAAGAGAAAATGGTTTGTAACCCGGTCCGACGGAAAAACACGAACCCGTCACTGGATCAAGATCGACGACAAGCGAATCCTGCGTCATGAGGAACTCTTTCGCAAGGATCATGAGGGGATCGAAAGGCGTGTGATTACCAGATACGGAGGCAAGACGTTGCCCGATATCAACACGCAGTTTGAAACAGACTTCACAAACTACCTCTCGAAAATCAGGACGGCCTATCAGCCCCTGATCGCCAGTTTGCTGACCTCACTGCCACTGACCGACCGCCAGGCCCTTGAACGGGGTGACGTCCGCTTGCTGAGCCTGCACCTGGACGAAAAACTCATCAAGGCAAGGGGAGACATCCGGCCAAGAAAAGGTTTCGTTCTACAGGTGACCCACAATCATGAAATTACCTATTACGAACTGATCCCGAATGCTGGCGTCATTCGTCGTCGACCCCACCTGAGAGTTTCAACAGTCAACGGGGTTCGCACCACGTTTCCATTGCACGCCTCGATCCCCGGACAAACATATACTGCTGAAATCAGCACTACGCTGCTTCTCGATTGGGCCGCTCACTTAAATGGCACGCAGCCTGCTGACAGAGCGTACTGCGTGGCGATCCTCGGCGTGGTAGGCGACGTGCCCACAGTTGTATCGCCAATCGCAGCCGTTAGCGATAGCGAAGTAACAGCGCTGGCATCCTCCCGTTTGAATGCAGTGGCCCACTACATTGCAACGAACTTCCTGTTCGTCGACGAACAGCTGTTGCGTACCCAGTCTCGCGGCGTGACGGCATTCGACACCATCAGGACCAGAAGCGAACAAAGGATCAGTACGACCCTGGAAATAGCCAAAGGGCTTGTACCCTTCTGGGGCAGTATCGAGGACATTTTGTCGGGCAAAATTGAGCAGATACTCATAGGCGTAGCCGGAGTCGTGCTGGACCTGGCTTCATTCCTCACCCCAGTCGGGAAATTCATGTCAGGTTCGGTGCGGCTGATCAGGGCGGGCGCCAAAGCCTCGCAAATGACCGTCAAAGCAAGTCTGCCTTCCTTTTCAACATTGACCCGAAAACTCCTGACCGCTTCCCTGAGCAACCTCAATCCGCTGGATGGGGTCCCGACACTACTCAAGACACTGGGAAGCGGTGCGTGGAAAGGACTGCATACGGCGGGACGCATTGGTGTTAGCGGGTTCAAGAAACTGACAGGACACGCCGACAGCTACCGACTGGTGCACAACCTGCCCCAGACAACCGATCCGGGGCGCTGGAAGCCGCTGGCAAGCGGTGATCGACTGGCAACGGTCAACGGTGTCGATGATGTACTTGTGCGCAATACCAGCCCATCGGACCTGACCCGATTCCACCCCGTTGATCCAGTGACATCCTTGCCCTACGGCCCCCGCCTGCACAATCACAGCAAAAACCTCGTACAGGGCCGGTCAACCTTCAAAACGTTATCTCCTACCGAATCCCACGTCCTGGTAGAACTTCCGAAAGACGCCCATGTCCGTGAAGTACTTGAGGTCGATGGTCGAACCACACTGTTCGTTGATGACATTCCCTATCGACTGGACGGCAACCAACTGCGCCGTGCCGACTTGATTGATGATCAGGCAATGTTCAGATCCTTGCCTTGCCGGGTACGTCGCGCCCCTGGTCCCGAGCTGTGTCAAACAAGCTACGTCACTCGCGACCCGGCTCCTACCCCTGCTATCGCTACTTTCGATGAAACCAAAGGCTGGGCCCCCTGGTTCGGAGACGCCATTTACACCCCCGCAACAGGCAGGGCACCGATGCAAGTGTCCTCAATAGCTGCCAATTCATCCCTCAAGGCCGTACTGGAGTTTCAGAAAGGGATGTATGGGCGGGTCATGGTCAGCGTTCCCGTATCCGGGCAAAAACTCGTCGATAAATTTCGCGTGGGCGCAACTATCGTAGAGTCAATCGACGGTTCAAAACATTACGTGTTCACGCGGCTGAGCGCGGGAGACTTTTACGTTACCTCGCGCGCAAAGGGCCAAAGCGTTAAAGACCTCCTGACCTTCAGAAAAGCCGACACCCTTCCTGACGAACTGAGGAAAGAGTTAATGGTGGTGTACACCGGCTCACTGAACTCCAATAACATGGTAAGAATCCATGGCCAGGAAGCGGTGGAGCGCGCATTGAGAGCCATGGATGAAATTGCCATTTCGATCGGTAGCCATGCCAATCCGCCCGATACGCTCAGATTGCTCAAGGTCGATACCAGCCCAGCAGAAGCGGCCCTGTTCGATCACTCCACAAGAATGATCATCAGGAACTCCACCGATGGCGCCGCGACCTGGTCCTTGTCCAAGGCTACGCCGGACAGCGTGCGGGATACGACTGCGGAGGTTTTCAACACACTGTTTCAGAAAACCGTCATAACCTTGGAGTCGTCGGTTCAGGGCGGACCCAAGGCATTAAAAATCGATGACACAATGCGGCAACTACAAGAACTTATCAGGCAAAAAACCGGTCGGCCTTTGCACAACCCCAGGAACATTGCGTTCGTCGAAATCAAGACCAAGGCAGGGGTGCGTGAAGTGTATGTCAGCGTATCCGGTAGCAAGCGTGACACCGGCTTTTTGCCGTTGTTTGCCAAAAACAGAAATATGGATGAAGTAAAAGTCGGCAGTACGAGTTACTTCAATATAGATAATGGAATGCGCTTCCCGGAGACGGCACTTAGCGTAACTTCCCAAGGCAAGCTACAGGCGATCCCCCACACCATCGACAATATTGAGACGTACACGCCTGCGCTCACATCTCGCCCCACTTCGCTGGACACCGAAAGCAAGCTCATCAGCGTCATACGAACCAAATACCCTGACCCTAAAGATCTTGATTCCATCACGATAGCCACCACTATGGCGCCTTGCGACTCATGCGCCGTCGTCATGAAGCAATTTGGTTATGACGGTAGCCCTGGTGCACTGCAAGTGACCTGGAAATGACTTCGCGACTTTATCAGTGCTGCTGCAAATGCCCATACAGCTTGGCGTACAAACCACCATCGGCAATCAACTGCTGATGGTCGCCATCCTCGGCAACCTGCCCGCCATCGAACACCAGCACCCGATCGGCCTGCTTCACGGCCGACAATCGATGCGCAATGATCAACGTGGTGCGGTGGCTCAAGAACCGCGCCAGCGCCTGGTGCAGGTTGTACTCAGTGGCCGCGTCCAGCGCGGACGTGGCTTCGTCGAGGATCACCACTTTGGGCTCGGCCAACACCATTCGGGCAATCGCCAGGCGTTGACGCTGCCCGCCGGATAAACGCACGCCGGATCGCCCGACGATACTGTCCAGGCCATTGGGCAGTTCACGCACCGTGTGTTGCAACTGAGCAATTTCCAGTGCCTGCCAGCAGGCCTCGTCACTGCGTTCGCGGCCCATGGTCAGGTTGGCGCGCACGGTGTCGTTGAACAGGGCGGGATGTTGCAGGACCACGGCGACATTTTCGCGCACGGTTTCCAGGCCGATCTCTTGCTGAGTCGAACCACCGAAACGGATGGTCCCGGCCAGCGGCGTGTACAAGCCCAGCAGCAACTGCACCAGAGTACTTTTGCCTCCACCGCTGGCGCCGACAATCGCGACTTTTTCACCGGGGGCAATCGACAGATTCATTTGGTTCAGCACCAACTCGTCGCCGTAGCCGAAACTCAGTCCCTGAACTTCGATGCCCACCGTGTCGCGCCCCTGAAACGGGTCGACGCTGCCGGTGTATTGCGGCTCGTCGGCACGGGCCAGCAACTCGTTGATCCGCGACAGCGCACCGCCGGCGGCGTAAAAGGCGTACTGCAGATTGAGCAGCTGTTCCACCGGACCGATCATGAACCACAGGTAACTGAACACCGCCAGCATCTGGCCTATGGACAGGTCGGAAAACAGCACGGTGAGCATGGCCGCGGCGCGGAAAATATCGATGCCGAACTGGAACAGCAAACCGCTGGCCCGATTCGATGCATCGGTTTTCCACTGCGAGCTCACCGCGTAATCGCGCACTTCCCGCGCTCGCTGCCCCAACCGTCCGAGGAAAAAACCCTGACGATTACCGGCACGCACTTCCTGGATGGCGTCCAGGGTTTCGGTCAAGGCTTGGGTGAAGCGTGAGGTGCTGTCGTTCTCGAGCTTCTTCAGATGTTTGACCCGCTTGCCCAACTGCACCGTGGCGTAGATCACCAGCGGGTTGAACAGCAGAATCAGCAGCGCGAGTTTCCAGTGCATCCACATCAGGATCGATGCGGTGCCCACCAGTGTCAGCATCGCCACGAGGAAACGACTGAGGGTTTCGCCGACGAATTTGTCCAGCGTGTCCAGGTCGGTGACCAGATGCGTGGTCACCGTGCCACTGCCCAGGCTTTCGTATTCGCCCAGCGAGATGCGCTTGAGCCGGTCGATCAACCGCACCCGAATCCGATACACGATGTCCTTGGCCAGCGCCGCAAACAATTTCGCCTGCACCACGTTGAACAACAACGCGGCGCAACGCAGCGCCAGGGTCACCAGCAGCATCAGACCGATATAACCCGCGGCTTTCTGCCAGACGTCGGGCAGTGCGTGGTTCATGACTTTCAGTGCAACGTCACCGTGGCCCAGCAGCACTTCGTCCACCAGCAACGGCAACAGCAACGGGATCGGCACGCTGCACAGCGTTGCCAATACCGCAACGCCGTTGGCGATCCACAGGGATTTTTTATGGTGTAGGGCCAGGCGGCGGACTTCCGCCCAGCTCAGCCGATCGACACGTTTGGGAGCTGCTGCATCATCGGGCAGATCATGCACAGGCAGCGCGCTCCAGCCAGCGGCCGAGCAACGGTGACAACTCGCTCAAGGGCTGATAGCCATTGGTCAGCAGCGCCAATTGACCATTGCGCTCTGCCAGCAAGGTCGGAAAACCGGCAATACCCAGGTCCTGGACCCAAGTGAAATCGGCGGCGGTCGCAGCGTGCTGATCGGCACGATCGAAGGCTGCGGCAAATTCGATGCGTGGCAAACCGGCCTGCTCCGCCAGTTCCACCAACACGCTGGCACGGGTAACGTCGCGACCTTCAGCATAGAACGCATGCTGGATCAGCCCGAGCAGTGTCCAGGCGCAATCCGGCGCCAGGCTGCGCGCAGTCACCAGCGCCCGACAGGCAGGCTCGGTGTCGTAGACAAACCCGTCGGGCAACGCGCCTTCAAACTTGAACGGCTGGCCGGTGGCCTCGTGAACCGCCTGCCAGTGCTCAAGGATATAGCGCCGGGTGGTCGGCTCCAGCGCCGCGCCACTGCCGGTGCGCAAACCACCCACCACCAGATGCAACTCCACACCCGCCGCCTGCGCCTGCTCAACCAGCGCTTTGGCCACCGGAGCGAAGCCCCAGCACCAGGAACACATCGGATCCATCACATAGAGCAGGCGTGCAGACATGGTTCAAGCCTCGGAAGCGGATTGCTTGTAGTTGTAACCGATCGGGTGCGGCATGTTGCGCGCCTTGGCCAGTTCGATCTGCTTCTGCCGGTCGATGGCACTGCGACGGGTTTTCTCGCTCAGCTTATCCCAGCAGTGCGGGCAACTGATGCCGGCCACATAGTGCTCGGATGCGCGGTCTTCAACGCTGACGGGCGTACGACAGGCATGACATTGATCGTAGTCGCCTTCGCTGAGATCGTGACGAACGGTCACGCGGTTATCGAACACGAAGCAGTCGCCCTGCCATTTGGTTTCTTCCTGCGGCACCTCTTCGAGGTACTTCAGGATGCCGCCCTTGAGGTGATAGACCTCGTCGAAACCCTGACTGAGCATGTAGCTCGACGCCTTCTCGCAGCGAATGCCGCCGGTGCAGAACATCGCGACTTTCTTGTGCACGGCCGGGTCGAAGTTGGCTTTGATGTAGTCGGGGAATTCGCGAAAACTGGTGGTCTTCGGATCGATGGCGCCTTCGAAGGTGCCGATCGAGACTTCGTAGTCATTACGGGTGTCGATCAACAGCACTTCCGGATCGCTGATCAGCGCGTTCCAGTTCTGCGGATCCACATAGGTGCCGACCTTTTTGTTCGGGTCCACGCCCTCAACGCCCAGGGTGACGATTTCTTTCTTGAGTTTGACTTTGGTGCGGTAGAACGGCTGTTCGTCGCAGTACGACTCTTTGTGGTCGATGTCGTCCATGCGCGGGTCGTTCTTGAGCCAGGCCATCAGCCCGTCGATGCCTTCGCGGCTGCCGGACACGGTGCCGTTGATGCCTTCTTCGGCGATCAGCAGCGTGCCTTTGATGCCGTTGTCGATCATCGCTTGCAGCAGTGGCTCACGCAGATCAACGTAATTTTCCAGGGTGACGAACTTATACAGTGCCGCCACGACAATCTGTTGTGTCATGGGTGATTCTCCAGGTGGCTACCCTCGTAAGGGGTGAACCGGATGCGAAAAAAAACGCGCCGGGTAAGCGGCGCGTTGCGGATTCTAGCAAAAAACCAAGGGTTAATGCTTGCTGCCGCCAGCACAGGTCGGCGAGGCCGGAGCCGCATCGATCTGCGCCCATTCCTCCGGCGTGTAGGTATGCAGCGCCAACGCATGGAACTCGCCCATCAGTTCGCCCAAAGTGCCGTACACCTTCTGGTGACGCTTGACGCGATTGAGCCCTTCGAACTGCCGGCTGACCACCACCGCCTTGAAGTGGGTCTGCAACCCACGGCTGTGCATATGGCTTTCATCCAGCACTTGCAGGTGCTCGGGCTGTAGCAGCCCCAGCGTCGATTCGATGCGTTGTTGCATGGTCATACCCGGCTCCGCTTAAGGCTTTTTCTTGGCTGCAGGAGCAGCGGCGCCGGCTTTAGGATCCAGCTCGTTAGTCATGTCTGCCAGCAGTTTGTTGACCACAGGCACCGCGCTTTCCAGCTTGGCTTGAGTCATCTGGGCCGATTGCTGAGTCAGCTGCGGCATTTTTTCCAGGACTTTCTTGCCCAGTGGCGACTGGTAGAACGCCACCAGATCCTTGAGCTCGGATTCGCTGAAGTTGGTGGTGTAGAGCTTGACCATGTCCGGCTTCAGCTTGTTCCAGCCAATGGCTGCGTCCAGCGCTGCGTTGGCCTTGGCCTGATAAGTTTCCAGAACGGCTTTCTTCGACTCAGGGGCTTTGGTCTGTTCAAAGCGCTGAGCGAACATTTGCTGCACTTGCATGTACACCGGAGTGCCCAGTTTGTCAGCGTGCGCCAGGGTCAGGAAAGCTTCGGCACTGGCGTTGTGGCTGGCGGTATCGGCAAAAACCTGGCCGCTGGCGCAAACCAGTGCAACCGCGGTACAGATGGCACGAAGACGAGTCATCGAGTTTCCTTTTCTAGCAGGCGAGGTATAACCCCAAGGGCGCCCATTCTGCGCCTAAAAAAGTGTGTCGCTCAACCCCAAGCCTTGTCGCGACTGATTTAGAGGGGTTGAACGGTCAAATTCCAGACTGATGGAACCACAACCGGCGATCACAGCCTAAACTGCGCTATCAGACCTACAGGAGTGTGCATGATGAGCCGTATCGAAACCGACAGCCTGGGCCAGGTGGAAGTCCCGGATGACGCTTACTGGGGCGCTCAGACGCAACGCTCGCTGATTAATTTCGCCATTGGCAACGAACGCATGCCGCTGGCTGTGTTGCATGCCCTGGCCCTGATCAAGAAAGCCGCGGCACGCGTCAACGATCGTAATGGCGACCTGCCCGCCGACATCGCCCGCCTGATCGAACAAGCGGCCGACGAAGTGCTCGACGGCCAACATGACGACCAGTTCCCGCTGGTGGTCTGGCAGACCGGCAGCGGCACCCAGAGCAACATGAACGTCAACGAAGTGATCGCCGGTCGCGCCAACGAACTGGCCGGCAACCCGCGCGGTGGCAAGAGCCCGGTGCACCCCAACGATCACGTCAACCGCTCCCAGAGTTCCAACGACTGCTTCCCCACGGCCATGCACATCGCGACGGTTCAGGCGGTGCAACAGCATTTGCTGCCGGCGATCGCTGAGTTGTCCGGCGGCTTGGCGGAGCTGTCCGCGCGGCACATGAAACTGGTCAAGACCGGTCGTACCCACATGATGGACGCCACGCCGATTACCTTCGGTCAGGAACTCTCGGCGTTCATCGCACAACTGGATTACGCCGAGCGGGCGATCCGCAGCGCGTTGCCGGCGGTCTGTGAACTGGCCCAGGGCGGCACCGCGGTCGGCACCGGGTTGAACTCACCCCACGGTTTTGGCGAGGCGATCGCCGCCGAACTGGCCGCCCTCTCCGGCCTGCCGTTCGTCACCGCGCCGAACAAATTCGCCGCACTGGCCGGTCATGAGCCACTGACCACGCTGTCCGGCGCCCTGAAAACCCTCGCCGTGACCCTGATGAAAATCGCCAACGACCTGCGCGTGCTGGGCTCCGGACCGCGAGCCGGGTTTGCCGAGGTGAAACTGCCGGCCAACGAGCCAGGCAGCTCGATCATGCCCGGCAAGGTCAACCCGACCCAGTGCGAAGCGTTGTCGATGCTGGCCTGTCAGGTGTTGGGCAACGACGTCGCCATCGGTTTTGCCGCCAGTCAGGGGCATCTGCAATTGAACGTGTTCAAACCGGTGATCATCCACAACCTGCTGCAATCGATCCGCTTGCTGGGCGACGGCTGCAGCAACTTCCAGCAGCATTGCATCGCCGGCCTGGAACCGGATGCCGAGAAAATGGCCGAGCATCTGGAACGAGGCTTGATGCTGGTGACGGCGCTGAACCCGCACATCGGCTACGACAAATCAGCCGAGATTGCCAAGAAGGCCTACAGCGAGGGGCTGACACTGCGTGAGGCGGCGTTGAAGTTGGGGTATCTGACCAATGAAGAGTTCGATGCGTGGGTGAGGCCGGAGAATATGCTGGAGGCAGGGGCCAAGGGCTGAGTTCTCTAGCGCCCGACAGTCAGTCATCGCGGGCAAGCCACGCTCCCACAGGTTTTGTGTCAATCACAACACCCGTGAGCGACCCAAAACCTGTGGGAGCGTGGCTTGCCCGCGATGAACGATAACGCGGTCTAACTGGCTGCCATCCGCACCCGCCGTGCCCTGAGCCCGGCGATCAACGATGGCCCCAACGCCACCAGCGCCGACCCGAGCACCACCAGCACCGCCCCGCCATAACCCAGACCGTTGATCGTTTCGGCATGCACAAAATCAGGCCATAACCAGGCCGCCACGGCCACCGCGGCAAAGGTCACCAGCGGCGTGATCGCCAGCGTCGCGCTGACCCGCGACGCTTCCCAATGGGCCAGGGCTTCGGCGAAGGCGCCATACGCGATCAGGGTGTTCAAGCAGCACGCCAGCAGCAACCAGCCTTGCAGCGGGCTCAGTTGCAGCGCTTCCAGCGGATGCACCCACGGCGTCAGCAACAGCGCGCAGAACAGGTAAATCACCATCATCACCTGCAACGAGTTCCACACCGTGAGCAACTGCTTCTGGCCCAAGGCATAGAAGGTCCAGACCGTCGACGCCAACAGCACCATCAGCACACCCGCGGTGTAATCGGTCAGGGAGGTGAGCAACTCGCCCAGGCGCTGATTGAAGAACAGTGCAAAGCCGATCAGCAGCACCAGCAGGCCAATCCCCTGCCCCACGCTGAAACGCTCCTTGAACACGAACAGACTGGCGATCAGCAACATGATCGGGCCCATCTGCACCACCAGTTGTGCGGTGCCGGCGCTGAGCAGGTTCAGGCCCATCAGGTACAGCACGTAGTTGCCGACCAGTCCGAGTACCGCCATCAACACCAACCAGCCACCGCGCGGGCCGAGGACTTTGCGACTCGGCAAGCGTCTGGTCGCCGCCAGATATATGAACAGGCACCCGCCGGACACCATCAGGCGAAACCAGGTCACCGTCACTGGGTCCATCACCAACAGCACTTGCTTGAGTTTGATCGGCAGGATTCCCCACAACAACGCGGTCAGCAAGGCCAGGAATAAACCGTACACCCAGCGACCCGATGAAATATGCATGCTGCCCCCGAAGCCCATTGGCAAGAATGCTCATTCTAGGCTCAGACCAGAGCGCGACACAGGGACAGTTGCCCTCGGGCCGCGAATGAAACTGTGCAGGTCGCACCATGACATTGACGGGATGCCGTCGATCAGCTCGCCAGGCGTTGCAAAGGGTTCATGCATAAGCTCATTGAAACCGCCCTCTGCAGGAGATCGCCCATGTACGGCATGCGCGCCCAGGACACCGCCCCCGCCACGCACTTTCGCTGTGAGCGGTTGTGTCGTGTCAATGGGGAGCTGTATTTCACCACCCGGGAACAGACCCTGGAGGGGCCGTTCGATAATCCGGCGACGGCCGAGAAGGAGATCCAGGCTTATATCGAGCGGATGCAGGTTTTGAGCATGAACATGTCATCGAGATGACAACACCCGCGAGCATAACTGCTCTCGCGGGGTGTAAGCGCAACATACAAGGAGCGAGGCTTGCCCGCGAAGGCGACCTTACGGAATTACCGCACCGCCTCAAACAACCCCGTAGCCCCCATCCCACCGCCCACGCACATGGTGACGATGCCGTAGCGCAAGTTGCGTCGCTGCAACTCGCGCACGATGTGCCCCACCTGACGCGAACCGGTCATGCCGAACGGGTGGCCGATGGAAATCGAGCCGCCATTGACGTTGTATTTGTCGTTGTCGATTTCCAGCCGATCGCGGCTGTACAGGCATTGCGAGGCGAACGCTTCATTGAGCTCCCACAAATCAATGTCGGCAATCTGCAACCCCTTGGCCTTGAGCAACTTCGGCACCGAGAACACCGGGCCGATGCCCATCTCGTCCGGCGGGCACCCGGCCACGGTGAAACCGCGAAAGAAGGCTTTGGGCTTGAGCCCCAGCGCCAGGGCTTTTTCCAGGCTCATCACCAGGGTCATCGAAGCACCGTCGGACAGCTGCGAAGAGTTGCCGGCCGTTACTGAGCCGTCTTCGGCAAACACCGGTTTCAATCCCGCCAGGCTTTGCAGGGTGGTGTCGGGGCGGTTGCAGTCATCGTGATCGACAATGCCGTCGAGGATCTGCACCTGGCCGGTGGCCTTGTCTTCAACGCGATACTTCACCGCCATCGGCACGATTTCATCGTTGAACAACCCGGCGGCCTGCGCCAGAGCGGTACGTTGCTGGCTTTGCAGGGCGTACAGATCCTGCTCTTCACGACTGACGCTGTAACGACGCGCGACGATCTCGGCCGTCTGGCCCATGGGGAAATAGATACCTGGCACCTGCTCTTTCAGCAGCGGGTTGATCAGGTGGTCGGTGTTGACGCTTTTCATGGTCAGGCTGATCGACTCGACACCGCCGGCGACGATGATGTCGCTGCAACCGGAAGCGATCTGATTGGCGGCAATCGCGATGGCCTGCAAGCCCGACGAACAGAAGCGGTTAAGGGTCATGCCACCCGTGCCGATGCCCAGGTGCGACAGCACCGCGACGTTGCGACCGATATTGTAACCCTGGGCACCTTCGTTGGAACCGGCGCCGACGATGCAATCCTCGACGCTGGACGGGTCGACGTCATTGCGCGTGAGCAGCGCGTTGACACAGTGGGCCGCCATGTCATCGGGACGGGTCATGTTGAACTTGCCGCGAAAGGATTTGGCCAGGCCGGTCCGCACGCTGTCGACGATCACCACTTCACGCATGGCATACACCTCATTGTTGTTGTCAGTCGGGAGTTGGATCGAGCATAAGTCCCACTCATGACTGACCGCGACAATCATTCACCCCGCGTATGCGTAACCATCGGCTCAGCGCTTGCGCTTTTGCAGTTTCTTCTCCCGTTTGTCGGACTTTTCGAATGCTGTTTCCAGCGCCTCATTGAGGGTGCGCAATACCTTGACCCGCGCCCAGCGCTTGTCGTTGGCTTCCACCAGGGTCCAGGGCGATACCTCGGTGCTGGTGCGGTCGACCATATCGCCGACCGCGGCGCGGTAATCGTCCCACTTGTCGCGGTTACGCCAGTCGTCTTCAGTGATCTTGAAACGCTTGAAGGGGATCTCTTCGCGCTCCTGGAAGCGCTCCATCTGAGTCTGTTTGTCGATGGTCAGCCAGAACTTGACCACGATCACCCCGGCATCGTCGAGCTGCTCTTCGAAGTCGTTGATCTCGCTGTAGGCACGCAACCAGTCCGCCTCGCTGCAAAAACCCTCGATGCGCTCCACCAGCACCCGGCCATACCAGGAACGATCGAACACAGTGAATTTTCCCCGCGCCGGAATATGCCGCCAGAACCGCCAGAGATACGGCTGCGCCCGTTCTTCTTCGGTAGGCGCGGCGATCGGCACGATGTTGTACTGACGTGGGTCGAGTGCCGCGGCCACCCGACGGATCGCCCCGCCCTTGCCTGCCGCGTCGTTGCCCTCGAACACCGCGATCAACGCGTGACGACGCATGCGTTTGTCGCGCATCAGCCCGGAAAACCGTGCCTGCTCGGTAATCAGTTGCTCTTCGTAATCGTCCTTGTCCAGGTTCAGGGTCAGGTCCAGGCTGTCGAGCAGATTCACGTGATCGACGCTGGGAGACAAGGGCGCGGCACTGACTTTGTGCGGGTGAATCCTGGGTCTCTTGAGTGCGCTCTGCAGGCCCTCGAGCAGAATCTTGCCGACCGCCAGGCTGCGATAACGCGCATCCAGGCCGGCAATCACATGCCACGGCGCATAGTCGCGGCTGGTACGGCGCAGCACCCGTTCGCCGTACTTCACGAACTTGTCGTAGGTCGCGGATTGTTGCCAGTCCAGCGGGCTGATGCGCCAGCTGTGCAGCGGATCGTCGTTCAGCGCCTTGAGCCGCGCTTTCATTTGTTTCTTGGAGAGGTGAAACCAGAACTTGAAGATCAGCGCGCCTTCGTCGCACAACATCTTCTCCAGCCGTTCGGCGCCGTTGATGGCTTGATCGAGTCGCGGATCCTTGAACAAACCATGAACCCGCCCTTGCAGCATCTGGCTGTACCAGTTACCGAAGAAAATCCCCATGCGCCCCTTGGCCGGGAGCATCCGCCAATAGCGCCAGGCGGGTGGTCGAGCCAGCTCTTCGTCGGTTTGCTGGTCGAAGGTGCGGACCTCGATCAGGCGCGGGTCCATCCATTCGTTGAGCAACTTGACCGTCTCGCCCTTGCCGGCCCCTTCGATGCCGTTGATCAAAATGATCACTGGAAAACGGTGTTGCTGCCGAAGTTCGAACTGCGCTTCGAGCAAGGCTTCACGCAGGGCCGGCACTTCGGCTTCATAGGTTTCTTTGTCAATGGCATGACCGATTTCGGCGGATTCGAACATGGAGACGCTCCTTCCAGGATTGAGCAAGACTAGCGGATTGACGTCTCATGCGCAGGACAAATCCATCTTTGAGACTGATACGAACCCTGTGGTGAGGGAGCTTGCTCCCGCTGGACGGCGAAGCCGTCCCGATACCAAAAAACTTGTACTCCGGGGGTACATAGACAACCAACTTGCGGCTGCTTCGCACCCGAGCGGGAGCAAGCTCCCTCGCCACAAAACGACGATTCTCCCTGCCCCCCGAATGTGGCACTTGCCACGGATCAAGCACCACCGTGGCGATCGGCTAGAATGGCGGTCTTGCCGTTGCCGAGCCTGCCATGAAACCTGTATTGCCCCACGCCCAGCTCGACTGGGACGACCAAGGTCGCCCGCGTTCGCGGGTGTTCGATGATGTGTACTTTTCCGACCAGTCGGGCCTTGAAGAAACCCGTTACGTGTTTCTGGAGCAAAACGATTTGCGCGACCGCTTCGCCGCATTGCCGGCGGGTGGGCGACTGGTGATTGGCGAAACAGGTTTCGGCACCGGACTGAATTTTCTCTGTGCCTGGCAGTTGTTCGAACAGCACGCAGTGGCCGGTGCGCGGCTGCATTTTGTCAGTGTCGAAAAGTACCCGCTGAGCACCGCCGATCTGCAACGGGCCCTGGCGTTATGGCCGGATCTCAAGCCGTTCGCCGATCAATTGCTGGCGCAATACGTGGCGATTCATCAAGGTTTCCAGCGCCTGGTGCTGGGCAATGGCCGCGTCACATTGACCCTGCTGATTGGCGATGCACTGGAGCAGTTGCCACAACTGGACGCGCAGATCGACGCCTGGTTCCTCGACGGTTTCGCCCCGGCGAAAAACCCCGACATGTGGACCGCCGAGCTGTTTGCCGAACTGGCCCGTCTGGCGGCACCCGGCTCGACCATCAGCACCTTCACCAGCACCGGTTGGGTGCGCCGACTGCTGAATGCGGCGGGCTTCAAGATGAAGCGAACGCCAGGCATCGGCCACAAGTGGGAGATCCTGCGGGGCACCTTTCTTGGCTGGCCTGAGGAGGTGGCGAAAGCGACCATGACAAAACCCTGGTTCGCTCGCCCTCAACCGCTGGCCGGCGAACGCCGCGCCCTGGTGATCGGTGCCGGGCTGGCCGGTTGCGCCAGCGCCGCCAGTCTCGCCGCGCGGGGTTGGCAAGTGAGCCTGTTGGAGCGCCACGAAGCACTGGCGCAGGAAGCCTCGGGCAACCCTCAGGGTGTGCTGTACCTCAAGCTTTCGGCCCACGGCACCGCGCTGTCGCAATTGATCGTCAGCGGTTTTGGTTACACCCGGCGCCTGCTGGAACAGTTGCAGCGCGGCGTCGACTGGGACGATTGCGGGGTCTTGCAACTGGCCTTCAATGCCAAGGAAGCCGAACGTCAGGCGCAATTGGCCACGGCCTTTCCGCCAGACCTGGTACACCTGCTCGATCAACCGCAAGCACAGGCCCGGGCCGGTATCGAACTGGAGCACGGCGGCCTGTTCTTCCCCGAAGGCGGCTGGGTTCATCCGCCCGCGTTGTGTCAGTGGCAGGCGTCTTCAATGAACATTCAGTGGCTGCCCCATCGCGAGGTGCTGGAACTGCGCAAGGTCGATGATCAATGGCAGGCCTGGGACGGCGAGACGCTGCTGGCCAGCGCGCCCGTGGTGATTCTCGCCGGTGCCGCCGAGATCAAACGCTTCCCCCAGAGCGCCGAGCTGCCCCTCAAACGCATTCGCGGCCAGATCACCCGACTGGCGCAAACCCCTGAAAGCCAGAGCCTGGCGACCGTTGTCTGCGCCGAAGGCTATGTGGCGCCTGCTCGTCTGGGCGAACACACCCTCGGCGCCAGCTTCGATTTCAAGAGTGATGATCTGACCCCGACCGTCGCCGAGCACCTCGGCAACCTGGCGTTGCTCGAAGAAATCTCCACCGACCTGGTCACCCGCCTGCATGTTCAAGACCTGGACACGCAGCAGCTTGAAGGGCGCGCGGCGTTCCGCTGCACCAGTCCCGATTACCTGCCGATCGTCGGACCGTTGGCCGATCAGACCAGCTTCGCCAATGCCTATGCCGCGCTGAGCAAAGATGCCCGGCAAGTGCCCGACGTGCCCTGCCCGTGGCTTGATGGGTTTTACGTCAACAGCGGTCATGGCTCTCGCGGTTTGATCACCGCGCCATTGTCCGGAGAGCTGCTGGCGGCATGGCTTGAAAACGAGCCTTTGCCCTTGCCCAAAGCCGTGGCCGAGGCCTGCCATCCCAACCGTTTTGCCTTGCGCCAGTTGATTCGCGGAAAAGTCTGACACACCGACTTATAACTTATCGGTCTAAAACTCCAGGGATTCAGCCGGGTCAGTTTCCGGGTACCCGCCGTTTTTGGCGGGTATCGATTGACCCTCCCCAACGGAAAAACCGGTAAGGACTTATGTGCGGATTAGCTGGAGAATTACGTTTCGACCATCAACCTGCGGACCTCGCAGCCATTGAACGAATCACCCATCACCTGGCCCCTCGCGGCCCTGATGCGTGGGGTTTCCACAGCCAAGGCCCGATTGCCCTGGGCCATCGGCGCCTGAAAATCATGGACCTGTCGGACGGCTCGGCGCAGCCGATGATCGATAACCAACTGGGCCTGTCCCTGGCCTTCAACGGCGCTATCTACAACTTCCCGGAACTGCGCACCGAGCTGGAAAGCCTCGGTTATGCCTTCTACTCCGGTGGCGACACCGAAGTGCTGCTCAAGGGCTATCACGCCTGGGGTGAAGCGCTGTTGCCCAAGCTCAACGGCATGTTCGCCTTCGCCATTTGGGAACGTGACGCCCAGCGTCTGTTCATCGCCCGCGACCGTCTCGGTGTGAAGCCGCTGTACCTGTCGCGCACCGGCCAGCGCCTGCGCTTTGCCTCGGCATTGCCGGCATTGCTCAAGGGCGGCGACATCAACCCGATCCTCGATCCGGTGGCGCTCAATCATTACCTGAACTTCCACGCGGTGGTCCCGGCCCCTCGCACCTTGCTGGCGGGCATCGAAAAACTGCCCCCGGCCAGCTGGATGCGTATCGAAGCCGACGGCACCACCGAGCAGAAAACCTGGTGGACCCTGCCCTACGGCCCACATGCCGACGAACTGAATCTGACCCTCGAAGACTGGCGCGATCGCGTGCTCGACAGCACCCGTGAAGCGGTGGCGATCCGTCAACGGGCGGCGGTGGATGTCGGTGTGCTGCTGTCCGGTGGTGTCGATTCGAGTCTGTTGGTGGGGCTGTTACGCGAAGTCGGGGTCGAAGACTTGTCGACCTTTTCCATCGGTTTCCAGGACGCCGGTGGCGAGCGCGGTGATGAATTTCAGTATTCGGACCTGATCGCCAAACACTACGGCACCCGGCATCACCAACTGCGTATCGACGAACAAGAGATCATCGAGCAACTGCCGGCAGCGTTCCGCGCCATGAGCGAGCCGATGGTCAGCCATGACTGCATTGCCTTCTACCTGCTGTCCCGGGAAGTGGCCAAGCATTGCAAAGTGGTGCAGAGCGGCCAGGGCGCGGACGAGTTGTTCGCCGGGTATCACTGGTATCCGCAGGTGGACGGCGCGAGCGATCCGTATGCGGCATATCGCGATGCGTTTTTCGACCGCAGCTATGCCGACTATGCCGCCACAGTGCAACCGAAATGGCTGACAGCCAACGATGCCGCCGGCGACTTCGTGAAGGAACATTTCGCACAGCCCGGTGCCGACGCAGCGGTGGACAAAGCCCTACGCCTGGACAGCACCGTGATGCTGGTGGACGACCCGGTCAAACGGGTCGACAACATGACCATGGCCTGGGGCCTGGAAGCGCGCACGCCGTTTCTCGACTATCGCCTGGTGGAATTGTCAGCGCGGGTGCCGGGCAAATTCAAACTGCCGGATGGCGGCAAGCAAGTCCTGAAAGAGGCGGCGCGGCGGGTGATTCCGAGCGAAGTGATCGATCGCAAAAAAGGCTACTTCCCGGTGCCAGGTCTCAAGCATTTACAGGGCGACACACTGAACTGGGTGCGTGAACTGCTGCTCGATCCGAGTCAGGATCGCGGCCTGTTCAACCCCGCCATGCTCGACCGCCTGCTGACCGATCCGCAAGGCCAGTTGACCCCGTTGCGCGGCTCCAAGCTGTGGCAATTGGCGGCCCTGAACCTGTGGCTCAGTGAACAAGGAATCTGATCGATGAAACCCCACGCCACGGCTTACAGCCAACGCCTGTTGCGCGGTCAGGCGCCCTCCTACGAACGCTTGCAGGCACGCCTGGCCGAAGACGGCAGTGCATTGAGCGACGTGCCCATCGCCGTGCATTGCGGTTGGGGCCGGTTGTTGATCGGCCATACCTTTCCCGATGCGGCGAGCCTCGCCCAAGAGTTGCTCAATGAGCAACCCGGTGAGCGGGACATCGCCTTGTACGTCGCCGCCCCCCAGCAAGTGCTGGGGCTGGAACCGGCGCAACTGTTTCTCGACCCGTCCGATACTTTGCGCCTGTGGTTCAGCGATTACCGTCAGGCCACCCGGGTGTTTCGCGGTTTTCGCATTCGTCGGGCGCAAAGCGAGGCGGACTGGCAGGCAATCAATCAGCTGTATCAGGCCCGCGGCATGCTGCCGATCGATGCAGGTTTGCTGACGCCCCATCATCAGGGCGGCCCGGTGTACTGGCTGGCCGAAGACGAGGACAGCGGCGCGATTATCGGCAGCGTCATGGGCCTCAATCACCACAAGGCATTCAACGATCCGGAAAACGGCAGCAGCCTGTGGTGCCTGGCGGTGGATCCGCAATGTTCCCGCCCAGGCGTCGGTGAAGTGCTGGTGCGGCACTTGATCGAACACTTCATGAGCCGTGGGCTGAGTTACCTGGACCTGTCGGTGCTGCACAACAACCGTCAGGCGAAGAGTCTTTACGCCAAACTCGGTTTTCGCAACTTGTCGACCTTTGCGATCAAGCGCAAGAACGGCATCAACCAGCCGTTGTTTCTCGGCCCCGGCCCCGAAGCCGAGTTCAATCCGTATGCGCGGATCATCGTCGAAGAGGCTCATCGGCGCGGCATTGAGGTGCAGGTGGATGACGCCCAGGCCGGTCTGTTCACCTTGATTCACGGCAGTCGCCGGGTGCGTTGCCGCGAATCCCTGAGCGATCTGACCAGCGCCATCAGCATGACCTTGTGCCAGGACAAAAGCCTGACTCACAAGGTGCTGAAAAACGCCGGCCTCAAACTGCCTGCCCAACAACTGGCGGGAAGCGCGGACGACAATCTGGCGTTTCTCGACGAGCACGAACGGGTGGTGGTCAAACCGCTGGACGGTGAACAGGGTCAAGGGGTGGCGGTGGATTTGCGCAGTATTGAGGAGGTCCAGCAAGCCATCGAAAACGCCCGTGCATTCGACAGTCGAGTGCTGCTGGAAAGTTTTCACGAAGGCCTCGATTTGCGGATTCTGGTGATCGGCTTCGAGGTGGTCGCGGCTGCCATTCGCCGGCCGGCGGAAGTGGTGGGTGATGGTCAGCATTCCATCGGTGCGCTGATCGAGGCCCAGAGCCGTCGCCGTCAGGCAGCGACCAGCGGCGAAAGCAAAATCCCGCTGGATCAGGAGACCCAACGTACCTTGCAGGCGGCGGGTTATGACTACGCCAGTATTCTGCCGGCCGGCGAGCACTTGTTCGTACGGCGCACGGCGAATCTTCATACCGGCGGCATCCTTGAAGACGTCACGGCGATTCTGCACCCAGCCTTGGTGGACGCGGCGGTGCGCGCGGCGCGAGCGCTGGATATTCCGATGGTCGGGCTCGACCTGATGGTACCGGCCGCCGACCAGCCGCAGTACGTGTTTATCGAAGCCAATGAACGCGCCGGCCTGGCCAACCATGAACCGCAGCCGACGGCCGAGCGGTTTGTAGATTTGTTGTTTGCACATAGTCAGCCGGCAGTCCCTTAGTGATGTGTTGTCTGTACCAACACCATCAGGAGTTTCCATGACCAGCAAAATTCCCGAACCGGATCTCGATTACCTGCAAAAAGTCCTGCTGGAAATGCTCGCCATTCCCAGCCCCACCGGGTTCACCGACACCATCGTGCGGTACGTGGCCGAGCGCCTCGAAGAGCTGGGCATTCCCTTTGAAATGACCCGTCGCGGCACCATCCGCGCGACTCTCAAGGGCAAGAAGAACAGTCCGGACCGAGCAGTCTCCGCTCACCTGGATACCATTGGCGCGGCGGTTCGCGCGATCAAGGACAACGGACGCCTGACCCTGGCGCCCGTCGGCTGCTGGTCCAGCCGTTTTGCCGAGGGCAGCCGCGTCAGCCTGTTCACCGACAACGGCGTGATCCGCGGCAGCGTGTTGCCGCTGATGGCTTCCGGGCACGCGTTCAACACCGCCGTGGATGAAATGCCGATCAGCTGGGATCACATCGAATTGCGCCTGGACGCCTATTGCGCCACCCGCGCCGATTGCGATTCGCTGGGGATCAGCGTCGGCGATTTCGTCGCCTTCGACCCGTTGCCGGAGTTCACCGAAAGCGGCCACATCAGCGCCCGTCACCTCGACGACAAGGCTGGCGTTGCCGCACTGCTGGCGGCACTGAAAGCGATTGTCGACAGCGGCGAAGAGTTGATGATCGACTGCCATCCGCTGTTCACCATCACCGAGGAAACCGGCAGTGGTGCGGCGGCTGCCCTGCCCTGGGATGTCAGCGAATTCGTCGGCATCGACATCGCGCCGGTCGCGCCCGGCCAGCACTCCAGCGAACACGCGGTGAGCGTGGCGATGCAGGATTCCGGCGGGCCTTATGACTATCATCTGTCGCGGCATCTGCTACGCCTGGCCGCTGACAACGAACTGCCGGCACGTCGGGACCTGTTCCGCTATTACTTCAGCGATGCTCACTCGGCCGTCACCGCCGGCCATGACATTCGCACCGCCCTGCTGGCCTTCGGTTGCGACGCCACTCACGGCTACGAACGTACCCACATCGACAGCCTTGCCGCTCTCAGCCGTTTGCTCGGCGCCTACATTCTCAGCCCGCCGGTATTCGCCAGCGATGCACAACCAGCCACGGGATCGCTGGAGCGGTTCAGTCACCAGATCGAGCACGAGACGCAGATGGAAAGCGATACCCGGGTACCGTCGGTGGATAGCCTGCTGGGACAGCGCACAGAAAGCTGAGGCGAACACTGGTGATGTGTTCATATCCGCCGTAGCATCGCGCCAATGTTTAACCGAGGTGCCTTATGCTGATCCCCCACGACCAACTTGAAGTCGATACCCTGACCCGCCTGATCGAGGATTTCGTGACCCGTGACGGCACGGACAACGGCGATGACACGCCGCTGGAAACCCGTGTGTTGCGTGTGCGTCAGGCATTGACCAAGGGCCAGGCGCTGATCGTCTTCGATCCGGAAAGCGAGCAATGCCAGTTGATGCTCAAGCACGACGTGCCCAAGCACCTGTTCGACTGAAGCCCTTAACGAGCCTTGGCTTTTGCCTGTTTGATCTGGATGCGCTCGTAGACTTCGGCGCGGTGTACGTTGACCTGCTGTGGCGCTTCAACACCGAAGCGCACACTGCTTCCGTTGACGGCGAGCACCCGCACGGAAATGTTGTCACCAATGGATATCAATTCGCCCACAACGCGACTGAGTACAAGCATGGCATTCATCCTTCAGGGTTACCGGCCCCTGAAGATGCCCTGCGCAGAGCGGGTCTTCAATGCAACGACCGCAAAACAGTCCCGCCCTACAATGCAGGCTGCATCACCCTGACGGACGTGTCTGACAAACCGCTTGAATGAAGGACCGATCCGTCAGGAAGCGGTAAGGCGCGGACCAAACAAAATGACAGTCGCCCCGAGTACACACAGCGCCACGCCGATCCAGTCCGAGCCCAGTGGTCGAATCCGCTCGACCACCGCCAGCCAACCAACCGACGCGATGATGTAGATGCCACCGTAGGCGGCATAGGCGCGACCGGCGTAGTTCGCTTCGACCCGGGTCAGCAGTAGCGCGAATAACGTCAGGCTGAACAAGGCCGGGATGACCCACCACACGCTTTTACCCTGGCGCAGCCACATCCAGAAAGCGAAGCAGCCGGCGATTTCGAACAGCGCGGCGAGGAAAAACCACAGGTAATTGAGCATGCAAACGTCTCGTTGGGATGGCCGGTTGGCGGCCACCCTAACGACGGTGTTGCGCACAGGCAAGTTCAGCCTGCGTTTTGTTTGGCCTTGGCGCGCATTTTGTCGGCCATCACAGTCATTTCGTTGTAGAGCAATTGCGGGTCTTTCTGTTTGATCGCCCAGGCCATACGGCCCTGCTCGTGAGGCAGGATCAAGAATTCGCCAGCGGCGACCTGCTGATAGATGTAGTCGGCAATGTCAGCAGCGGTGATCGGTGAGCTTTCCAGCAATTTGCCGACCTGGGCTTTCATGGCCGGGGTCGGGCCACGGAAGGAGTCCAATAGATTGGTCTGGAAGAACGACGGGCAAACTACATGCACGCTGACTTCCTCATGGGCCAGTTCAATCAGCAAACTTTCGGACAACGCCACCACACCCGCCTTGGCCACGTTGTAGTTGCTCATGGCCGGGCCTTGCATCAGCGCCGCCATCGAGGCGATGTTGATGATTTTGCCTTTGCTTTTCTCCAGCAGCGGCAGGAAGGCCTTGCAACCCTTGACCACGCCCATCAGGTTGATCGCGATTTGCCAATCCCAGTCCTCCAGCGACAGTTCACTGAAGAACCCGCCCGAGGCCACGCCGGCATTGTTGACGATGACATCGATACCGCCGAGTTTCTCTTCGCAGGCTTGGGCGAAGGCGGTCAACTGACTGTAGTCGCGCACATCGCAGCGCTGAATGAAGCCGTCACCGCCGGCTTCGCGCACCAACTTGAGGGTTTCCTGCAGACCGGGCTCACTGACATCCGACAAGGCCAGCTGCCAGCCTTCACGCGCCCAGCGCAGCGCGATTTCGCGACCCAGGCCTGAGCCCGCGCCAGTGATCATCATGCGATTTTGCATAGCAAACAGCCTTGTTGTTCCGGGGAAGATGCACCGAGTGTAGCGAAGGATAATGCGCTACCCACGCTCCATCAGAGTGCTGAATGGCCAGCGATGAACCACGGCGCGGTGCGGTTGTTTCAACTTCGAAACACAGCAAAAGAAATAAACATACTTTCCAAAAACATTAAAAAAACTTGGAATTTTTCTTCATAGCCATGAGTCGGATTTTTTAAGCAGCTAGGATTAATACAAGTCCAGCTGATGGCTAAAACGCCAGGTCAAACCCACAACGCTTCCAACAAGGAAATAGACATGGGCACAATTCTTATCGTTATTCTTATCCTGTTGCTGATAGGCGGCCTGCCGGTCTTCCCGCACTCCAGAAGTTGGGGTTATGGCCCGTCCGGTATCATCGGCGTGGTGTTGGTGGTGCTGTTAATCCTATTGCTGCTTGGCAAGATATAGAGATTCTACCGGCAAAAAAAAGAGGCCCTGCGAAGGGCCTCTTTTGTATTCCGGAAAAACTTAGTCCGGTTTGCCGTCAACCACACCGGCGGTGTTGTCCAACAGGCTCTTGGTAGCCGTCTGGATGAACGACTCGAGCTTCTGCTTGAGCGCCGCTTCGTCAGCCGATGCCGGGATCACTTCACCTTTCGGGTTAGCGCCCAGTTCGTATTGATACAACCTTGGCGGCATCTCTTTAGGCAGTACCAGCACGCGGTCCGCGGTGAGCAAGGCGACCGTCTGATCGCTGCCCGACGGCTTGATCATGCCGAAACCCTTGTCACCTTCCGGCAGGTTCAGCAAGTCACGCCCCCAGCATTGATGGACCACATCGCCACCCACGCGGCCCATGATGGTCGGCACGATGTCGATCTGGGTGCCCACAGTGTGGTCGACCTGACCGAATTTTTCCTGTATGCCCGGCCCGATCATTAGCATCGGCACGTTGAAGCGGCCCAGGTCCATTTCGGTGATCTGTTGTTCGTTGCCAAAACCGTGGTCGCCGACGATCACGAACAGGGTTTCCTTGAAGTACGGCTCTTTGCGAGCCTTTTCAAAGAACTGACCCAATGCCCAGTCGGAGTAGCGCATGGCGGTCAAGTGTTCGTTGAGGCTGCCACGATCGGTCACGCGCTCCACCGGCAATGGTGTCGGCAAGGCGTATGGCGTGTGGTTGGACAGGGTTTGCAGCAAGGCATAGAACGGTTTCTTGTCCTTGCCGTCGCGGGCTTTCAACTCTTCCAGGCCACGGTTGAACATGTCCTGGTCAGACACGCCCCAGGTCGGGTCGGAGAACACCGGGTTGACGAAGTCATTGCGCCCGATGAAGTTGGTCATGCCCTGGTTGCTGAAGAAGCCCGACTGATTGTCCCAGGCGAAGTCGCCGTTATAAACATACACATCGTCGTAGCCACGAGTACTGAGCAACTGTGGCAGGCCGGACAGTTTGTGGCTGCCTTCCGGGGTCTGCATCAGGTATTCGAAACCTGGCAGGTTCGGGAAGCAGGCCATGGTGGCGAACATACCTTGGTGGGTATGGGTGCCGTTGGAGAAGAAACGGTCGAACAACAGACCTTCTTTCGACAGTTTGTCGAAGGAAGGCGTGATCTCGCCCGGACGTCCCAGAGCGCCCACCGAGTGACCGGCGAAGCTTTCCATCAGGATCACCACGACGTTCTTGATCGGCAGTGTCTTGTTGGCGTCGGGGGTGTAGTTGCGACGCACCGCGGCGGTCTCCGGGTTCACCAGTTTGTCGCTCGGAGTCAGCAGCATATCGCGCACGGTCTGCTGGGCCAGAGGTTGTTCCAGTGTGGCTTTCCAGATGTTGTCGCGCTCTTCGGACATCCGGCTCTTGGCCGCGGCGATCAGCGACAGCGTGCCGTTGAGGCCCAACTGGTTGGCGAAATTCGAGTCGGTGGTGTAGACGTCACCCCAACGCAGCGGCGGGCCCTGGCGCAGGGTGCCACGCGCCGCGACCACACAGACCATCAGGCAGACCACGAACACCACGCCGCGCGCATACCACGGAGCGACCTGGCGCGTGCCGATGCTGCCACCGCTGAACGGCCCGCGAGGACGTGTGGCGCGGTCGGCGCCCTTGAACGCGAGGGTCAGAATCAACGTGCCCACACCCCAGGCCAACAGGTAGCGAACTACCGGAAAACCGTACCAGAGCATGCTCATCACGGTTTTCGGGTCTTCTTTCACATACTGGAAGACCAGGCCGTTGAGGCGCTGGTGGAACTCGCGGTAAAAGTCCATCTCCATCAGGCCGAGGAACAGCGCGATACTCGAGGCAACAGTCAACCAGAGCCGGAAGAACCCGCGGGCCGCCATGGCCCGGGCGCTGAACAGGGCCAGCAGCAGCGGAACGCTGAGGTAAACCACCAGGCGCAAGTCGAAACGCAGGCCATTGGCGAACGCTTCCAGGAAGGTCGAAGCCGGTGTGTCGAGGATCATCGAGCGGTTGTAGACCAGCAGCGCGACGCGCAGCAGGCTGAACATGACCATCATGATCAGGGCGCACAACAGCGTGTAGGCCAGATGCGATTTGACGGTCGGTTGCAGCAGGCGACTAGTAGCTCGCTGCTGATTCAGGGCGTCCGGGTTTGCCATGTCGTTTTAGGACCCATTGGAAGTTGAAGTTACAAAAATACAGTGGCGCCTTGCCCTCTGTTGGCCATCCTCGGCCCCGGGGCGTGCGCGGTGCGCAAATGTTGCACGATCAACCGCGGCATTGCCATTGATTACTGCCCGACAGCCAAACTGCCGCTCATAGCGGTCAGGGACAAGCGGCGTGGGCGCAAAGTTGCGGGTTGATTCGTTGAGGCGAATTGTCTTGGAGAGATTGTGAAAATTTCGTTCAACGCATATCCGGAAACAAAATAACTCCCCTCCCCTGGTAGAAATGAAACGCCCCGATTTGATCGGGGCGTTGTGGAACAGGCCGCATCAACTGGATACGCGGCTACTTCTCGGCACGTTCTTTCAGGGCTTTGAGAGTATTGAACGGCGCATCGACCACGAACTTGTTGGCCAACCACGACGGCACGCTGCCGCCTGGATCAGTGTGAACCTGATAAGTCACTTCGACTTGATCGCCTTTAGGCACGAACTTCCAGAAACCCTTGACCTGGGCGACCCGTACAAAACCCTTTTCTTCCGGAAGGTACTTCGGCTGCCCTTCCAGCTCGCGGGTCAGGCTGCCATCAGCGCCGTCAACGGTAGTGACATGCAACACCGAATCGCGAGCAGTGACCGGCCAGGGTGTATTGAACTGAGTGTAGGTCCAGCTCTGGTTGCCTTCGTGCTTGAGCAGCTTCTGGACCTTGCACTCGTGAATCCAGGCGCAGGCTCCCGGAACATCTTCCTGCAGTGCACGCAGTTTGGCCATGGTGGTCTTCATGATCGTTACACCACGGTAAGCCTTGTATTGGGAACCGGCCACCTCACTCAAGGACACCTTGATGCCATCTTCGTCCTTGGCGGTTTTCCAGTCTTCGGCCTGGGCCGTGGAGGCCAGCAAAACCGTCAAACCACACAGCACAGCGATACGATGCAGCGAACCCATAGTCTTATTCCTTATTGTTGAAGTTCCGTTCGTTGAACACATCACGCGGCCGTCATTTGCTCCCACCAGCCCAGCAATTTGATCGCTTCGTCGCGGCTGCTTCCGCAAACCTCGACATCGGCCTCAAATGCCGAACACACCGCGGGGCGTTCCGGCTTGCCGAAAATGCTGCACAGGTTATCGGCAGACAGTTGTACGCATCGTTCTCCGGCGGCTTTGCCATTGGGCATGCCGGGAATCGGCGAACTGATGGAAGGGGCAATGCAACAGGCGCCACAGCCTTCACGGCATCTCATGACGACAAGCTCCTCGCGACGAGCAATGTGTTAAAGGGACGCGGCACAGAGTAACGGCTAAAACAGTTGTTTTAAATTACCCGGGCCCGGGTTTTTACGCTCAAACGAACGTGACTGACCAGTCTCCGACAAAGCGTCTGTTTCGCGGGTCACGAACAGGGGGAAATTTACTGCTTGAACTCGAATTCCAGTGCCGCGCCTTCAACGTCCCGGCGCTCTTCATTGCGCCGTTGCAGCTGCATTTCGTTGCTGATCAGGCGACCGTTCAGCTGAAACGGACTGCTTTTGCCACCGAACATTTGCGGCAACACCGCATCGTGTCGAGGCAACGGTACCGTGCCGACCGGTTTCAATTCATCGACCTTATCCTTGGGCAAGCTCAAGTCGAGATTGGCGGGAGGGAGGTTGGTTTTCAACACTTCGCTGGCTGGTTTTGACTTGGAAGCAATGGGAGAACGCTTTTTGACCGGGGCAGCCTTTTTTTTGACCGGAGCGGTTTTTATAGCCGTCGCCGGTTTTTTCGCGGTTGCGGCGGCTGTCGGTTTTTCCTGAACGGAAGCCGCCATGACACCTTCCGCATGACAAGTCATCAACAGGCAGATCAATAACCAGGCAGAAGGAAAAATCGGCTTCATGGACCCAACGACGCGAACGGCAGAAGGTTATATGCTCGCCTGTTGGAGGCGACAAGACAAGCGGGCAGTTCATAACTGCCCCGCAAGTCAAAAACCGCTCGTTGTCTCCTGACACAATTGCGTCGCCAGCAGCCCCAGTGTCATCAATGCACGCTCGGCCTCGCGGTTCCAGGGGATGCCGCAGTTCAGGCGAATGCAGTGATTGAATTGCTCGGTGTTACTGAAAATAAGCCCCGGCGCAATGCTGATGCCCTGCTGCAGCGCACGCACATGCAACTCTTGCGTATTGACCCGCCCCGGCAAACTGACCCACAGAATGAAACCGCCGGTAGGCCGGGTCATCTGTGTGCCTTCCGGGAAGTACTGCTGCACTGCCAGTTGGAAAGCGCTGAGGTTCTTGCGGTACTCCTGACGGATGTAACGCAAATGCCGGTCGTACCCGCCGTTCTCCAGATAGGCGGCAATGCCCATTTGCGTGACACTGCAGGCCGAATGCGTGCTGAACGTCTGCAAGCGCTGAATTTCCTGCTGGTACTTGCCGGCAATCATCCAGCCGATCCGCACGCCGGGCGACAGGGTTTTGGAGAAGCTGGAGCAATAAATCACCCGATCCAGCCGGTCATAGGCCTTGAGCGATTTGGTGCGCCCCTGCTCGAACATCAGCTCGCCATAAATATCGTCTTCAACGATCTGGATATCGAAATCCGAGGCCAGGCGCAGCAGTTGCTTCTGCCGCTCTTCGGGCATGGTGCCGCCCAAGGGATTGCTCAGGCGCGTGGTCAGCACCAGTGCCTTGATCGACCACTGGTTGGCCGCCAATTGCAAGGCCTCGAGGCTCATACCGGTGGCCGGATCGCTGGGGATCTCGATGACTTTCAGCCCCAGCAGGTCAGCCAGTTGCAGCAAACCGTAATAGGTCGGCGACTCGGCGGCGATCAGATCGCCCGGCCGGGTCAATACGCGCAGAGACATCTGCAACGCATCGACGCAGCCGTGGGTGATTACCACTTCCGACGGATCAACCACCACGCCGGCGTCGCGCATGCGGATCGCCACTTGCCGACGCAACGGCTCGAAACCAGGGCTGAACATATAGCTGAACGCGCGCGGACTATGGAAACGGGTGACTTTGGCCAGTTGCTGATGCAGTGCCCGCACCGGCAGATAATCGACACTCGGTACAGCCGCGCCCAACGGGAAGACCCCCTCACGGCGGGATTCGACCAGGACTTGCTGAATGATGCTGCTGCGGGTGACCAGGCCTGGGCGCTCGACCCGGGCGATGTCCGGGGTCGGTGCCGTCAGGGCAGGTGTCTGGTGCACGTAGTAACCGGATTGCGGCCGGGCACGGATCAGCCCTTGATCTTCAAGGTTGGCGTAGGCCTGCAACACCGTCGCATGGCTGACGTTGAGCTGCGAGCTCATCTTGCGTACTGAAGGCACGCGCTCTCCCGGCTGATAGACGCCGCGGCGGATGTCTTCGGCCAGTTGCTGAGCAATACGTTGATAGAGCAAGAGATTGGTCATGACGCAGCACTCGATTTCACGGGCATTTTATTCTTGTGTGAAACAATACCGGAACAGTTTAGAAGTGTACTGGGACAGTTACTACAATAGTCGACCATACAGTGCGGTGTCAGCAAAAGCTGTACTGTTTTACGACGCATTTGACGGGCGCAAAAAAACCCGGCGCTGCTGAGCAGGCCGGGTTTTTCCAGTGACGCAGCCCTTAACGGGCCGCGCCGAGCTGGCCTTTTTCGTCGGAGAACACAATTTCCACCCGACGGTTCTGCGCACGACCGCGCTCGGAAGCGTTGGCGTCCACCGGGTACTCATCGCCGTACCCTTCAACCTGGATGCGTTTGTCGTCGATGCCCAGGTCTGTCAATACATCAGCCACCGATTGCGCCCGGTCGCGGGACAGCTTGAGGTTTTCCTGTTTACCGCCAGTGCTGTCGGTATAACCCTCGATCCGCACCACACGCTTAGGGTTGAGCTGCAAGAACTGGACGATTTTCAACACCACGCGGTTCGCCGAGCTCTTCAGCTCCGCTTCACCGGTATCGAACAGCACATCACCCAGGGTCATCACCAGACCACGGTCAGTCTGGGTGGTCGCCAACGCCACGATCTGCTCTTCGAGCCACTTGCCCTGTTGCTGCACGCTAAGCAACTTGGACTCACGCAGCGCCAATTGCAGGCGCTGACGCTCGAGTTCGAGCTTCGCTGCGCGCTCTTCGTTGAGCACTTGATTGGTATGTTCCCGGGCGATTTCGCTGTAGCGCTGGCTCAGGTAGGCGTAATGCGCCACGTCCGAACCGCTGCCCCAGTAGCTGGACAGTCGATCGGCGCGGGCCAGGGACTCGCCGGCACGAATCACGTCCTTGGGCGCGATACGCAACACGTTGGAGTCTTCCTTGACCTTCTGGAAGTCGGCACCGGCCTGCTGCAACGCCACTTCGCTGTGTTGACCGGCGCAGCCATAAAGGCTTGCGCAGCCGGCCAGGATCAAGCCGCCGAGTGCTTTGGTCTTCAGGTTCATTGAGCATCTCCCAGTTGCTTGCGCAGGCGGGCGATGCGGGTATTGAGCACGTTCAACTGCGCCTCACTCTTGAGGGTCAGAACCCGGGCTTCGGCCAGGCGCGCGTCCAGCTCGGCCTGCTCGGCCCGCATGCGCGCATTCTTGAAGGACTGGTCGGCCATGTTGCCCTTAGCACGGTTGAACTTGTCCTGGGCCAGTTTCAGCTCCGGCACTTCCTCGGCGGTAGCGCCCACGGCCTTGGCTTGTTCGAGGGCCTGTTCGGTCAGGCGTATTTGTTCATTCGGCGCCGGATCGGCTGCACAACCCGCCAGAGCCAGAACGGCCAGGGCAGCGAAAAGAGGTCGAATACTCACTAAAAATCCCTACTGTTTTGGGGTACTGACAGGTTGTGGCTGCGGCTGTGAGCCTTGCGCTTTCCAACGCTCGATATTGCGCAGCAACGCAGCTTCCGTCAGTCCGGAGGCGGGCAATTCTGTCATCTTTTTGGCCAGCTGTCCGCGCAACCAAGGATCGTTACAGGCGGAGTTATGGGAAACCGCGAGGTACAGGCCGGGTTTGTCGATGGGTTGTGAGTGGGCCATCAAGTCATTGGCCATCCCCAGCGTTTGCACCATGGCCATGCCCGAGTAGCGACCGGCGAGGACAAACTCCACCTCGCCCAGCAGCAATTTCTGAAAGGCCTGAGTCAGATTGGGTGTGCGCAAGAGGGTCAATTGCTGCTCGGCGAAAGTGCCGAATGAAGGGCTCACTCGAGCCTTTTCCGACAACGCGCCGGGATGACCGTGGAGGTCCTGCGCTTCGTTGTAAACCAATAACGAGTCGTTGCGAGTCCAGACCAGATAATCGTTTTCCAGCATCGCAGGATGGATGTAATCCAGATTTTCCAGTTCAGTGACCATCAACGGCGCATCGGCCAGCATGTCCATCCGCCCGCTGCGCACTTCATCCAGGGCCTGGGAGCGTTTGCCGGCATAGAGCAGCTCAACCTTGATGCCCAACTCCCCCGCCACTTGCTGCAACAAATCAGCACTGGCGCCAATCAGGTGCTTAGGGTTTTGCGGGTCTTGCCACAGGTACGGTGGTGCGTCGGGACTGCCGGTCACGATCAAGCGTTCGCATTTGCCTGCAGCGCTGGACAGCCCCGGCATCAGCGCCAGACTTAAACACAATCCTGGCAAAAAAGAGCAGCCAAACCAGTGGCGCAGATCCATGGCAACACTCTCCCCACTCAAATCCGGAACAAAAAAAGCCCGACCAAAAGGCCGGGCTCTTTATAAGTCAAGCCGCCGGATTAGACCAGCTTCTCGAACTCAGGGATGGCTTCGAACAGGTCTGCCACCAGGCCGTAATCGGCCACCTGGAAGATCGGCGCTTCTTCGTCCTTGTTGATCGCAACAATCACTTTGGAGTCTTTCATGCCGGCCAGGTGCTGGATCGCGCCGGAGATACCGACGGCGATGTACAGCTGTGGCGCAACGATCTTGCCGGTCTGACCGACCTGCATGTCGTTGGGTACGAAACCTGCGTCAACCGCAGCGCGCGAAGCACCGACGGCAGCGCCCAGCTTGTCGGCCAGGGCGTACAGGTGTTTGAAGTTGTCACCGTTCTGCATGCCACGACCGCCGGAAACGACGATCTTGGCAGCGGTCAGTTCCGGACGATCGGACTTGGCCAGTTCTTCGTTGACGAAGCTGGAAGTGCCGGCGTTGTGAACAGCGGCAACAGCTTCAACGGCGGCCGAACCACCTTCAGCCGCCACCGGGTCGAAACCGGTCGCACGCACGGTGATCAC
>NZ_JBFTSX010000011.1:0-167251 GCF_056400265.1 Pseudomonas sp. 01L34
CTGTCCACCGCGATCGAGCCGTAGGTGCCAGTATTGGACCCGGCAATGCTCCAGGTGGCGGTGGCCGCGTGATCGATGTCGGTCGAGCTGAACTGGCCACTGACACTGAGGGTGGTGTCTTCCTTCACGGTGCCGGCATCGTTGCCGCTCGCGAAGCTGAGCACCGGTGCGTCATTGCTGCCAGTAATGGTGATGGTCACAGTCTGCGTCGCCGAAGCAGCGTTAGCCGCGCCGCTGTTGTCGGTGGCGACCACGGTGTACGAGAAGGTGACGGTTTCACCCGCGCCGAGGAAATCGAGGTTCTGGCTGGTGCTGTAGTCCCAGCTGTTCTGATCGACCGAGAACCCGGCGACCAACGCCGAAGCCACGCCCGCATTGAGCGTGCCGCCGCTCCAGGCGATGTTGCCGTTGGAGGTGTGCGACACAGTCACCACGTCGATGTTGTCCACATCGGCAAAGCTCAGTGCGCCGCTGTCGCTCAGTGTGGCCGTACCGTTGCCTTCGCTCATGGCGCCGGTGGTGTCGGCAATCGTCAGCGTCGGCCGGTCGTTGGTGCCGGTGATGGTAATGGTCACGGTCTGTACCGTGCCGTCGCCGATCGCCACGTTATAAGTCTGGGTGAGGATCTGGCCTTCGCCCAGGAACTGCACGGCGGCGTTGTCTACCGCGAAGTGCCAGCCCAGCGAACCGCTACCGGTGCCGGTGCTGTCGTGCAGTGGATCTGTGGTGAAGCTGCCCAGGTAGCCGGAAGCGCCCGGTGTGACGGTGACGCTGTGGGTGTCGATCAGGTCGGCGTCGGTGAAGGTGATGCTGCCGTTGGCGGCGTAGTCGCCACTGTCTTCCTTGGCATCGCCGGTCTGCACGCCGCTGGTGATGTGCACCTGGTCGTTGGTGCCGGTGATGGTGATGATCACATTTTGCGTTGTCGACGAACCATGCCCATCATTGACGGTGACCACATAGGTTTCGGTAGCTGTCTGACCCTGGGCCAGGTACTGGGCTGCCGCATTGTTCACGGTGTAAGTCCAGTTAACGGTGCCGTTGGCCGCATTGGCCGCTTCAATGACAGAGGCAAGGCTGAAGTTGCCCAGCGCTGTGATATTGCCTCCCGCCGCCACGAATGAAGCGGTATGCGTGTCGCTCAGATCGACATCGCTAAATGCAATCGTGCCCGTCGTACTCAGCGAATCGGTAGTGCTCGGCGTTGTGGGCGCATCTTCGGTCACCGTGCCAGCCTGCACGCTGACGTTCATCGTCACACTGTCATTCATACCGGCAAATTGCACTTGCGCAGTGGCCCAGCTGAGGGTGCCATTGCCGAGACGAATCGCATACGTAAAGCTGTCTGCCAGGGACGCTCCGGCAGCAAGCTCCTGAAGTTGCGTCTTGAAAGCAGTCGATAAGGTAGCGGCGTCGTAGCCGACTTTGCCATCCGATGTAATCCAGATTTTTGCCCCGTTGAGGCTGGTGTCGGTGCTCGTCGCCTCAATTCTGCTCGTGTCCTGGACCAGCAGATCGGCCGGGGCATAAACCTTGGTGGCAGTAGAAAGGCTGGTCGCGTTATCAACTGACCAGAGCGTCTTTGCGTTACCGCCCAGGTCATTGGACATGACATCCAGGTACACGACACCCTGCAGGTCTTCAGTGATGGTCACGTTGCTCGTGCCAATGACACCCGTAGTGAAAATGTCGTCCTGCGCCTGCGGCGTATTGGAAAACGAAGTAACGGTGCCGCCGCTGGTCGTGGTGGTGGTAGCCATGTCTTTCTCCCGAGAATGCTTTTTTTATTGGAATTGCCAGGGACTGCTAACAGGACGAAGTCCCGTGCTTGCGCCGCTCAGAGTGTTCAGGAGCGGTACGGGGCGGCTACCGGACATCGTCGACCGTCTGGGCTTGACGGGACAGGTGGTGCCGGCAGAGGGGCGCTGGTCTCGCGGGGGTGAAGAAACTCGCCGTACTTGAGGAGCGAATCGCAGAAGCGGTCGGGCGAACGTGGGCCCAAGCCTGAGGCTGCGCTGCGCGTGGCGCGCAGTATCCTGAGAGCGCCCATAGGGAAGGGACTCCTGAAGTAATGGCTGGATAAGGCCGTATTTTGGTACAGCACTGACTCAGGGATACGGCCTTTCCTGATATCAGTTTGATAGGTGTTTAGTTGTGGGGTCAGGCTTTGTAAAGGTGTTAAGCGCAGGTAACAGTACGATGTGCCAATATTCCGACAAGTGGGTGTTTTGGTGTCAATATTATGTCGATTTGTTTTTGGCGAAGTGACCGCAGGCACTCAATAGTGGTGCACCTCAAATGAGCTGAAACCCTTATGCGGCAAGGGCTGGCTGCATAATTCCAGTACAAGGAAACTCTAAAATTGCAGCGTCAGCGGTTAGAAAAGCCCGTCAGAGCATTCCTCTGGCAGTTTTTTTCTTGCTCGAACCACCTGACGACTTACGTGGAAAGTCCGTTATTGCTGTGCCTTACTTCTGACTCCACTCACGGAGCCAAGCAATGCGACACAGAGGTGCACAGTTCTGGTTATGGACCGACACCCGTTTGCCTCACCGCACCCATGAAGAAGTGCTCGGTGACGGGGTACAAGTGGAAGTGCGGGCGCGCGTGGGTCATGAGGGAATCACCCAGGTGTTCATCGGTGTTTACGATGCCCGTGGGATCATGCTGTGTGAGGAGTTTCACGACAGGGGCCGTGATGAGACTTACTGTGCGGCGTTGAAGTGGGGCGCTCTACGAGCGGGCGAGATCGTCGCGGGCACGCAGGCCTTCGTTGCACCTCATCGGGTGCAACTGACGCTCGGCACGGTCATCACCGATGAGTCGGTACTGGCGCTGCGGCGGATGGAAATGAACGAACGTGAGCGTTTCAAGCTCAGCTGTGAAGATGCGTGGTCGGAATACCTGACCGCCAAAGCGGCCATGCTTGACCTCATGCGCGCGCCCAAAGTCGATCCCAGGGTCTGGGCGGACCACAAGGAGCGACTGAAGCAGGCGATTGACCGGCGCGTCTGTGTACAACGCGCCTATTTACGCTGAGCTATTCAGAACCTGATGCCCGGGGCTGTCGCAGGGTCTCGATGGTCGCGATCAGGTCATCGTAGGACACCGGTTTTCCAATGTACTGGTCAAAGCCCGATTGACGAGCCTTTTTAATATCGCTGATAGCGCCATAGCCAGTCAGGGCAATGGCCGGCACATCCTTGACATGCGGCAACTGACGTAATGCTTGCATCAGTTCATGGCCGTTCATGACCGGCATGCCCAAGTCCGAAATGATCAGGTCGAAGTGGCTGTTTGCAGCCGCGTCCAGAGCGTCCTTCGGATGATCGAAGGCAACGACTTCGGCGTCCTCCATTTCCAGCAGCATCTTCAGGGTTTCCAGTACCTCGGCGGAGTCGTCGACCAGCAGAATCGTCAGGCCGCTCAGTTTTCCTGATACCTCATCGGTTGGCGTTGTGGTTTGGGTTTTGCCTTCACTACTGGCCAGGGGCAAATAGACAGTGAAGGTACAGCCTTCCCCAACGCCCGGCGAACTCACTTCAACCGTGCCATGTTGGGCCTCGGTCAATTGGCGCACCAGTGACAAACCGATGCCCAGCCCTTCGCGCTGGTGGTTGGCGTGCTGTGTTTCAGCCTGGCCAAACAGGTCGAATACGTGTTCGAGGTTCTCTGCCGCGATGCCGGTGCCATTGTCCTTGACGTCCAGCCGCGCCATGTTTCCGGCCAGGCTGGCGATCAATTGCACGCGGCCGTCGGGCGGGGTGAATTTCAGTGCGTTATTCACCAGGTTCCAGATGATCTGCTCCAGGCGCGTCGGATCGGCGCGCACCATCAACGGCTCCGAAGGCACATGCAGCTCGACGGTGGTGCTGTGCTGGTCGTTGAGGACGACGGTGTAAATATCGCGCAGCACACTGGCCAGATCCACGGCGATCGGTTTGAGCTTGAGCTTGCCGGTGCGCACGCGTGCGACATCCAGCAGGTCGTCGATGATCCGCGCCTGGCTGCTGACAGCATCGCAGATGGTGTTGACGGCTTTGGCGGCCGGCGCCACCGACTTGGTCACCGGCAAGCGCCGCAACAGTTCGGCGTTGAGCTGGATCAGGTTCAGAGGATGCTTGAGTTCGTGGGACATGACCGCGAAGAACTCATCCTTGAGGTAATTGGTGTTCAGCGTCTCGGCCAGTTGCTGGCTTTGTTCCTCATGCTGGCGTTTGTGACCGGTCAGGTCCCGGGCGATTTTCACGTAGCCGCGAAGGTTGTCACCGCTGAGCAAGGTCACTTCGCCGCTGCAATAGAAGCGGCTGCCGTCCTTGCGCAGGTGCCAGCGTTCATCTTCGGAACGGCCATGGGTGCGAGCCCCCAGCAGTTCGGATTCAGGCACGCCGGAGGCGCGGTCTTCGGCGGAAAAAATGAAGTCGTAGTAAGCGCCTTCGGCCTCAGCCTTGCTGTAGCCGAAGATCAGTTCGGCGCCTTTGTTCCAGGTGGTGATCACGCCTTGTTCATCAAGGGTGATGATCGCGTAGTCGCGGGTGCTTTCGGCCACCAGGCGCATGCGTTCTTCGCCCAGGCGCAGCTCTTCTTCGGCCTCGCGGCGTTTGGTGATGTCAATGAACGTCAGCACGGTGCCGTCGATACGGTCTTCGCTGGAGCGATAGGGCAGCAGGCGGGCGATGTACCAGTGCTTGTCGGTGCTGCTGACTTCACGTTCGATCATGTTCAATGATTCGAACACCGATGCCGCGTCACTCGCCAGGTCGTCGTAGTGCAGGCGATGGGTGATGTCGAGCAGGGAGCGGCCGGTATCCACCGGCAGCATGCTGAAGATATCGGTGGCACGCGGAGTGAACCACTTGATCCGCATGCTGCGGTCGACAAACACCGTGGCAATGTCGGTGGAGGCGATCAGGTTGGTCAGGTAGTCGTTGATCTTGTCAGTTTCTTCGACTTTGGTTTTCAGCTCGTAGTTGACCGTCAGCAGCTCTTCATTGATCGATTGCAGCTCTTCCTTGCTGGTTTCCAGCTCTTCGGTGGCCGAGCGCAGTTCTTCGTTGATCGCCTGCATTTCTTCGTTGGAAGCTTTCAGTTCCTCACTGGAAATTTCCGATTGTTCAATGGTGTCCTGCAAGTGCAGTTTGGTGCGTTGCAGTTCACGTTCCAGGTTGGACAATACCTGGCTCTCGGTTTGCAACAGGGGCGTGGTCGTCGCTTGCGAAGGATCGACTTCGACGTCCTCGAAAATCACCAGGATGAACTCGCCGTCCGCCTCTTCATCCTTGTAAGGCTGCACCTCCAGGCTGACCTTGTAACGCCGCTCCTCGAGCTTGATCGGCACCTCGCGAGACTTCACCGCCAGGCCGCTCTGCTGGGCCTGGAACAGCGTGGTGCGGATTTCCAGGCGCAGCTCCGGCAGGATCAGCGTCAGCAGGTTACGTGACAGCTCACCGCCCACATGCCGCAGGAAACGCCCGGCACTTTCGCTCATGTGCAGGATATCGGCATTGGTATCGATGATCATGCTCGGCGGGCCGGAGCGTTCGAGGGCGCGCTGGTGGATGTCGGCGAACGACAGTTTGCGCTGCACGGCGTGCTGCGGTGCCTGATGGGAAATATTGGAGCGCACATAACCACCGCGCGGCACGGTCGGCGTGCGTCGACTGTTGGTGGTGCCGGTCTTGGCGCGGAAGATCCGGTTGCGTTTGTCCACCGGCGTGAACAGCTCATGGCAAGCGTCTGCGCTTTCGGAGGAACCGAGGAACAGAAAACCGCCGGGGCGCAAGGCGAAGTGGAACATCTGCAGGATTTCGCGCTGTACTTCGCGATCCAGATAGATCAACAGGTTCCGGCACACGATCAGGTCGATTTGCGAGAAGGGTGGATCGGACAGCAGGCTGTGTTTGGCGAACAGCACCTTCTCGCGGATTTCCTTGCGAATCCGATAGTGCTCATCTTCCTTGATGAAGTAATGCCGCAGCCGCGTCGGCGGCACATCCGTCACGATGGCTTGCGGGTACAGGCCGGCCCGGCCGAAGCTGATGGCGCGCTCGTCGATGTCGGTGGCGAAAACTTGCAGTGAGGCCTTGCTGGCTTCCTGTTGCAGCTGATCATTGACCAGCATCGCCAGGCTATAGGCTTCTTCGCCGGTGGAACAGCCAGCCGACCAGACCCGGATTTCTTCCTTTTCAGGCTGCGCCGAAACCGCGGCGCTGACCAGTTGCGGAATGACATCCCGCTCCAGCGCTTCGAAGGCTTCGCGATCACGGAAAAAGTTGGTCACGCCGATCAGCATGTCCCCCAGCAGCGCCTTGGTTTCTTCGGGATTGCTTAGCAGGTAGCGGTAATAAGCTCCCAAGTCGGGCTGGGCCGTGACCTGCATCCGGCGTTCGATCCGCCGCAATACCGTTGCGCGTTTATAGTGCTTGAAGTCATGACCGGTGCCGGTACGCAACTGGATCAGGATGTCGTGCAGCATTTGTTCGGCGAGCACGGCATCACGTTCGGCTACAGAGGCGAAGGATTGCAGTTCCGGATCATTGGCGGCGGGCAAGCTGATTTCCCGGGAGTTGTGCCACAGGTCCAGCAGCTTTTGCGGCATGTCTGCTACGGGCAACACCAGATCGACCATGCCGGTCTCGATGGCCGCCCGAGGCATACCGTCGAACTCGGCGTCCTCCGGTACCTGGGCCAGGGTAATGCCGCCCTGTTCCTTGATGCGCGACAGGCCGACCGCGCCGTCGGAACCACTGCCTGAGAGCACCAGGCAGAAGGCACGCTCGCGGTGCACCTGCGCCAGGTCGCGGAAGAACAGGTCGATCGAGGCATGGCGTCCCAGTTGTGGGTCGTTTTCAATTACCTCAAGGTTATTGCCATTCATCACCAGTCGCCGCGCCGGCGGGATGACATAGACCCGGTTTTTCTCGATCGGTACGGTTTCGGTGACCTGCAGAACCGGCATCCGGGTCGATTCCTGGATGATCTTGTCTGCGACGCTTTGGTGGTCGGGCGACAGGTGAAGAATGATCACAAACGCCATGCCGTTGTCGTTAGGCATGTTCTCGAAAAACAATTTGATGGCTTGCAGTCCGCCAGCCGACGCACCGATGCCCACCACTGGAAAATCCAGGGTACTGAGGGTCAGGGCCTTTCGCTCGGGAGCCGTGGCCGAGTGCTTGGGGGTGGTGGTCATTTCCTGGCCTTTGCCGGCGATTTAGAGCGTATTGGGTTCAAGCGGATAATAATTAGCGTGCTTCAATAAATCAGGATAATCCCGTTTTTCAATAACGCCTTCAAATATTTAGCGCAGCCGTATGATCTTTTGGCAGTAAAAGGAACGATTGCACTCCCGCTGCTTCAAGGGAACGCGACTACTGGCCGATAACGCAACAAGCCGTTGTGATTTCATCGCTGGCGGCCGGTAAAGCTCATCACGCGATTGTGCGAAATTGCTTGATAGCCAATGGCCTCTCGCTATCATCTGCGCGCCTGAAAGGCCGCGAAGCTGAACTCGCAGCCATTGCCTTTAGGTTGTTCTTCCTTAAATTGCCTGGAAATCTTCGATGCTGTCGTATCACCAAAAAAGCTTTTTGATCGTCGATGATTTCTCGGATTTCCGCAGTTCCGTCAGGTCCATGCTGCGGGAGCTGGGCGTCAAGGACGTCGACACCGCTGATACCGGTGAGCAGGCGCTGCGCATGTGCTCGCAGAAGTCCTACGACTTCATCCTGCAGGATTTCCACCTGGGCGATGGCAAGAAAAACGGTCAGCAGGTGCTCGAAGACCTGATGATCGAGAAGCTGATCAGCCACGAAAGTGTGTTTGTCATGGTCACCGCCGAAACCAGCCAGGCCATGGTGCTCAGTGCACTGGAGCATGAGCCCGACGCTTACCTGACCAAACCGTTCAACCGCTCCGGCCTGGCCCAGCGCCTGGAGCGACTGGAACAGCGCAAGACCTTGCTCAAGCCGATCCTGCAAGCGCTTGACCGGGGCAAACCGGTTGAAGTGCTCAACGCCTGCATCGCCCTGTGCAAACAAGACATTCGTTATTCGCCGCTGTGCCTGCGCTACCGCGCCGATGCATTGCGCGACTTGAACCAGAACGAAGCGCTGGAGCGTCTTTACGACAGCATCATTGCGGATCGGCCTTTGCCCTGGGCGTTTGCCGGATTGGGCCAATTGCTGTTCAAGCGCGGGCAGGTCAGCCAGGCCAAGGGCATTTACGAAAAAGCCTTGAAAGTCTTCCCGATGATGCCGGCCCTCTACGATGGCATGGCCGATGTGCTGGTCGCCGAAGGTGACACCAAAGCGGCGCAGAAAGTGTTGGAAGAAGCAATTCGCCTGTCGCCGCTGGCGGTGCGCCGGCAAGCGTTGCTGGGCAAGTTGGCAATGGCCAACGAAGATTTCGACACTGCCTCCAAAGCCTATCGCCAGGCCGTGAACCAAGGGGCGCAGTCACGTTTCAAGGATGCGGAAAGCAACCTCGGCCTGGCCCATGCCTTGATCAGCAAAGGTGCGGAAAAGGGCCTGGACACGCGGACCCGCCTGGAAATCAACACGACGCTGAGTGCAGTGGCGAAGGAGAACCCGTCAGACCCGGGCCTGCAGATTCGTGCGCGTCTGATGAAGGCCACCAGCCTGCTGCTCAACGATGCCGAGACCGCCGAGAAGCTCACCGAGCAAGCGATGATGCGCCTCGATGGCATGGAACAGTTCATGAGCGCCGAAGCGGCGCTGCTGGTGGCCAAGCAGTTGCAAATGCTCGGGCAGGCGAGTGCCGGTGCTTCGATGTTGAAAAACTGTGCGGAAATCTACGGCGACGATCCGACCGTGATGAAGGGCATCGCCAAGCTGACCGACGACCCGACCATCCTCAACTCGGGCAATGCCGCCGCCGACCTCAACCGTCAGGGCGTGCGGGTGTACAAGACCGGCAATCTGGTGGAAGCCCGGGATGTGTTCCGCAAAGCCCTGGCGCTGCAACCGAAGAACATCAGTATTGCCCTGAACATGGCGCAGTCGCTGCTGCATGGCACCGACACCAGTGTCCCGTCGGCCGAGCTGGAAGAGTGCCGGGCCTGCCTGAAAACGGTCGGCCTGATGCCCGATACCGATGCGCGTTATCCGCGCTACCAGAAACTGAAAATCAAGGCGTTCGGCGAATGATCGACAGCGAACCGTCACTCGACTTCTCTACGGTGATTGCCTCCACCGTGCACGACATGAAGAACTCTCTGGCCATGCTGATGCAGGCGCATAGCCAATGGCTGGCGCGTTTGCCCGACCCTGAGCGGCACACCCCGGAGCAGGGCGTCATCGACTTCGAGTTCGCCCACCTCAATGGCATGCTGGTGCAGTTGCTGGGGCTGTACAAGCTGGGCGTCAACCAGATGCCATTGCAGCCGGCCTACCATGAGCTCGATGACTTCATCGAGGCGCAACTGGCGGCTCATCAAGAAGTGTTCGCCAGCCGCGGCATTATCGCGACCTATGAAGTGGACCCGTTGAGCCCGCTGGGTTTCTTCGATCGGGAGCTGATTGCCTCGGTGCTCGCCAATTGCATCAACAACGCCATTCGTTATGCCCGGCATGCCTTGTTGATCAGTGTCAGCGATGAGGCCGGGCAATTGGTGCTGACCATCAACGACGATGGTGAGGGTTATCCACTCGAGATGATCGAGCGTCAGGCCGACTATGTGCAGGGCATCAACCACAGCAGCGGCAGTACCGGCCTGGGCTTGTACTTTGCCGGGCGGATTGCCGCCTTGCATCAGCGTGATGGTGTGGGCGGACGTACCGAAATCAGTAATGGCGGGCCATTGGGTGGCGGCGTGTTCAGCCTCTATCTCCCCTGAACGACACGTTCCTCACAGGATTGCGCCTTTTTGTTTGACGCTGCTTGATATTCCGAACAGCCGGAGCCTATTTTGTACGGGTCGCCGTTCGCGGCTCGTACAACAACAAGGATTGCGTCATGACAACCGATGGCCATCGCTCACTCGCGCAGCGATTGACGGGCATTGATGAGATTGAATGTGTCACGCCGGACCTGAACGGCGTGCCACGCGGCAAAGTAATGACCGCTGAAGGATTTCTTGAGGGGCGGCGTTTGCAGATGGCGCGGGGAGTGCTGCTGCAATGCATCATGGGCGGCTATCCGCCCGCGCACTTTTACGGCAGCGATGATGGCGATCTGGCGCTGGTGCCTGATCCGGGGCAGATCCACCGCTTGCCCTGGAGTTCGCACCCTCGGGCACTGGCCATATGCGATGCACAGGAACTGACTGGCGAGAGCTCGCACCTGTCGACTCGCGGCCAACTCAAGGCGGTGATCGCTCGCTACGCCGCCCTCGGTCTGGCGCCGGTCGTGGCGACCGAGCTGGAATTCTTTGTGTTCGCGCCCAACCCTGACCCGACGCAACCCTTCCAGCCGCCAGTGGGCCTGGACGGTCGTCGCGAGGACGGACATTCGGCATTCAGCATCAGCTCCAATAACGGCTTGCGGCCGTTCTTCACTGAAGTCTACGCAGGCATGGCGGCGCTGGGCTTACCCCGCGATACCTTCATGCACGAGATGGGCGTCAGCCAGTTCGAGATCAACCTGCTGCATGGCGATCCGCTGCTGCTGGCCGACCAGACCTTGCTGTTCAAGCATCTGCTCAAGGAAGTCGCGCTCAAGCATGGCCTGACCGTGGTCTGCATGGCCAAGCCGTTGGCTCACACGCCGGGCAGTTCGATGCATATTCACCAGAGCGTCGTCGAGATCGGCACCGGGCGTAACGTGTTCAGCGACGAGGCTGGCGAGCCGACCGCGACCTTCCGTCATTTCATCGGTGGTCAGCAAGCTGGCCTTGCGGATTTCACCGCGCTGTTTGCGCCGAACGTGAACTCTTATCAGCGCCTGTGCCATCCTTTTGCATCGCCCAATAATGCCTGCTGGTCCCACGACAACCGCGCGGCCGGCCTGCGCATTCCAGCCAGTTCACCGGTCGCTCGTCGGGTCGAAAACCGCTTGCCGGGGGCTGATGCCAACCCGTATCTGGCGATCGCCGCGAGCCTGGCGTCGGGGCTGTATGGCATCGAAAACAAACTGGAACCGAGCGAAGCGGCCCGGGGCGAGTTCGTGGTGCCGGATAATCTTGCGTTGCCGTGTACCTTGCATGCCGCACTTGAACGTCTGAAACGTAGCCAATTGGCGAAGGAACTGTTCGGCAAGGAGTTCATCGAAGGCTACATCGCTTCGAAGACCCTGGAGTTGACCAGCTTCCTCGATGAAATTACTCCCTGGGAACGGCGTGTTCTAGCAGCCCAGGCCTGACGACCTGTCGCCATCGGGCTATCGTTGTCGATAGCCCGATACTCACTGCAAGGAGCCGCTCGGAACGCCAATGCGCCAAATCCTGAAATCCTTTCGAGGACTTTATTTCGCCTCGCTGATGATGTTGATCGGCTCGGGCCTGTTGAGTACTTACCTGGCCCTGCGCCTGGCGGCCGATAAGGTCGACAGCCTGTGGGTCGGCGCGTTGATGGCGGCCAACTATTTCGGCCTGGTGCTGGGCGGCAAGATCGGCCATCGGTTGATTGCCCGGGTCGGGCATATTCGAGCTTATTCAGCCTGCGCCGGGATCGTCGGTGCGGCGGTGCTGGGCCATGGCCTGGTCGATTGGCTGCCCGCGTGGCTGTTCCTGCGGGTGATTGTTGGCCTGGGCATGATGTGCCAGTACATGGTGATCGAAAGCTGGCTCAATGAGCAGGCAGAAGCCAAGCAGCGTGGCGTGGTGTTCAGCGGCTACATGATCGCTTCGTACCTGGGGCTGGTGTTGGGCCAGCTGATTCTGGTCATGCACCCGGGGCTGGGCCTGGAGCTGCTGATGCTGGTCGCTCTGTGTTTCGCCCTGTGTCTGGTGCCGGTGGCCCTGACCCGGCGGATTCACCCAGCGCCATTGCACCCGGCGCCGATGGAACCGCGCTTCTTCATCAAACGTGTGCCGCAGTCACTGAGCACGGTGTTGGGGGCGGGATTGATCGTCGGTTCGTTTTACGGCCTGGCGCCGCTGTATGCCTCCCAGCAAGGATTGTCCACCGAGCAGGTCGGTCTGTTCATGGGCAGCTGCATTTTTGCAGGCCTGGTGGTGCAGTGGCCGTTGGGATGGCTATCGGATCGTTATGACCGGGCGGTATTGATCCGAAGTTTTGCGTTTAGCCTGGCACTGGCCGCGTTGCCGCTGGCGATCATGCCGCAGGTGCAACTGGAGGTGCTGTTCATCGCCGGGTTCCTCTGTTCGTTGGTGCAATTCTGTCTGTACCCGCTGGCGGTGGCGTTCTCCAACGACCACGTCGAGGGTGATCGCCGGGTGTCGCTGACGGCGATGCTGCTGGTGACTTACGGTGTCGGCGCGAGTGTCGGACCGTTGGTGGCAGGGGTATTGATGAAGTTGTTCGGCAGCCAGATGCTGTATGCCTTTTTCAGTTTTTTTGCATTGGTGCTGGTGTGGCGAATCCGCCCGAAAGCAGTCACCAATCTGCATCAGGTGGACGATGCTCCGCTGCATCACGTGGCCATGCCCGACAGCATGACGAGTTCGCCACTGGTGGCTTGCCTTGACCCGCGTGTCGATGAGCAGGTGGTGCAGGATCAGATGCAGAACTCGGTCAACCCGGAGGCTGATGTCAATCCGGATGCCGAGCCAGAACCTGAACCAGTTTCGGATTCAGAAGACCCGGACGCAGGTCGCGAGCAAAGTTTTACCGAAGCGCGGCCTTGATCAAGGCATAAAAAAACGGGCAGTCCCCGCAAGGGACTGCCCGTTTTTTATTGGCGGGGTGTATCAGAAGTCGTCTTTGTCAAAGCGCCGCGCTTCACGCTGAAGCTGATAGACGAACCGCTCGACCTGCCGTTGCACCAGGCCGCTCATGTTGTGAAAGCGCACGCCGGCGAAGGTGGTGTTGATCTTTTCTTCAAAGTGCAGGTAACGCAGCTCCACCGGTGCCGTCATGCTGCCGAAGGGCAGGGCGGCGATGAAGCGGTCGTAGACCTGGCCCAATTGCAGCTTGGCGGTGATGTCGCCTTCGAAGCGCAATTTGCAGCCGGTGGCGGAGATGTCCAGCAGTTTGCCAGCGAGGGGCGACTTGAGTTTCTCGCCCCCCAGCTCGACATTGACCAGTTGTGCCAGCTTCAACGCAGCGCGGAAAGCATTGCGGCGCTGGTGGTAAACCACCTCATCGGGCAGCGTGCCGCGGTAGCAGCGGCCATCGCCGGACTCGTCGATGGTCAGCGGGCCATTGCTTTCCCAGGCGATGCGCACGCCGTCGTGGAAGCCTTCGACCTTGAACGGTTCGCCGGCCAGCAGAAAGCGTTCGCCGTCGCGCGGGATCATTTCGTCCAGGGCGATCATGTTGCTGTCACGGTCGACGTCCACCAGATAACTCTGGAAGCGCTGGCTGCGCTCGTGGAACGTGATGATCAGCGGGTCATGGCTGTCTTGCAGCTGACGCAGGTTGCCGGAGATTTCCAAAGGAGTGGTGAGCACCTTGGGTGGCTGCGGAGCATCTTCCGCGCTTAAGGCATTGGACACGGGGTATCAATCTCCAGGCAAATATGACTACTGGCCGGCATTCTGCCAGCATGTTGCGTGTCTTGATAGGGCGTGCTCATTGAAAGGCTTAAGCCTGACTGAGCGGGCGTGGCTTGGCGAGCTTGGAGGTTGATCCGCGGGCATCGTAGAGCGCTGGCGGCTCGCCGCCGGTGAGGATTTTCAGCTGGTTGGCCGTGGCGGCCTGCTGCACCAGAATCGACTGGCCATTGTTGGCATTGGCGGCTTGGCACTGGGCCAGGAGGTCGGTGAGCACGTCGCTCTGTCCCAGCAATCGTTCGCCAATGCTCGACTGGCTGGCGAGTTGCTCCAGGCCCTGGCGGTTGGTTGGCAGGTTGAGGCTGGCGAGGATTTCACTGCGCTTGCGGCCATGCTGTTCGAGCAGAATGATCAATGCCTGTTTATGCGCCAGAATTTCTTCGAGCAGTGGCATGTCGCGACCGTGCAAGGCAAGGGACTCGGTTTGCAGTAGCTCCAGCAGTTGTTGCGCCGGGGCGAAGTCGTCGATGATCAGTTGCAGTAATTGAGTGTCGTGCATGGCTGGCCTTGGGTTTTAAGCGTCCAAAAGCCTGGCGCGGGCCGTGGCCTAGCGCTGGGCTTCGAAGTTGAGCAGTTTGCTGGCTACACGGTTGCTGTCGACTTTATAGCTGCCATCGGCAATCGCTGCTTTCAACTCGGCCACGCGGGCGTTGTCGACGGCAGGCTGATCGCGCAGCTTGTCAGTGACCTTCTGCAACTGTTGAGCCTCATTGCTGAGGTGTACCGATTCCCCGCTTTTGGTGGTACTGGCCTGTTCGGCCGGGGTATTCAGCGGCGCGGATTGGCCGGCTTCGGCGGTTTCCTTGGCGGTGCTGGTACGCGTACTGCCCGTAAGTGACGAGGAGCTGTTTAAACGACTGAAATCGATGACCATGACAAAAAACCTCTGGATATTTGGACGCTTGCCATGTTTTCGGCGATTCCCCGAAAAACTTTAGGCCCATTTATCAATGAGCTCGCATGCGCCAGCGCATGCCCTGCATGCGGCACAGTTTAGGCAACCGCCAGGCGGTGCGCCATCACTTCACAAACACAGAGCCCTTACATGGCCACTTCCACCTGGCCGGGCGCTGTGACTTGCGCCTTGATGACCCGCTGGGAGTTAAGGTTTTTCACGCGAATCTGTTCCCTCAGGCCGCCGTTGGACAGCGCTTCACCCGGCATGCGCACACTGAGCGTACCACTGCGGGCGGTAATCACCACCTGGTCGCCCTTGCGAACCACTTCCGCCTGTTCGAGATGCACCAGCGTAATGATCTGATCGGCGACCATTGGTCGGGTAAGTTTTTGCCCGATAGCCTGATCGACGGAAGTCAAAAACCCCTGATTTATCAGGCTGATATCACGCTCGCGCAGGGTTACGTCCTGAGGTTCGATAATCCCTGTGCGCTTGAGCGGACGAGTGGTCGTCACAATGTCGCGAAACAGCTTCACTTGAGCGGGCACGAAGACCGTCCAGGGCGAGGCGCCATCGCAGCGAACCTTGACCGTGACCCGTCCCAGAGGCCTTGCCGGGCTCTCGAGGGTGGCTGTCAATTCCTTGTCGCACATAGGCATGCGCAGGCGCGGATCGAGCTGGTTGACCTGGATTTCGTAGCGACCTTGCGTTTGACTGGTGGCCAGATAGTCCTCTACGGTGAATTCAAGAAAGCCCTGGGTGACGCCGATAAGCATGTCAGGCAAGGTAACCGTATCAGCAAGGGCAGGGCTGCCAGCGTTGAACAGGCAAGCGGCCGACATCGCGCAGAGCAATCTGCGGCAGGTTGATGTCAGGTGTCGGAAAAATGTCGGTTCTGTGTTCATAAGAGTTAAAAAGCAAGCGCCGTGCCGTTTCGTGATGAATGTGCGTCGCAACACACTTAGCGTTGGTGTAGGAGTCTGGGCATGGCTGGTGTAATGGATTCGGTGAACCAGCGCACGCAACTGGTAGGGCAGAATCGCCTTGAGCTGTTGTTGTTCCGTCTCGACGGCCAGCAGCTGTATGGGATCAACGTGTTCAAGGTTCGCGAGGTGCTGCAATGCCCCAAGCTGACCCTGATGCCCAAGTCCAGTCCTGTCGTGTGCGGTGTGGCGAATATTCGGGGGGCAACCATTCCGATCCTGGATCTGGCGATGGCGACCGGTGCCGGTCGGTTGCTGGACCAGAGCAATCCCTTCGTGATCATCACGGAGTACAACACCAAGACCCAGGGTTTCCTGGTTCGGTCGGTGGAGCGCATCGTCAACATGAACTGGGAGGAGATTCATCCGCCACCCAAGGGCACGGGGCGCGATCACTACCTGACGGCTGTGACTCGGGTCGACAACCAGTTAGTCGAAATCATCGACGTCGAGAAGGTGCTGGCGGAAGTGGCGCCGACGCCGGAAGCGATTTCGGTGGGCGTGGTCGATGTTGAGACCCAGCACAAGGCGCTCTCTTTGCGCGTATTGACGGTCGACGACTCGTCGGTGGCACGCAAGCAGGTGACCCGTTGCCTGCAAACGATCGGTGTCGAAGTGGTGGCGTTGAACGACGGCCGGCAAGCGCTGGATTACCTGCGCAAGCTGGTTGACGAGGGGAAGAAGCCGGAAGAAGAGTTCCTGATGATGATCTCCGACATCGAGATGCCGGAGATGGACGGGTACACCCTGACGGCCGAGATCCGCGCCGATCCGCGCATGCAAAAGCTCCATATCATCCTGCATACTTCGTTGTCGGGAGTGTTCAATCAGGCGATGGTCAAGAAGGTCGGTGCCGATGACTTCCTGGCCAAGTTCCGTCCTGATGACCTGGCATCCCGGGTAGTCGACCGGATCAAAGCAGCAGATAACAGCTAGAGGCCTTCTGCCCCTGGCGGTCAACACGATTTAAGAGGCGGTATCTTTGTCTACGGGTAATTTGGATTTCGAACAGTTCCGGGTATTCCTGGAAAAAGCCTGTGGCATTTTGCTCGGTGAAAACAAGCAATATCTGGTCTCGAGCCGTCTCAACAAACTGATGGAACAGCAGGGCATCAAATCGTTGGGTGAGCTGGTTCAGCGCATCCAGACCCAGCCGCGCAGCGGTTTGCGCGAGATGGTGGTGGATGCCATGACGACCAACGAAACCCTGTGGTTTCGTGACACCTATCCGTTTGAAGTCTTGAAGAACAAGGTATTGCCTGAAGCGATCAAGGCCAGCCCCGGTCAGCGCCTGCGGATCTGGTCGGCGGCGTGTTCGTCGGGTCAGGAGCCGTATTCGCTGTCGATGTCCATCGATGAGTTCGAACGGGTCAACATGGGCCAGTTGAAGATGGGCGTGCAGATCGTTGCCACCGACCTGTCCGGCAGCATGCTGACCAACTGCAAGACCGGCGAGTACGACAGCCTGGCCATCGGTCGCGGTCTGTCGCCCGAGCGCCTTCAGCGTTACTTCGACCCCAAGGGGCCGGGGCGCTGGGCCATCAAGGCACCAATCAAGAGTCGGGTGGAGTTTCGCTCGTTCAACTTGCTGGACAGCTACGCGAGTCTGGGCAAGTTCGACATCGTGTTCTGCCGCAACGTGCTGATCTACTTCTCCGCCGAGGTGAAGAAAGACATCCTGTTGCGCATTCACAGCACGCTCAAGCCGGGCGGTTATCTGTTCCTTGGCGCGTCCGAAGCGCTGAACGGTTTGCCGGACCATTACCAGATGGTCCAGTGCAGCCCGGGGATCATTTACCAGGCGAAGTGATTCGATGACGGCATACAAAAAAACGGGAGTCCTCAGGGGCTCCCGTTTTTTTTGCCTGCTTGTTTCTCATAGGCACCCCAATACCTGTAGGAGCGAGGCTTGCCCGCGAAAGCGTTGGGGCGGTCAATGATGATTGTTGTCTGGCAGACCGTTTTCGCGGGCAAGCCTCGCTCCTACAGTTGATCGGTGTTGCCCTGGGAAAGCGGCAGAAAAGCGGCAGGCGGCGGAAATCGGTTGCCGCTTTTCTGGCATTGCCGCCTCGTTACTGCTCGCAAAGCCCCGGTTTACGGGCTTTTTTGAATTGGCACGCCGCTTGCTATGTTCACGTTACGAAAAATCAGGTCACCCGAAGGTTTCCCGACATGAGCATCAGCTTCGATAAAGCGCTCGGTATCCACGAACAAGCCCTGGGCTTCCGCGCTCAGCGTGCTGAAGTCCTGGCCAACAACATCGCCAACGCCGACACCCCGAACTACAAGGCTCGGGATCTGGACTTCTCGAAAGTGCTCGCCGAGCAGAACGAGAAAACCAAAAACGGCAAGTTCGCCTTGAGCATGACCAACAGCCGTCACATCGAAGCTGAAGGCCTGGGCAATGGCGACGAGTCGCTGATGTATCGCACGCCGATGCAACCGTCGATCGACCAGAACACCGTGGACGCCCAACTGGAACAGTCGAACTACGCGGAAAACGCGGTCAACTTCCAGGCCAGCTTCACCCTGCTCAACAGTAAATTCAAAGGGCTGGTGTCAGCCCTGCGCGGAGAGTAATTCATGTCCCTGTCCAGTGTTTTCAACATTGCCGGTAGCGGCATGAGTGCCCAGACCACTCGCTTGAACACCGTTGCCAGTAACATCGCCAACGCCGAGACCGTTTCGTCGAGCATCGACCAGACCTACCGCGCCCGTCACCCGGTGTTCGCCACCATGTTCCAGGGCGGCCAGAGCGGCGGCAGCGATTCGCTGTTTCAGAACCAGGACGCGGCCGGTCAAGGCGTGCAAGTGCTGGGTGTGGTCGAAGACCAGAGCAACCTTGAAGCGCGCTACGAGCCGAATCATCCGGCCGCCGATGCCAAGGGCTACGTCTACTACCCGAACGTCAACGTCGTCGAAGAAATGGCCGACATGATTTCCGCAAGCCGTTCGTTCCAGACCAACGCCGAAATGATGAACACCGCCAAAACCATGATGCAGAAGGTCCTGACCCTCGGTCAGTGATAAGGGGCGACTTTCGATGAGTGTTACCGATACCACCAGCGGCGTAAGCCTCAAGGATGTCCTGGCCAACTCTTCGGTCAAGACCACGACCACCAGTGATGGTCTTTCCGCGGCGACCAGCAGTGCCACCGGCAGCAAGGCATTGGGCAAGGATGCGTTCCTGCAACTGCTGGTCACCCAGCTGAAAAACCAGAACCCGCTCGATCCTCAGGACAACAGCGCGTTCGTAGCCCAGTTGGCGCAGTTCAGTAGTCTGGAAGGCATCACCACGCTGAACGACACCGTCAGCGGCATTGCCAGCAACTACAACTCGTCGCAAGCTCTGCAGGCTTCTTCGCTGGTGGGCCGTTCGGTCATCGCGCAGACCGGCAAAGCCGTGGTCGACACCTCCAAGAACCTCAACGGTACGGTTGTGCTGCCGGCGTCGGCGAACCCGGTTACGCTCAAAATCAGTGACGCCGAAGGCAAGACCATCCGCACCATCGACATGGGCAGCCAGAGCGCTGGCAACGCCAGTTTCATCTGGGACGGCAAAAACGATGCCGGAGCAGTCGCCGCGGCCGGCACGTACTCCTTCTCTGCCAGCGCAACCTACGACGGCAAAGCGACCTCACTGGTTACTTACCTGCCGGCAACCGTCAACAGCGTGACCATCAGCCAGACCGGCGGTGAGCTGATGCTGAACCTGGCAGGCCAGGGCAGCGTTGCCCTGTCCAAAGTGCAAACCATTGGTCTATAGAGCCGACTAACACGGCACAAAGGAGTGGAATATGTCTTTCAATATCGGCCTTAGCGGTCTCTATGCAGCCAACAAACAACTGGACGTGACCGGCAACAACATCGCCAACGTCGCGACCACCGGTTTCAAATCGTCCCGTGCAGAATTCGAAGACGTGTACTCGGCCACTCGCCTGGGTACCGGCAGCAAGACCATCGGTAACGGCGTGCGCCTGGCCAACGTTTCCCAGCAGTTCAGCCAGGGTGATGTGAACAACACCGGCAACGTGCTGGACATGGGCATTCAGGGCAACGGCTTCTTCATCCTCAGCGACAACGGTTCCCTGAGCTACACCCGTGCCGGTGCGTTCAAGACCGATGCTCAAAACTTTGTGGTCGATAACAACGGCAACCGTTTGCAGGGGTATGGCGTCGATTCCAATGGCAAGATCATCAACGGTGTGTTGACTGACTTGAAGATCGACACCTCGAGCCTGAAGCCGAATCCGACTACCAAGGTTGATCAGACGATGAACCTGAACTCGGCGGAAACCACGCCGACCGTGGCCCCGTTCAGCCCGACCGATACCAACAGCTATAACAAGACCATCTCCACCAAGGTTTACGACAGCCAGGGTAACGAGCACACCATGGATCAGTACTACGTGAAGACGGGTACCAATGCCTGGCGTGTCTATACCTACATGGACGGTCGCTCCCCGGCCAACCCTGCAACCACGCCTCCAGTGCCGATCACCGCTGACATCACTTTCAACTCCGACGGCAGCATTAACACGCTGACGGCGGGTGCCGGCTGGACCCAGACTGGCAACACGTTGACCATGACCGGTTGGGTGCCAGGTGCCATTACCAACGCCGCAACGATTCCTGTGACTTGGGGGCCGAACGGTTCCGTCGCTGCCACTGGCGGTATCGCGTTCAACATGGCGCTGACCACTTCTTACAACTCGCCAACCGCCCGTACCGCCCAATACCAGGACGGCTACGCCACCGGCCAGATCTCCAGCCTGACCATCGACGCCAGCGGCGTCATGACCGCCAACTTCAGCAACCAGCAAACCAAGGCCATCGGCCAGGTGGCTGTGGCGAGCTTCGCCAACGAGCAAGGCTTGCAGCCAATTGGCGGTACGCGCTGGAAAGAAACTTTCGCCTCTGGTGTGGCCGGTGTCGATGCGCCGAAGACCGGTACCCTGGGTTCGGTCGTGTCCAACTCGCTGGAAGAGTCCAACGTCAACCTGACCAACGAACTGGTTGATTTGATCAAGGCGCAGAGCAACTACCAGGCGAACGCCAAGACCATCTCCACCCAGAGCACCATCATGCAGACCATCATTCAGATGACCTGATGCTGGGTGTCGCTGCATAAAAAGCCCCTCGCGAGAGGGGTTTTTTTATGGCCGGGATATTTGTTAAGCATTGGGGCTTTTTGTCATTGGTGAGGGCCTCTTCGCGGGGTACTACTTTCCTTGAGGCAAAAGAAAACCCCCGACCAGCCAGAGGCTCATCGGGGGTTTCAGGTAAGCGCCCTGGAGCGCCTACCGGCTCAGCTTATTGGCAAGCTTCGCAATCCGGCTCGTCGATGGCGCAGGCCTTCGGCACTGGAGCTGGACCGGCTGGGGCTGCCAGGACCGAGTCGTCACCGTGGTTGCCGCCGCTGGAAACAGCGTTCAGCTTACCGGTGTTGATGGTCGACTTCTCGGTGCTGGTTGCGGCCAGGGCACGGAGGTAGTAAGTGGTTTTCAGACCACGGTACCAGGCCATGCGGTAGGTCACGTCCAGTTTTTTGCCCGAAGCGCCGGCGATGTACAGGTTCAGCGACTGAGCCTGGTCGATCCACTTCTGACGACGGCTGGCGGCGTCGACGATCCACTTGGTGTCCACTTCGAAGGCCGTCGCGTAGAGCTCTTTGAGTTCTTGCGGGATGCGCTCGATCTGCTGCACCGAACCGTCGTAGTACTTCAGGTCGTTGATCATGACCGAGTCCCACAGGCCGCGAGCCTTCAGGTCGCGAACCAGGTACGGGTTGATCACGGTGAATTCGCCCGACAGGTTCGATTTCACATAGAGGTTCTGGTAGGTCGGTTCGATCGACTGCGACACGCCGGTGATGTTGGCGATGGTTGCGGTCGGTGCGATGGCCATGATGTTGGAGTTACGAATGCCTTTCTGCACACGGGCGCGAACCGGTGCCCAGTCCAGGGTTTCGTTCAGGTCAACGTCGATGTACTTCTGGCCACGCTGCTCGATCAGGATCTGTTGCGAATCCAGCGGCAGGATGCCTTTGGACCACAGCGAACCCTGGAACGTCTCGTAGGCGCCACGCTCGTCAGCCAGGTCGCAGGAAGCCTGGATCGCGTAGTAGCTGACCGCTTCCATCGACTTGTCGGCGAATTCGACGGCAGCGTCGGAACCGTAAGGGATGTGCTGCAGGTACAGAGCGTCCTGGAAGCCCATGATGCCCAGACCGACCGGACGGTGCTTGAAGTTGGAGTTCTTCGCTTGCGGCACCGAGTAGTAGTTGATGTCGATCACGTTATCGAGCATGCGCACGGCGGTGTTCACGGTGCGTTGCAGCTTGGCGGTGTCCAGCTTGCCGTCGACGATGTGGTTCGGCAGGTTGATCGAGCCCAGGTTGCAAACGGCGATCTCGTCCTTGTTGGTGTTCAAGGTGATCTCGGTGCACAGGTTCGAGCTGTGGACCACGCCCACGTGCTGCTGCGGGCTGCGCAGGTTGCAGGGGTCTTTGAAGGTCAGCCATGGGTGGCCGGTTTCAAACAGCATGGACAGCATTTTGCGCCACAGGTCTTTGGCCTGGATGGTCTTGAACAGCTTGACCTTGCCCGGGTACTCGGTCAGGGCTTCGTAGTACTCGTAACGCTCTTCGAAGGCCTTGCCGGTCAGGTCGTGCAGGTCCGGTACTTCGGACGGCGAGAACAGGGTCCACTTGCCGTCATCGAAGACACGCTTCATGAACAGGTCAGGGATCCAGTTGGCGGTGTTCATGTCGTGGGTACGACGACGGTCATCACCGGTGTTCTTGCGCAGTTCGATGAACTCTTCGATGTCCATGTGCCAGGTTTCCAGGTAGGCACAGACAGCGCCTTTGCGCTTGCCACCCTGGTTAACGGCGACGGCGGTGTCGTTCACCACTTTCAGGAACGGCACGACGCCCTGGGATTTGCCGTTGGTGCCCTTGATGTACGAACCCAGCGCCCGAACCGGGGTCCAGTCGTTGCCCAGGCCGCCTGCGAATTTCGACAACATGGCGTTGTCGTGGATCGCGTGGTAGATGCCCGACAGGTCATCCGGCACGGTGGTCAGGTAGCAGCTCGACAGCTGTGGACGCAGGGTACCGGCGTTGAACAGGGTCGGGGTCGAGGACATGTAGTCGAAGGACGACAACAGGTTGTAGAACTCGATCGCACGGTCTTCTTTCTGCTTCTCTTCGATCGCCAGGCCCATGGCCACGCGCATGAAGAAAATCTGTGGCAGTTCGAAGCGGATACCGTCCTTGTGAATGAAGTAACGGTCGTACAGGGTTTGCAGGCCCAGGTACGTGAACTGCTGATCGCGCTCGTGGTTGATCGCCTTGCCGAGTTTTTCCAGGTCGAAGGACGCCAGAACCGGGTTCAGCAATTCGAATTCGATACCTTTGGCGATGTACGCAGGCAGTGCCTTGGCATACAGGTCGACCATTTCGTGGTGGGTCGCGCTGTCGGCGACACCGAGGAAGCCCAGGCCTTCGGCACGCAGGGTGTCCATCAGCAGGCGGGCGGTCACGAACGAGTAGTTCGGCTCACGCTCGACCAGCGTACGGGCGGTCATCACCAGGGCGGTGTTGACGTCGGTCAGGGCCACGCCGTCGTACAGGTTTTTCAGGGTTTCGCGCTGGATCAGCTCGCCGTCGACTTCTTCCAGGCCTTCGCACGCTTCGGTGACGATGGTGTTCAGGCGACCCATGTCCAGCGGTGCGAGGCTGCCATCGGCGCGGGTGATGCGGATCGATGGGTGAGCGTTGACGGCTTCTTCGGCAGGGGAGTGCGCTGCGCGCTCTTTGGCGCGGGAGTCACGGTAGATCACATAGTCGCGGGCGACTTTCTGCTCGCCGGCACGCATCAGGGCCAGTTCGACCTGGTCCTGGATTTCTTCGATGTGGATGGTGCCGCCCGAAGGCATGCGACGCTTGAAAGTCGCGGTGACTTGTTCGGTCAGGCGGGCAACGGTGTCGTGGATTCGCGACGAAGCGGCAGCGGTGCCGCCCTCAACTGCGAGAAACGCTTTGGTGATGGCGACGGTGATCTTGTCATCGGTGTAAGGGACGACAGTGCCGTTACGCTTGATCACGCGCAGTTGGCCAGGCGCGGTGGCGGACAGATCCGAATTCGAATCGGCGGCCTGCGGCAAGGTGCCTTGCGGGTTCTCGCGAGTTGTGTCGGTTTGCATGGGGGGTTGTCTCCACATTCTCTATGTTTGTTTGGGCACCATCACGGTGCCCACCGTTCTGTCCTGAAGCACTACAACCGGCGAGGGCCGGGCATACCAACTTCGGGACAGATCAGGAAGGGGGCTATTGGGCGCCGCTTCCATGCCGAAGTCTTTGGTGTCACGTCTTGGGCCTGAAACCGAATTCCGTTTTGAGTGGCAGTAAATGACTGCAACACCCGTACCGTTATCGCCGTTTCGGGCTTAAAAACAGTAGCCATCCGCACACGCGGTTTGGTCTTTCGAAAATACGTTTGGTTCAACCGGAAAGAGGCAATAAAAGCGCTTGAAATCGGTGTCCGGTTTGTGTTTGGTTTTTGGCGTAAAACCCTACATGTAGGGTTTTTTTTGCGCCGAGGTACAAGATAATGCGTTTTGGAGGGTGTTGCAACGTACTACCTGTGGATAAACCTGTGCGTAAATTGTGTGTGAAAGAGGGAACGGGCGTGTAGGCCGCGACCTAGCTGGAGCCGACCATTTTTCACTGATTTTCAGCGACAGAAAACAGTCATCCGGATTTTTAAGGGCGCGAACCCTATCACAAAAAACCGTTGTGTCCGAACGCATTTACCGGCTTGTGTTCCAGACGTGTGGCGTTTATACAATCGGCCCATGCAGATGCATTCTTATCCTCCCCAATCATTACAAAAAGACGGGTGGATCCTTCCTTATTGATGGTGTTGGCAAGCAGAGGTCATCGTGGAGCAAGAAGCCTGGCAGGTATTGATTGTCGAGGACGACCAGCGTCTGGCCGAACTGACCCGCGATTACCTGGAAGCCAATGGCCTGCGAGTATCGATCGAGGGTAATGGCGCCCTGGCCGCAGCACGCATCATCAAGGAGAAACCGGACCTGGTGATTCTCGACCTGATGCTCCCCGGCGAAGATGGCTTGAGCATTTGCCGCAAGATTCGCGACCGCTATGACGGGCCGATCCTCATGCTCACCGCGCGCACCGATGACACCGATCAGATTCTTGGCCTGGACCTGGGCGCCGACGACTACGTCTGCAAACCGGTGCGTCCACGTTTGTTACTCGCGCGTATTCAAGCCCTGCTGCGCCGCAGCGAAGCCCCGGAGGTGGCCCCGGAAAAACTCCGACGCCTGCAGTTCGGCCCATTGGTGGTGGACAACGCATTGCGCGAAGCCTGGCTGCATGACAAAGGCATCGAATTGACCAGTGCCGAGTTCGATCTGCTCTGGCTGCTGGTGGCCAATGCCGGGCGTATTCTGTCCCGCGAAGAAATATTCACCGCGCTGCGCGGTATCGGTTATGACGGCCAGGACCGCTCGATCGACGTGCGCATCTCGCGCATCCGCCCCAAGATCGGCGATGACCCGGACCATCCGCGGCTGATCAAGACCGTCCGCAGCAAAGGCTATTTGTTCGTGCCGGAAGCCTGCACCCTGTGAACTCGATCTTCCTGCGTATTTATGGCGGCATGTGCGCGGCGCTGATTCTGGTGGCCGTACTCGGCGTGCTGGCGTTGCACCTGCTTAACCAGGTGCGCAGCGAGCAGTACCGCGAGCGCCTGGCCCACGGCACCTTCTCGCTGATGGCCGATAACCTGCAACCGATGAACGAAACCGAGCGCCATCGGGCGTTGCTGTTGTGGGAGCGCTTGCTCGGGATTCCGCTGGCGCTGAAGACGTTCCCCCAGACCGACCTCGACCTGACCCAGCGCACCCGCGTGTTGCACGGCCAGGCCCTGGTGGAGCAGACCGGTCCGCATGCGGCGAAGGTTTATCGCCTGGTCAGCGAAAAGGAGCAGTTGGTGCTCACCGGTGAAGTCCAGCAGATCAGCGAGCAACTGGCGCGGGCGACCATCTACCTGCTGGCCGATGAACTGGTGCGCTACCCGGTGGCCGAGCAGCCCAAGCGTCTGGAGCAGTTAAAGGAAGATAAGGGTTTCGGCTTCGATCTGCGGCTGGTGACGGTTGATGAGGCCGACATGGACGAAGACCAGAGCCGCCGCGTGTCAGAAGGCGACACGGTGATGGCGTTGGGCAAGGGCGGCGATTCGATCCGGGTGTTTGCCGGCATGGTCGGTACGCCGTGGGTGTTGGAAATCGGCCCGCTGTATCAGATGAATCCTTACCCGCCCGAGTGGCTGGTGCTGATCGCGGCCCTTGGCCTGAGCCTGATCGGTTTGATTGTCTATCTGTTGGTGCGGCAACTGGAGCGTCGTTTGCGCGGTCTGGAAGCCGCCGCCACGCGAATTGCCAAGGGCAGCCTGGAAACCCGCGTACCGGCCCGTGGCGCCGACTCGGTGGGGCGGCTGGCCTCGGCGTTCAACGGCATGGCCGAGCACTTGCAGCAATTGTTGGCGATTCAGCGAGAACTGGTGCGTGCCGTGTCCCACGAATTGCGCACACCAGTGGCGCGCCTGCGTTTTGGCCTGGAGATGATCGGCTCGGCCACCACGCCTGAGGCGCTGGAGAAATACCGCGAGGGCATGGACCACGACATTGAGGACCTCGATCGGCTGGTCGACGAGATGCTCACCTATGCGCGGCTGGAGCAGGGCTCGCCGGCGCTGAATTTCCAGCGGATCGATCTGGATGCGTTGGTCAATCAGGTGATCGAGGAGTTGGCACCGTTGCGCGCCGAGGTCACGGTACAGCGCGGCTTGTGCCTGTCGGCCGCCGATTGCGACGGCGCCTGGGTCGAGGCCGAGCCGCGTTACCTGCACCGGGCGTTGCAGAACCTGGTGAGCAACGCCATGCGCCATGCCCATTCACGGGTGACCGTCAGCTATCAGGTGGGTCAGCAGCGCTGTCGGGTGGATGTCGAGGATGACGGGCCGGGCGTGCCGGAAACCGCGTGGGAGAAAATCTTCACCCCGTTCCTGCGCCTCGACGACAGCCGCACCCGTGCCTCGGGTGGGCATGGGCTGGGGTTGTCGATTGTGCGGCGGATCATCCATTGGCACGACGGGCGAGCGCTGATCAGCAAGAGCAAAAGCCTGGGCGGGGCGTGTTTCAGTTTGAGCTGGCCGAGGAATCAGGAACGGCGTTGAGGTTGGGCACGTGACAGGGGGCTTCAGGCCTTGATACTGACCAGACTCAACAACTGCCCATCCATCACCGCAAACTGCGCGTCCAGTTCGGTGCCGCTGCGCCACTCACTGGACAGGTCGGTCAGCAACCGCAACCGCACTTCACCGCCCTCGCTCCACTCCAGCACTTCGGCGTGTTCGAAATAGAAGCGCTTTTGGACGATCGGGTAGAGCGCCTTGAACAGGCTTTCCTTCACCGAAAACGTCAGCGTCACCACCATCGCCAACTGATCGCGAGCCCCGGCGGCCATGCGCTGCAACTCAGGCCCGGTGAGAATCTCTCCGGCCAGGCGTTCGGCCCGTTCTGCGTCGAGCAGATTTTCCAGGTCCATCCCCAAACCGCGCCAATGGGCCTTGTTCGCGACAATCGCCGCGGCCCGGCCGGTGCTGTGGGTGATCGAACCGGTGATATGCGCTGGCCACACCGGTGCGCGGTCTTCACCAATGGCCGGAATGAAGCTCAGCCCTTCCAGCTGTTGCAACGCGGCCCGAGCGCAAATCCGCCCGGCAAGAAACTCGGCCTGACGCTTGGCCACCGAACGCTGGATGCTCGCGGGCGGCTCGATGGCGCTGCGCTGGAAATCATCGCTGGCCAGTTGCCTGGTATCGAAGTGAGTGCCCAGCAGGACCGTATCGGGCAGCGCAAACGGCAGCGGCCAATGGGCGTCGAGCGGGGTGCAGCAGGCGGGTAGGGCGGGGACGGGATTCATGACGGGCATTTTGCCGTTTAGCTCAATGGCTGGGTAGTGGCAGCAGGGCTTTTGTGGCGAGGGGGCTTGCCCCCGTTCGGCTGCGAAGCAGTCGTAAACCCGGTCAACGTGGTGTGTCTGTCGACATGCGATTGCAGGTTTTGGGGCTGCTTCGCAGCCCAACGGGGGCAAGCCCCCTCGCCACAGAGGTCTATCTGATCAGCCAAAGATCTTCTTGAAAAACGCCTGCATGTCCGCCCACGACTTCTCATCGGCGGCCTTGTTGTAACCAATGTCCGGCCCGCCATGATCGCCATGGCTCAGACGATCCGCATCAGGGTTGCTGAAGCCATGCTTGGCGCCTTCGAGGCTGACAAATTTATAGTCGGCACCGGCCTTGTCCATTTCCGCCTTGAACGCCGTCACGTTTTCCGCTGTGACCATGCTGTCCAGGGCGCCATGCTCCACCAGGATTTTCGCCTTCACACTGCCAGGCACCGCCGGCGTATTGGTCGCCAGTGCACCGTGGAAACTCACCACGCCCGCCAGCGGCAAGCCCTGACGAGCGGCATTCAGCACCACTGCGCCGCCGAAGCAATAGCCGATGGCCGCCAGTTTGGCCGGATCGGTCTGTGGCTGTTTCTTCAGCAAATCGAGCCCGGCCTGAAACCGCGCGCTGGCTGCTGCGCTGTCCTTTGTCGCGGCTTGCATGAACGCCATGGCGTCCTTGGGGTGTTCGGTGTTCTTGCCGTCGCCATACATGTCGATCGCCAGTGCGCTGTAGCCCAGACCCGCCAGATCGCGTGCGCGCCGCTTGGCGTAGTCGTTGAGCCCCCACCATTCATGTACCACCACCACACCCGGACGCGGACCTTTAATGGCGTCGTCGTAGGCGTAATAGCCAATCAGCTTGGTGCCATCGGCACTCTGATAGGGAATTTCCTGGGTCTTGATGGCGGCCTGGCTGACCCCGCTCACGGCCAGTAATACAAGGGCGAGCAACACACGCATGGCTGAATCTCCTTATAAACAAACGTCAAGAAAGCGTAGTCGATTTGATTCAGCTCAGGTTCAGAGTGCGTTCAGGGGCTGTACAGGGTGAGGTCAGTAACCTTGCCCCGTACCCAAAAAGCACATAGCGCATGAGGAAATTCCCCAATGACTACTTTGAAAAAGCTGCTGCTGGCTTTCACCGTGATGGGCGCCAGTGTTGCCGCCCACGCCGACACCACCAATTTTGCCGGGCTGACCTTTGGCCAGACCAGCGACAAGATTAAAAAATCCAGTGCCCTGAACGACAACCTCAACCACCCGAACGCCGACGGAGTGATCGGCAAGGACAACACCTGGGGTTTGCGTGTGGGCCAGCAAGACAGCCAGGGCCGCTACTACGCCACTTACGACAACGTGTCGGGCTCGCATAATGGCATTAAACTGCGTCAGGAAAACCTGCTGGGCAGCTACGATCTGTTTTACCCAGTGGGTGGCAGCACCAAACTGTTCGGCGGTGCCACAGCCGGTTTGACCAAAATGACCCAGGAATCGCCAGGCTTCAGCCGCGACAGCGACATCGGTTACGCCATTGGCGGCCAGCTCGGCGTGTTGCAGCAAGTTTCGCAAAACACCTCGGTCGAGCTGGGTTACCGTTACCTGCGTAGCAACGCCAGCACCGAGATGAGCGAGCGCGGCGGCAGCAAACAGGGGTCGCTGGACTTGACCAGCAGCGCCCAGACGTACTTGTCCGCCAACTACGCTTTCTAAACAGCGTTTGGTTGCCAGTCAGTTAAGCCTCGCAACCTGTGGGAGCAGGCTTGACTGACCTTTGGAGATGTTGATTTGCCCCGGAGAGCCTTATGAAATTGCTGGTTGTCGAAGATGAAGCGCTGTTGCGCCATCACCTGCAGACCCGTTTGACGGACAGCGGCCACGTGGTCGAGGCCGTGGCCAACGCCATCGATGCGTTGCATCAGGCCGAGCAGTTCAACCATGACCTGGCGGTGATCGACCTCGGTTTGCCGGGCATGGGCGGGCTCGACCTGATTCGTCAGCTGCGCTCCCAGGGCAAGACGTTTCCGATCCTGATCCTCACCGCGCGCGGCAACTGGCAAGACAAGGTCGAAGGCCTCGCCGCCGGTGCCGACGACTACGTGGTCAAGCCGTTCCAGTTCGAAGAGCTGGACGCCCGGCTCAATGCCTTGCTGCGTCGCTCCAGCGGTTTCACCCAGTCGACCATCGTCGCCGGTCCCTTGGTGCTGGATCTCAATCGCAAACAGGCGTCCCTCGATGACCAGCCGCTGGCGCTGACCGCCTACGAATACCGGATCCTCGAATACCTGATGCGCCATCACCAGCAAGTGGTGGCCAAGGACCGCTTGATGGAGCAACTCTATCCGGATGACGACGAGCGCGATCCGAATGTGATCGAAGTGCTGGTCGGCCGCTTGCGTCGCAAACTCGAAGGCCCGGCCGGGTTCAAGCCGATCGATACCGTGCGTGGCCTCGGCTACCTGTTCAATGAGCGCTGCACTTGATTCGTTCCCTTCGTGTCCGCTTGATGCTCGCCGCCACCACCCTGGCGGTGTTGTTCATGCTGGCGTTACTGCCGGCGATGCAGGGCGCGTTCAGCCTGGCGTTGCAGGACTCCATCGAGCAGCGCCTGGCGTCGGACGTCACCACGCTGATCTCCGCCGCCCGGGTGGATAACAACCGCTTGCAGATGCCGGCGCAGTTACCCGATGAGCGTTTCAACCTCACCGACAGCCGTTTGCTCGGCTACATCTATGACCGCGAAGGTCACCTGGTCTGGCGCTCGAGGGCCACCCAGGAAGAGAACATCAACTACAAGCCGCGTTACGACGGGCGCGGGAACGAGTTCGCGAGGATTCGCGAGGCCAATGGTGAAGAGTTTTTCGTCTATGACGTCGAGGTCAAGCTGCTCGGCGGCAAAAGCGCGGCGTTCAGCATCGTCGCGCTGCAACCGGTGCGCGAATACGAAGTCACCCTCGAAGGCCTGCGGGAAAACCTCTACCTGGGCTTCGGTGCCGCGTTACTGGTGTTGCTCGTCTTGCTCTGGGTCGGCCTGACCTGGGGCTTGCAGGCGTTGAGCCGGCTGAGCCAGGAGCTGGACCAGATCGAAAGCGGCACCCGCGAAAGCCTCAGCGAACAACACCCGCGCGAACTGCTGCGCCTGACCGGCTCGCTCAACCGTTTGCTGCACAGCGAGCGTGAACAGCGCAGCCGTTACCGCGACTCCCTCGACGACCTGGCCCACAGCCTGAAAACTCCGCTGGCGGTGTTGCAAGGGGTCAGCGAAGACATGGCGCAAAAGCCGCAAGAGCGCGATCAGGCCTGGGTGCTGCAAACCCAGATCGAACGCATGAGCCAGCAGATCAGCTATCAACTGCAACGGGCCAGCCTGCGCAAAAGTGGTCTGGTGCGCCATCAGGTACGCTTACGCCCGGTGCTGCAAAGCCTCTGCGACACCCTGGACAAGGTCTACCGCGACAAACGCGTGCGGGTCGCCTTCGATCTGCCGGATCAGTGCTACGTACCGATCGAGCAGGGCGCCTTGCTGGAAATGATGGGCAACCTGCTGGAAAACGCCTATCGCCTGTGCCTGAACGAAGTACGCATCAGTGTGCGCGAAACCCTCAGTGGCATTGAGCTTTGCATTGAAGACGATGGCCCCGGCGTACCACCGGACCAACGCGCACGGATTCTCGAGCGCGGCGAGCGGCTGGACCGCCAGCATCCGGGGCAGGGGATTGGCTTGGCGGTGGTCAAGGACATCATCGAAAGCTACAGCGCCAAGCTGACGCTGGGGGATTCGCCGATGGGCGGCGCGGCGTTCCGGATTCATTTTCCGGTGGTTTGATGTAGGGGCTTGGCCGAAAAGATCGCAGCCTCGTTGCACTCGACAGCTCCTACAGGGATTTGCGTCCACCTGTAGGAGCTGTCGAGTGCAACGAGGCTGCGATCTTTTGATCTTAAACGGCGATGTTTAAACGACACTTCCAGAAACTCACCCAACCTACACATCCTTGCGCCGCTGCCTACGACTACGCCAGAATCCGCCGGCTAGTGCGCCTTGAGGCCGGCCTATATCGTTTCCGGGTCGCTGACCAATCAGCGATCGGGTTTAGCAGCCCGGGTCATCTCTAGACGTATAACGTTAACCGTTTATGTTATGGCGGCTTTGCGTGGGGCACTTCGGTGCGCCGGGTTCTAGAGTCCTGGTCTGCTAACCCGCGTACAGCCGCCACCTCTTTTTCGTTTAGCAGCGATATGTAGCGGCTCCATCACTCTAGGAGCGTCATATGTTCAAGATCACACCGAACCCACCGGAAACCGATCCAACATCCCCCTACGAATCCCTCGATTCCAAAAAACTCCACGAAGCCGCCGACCGCGCCCTCGACCACTACCTCAAACCACCCACTCCCAAAGACACCAAGCGCAAACCCAGCACCATTTACCATGTCGGTGCGAAGGTCGATAACGAAACCCTGCTGGTCAACGCCTGCGAATCCCTGGCGTCAGCGAGCGTGATGCTCAGTGAATTCGCCGGGCTGATGGACATGCCCCATCGCAACATGATGTTGGGGATTCAATCGGTGGTCATGCTCGGTGAGCTGGCCGTCAACCGGGTGCTGGATAACCTTGATCCGCAGGGCTAGCGAGGATCTGTGGCAAAGGGGCTTGTTGTGGCGAGGGGGCTTGCCCCCGTTCGGCTGCGCAGCTGTCGCAAAACCGGTGTATGCGGTGTACCTGAAACCTGCGGTTGCAGATTTTGGGGGCGCTTCGCAACCCAGCGGGAGCAAGCTCCCTCGCCACTACAGCATGGCTGCCTGCAAAGTTGTGAAATCAGTTCTCCTGCGCCCGATAAGCCCCCGGCGTCAACCCCGTCCACTTCTTGAACGCCCGGTGAAACGCCGAAGGCTCTGAAAACCCCAACTGCTCGGCAATCTGTTGCAACGATAGATCCGCCCGCCCCAGGTGATAAATCGCGATGTCCCGGCGTAACTGATCCTTCAATTCCTGAAAACTCGTGCCTTCCTCACGCAAATGCCGACGCAAGGTTTGCGGGCTGATGTGCAGGTGCGCCGCCACTGCTTCCAGGTCCGGCCAGCGTGCACTGTCGCGGCTGAGCAAGCGCCGCAATTGGCTGCTCAGGCTGTCGCCTTCGTCGGGGCGTGACAGCAGGTCGGCGGGGGAGCGCTCGAGAAAGTGCTTGAGGGTTCGTTCGTCCTGCAACAGCGGCATGTTCAGGTAGCGGCTGTGGAACAGCAGGCTACTCTGAGTAGTATCGAACGTTAGCGGGCAGGAAAACAGCAAGTCGTATTCGGCCCCGTGCTCGGGCCTCGGGTAACTGAATGTGGCGTGTTCCAGACGAATGCGTTGGCCGATCAGCCAGCTGCCGAACCGATGCCAGATCACCAGCAGGCTTTCGCTGAGGAAGTGGTCCGGGTCCCACAGCGGCGAATCGTCGAGACTCAGGCGAATCATCTCGCCTTCGCGGCTCAGGGTCAGACGCGGCGCCCCGGGAAACAGGCTGTAAAACAACAGGCCGCGATTGAGTGCTTTCTCCAGCGTGCGGCAGTGGATCACCGCGTGGCACATCATCGCGAAGCTGCCGGGTTTGCTCGGGGCCTGCCCGAAGCCCAGGTATTCGTCGTCCAGGGCCAGCCACAATCCCTGGATCAAGCGGGTGAACTGTTCAGGCGCGATTCGGGCGCGCGGTTCTTCAAGCAACTCGGGGCTGATCCCCAGTTGCTGCAGCAGGCTCGAATAGTCGTAGCCACGTCGGCGCGCGCCGCCGAGGGCGGCACGGGCGAAATGGCTGGCGATGGTGCGTTCACGCATGGGGCAGGTCCGTCCACTGAGCAATGGATGGTAGCGGTGCCCATCGACGATGAACAAGGCGGATATCCGCCAAATTGCAGGACGAGGTCAGGTGGGTTGGCGGAAATCCGCCACATGGTGGTAACTGGTTGGTGACCAAAAGAAACCTGTAACCCTTGATGTCAAAAGGCTCGCAGGCTTTTTGGCGAATGTGGCACGGGCCTTGCGATACAACCAGCAGATGCCTGCCGTTGCGCAGCTCGACAAAACAAATCCCTCCAGTGCAGGAGGGTTCGCAATTGAAGTGTCTTGGGCAACAGATGGATGTTGTCACCGGGCGCTCTTGAGGAACTTTGCAATGACGACTCGTCAGCCACTGTACAAATCCCTGTATTTCCAGGTGATCGTTGCCATCGCCATCGGCATCCTGCTCGGTCACTTCTACCCGCAGACCGGTGTAGCCCTCAAGCCGTTGGGTGACGGGTTCATCAAACTGATCAAAATGATCATCGCTCCCATCATTTTCTGCACCGTCGTCAGCGGTATCGCGGGCATGCAGAACATGAAGTCGGTCGGCAAGACCGGCGGTTACGCGCTGCTCTACTTCGAGATCGTTTCGACCATTGCACTGCTGGTCGGTCTGGTGGTGGTCAACATTGTGCAGCCGGGTAACGGCATGCACATCGATGTCACCACGCTGGATGCCTCCAAAATCGCAACCTACGTGGCTGCCGGTGCGGATCAAAGCGTCGTTGGCTTCCTGCTGAATGTGATCCCGACCACCATCATTGGTGCGTTCGCCACGGGCGATATCCTGCAAGTGCTGATGTTCTCGGTGATCTTCGGTTTCGCCCTGCATCGCCTGGGTGCCTACGGCAAGCCGATCCTGGACTTCATCGATCGCTTCGCCCACGTGATGTTCAACATCATCAACATGATCATGAAGCTCGCGCCACTCGGTGCCTTGGGCGCCATGGCGTTCACCATCGGTGCCTACGGTGTGGGCTCGCTGGTGCAACTCGGTCAGTTGATGGCCTGCTTCTACATCACCTGCCTGCTGTTCATTCTGGTGGTGCTGGGTGGTATTGCTCGCGCTCATGGCTTCAGCGTGCTGAAAGTGATCCGCTACATCCGTGAAGAACTGCTGATCGTACTGGGTACTTCCTCTTCGGAGTCGGTACTGCCACGCATGCTGATCAAAATGGAGCGTCTGGGTGCGCAGAAATCCGTGGTAGGTCTGGTGATCCCGACCGGCTACTCGTTCAACCTCGACGGTACGGCGATCTACCTGACCATGGCGGCAGTGTTCATTGCTCAGGCCACCGACACCCACATGGACATCACTCACCAGATCACTCTGCTGGTGGTGTTGCTGCTGTCCTCCAAAGGCGCTGCTGGCGTGACCGGTAGTGGCTTCATCGTACTGGCCGCTACCTTGTCCGCTGTTGGCCACCTGCCGGTTGCCGGCCTCGCGCTGATCCTGGGTATCGACCGTTTCATGTCCGAAGCCCGCGCGTTGACCAACCTGATCGGTAACGCGGTTGCCACCATTGTTGTGGCCAAGTGGGTCAAGGAACTGGACACCGACGTGCTGCAATCCGAGCTGGCCTCGGGCGGTCGCGGCATTGCCGACGAGCCTAAAGATGATGTTTTGGGCCACGTCGAAGGGGCAACCCCGACGAACGCCAAGTAAGCCTTGTTGTAATGAAAAACCCGCTTCGGCGGGTTTTTTGTTGCCTGCGATTTGAGCGTAACGGTCAGTGTCACTGGCACATAAGGTGATTGCTGCAATGTCCCGGGCTGCCTAGGCTTGGGGGACTGCACTGGAGAACGCTCATGCTCGGTCCACTGGCATCACTCAAGGTTCTGGATTTCTCGACATTGCTGCCGGGGCCGTTCGCCTCGTTGCTGTTGGCGGACATGGGCGCCGAGGTGCTGCGCATCGAATCGCCGACCCGCACGGATTTGCTGCGGGTGCTGCCGCCCCATGATCAGGGGGTGTCGGCCAGCCACGCCTACCTCAATCGCAACAAGCGCAGCCTGGCGCTGGACCTCAAGCAGCCCGAGGCGCTGGAGGTGATCAAGCAATTGCTTGCGGACTACGACATTGTGCTGGAGCAGTTCCGCCCTGGCGTGATGGAACGGCTGGGCCTGGGGTATGAAGCCTTGAAGGCGATCAATCCACGGTTGATTTATGTGTCGATCACCGGCTACGGCCAGACCGGCCCTTACAAGGACCGCGCCGGCCACGACATCAACTACCTGGCGCTGGCGGGCCTTTCGAGCTACACCGGCCGCGCCGACAGCGGCCCGTTGCCGTTGGGTATGCAGGTGGCAGATGTAGCGGGCGGTTCGTTGCACGGGGTGATCGGGCTGCTGGCAGCGGTGATCGCGCGGCAGCAGACCGGGCAGGGACAGCATCTGGATGTGAGCATGACTGACTGCGCCTTCAGCCTGAACGCCATGGCCGGTGCCGGCTACCTGGCCTGCGGCGTTGAGCCGGGCAGGGAAGACCAGATGCTCAACGGCGGCAGCTTCTACGATTACTACCGGTCGCGCGATGGCCGCTGGTTGTCGGTGGGCAGTCTGGAACCGGGGTTCATGCAGCAACTGTGCACGGTGCTGGGCCGTCCGGAACTGGCGGCCGAGGGACTGTCGTCCGACCCCGCCCGGCAACGGGCGCTCAAGGATGCGCTGAACATTGAATTCGAAAAACACGACTTTGCCTGGCTGTGTGAGCTATTTGCCGGGGCCGATGCGTGTGTCGAGCCGGTGTTGAGCCTGGGCGAAGCGGTCGGGCATCCGCAGTTGCAGGCGCGGGAACTGGTGGCTGAGGTGCCGCGGGGCGATGGCTCGACCCAGGCGCAGATGGCCTGTCCGTTGAAGTTTTCAGCGGGGTTGCCTGAGCCACGGCACATCGGCGCCCGGCTGGGGCAGCATACGGATCAGGTGTTGGGTGAACTGGGGTTTAGTGTTGAGCGGATTGAAGCGCTGCGGCGGGCCAAGGTAGTTATCTAGCGTCTGTCCCGGCCGAAGCTCAACTTATTCGACCCGCATTTCCCCGCTGAACACCAACGTACTGCGACAGCGCCGGCACAAATACCGCCGCCCCTGACGTACCAGGCTATGACGCTGGGCCGAAAACGGGAAATCGCTGTCGGCGCAGGGGCATTTGTAGATGTAGCGGGTCACGCTGCGACGTTTGACGTCATAGGTGTGGCAGCGGTTGGGCGGCAGTTCGTAGACGCCGCGCATGATCAGTTGCCACTCTTCGCCGTGGGGCTGGATGCGGTCGCCGAACAGTTGATGGGCGATCAGGTGCGCGACTTCGTGCGCCACGGTCTGCTTGAGGAAGTCTTCGGTGTTTTCCCGGTACAGCTGCGGGTTGAAGCGCAGCAGGTTCTCGTGCAAATGCGCGACACCGGCTTTTTGCCCGCGCAGCTTGAGGCTCACCACGGGGCGTTTGAAAGGTCGTTTGAAAAAGGATTCGGCTTGCAGGAAACAGTCTTCGACGCGGGTATTGAGTTGCTCGGGCATGCTTGATGGATCTCCAAGGATGTCGAGTATGCCGCAACCCCGAGGGCTTGCGAATCGCTCAGGCGCCGAATGGTCGTTGCTCGCATTAGAAGGCCGCCTTGCGGCGGCCTGTAGTGGCGGAACGTGTTTTTTATGTCGGCGCTTGTTTGTCAGTTGGTATAGACCGGTCCCACGCCAAGGCCCCAGACAATCACGGTAAACGCCATGATGGCTACCAGCACCACCAGTCCTACGGCGAGCACCGAGCTCGAAAACAGGAAGCCTTCGTCCGATGGAATGTTCATGAACGTTGGTAGCCCTACATACAGCAGGTACACCGTGTAGCAGACAGCCGCGGTGCCGACGATCATCCCCAGCCACAAGTGCGGGTACAGCGCCGCCAGGCCGCCGACGAACAGTGGGGTGGCGGTGTACGTGGCGAATGCGATACAGCGCGCCAGGCTCGGGTTGGCGTCATAGGTACGGGCCATCCAGTGAATGAAGGCGCCCATCACCGCGACACCGCCGAGCATTGCCAGGTACGACATGATGGTCATCCATAGCGCGCTTTCCATAGTCAGCATGACCGGCGCTCGGTTACCGATGACCCAGCCGACTTGCGTAGTGCCGATAAACGCCGATATGGCAGGGATCGCCGCCAGAATCAGGGTGTGCGTCAGGTACATGTGGCTGATGCTTTCTTCCTCGTCGCCACGGATTTCTTTCCATTCCTGGTCAGGGTGGGTAAAGAGTCCCACTACGTGATGGATCATGCCAGTCACTCCTCTTGTTGTTGCCATCGCCCCCCAGCGGAGCGCTTACAGGCCAAAGTGGCCAGGTAAGAACAGGTCTGAATACGCATGCGACCTTATGTCGCAGTATAGAAAGGAGTTACTTGCAATAGTGCGAGGGCTTTAGAGCAAATCGCGCTGTAAAGCACACCGTTAATCGCGGAAGTGTCTTGAGATTTTGATCCTCGGTGGTGCTGAAATGACCGAAGATCGCGGATATGCACCTGGATCTCGTACGATCCGTCAGGGCTCTTCGCCCTTGAAGGGTTTTTGCGTAAAATGCCGGCCTTTCGTCACACCTCACGGATTTCGCGTCATGGGCACTCTTACGGTCAACCAGAACAAACTGCAAAAGCGCCTGCGCCGCCAGGCCGGTGAGGCTGTTGCCGATTTCAACATGATTGAAGACGGCGACAAGGTCATGGTCTGCCTGTCCGGTGGCAAGGACAGCTACACCATGCTCGACGTGCTGATGCATTTGCAGAAAGTCGCCCCGATCAAGTTCGAGATCGTCGCCGTGAACATGGACCAGAAGCAGCCAGGCTTCCCCGAGCACGTGCTGCCGGCTTACCTCAAAGAACTGGGCATCGAGTACCACATCGTCGAGAAAGACACCTACTCGGTGGTCAAGGAGCTGATCCCGGAAGGCAAGACCACTTGCTCGCTGTGCTCGCGCCTGCGTCGCGGCACGCTGTACACCTTTGCCGACGAAATCGGCGCGACCAAAATGGCCCTCGGTCACCACCGTGACGACATCGTCGAGACGTTCTTCCTGAACATGTTCTTCAACGGTTCGCTCAAGGCCATGCCGCCAAAGCTGCGCGCCGACGACGGGCGCAACGTGGTGATTCGCCCGCTGGCCTACTGCAACGAAAAAGACATCCAGGCCTACTCGGACCTCAAGCAATTCCCGATCATCCCGTGCAACCTCTGCGGCTCCCAGGAAAACCTGCAACGCCAGGTGGTTAAAGAGATGCTGCAGGAGTGGGAACGCAAGACCCCGGGCCGCACCGAGAGCATTTTCCGCAGCCTGCAGAACGTGATCCCGTCGCAACTGGCGGACCGCAACCTGTTCGACTTCACCAACCTGCGTATCGACGAAAGCGCCGCATCGCGGTTCGTCAACGTAGTGAACCTCTGAACAAAATTGTGGGAGCGAGCCTGTGGTGAGGGGGCTTGCCCCCCCGTTAGGCTGCGAAGCGGCCCAAATTGCGGATGCACCAAATATTTTGTGAGTGCTACGCACTCAAACGGGGGCAAGCCCCCTCACCACGGGGCTCCCATAGATCCGTTTCATCCCATAGGAGAGGGCATGCGCGATTACAAGTGGCTGCACGAATACTGTCTGAACCGCTTCGGTTCGGCGGCTGAACTGGAAGCCCATCTGCCGGTTCCCAAGACCCCGGCGCAATTGCGCAAGATCAGCGACGACCGCTACCTCTCGACCATGGCATTGCGGGTATTCCGTGCCGGGCTCAAGCACAGCCTGGTGGATGCCAAGTGGCCGGCGTTCGAAGAAGTGTTCTTCAAGTTCGACCCGGAAAAAGTCGTGCTGATGAGCGCCGAACATCTGGAGCGCTTGATGCAGGACGCGCGAATCATCCGCCACCTGGGCAAGCTCAAGAGTGTGCCGCGAAATGCGCAGTTCATTCTGGACGTGGCCCATGAGAAGGGTAGTTTCGGTGCGTTGATCGCCGACTGGCCGGTAACCGATATCGTCGGCTTGTGGACCTACCTGAAAAAACACGGCCATCAGTTGGGCGGGTTATCCGCACCGCGATTCTTGCGGATGGTCGGCAAGGACACCTTCGTGCCGAGCTACGACGTGGTGGCAGCGCTGAATGCACAGCAGATCATCGACAAGGTGCCGAGCAGTTTGCGCGACCTGGCCACGGTGCAGAATGCGTTCAACCAATGGCACGAAGAGAGTGGTGGACGGCCGATGAGCCAGATTTCGATGATGCTGGCGTATACCGTTAACCACTGACGAAGATGATCATTCCCACGCAGAGCGTAGGAACGATCACCGCGGGGCTATCAGGCGGGGGCAATCTCGCCTTCCCCCGCCAACTTGCGGTTCAACTGATACCGCCACCGCACATACAGCATCGCCGAGCAGAACACAGCCAGGCTCGCGCCCATCTCCAGCAAACCGAACAGCTGCCGGTTCGGGTCATAGGCGGCCAATGCGCCCTTGATGAAATACAGATTCACCACAAAACACATCCACGAATGCCCACGGGCACTGCCGACGATCATTCCCGGGGCCAGCAACAGCAGCGGCACCAGTTCGATCAGCAGAATCACCCACGGCCGCGCGCCATGCAGGTCGGCGAACACCAGGTAGTAGGCGCAAAGCAGCCCCGCCAGGCCGAAAAAGCACAGCAGGCTGATGACGCGCATCGCCCGTACACGCGGTTCGAGCCATTCGATGGCAGGCAACACCTTAGGCTTCTTAGCCACGATGGCTCTCCAGTTTCTGCGCAGTCTTCGCCAGGCGCAGGCCCAAGGCACGGCACAATGCGACTTCATGTTCGTTCAAACCGCTTTTGCCATCGGCCCCGGCGTGATGACTGGCGCCGTAAGGCGTGCCGCCGCCACGGGTTTCCAGCAGCGCCGATTCACTGTAAGGCAGGCCGGTGATCAACATGCCGTGGTGCAGCAACGGCAGCATCATCGACAGCAGTGTGGTTTCCTGGCCGCCGTGCAGGCTGGCGGTCGAGGTGAAGACTCCGGCCGGTTTGCCCACCAGGGCGCCGGTCAGCCACAGGTTGCTGGTGCCGTCGAGGAAGTATTTCAGCGGTGCGGCCATGTTGCCGAAGCGGGTCGGGCTGCCCAGGGCCAGGCCGGCGCAGTTCTTCAAATCGTCGAGGCTGGCGTACAGCGCGCCTTCATCGGGAATGTCCGGCGCCACGGCTTCGCATTCAGTGGAGATCGCCGGCACCGTGCGCAACCTGGCTTCAAGGCCGGCCTGCTCGACACCGCGGGCAATCTGCCGGGCCATTTCATTGGTCGAGCCGCTGCGGCTGTAATACAGCACCAGAATGTACGGCGCGCTCACGGCAGCAACTCCAGTACATTCTCCGGCGGACGGCCGATGATGGCTTTGTCGCCGACTTCGAGAATCGGCCGCTCCATGAGTTTCGGGTGTGCGGCGATGGCGGCGATCAATTGCGCTTCGCTCAAGCTGCTGTCGGCCAGGTTGAGGGTTTTGTACTCGTCCTCGCCGGTGCGCAGCAATTGCCGGGCGCTGATGCCGAGTTTGCTCAACAGGCTCTGGATTTGCGCGGCGTCCAGTGGTGTTTCCAGGTAGCGGACGACCGTTGGCGTCAGGCCACGGGCTTCGATGAGTTCGAGCGCACCGCGGGATTTCGAGCAGCGCGGGTTGTGATAAAGCGTCAGATCGGTCATGTGCGGGTCGCTTCTTGCGTAAAGTGGCGGCTATTCTAACTGTGCGGCGCGTAATCCAGAACCTTGGGAGGCGATGGGTCGCAGGTGCATTCTATTTTTGACAAGGATTGAGACATGACAAGGCGACTGGCAGCAGCATTGGCGATCATGGGGGCGTTATTGCTGGGGGGCTGTGGCAACGACTATGGCATCGACCAGAATGGTCACAAGGTCGCCGCCGAGCGTCTGGATAAACAATGGCTGGTGCTCAATTACTGGGCCGAGTGGTGCAGCCCGTGCCGGACCGAAATCCCACAGCTGAATGTGTTGGCCGAGCAGCTCCAGGGCAAGAAGATCGGCGTGTTCGGGGTCAACTTCGACAATGTGCAGGGCGAAGAGCTCAAAGGCGCCAGTGAGAAACTGGGGATCAAGTTCACCGTGCTGGCCCAGGATCCGGCCGACCTTTTCGAATTGCCGCGCAGTGAAGCGCTGCCAGTGACTTACATCATTGATAACAAGGGCAAGGTGCGGGAACAGTTGATGGGCGAGCAGACGGCGGCGGGGGTGATGGCGAAGCTTGAGGCGTTGCAGGCGACCAACTGACCAAGCACCGCCTGTGGCGAGGGAGCTTTGTGGCGAGGGGGCTTGCCCCCGTTGGGCTGCGAAGCAGCCCTAAACCCTGAAACCTCGTTTCATCAGACATTGCGCGTGTACGTTTTGCGACTGCTGCGCAGCCGAACGGGGGCAAGCCCCCTCGCCACAAGTCACTTGGCTACAACCGAGGGGCAATCACCCCTCTTCAAGCCACCAACGCAATGGCTTGCCTTCGGCCGGCCAGAAGCGCATCTGGTCAATCGGTGAGACGTCCCAGCGCTGGACGTTTTCCAGCGCCTGCAGGAAGCGTTTTTCCTGCTCCATCAACGCCGGCGCGCAGAGTTTGCGGGTACTGCCGATCTTGCCGAAGCTGAGCTTTTCACCTTCCAGGGAATACGGCGCGAACCAGTGGTTGCAGCCGCCGTTACCGTAGGCCCGACCGTCGTCACCGAGCGTGATGGTCAGGTGGCTGTAGTCCATCAGCGGACGTTCGCCGATCCACTCCAGAATGTAACTGCGGTTCTGTTGCAACTTTACCGGCTCGGCGGCGCAGCCCAGCAGGCTGGCACCGACCATCGTGGTCAGAGCAAGGCGTTTCATCACGCAGGCTCCTGGCACTTCGGGCACAGGTGTTTTTCGCCGGCTGCGGTCCAGCCCAGCTCGGCAATCCGTGCGGTGGCGGCCGGTTTTTCAGCCTTGTTGCCCAGCTTGGCGTCGACCGCGAACTCGAAGCTCAGCTCTTTGGCGCAGCTGTCGCAGTTGACTTTCCAGGTGTGGATCGCCAGTTCGCCGAACACCGGACCACTGGCCACCGCGACCCATTGGCCGGGCGGGTTGATCAGGTGGCGAACCGTTTCGACGGTCAGGCGCATGGACAAGTCCTTGCTGCCTTTGAGGGTCACTACCAGCACGTCGTTGTTACGAATCGAGCCACCGTTGCCGGTGACTTGATAACGCCCCGGCACCAGGGCGCGGCATTCGGTGAGGGTGTGTTGCGGGTTCATCAGGCTGTAGCGGAAATCGTGTTCGACCATGGGTCCTCCAAATATGCGCGATATGCTAGCACGGGCATCAGCACAGCATGGCGTGGGCATGTGACCTTCGATCAGGTTCAAATTGCCTGCTAATCCATGGCAAACTGCCACTTTTGCATCTCTAAGGAACAGAAATGGCGTTGATCGAATGTTACGAGTGCAAGCAACGCATCAGCTCCACGGCGCCTGCTTGCATTCATTGCGGTGCGCCTGCGGCAACGGTGCACGCGGCTACTTCGACGGCAGCGCCTGTGGAAGCACCGCTTTCTTTCGGGCGTTTGCCGAGCAATGAGAGTGTGCCTCGGGTGACCCCGGCCGCCTTCGGGCGTAAACGAAAAACCGAAATCCAGGCTGAGGTCCCGGCACCGGTGCTCAATGGACCGCGTCCGGTGGAACTCTGGCTGAAACTGATGATTTTCTTTCTGCCGCCGTTTTTTGTCTGGTTCCTGCTGCGTCGCGGGCATTCGCTGGGGCAGCGCTTGCTGGGCTTCGGCTGGCTGGGCCTGATGATCCTCTTGTCCAAGGCCTGAGCCGTTCAGCGCTCGACCTGATTGTGTGGCGAACCGGCCACCCAGGCCGCGATGTTCTGCAAAGTAGTCGCGGCAATCGCACCCAGGGCTTCGCGAGTGAGGAAGGCCTGGTGTGCGGTGATGATCACGTTTGGAAAGGTCAGCAGGCGCGCCAGCACATCGTCTTGCAGTGGCAGGTCGGAGCGGTCCTCGAAGAACAACTGCGCCTCCTCTTCATAGACATCGAGTCCCAGATAGCCCAATTGGCCGTTTTTCAATGCGTCGATCAGCGCCGGCGTGTCCACCAGACCGCCACGCCCGGTGTTGATCAACATCGCGCCGGGCTGCATGTGCGCCAGTGACTCGCGGTTGATCAAATGTTTGCTCTGCTCGTTGAGCGGGCAATGCAGGCTGATGATCTGAGACTCGGCCAGCAGTTGCGGCAAGCTCAGGTAGCGCGCGCCGAGGGCTTCGACCTGTGGGTTCGGATAGGGGTCATAGGCCAGCAATTGGCAGCCGAAGCCGTGCATGATCTTCGCAAAGGTCGCGCCGATCTGCCCGGTGCCGACCACACCGACGGTCTTGTTCACCAGGTCGAAACCGGTCAACCCGTGCAGGCTGAAATCGCCCTCGCGGGTACGGTTGTAGGCGCGGTGCAGACGGCGGTTGAGCGCCAGGATCAACGCCACCGCGTGTTCGGCTACGGCGTGGGGCGAGTACGCCGGGACCCGCACAACCGTCAGCCCCAGGTGCTTCGCCGCCGCGAGGTCGACATGGTTGTAACCGGCCGAGCGCAGGGCGATCAGGCGTGTGCCGCCTGCTGCCAGGCGTTCAAGCACCGGGGCGCTGAGGTCATCGTTGATGAAGGCGCAGACCACCTCGTGATGCTCGGCCAGCGCCGCCGTGTCGAGGCTCAGTCGTGCCGGCTGGAAATGCAGTTCGATGCCGGCGGGCAGGACGGCGGCGAGAAAACTCTCACGGTCGTAGGTCTGGCTGCTGAAAAGAATCGTGCGCATGCTGTCCTCCTGGAAGTCTCAAACCCCGTAGCAGCCTTCGGCAGCTGCCATAGGGTTTAAGCTTAGCGTTCAGGCCTTCCTGCGTTATTGCGCTGCATCAGGCATTGATGCGCGCATGGGCCGCGAGGCGATTGATGGCGCGTTCGAGTTCTTCCAGTGCGACGGGGGCTTTCGGGTCCTGTTGCTTGAGCAGGGTTTCGCTGCGCTGGCAGGCGGCGCGCAGTTGCGGGACGCCGCAATAACGGGTTGCCCCGTGCAGGCGATGGACCCGCTCGATCAGGGCGTTCTGGTCGTTGGCTTCACGGGCCACGCGGATGGCCTCGCGGTCGGCTTCCAGGGAGGCCAGCAGCATGGCCAGCATGTCCGCCGCCAGATCGGCCTTGCCGGCCGCCAGGCGCAGGCCTTCTTCGTGGTCCAGCACCTGCAGTTCATGACCGCTGTTGTTATCGCTATTACGCTCCGGACCCTGATTGCGCAGCGCCAGGCCCGTCCATTTCAACACCACTTGCGCCAGTTGCCGTTCGCTGATGGGTTTGGTCAGGTAGTCGTCCATGCCGCTTTGCAGCAACGCGCGTTTTTCATTGGCCATCGCATGGGCGGTGAGGGCCACGACTGGCAGTGGCGTGCAATGCCGCTCGCTTTCCCATTGGCGAATGGCTTCGGTGCTTTGGCGCCCATCCATGCCGGGCATTTGCACGTCCATCAACACCAGATCGAAAGTCTCGTTCTGTACGGCCTTGACCGCGGCGTAACCGCTTTCTACCGCGAGCACCTTGGCGCCCATGTCTTCGAGCAGGGTTTGCACCAACAGCAGGTTGGCCGGGTTGTCGTCCACGCAAAGGACCTTCGGCGCGCGGCTGGAAACCGGCTCGGCGGGGTCGCTGCGCTGCTGGCGCGGGTTGACCAGATCAGACAGGGCCCGACGCAGCTTGCGGGTGCAGGCGGGTTTGGACTGGAGCTGGCTGTGGGGGTTGGGCACCGAGAGATGGAACAGCGTCAGTTCGGTGGTCGGGCACAGCACCAACACTCTGCAGCCCAGGTGTTCAAGGTCCCAGATGTGCTGGTTGAGGCGCTCCGGCGGCATGTCGTTGCTGGTGATGCCGAGCACCGCCAAGCCGATTGCCTGATCGGTCTGGTGAGCGCCGGTCACGCCATTGGCCAGGCTTTCCAGGGTATTGAACGGCGTGACGCTCAGGCCGCAGTCTTCCAGTTGATGCTGCAATGCCTGACGGGCCAGTTCATGGTTTTCCAGGACGGCCACCCGCTGCCCGAGCAACGGTGGGCCGGGCAGGTCTTCGGCGTCGTCGCGGGTTTTGGGCAGGCTCAGGCTGATCCAGAATTCCGAGCCTTCGCCCGGCGTGCTGTCGACGCCGATCTCGCCGCCCATTTGTTCGATCAGCCGTTTGGAAATCACCAATCCGAGGCCGGTGCCGCCGGGTTGTCGGGACAACGAGTTATCGGCCTGGCTGAAGGCCTGGAACAGGGCGCGCACGTCCTGGTTCGACAGACCGATGCCGGTGTCCTGAATGCTGATGCGCAGTTGCACGCTGTCTTCATGCTCTTCTTCGAGCATCGCCCGGGCGACGATGGTGCCTTCGCGGGTGAACTTGATCGCATTGCTCACAAGGTTGGTGAGGATCTGCTTGAGTCGCAACGGATCGCCCACCAGCGACAGTGGCGTATCGCGATAAACCAGGCTCACCAGCTCAAGCTCTTTGGCGTGGGCGGCCGGGGCGAGGATGTTCAGGGTGTCTTGCAGCAGGTCGCGCAGGTTGAACGGAATATGGTCGAGCACCAGTTTGCCGGCCTCGATTTTCGAGAAATCGAGAATCTCGTTGATGATCCCCAGCAGGCTGTCGGCGGACTTTTCGATGGTGCCCAGGTAATCGAGCTGGCGCGGCGTCAGTTCGCTTTTTTGCAGCAGGTGCGTGAAGCCGAGAATGCCGTTGAGCGGCGTGCGGATTTCATGGCTCATGTTGGCCAGGAACTCGGACTTGATCCGGCTCGCCTCCAGGGCTTCCTTGCGCGCTAGATCCAGCTCGATGTTCTGGATTTCGATGGTTTCCAGATTCTGACGCACGTCTTCGGTGGCCTGGTCGACGCTGTTTTGCAATTCTTCCTGAGCGTTCTGCAGCGTCCCGGCCATGCGGTTGATGCCGGACGCCAGTTCATCCAGTTCCTGGCTGCCGAGGGGCGGCAGGCGGGTTTCCAGGTGACCGTCCTTGAGTTGTGCCACGGCCTGTTTGATCTGGCTCAATGGCCGATTGATGGTTCGGCCCATGCGTAACGCCAGCAGCGCCGCACCGGCCAGGCCTCCGCCGATCAGCAGCAGGCTGGCGAACAGGCTGCGGTAGCCGCGCAGCAGCATGCCGTTGTGGGACAGTTCGAGTTCGACCCAGCCCAGCAGGCGGTCGGCTTCATCGGGGATCAGGTCGCCGGCCAGGTTGCGGTGCTTGCCGAATACCGGCAGCAGGTAACGCGTGGCGTCATTGCCACTGCGGCGCAGCAACTGTGAACCGTTGCCCAGGGGGGCCTGATTGAGCATGGTCGGGCCGGCATGGGCCAGCGGCGTGCGGTCGGGGGCGAGGAAGGTCACCGCGCGCACGTCGGTCTGTTCCAGGGACTGGGTGGCGATGCGCTCCAGCAGCTCGTTGTCTTTGCGACCCATGGCCGGGGCCACCAACGGTGCCAGCTGTTCGGCGATCATTTCGCCGCGTTGCATGAGCTGGGCTTGCAGGTCCGATTGCTGCATCCAGGTGAAATAGCCGCCCAGGACCAACGCCATCAGGGTGGTCGGCAACAGGGTCAGTAACAGCACGCGGCCTTTAATTCCCAGTTTCTTGAGCACGCATCTCTCCTGCATCCAGCTGTTTATTGACCTGCACATGCGTCCGGCACGCGCCACCTGCGCAGTGTAGCGATTTGCATGCGGGCAATCTTCGTAAAATTGATGTCGTCATTCGTCGGTCAGTTCAATGCTTTGGCCCAGGGAGACAAACCTTGGGTTGCCCCTGGAGAGGCAATCTTGAATAATCAGCAATTGAGAATTATTTGCAGATACTCATGACTCCCATCGCGATTGGCCATCCTCGCATCCTCTCTATCGAAGACGATCCAGTGCTCGGTGCTTATGTTTATGAGCATCTGGGGCGCTGCGGTTTTCAGGTGACCTGGTGCCAGAACGGGCAGGAAGGCCTGGCGATTGCGCGCCAGCAGGCCTTCGATGTGGTGTTGATGGATATTCTGTTGCCGGGGCTCGATGGCCTGGCGGTGTTGACCCAATTGCGCCAGAGCCATTCCACGCCAGTGGTGCTGATGTCGGCGCTGGGTGCCGAGGCGGATCGCATCAGTGGTTTTCGCCTCGGGGCCGACGATTACCTGCCCAAGCCTTTCAGCATGGCCGAGTTGCGGGTGCGCATCGAAGCGATCCTGCGGCGGGTGGCGTTCGACCGTCGACCAGCGCCGATACCGACGCCCCCTGCGACGGACTGCCTGCGTTTTGACGATGAACTGGGCGAGGTCTTTTGTGGTGAACTCGCGGCCGGCCTGACCCGCAGCGAGTACCGCTTGCTGGACACGCTGAACCGCAACGACGATGAAGTGTTGAGCAAGGCGTTCCTTTATCAGCAGGTATTGCAGCGCGGTTATGCGCCCCATGACCGCAGCCTCGACATGCACATCAGTCAGATTCGCCGCAAGCTCAAGGCCATCGGTTACACCGAGCGTGAAGTGCGCACGGTGTGGGGCAAAGGGTACGTATTGAGTGCGGTCGATGAAGTGGTCTGACGCGCCGGGCCGCACGGTGGTCCTGCAACAGCAACTGCTGCACGATCTGTCCCACGAATTGCGCACGCCGCTCAGCCGGTTGCGGGTGGCCTGCGAAAGCGAGCAGGACCTGGAGCAATTGCGCGAGCGCATTAGCCGGGAAGTCGACGGCATGCAGCGCCTGGTCGAGGATGCGCTGCAACTGGCCTGGCTCGACACCGAGTGCACGTCTTTGCCCGATGAAGCGATCCAGGTCCAGGCCTTGTGGGAAATGCTCACGGAAAACGCTTGCTATGAAAGCAGCTGGCCGGCGAGTCAGTTGCACTGTGCGGTGGATGCCTCCTGCTGGGTGCGCGGCCATCTCAATACCCTGGCCCAGGCACTGGAAAACATTCTGCGCAATGCCATTCGTCATTCACCGCAGGGCGGTGCCGTGATGTTCGGTGGCCGGCGTGATGGCGACTTTTGGCACCTGTGGCTGGAGGACGAGGGCGGTGGAGTGGCTGACGAGGATCTTGAGCGAATCTTCTCGCCGTTCATCCGGCTCGACGGTTCACGGCCGGGGGATGGTGGGTTCGGATTGGGGTTGAGCATTGCGAGGAATGCGGTGCAGCGCCAGGGCGGGCGGCTTTGGGCGGAGAATGCAGGGCGGGGCTTACGGCTGAATATGCTGTTATTGGCTGATCTCCATGGCGACAATGATGACGCCCCCGCTCCCACAATTGATATGTGTCGACCACAAATTGCGTGATCAACCCCGGCCGCGAAGAGGCTTGCTGATTTTGCCGGAGCGTTCCCGTTATTTTGTACGACCTTTCTTAAAGGGTATCGCCGACACCTTAAGCCTGACTTGACGGAATAGACTCGCGTTTTTCCTCGTCCTCCAGGAGTTCGGTATGAATGCATCCAGCGTCCCCGGCAACGCACACGACGACCGTTTCAATGAAGTGCTTGCGCTGATTCAAAATGCCAAACAGCAGGCCATGCAGGCGGTGAATACCCAGTTGATCGAGCTGTATTGGCAGGTCGGTGCTTACATCAGCCGCAAGCTGGAACAGGCTGAGTGGGGCGATTCTGTGGTCAGCCAACTGGCTGAGCATCTGGCTCAGACTCAACCGGGGTTGCGCGGGTTTACCCGGTCGAACTTGTTTCGCATGCGCCAGTTCTATGAGACTTATCACGCTGAAGAGAAAGTCGCACCACTGGTGCGACAATTGTCCTGGTCGCATAACCTGATCATTTTCAGCCAGAGTAAACGGCCGGAAGAGCGGGAGTTCTACGTGCGTTTGGCAGTTCAGGAAAAATGGTCGAAGCGCGAACTAGAGCGTCAGTTCAAAACCGCACTGTTTGAACGAAGCGTGACCCAACCAGCAAAAATCTCAGCAGTGCTGAGACAAGCCCACCCGGCAGCGCTTGAGATATTCCGCGACGCCTACATGCTCGAGTTTCTCGACCTGCCGGGTGGCCATGCCGAAACTGATCTGCATAAAGGGTTGATGGCGCGCCTCAAAGAATTCCTGAGCGAGCTTGGCCGCGATTTCTGCTTTGTCGGTTCCGAGTATCCGCTTCAAGTGGGTGGGTGTGATTTTTCCCTGGACCTGCTGTTCTTCCACCGTGGCCTTAATTGTCTTGTAGCCATTGAGCTTAAGGTCGGTCGTTTTAAGCCGGAGTATTTGGGCAAGCTGAACTTCTATTTGGAAGCGCTGGATCGCAAGGAGCGCAAACCCCACGAAAACCCGGCCATCGGTGTGTTGCTCTGCGCCAGTAAGGATGACGAAGTGGTCGAATACGCCCTTAACCGCAGCCTGTCGCCAGCGTTGATCGCTGAATACCAGGTCCAGCTTCCGGACAAACAGCTGCTGCAGGCCAAATTGCATGAGTTTTATGCATTGAATATTGCACAAGGAGAAGAGGAGTGAACTGCTTATTCCCATAAGCCATAAGCCCCTTACTTTGCGTGATATGGCCTGCGCACGTTTGCCGGTATGATAGGCGCCCCCGCAGTCCGGATTGCGAATACGCCATGACCTTGCAGTACCCAACCATCGCCGATTGCGTCGGCAACACTCCGCTGGTCCGTTTGCAGCGCCTGCCTGGCGTCACCAGCAACACGCTTTTGCTCAAGCTCGAAGGGAACAACCCGGCGGGTTCGGTCAAGGATCGTCCGGCGCTGTCGATGATCACCCGCGCCGAATTGCGCGGGCAGATCCACGTCGGCGACACGCTGATCGAAGCGACTTCGGGTAACACCGGGATTGCCCTGGCCATGGCCGCCGCGATCAAGGGTTACAAGATGATCCTGATCATGCCGGACAACTCCAGCGCCGAGCGTAAAGCCGCGATGACGGCCTATGGCGCCGAGCTGATTCTGGTCAGCCAGGAAGAAGGCATGGAAGGCGCGCGCGACCTCGCCCAGCGAATGGAAGCCGAAGGCCGTGGCAAGGTGCTTGATCAGTTCGCCAACGGTGACAACCCCGAGGCGCACTACACCACCACCGGTCCGGAAATCTGGCGTCAGACCCAGGGCACCATCACGCATTTCGTCAGCTCGATGGGCACCACCGGCACCATCATGGGTGTCTCGCGCTACCTGAAAGAACAGAACGAGAACGTGCAGATCATCGGTCTGCAACCCATGGAAGGCTCGGCAATTCCGGGCATCCGCCGCTGGCCGCAGGAATACCTGCCAAAGATTTATCAGGCTGATCGCGTGGACCGGATCGTCGACATGGCGCAAAGCGAGGCCGAGGACGTGACCCGTCGTCTGGCGCGCGAAGAAGGCATTTTCTGCGGCGTGTCTTCGGGCGGTGCCGTGGCGGCGATGCTGCGCCTGTCCAAAGAAGTTGAAAACGCGGTGATTGTCGCGATCATCTGTGACCGTGGCGACCGTTACTTGTCGACCGGCATTTTCGACGCGCCCAACTGATGGCCAAGCAAGAGAGAGGCCTGCGCTTTCAGCCCACGGGCGGCAGCAAGGCCCCGCAAGTCCCGACCGGCAAAAAGCAGCGTTTGACCATCGAGCGCCTGGCTAATGACGGTCGCGGTATCGCATTTTTTGAAGGTCGCACCTGGTTCGTCATCGGCGCCTTGGCCGGTGAAGAGGTCGAGGCGCGGGTCTTGGGTGCCCACGGTAAAGTGGTCGAGGCGCGTACCGAGCGGGTGTTCCAGGCCAGCCAATTGCGCCGCCCGGCACCGTGCGCCCATGCCGGTCGCTGCGGTGGTTGCAGCGTGCAGCATCTGCCCCACAACGAACAACTCGCCCTGAAACAGCGCATGCTCGCCGAGCAATTGTCGCGGGTTGCCGGCGTCGAACCCGAAGAGTGGGCTGCGCCATTGAGCGGTCCTGAATTCGGCTACCGGCGTCGTGCCCGGGTGGCGGTGCGTTGGGACATGAAGGCGAAAAAACTCGAAGTCGGTTTCCGCGCTGCCGGCAGCCAGGACATCGTTGCCATCAACGAGTGCCCGGTGCTGGTACAGCCCTTGCAGCCGATCATGACCTGCTTGCCGGATATGCTGCGGCGCTTGAGCAAACCTCAGGCACTGGGGCATGTGGAATTGTTCAGCGGTTCGTCATTGGCGGTATTGCTGCGGCACATGGCGCCGTTGTCCGAAGCCGACATGACGATCCTCAAGGAATTCTGCGCGCTCCATGAGGCCCAGTTGTGGCTGCATGGCGACGGCGAGCCGCAACCGGTCGAGGCCGATCAGACCCTGGGCTATCGCCTTGAACCGTGGGACTTGAACCTGGCGTATCGGCCTGGAGATTTCATCCAGGTCAACGCCGGGGTCAACGAAGCGATGGTCGCTCAGGCGCTGGAATGGTTGGCGCCGAAAGCCGATGAGCGGGTTCTGGACCTGTTCTGCGGGTTGGGCAACTTTGCCTTGCCGCTGGCCAGGACCGTTCGTGAAGTGGTGGCGGTGGAAGGTGTGCAGGCCATGGTCGAGCGGGCCGCCGCGAACGCCGCTAGTAATAATTTGCATAACGCGAAATTTTTTCAGGCCGATTTATCCCAGCCTTTGGCTGATGCCGAATGGGCCAGCGAAGGCTTTTGTGCGGTACTCTTGGACCCACCTCGCGACGGTGCTTTCGAGGTGGTGCGCAAGCTTGCGTCCCTGGGTGCCGAACGATTGGTTTATGTGTCGTGCAACCCTGCAACTCTGGCGCGCGACACGGTCGAATTGATCAAGCAGGGCTACCGGTTAAAACGTGCCGGGATTCTCGATATGTTTCCTCAAACGGCGCATGTCGAGGCCATGGCGTTATTTGAAGCGAGCTAGGATGGCTCGTCTGGTCCGACTGACCGTCCGTGCCGCCACGCATCAGCCCGGCGGGGCGCCCGGACAATGAAGGTCAGCGATTTGACGCATTGAATCTGCGTCGTAGGGAAGGTAAAGCAAGATGGTACAGGTGAGAGCACACCAGCCGATCAACACTGACGGCAGTATCAATCTCGAGGCTTGGCTCGATCACGCGGTCAGTATCGATACGGCACTGGATCGCGAAGCCTTGAAAGAAGCCTGCGAGTTCGCTCGCGAGGCCGAACAACAAGCCAATGCGGCGAAAAACCTGTGGTCCGAAGGGACCTCGAGTTTCCGCACCGGCCTTGAGATCGCCGAGATTCTCGCCGACCTCAAACTCGATCAGGATTCGTTGGTCGCGGCAGTCTTGTACCGCGGCGTGCGCGAAGGCCAGATCCAGTTGCCGGCGGTCAGCCAGCGCTTCGGCCCGGTGGTCGCCAAACTGATTGACGGCGTGCAACGCATGGCGGCGATCAGCGACAGTCTGAGTCCGCGTAAATCCATGGTGATGGGCACCCAAGGCCAGGTGGAAAACCTGCGCAAGATGCTCGTGGCCATGGTCGACGACGTGCGCGTCGCGCTGATCAAACTGGCCGAGCGCACTTGTGCGATCCGTGCGGTAAAAACCGCCGATGACGAGAAGCGTAACCGCGTCGCCCGTGAAGTCTTCGACATCTACGCGCCGCTGGCTCACCGCCTCGGTATCGGTCATATCAAGTGGGAGCTGGAGGACTTGTCCTTCCGTTACCTCGAGCCCGACCAGTACAAGCAGATCGCCAAGTTGCTCCATGAGCGACGGCTGGATCGCGAGCGCTTCATCAGCGATGTGATGACCCAGCTCAAGAACGAGTTGCAGGCCACCGGCGTCGAGGCTGACATCAGCGGCCGTGCCAAACACATCTATTCGATCTGGCGCAAAATGCAGCGCAAGGGTCTGGAGTTCAGCCAGATCTACGACGTGCGCGCCGTTCGCGTGCTGGTGCCGGAAATGCGCGACTGCTACACCGCGCTCGGCATCGTCCACACCCTGTGGCGGCACATCCCGAAAGAATTCGACGACTACATCGCCAACCCGAAAGAGAATGGCTACCGCTCGCTGCACACCGCGGTAATCGGCCCTGAAGGCAAGGTACTGGAAGTGCAGATCCGCACCCACGCCATGCACGAAGAAGCCGAGCTGGGGGTTTGCGCGCACTGGCGATACAAGGGCACCGACGTCAAGTCCGGCTCGAACCACTACGAAGAGAAAATCTCCTGGCTGCGTCAGGTTCTCGAGTGGCACGAAGAGCTGGGCGATATCGGCGGCCTTGCCGAACAGCTGCGGGTCGATATCGAGCCGGACCGGGTTTATATCTTCACTCCTGACGGTCATGCCATCGACTTGCCGAAGGGCGCGACACCGCTGGACTTCGCTTACCGCGTGCACACCGAAATCGGTCACAACTGCCGCGGCGCCAAGATCAACGGGCGCATCGTGCCGCTCAACTACAGCCTGCAAACCGGTGAACAGGTCGAGATCATCACCAGCAAGCACGGCACCCCGAGCCGCGACTGGCTGAACCCGAACCTGGGCTATATCACCACGTCACGGGCGCGGGCGAAGATTGTTCACTGGTTCAAGCTGCAAGCCCGCGATCAGAACGTTGCGGCCGGTAAAACCTTGATCGAGCGCGAACTCAATCGCCTCGGCCTGCCGCAGGTGGATTTCGACAAGTTGGCCGAAAAGGCCAACATGAAGACCGCCGAGGACATGTTCGCTGCGTTGGGCGCAGGCGATTTGCGCCTGGCGCAACTGGTGAACCTGGCGCAGCAACTGGTCGAGCCGGAACGCGGCAACGAACAGCTGGAGCTGATCCCGCGCAAAGCCACCGGCTATAAACCGGGCAAGCGCGGCGATATCCAGATCCAGGGCGTCGGCAACCTGATGACCCAGATGGCCGGCTGCTGCCAGCCGTTGCCGGGGGACGCCATCGTCGGTTACATCACCCAGGGCCGTGGCGTGAGCATCCACCGTCAGGACTGCGCCTCGGTGCTGCAACTGGCCGGGCGCGAGCCGGAGCGGATCATCCAGGTCAGCTGGGGGCCGGTGCCGGTGCTCACCTATCCGGTGGACATCATCATTCGCGCTTACGACCGTTCCGGTCTGCTGCGTGACGTGTCGCAGGTGCTGCTCAACGAGCGGATCAACGTGCTGGCGGTCAACACCCGCTCGAACAAAGAGGACAACACTGCGTTGATGTCCCTGACCATCGAGATTCCGGGGCTGGATGCGCTGGGGCGGTTGCTGGGGCGGATCTCCCAGTTGCCGAACATCATCGAAACCCGCCGTAACCGCACACCGTAAGGCGTTCACTTTTTTGTGGCCGCCAAGCTTTTGTGGGGCTGGCTTGTCGGATCGCGGCGGTGCGGCGATCCGACAAGCCAGGTTCCCACAGGTTCTCGCAGAGATTGATTGATGTATTCACTTGAAGACCTGCTGCACCTGATGAACCGTCTGCGCGACCCGCAGTACGGCTGCCCGTGGGACATCAAGCAAACCTACGCCACCATCGTCCCGCACACCCTGGAAGAAGCCTACGAAGTTGCCGATGCTATTGAACGCGGCGATTTCGATCACTTGCAGGGTGAGTTGGGCGACTTGTTGTTCCAGGTGGTTTATTACAGCCAACTGGCTCGGGAAGAAGGGCGCTTCGAATTCGCTGGCGTGGTCGACAGCATCACGCGCAAGTTGATCCGCCGTCATCCTCACGTATTTCCCACCGGGGATCTGTACGCGCCGCTGGACGTCCCGCGTCTGAATGAAGAGCAGGTCAAGCAACGCTGGGAAGAGATCAAGGCCGAAGAACGCGCCGAGAAGTCTTCGGCGCCGGAGCAGTTGTCCTTGCTCGATGACGTACCCGCGGCACTGCCGGCGTTGTCCCGTTCGGCAAAACTGCAGAAGCGCGCAGGGCAGGTCGGGTTCGATTGGCCGGACGCCTTGCCGGTGCTCGACAAGGTTCGCGAAGAGCTCGATGAAGTGCTTGAAGCCATGGCCGACAATGACTCGGCGGCGATTGCCGATGAAGTCGGTGACTTGCTGTTTTCCGTGGTCAATCTGGCGCGTCACCTCAAGGTCGATCCGGAAACCGCACTGCGTGGCGCGAACACAAAATTTGAAAGACGCTTCCGATTTATCGAACAGGCATTGCGCGACACCCACCGTCCCATAGAAGATTGCACCCTCGAAGAGTTGGACGCCTTGTGGGGCGAAGCCAAACGTCAGGAAAAGAATTTGCCCAGCTGCGGCTGAGCTGTTGCCTAAGTGAGTAAGCACCATGAGCCTTTCCCTTCGCGACCAGTTGCTCAAAGCAGGGCTGGTCAACCAAAAGCAGGCCAAACAGGTCGGCAAAGAAAAACAGAAACAACAGCGTCTGGCCCACAAAGGCCAGATCGAACTTGATGACTCCCAGCAGCGTGCGGCTCAGGAAGCCATGGCCGAGAAGGTCAAGCGCGACCAGGAGCTCAATCGTCAGCAGCAGGAGAAGGCCGAGCAGAAGGCCCGAGCCGCCCAGGTCAAGCAATTGATCGAAGTCTCGCGCCTGCCCAAGCTGAACACCGAGGACTACTACAACTTCGTCGACGACAAAAAGGTCAAGCGTATCTCCGTCAACACCCTGATGCGCAACAAGCTCAGCAGCGGTTCCCTGGCGATCGTGCATCACGCTGGCGGTTATGAAGTGATCCCTCGTGAAGCGGCCCTGAAGATTCAGGAGCGCGACCCACAGCGCATCGTGCAGCTGAATGTGAAGACAGAAGAAGTCAGCACCGAAGACGATCCGTACGCGGCCTATCAGATTCCTGACGATCTGATGTGGTAAGCCGTTAGCAGCTGCAACAACGACAAACCCCGCTCATGGCGGGGTTTGTCATTTTCAATGCGGTGGTTATGCAGAACGCGCTTCGCGTTGCTGCTCCAGTGATTCCAGTTCGGCCTTGTATTGGTGGGCTTCGGTCTCGGAATGGAACATCCCGACCAGCAGGTCTTGTTGATGTACATCCCAGATGCGGATACCGGCGGCGATGCCTTCATGGGACATATGTGAATCGTCGCGTTCAGTTACTTTTACAGTCATCTGCTAGCTCCAATCTCTGTTATCTGCAGCAAGGCGTGTGCAGGCCTTTGTTATAAGTTTTGTTAGCTGGCTAAGTAAACGACTGAAATCGGTAACGGACTTTTTCAAAAACGGAGAAAGTGCTGCAGCCCGCGAAATACGCGACATTCAGTCGCAGGCTGTTGAGTTCCATGACAAATGTTTCATGTCTAAAGGGCTGTCTGGCCGTAGATAAAACCTGGCCAAAAAAAAACGCCCCGAACCAGTCGGGGCGTTTTTATGTGTGGCGTAGGCGGGGTATTACTTACCCTGCCAGCGCTTCAGTACCAGCGTGGCGTTGGTGCCACCGAAGCCGAAGCTGTTGCTCATCACGGTGTTGATGGTGGCGTCTTCGCGAGTCTTGGTCAGGATTGGCATGTCTGCCACTTCCGGGTCCAGTTCGTCGATGTTGGCGGAACCCGCCATGAAGTTGCCTTCCATCATCAGCATGCAGTAGATCGCTTCGTGAACGCCGGCGGCGCCCAGGGAGTGACCCGACAGGCTCTTGGTGGAGCTGATGGCCGGAGCGTTGTCGCCGAACACTTCACGCACACCTTTCATTTCCATCACGTCGCCGACCGGAGTCGAGGTGCCGTGGGTGTTCAGGTAGTCGATCGGTGCGTCAACGGTGGACATGGCCATCTGCATGCAGCGGATGGCGCCTTCGCCGCTTGGAGCGACCATGTCGTAGCCGTCGGAGGTCGCGCCGTAGCCAACGATTTCCGCGTAGATCTTCGCGCCGCGGGCCAGAGCGTGTTCCAGCTCTTCGACCACGACCATGCCGCCACCGCCGGCGATGACGAAACCGTCACGCTTGGCGTCGTAGGCACGGGAAGCTTTTTCCGGGGTTTCGTTGTATTGGCTGGACAGGGCGCCCATGGCGTCGAACAGGAACGACTGGCTCCAGTGCTCTTCTTCACCGCCGCCGGCGAATACGATGTCCTGCTTGCCCATCTGGATCTGTTCCATGGCGGTACCGATGCAGTGAGCACTGGTGGCGCAGGCAGAAGCGATGGAGTAGTTCAGGCCCTTGATCTTGAACGGGGTGGCCAGGCAAGCGGAAACAGTGCTGCTCATGGTCCGCGTTACGCGGTATGGGCCGACGCGCTTGACGCCTTTCTCGCGCAGGATGTCCAGCGCTTCCATCTGGTTCAGCGTGGAGGCGCCACCGGAACCGGCGATCAGGCCGGTACGCGGGTTGGAAACTTGCTCTTCGGTCAGGCCGGAGTCTGCGATGGCATCTTTCATGGCCAGGTAGGCGTAAGCCGCCGCGTGGCCGACGAAGCGATAGATCTTGCGATCGATCAGCTCTTCGAGGGGAAGGTCAATGGAGCCGGAAACCTGGCTACGCAGACCCATTTCGGCATATTCCGGGTTGAACCGGATGCCAGGGCGGCTTGCACGCAGGTTAGCGGAGACGGTCTCTTTGTCATTGCCCAGGCACGAAACGATGCCCAGACCAGTGATAACGACGCGGCGCATGCGGATAACCCTTAGAAGTTGTCAGTGGAGGTGAAAACGCCGACCCGAAGGCCTTCGGCGGTATAGATTTCGCGGCCGTCGACAGTCACGGAACCATCGGCGATGGCCATGTTCAGTTTGCCTTTGAGGACGCGTTTGATATGGATGTTATAGGTGACTTTCTTGGCGGTCGGCAGTACCTGGCCAAAGAATTTCACTTCGCCCGAACCCAGGGCGCGACCGCGGCCCGGCAGGCCTTGCCAGCCGAGGAAGAAACCGACCAGTTGCCACATGGCATCGAGGCCCAGGCAGCCCGGCATCACCGGATCACCTTCGAAGTGGCAGGCGAAGAACCACAGGTCTGGAGTGATATCCAGCTCGGCGACCAATTCACCTTTGCCGTACTTGCCACCCTCTTCGGAGATCAGGGTGATGCGATCGACCATCAGCATGTTCGGGGCGGGCAGTTGCGCGTTACCCGGGCCGAACAGCTCACCACGACTGCAGCGCAGCAGGTCTTCCCGGGTAAAGGCGTTTTGTTTGGTCATGCGAGCTCCTCAATAGTCCATGCGGCAGGGGGGCGAATCTTCCCGGCCGATCGAAGCGTTCATGCCTCGAGTCAGCAGCCTACTCATAGACTATTGCGTTGTAGTGAAAGTCACAGTACCAAGGACATGAATGTACACTTGTGCACTGAAATTATTATTCAAGCCCCTTTTAGGGCCTGTTCGGGTGCCTAAGACTGCCGCACTTTCGTCTTTCACGCCAGTCGCAGATCGTCGAAAGGCCTGCACTACTGCACCCAACGCTGCAGAATTTGCTGCAGATCAGTGCGTTTAAAGGGCTTGGCCAGGTAATCGTTCATTCCCGCGGACAAACAGGCTTCACGATCGCCCTGCAAGGCGTTGGCCGTCAGGGCAATGATCGGCACGTCAGCGCAGCCGGGCAGTTGGCGAATCTGTCGGGTGGCCTCGTAGCCGTCAATGACCGGCAGTCGGCAATCCATCAGAATCGCTTCGAAAATCAGGCTCTCGGCGCTGCGCACCGCTTGTGCACCATCGGTGACGACGCTGACAGTAAAGCCCAGGCTGCGCAACATTGCTTCAATGACGGTGCGGTTGACCGGGTTGTCTTCCACCAGCAACACATTGCGACCTTCGCCGTGGCCATTGCCGGTATGTACTCGCGGCGTCAGCACCGGCAACGACTGCTTATACAGCGCCAAAGGAATTTCCAGGGTGAACACCGAGCCGACGCCTTCTTCGCTTTGAGCACGCAAGGTGCCGCCCATTCGTTCTGCCAGAGTGCGGGCAATCGGCAGCCCCAGCCCGGTGCCACCGTAACGTCTTGAAATAGTACTGTCGGCCTGCTGGAACGCGTTGAACATCAATTCCAGGCTTTCGGCCGGGATGCCGATCCCGCTGTCGCGCACGGTGCAGGTGAACCACAGCAATTCGTGATCCAGCGACTGCCACTGCGGTTCGATCGTGACGCGGCCCCGTTCGGTGAATTTCAGCGCATTGCCGACCAGGTTGACCAGGATCTGCCGGATCCGCGTCGGGTCGCCCTGAACCTGCAGGGCGCGCATGTCCTCGGGGATCTGCAGTTGCAGGTCAAGCCCACGTTGCACTGCGCTGTGCTGGAACGACTGGGCGCAACTGGTGATCAGGTCCGCGAGGTTGAATGCAATGTGCTCCAGCTCCAGTTCCGAGCGTTCGATGCGCGAGAAGTCGAGAATGTCGTTGATCACTTTGAGCAGGTGTTCAGTCGATTCAGAAGCCAGCGCGGCGTACTCGATCTGTTCCTCGGTCATCGCGGTGGTTTCCAGCAGTTGCAGCATGCCCAGCACGCCATTCATCGGCGTGCGCAGCTCATGGCTCATCATCGCCAGGAAATCGGATTTGGCGTTGTTGGCCTTTTCCGCTTCCTCGCGGGTCTGGATCAATTGCGCCATGGCCTGATGCTGTTCGCGGCTGGCTTGTTCAAGGCCCTGGGCAAGGTTGTTGATGTGTTGTGACAGGGCGCCCAGTTCGGTGTCATCGACAATCGGCAGGGGCGTTTTGTAGTCGCCTTTCTGGATCGCCTTGACCGCATTGCCGATGTCATGGATCGGTTGCGACAGGCTGCTGGCCAGACGCCGAGCCAGCAGAAAGGTAAACAGCAGGGCGAACAGGGCCAGGATCCCGGCCTTGAACAGGATTTCCTGCTGGCGCTGGTTGAAGGCGTCATTGGACAGACCAACGATCACCCGGCCCAGGTAATCCTCTCCCGGCTTCGTGGGGGCGGTGCGGCTGTTCTGGAAGAAGTCATTGTTGAGCGCGATGCGTTGCAGCCGCACCGGTGCCTGGAACACTTCGACCTGGTGCGAACGATTGTGGGCTTCCGACGGTTGTTCGACGTACACCAGAACCCGGTTGGTGCTGTCCTGAACCTCCAGAAAACGCACATTGGGCGTGGCCAGGGTGGCTTTGAGCAAACTCTCGAGCACGTCGTTATTACCCGAGATCACCCCGTATTCGGTGGCCGGCGCCAGTTGGTTGGCGATCAGTTGACCGGTGTGGTTGAGCTCCTGGCGCAGGTCCTGGATTCGCACGAAGGTGAAGAAACTGATCAGCAGCAACGTCAGCAGCAGCGCCGGGCCGAGGCTGATGATCTGGGTACGGGTATTGATGTCCCAACCGCTATGGAAGGTCATGGGCGATGTTCTCCTTCGGCCAGCTGTGTTGCGACAGAGGCTTCATTCATCGGTTCAATGCTTAATGAACGAGCCACTTGCGGGTTGCTCAAGACCTTGAAGTGCTGCGGATAAAGGGTGCGCGGCCAGGTGCTGGAGGGGCGGTCGAGCAGTTCGTCGAGAATCTTCAGCCAATCGCTCTGGTCGCTGTAGGTGCTGGCGAGGCTGCCCGCCCTGACGAAGGCGGCATTGGGACCGATCAGCGGCAGCTGCCGTGCGTAGCTGCTGAGCAGCAGGTTTTTCACGGTTTTGGGGTTGTACAGATCAGGATCATCCAGGCCCAGCAGCACATCGCTGTTTTTCAGCAGGGCCTGCAACGGGCGACTGTCATTGGTGTTGTCCCAACGCTCGGTGACCACTTCAAGGCCCAGGGGCAGGGCTGCCTGATGCAGTTCCTTCAGCAGGAATTCGCTGTGGCTGTCGAACAGCACGCCGACCCGTCGAGCCTCGGGCAGGACGAGTCGGGTCAGGCGCAATTGTCGATCCAGCGGCGGATCGCTCCAGAGCAGGCTCAGGTGCGGTGGCGAAACATCGCCAAAGCGTTGGTGGGCTTGCAGACGGCTGATGCGCAGCACCAGCGTTGCCGGGCCTTGGGCGTCTTGCAGGCGCCAGTCGAGGCTTTGCAAGTCGAGCAGAATCAGGCGGGTGCTCGCAGGCAGTTGGCCGGGTGCCGGCAAGCTGGCGACCGGCTGGAAACGCACGCTGTCGGTGGGGCGCAACTCGCTCAGGGCCTGGACGAAAGACTGCACGCCAGGGCTGTCGTCGGCGCCGGTCAGCAGAATGTCGGCGGCCCGGGCCGGCAGATTGCACAGCAGCCCGGCAAACACCAGGCACAGCCCGGCCAGCAGGCGGCCAAGGGTTGGCGTCTTCCGTGGCAGGCAATACGGCATCTTAAAACTCCAGCTCCGCGCTGAAGTAGAGCACCCGGCGTTCGTCGTAGTTGTTGTCGACGAAAGTGGTGGGCTGATTGTCGAGGCGTTGCTGGAGGATCCCGGCCAGCTCCAGATTGGCCTTGCCCAAGCCGATACGTTTGGCGAGGCGGGTGTCGACCCGTTCGAAGCGGTAACCGTTGAGGGCGTCGGCGCCATAGTAGAAGAGCGCGCTGTTCCAGCCCTGGCCCCAGTTGCGCAGCCAACCGGCGGAGCCGCTGTTGCGCGCCGTTTGTTGTGCATCCAGCGGGTTGCTCGCCTCGGCATCGACATAGGCGTACGTCAGGCGCAGACGATCGGTGCTGCTGACGCGCCAGTCCAGTTGGGTTTCCGTCCCTGAGAATCGTGAGCTGTTCGAGTTGCTGGCAATGTACTGATTGTTGCGCAGCGGTTCGCTGATCATGCCGTTGATTTCGTCGTAGAACAGCTTCACATCGACCGTCAGCCCCCAGTCTGTGAAGTAGCCGTTGTAGCCCAATTCCCGGGAACGCATGCGTTCCTGTTCGAGGTCACCCGGGCCACGGGTCCTGACGAAATAGCGGGCGCTGGTCTGGCCATAGGCACTGGGTTGCAGGTTGGTCACCTGGTAACTCCAGTTGACGCTGTTCTCGAACATGTCCGGCGAGCGGACGGCTTCCGAATACACCGCGCGCAAACCGTGGCGCGGGTTGATCAGATAGTTGACCGCCAGTCGCGGGGTCAGTGAACTGCCGGTCAATTGCGTGTCTTCGAACATCGCCCCGCCTTGCAGCAACCAGTGCTCGGTGGCGCGCCACTCGAGTTGGCCGAACGCCCGCCAAGTGGTGTCGTCGAGTGTGCCATTGAAGTAGGTCTCGGAATCGGCCCGGTCGTAACGATAGTTCATGCCGCTGACCAGCCGCAGCGTGTCGGACAGGCTGAGGGTGTCTTGCAGTTCGAGGTCGTAGCGCGACTCTCGGGCACTCTGGTCGATGTCGCCGCACAGCGTTTTGTTCGCGCCGTTTCGCCATTGCGCCAAAACCTGATTGGCCAGGTCTTGTTCTGCCGCTGTACCGGGGGGCGCGCCGGTGAAACGAGCGATGTTGCGCGCCAGGCGTTCGGTGTAATTGGGATTGAGGTGCCAAAGTTGGGTCAGCTCCGGGCTGAACGAGATCTCGGCATCGCAGGCACGCCAAGTCTGCTGACGATCCCAGTGTTGCGCCGAGCCTTGAATATAAAGGCTGTGATCAGGGTTGATGTCCAGGTTCCAGCGCAGCGAGCCGGCGTAGTCCTTGGCGATGACGTCGGAATTGTTCCCAGCGGCGGTAATCCCTGAGAACACCGGGCTGTAGGTATAGGGCCGCTGGTTGGTCCCGTCCTTGGCGTTCAGTTGCCAATCGATGCTCTGATTCTCATTGAGCGTCTGGCTGACGGCGAGGCTGAAGCGATTCAAACGACGGTTGTCGCGATAATCGGCGCCGGTGCGGTCCGAGTCGAACCCATCGTCTTGTTGGCCGGACAGCGACAGGCGCAAGTCGCCGCTGTCCCAGCCCATACCCTGGCTGGCGTAGAAATCGTTGATGCCGCGTTGGCCTCGGGTGATTTTCAGCCGCGTGCCGTGGCTGTCGGCCGGTTTGCGGGTGATGATATTGACCACCGCCATCAGCGCGTTGGCGCCGTAGCTGACGGTGTTCGGGCCACGGAAAACCTCGATGCGCTCGATGTCTTCCATGGCCACCGGAATATCACTCCAGTCCACCGTGGCCAGGCCCGCGCGGTACACCGAGCGGCCGTCGATCAGCACTTGCATGCGCCGCGCTTCGCTGGCGTTGGTGCCGTGGTAGTTCACCGCTGCCTGGTTGCCGCTGATATTGCCGACCATCATCCCCGGCACCAGCCGCAGCAACTCACTGATGTCCCGCGCGCCGCTGGCGTTGATCAGTTCGCTGTCGATCACCGTCATGCTGCCCGGCACGGCCGCCGGCGACTGCTTCAGGCGCGTCGCGGTGAGCACTTGCGGCAACGGACCGTTGTCCAGGAACAGGTCGTCGGCCAGCAATGGCGAGCTGAACATCAGCGCCAGCACCAGTGGCGAGCGAGGAGAGGGAGAGCCAAAAGACACGGCACGGCCTTGATAGCGATTAATTGGCGCGCATGTTAACCGAGCGCAATGACTTTTCCAGTCACGTTGTGGGCATTTTCCTCGGTTTTCTTGGTCTTCTTCCTACAAGTGCCGGTAATTGATGTCGGGGCTGGCCGCGACTGGGCCGCTCCGTATAATGCGGGCATCGCCACTGGTATGGATTAACGGATTGCATATGACTGAACAGCGCCCAATTGCGGTCCTGGGAGGCGGAAGTTTTGGTACCGCCGTGGCTAATCTGCTGGCCGAGAACGGGCATCAGGTGCGGCTGTGGATGCGTGACCCCGAGCAGGCGGAGGCCATTCGGGTCAATCGCGAGAACCCGCGTTACCTCAAAGGCATCAAGATTCTTCCGGCGGTGGAGGCGGTCACAGACCTGCAAGCCACGCTGGAAGCCTGCGACCTGTGCTTCGTCGCGTTGCCCTCCAGCGCGCTGCGCTCGGTGCTGGCGCCTTACGCTCAGCTTTTGAGCGGCAAAATGCTGGTGAGCCTGACCAAAGGCATCGAAGCCCATACGTTCAAGCTGATGAGCCAGATTCTTGAAGACATCGCCCCGCAAGCGCGCATCGGCGTGCTGTCGGGGCCGAACCTGGCCCGTGAAATCGCCGAACACGCGCTGACTGCCACGGTAGTCGCCAGCGAAGACGAAGACCTTTGCCAGCAGGTTCAGGCCGCGCTGCATGGCCGGACCTTTCGCGTATACGCCAGCGCCGACCGCTTTGGCGTGGAGCTGGGCGGGGCGCTGAAAAACGTTTACGCCATCATCGCCGGCATGGCAGTGGCGTTGGGCATGGGCGAAAACACCAAGAGCATGCTGATTACCCGGGCACTGGCGGAAATGACCCGCTTCGCGGTCAGTCAGGGTGCCAACCCGATGACGTTCCTGGGGTTGGCGGGCGTCGGCGATTTGATCGTCACCTGCTCATCGCCTAAAAGCCGCAATTATCAGGTCGGGTTTGCCCTCGGCCAGGGCTTGAGCCTGGAGGATGCGGTGACGCGTCTGGGCGAAGTGGCCGAAGGCGTGAACACCCTCAAGGTGCTCAAGGCCAAGGCTCAGGAGGTCGGCGTGTATATGCCGCTGGTCGCCGGATTGCACGCGATCCTGTTCGAAGGGCGCACGCTGGATCAGGTGATTGGGTTGTTGATGCGTGGCGAACCGAAAACCGACGTGGACTTTATTTCCCCCAGTGGTTTCTAAGCACTTAACCGATACGAGCAGGGAGCGAGACAGACATGAACGATCCGAAAGTAGAAGAAGGCAAGTACGAATCCATCCTGCTGCGGGTGCTGTGGATGATTGTCTACGTGCTGGTCTGGCAAGTGGCGCAATTGATCCTCGGCGCAGTGGTGCTGGTGCAGCTGATCTATCGTTTGATATATGGCGCACCGAGCGCCAGCCTGATGAATTTCGGCGACAGCCTGAGCCAGTTTCTGGCGCAGATCGGTCGTTTCGGCAGCTTTCACAGCGACCAGAAGCCCTGGCCGTTCGCCGACTGGCCAGCGCCGCGTACACCGGAAGGTGAAGCCCCGCACGTTGTGGCGCCGGCGCCGCATCCGGCCCGAGATGAGGAACCGAAACTATGAAACTCTGGGTATTGCGTCATGGTGAAGCCGAACCTCACGGTACCCGTCCGGACTCCGAGCGGGCCCTGACCGATAAGGGGCGCAAAGAGGTGAAGCGCATCGCGGCCAAATTGAAGGGCAAACACCTGACTGCCATTTATGCCAGCCCTTACCTGCGAGCGCAGGAGACCGCAATGCTGGTGCGTAAGGAGCTGGGTTTTGCACCGGAGATTCGCACCGTCGAATGGCTGACGCCCGACAATAATCCGCAAGCAGTGGCAGAGCAGTTGGTTTCCGTGGATCACGCACTGCTGGTCAGCCACAACCCGCTGGTCGGTAACCTGCTGGGCTATTTGCAGCATGGTCACGTGCAAGACCCGGAGCGGGTCGGCACCGCCGGACTGGCGGAGCTTGAGGGCGATGAACTGCTGGTTGGGGCGATGAAGCTCAACGGCATCAAAACCCCGTAACCGGCTCCCACAGGACGCTGATTTTTGTGTGAAATAGTCAACCAAGCACTTGCTTGGTTGACTACGCTTGCTCCAGACCAGAAATATGGGAGCAAGTCGCATGTCTGCTGCTTTTCGTTTGCCACTGGACGTCTTCTACGAGCGCGAAGCCCGTCATCCACGCCAGCGCTTTCTGGTTCAGCCGACAGGGGGCGGCCAGGTCGAGACGCTGACCTGGGCCGACGTCGGTCATCAGGCGCGCTGTGCCGCCCACTGGCTGCGGGCTCGTGAATTGCCGCAAGGCAGCCACATCGCATTGATCTCGAAAAACTGTGCCCACTGGATCATCGCCGACCTGGCGATCTGGATGGCCGGGCATGTCTCGGTGCCGCTGTACCCCAATCTGACCGCCGAATCCGTGGCCCAGGTGCTCGAACATTCTGAAGCTGCACTGGCGTTCATCGGCAAGCTGGATGACTGGCCGGGCATGTCCGTCGGGATTAGGCCTGACCTGCCGACCATCAGCCTGCCGCTGTGCCCGGTGGGCACTTTCGATTTCAGCTGGGCCGACCTGCAACGCAGCTCACCGATTCAGGACGACCCCAAACCCGCCGCCGATCAACTGGCGACCGTCATTTACACCTCTGGCACCACGGGCCAGCCCAAAGGCGTGATGCACAGTTTCGGCACGCTGGGATTTGCCACCACCCATGGCACCCGGTTGTTTAGCCTGAATGAGTCGGATCGCCTGCTGTCCTACCTGCCGCTGTGCCATGTCGCCGAGCGGATGTTCGTCGAGCTGGCAGCGATCTACACCGGGCAAACGGTGTTTTTCGCCGAGAGCCTCGACACCTTCCTCACCGATTTGCAGCGTGCCCGACCGACCGCGCTGTTCGGCGTGCCACGCATCTGGACCAAATTCCAGATGGGCGTGTACGGCAAGATCCCGGCAAAACGCCTCGACTTCCTGCTCGGCCTGCCTTTCATCGGCAAACGGGTAGGGCACAAAGTCCTCGCCGGGCTGGGGCTGGACGCTTTGCGCATCGCCTTGTCCGGGGCGGCGCCAGTGCCGCAGACCTTGTTGGATTGGTATCGAAAACTGGGGCTGGACGTGCTGGAGGTGTACGGCATGACCGAAAGCTGCGGTTACTCCCACATCGGCCTGCCCGGCCAAAACAACCCTGGCTGGATCGGCAAGCCATGCCCGGAGGTCGAAGTACGGGTTGAGCCATCAGGTGAAGTGCTGGTGCGCAGCGGCGCGACCATGCTCGGCTATTTCAAGGAGCCTTTGAAAACCGCCGAAACCCTCACCGAGGACGGCTTCCTGCGCACCGGTGACAAGGGCGAGGAAGACGCCGAGGGCAACCTGCGCCTGACCGGGCGCCTGAAGGAAATCTTCAAGACCAGCAAAGGCAAATACGTGGCCCCGGCGCCGATCGAGAATCGTCTGGCGGTGCATTCGCGGATCGAACAAGTGTGCGTGGTCGGCGATGGCTTGAGCGCGCCACTGGGGTTGTGCGTGTTGTCGGCGGTCGGTCAGCAGGACGCCAGCGGGACGGCGAGGGCGGGTTTGCATTCAAGCCTGGAACAACTGCTGGAGGAGGTCAACGGCGTCCTCGACAGGCATGAACGCTTGCATCGGCTGGTGGTGGTCAAGGACAGTTGGGCGGTGGAAAACGGCTTCCTGACACCGACCCTGAAGATCAAGCGCAACATGATTGAAGCGGCTTACGGTGCGCGCTTCGAAGAATGGAGCGCGCGCAGCGAGGCGGTGCTGTGGCAGGATTGAGTCACGAACAACACCAACAAAGGAACGCAACGATGACTCTGTGGCGCACCACTCCCAACATCGAGCAGTTGAACGCTATCCAGAAAAACACCATCGGCGAAGTGCTGGATATTCGCTTCGAAGCCTTCGATGACGAGTCCCTGACCGCGAGCATGGTCATCGACCACCGTACGCACCAGCCTTATGGCTTGCTGCACGGCGGCGCTTCGGTGGTGCTGGCCGAAACCGTTGGCTCGATGGCCAGTTTCCTGTGCATCGACGCCAGCAAGTTTTATTGCGTGGGCCTGGAAATCAACGCCAACCATTTGCGCGGTCTGCGCAGCGGGCGGGTGACGGCGGTGGCCAAGGCGATTCACATCGGGCGCACCACCCATGTCTGGGATATTCGCTTGACCAGTGATGAGGGCAAGGCCAGTTGTGTGTCGCGCCTGACCATGGCGGTGGTGCCGTTGGGGGAGAAACCGCCGGCGCGTTGAAGCTGCAAGATCAAAAGATCGTGCCCCGAAGGCTGCGATCTTTTGATCTTAGCGACATCTCCTACCACCATTCCTGGCAGTTATGGTCATTGCTGTAGGACACGGTCTTACGGACAATCAACGTCTGTTTTTCGCACATGGATCTGCCGGTATGTCGCAACAGATATTTTTCGCCCACGCCAATGGCTTTCCTTCGGGGACCTACAGCAAGTTGTTCGCGGCGCTGGCGCCGGAGTACCAGGTGGCGCATCTGGAGCAGCACGCCCATGACCCGCGTTTTCCGGCGGACGATAACTGGAACAATCTGGTGGATGAGCTGATTCATCACCTCCAGCAGCAGCCGGAGCCGGTCTGGGGCGTCGGCCACTCTTTCGGCGGCGTGCTGCACCTTCACGCCGCGTTGCGTTGCCCTGAGTTGTATCGCGGCGTGGTCATGCTCGACTCACCGGTGCTGACCCGCACCGATCAATGGGTGATCCGTGCCGCCAAACGCTTTGGTTTCATCGATCGCCTGACCCCGGCCGGTCGCACGTTGGGACGACGGGAAGAGTTCGCCGATCTGGAAGCGGCCCGCCTGTATTTCGCCGGTAAAACCCTGTTTCGTGGCTTCGACCCGGAATGCTTCGAAGCCTATCTTCAACATGGTTTGCAAAAGGTCGGCGACAAGCTGCGCCTGCGTTTCGACCCGGCCACGGAAATCAGCATCTACCGCGGCGTACCGCACACCAGCCCTGGCCGCGCGCGACAGTTGAAAGTGCCGCTGGCAGTAGTTCGCGGGCACAAGAGCCGCGTGGTGATGCGTCATCACGCCCGATCCGTCGGGCGCATGCCGCTGGGCGAGTCCTTGACCCTGCCCGGTGGCCACATGTTTCCCCTCGAACGTCCACAAGACACGGCCACGTTGCTGAAGAACCTGTTCAGTCGCTGGGATGGTCGCCGCCAACAGGATTGCGCATGAACAGCGTCGTCGAAGAAGTTCGCCTGAGCCTGCCGCACATCGAGTTGGCGGCGCACCTGTTCGGTCCCGAGGACGGTTTGCCGGTGATTGCCTTGCATGGCTGGCTGGACAACGCCAACAGCTTTGCCCGGTTGGCGCCGAAGCTCAACGGCTTGCGCATCATCGCGCTGGACATGGCCGGGCACGGTCACTCGGGGCATCGGCCGAGCGGCGCCGGTTATGCGCTGTGGGACTACGCCCACGACGTGCTGCAAGTGGCCGAGCAGTTGGGATGGAAACGTTTTGCGCTGCTGGGGCATTCCCTGGGGGCGATCGTCTCGCTGGTGCTGGCCGGGTCGTTGCCGGAGCGGGTGACTCACCTGGCGTTGATCGACGGCATCATTCCTCCTACAGACAAAGGCGAAAACGCCGCCGAACGCATGGGCATGGCCCTGCAGGCGCAGCTGGATCTGCGGGAAAAACGCAAACCGGTCTACAACACCCTCGACCGGGCCATCGAAGCGCGCATGAAAGGCTTGGTGGCGGTCAGTCGCGAAGCCGCCGAACTGCTGGCCCAGCGCGGCTTGATGCCGGTGCCGGGCGGTTATACCTGGCGCACCGACAACCGCCTGACGCTACCGTCGCCGCTGCGTCTGACCACTGAGCAGGCGATGGCTTTCGTCCAGCGCGTCAGTTGTCCTGCACACCTGGTGGTCGCGGCTGACGGCATGCTCGCCAAACATCCCGAGTTGCTGGAACGTCTACCCTTTAGCCATGAACAGTTGCCTGGCGGCCATCACTTGCACCTCAATGACGAACCCGGTGCCGGTCTTGTCGCAGACTGTTTCAATCGGTTCTTCGCCGTTCCTTGACTTGCGTCGGGCAACTGTCGAGGCTGGGCGGGTTGAAATGGGAGACAACCATGATAGATCTGTACACCGCAGCGACCCCGAATGGCCACAAGGTCTCTATCGTGCTCGAGGAACTCGGCCTGCCCTACACGGTGCATGCCTTGAGTTTCGACAAAAAGGAACAGAAGTCCGAGGAGTTCCTCAAGATCAACCCCAATGGCCGGATTCCGGCGATTGTCGACCGCGCCAATGGCGATTTCGCCGTGTTCGAGTCCGGCGCGATTCTGATTTACCTCGCCGAGATGACCGGCAAACTGCTGCCCCAGGATCCGAAAGGGCGCTCGGTGGTGTTGCAGTGGCTGATGTTCCAGATGGGCGGCATCGGCCCGATGCAGGGCCAGGCCAACGTATTTTTCCGCTACTTCCCGGAAAAGCTCCAGGGCGCCATCGATCGCTATCAACATGAAACCCGACGCTTGTATGAAGTGCTAGACACGCGTCTGCAAACCGTGGAATTCCTGGCGGGCGAGTACAGCATCGCCGATATCGCGACCTTTCCGTGGGTCCGTGGCCATGACTGGTCCGGTGTCTCGGTGGACGGCTTGCCGGCCTTGCAACGCTGGCTGGCCGTCATGGAAGCACGCCCTGCGGTGCAGCGCGGTTTGCGGGTGCCGGAGCGCATCGATGATGCCAGTGTCATCAAGGGTGCCCAGGCCATGTTGATCCGATGAACCTATCCATGCGTTCACTCACTCTGCTGGCGCTGTGCAGTTTCAGTCCCTGGTTATTGGCCGCTGACATCCCTGGCAGTCAGGACCTGCCTATCGTGCCGCGCATAACCGATGCGCAGATCGTCGACTATCGCCCGACGGTAGAACTCGAGCGGATTTACCCGCTGGGTTCGATCCGCAAGATCAGCGGCCAATTGCGTTTCGACGGCCAGGTCACCGCTCGCGGTCAAACCACCTCGGTCACCTACGAATTGCCACCGGAGCATTCCTCCACCGATGCCTTCACCGCCGCCCGCGAAGCCTTGCAGAAGCAGGGCGCCGAGCTGTTGTTCTGGTGTCAGGCCCGGGATTGTGGCGAAAGCAGCCTGTGGGCCAATGAAGTCTTCGGTAACGCCAAGCTCTATGGCGCCGATAATCAGCAGGCTTATTTGCTGCTGCGTCTGGCGGCCCCCCAAGAAAACACCCTGGTGGCGCTGTACAGCATCACTCGCGGTAATCGCAGGGCTTATCTGCATGTCGAACAGTTCGATGCCTCGGCGCCGTTGGGTGATTTGCTGCCGACGTCCGCGACGTTGCTGCGCCAGCTCAAAAGCACCGGGAAACTCGATTTCCCCAAACTCGACGGCGACCCTGACGACACCTGGCTGCGTTTGATTTCCCGAGGCCTGAACCTGGACACCACACTGCGAGTCAGCGTTTCCGGGCCCAGTGCCGAAGCCTGGCGCCAGGCGTTGATCGGCCAGGGCGTGCGCACGGCGCGGATGGAAACCGGCAGCGTCGAAGGCTCTGGCCTGCACTTCGAACTGTTGCGATAAGCTTCATTTGGCGAATGCGTTCTGCGCATTCGCCAACTCTTTGCGGACTGACTTTTTTCGGGATCTTACATGGTCAATAACGATCGGCTGTTGGTGCAGATCCTGCTGCTGGTGCTGTTTGGCGCGAGTTTATGGGTAATGGCGCCGTTCTGGTCGGCGCTGTTCTGGGGGGCGGTGCTGGCGTTTGCCAGTTGGCCGTTGATGCGTCTGTTGACCCGTTGGCTCAATGGTCGTGAATCCCTGGCGGCGCTGTTACTGACCCTCGGCTGGATGCTGCTGGTGGCGGTGCCGCTGGTGTGGCTGGGGTTCAACCTGGCGGATCACGTGCGCGATGCCACGGCGTTCATCAAGGATGTGCAAGTCGATGGTCTGCCCGAAGCGCCGGCCTGGGTTGGCAGTATTCCTTTGGTCGGCGAGCGGCTGGTAGGGATCTGGAACAGCATCGATCAGCAGGGTGCGGCGATGATGTTGGCGATCAAGCCCTATCTGGGGCAGGTCGGTAACTGGTTGCTGGCACGCAGTGCGCAGATTGGCGGCGGGATCCTCGAGTTGACGCTGAGTATCGTATTTGTGTTCTTTTTCTACCGGGACGGGCCGCGTTTGGCGGTGTTTGTCCATGGGTTGCTGGAGCGGCTGATTGGCGACCGCGCCGGGTATTACATCGAACTGGTGGCGGGCACCGTGCAACGGGTGGTCAACGGGGTGATCGGTACAGCGGCGGCGCAGGCGGTGCTGGCGTTGATCGGCTTCCTGATTGCCGGCGTGCCTGGGGCGCTGGTACTGGGGATCGTGACGTTCTTGCTGAGCCTGATTCCGATGGGGCCGCCGTTGGTGTGGATTCCGGCCACGGCGTGGCTGGCCTGGAAGGGTGAGTATGGAATGGCGGTGTTCCTCGGGATTTGGGGCATGTTCATCATCAGCGGGGTCGACAATGTGCTTAAGCCGTACCTGATCAGCCGGGGCGGGAATTTACCGTTGGTGATTGTGCTGCTTGGGGTGTTTGGCGGGTTGATTGCGTTCGGGTTTATAGGCCTGTTCATCGGCCCGACGTTGTTGGCAGTGGCTTACAGCCTGTTGACCGATTGGAGCAAGAGCCAGGCTCGGGTTGAAGATCGCCGGCCCTAAGTTTTTTGTTGGGTCTTAGGGCCGCGAAGTTTTTTGACTCAGGTCGCCACGTTCAGGTGTTTGCCTACGGTCGCCACGTTGTCGAGCGAATACTGCTTGCTCAGGTTGGCGATCATTTTGTTCAGGGCTTCGGTCACGTTGAACTGATGGGTGGAGCTGTCGGAGTTCTGCTCGCGGCCGGCTTGCAGGACGGCTTTCAGTTCATCGTTGCTGACGCCACCGCTGCTGTCGCTATCGAGTACTTTGAGCAACGCGGCGCTGGTGTCGGTGGCGGTCGATGAAGTGCTGTCGCTCGCCTGCAACGCGCTGCTCAGTTCCGTGGCCGTGACACTGCCATCGCTGTCGGTATCGAGTTGGCTGAACAGCTCTTCGCTGGACATCTGCTGAGGTGGCGGTGGCGGCGGGGTCAGGCTGGCGGCGAGTTCGTCCTGGCTGACGGTGCCGTCTTCATTCTTGTCCAGGGCCGAGAAGATTTTCGAGCTGTCGGCCGTGCTGCCGGCACTGGTCAGGCCATTGCTCAGCTCATCGCTGTTGATGGCGCCGTCGCCGTCTTTGTCCAAAGCGCTGATCAGCGCATCGGCCAGCTCGGTGTTCGGTGCCTGATCGTGCGGCGGTGGCGTCGGAGGGGCCATCGCGGCCATCTCTTCGCTGCTCAGGCTGCCGCTTTTGTCGCTGTCCAGATCGCTGAAGTTCTTGCTCAGGCTGACCAGCAGACCATCGTCGTTTTTCTGCGACAGGGCGCTCTTGAGCTCATCCTGATCCACCGCACCGTCGCTGTTGTTGTCGAGTTTGGCGAGCAGTTCTTTCTGGAATTGCTGGCTACGGGCGCTGTTGGTGGCGGTACTGCTGGTGCTGGTATAGCTCGTGTAGCTGCTGACACTACCGATCATTGTGCTCACTCCTTGGAATGGGAAACCGGTGGGTGCACCGGCTTATGCAGCCTCAAGGGGCAAGTTGTCGTGGGTATGTGGGATTTGTACCGATGGGTACACACAACTTATCCAGTCAGACCCGGATCCTGTGGGTGCGGGCTTAGACGCGGGGCAGGCGGATGACGGCGGTCAGACCACCGCCGGGCGTTTCTTCCAGGCTCAACTGCCCGCCCAAACGCTCCGCGGCTTCCCGGGCGATGGTCATGCCCAGGCCGACGCCGCCGGAGTTGCGATTACGCGAACCTTCCAGGCGAAAGAACGGTTCAAACACCGCTTCACGTTTTTCCGCCGCGATACCCGGGCCATGGTCAATGACCCGGATCACCAGTTGTTCGCGACTGTCCTCAAGCGTGATCAGCGCGTCCCCGGCATAACGCAAGGCGTTGTCCAGCAGGTTGTTGATGCACGAGCGCAAAGCCATCGGTTGAACCTGCAGCGGGGCACAATGGCCGCGGGCCTGGACGTCGGCGCCTTGGTCCTGGGCGTTTTCGCTCAGGGACTCCACCAGCGCTTGCACGTCCATCCATTGTGGCGCCTCACTGGTGCGCTGCTCGTGCAGGTAGGTGAGGGTGGAATCGAGCATGCCGATCATGTCATCCAGGTCCTGACGCATCTGGCTTTGCAGCTTCTCATCGTCGATCTGTTCCAGCCGCAGCTTGAGTCGCGACAGCGGTGTGCGCAGGTCATGGGACACCGCGCCGAGCATGCGCGAACGTTGCTGCATTTGTTCAAGAATGCGTTTCTGCATCAGGTTGAAAGTGTGCGCCGCTTGCCGCGCCTCCCGTGGGCCGGACTCATCCAGCGGCGGACTGTCGAGATTTTCACTCAGGCGCTCGGCGGCGTCGCTCAGGCGCTGAATCGGGCGGGTCAATAGCTTGGCGCCGTACCAGGCGGCGATGATCAGCGAGACAAACTGAAAGGTCAGTGGCACCAGCGGCCCGCCGAACCATGGCCGCGGTGGTCGATTGCCGAAACGCGGGTCCATTGGTGGGGGAGGGCCGTCGAAGCGCTCGGAAAAACCCGGTGGCGGTGGGGGAGGCGGGGGCGGCCCGTAATGTTTGAACCATAAAAAAGCTAACAAGTGCGCCAGTACGATCGCCACCAACAGCACGCCGAACAGGCGGCCGAACAGCGTATCGAAGCGCGCACGCATCAGCTGATGTCTCGTGCGTCGAACAGATAACCCTCACCGCGAACGGTCTTGATCAACTGCGGGGCTTTCGGGTCGTCGCCCAGTTTCTGGCGCAGGCGCGACACCAACAGATCGATGCTGCGATCAAACGCTTCGATCGAGCGACCGCGCGCCGCGTCCAGCAGTTGTTCGCGGCTGAGCACCCGGCGCGGCCGTTCGATGAACACCCAAAGCAAACGGAATTCGGCGTTGGACAGCGGCACCACCAGGCCATCGGCGGCGATCAACTGGCGCAACACGCTGTTCAATCGCCAGTTGTCGAAGCGAATATTCGCACGCTGTTCAGTACGGTCGTCGCGCACCCGACGCAGAATGGTCTGAATCCGCGCAACCAGTTCCCGCGGCTCGAACGGCTTGGCCATGTAGTCGTCGGCGCCCAGCTCCAGGCCGATGATCCGGTCGGTGGGTTCGCAGCGGGCGGTGAGCATCAGAATCGGGATGTCCGATTCGGCGCGCAGCCAGCGGCACAGCGACAAACCATCTTCACCCGGCAGCATCAGATCGAGCACCACCACATCGAAATGCTCGGCTTGCAGCGCCTGACGCATGGCGGCGCCGTCAGAGACGCCGCTGGCGTGGATATTGAAACGGGCCAGGTAGTCGATCATCAGTTCGCGGATCGGAACGTCATCGTCGACGATCAGGGCGCGAATGCTCCAGCGTTTGTCATCGGCCGGCGCTTTTTGATCGTCGTTCAGAGGTGCTGGGGAGTTGTGCATGCGTGCGTTCATCTGCCAGGTAGGCTGCCAACCACAAAGATAGGCTGCGAGGTTGTGGCTTCAGCATAGGCGTCCGGCCGTGAGGCGGGAAGTGCTGTAGGGCTTGTTGCGGCTGACGAGGGTAGCGTTGAAGGGTGTTGTGGGCGTGTCGTGTGTGTATCGGGGTCGACACAATTGCCGCAGCAGCTAGTCTTGCCTGAGCCGCGACGACGAATTACCGATCATCGGGTCCCGCAGCGGCGCTGGTTCCGCTACAATGCGCGCCGATTTCGACTTGCCTGAGAGCCCACTCATGTCCGCCTGCCAGACGCCTATCATCGTCGCCCTGGATTTCCCCACCCGTGACGCCGCACTGAAGCTGGCCGATCAACTGGACCCGAAACTGTGCCGGGTCAAAGTCGGTAAAGAACTGTTTACCAGTTGCGCTTCGGAAATCGTCGGCACCTTGCGCGACAAGGGTTTCGAAGTATTCCTGGACCTCAAGTTCCACGACATTCCGAACACCACCGCCATGGCCGTCAAGGCGGCTGCGGAAATGGGCGTATGGATGGTCAATGTGCACTGCTCCGGCGGCCTGCGCATGATGGCCGCCTGCCGCGAAGTGCTCGATCAGCGCTGCGGCCCGAAACCGCTGTTGATCGGCGTGACCGTGCTGACCAGCATGGAGCGTGAGGATCTGGCGGGTATTGGCCTGGACATCGAGCCGCAGGAGCAGGTGCTGCGCCTGGCCGCGCTGGCGGAAAAGGCCGGGATGGACGGTCTGGTCTGCTCGGCCCAGGAAGCCCAGGCCTTGAAAGCCGCCCACCCGTCGTTGCAACTGGTGACGCCGGGGATTCGTCCGGCGGGCAGTGCCCTGGACGATCAGCGCCGCATCCTGACGCCGCGTCAGGCGCTGGATGCCGGTTCCGATTACCTGGTGATCGGCCGTCCGATCAGCCAGGCGGCGGATCCGGCCAAGGCGTTGGCGGCGGTCGTCGCAGAAATCGCTTAAGCGGCGATTCGCGGGCAAGCCTCGCTCCTGTAGGAGCGAGCGGTGCGGCGATCCGACTTGCCCGCGAAGCTTTTATACCTTCAACACCAACTTCCCGAAATTCTCGCCGCTGAACAACTTCATCAGCGTCTCCGGGAATGTTTCCAGTCCCTCGACGATGTCTTCCTTGCTCTTGAGCTGCCCCTTGGCCATCCAGCCGGCCATTTCCTGCCCGGCAGCGGCGAACTGTGCGGCGTAATCCATCACCACGAAGCCTTCCATCCGCGCGCGGTTGACCAGCAAGGCCAGGTAGTTGGCCGGGCCTTTGACCGCTTCCTTGTTGTTGTACTGGCTGATGGCACCGCAAATCACCACCCGTGCTTTCATGTTAAGGCGGCTCAGCACGGCGTCGAGAATATCGTCGCCGACGTTATCGAAATACACGTCGACGCCTTTCGGGCATTCACGCTTGAGGCCGGCGATCACGTCTTCGTTCTTGTAATCGATGGCACCGTCAAAACCCAGCTCATCGATCAGGAACTTGCACTTGTCCGCGCCGCCGGCGATGCCGACCACCCGGCAACCTTTGATCTTGGCGATTTGCCCGGCGATGCTGCCCACCGCACCGGCCGCGCCCGACAACACCACGGTGTCGCCGGCTTTCGGCGCGCCGACATCGAGCAGGGCGAAGTAGGCGGTCATTCCGGTCATGCCCAGCGCGGATAAGTAACGCGGCAGCGGCGCCAGTTTCGGATCGACCTTGTAGAAACCTCGCGGCTCGCCAAGGAAGTAATCCTGCACACCCAAGGCACCGTTGACGTAGTCCCCCACGGCAAAGCCCGGATTGTTCGAGGCGATGACTTTGCCTACGCCCAATGCACGCATCACTTCACCAATGCCGACCGGCGGGATGTAGGACTTGCCCTCGTTCATCCAGCCACGCATGGCCGGGTCCAGGGACAGGTATTCGTTCTTGACCAGGATCTGACCTGCCGCAGGCTCACCGACTGGTACTTCTTGATAGGTGAACGTCTCGCGGGTAGCTGGCCCCACGGGACGTTTGGCGAGCAGGAACTGGCGATTGGTCTGGGTAGTCATGACAGGCACTCAAGATGAATGAAACCTTGTTGATAGACCTTCATGGACGATGCTGCAAGGTTGGCTGACACGGCGAATGCACATCGATCCAGTGCAGTGATAGTCAGGGCGGCAGTTCCATCACTGCTACTCATGGGCGCCCAACCGGCCTTCTGATAGTGCTGCCGTGTCACAAGGCGCTGTGGCTAACTGAAAACACGTGACTCCCCACATTCTTCTCTTCGAGGACATAACAATGAGCATGACGTTTTCCGGCCAGGTCGCCGTTGTGACGGGCGCGGCCAATGGGATTGGCCGCGCAACCGCTTTGGCGTTCGCCGCCGAAGGGTTGAAAGTGGTGGTGGCCGATCTGGACGTGGCCGGTGGTGAAGGCACTGTGGCGCTGATTCGCGCTGCCGGCGGTGACGCGACCTTCGTGCGCTGCAATGTCACTGTGGAAAGCGATGTAAAAAATCTGATGGACGAGGTCGTGAATGTCTACGGCCGTCTCGACTATGCCTTCAACAATGCCGGCATCGAAATCGAGAAAGGCAAACTGGCCGAGGGCACGCTCGATGAGTTCGACGCGATCATGGGCGTCAACGTCAAAGGCGTCTGGCTGTGCATGAAGTACCAGTTGCCATTGCTGCTGGCCCAGGGCGGCGGCGCGATCGTCAATACCGCTTCGGTCGCCGGCCTGGGGGCTGCGCCGAAGATGAGCATCTACGCCGCCTCCAAACATGCGGTGATCGGCCTGACCAAATCGGCGGCCATCGAATACGCCAAGAAAAAGATTCGCGTGAATGCGGTGTGCCCGGCGGTGATCGACACCGACATGTTCCGTCGGGCCTATGAAGCGGACCCGAAGAAGGGCGAGTTCGCCAATGCCATGCACCCGGTCGGACGTATCGGCAAGGTCGAGGAGATTGCCAGCGCGGTGCTGTACCTGTGCAGCGACGGCGCGGCGTTCACCACCGGTCATTCGCTGGCGGTGGATGGTGGGGTCACGGCGTTTTAACTCTTTCCAGGCCGCGATGGTTTGGAATCTGTGGATGTTGTGGGAGCGGGCTTGTGTGGCGAGGGGGCTTGCCCCCGTTGGGTCGCGAAGCGGCCCCCGGCGCCCGTCCAGACGGACCGAGTTGTCTGGATTTACGACTGCTTCGCAGCCGAACGGGGGCAAGCCCCCTCGCCACACAAGCCCGCTCCAGGTTTTTATCATTCGGCGCCAGGTTCCGTGAAAGCACTGGGCATTGTGTTTCAAATGGTTAGAACCGACGGTTTTGGCGGTTTTGTCGCACATCTTGTCGAGCGCTCCTGTGATTAACTGTTTTCCGCAAAACAGACAGGAGTTTGCTTGCTCATGGAGTTGAGAATCGATCGACAGGCATTGGTGCCGGTCGTGCAGCAAATCGTCGACGCGATGGCCGACTGGCTCCATCGTGGCGAGGTGTCGCCGGGGACACGTTTGCCTTCCGTGCGGCAAATCGCGCGGATCAATCTGCTCAGCCAATCCAGTGTTGTCGAGGCCTGTGAACGGTTAGTGGCCCAAGGTGTGCTGGCCACGCGTAGCGGGGCGGGTTTCTTTGTCGCGGCAACGGCGCTTGCCGCTCACGGGCAACGGGATTTTTCCTGGTTCGAGGGGGTTGAGCAGCAGAGTGGCGTCGCGGGCGAACTGAAGCTGGGTAGCGGCGGATTACCCGAAAGCTGGCGCGAGACTGACGACCTGAGCTATGCCATACGCCAGGTCAGCCGCACCGATATGGCCGGTTTGTTCAACTACAGCACACCGCTGGGCCTGCTTGCCCTGCGCCAACAGATCCTCAAACGACTGAAGCAGCTGGATATCGCGGTGGATGAAAGTCGAATCCTCACCACGGCGGGTGCCAGTCATGGGCTCGACCTGATCGTGCGCACGTTGTTCAAACCGGGCGATTGCGTGGTGGTGGAGAACCCCGGTTATTCGATGCTGTTCGATTTGCTCAGGCTGCACGGGGTCAGCATGATCGAAGTCCCACGAACGCCTCACGGACCCGACACCGAAGCACTCCAGGCACTGTTGCTGAAATACAAACCCCGTGGCTTGTTCATCAACAGTTTTTATCACAACCCCACCGGCAGCAGTTTGACCCTGGGCGTGGCTCGGCAGGTTATGCAGCTGGCCAGAAAGCATGGCGTACTGGTGATCGAAGACGACGTCTATGCGGATTTGTACCGCGGTCCCGGGACGCGTCTTGCGGCACTGGGTATCGATGACAACGTGATCTACGTCGGCAGCTACTCCAAAACCCTCAGCAGTTCGTTGCGGGTCGGCTTTGTCGTGGCGGGTGCCGACGTCATTGCACGACTGGCCGAGGTCAAGATGATCAGCAGCATGGGTGCTTCACGGTTTTGCGAATCGGTGCTGGCTTCTTTATTGGCCAGTGGTGCCTATCGCAAATTGGTGCAGCGTCAGCGCCAGCGTTTAAGCACCGACAGGGACGCGGCCTTGCAGGTGCTTGAAGACGCGGAATGGGAGGTTTTCGGCAAACCCGCAGGTGGCCTGTTCATCTGGGCGCGATCGCGCAAGGCCGACGCCGTTCAGGTGCAGGTTCAGGCGCGACGCTTCGGCATCCTGCTGTCTTGCGCAACGGCATTCAGCCCCACCGGCGAGGCTCATGACTGGCAGCGCATCAACGTTGCCTATGCCTGTGATCCTCGTGCTCGGGCATTTTTTCAGGCTACCGCCAGGGTCTGTTGACGTTTGGTGGCGAGCCGCGTTGCGATGCCAACGTGCGCGAGGCAAGGCGCGGGATGCCGCCAATGGTTGTTCCCTTGGCAAATCCCGCAACGCAGCCTCGCGCACGTTGGCGCGCAACCCGAAGGGACGGAGCCAACGTTGCGCAGGGCTGCGTTGCTCGGAACTTATTTGGAACAACCAAACCACGTTCCTCGCGCCTTGCCCTGCGCAACGTTGGCATCCGTCGCGGTCGTCACCAAACGTCAACAGACCCTGAGGATCGACCTAAAGCATTCTGAAAACGACGCGGGCGTAGCTTTTTGCCATTATTCCGACGTCAGAGACTTGTGTTGGCACAAGCCCGTTGCGAATCTGCATCAACAGATAATGGCAGGGGACTAAGCGCAATGATTTCGGCCGTGCAAGGACGTTTTGCCAACCTCGGTATGGCGAAAAAACTGGGTGTCGGGTTTGTACTGGTGCTGCTGTTGACAGCCCTGGTGGCGGCCATTGGCGTATGGTCCCTGCAAACCATCAGTCATCGCTTCGACGGGCTCAAGCAGATGTCGTCGCTCAACAGCCGTTTGCTCAAGGTGCGTCTGCTTGAGCAGGACTACGTCTTGCGCGGCGACCCGAAAACCGTGGAAGCCTTGCACGCGGGGGTGGACGCGTTGATCGCGCTGGCGACCGAGCTCAAGGCTCAGTCCGCAGCCAACGTGCCGGTCATGAATGACGTCGAACAGTCTCTGGGGGCTTATCGCAAGGCCTTTGACGAGTTCGTCTCGCTGAGTCAGGCCAAGGACCTGGCGCTGGAAATGGCCAGTTGGTCGGTGTCCAGTGTGGCCAATAACCTGGATGTGCTGCAGTCCGGGCTTAGCGATGATGGCGCCTATGCCTTGAAGGAGTCCGAGGGCAAGGACGGTGCGCAATTCATCGAGCAGGCGAATCAGGTCAGCCAGGTCTCGCGACTGATGTTGCAGGCCATGAACGAAGCGCACGTACGCCTGGATCAGAGCCGCAAGGGCGACGACAGTGCCGGGCAGGGCAAGATCGAGCAAGCCGACCAGGCGCTGGCCCAGGCCGAACAGTTGAAAGCTACCGTAAAGGATGAGGGTTACCAGACGGTCCTCAATGAAGTGTCGGGTCATATCGGCAGTTTCACTGAAAAACTCGCCGAGTACACCGGCCTGTTGGCGCAGGAAAAGACCGTCTCCGAGCAACTCCACCAGCGCGCCGCGCAAGTGGTGGAGCGGGTGGATCAGGCCTATGTTGCCGAAGACCGGTCGATGCAGGCAGAGCTGAAAAAGAACTCGCTGTTGATCATCGGCTCCTCGGCACTGGCCTTGCTGGTCGGGCTGATTGCCGCGTGGGTGATTACCCGATTGATCGTCGCACCGTTGCGCAGTGTGATCCGTGTCGCCCAGCAGATCGCCGCGGGCGATTTGAGCGCGACGATTGAGGTGACCCGCCGTGACGAGATCGGCCAGTTGATGCAAGCCATGCAGCAAATGGGCGCTGGGCTCAGCAGCATTGTCAGTGGTTTGCAGGCCGGTATCGAACAGCTGGCAAGCTCTGCGCAATCGCTGTCGGCGGTGACCGAGCAGACCAACTTTGAAGTCAGCAGCCAGAAAGAAGAAACCGAGCAGGTCGCCACTGCGATGAACCAGATGACCGCCACGGTGCACGATGTGGCACGTAACGCGGAGGAGGCCGCCCAGGCGGCGCAGACTGCCGATGGCAAGGTCGAAAGCGGTCAGCAGGTGGTGCGTCAGAGCATGGCGCGAATTGAGCAACTGGCGGACTCGGCCACCTCGGCCAGCTCCAGCATCGAAAGCCTCAGTGCAGAAATCCAGAACATCGGCACGGTGCTCAGCGTGATCAAAAGCGTTGCCGAGCAGACCAACCTGTTGGCGCTCAATGCGGCCATCGAGGCGGCGCGGGCCGGCGAGCAGGGCAGGGGATTTGCGGTGGTGGCCGATGAGGTCCGGGCGCTGGCCAGGCGAACCCAGCAATCGACCGAGGAAATCGAACGCCTGGTTAGTGCCTTGCGCTCGGCGGCGCAATCGTCGGTGCAGCAGATTCAGAGCAGTGGCGAGTTGGTGAAGCTGGCGGTGAGCGATGCGTTGCAGACCGAAAGTGCATTGGGGAGTATTGCGGCGGCGGTGTCGCTGATTCAGCAGATGAACCAGCAGATAGCAGCGGCTGCGGAGGAGCAGAGCTCGGTGGCCGAGGAGATCAATCGCAGTGTCACGAGCATTCGCGCCAGTGCGGATCAGTCTTCATTGGCGATGCAGGGCAATGCGGCGTCGAGTATTGAACTGGCGCAGTTGGGGAGTGAGTTGAGGGGGATGGTGGGGCATTTCAAGCTGTAGCAGCTGCCGAAGGCTCGGGCTGTGTCCGGATGATCTATTGACTCTGGCGGGCATCAATCCCAACGCAAAAAAAAAGCCACCTGACCCGGTGGCTTTTCAGCATTTGCATGATCAGTCGTAGATCACTTTCTTCTTCCAGTCGGCGTCAGCCTCGACGTCTTTGAGCCCTTCAGTCAGTTGGTTCACTTCGCCTTCAACCGGGGCGATCTTGTCCATGACCTGGTCGTTGGCGCGGGCCAGGAGTTTTTCCAGGTACTCGAGTTGTTCGCTGTAGACCTGGGGCTCCGGCTGTTTGCGCAGGTATTGCACGCCGCGTTCGAAGGCCAGTCGGGCCTGGCCTGGCTGGTTTTGTTGCAGGGCATGCTGGCCGAGGTTGTTGAAGAACTCGATGTGCAGCAGGACCAGGATGTGGCGGACCTCGCGGATCCAGTGCTTGGCTTCGTTGGTCGGCAGGTAGCCGTCCTGTGCGGCACGGGTGATCTGGCCATGCAGGGCTTCGAGCAGGAAGCGCACGTCTTTGGCCTTGGCTTCGGTCTGGATCGGTGCCGGCGGGTTGTTGACCGGGATCGATTCGCCCTGAGCGACCAAGGCACTGAGCTCGGTAATCCGTGGCTTTAGCGTGGGGCTGGTTTTTTCCAGGTTGAGCAGGCGCTGGCAGACGTTCAGTTCCAGACGGGTCAATAGCAACTTGAGCGCGGGTGTCATGAACTGACCGGGAAAGGTCTCGGTGATTTCGCCGCAGCGACGCAGGCGGTCGTTGAGTTCAACCTTGGTGCGGGCTTTTTCCAGCTTATTGTTTTCCACCACATGGTTCATGTAGCCAATGGCGATCAATAGTGCGATCCCGGCTACGACTAGCAGGGTGATCATGAGTGGTGTCACCGGTAAGACCTCTTTATGGGGTTCGCGTTCGAGTCGAGTGTAGTTGGCTTGGCATATGGGCGCATAGGGTTGCTCGACGAGTGAATCGGCTATAGCTCTTCTTATATCGGCCGCAATGCCGCTTCTATAAGTAAATAGCGTGCGAGGTGCACATTGCCATCATCTCGGCATGGACTATAGCGTCTTGATGGATGCCAGAATATAGGCGCCAAAGGTCAGGCGACACAAAAGCCTGAATCGCTGCCAAAAGCAGGGCGAAGTCATTGATTTAAATAAATTTATATCTGGGGGTTGACGACCCCTCAATCCATCCATAGAATGCGCGCCACTTACAGCGTAAAGCACACAGCGAAACGCGGTAGGGAGTGAATGTTGTACGTGTGTCCCCTTCGTCTAGTGGCCTAGGACACCGCCCTTTCACGGCGGTAACAGGGGTTCGAGTCCCCTAGGGGACGCCAATGCGGGAATAGCTCAGTTGGTAGAGCACGACCTTGCCAAGGTCGGGGTCGCGAGTTCGAGTCTCGTTTCCCGCTCCAATTTTAAACAGCGTTGCTTTCGGGCAAAGCTGAGTGAAACCAGAACCAAGTCTTCGGATACGGGTCTGGGCACCGAAACACACACCATGTGTTCCGGGCAGCGTGTCCCCTTCGTCTAGTGGCCTAGGACACCGCCCTTTCACGGCGGTAACAGGGGTTCGAGTCCCCTAGGGGACGCCATTTGCGGGAATAGCTCAGTTGGTAGAGCACGACCTTGCCAAGGTCGGGGTCGCGAGTTCGAGTCTCGTTTCCCGCTCCAAATTCAAAAAAACGCCGCTCATTTGAGCGGCGTTTTTTTATGCGCGTAAAAAACCTGCTTCAATTTCCAAGGCTCTGCACCAGGCTTTCAAGTGCTTCAATGGTTGTATCTTCCAGGGGCGGTTGCGCTGCTACCGCTCTAAGTTGGCTGGCCAAACGGTATTCGCTGGGCGTGCAGTTGACGAACTGCTTGAAGGCGCGGGCGAAGTAGGAAGGATCCTTGAAGCCGGCCTCATAACCGATGCTGGTAATCGGCATCTGGCTGTTGTCGAGCAGCTGTTTGGCAAAACTCATGCGCTTGTCCAGGATGTAATCGGTGAAACCGACGCCATTGGCTTCCTTGAACAGGCGACTGAAGCGAAAAGTCGTCATGCCGCAGCGCTTGGCCAAATCCCTCTGATCGATGCTGTCCCGAAAGTGCTGGTCGATGTACAGCATGGTATGGCTCAGCGCCTGGTGTTTTTGGTGCCCGGAGGTCAGGCGGATGCTCTCTGGCAGAGTGGGCGAGTGGTCGATCAGCAATGTCTTGTCCTGACCGGCATTGCGGCGCAATTCGCAGAGCTGCATCAGTGCCGTCAGGTAGCGCTTCCTCTCGGCGTTGGTGAGCGGGAGCACCATGTATTCCCAGACACTGGAGCGCATGGCCCAGACGGCCAATTCTTCTGAGTGCTGCACGGTGAACATGGTAATCGGGATGGTAGGGGTGGTGCGTTTGATCTCCAGCAACAACCTCAAGCCGGGGGTGTCGGGGCGATCGAAATGGATGCAGATCATGTCTGCCTGTTCCCCGCTGGGCAGCACGGAATTTTTCGCCAGTTTGCAGTCGCAAGTCTCCTCGAACTGCGCGATGAGTTCCTTCGTGGAACGATCGTGAGTCAGATCGAACCAAAGCAGCGATGGCCTTCTGGTCATGTTGGACGTCATGTCTCTACTCTGCGGTTCTACGGGCCCCTCTTCGCTGAGTAGTATTGCTAACGTGCCATCACTTTGCAGATTAAATACTGATAAGAAAGACGAATTTTAGTTCTATCCGCTCTATGCGTTGCCTGGAAATCAGTCCCAGGCAACAGCCTGTTGGTGTGTCGTCTATGAACCAGGTATCAGCCGCTCGTCGCTTGTAAATCGAAGTCAGTGGTATTCGCGAGCCATCCCTTGTTTTACCCCTCCTGCTACTTCTGCAAAGGCCAATAACCGTATTTGGCCGCACCCGCAAAAAAGTCCTAGTGATGTGCAAAATCTTCCTAACGCCCATGCCTTGCCCCTGACTAGGGTTGCATCAGGCAGTGCAGAACGTACTGCCTTCCGGAAAAAACAACATTCGAGTGAGGTGGGCAAAATGAATCTGCAGACAATCAAGGCTTCGGTAGTGAAGTTCGCCAAAGACGAAGACGGCCTGACCATCGTGGAATACGCCGTGGCCGGTGGGCTGATTACGGTAGCTGTTGCCGCTGCGTTCGTTCTTTTGGGCGGTGCCGTGAATACCAAAATCAGGGCGCTGTGCCAGGCCGTCAACGGCAACGTTGCGTGCTGATAACGAAATTTACGGTGGCGGGACGCGGCGAAGTCCATGAATGACCGGTTGTTGCTGTTTTGCTGATAGAGCGACCGGATAACTCAATGGACTTCGCGCTGTCCCCGCCAATGTACTTTCCGAGCCGTATGACCGCTGAAGTGAGGTACACAAAATGACTCTGCAAACAATCAGAACTTCGATAAGCAAGTTCGCCAAAGATGAAGATGGCCTGACCATTGTGGAATACGCGGTGGCAGGTGGGTTGATTACGGTAGCTGTGGCTGCAGCCTTCGTTCTTTTGGGCGGCGCTGTAGATACCAAGATCAGAGCGCTGTGCCAGGCGGTCAACGGCAACGTTGCCTGCTAACGATAATCCCGGTAGGGGAGACGCGCCATGTCCATGGAATTGCTGGTGTCGACTGTTTTACTGCTAGGACTGCTGGGCGTCGCGGTGGTGAGCGATCTGCTTCGCCACCGTATCCCCAACACGCTGGTCCTGTTGGGCATTGCCCTGGGATTGGCCGGTCAGACTTATTCAGGTGGTATCAGCGGATTGGGTGACAGCCTGTTGGGTATCCTGATCTGTTTTGCGTTCTTTCTGCCGATGTATGCCCTGGGAGGCATGGCCGCCGGCGACGTCAAGTTGATGGCCATGGTCGGCAGCTTTCTTCCGTTCCATTTCGCCTTGTGGGCAGCCATGTTCAGCCTGATAGCTGGTGGGGTGTGCGGTTTCCTGATCGTGCTGGTTCGCGGGCAATTGTTGCAGACCCTGGGGCGTTATTGGCTGATTCTCAGGGCGCAGGCCTATCTGGCGCCGACTTCGGATGAAGTCGCCGGCAAACCTTTTCCTTATTCGATCGCAATCTTGATCGGCACTTTAAACAGCGTCTACTGGCAACTGGTTGCCGGTGGATTGGGAGGTTAGTCATGCACGTCATTGTCGATAGTGATGCCTACTCCAGCGATCGGGAAGCGGTGCAACGGCTGGCTCCTCAGCCTTGCACAATCCGCGAGACGGGTCTGACCGACAGTTTTCTCGGTGAGTTGGTATGCAAGCATTTGTACGACGCCGGCGTGCTGGACATGCCGCGACTGGTGGAGCGCCTGGCGCTGACTGGCGCCGTACTTGAAGAAGTCCTGGCGTTTCTGCGCAAGGACGGTCGTGTCGAAGTCCTGGGTCAGGTGGGGCAATCGGGTGGGCAGCTGCGTTATAGCCTGACCGAACGCGGTCGCAGTGCTGCCCGCGATGCCCTGTCACGCAGCGGCTATATTGGCGCGGCCCCCTTCCCGGTGAGTACCTACCGTTCCCTGATCAAAATCCAGACCATTCACCATGGTCGCATCAGCTCAAGCGATATGCACAAGGCCCTCACCGGCGTAGTGCTCACGGAGGGGATGCTCGATCAACTGGGTGTGGCCCTGAACTCCGGGCGCGCAATCATGATTTATGGCCCCGCGGGTACCGGCAAGACCTACGTCAGCAGTCGGTTGATTCGTCTGTTCGCCGAGGCCATCTGGGTACCTCATGCCATCGTGATCAACGAGTCGGTGATCGAGATCTATGACCCGCAGGTGCATCAGCGGCTGGATGACAACGGTCAACAGAACAATCTGATGCTCAACGAAGGGATCGATCGTCGACTGCTGTGCTGCAAACGCCCGGTCGTCATTACGGGCGGTGAGTTGAGCATGGAACAGCTGGATGTTCGCTATGACCCCTTCACCCGCCAGTACCAGGCCGCCTTGCAGCTCAAGGCCAGCAATGGCCTGTTCATCATCGATGACATGGGCCGCCAGCGCATGGCACCCGCCGAGCTGTTCAATCGCTGGATCGTACCGATGGAGGAGAAGCGCGACTTCCTCAATTTGGGCGGTGGTCGGCATTGCGAGCTGCCATTCGATCTGATTCTGGTGTTCTCCACCAACCTCAATCCCCTGGAACTGGCTGATGAGGCCTTCCTGCGGCGGATTGGCTACAAGTTGCAGTTCGGTTACCTGAAGCCCGAGGAGTACGAAAAGATCTGGCGTCAGGAATGTGAGCGTATGGGTATTCCTTTTGACCCCCTGCTGCTGCGTTATGTACTGCAAAGGCTTTATGCAAGTGAAGGCATGCCCCTGGTGCCTTGCCATCCCCGAGATCTCCTGAACATGGCCCTCGATCGTCAGCGTTATATGGGCGGTTCCGGAGCCTTGTCGCCACAAGAGTTGGAATGGGCCTGGCACAACTACTTCGTCCAGCTCGACTTTCTTTGATACGGAGATACTGACATGAGCTCTCGTACTGTTTCCCTGATAGGCGTTTCCTTGGTCATGGGCCTTGGGGCCGCATGGATGGCCGACTCCTGGCTGAGCGCGAGGCTCAATGCCACTCCGGACGACCATCTTCGAAGCGTGGTAGTCGCCACGGTAGAGATTCCATTCGGGCAGATGGTCGAGGCCCAACAGGTCACGACCGTACGCATGCCCATGGACACGATCCCGGACGATGCTCTCGACTCCAGCGACAAGGCCGTGGGCAAGATCGCAACGTTCGACATCTTGCGTGGCGACGTCATGCGCAGCGCACGCCTGAGCGAGCACCTGGGCGGCAGTACCCTGGCCTCTCTGATTGCCACAGACAAACGTGCCATTTCGGTACGCGTGGACGACGTGGTGGGTGTGGGCGGATTCCTCCTGCCAGGTAACCGGGTCGATGTACTGGCGACCAAAACCACCAGTGCCGGCAGCAACAGCGCCGTGTCCAGGACCATCCTCGAGAACTTGCGGGTGTTGGCGGTGGACCAGACGGCGGGTACTGACAAGACCCAACCGGTGGTGGTGCGCGCAGTGACGCTGGAGATGACGGCCGCCGAAGCTGAAACCCTGGTCACGGCGCAAACGGAAGGCAAGCTGCAACTGGCGCTGCGCAATCCGCTGAACTCCGAGAAAAAAATCGTGACCGCCGCGCCTGCTGCGCCGGCCCCCATGGTTGTGGCCGCCGCCCCGGTGCAAAAACGCGTGGTGCACCGTGCCGAGGGTGGCGGGGCTGTCACCATCATTCGCGGGATCCAGACCAGTTTAGTGAAAGTTCGTTGACAGAGCGGTAGGGGTGCCTGTGCACCAAGGTATTGGCGGAGCCGATCCGGATCAGTATCGGCAAACGAGGGCTTGATGATGAATCTTCGTATCCAGCGGCCGTTCACTGCGACGCCAAGGCGCCAGGGAGGAGCGGTGAGCGTACTGATGGTGATCGCCTTGGCGGCGATTTCCATGATAGCGGCGTTGGCTCTGGACGGCGGGCACATGATGTTGAACAAGACGCGCCTGCAAAACGCTGTGGATGCCGCCGCCCTGAGTGGCGCCAAAACCCTGCTTGAGGTGGCAGGTGCTGCCACCATGGCCAGCGCGACACGCACTGCCGCGCTCAATACGCTGACGCAAAATGCCAATGCCACGGGCAACACCGAATTGGCAACGGCGGTCGCCGGCAACCCAGGCGCATTTGCGACGGTGGAACTCTCCAGCAGCGTCTATGGCCCGTTCTCCTATCCCGGGCCGGCAAATGCCAAATACGTTCGGGTATCGGTACCGAGCTATCGCCTGACCGGTTTTTTCTGGAGTTTCGTCCAGACATTAGGCACTGCGGGCCTTGGGAACAAGGCCGTGGCGGCAATCGCCACCGCCGGCCCCAGCCCTACCAGCCCCTGTGATCTTGCACCATTGATGGTCTGTGGCGACCCGACTAAATACAACCCGGCCGCCGGCGTGTTCTGGGGCTTCCAGTTTGGCGATTTGCAGGTGTTGAAGACGGCTGCCGGCAATTCATCTCCCATTGGCCCAGGCAACTTTCAGTTGCTCGACTTTGGCTCCGGCGGCAGTACCGTCAGGGATGACCTGGCCGGAGGCGGCACGGTTTGCCGCAACGTCGGGCAAAATGTCCAGACCGCCCCTGGCAACAAGGTCGGCCCTACCTCTCAGGGGTTGAATACGCGCTTCGGCATCTACAACGGCCCGGTCAGTGCCTCGGACTACCCGCCAGATCTGGTAACCACGTCCAGCACGCCCGCGATCACATACGACGATGCAACGGGACAAAAGATGTACAAGGGGCAAACCGTCACATCGAGCGGCGGCAATCTCACGGCGGGCGCCAACGCGATACTGGACTACAACGACTGGCGTGCAAGCACTGCCGCGTGTGTGGCCGGGACCGGCAGCGGCTGTCAGAGCGGTGGGGTGTTCGAGCGTCGGATGCTGAAAATCGTGGTGGGCGACTGCACCGGTAAACAGGGGGGTACAACCTCGGTGCCGGTCCTGGGTTTTGGTTGCTATTTCGTGGTGCAGCCCATGAGCAACGGCGGCACGGAATCGCAGATCTTCGGCCAGTTTGTGAAGGAGTGTACAGGCGACAACGTAGCCGGCCCCTCGCCGTCCACCGATGTCGGCCCGCAGATCATTCAACTCTACAAAACCTATATTGGCAGCGGCACTGGCACTCCGAGCACAGACTCGTAGGAGGCGTCATGGGACTTCACTCATTCAAGCGACCACAGGCTCAGCAAGGCGTGGCATTGGTGGAATTCACCCTAGTCCTGCCGCTGTTGCTTCTGTTGTTACTGAGCCTCGGCGAATTCGGCCGCATGCTCTATCAGTACAACGTCCTGTTGCAGGCCAGCCGTGATGCCGACCGTTTTGTCGCCAGCCAGGCCTGGGACTCGACGCTCGGCGCTATCGCTCTGAGCAATACGCTGCTGACCCAGACGAAAAACGTCGCGGTCTATGGCGTGCCCAGCGCTACCGGCAGCGCTGTGGTGTCAGGGTTGACGACCGCGAACGTAGCGGTCGCCGCGGTAGGCACCGACCATGTGCGAGTCACCATCACCTATAGCTTCTGCCCGGTGATTGGCAGTGGCAATTGTGTCGGCACGTTTCCTGGTCTTATCGGTGGGCAGTTTGCGCTGGCCATTCCGTTGGTTGCCACCACTGTCATGAGGGTGCTGTGATGAATAAAAAACGCATGCACGGCACCTATGTCGTGGAGTTCGCCTTCATCGGCATGCTGGTGTTCATCCTGTTGTTCGGCGTGGTGGAAATGGGCCGCCTGTACTTCACGGTCAGTGCGCTGGATGAAGCCGCGCGGCGTGGTGCGCGGCTGGCAGCGGTGTGCAACATCAGCGATCCGGTGGTCTTGCGGCGGGCAATTTTCAACGCCTCGACCGACGCCGGTACGAGCCAGCTGATCACAAGTCTGGCCACCACCAACCTGACGCTGACCTATCTGGACGTTAACGGTGCTGTGGTGGCCAATCCCGGCGACCTGGTCAGCGCCACTGGTTTTCGTGCCATCCGTTATGTCCAGTTGAGTCTGCAAGGCTTCGTTTTCAATCTGTTTATTCCCGGGTTCGGCGTGCCCATTACCTTGCCTGCATTCAAGGCAACTTTGCCACGCGAAAGCCTCGGGCGTCATTCCGATTCCGGGGAGATCACACCATGCTGAATACCAAGGACACCCCGCTCTCCAGCTCGACCGGCAAGACCGGGCTGCGGTTGCTGATCAGCAGTCGTGATGCCACCTCGTTGCGCGATCTGCAGAGTGTCTGCCAGCGCATGCCCTGCCTGGAGGTGAGCACTCGCCTGGTGAGTAATGGGCATGTCGACCCGCTCTACGGCCTGGACCGCATGCCCGATCTGTTGCTGTTGCGCGTCAGCCATCTGTGGCGCGAAGAATTGGCGGCGCTGTTGCAGCGTCCGGCCCATGAGCGTCCGCCGATGTTGGTGTGCGGTCTGCTGACCGAGCAGGAAGGCATGCGCCTGGCGATGCAGGCCGGCGCCCGTGACGTGCTGCCGGAGCCTATCGCCGAGACCGAACTGGTTGCCGCCTTGAATCGCCTGGTCATGGAGGTTCGCACCGGCAGCGGGACAGAAGGGAAATTGATCGCCGTGATGAGCGCCAAGGGCGGCTCCGGCGGAACCTTGCTGGCTTGCAACCTGGCTCAACAGCTCAGCGTCAAGGGCGGCAGTACCCTGCTGTTGGACATGGACTTGCAATTCGGCAGTGTGACGCATTACCTGGATGTGGCGCAGACGCACAGCCATCTCGAGGTGTTGCATCAGATCGATGGCATGGACAGCGTCGCGCTACGCGGTTTTTGCAGCCACTTCAGCCCGACCTTGCATGTGCTGGGTGGTCGGGCCGGTGAGCTGTGCCTGCCGCAGGACGCCCAACCCGAGCAACTTGACACCCTGTTGCAACTGGCCCGCGCCAGCTACGACTGGGTGGTGATCGACCTGCCGCGGCAAATCGACCACCTCACCGGCTCCGTGCTGGAACAGGTGGATCGGGTGTACGTGGTGGTGCAGCAGAGCGTCAGTCATCTGCGCGATGCCAGCTCCCTGGTGCGGATTCTTCGCGACGATCTGGGTGTGCGCGGCGATCAGTTGCAGATTGTGGTCAACCGCTATGACAAGGCCGCAGCGATCAGCCTCAAGGATATTGGCGAGGCACTGCGCTGCACCAATCTGTCGAAATTACCCAACGACTTCAACCTGGTCAGCCAGAGTCAGAACACTGGCGTGCCGTTGGGGCTGCATGCGCCGAGGGCCGCGATTACTACCGCCCTGCGCGACATGACCGAGGACCTGGTCGGTCAACAGGTGGCCGGGAACAAAGGCTTACTCAAACGCGCCTTCAACCGTTTTTTCGGGGGATGACCCATGATCAGCGACTTTCGTAACCGCTTGCGCAAACAGTCCGGTAAACCCGCAGCATCGTCAGCTGCTCAGGGCGACGACCTGCTGGATCCGGCAGAGGAAACAATGGCGTGGGAGCGTGCAACACCGGACGTTCTTTACGAAACCAGAAGCCAGGTCACCCCGGTGGAAGCCGAGTGGCGGGAAAAAATCTACCAGCAATTGCTCAAGGTCATGGACCTGTCCTTGCTGGACTCCCTTGAACAGGCCGAGGCCTCACGGCAGATCCGTGATATTTGCCAGCGCCTGCTCGACGAGCATTCGGCACCGGTGAGTACCACCAGCCGCCAGTTGATCATCAAGCAGATCACCGACGAGGTGCTCGGTCTGGGGCCCCTGGAGCCGTTGCTGGCCGATCACAGCGTGTCCGACATTCTGGTCAACGGCTATGCCTCGGTCTATGTCGAGCGCTTCGGCAAACTGCAACGGACCGATGTGCGTTTTCGCGATGATCACCATTTGCTGAATATCATCGACCGCATCGTGTCCAGCCTGGGTCGGCGTATCGACGAGTCCTCGCCATTGGTGGACGCCCGGCTCAAGGACGGTTCGCGGGTCAACGCGATTATCCCGCCGCTGGCCATCGACGGCCCGAGCATGTCGATTCGCCGTTTTGCGGTGGACCTGCTCAATACCGACAGCCTGATTCAGGTGGGGACATTGACCCCGGCCATTGCGCTGCTGCTCAAGGCGATTGTCCGCGGGCGCCTGAACGTGCTGATTTCCGGCGGTACCGGTAGCGGCAAAACCACCATGCTCAACGTGTTGTCCAGTTTCATCCCGCACAACGAACGGATCGTCACCATCGAAGACTCGGCCGAGCTGCAACTGCAGCAGCCCCACGTGGTTCGCCTGGAAACCCGGCCTTCGAACATTGAGGGGCGTGGCGAGGTGAGTCAGCGCGAGTTGGTGCGTAACAGTTTGCGGATGCGCCCGGACCGCATTGTGATCGGCGAAGTGCGTGGCGCCGAGGCGCTGGACATGCTGACCGCCATGAACACCGGCCACGACGGTTCATTGACCACGATCCACGCCAACACCGCGCGCGATGCGTTGGGGCGAGTCGAGAACATGGTGTCGATGAGCGGGGCGACCTTCCCGATCAAGGCCATGCGTCAGCAGATCGCGTCGGCCATCGATGTGGTGATCCAGCTGGAACGTCAGGAGGACGGCAAGCGCCGGCTGGTCAGCGTGCAAGAGATCAACGGCATGGAAGGCGAGATCATCACCATGACCGAAATTTTCTCCTTTGCGCGCCAGGGCATGGGTGAAAACGGTGAAGTGCTTGGCGATTATCGCCCCAGCGGCATGATTCCGGCCTTCCGCGATGTGCTGGCCAAGCGCGGCATCGAGTTGCCGCTGACGATGTTCAGGCCTGAATGGATGGAGGCACGGCAGCCATGAGCCATATTCCTGCTGAATTCATTGTGATGTTCCTGGGCATGGTGTTTATCGCCGTGTTCCTCTTGTCCCAGGGCGTGGTGGTGCCGGTGTTCGGCGAAGCGGGCAAGATGCGCAAGCGCATCCGCGGCCGTTTGCATGTACTGGAAAAAGCCAACAATTTGCCCAACATGCAGACGGTGTTGCGGCAGAAATACCTGACACGTTTGTCGCCACTGGAGGCCATGCTCGAGCAGTTGCCGTTCATGGCGAGCCTTACGCAGATGATCGAGCAGGGCGGCCATGAATACCGCGCTTATCGAGTGATCTTGCTCGGGCTGTTCCTGGGCGTGTGTGCGGGCATCTCGATCTGGATGGTCGTGACCGTCTGGTGGATGGCGTTGCTGGCAGGCTTCGGGGTGTTCTGGTTACCCCTGCTGAAAATTTCTCGTGACCGTAGCAAACGTTTCGCTGCGTTTGAGGAAGGCCTGCCGGATGCGCTGGATGCCATGTGCCGGGCCTTGCGTGCCGGGCACCCGTTCAACGAAACCCTGCGTCTGGTCGCCGAGGAGCACAAGGGGCCGGTCGCTCATGAGTTCGGCCTGACCTTTGCCGACATCAACTATGGCAACGATGTTCGCCGGGCCATGCTCGGCCTGCTGGAGCGCATGCCCAGCATGACGGTGATGATGTTGGTGACTTCGATCCTCATCCACCGCGAGACTGGCGGCAATCTGACGGAAGTGCTGGAGCGTCTGAGTCGGCTGATCCGCGGGCGTTTCCGCTTTCAGCGCAAGATCAAAACCCTGTCGGCGGAAGGGCGCATGTCGGCCTGGGTGCTGGTGGCGATTCCCTTTGTGCTGGCTATTGCGATCGTGCTCACAAGCCCCAGCTACATGCCTGTGCTGCTCAATGATCCCATCGGCCACAAGCTGATCATCGGGGCTTTCTGCGCCATGTTGATCGGGATTTTCTGGATACGAAAAATCATCCGGATTCAGGTTTAAGCGATATTCGCTACCGGGAGGTACAGGTCATGGACTTTTTACTCGGGTTGTTCAGTCGGTTCACGGGGAACGAGGAAGTAGCGCGCCTGTTGTTCCTTGGCGCGATCGGTTTGAGTACGGTGCTTGCGGTCGTCGCCTTGATGTTGCTGATGCTGGGTCTCCAGGACCCGGTACAGCGTCGTCTGGCGCTGATCAAGCGCGGTTATTTGGGCAATACGGCAGGGCAGGAAGCGCCGAGTAATCTGCAGCTGTTGCTGGAGCGGGTCGGCCAGCGCTTTGCCTCGGCTGAATCGGCCCAGGCGTCAGTTACCCAGACTCTGTTGACGCATGCGGGTTACCGCTCCTCTTCGGCGGTGCAGATGTACTGGGCGGTGCGCTTGATGTTACCGCTATTGATGGTCGGCCTTGCGTTGTTGCTGTTGCCGCTGATTCCCAAGGTTTCCCTGGCTGTGGGGCTGTTGTTGGTGGTCATGGTGGCCGGTATCGGATGGTTGCTGCCAGCGCTGTATGTCGCCAAGCGTAAGCAGGCGCGTCAAAACCGACTGCGTATCGCGTTTCCAGATGCGCTGGATCTGATGGTGGTCTGCGTGGAGTCAGGCCTGTCACTGCCCACGACCATTGAACGGGTGGCTGAAGAAATGTCGGTCAGTCATGTTGAACTGGCTGAAGAGCTGGCCCTGGTCAATGCGCAGATCCGCGCGGGCATCACCAGTACCGAGGCGCTCAAACAACTGGCCATACGCACCGGTCTGGAGGACGTGCAAGGGTTGGTCAGCTTGTTGGCGCAGAGTATTCGCTTTGGTACCAGCGTGGCCGACACCCTGCGCATCTATGCCGATGAATTCCGTGATCGGCGTACGCAGGCCGCCGAAGAGGCGGGGGCGAAAATCGGCACCAAGCTGATATTTCCACTGATTTTCTGCCTGTGGCCGAGCTTCTTTCTGGTCGCCATCGGCCCGGCCATGATTGGCGTAATGAAAGCATTCGGAAATATGTAAGAGGATCGGGTGGGGGGCTGTCGAATCAGATGGCCTTGCCACCCGAACCTGATCTGTACTTCCCCTCCCAAGATCTACACCGCTCGCTCCTACGGGCAATGTTGTTCACTTAAGCCGTAATGCGATCTGTAGCAGCTGGCGAAGCCTGCGTTCGGCTGCGAAGCAGTCGTAAAATCAGCCATTGCGGTGCGTCAGGTACATCACGGCAGCCGGACTCACGACTGCTGCGCAGCCGAACGCAGCCTTCGGCAGCTGCTACAAAGAATGCGTCGCGGCTGAAACTGTTTAAGTGAACAGCATTGCGCTCCAGGGGGACTCGGTCAGAACTGAACAATGTGTAGATGCCAATACTTTCCAGCAGACGTGATTAAGCCTGGCGTTTTAGCCAGGCTACTCTGGACGATGCCAGAGGTTGATCATCCATTGACGTCCCTCAGTTGCTGCTGGAGGTCATTTTCCCCCCAGCCTTCTGCTCAAAGAACATCGGGATCGGGTAGGTGAAGCTGTTCAGCCAGCGCTGGAAGGACAGGTCACGCTCAGTGACCGATGCAGTTTGTCGAAAAGGGGAGGCAACCACACCACGAATCTGTAGCTGCATCCACTGTTCGGTGCCCTTTTGCGGCGCCGAGGAGGGACCTGGCTCAATAGCCCAGGCACTGGTGGACAGGCAAGCCATGCACACAATCAACAGCCCTTTGGTATTCATCTCGACTCCTCGTACGTTCTACTTGATCGCAGCATTGGCTGAGGCATCGACTACGGCCTCAGTCTTGCGATTCCCCTCGGAAGCCACCGCTTTTTTGGCAGAGGCCTTGAGTTTTTCCGCTCGGGTTTGAGCCTCTGCAACTTGCTGGGGACTCAAGCTGGCGCGGTTCGCGAGTTCGGCAGCCGCCTTCCAGTTATCCTGATAGATCAGCAGCGTCACCATGTTGAGTGCCGCCAGTGAATCCGCCTGCTTGAGCTCCATGGCCGTCATGAACTCGAAGCGTGCTTCAGGGATCCGTCGCTGATTGAGGTAGACGACCCCCAGGTCATTGCGCATCTTGTCGTCGGTGGGGGACATCTTCACCGCGCGTTCGAGGTGAGTGGTAGCGCCGGCGTTATCATTTTTGGCCGCGGCCAACTGGCCCAGGCCATGTTCCCCTTCAGCGGCCAGACAGGTGCCGAGCAGGCTTTGATACAACGGCTCCGCATCTTTACGCCCCATCAAGCGCAGCACCCGGGCCTTGCGCAGACGAACCTGGACCAGGTCATCGGGCAAACCTTCCAGGTTCGCCAGGCTGGCATACAAACGGCCTTCGTTGGCCATGTTGTCGGCCAGGTTCAGGGCCAACTCTTGCTCCGAAGCGGGTTTGGCACAACTGCCCGGTCGCGAAACAATACCGTTGGTGGCACAACCTGCGAGCATCAATGTCGCCGTTATTGCAATGACTGCTTTCATCGAGTGTCCTCTGGCTACAACACGTTGAACGCCTGGCCAATGGCAATACAGCTGGCCCGCCAAGCGCTCAAGGTCACCGTTAAGAGTGAGGGCGAAAGCCCGGTTCAGCGTCTGGCTCCGGTTCATTGCGAGAGCCCGGTCTTACTGTCGAAATCACCATTTTCGAGGAAGAACATGCGGTAGAAGTTCGGGTCGTAATTGCGCAGCTGCTCGCCAGGCAACGACGGCAGTTGTGCATTGGCAGCCAGGGGCTGGACCAGATGCGGGGTGACGATCATCAGCAGTTCGCGCTCCTCACGGTTGACGGAGTTGTCGCGGAAGAACGCGCCCAGAATCGGGATATCGCCCAGCCCCGGAAATTTGTTCACCTGGGAATTGTTGCGGGTGCTGATCAGGCCGCTGATGACGAAGCTTTCGCCGTCGGCCAGGGAGATGCTGGTGTCGGTACGGCGTATGGTCAGCGCCGGAACTATCGTGCCGGCGATGCTCACGGCGTTGGTGAAGTCCAGTTCACTGACTTCCGGCGCCACCTTCAGGGCGATACGGTTTTTCTCGATGATGGTTGGCGTCAGAGTCAGGCGGATACCGAACTCCTTGTACTCGATGGAGATGTTATCGCTGCCCGAACTGGGCACCGGAATCGGTACTTCACCGCCGGCCAGGAAGCTCGCACTCTGCCCGCTGAGCGCCACCAGGCTTGGCCGCGCCAGGGTATAGGCGAAACCGCTGCCTTCCAGCGCGTTGATCGCTACCAGGGTGTTACCGGTAGCAAAGTTGAGGTTGAACATGCCGTTGTCCACCGGCACCGACGGTGTGACGACGCCGCCAATGGTAGGCAAGGTTCTCGGCGAGCCGAACAGGAAGTTGCCGCGGGTGCCGAAAATAGACGCTGAGGCTTCCTTGAGTTTGGTCCGGCTGACTTCAACGAAGCGAATATCGGTCTGTACCTGGCTCGGCAGCAGCGGGTCTTCGTAAGGTCCGGTCGACGCGCTGGTCAGCGCCGAGGTGGCCCGGCCCTTGACGAACACCATGCTATGGCGCGGCTCTTTCGAACAGCCGGTCCAGACCATCAGGCTGGTGGTGCCCGGTGTCAGACCAGTGAGCAGGAAGGCGTTGGGGTTGTTGCCGCTGGGTTGCACATCGGCAATTTTCGGGTCACCCACGGCCAGTTGCGTCACCGGAACCGGAGTGCGCAGTTCACTCTGAAGCCCCTGACCGACCTCGAACGTTGCCGGCAATTTGTCCATCTGCGAACAATTGGCCGCCGCGGCCTGAGCCGCGTCCACGCTGAGGCCCATCCAGAACAGGCCATGGATAATTCGCTTGAAAGCGGGCACGGTACGATAGCTCATTAAGTGCATCCTCGCTGAATAGGCCATCTACAAGGCAAACCAAGTTGCCTCGGATCACTACAAGGGGCCTTAGTCGACCCTCAACCTCGCCAGAGCACTTACCACTAACGATTAATGCCCCCGGCAATATTCCTTGGTGCTACACGCAAGCAGGTGCAATACGCTGATCCGAATGGACAGCGAGCGACCTTCTAAAACGGCTTTTAGTGATCCAGATACCTGGGCTGCCGACCCGAGCAACAGGCTCAGGCTCGACAACCATCGCGGTTATAGGCGGCACTTCCCGCCAACCTGACTCCCCTAAAAAGCAACCGGCAATCACAGCTCTGCGCCGGTAAACGCCTGTCAGGATCATAGTGAGGTAACTCCTTTTGCCAATTCGCTATCTGATCTCTGAACCTAAACGTCAAAATTCAAACCGTTATGACTTCTTCTTGTTTGAAGGTAGTTCAAACAAAGCAAAGCGCCATGATTTCAAACAAAACTTTAAGGGCAGAGTGTGGAGATAGCCGTGTTGCTGGCGTTGGAGCCGCAAAAAATGCTGTTCTACGAGGCGACCAAGGCGGCAGGACTTACATGGACAGAATCAGGCGCCCGGCGAACAGAATGAGGATCACCCCCATGGTTCGTTCGAACCAGTGCCCCATGCGCATGAACAGCAGTCGCACCCGGGCGCTGGAAAAGAACAGGGCCACGATCACGAACCACAAGGCGTTCACGAAACACATCCACAACCCGTACAGCGCCTGTATCTGCAACGGTGTCGAGGCACTGATGATGGTGGTGAAGATCGCCAGAAAGAACAGCGTAGCCTTGGGGTTGGTGGCGTTGGTCAGAAACCCCGTGCTGAAGGCCTTGAACAGGGTCTGCTGCTCAGTTGACGCTGCCGCGCCGTTGTCGCCTTCAGTCGCCACTTTGGGTTTGCTGCGCAACAGGCTCACACCGAGATACAAAATGTAGGCCCCCCCGATCACCTTGGCCACCGTCAATAGCCAAGGCGTGGTGTGCATCAATGCGCCGACGCCGAGCAAGGTGTACAGCACATGCACGGAAATGCCTGCGCCGATGCCCAGCGCCGTGCAGATGCCCACTAAACGCCCGAAACGCACGCTTTGGCGGATGGTCACGGCGAAGTCCGGCCCGGGAGCTACCACGGCCAGAAAATGGATGGTTGCCAGCGCCAGAAACTCGCCCAGGTAATTCGAAAACATCTCAACTCCAGAAAGTCAGGGGGGATGCATTGCCGCGGTAGCCGACAAAGAAAGAAAGGCTCAATCGCGGATCGTCCACACCCGGCGTCACCGAGTGCATGCGGCGTGAATTGAACATGATGAAATCACCCGGCTCAGGGCGAACCTCCAGGGTCGGAGGTCCGAGCAAGGCCGGATCGATGCCGTAACTGTCGCCACGCATCTCGTCGAACTGGTCCGGGGAAATGTCGTGGTCCCACATCTGCAATGCGCCGCCCTCGGTCGGCATGTTCAGGTAAACATTGCAGGCGAACTGCGCTTCCAGGCTTCTGGCCTGGAAACTGTCCGGGGCGTCCTTGGCGAAAATGTCGTGATGGGCGAGGAAGCACACGCCGGGTTTGACCACGCGCGATAGCCCGACATACATCTTGCGGCCATAGAGATTTTCCAGATGCGCCCCCGCCGGCCAGGACTCATCGAGCATGCAGCGCAGGGTGTCGACAGGCGAGGAGTAGGGCGCACAACGGCTGCGCAACTCGGCGATGTTGCTGGTGGCGCGCTCGAAATAGTCTTCGATCAGCAGTGGCTGGTTTTCCGCTTCGTAAAACGCCATGCCGATGCGACCGATGCTCGGTGCGTTGATGTAGCCTTCGAAGCCGGGGGCGAGGATCTTGTCGCCGATCTGGATCGCCAGTGGCCGAGGCAACAAGCCTCTGACGCGGATGGCGAGGACTTCTTCGTTGGCCAGTTTTTGTATGCACGTCTCATCGAGACGCTCGACGTCAAGCATCATGTCTTAGGTCCATCTATCAGATAGTCAACAGAGCCCGCGAACGCAGGCTCCTCCGGCGTCAGGCGATGACGGGGTCGACATCGCCCAAAAGCTCAATCCACGTGGTAGTGGACTGACAGCGTTCCCTTTTTCTGCGAAAGGGAAGCGATCGTGACCTTGCCCAAATCCTTCAGGCTACGTACATGGGTGCCGCCGCAGCCGTAGGCGGGCAGCTCACCGAAACCGATTTCACGGGCGCCTTCGCGCAACGACGTCAAGCGTGGCAGATCATGGGCGATCCATTGCTTGATGCCGTGCTGAATCGTCTGGGCATCAACCTCCTGCGCGCCATCGCCCGGTTTGAATTGCACACGTCCTTCATCCGGCCAGTGATGAGCCTTGATCGGCATCCAGCCCATGGCCTGAACAAAGTGACCGATCAGGTGCCCCGCCGAATGCATGCGCGTATTGAACTGGCGGCGTTGCTCGTCGACCCGAATCTGGATCATGCCGAGTTTTACCGGGTGGTCGACGAAATGGATGATCCGCTCCGTTTCCTGCACCACGCGCAGCACCTGGCTTTCGCCGATCCAGCCGGTATCACAGGGTTGCCCGCCGCCCTGAGGGTGAAACAGAGTGGCGCGCAGCACCACGGCGAACTCGTTCTCATAGGGCGTGCAATCCAGGACTTCCACGTTGGCCCTGAGGTCATCACTATGGAAAAAGAGGCGAAGCGTCATATTCCATGCCCTTATTAAAGTTTCTATTTTTATTATATGAACCGTGGAATTGCGTGATAATCCGTTCAACCATCAAAGGACTGTTGCGCTGTGAGCATAAATCTTCCCCTGCCGCTGCTCGGTGAAATGGCGATTTTCGTCAAGGTTGTCGAAACCGGCAGTTTCTCCGAAGCGGCGCGTCAGTTGGGGTCTTCCCCCTCGGCGGTGAGTCGCAGCATTTCGCGGCTGGAGAAGGCGCTCGCCACGCGTTTGTTGCAACGAACCACGCGCAAGCTACGCCTGAGCGACGGAGGCGAAGAGGTGTTCAAGCGCTGCCAGGAGATGGTCAGCGCGGCGAAGTCGGTGATGGAAATCAGCGGTCAGTTCACCCAGGAAGCGGAAGGGCTGGTGCGCGTCAGCGTGCCCAAGGCCGTCGGGCGATTTGTGATTCATCCACATATGCCGGAGTTTCTGCGGCGTTATCCCAAAGTGGATGTGGAGTTGTTGCTCGAGGACCGCCAGGTGGATTTGATCGATGACAACGTCGACCTGGCCATCCGTATTACCGATCGGCCCCCTGCGGGGCTGGTGGGGCGCCAATTGCTGACCATCGACCATTTGCTCTGCGCCACGCCGCAATACCTGGCCGAGCACGGCACACCGACTCATCCCCACGACTTGCTCAATCACAGCTGCATCTATCTGGGCGAAACCCCGAGCGATGCGCGCTGGAAGTTCAAGAAAGGCAGTAAAGCCGTGACCGTCGGCGTGCGCGGACGTTACGCCGCCAATCACACGGGCGTGCGATTGGGCGCGGTATTGCAACACATCGGGATCGGTAGCCTGCCGTACTTCACCGCCCGTTATGCGCTGGAACAGGGGCTGATTGTGCAGGTATTACCGGACTGGACCTTTCTGGCGTCCTACCACGGAGGCGCCTGGCTGCTGCATTCGCCCACCCGCTATCTGCCGCCCAAGTTACGGGTGTTCATCGACTATCTGGTGGAATGCCTGGAGAAGGAGCCGACCTTGAGCAATCCGGGCAAGCCAAGCGCGATGGGCAAGGGCGCGGCAGCGTATGAGTTGCCGGAGAGTGATGGGTTGTTTTGATCTTTACCCGGCCAACAAAAAAGGCCCGCATGATTAACCATGCGGGCCTTTTGCGTTACTGATTGGAGATCAGTGCTTGCTGTCCTGGTTCGACATCGCCAGCAGCTGTTTTTCCTGATTCCAGTCGAACGGTTCATCGTTCTGTTCGGCTTCGAAGCGACGTTCTTCCAGCGCCTGGTACAGGTCGATTTCATCATCGGGCATGTAGTGCAGGCAGTCACCGGCGAAGTACCACAGCAGATCGCGCGGCACCAGGTGGGCGATTTGTGGGTAGCGGGTGATGATCTGGCACAGGATGTCCTGGCCCAGGTATTGGCTTTCGATCGGGTCGACCGGCAGCAACGCACGCAGTTCGTCGAAGCGCTCCAGGAACAAGGCATGGCTTTCTTCGGGAACCTGTTCGGCCTCACCTACGGCGACCAGGATACTGCGCAGGTGGTCGAGCAAGACGAGATGATCGGCAACGACATTGGACACGAGATAAGTCCTCAAGAGCAAAACGGGCGCAGGAGTATAAAGCTCCCGCGCCCCTTTTTCACAGGGTAAAGCGCCCCATGATGGTAAGGCGACACACGGTCCTCTGGATTAGCGGACCTTGCCCTTGCCCAGCACCAGCACCTCTTTATCGAAATCATCGACGTCGATCACCTTGCGCCGCGCCACCTCCACCTCACGCAAGGTCTCGGCTTCAACCGGTTGCAAGACGCCAGCCTCCAGTGCGGCATCGATGACAGACTCCCCGACAGTGGGTTTGACCTGGCGACTTCTCAGCGCCGTGTTGAGTTTTTTCTGTAGCGGTTTGGCGGCGTTCAGCAAGTCGCAGGCGTGCTGCAGGGCGCCGACCGGATCCTCTGTCGATTGCGGGCGGTAGCAGCCCGCCAATAACTCCTCAAGGGTCGGGTCGCCCTTGGCGCGGCCGAGGACTGCTGCGACTTTGGCCGCCAGTCTGTCCGACGGGCCTCTGTGCCGGCGACCGAACGGGAACACCAGTACCCGCAGCAGGCAGCCGAGTACCTTGTTCGGAAAGTTGGTCAGCAGTTCGTCCAGCGCACGCTCGGACTGGCCGAGGCTCTCTTCCATGGCCCAGGCGAACAACGGACGCATATGCTCCGGCGAATCGAGATCGTGATATCGCTTGAGCGCAGCGGAAGCCAGATACAGGTAGCTGAGCACATCGCCCAGACGTGCGGACAAGCGTTCGCGGCGTTTCAGGTCGCCGCCCAGCAGCATCATGCATTGGTCTGCAAGCATGGCAAATGCTGCGGCCTGACGGTTGAGGGCGCGCACGTAGCGTTGGCTGAGCTTGTCCCCGGGCATGTGTTCGAAGTGCCCGAAGCCAAGGTTCAGCACCAGGGTGCTGGCGGCGTTGCTCACGGCAAAACCAATGTGATTGAGCAGCAGGGCGTCGAATTCGATCAGCGCCTGTTGTTTGTCTTCGCGGTGGACAAGGGCCATTTCCTTGAGCACGAACGGATGGCAGCGAATAGCCCCCTGGCCGAAGATCATCAGGTTGCGTGTCAGGATGTTCGCACCTTCGACCGTGACGGAAATGGGCGCACCTTGCCAGCTACGCGCGAGATAGTTGTTCGGGCCCATGATGATGGCCTTGCCGCCGTGAACATCCATGGCGTGGCTGATGCACTCGCGACCGCGTTCGGAGAGGTGGTATTTGATGATGGCGGAGGGCACCGACGGCTTTTCGCCGAGGTCGACGGCGTTGGCGGTGAGCATCCGCGCGCTGTCCATCAGCCAGGTACTGCCGCCGATCCGCGCCAGTGCTTCCTGAATCCCTTCGAAGGCTGACAGCGGTGCGTTGAATTGCTCGCGAACCTGCGCATATTGGCCTGTCACCAGGCTGCTGAACTTGCCCGCGGCGGTACCGATGGCAGGCAGCGAAATGGAACGCCCGACCGACAGGCAGTTCATCAGCATCATCCAGCCTTCGCCGAGCATTTCCTGACCGCCGATGATGAACTCCAGCGGTATGAACACATCCTTGCCGGCGTTCGGGCCGTTCATGAAGGCGGCGCCCAGCGGCAAGTGACGGCGACCGATGTCTACACCGGGAGTCTGGGTTGGAATCAAGGCGAGACTGATCCCCAGGTCGACTTTGTCACCCAATAGATGGTCCGGGTCATAGGCCTTGAAGGCCAGGCCGATCAAGGTCGCCACCGGACCGAGGGTGATGTAGCGTTTTTCCCAGTTCAGGCGCAAGCCAAGGGTTTCCTGGCCTTCCCATTCACCTTTGCAAATCACCCCGGTGTCGGTCATGCCCCCGACGTTGGAACCGGCCATCGGGCCTGTCAGGGCAAAGCAGGGGATATCGTCGCCGCGGGCCAGCCGTGGCAGGTAATGATTGCGTTGTTCGTCGGTGCCGTAGTGCAGCAGCAGTTCCGCCGGGCCGAGGGAGTTGGGCACCATGACGGTGGAGGCCAGGTCACCGCTGCGGGTCGCCAGTTTCATCGCGATCTGGGAGTGCGCATAAGCCGAGAAGCCTTTGCCGCCGTACTCCTTGGGAATGATCAGGGCAAAAAAGCCATGCTGCTTGATGTGATCCCAGGCCTTGGGCGGCAGATCCATCAACTGGCCGATCTGCCAATCGGTGACCATCGCGCAGAGCTCTTCGGTCGGGCCATCGATAAACGCCTGTTCCTCTTCGCTCAGCTGCGCTTTTGGATAGGCCAGCAGCTTGTTCCAGTCCGGACGACCGCTGAACAGCTCGCCATCCCACCAGACCGTGCCGGCTTCAATGGCTTCACGCTCGGTTTGCGACATGGGCGGCAGGTTTTTTTGAAACCAGTTGAATATGGGCGCCGTGAACAGTTTTCGGCGCAGGTCCGGCAGCAACAGGGGGGCGGCCACGGCCGCGAGCAACACCCAGAAAATCAGCAGTAGCCAGACGGGGGCATGGCTCGCATGTCTGAAGATGCCCATCGCCAGCAGATAGGCAGCGATGATGCCCAAAGCGGGCAGAGGCGCGGTGCGGCGATGTGCCAGATAGGCAATCCCGACCACCAGAACCAGTATCCACAACAGCAGCATAATTAATTCTCCTGAAGCCAGGGGCAAAACCACTCTCAGAGCTTAGACGGCATCCATAAAAGTGGGTGGTCGGAGCGATCGGGTTGAGCTTGTAGGACGAAACGGCCGGACTTCGTCAGTTATTTCGATGCAGGGCTCGTCAACAGGGCGGGCAAGCGCTGATATTTGGCCGAAACGTCGTTATCTCTGTGCTGAAGGTGTCGCTAGACTCGTGGCTTCCCCCAGGAGATAGCTCCCATGCACGCGTATCTGAGCCCCGGCCGCTTCATCGACAGTGACCATCCCTCGGTGGTGGAGTTCGCCGAAAAACATCGTGGCGCCGGGCGCGATCCGCAGGAGCAGGCGATCAATCTCTATTACGCCGTGCGCGAGGCCGTGCGCTACAACCCCTACACCTTCAGCCGTGATCCGCAGACCTTGCGCGGCAGCTATGCGCTGGCGGCCGGGGAGAGTTATTGCGTGCCCAAAGCCACGCTGCTGGCAGGTTGCGCTCGGCATTGCGGGATCCCGGCGCGTATCGGTCTTGCGGATGTGCGCAATCACCTGTCGACGCCGCGCCTGCTCGAACTGCTCAAGAGTGATGTGTTCGCCATGCACGGCTACACCGAGTTTTATTTGAACGAGCGTTGGGTCAAAGTCACGCCGGCCTTCAATCAACAACTCTGCGAGTTGTTCAATGTCGCGCCGCTGGAGTTCGACGGGATCAACGACAGTGTGTTCCATCCCTTCAACCGTGACGGCGAGCAGTTGATGGAGTACCTGGTTGATCACGGCCAGTTCACCGATGTGCCTGAAGCGTTCTTTTTCGAGCACCTCGAAAAGTGCTATCCGCATTTGTTCGGCGAGTGGCTGCCGCTGCAACTGGGTGACATGCAGAGCGATTTGAGTCGCGCCTGATCCGGCGTATGCTGCCTGCGCATTCATCCAACAAGGGGCGGTCATGCTGAAAATCTGGGGTCGGAAAAATTCGTCGAATGTCAGAAAACCGTTGTGGGCCGCCGAAGAGCTGGGCCTGGCCTATGAAGCCATCGATGCCGGCGGTGCCTTTGGCGTGGTCGACACGCCTGAGTACCGGGCGATGAATCCCAACGGTCGCGTGCCGGTGATCGAAGACGACGGCTTCGTGCTGTGGGAATCCAACACCATCGTGCGTTACCTGGTGGCTCGCCATGCCAGCGGCACTGCCTGGTATCCGACGGACCTGCAAGCCCGTGCCTCGGCCGAAAAGTGGATGGACTGGACCACCTCAAGTTTTGCCGCGCCGTTTCGCACGGTGTTCTGGGGCGTGTTGCGCACCCCGCAAGAGCAGCAGGACTGGCCGGCCATCAAGGCTGCGATCAAGGAGTGCGACGATCTGCTGTCGATGGCTGATCAAGCGCTGGCGGTTAAGCCATACCTGTCGGGCGATGAGATCGGCATGGGCGACATTCCCTTGGGCAGCTTCATTTATGCCTGGTTCGAGATGCCGATCGAGCGCGCGCCGCTGCCACATCTAGAAGCCTGGTACGCACGGTTGAAACAGCGTCCGGCCTATCGCAAAGCCGTCATGACCGCGTTGACTTAATACTCACTATCAACACGCGTGACTGTACTTGTGTGGCGGCGACAAGCACCATTGCGCTCATGCGCCGCGGTTGCATTGCTCGCCGCCCGCCCTTATTTATTCCTTTCTTCCCTTCCTGGTGCGTAAATCCGATATGAGTTCCGCTCTGTCCATCCGGCAGCTAACCAAAACCTACGGCAACGGTTTCCAGGCCTTGAGTGGTATCGATCTGGACGTCGCCGAAGGTGACTTTTTCGCCTTGCTCGGCCCGAATGGCGCCGGCAAATCCACGACCATCGGCATTATCTCGACCTTGGTGAACAAAACCAGCGGCACGGTGAATGTGTTCGGTCACGACCTGGACAAGGAACCAGCGGCGCTCAAGCGCTGCATTGGTGTGGTGCCCCAGGAGTTCAACTTCAACCAGTTCGAAAAGACCTTCGACATCGTCGTGACCCAGGCCGGTTACTACGGCATCCCGGCGAGAATCGCCAAGGAACGCGCCGAGCAGTACCTGACCCAACTGGGGTTGTGGGACAAGCGCGATGTGCCGTCGCGCTCCCTGTCCGGCGGCATGAAGCGCCGACTGATGATCGCCCGGGCGCTGGTTCACGAGCCACGCCTGCTGATCCTCGACGAACCGACGGCGGGGGTGGACATCGAATTGCGTCGCTCGATGTGGACCTTCCTCACTGAACTGAACAAGAAAGGCATCACCATCATCCTCACCACCCACTACCTGGAGGAGGCTGAGCAGTTGTGCCGCAACATCGGCATCATCGACCACGGCACCATTGTCGAGAACACCAGCATGAAGCAGTTGCTCAGCCAACTGCATGTCGAGACGTTCCTGCTGGACCTGAAGAACACCTTGCAAGTGGCGCCGCAGTTGCTTGGTTACCCGGCCAAACTGATCGACAGTCATACCCTGGAAGTCCAGGTCGACAAGGCCATGGGCATTACCGCGCTGTTTACCCAGTTGGCGCAGCAGAACATCGAAGTGTTGAGCCTGCGTAACAAAACCAATCGCCTCGAGGAGTTGTTCGTGTCCCTGGTGGAGAAAAATCTGTCGAAGGTGGCGGTATGAGTTCCGAGCTGCAACCCAACCTCGTTGCCCTCAATACCATCGTTTACCGTGAGGTCAAGCGCTTCACCCGGATCTGGCCGCAGACCTTGCTGCCGCCAGCCATCACCATGGTTCTGTACTTTGTGATCTTCGGCAATCTGATCGGTCGGCAGATCGGCGGCATGGGTGGCTTCACGTACATGGAGTACATCGTGCCGGGGCTGATCATGATGTCGGTGATCACCAACTCCTATGGCAACGTGGTGTCGAGTTTCTTTGGCAGCAAGTTCCAGCGCTCCATCGAAGAACTGATGGTGTCGCCGGTGTCGCCCCATACGATTCTGATCGGCTACACCCTGGGCGGCGTGCTGCGCGGGTTGATGGTCGGGCTCATCGTGACGCTGCTGTCGCTGTTCTTCACCACGCTACAGGTGCATCACCTGGGCGTGACCGTTCTGGTGGTGCTGCTGACGGCGACGATCTTCTCGTTGCTGGGTTTCATCAACGCGGTATTTGCGCGCAATTTCGATGACATCTCGATCATCCCGACCTTCGTGCTGACACCGCTGACGTACCTGGGCGGGGTGTTCTACTCGATCAGCTTGTTACCACCGTTCTGGCAGACCGTTTCGCTGGCCAACCCGGTGCTGCACATGGTCAACGCCTTCCGTTACGGCATTCTTGGCGTGTCGGACATCAAGATCAGCGTGGCGATCGCTTTCATGCTGGTAGCGACTGTTGTGCTGTACATCGGTTGTGCGCGGCTGCTGGTGAGTGGGCGCGGGATGCGTACCTGATCGAGACCGTGTCACGGCCTTCGCGGGCAAACACCGCAAAAAGAAACGGCCTCCCAAGTGGAGGCCGTTTTTCATTCCTGCATCCGGCTGCGCTTACGCCGTGCCCACTGCCGACTCACCCACCAGCGCCAATACATCATCACCAGACAATAAGCCAACGCCCCAAGCACCAGCCCCGTTACCACCGAACCCAGTAAAAACGGTTGCCACAAAGTCGAGAGCTCGCCGCTGATCCATGCCCAGGTCAACTCGTCCGGCAAGCTCCTGGCGGGGACGTCCATCAACCAGGCGCCGGTCTGGTAGGTGCAGAAGAACACCGCCGGCATGGTGATCGGGTTGGTCAGCCAGACCAGGCTGACCGCTATCGGCATGTTGCCGCGCACTACGATGGCGAGGATGGCCGCCAACAGCATTTGCAACGGGATGGGCAGGAACGCCGCGAACAGGCCGACGGCCATGGCCCGCGCGACGGAATGACGATTGAGGTGCCAGAGGTTCGGGTCATGCAGCAGGGTGCCAAGAAAGCGTAAGGATTTGTGTTCCCTGATGCTGGTCGGGTCTGGCATGTAGCGTTTGAATAAGCGCCGGGGCATAAGGCTTCTCGGTCGGTTAAGGCGGCAAGTATGTCTGGATTCTACGAACCGCCCATTCAGACTTTGTGACAATTGTTAACGACGCCTGTGCGGCGCGACGGCTAAGCCTAGGGAGGGGACTCTCAAGGACGGGCTTATGCGCACAGGGATGATGGCGCTGGCGTTGGGTCTGCTGGCCCTGCGTTTTTTGCCGGCACTGCCGCCGACAGGGTTGTGGCTGTTGTTGCCGGTAGTGGGTTTGATGTTGTTGCCGTTTCGAACCTTTCCACTGGCATTTTGGTTGTTTGGCTTCAGTTGGGCGTGTGCGAATGCGCAGTGGGCGCTGGATGATCGCCTGGCGCTGAAGCTCGATGGCGAGACTCGCTGGGTCGAAGGCCGGGTTACCGGGTTGCCGCAGCAGGCCGAGGGTGTAGTGCGTTTCGAACTGACAGACAGTCAGTCGCGTCGCACCCAACTGCCCCGGCACCTGCGTCTGGCCTGGTATGGCGGGCCGCCCGTCAACAGTGGCGAGCGGTGGCGGCTGGCAGTCAAATTGAAGCGTCCTGCCGGGCTGCTCAACCCTCATGGTTTTGATTACGACGCCTGGTTGCTGGCCCAACGTATTGGCGCCACTGGGACCGTCAAGGACGGTCAGCGACTGGGGCAAGCGCAGTGGGCCTGGCGCGACGGCATTCGTCAGCGTTTGCAGGCCGTGGATGCGCACGGGCGAACGGGAGCGCTGACGGCGTTGGTGCTGGGGGACGGCGCCGGGCTGAGCCGTGAGGACTGGCAGGTGCTGCAAGACACCGGCACCGTGCATCTGTTGGTGATTTCCGGGCAACACATTGGTTTGCTGGCGGGGCTGGTGTATCTGCTGATCGCCGGGCTGGCGCGCTATGGCTTATGGCCCAGGCGCTTGCCGTGGCTGCCATGGGCGTGTGGGCTGGCGTTCGCGGCGGCGCTCGGTTATGGGCTGCTGGCCGGTTTCGAGGTGCCGGTGCGTCGGGCCTGCCTGATGATTGGTCTGCTGTTGTTGTGGCGGCTACGGTTTCGTCACCTCGGCGCCTGGTGGCCGCTGTTGCTGGCGCTTGACGGTGTTTTGCTGCTGGACCCGCTGGCAAGCCTGCAACCGGGTTTCTGGTTGTCCTTTGCGGCAGTAGCGGTGCTGATTTTCACCTTTGGTGGGCGATTGGGCCCGTGGCGTTGGTGGCAAACCTGGACCCGTGCCCAATGGCTGATCGCAATCGGTCTGTGCCCGCTGCTGTTGGTACTGGGGTTGCCGATCAGTCTCAGCGGGCCGCTGGCCAATCTTCTGGCGGTGCCCTGGATCAGCCTGCTGGTCTTGCCGCCGGCCTTGCTCGGAACGCTGCTGTTGGCCGTTCCCTATGTGGGCGAGGGGTTACTGTGGTTGGCTGGCAGTCTGATCGACCTTTTGTTCAAGGGGCTGGCGTTGGTGGCCGGGCAATTGCCCGCGTGGGTGCCGGTGGCGGTTCCGTTGTGGGTTTGGGCGTTCGGCGCACTGGGCGCATTTCTGCTGTTACTGCCACCGGGCGTGCCGTTGCGCCCGCTGGGCTGGCCGATGTTGCTGTTGCTGGTTTTTGCGCCCCGGCACACGCTGCCTGAAGGCGTTGCCGAAATCTGGCAACTGGATGTCGGCCAGGGGTTGGCCATTCTGGTGCGCACCCGCCATCACACACTGCTGTATGACGCCGGGCCACGGTTCGGCGATATCGACTTGGGTGAGCGGGTGGTGTTGCCAACATTGCGCAAACTGGGGGTGAATGGACTTGATTTGATGCTGATCAGCCATGCCGACGCCGATCACGCCGGCGGTGCGCGAGCGATTGCCAGCGGTGTGCCGGTGACTCGGGTACTGAGTGGCGCCCCACTGGCCCTGCCGGACGAGCTACATGCCGAGGGCTGCGAGAGCGGTCAACAGTGGACCTGGGACGACGTGCGGTTCCAGCTCTGGCAGTGGTCGTCGGCCAGCGACAGCAATCAGAAATCCTGCGTGCTGCAGATCGAAGCCAACGGCGAGCGGTTGCTGCTGACCGGCGATATCGATACCGCGGCCGAGCGGGTGCTGCTCGACAGTCCACTGGCGGTGCCGACGGACTGGTTGCAGGCCCCGCACCACGGCAGTCGCAGCTCATCTTCGATGGCGTTGCTCAGCGCTCTGCTGCCTAAAGCGGTGCTGATTTCCCGTGGCAACGGTAATTCTTTCGGTCATCCCCATCCCACAGTCGTGGCGCGTTATCAAAAGCGTGGCATGGCGATCTACGACAGCGCCGAGCAGGGTGCCATTCGTCTACAACTGGGGCGCTTCAAACCACCTTGGACGATGCTTCAGGAACGGCGTTTCTGGCGCGATCCGCCAGCATTGCGCCAGTAGCCCGCGTCATTAAAGCCCGACCGGATGCGACATCGCGGTCTTCGGTGCGCCCAACCCCTATGTTAGAGTGGCGCACTTTTTCGAGGGGACTGTCACTGTGTGGGAATTGGTCAAATCCGGCGGCTGGATGATGCTGCCGATCATTCTGAGTTCCATCGCGGCCATGGCGATCGTCGCCGAGCGTCTCTGGACCCTGCGCGCCAGCCGCGTGACCCCGGAGCACTTGCTCGGGCAGGTCTGGGTCTGGATCAAGGACAAGCAACTCAATAAAGAAAAACTCAAGGAGTTACGCGCCAACTCTCCGCTGGGCGAGATCCTCGCTGCCGGTCTGGCGAACTCCAAGCATGGTCGCGAGATCATGAAAGAGTGCATCGAAGAGGCCGCCGCGCGGGTGATTCATGAGCTCGAACGTTACATCAACGCCTTGGGCACCATCGCCGCCATGGCTCCGTTGCTGGGGCTGCTGGGTACGGTGCTGGGCATGATCGATATTTTCAGTGCGTTCATGGGCACGGGCATGGGCACCAACGCCGCGGTGCTGGCCGGGGGTATTTCCAAGGCCTTGATCACCACCGCCGCGGGCCTGATGGTCGGCATTCCGGCCGTGTTCTTCCACCGCTTCTTGCAACGCCGGATCGATGAGCTGGTGGTGGGCATGGAGCAAGAGGCGATCAAACTGGTCGAGGTTATTCAGGGCGATCGCGACGTGGACCTGGCCGAGGGTAAAGCGTGAAATTCCGTCGTAAACCACGGGAAACGATAGACATTAACCTCGCGTCGCTGATCGACGTGGTGTTTATCCTGTTGCTGTTTTTCGTCGTGACCACCACCTTCACCCGTGAAACCCAGTTGCGCGTCGACCTGCCGGAAGCGGTCAGCGGCTCCCCGGCCGAAGACCAGCAGCTCAAGCAACTGGACATCGCCATCAGCGCCGACGGGGCGTATTCGGTCAACAACCAGCTGTTGCCGAAGAACGACCTGACCAGCCTGATGGAAGCGCTACAGAAAGAATCCAATGGCGACACCAATCTGCCGTTGTCCATCAGCGCCGATGGCAAAACCCCCCATCAGTCCGTCATCACCGCGATGGACGCTGCCGGCAAGCTCGGTTTCAGCCACTTGCGCATGACCACTGTCGAGGCGGCGCCGGCGTCCTGATGGCCATGTCCGATCGATTGCTCGCCGCATGGTACGAAGGTCATCCGGCGTTGAAGCTGTTGCAGCCTCTTGAATGGCTGTATCGACGCGTGGTCAATGGCAAGCGCGAGCGCTTTTTGGCGGGCGAGGGCGAGATCTATCAGTCGCCGGTGCCGCTGATCGTGGTCGGCAACATCACGGTGGGCGGTACGGGCAAGACGCCGCTGATTTTGTGGATGATCCAGCACTGCCAGCGCAGCGGTCTGCGGGTCGGAGTGGTCAGCCGTGGTTACGGCGCCAAACCGCCGCAATTGCCGTGGCGGGTCGCGGCGGATCAAGGCGCGGACGTGGCGGGCGATGAGCCGCTGTTGATCGTCCAGCGCACCGGCGTGCCGCTGATGATCGACCCGGACCGCAGCCGTGCGGTCAAAGCCTTGCTGGCGAGTGAGCCGCTGGACCTGATCCTCTCCGACGACGGTATGCAGCATTACCGGCTGGCTCGAAACCTGGAACTGGTGCTGATCGACGCCGCTCGCGGCTTGGGCAACCGCCGTTGTCTGCCCGCCGGACCATTGCGCGAACCGGTCGAGCGCCTGCAAAGCGTCGATGCAGTGCTGTACAACGGCGCTGCCAATGATCGCGAAGACGGTTTTGCCTTTCAGTTGCAACCCACCGAACTGGTCAACCTGCACAGCGGCGAACGGCGGCCTCTGGACCACTTTCCCGCCGGTCAGGCCCTGCACGCCGTGGCCGGGATCGGCAATCCCCGGCGTTTCTTCACGACCCTCGAAACGCTACACTGGCGGCCAGTGCCCCATGCATTTGCCGACCACGCCGAATACAGCGTGCAGGCCTTGAATTTCACACCGTCATTGCCAGTGGTGATGACAGAAAAGGACGCGGTGAAGTGCCGTGCCTTCGCCGCCGCCGATTGGTGGTACCTGGCGGTCGATGCTGCGCCATCGCCGGCCTTCGTGGCCTGGTTCGATACACAGCTGATGCGCCTGTTGCCGGCTCGTCTTTTGCCTTAACTCCGTTTCTATCCAGGGAATGTACATGGACACCAAATTGCTCGACATCCTCGCTTGCCCAGTCTGCAAAGGCCCGCTCAAGCTCAGCGCCGACAAAACCGAGCTGATCAGCAAGGGCGCCGGCCTCGCGTACCCGATTCGCGACGGCATCCCGGTGATGCTCGAAAGCGAAGCGCGCACCCTGACCACCGATGAGCGTCTGGATAAATGACCACAGCCTTTACCGTTGTCATTCCATCGCGTTACGCCTCCACCCGCTTGCCGGGCAAGCCGCTGCTGCTGATCGCCGGCAAGCCGATGATCCAGCACGTCTGGGAACAGGCGAGCAAAAGCAGCGCCCAGCGCGTGGTGGTTGCCACTGACGATGCGCGCATCGTCGAGGCCTGCAAGGGCTTTGGTGCCGAAGTGGTGCTGACTCGCGAAGATCACAACTCCGGCACTGACCGCCTGGCTGAAGTTGCGGCGAAACTGGGCCTGGCCCCGGACGCGATCGTGGTCAATGTTCAGGGCGACGAGCCGTTGATCCCGCCAAGCGTGATCGATCAGGTCGCCGCCAACCTGGCTGCTCACACCGAAGCACGCATGGCCACCCTGGCCGAGCCGATCGAAGACGTCGAAACCCTGTTCAACCCCAATGTGGTCAAAGTGGTCAGCGACCTCAATGGCCTGGCGCTGACCTTCAGTCGTGCCACCTTGCCGTGGGCTCGGGACGCGTTTGCCAAGAGCCGCGAGCAATTGCCGGAAGGCGTGCCATATCGCCGCCACATCGGCATTTATGCTTACCGTGCCGGCTTCCTTCAGGACTTCGTCACCTGGGGCCCGTGCTGGCTGGAAAACACCGAGTCTCTGGAACAGCTGCGTGCCCTCTGGCACGGCGTGCGGATTCACGTCGCCGATGCGCTGATCGCACCGCCCACCGGCGTCGACACCGTTGAAGATCTCGAGCGCGTTCGTCGCCTGCTGGAGGCCTGATGCGGGTTCTGTTCGTCTGCCTGGGCAACATCTGCCGTTCCCCCACGGCTGAGGGCGTATTGCGGCACAAGCTGCGTGAGGCGGGGCTGGCCGATCAAGTCGAAGTGGCTTCTGCCGGCACCGGTGACTGGCACGTCGGCAAGGCCCCGGACAAGCGCAGCCAGGCTGCGGCGAAACTGCGCGGCTACGACCTGTCCGCCCAGCGCGCCCAGCAAGTGACCCGCGCCGATTTCGCCACTTACGACCTGATTCTGGCGATGGACAACAGCAACCTGCGCCACCTCAAGACCATGCAACCGGCCAAGGGCAAGGCCGAGCTGGATTTGTTCCTGCGTCGCTACCAGTCGGAAGTCGATGAAGTGCCGGATCCTTATTACGACGGCGACCAAGGCTTCGAACAGGTACTGGACCTGATCGAGCGCGCCAGCGATCTGCTGGTGATCGAATTGAAGGGACGGCTATGAGTTTGCAGGTTCAACCCCGGGTTTCGCTCAAACCGTACAACAGCTTTGGCGTGGACGTTCAGGCGCGGCTGTTTGCCGAAGCCCATAGCGATGCCGACGTGCGCGAAGCCCTGGCCTACGCGGTGGAACACGAAGTGCCGGTGCTGGTGATCGGTGGTGGCAGCAATTTGTTGCTGACCGCCGATGTGCCGGCACTGGTGTTGCGCATGGCCACACGGGGGATTCGCCTGCTGAGCGATGACGGCAACCAGGTGGTGATCGAAGCCGAGGCGGGCGAGCCGTGGCACCCGTTTGTGCAGCACACCCTGGCGCAAGGGTGGTCGGGGCTGGAAAACCTCAGCCTGATCCCCGGCACCGTCGGTGCGGCACCGATGCAGAACATCGGCGCTTACGGTGTCGAGATAAAGGACGTATTCGCCGGCCTGACAGCCCTCGATCGCCAGACCGGCGAGCTGCGGGACTTCACACTGGCCGAGTGCAACTTTGCCTACCGCGACAGCCTGTTCAAACAGGAGCCGGGGCGCTGGTTGATCCTGCGGGTGCGTTTCACCCTCACGCGCACCGCGCACCTGCACCTGGAATACGGCCCGGTGCGTCAGCGCCTGACCGAGCAGGGTATTGATCACCCGACGCCGACCGATGTCAGCCAGGCCATTTGCAGCATCCGCAGCGAAAAACTCCCGGACCCGGCGGTGCTCGGCAATGCCGGCAGCTTCTTCAAGAATCCGTTGGTGCCCGCCGCACTTGTGGCACAACTCAAGGGTGAATACCCGGATCTGGTGGCGTATGCGCAGCCCGATGGGCAAATGAAGCTGGCGGCGGGCTGGCTGATCGAACGCGCCGGCTGGAAAGGCTTTCGCGACGGCGATGCCGGTGTGCATAAATTACAGGCGCTGGTGCTGGTCAACTACGGCAGCGCAACGGGCCTGCAATTGCTGAATCTGGCGCAGCGCATTCAGAAAGACATTGCAGAGCGTTTCAAGGTCGACCTGGAAATGGAACCCAACCAGTATTGAGGCTACGCTTTCAGGCTGAATAAAAAGCCCTGCACATTTTCAAATGTGCAGGGCTTTTTTGTTAATGCTCAGTTAACTTAGCCAGCTAACGATGCAAACATTTGCTCCATCAAAGGCCCGGTGCAGACGTCGCGTCTACATATGAGAGCCGATTAGCCTGAGTCGATCTGCGTGTAGTGAACCGCGAACCCCAAGCGGCAGATTGCTCGACCCCATAACCTCTATAACTATGCGGGCGTGCCCATGATTACCCTGAAACTCAATGGTCAAGATCATCAACTCGATGTCACCGAGGACATGCCGCTGCTCTGGGCGATCCGTGACGTGGCTGGCTACAACGGCACCAAATTCGGCTGCGGCATGGGCCTGTGTGGCGCCTGCACCATTCATATCGACGGCGCGCCAGCGCGCAGTTGCATCACGCCGATCGGCTCGGTGGTCGGCCAGAATGTCAGCACCATCGACAACCTGCACGCCGACCCGGTGGGCAAAGTCGTCCAGCAAGCCTGGCTCGACAGCGCCGTGGCTCAGTGCGGTTATTGCCAGGGCGGACAGATCATGTCGGCCACCGCGCTGCTGAAAACCAACCCGAACCCCAGCGACGAGCAGATTGAAGAGGCGATGGTCGGCAATATTTGCCGTTGCGGCACCTACAACCGGATCAAGACCGCCATCCGCCAGGCATCCACTCACCTGAAGGAGGCCAAGGCATGAGCCAGCTACCGAATGATTTTGCGCTGAGTAATCTCAGCCGCCGCGGTTTCCTCAAGGGCGTGGGCGCCACCAGTGCGCTGGTGCTGGCCGCCAGTTGGGGCTGGCAGGATGCATTAGCCGCCGAAAAAGAGCAGAAATTCGGTGCCGACGGCATGCCCAACGGCTGGATCGATGATCCGAAGGTTTACATCAGCATCGCCGCCGATGGCAGCGTGACGGTGATTTGCAATCGTTCGGAAATGGGCCAGGGCGTGCGCACCAGTCTGTCCATGGTGGTGGGCGATGAACTGGACGCCGACTGGGCACAGGTCAAAGTGCAACAGGCGCCGGGCGACGAAGTGCGCTTCGGCAATCAGGACACCGACGGTTCACGCAGCATGCGTCACTGGTACGAGCCGATGCGCCGTTGCGGTGCTGCCGCGCGGACCATGCTTGAGCAAGCTGCCGCCGAACAGTGGAAAGTGCCGGTCGGCGAGTGTCATGCGCAGCTGCACAAAGTCATCCATAAGCCGAGCGGTCGTGAACTGGGCTACGGCGCATTGGCCGCGGCTGCCAGTGCGCTGGCGGTGCCGGCGCGCGACAGTTTGCGGCTCAAGCAACCGTCGGAGTTTCGTTACATCGGCAAGGAAGGCACCAAGGCTATCGACGGTGCGGACATCGTCAACGGTCGTGCGGTCTACGGCGCCGATGTGCATTTCGACGGCATGCTTTTCGCCACCATCGCCCGTCCGGCGGTCTACGGCGGCAAGGTCAAATCTTTCGATGCCAGCGCTGCGATGAAAGTCCCTGGGGTGATCAAGGTCCTTCAAGTCGAAAGTCGTCCACTGCCGTCCGAGTTCCAGCCTTTGGGTGGTGTGGCCGTGGTGGCCAGCAACACCTGGGCGGCGATCAAGGGCCGCGAAGCGCTGAAGATCGAGTGGGATGACGGCCCCAACGCCAGTTACGACTCGATCGCCTACCGCAAGGAACTCGAAGCCGCGTCGCTCAAGCCCGGCAAAGTGGTGCGCAACACCGGCAACATCGACCAGGCCATGAGCGCTGCCGACAGCACCCTTGAAGCTTCTTACTATCTGCCGCACCTGGCGCAATCGCCGATGGAGCCGATGGTCGCCATCGCCCGTTTCAAGGACGGTGTGTGTGAGGCCTGGGCGCCAAGCCAGGCGCCGCAAGTCACCCGCGAGCGGATTGGCGAGCGCCTGGGCATTCCGTTCGATAACGTCACGTTCAACGTCACCTTGCTCGGCGGCGGTTTTGGTCGTAAGTCCAAGCCGGACTTCGTGGTTGAAGCGGCGATCCTGGCCAAGGAATTCCCGGGCAAAGCGGTGCGGGTGCAGTGGACCCGTGAAGACGACATCCACCACTCGTATTTCCACACCGTGTCTGCCGAATACCTCAAGGCCAGTCTGAACAAGGACGGCTTGCCGTCTGGCTGGCTGCACCGCACGGTGGCGCCAAGCATCACCGCGCTGTTCGCGCCGGGGATGAACCATGAAGCGGCTTTCGAGCTGGGCATGGGTTTTACCAACATGGCTTATGCGATCCCCAGCGTGCGCCTGGAAAACCCTGAAGCAGCGGTCCACACGCGGGTCGGCTGGTATCGCTCTGTGTCGAACATCCCTCATGGCTTTGCGATTCAGAGCTTTGTCGATGAACTGGCACATAAGGCCGGCCAGGATCCGCTCAAATACCAGATCAAGCTGCTTGGCCCGGACCGTCAGATCGATCCGCGTACCTTGAGTGAAGAGTGGAACTACGGCGAATCCCCTGAGCGTTATCCGATTGATACCGCGCGGATGCGCACCGTGCTGGAAACCGCCGCTAAAGCCGCCGGATGGGGGCGTAAGCTACCCAAGGGCCGTGGCTTGGGCCTGGCGGTGCATTACAGCTTTGTCACTTATGTGGCAGCCGTGATCGAAGTCGAAGTCAAAGACGATGGCACACTGATCGTGCACAAAGCCGACATCGCCGTGGATTGCGGCCCGCAGATCAACCCCGAGCGAATTCGCTCGCAGTTCGAAGGCGCCTGCGTCATGGGCCTGGGCAACGCGGTGCTGGGGGAAATCAGCTTCAAGGACGGCAAGGTCCAGCAGGACAACTTTCACATGTACGAAGTGGCGCGCATGTCCCTGGCACCGAAGGAAGTCGCCGTGCACCTGGTCACGCCACCGGGCAATGTACCGTTGGGCGGGGTCGGTGAGCCGGGCGTGCCGCCGATTGCGCCAGCGCTGTGCAACGCGATCTTCGCGGCCACCGGCAAGCGCATCCGTGACTTGCCGGTTCGCTATCAGCTGCAAGGCTGGCAGAAGGCTGACGCCTGATGGATAGCGTCGATCTGAACGTCCTGCGCAGCGTGCTGGAATGGCGCCGCGCCGGTCAGCGGGTGATGTTGTACAGCGTGGTTCAGACCTGGGGTACCGCGCCCCGGGCACCTGGCGCCATGCTCGCCTTGCGTGGCGATGGCGTAGTGATTGGCTCGGTGTCCGGTGGCTGTGTCGAGGATGACCTGATTGCCCGGCTGCACGATGGCCGTATCCCGGCCGATGGGCCTCCGGTGCAGTTGATTACTTATGGCGTCACTCGTGAGGAGGCCGCGCGGTTTGGTTTGCCCTGCGGCGGCACGTTGCGCCTGACCGAGGAGCGCGTCGGCGATCCGGCGTGGGTCGCCCAGTTGCTGGCGCGCTGCGAGGCGCATGAAATTGTTGCGCGCTCGCTGGATATTGCGACCGGTGAAGTGGTTCTGCAGCCGGCGAACAAGCACGATGTGCTGAGTTTTGATGGCAACACACTGCGCGCCATTTACGGCCCGCGTTGGCGATTGTTGTTGATCGGCGCGGGGCAGCTATCGCGGTATGTCGCCGAGATGGCACGGTTGCTGGATTTCGAAGTGCTGATCTGCGATCCGCGCACTGAGTTCGTCTACGGCTGGGAAGAACAACACGGTCGCTTCGTTCCGGGCATGCCCGACGAAGCAGTGCTGACCATCCAGACCGACGAACGCACCGCCATCGTCGCACTCACCCATGATCCGCGCCTGGATGACATGGCGCTGCTCACGGCCCTGGATTCCAGGGCGTTTTATGTCGGTGCGCTGGGTTCGCGAGTCAACAGCCAGAAGCGCCGGGACAACCTGGCTCAGCTAGGCTTGTCCCAACAGGCCATCGAACGCTTGCACGGCCCGATCGGCTTGCACATCGGCAGCCATACTCCGGCGGAAATCGCCTTGTCGCTGCTGGCCGAGATTGTGGCGATCAAGAACGGCATCGAGCTCAAGCAGAAGAGGCCGTTGCAGGAGGGCGTATGAGTGACTCCATTGGCGTTATCGTTCTAGCCGCCGGGCAGGGCAGCCGGTTTCGACAGGTAGCGGGTGACGATAAGGACAAGTTGCTGGTGGACTGCACCGCCCGTGATGGCATCACCGTGCACTCAATGATCGAACAGGTGCTGGTGAATCTGCCAGCCACACTCGAGAAGCGTGTGCTGGTCACCACCGCGGACCGCCCGCAAGTGATTCGCATGGCGCAGGCTTATGGTTGCGAGATTGTGCGAATCGAGACGACCGGCCTGGGCGACAGCATTGCGGCGGGTGTGGCGGCCTGTTCGCACCTCGATGGCTGGCTGATCATGCTGGGGGATATGCCGTTTATCCTGCCGTCGAGCATTGAGCAGGTCGTCGCGGCCATTGCGGATGACACCATCAGCGTGCCGGTGCATGAAGGGCAATATGGGCATCCGGTGGGGTTTGGGCGAAGCTTCGGTCCGGGATTGATGGCGTTGACCGGCGATCAGGGCGCCAAGTCACTGTTTGCGCAGGCGAGGGTGGTCGAGGTGGCGGTGGAGGATCCGGGTGTGTTGTGGGATGTGGACACGCCAGAGAGGTTGGTCTTCGCCTGATGCACCGCCATCGCGGTTTTCCTGCGAAGCACGACATAAAAAAAGCCCCGCCTGGGATCGCCAGGCGGGGCTTTTTAGTGGCCGATGGAATCAGGCGAGGGGTTTAGGCTCGTGCTCTTTTTCCAGGGCTTGCTCGTGTTGCTCTACCGCTTCCTGTACGGAGCGCGGTGCTTCGTCGATCACGGATTCAACCGGCTCGGCAGACACTTCAGCGGCCGGGGCAGGGGCTGCCTCGACGACTTCAGCAACAACCGGTGCTGGCTCGGCAGCGGCCGGAGCAGCAGCGGCAGCCAGTTCGGCTTCCTTCTGCAGACGCTCGGCTTCACGCTTGCGACGACGTACTTCACGTGGGTCGTTCGGCGCACGGCCACTTGGAGTCAGAGCGCTGACAGGGGCAGCTTCGACCACGGGTGCAGCTTCGGCAGCCACCGGTGCTTCAAGCAGCGGAGCAGGCTCGGCAGCCGCAACCACTGGCTCGGAGACCGTGGCTTCAGCAGCCGGAGCTTCAGCGACTGGCGCTGGAGCTTCGACTGCCACAGGTGGCTCGGCAACCCAATTGAACGCGGTTTGCTCTTCACGAACTTCGCGCACAGCTTCGGTCACTGTTTCGGTCGATGTTTCGACAACCGGTTCTGCGGTAACCACAGTCTCGGCAACGAAAGCAGGCTCGGCGGCAGCCTGTACTTCCGGCTGTGCTTCACGAACCGGCGCCACTTCGATTTCCGGAGCGGCGGTGACGGCTACCGGCGTGGTCACTTCAACCACTGGCGCTTCAACCGGAGCGGTTTCCAGAGTGGCAGCAGTAGCGCGTTCGGCTTGCTCGTTGGCTTGTGCTTCAGCAGGTGCGCTGATCACGGTGCTGGCAACGGCTGCGGTAACAGCCAGGCCGGCGGCCAGATCGGCAGCGCTTGGGGCTTCGGCGTTTTCAGCGGATTCGGATTCTTCCGAACCTTCGATCACGTTGCCGTTGGCATCGCGCTGACGCTCACGACGGTTGCTGCGACGACGCTGGCCACGGGAGCGGCGGCGTGGACGATCGCCTTCGGCGACTTCCTGACCATCTTCCTGCAGTTGCTCTTCGTTGGTTGGCAGCTCTTCTTCGGCAGCGGCAGCAGTGGCTTGCTCGGTGCGTGGTTGACGTTCTTCACGCGGTGGGCGTGGAGCGCGCTCTTCGCGTGGCTGACGGGCCGGACGCTCTTCAGCGGTGGCAGCGGCGGCCGGAGCGGCATCCAGAGGCTCACGCAGTTCACGAACCGGACGTTCTTCACGATCGCCACGTGGCTTGCGATCTTCACGCGGTGCGCGCGGTGCACGTTCTTCACGAGGGGCACGTGGAGCGCGTTCTTCGCGGGCGACTGCTGGCGTTTCTTCGCGGGCTTCGCGTGGTTGACGCTCTTCGCGTGGCTCACGTGGTGCGCGCTCTTCACGCGGTGCACGTTCCTCACGAGGCTTGCGCTCTTCATCGCGGCGACCGTTACGGTTGCGGCTCTGCTGACGACCGTTGCGACGCTCTTCGTTGCGGGCAGGGCGCTCGGTAGTCGCTGGTTTTTCAACCACGACCGGCGCAACTGGCTCTTCCTTGGTCGCGAACAGGCTGATCAGCGACTTCACCAGGCCCTTGAACAGGCTTGGCTCAGGCGCGGCAACCGGCGCAGCTACTGGGGCGGCGACGACTTCGGTCGGCACCGGAGCATTGGCGCGAGCCGGTGCAGTCTTGACTGCGGCTTCCTGGCGAACCAAGGTGCGGGTCGCGGCGGCTGGCTGGACTTCTTCGACTTCCGCAGCGGCAGCAGCGATCTCGTAGCTGGACTGGTTGATGCTGGCTTCCGGGCTGTCATCACGCAGACGCTGAACTTCGAAGTGCGGCGTTTCGAGGTGATCGTTCGGCAGAATGACGATGCGGGCGCGGGTGCGCAGTTCGATCTTGGTGATCGAGTTGCGTTTTTCGTTGAGCAGGAACGCTGCCACCGGGATCGGCACTTGTGCGCGAACTTCGGCGGTGCGGTCTTTCAGGGCTTCTTCTTCGATCAGGCGCAGGATCGCCAGCGACAGCGATTCAACGTCACGGATGATGCCGGTGCCGTTGCAACGCGGGCAAACGATGCCGCTGCTTTCGCCCAGCGATGGACGCAGGCGCTGACGGGACATTTCCAGCAGGCCGAAGCGCGAGATGCGACCGACTTGCACGCGGGCGCGGTCGGCTTCCAGGCATTCGCGGACTTTCTCTTCCACGGCGCGCTGGTTCTTGGCAGGGGTCATGTCGATGAAGTCGATGACGATCAGGCCGCCGATGTCGCGCAAGCGCAACTGACGGGCGATTTCTTCGGCGGCTTCAAGGTTGGTCTGCAGAGCGGTTTCTTCGATGTCGCTGCCTTTGGTGGCGCGCGCCGAGTTGATGTCGATGGACACCAGGGCTTCGGTCGGATCGATGACGATGGAGCCGCCGGAAGGCAGTTCGACGACGCGCTGGAAGGCGGTTTCGATCTGGCTTTCGATCTGGAAGCGGTTGAACAGCGGAACGCTGTCTTCGTACAGCTTGATCTTGCTGGCGTACTGCGGCATCACCTGGCGAATGAAGGTCAGGGCTTCGTCCTGGGCTTCAACGCTGTCGATCAGCACTTCGCCGATGTCCTGGCGCAGGTAATCGCGGATGGCGCGGATGATCACGTTGCTTTCCTGGTAGATCAGGAACGGCGCGGCGCGGTCCAGCGAGGCTTCTTTGATGGCGGTCCAGAGTTGCAGCAGGTAGTCGAGGTCCCACTGCATTTCTTCGCTGCTGCGGCCAAGGCCGGCGGTGCGAACGATCAGACCCATGTCGGCCGGGGCAACCAGGCCGTTGAGGGCTTCACGCAGTTCGTTGCGCTCTTCACCTTCGATGCGACGGGAGATACCGCCGGCACGCGGGTTGTTCGGCATCAGAACCAGGTAACGACCGGCCAGGCTGATGAAGGTGGTCAGGGCGGCGCCCTTGTTGCCACGTTCTTCTTTTTCGACTTGAACGATGACTTCCTGGCCTTCGCTCAGGACGTCCTTGATGTTGACGCGGCCTTCGGGAGTTTTCTTGAAGTATTCGCGGGAGATTTCTTTGAGGGGCAGGAAGCCGTGGCGCTCAGAGCCGAAATCGACAAAGGCAGCCTCAAGGCTTGGTTCGATGCGAGTAATCCGGCCTTTATAGATGTTGGCCTTCTTCTGCTCGCGTGCACCGGATTCGATGTCCAGGTCGTAGAGACGTTGGCCATCTACCAGTGCAACACGCAACTCTTCAGGTTGAGTCGCGTTAATCAGCATTCTTTTCATGTAGTACCGTCGGTTTCCGGGCTGCCGGAAACGGCGTTCGGCACACACGACTTCTCACGGTCGGTGTCAGGTGCGTCGGGAGCGGTTGGCCATTCCCGTGTCCAGCGATGTCCGACCAATTGGGCCGGTATCGCGACGTACGCGTCCTGCTTGCTGTGGCTACTTAAGCACTCAGTCAGGAGGAGGAATCAACCGGCGGCTGTGGACGAGATGAAGCGTCTTGATAAAGCCTATTGCTACACAGTCCAGCGGTTGTGCATCTCCACCCTACACGTATCCCTGATAATTCGGGTGCTGCCGCGCGCAGAATCCGCAGCGGGTTGGCATTTACCGTGAGCTCCGAAAGGGGAGGTCACGCATCATGGCTAATTTAGGCGTTGTTTCCGAAGCGTTCGCTCGGGGTCGTTTGCAGCTGACTGCACTTTGTGAACTGGCCGTGAATATTTGCTCGGAAGGCGAGTGAAAACTCTGCTTTGCGGCATGATTCAGGCCTTATGTCACCTGCGCTTGTTACAACTGCAAACTCTGCCGTTACGTAGCGAAAGCCCCGTAGGACGGCCTCTCGTCCTCGTGAATTGCGTTGGTCAGGGCCGGTTTTTGACCGTTAGTCCGCTGTCCAGGCCACTTTTGGCGGCGTTCGCGACTATAGCAGCAATGATTAAGTGCTTCAATTCCATAAAAAATTGTTATCATCTGCACCATGACGACTACTGCCCCTTCGACCCCAGGCGTACAACTGCTTGAGGTCTCGCCGGAATATGCCGGCCAACGTATTGATAACTTCCTTCTCGCTCGGCTCAAAGGCGTGCCCAAGACCTTGATTTACCGCATTTTGCGTAAAGGCGAAGTGCGGGTGAACAAAGGTCGGATCAAGCCCGAATACAAGCTGCAGGCGGGCGACATCGTGCGCGTGCCGCCGGTTCGCGTGCCCGAACGCGACGAGCCCGTGCCACTGGCGCAGGGGCTGCTGCAGCGGCTCGAGGCCTCGATTGTCTACGAAGACAAGGCGCTGATCGTGATCAACAAGCCCGCTGGCATCGCGGTTCACGGCGGCAGCGGCTTGAATTACGGCGTCATCGAAGCCTTTCGTCAGTTACGTCCTGATGCAAAAGAGCTCGAGTTGGTTCACCGCCTCGACCGGGACACGTCCGGCCTGCTGATGATCGCCAAAAAGCGCAGCATGTTGCGTCACTTGCACGCCGCATTGCGCGGTGATGGCGTCGACAAGCGCTATATGGCGCTGGTGCGCGGCAACTGGGCGACCTCGATCAAACAAGTCCGTGCGCCGTTGCAAAAGAGCAATCTGCGCTCCGGCGAGCGCATGGTCGAAGTCGACGAAGAAGGCAAGGAGGCTCTTACCGTGTTCAAGGTGCTGCGCCGCTTCGGTGACTTTGCCACCATGGTCGAAGCCAAGCCAATCACCGGTCGCACTCACCAGATTCGCGTCCATACTTTGCATGCCGGGCATTGCATCGCCGGCGACACCAAGTACGGCAATGAAGATTTCAGCAAGGAAATTCGTGACCTGGGCGGCAAGCGTCTATTCCTGCATGCCTACATGCTGACCGTGCCGCTGCCTGATGGCGGCGAGCTGAAGTTGCAGGCGCCGGTCGACGAGATGTGGGCCAAAACCGTGGAGCGATTGAGTGCGCCCATCTGATTACAAACTGCTGATTTTCGATTGGGACGGTACGCTCGCAGACTCCATTGGTCGGATTGTCGAGGCGATGCACGTGGCGTCCAGGCGCTCTGGCTTCCCGTTGCGCGATGATTTTGCGGTCAAAGGCATTATCGGTCTCGGGTTGCCGGAGGCGATTCGGACTTTGTATCCCGAGATCGGCGATGGCGAGCTTATGGCTTTCCGTGACTATTATGCGGAGCACTACATCGCGGCAGAGGCTGTTCCTTCGCCGTTGTTCGAGGGCGTGCTTGAGTCGATGGAAGCGTTTCGTGCCGACGGCTATCACCTGGCGGTTGCCACCGGCAAGGCTCGGCGCGGGCTGGACCGGGTGCTGAAGGCTCACGGCTGGGAAGATTATTTTGATGTCACTCGCGCAGCCGATGAAACGGCCAGCAAGCCTCATCCGTTGATGCTTGAGCAGATTCTCGCCCATTGCGAGGTTCGTCCGGAGCAGGCGCTGATGGTCGGGGATTCGTCCTTCGATCTGCAGATGGCGCGCAACGCCGGCATGGATTCGGTGGCGGTCAGCTATGGTGCTCAATCGATTGAGGCGTTGCAGCAGTTCGAGCCACGGCTGTCCATTGATCGTTTTTCAGAATTGCGCGCCTGGCTGAGTCAGCGGGCATAACGGTTTTTTGCAGGGGTAAATGTCATGACCGACGAATGGAAAGCACCCGCCAAGGCGAGCGCGGAGAGCGGTGACGAAAAAAGCTGGAAGCTGCTGGAAAAGACCCTGCTGGCCAGTGTGCAGGAGCATCGCCGATCCCGTCGCTGGGGGATTTTCTTCAAGCTGCTGACCTTTGCATATCTGTTGCTTGCGTTGTTCTTGTTCTCGCCGCTGATGGATATGGAAAAAAGCGCCACTCGCGGTTCCGCTTACACGGCGCTGATCGATATAACCGGCATGATCGCCGACAAAGAACCGGCGAGTGCAGATAATATCGTAGGCAGTCTGCGTAAAGCCTTCGAGGACAACAAGGTCAAGGGTGTGATCCTGCGGATCAACAGTCCGGGCGGCAGTCCGGTGCAGTCGGGTTATGTCTATGACGAGATTCGTCGTTTGCGCGGCTTGCATCCGGATACCAAGGTTTACGCGGTGATCTCGGATCTGGGAGCTTCCGGTGCCTATTACATTGCCAGTGCGGCAGATCAGATCTATGCCGACAAGGCGAGCCTGGTGGGTTCCATTGGTGTGACCGCGGCCGGTTACGGTTTTGTCGGCACCATGGAAAAATTGGGTGTCGAGCGTCGTACCTACACCTCTGGCGAGCACAAATCATTCCTCGATCCGTTCCAGCCGCAGAAGCCTGAAGAAACTCAGTTCTGGCAGGGTGTGCTCGACACCACTCATCAGCAGTTCATCAGTAGCGTCAAGAAGGGGCGTGGCGATCGTCTCAAGGACAAAGATCATCCGGAGCTGTTCTCCGGGCTGGTCTGGTCCGGTGAGCAGGCGCTGCCGCTGGGCTTGATTGATGGTCTGGGCAGTGCCAGTTCGGTGGCGCGTGACGTGATTGGCGAGAAAGAGTTGGTGGACTTCACTATCGAGGAGTCGCCGTTTGATCGCTTCTCGAAAAAGCTCGGTGCCAGCGTGGCTGAGCATTTGGCAATGTGGATGGGCTTCCAGGGGCCGGCGTTGCGCTGATCGTTGGTTGCATAAGAAACCGGCCTGCGTGGCCGGTTTTTTGTGCGCTCGCAGTCGGTTCAGGGTATTTGCACGCCTTCAGCCAGCAACATGTCAACCAGGCGAATCAGTGGCAGGCCGATCAGGCTGGTGGCGTCAGGGCCTTCGGTGCTTTGAAACAGGCTCACCCCCAATCCTTCAGCCTTGAAGCTGCCAGCGCAGTCGTAGGGCTGTTCGGCGTGCAGGTAGCGTTCGATGCGTGCTTCGTCGAGTGCGCGCATGTGCACGGTAAACGGCACGCAGTCGACCTGGCAGTGGCCGGTCTGGCTGTTGAGCAATGCCAGGCCGGTGAGGAATGTCACGCTGGCACCGCTCGATGCCAGCAGTTGTTCGCGGGCCTTTTCGAAGCTGTGTGGCTTGCCGATAATTCGCTGGCCAAGTACCGCGACCTGGTCCGAACCGATGATCAGGTGAGCAGGATGACTGGCGGTAAGTGCCCGGGCTTTTTCTTCGGCGAGGCGCTTTACCAGTTCGATGGCTGACTCGTTCGGGCGATGGCTTTCGTCAATATCCGGCGAGCTGCAAGTAAACGGCAGCTGCAGGCGGGCCAGCAATTCCCGGCGATAAACCGAGCTTGAAGCGAGTAATAAAGGCAGCATGCGCATCTCCAAAGGGCAAGGGGCGAATTCTAACGCAGGCTCAAGTGGCGGACAGGGCTGAATTTCCTTTGACATGGCTGGGGGCATCCCTATAATGCTGCGCCTATGTTGAATGACCCGATTCCACCTCACGTTGACCCGCGCAAATTGGCTGACCGTGGCACCACCCTTCAAGGTGAAATGCTGCTGGCCGATTTGGAGAGACTCTGCGACCCGCTTTCCGACAATGTCGGTACGGTGCAGGCTAAATTCGTTTTTGAACGAGATGAACGTAAGTCTGTGGTAATCCACAGCTTTATCGACACCGAAGTCAAAATGGTTTGCCAGCGTTGTCTTGAGCTGGTCACCCTGCCGATCCATAGCGAATGCAGTTATGCTGTGGTGAAGGAGGGTGCGAATACCCAGTCGTTGCCGAAAGGTTATGACGTGCTGGAACTGGGCGAAGATCCATTGGATCTGCAGTCACTGATCGAGGAGGAGCTTCTGCTCGCCTTGCCCATTGTGCCTGCTCATCATCCGGAAGAATGCCAGCAGCCGGCGGGAGCAGATGAGCCCGAACCGAGCGAGGACGAGGTAACGCGGTCCAACCCGTTCAGTGTATTGGCGCAGTTAAAGCGTGACCCAAACGTTTAGGAGTTAATCAATTATGGCTGTTCAGCAGAACAAAAAATCCCGCTCTGCCCGTGACATGCGTCGTTCGCACGATGCTCTCGAGGCTAGCACCCTGTCTGTAGAAAAAACCACCGGTGAAGTTCACCTGCGTCACCACGTATCGCCAGAAGGCGTATACCGTGGCCGTAAAGTGATCGACAAGGGCGCTGACGAGTAATCCTTGTCCGCTCAAGTCATCGCGATTGACGCAATGGGCGGGGACTTCGGTCCCCGCAGCATTGTTCAGGCCAGCCTTGCTTGTCTGTCAGCTACGCCCTCGCTGCACCTGACCCTTGTCGGTCAACCCTCCCTACTTGAAGAACTGATCGCTGGCCAATCGGCTGCGGATCGCTCGCGCCTGTCGATTGTGCCGGCGTCCGAAGTCATCACCATGGACGAAAAGCCTGCCCAGGCCCTGCGCGGCAAGCCTGATTCGTCGATGCGCGTGGCGCTGGAGTTGTTGCGTGATGGCAAGGTCCAGGCGTGCGTCAGTGCCGGCAATACCGGTGCGCTGATGGCGTTGTCGCGGTTTGTGCTCAAAACCTTGCCGGGGATCGATCGGCCGGCCATGGTCGCCGCCATTCCGACCGAGAAAGGTTTCTGCCAGTTGCTCGATCTGGGCGCCAATGTCGATTGCAGTGCCGAGCATCTGTTGCAGTTTGCGGTGATGGGGTCTGTGGCGGCGCAAGCCCTGGGCGTCGTTCGTCCACGGGTCGCGTTGCTGAATATCGGCACCGAAGACATCAAGGGCAATCAGCAAGTCAAGCTGGCGGCGACCCTGCTGCAAAATGCGCGTGGCCTGAACTACATCGGGTTTGTCGAGGGCGACGGTTTGTACCGTGGCGAGGCGGATGTGGTGGTGTGTGACGGCTTTGTCGGCAATATCCTGCTCAAATCCAGCGAAGGCCTGGCGACCATGATCGCCGGGCGCATCGAGGCCCAGTTCAAGAAAAATTTCGCGTCGAAACTGGTAGGCGCACTGGCGCTGCCGCTGATGAAGCGCTTGCAGGCCGAGCTGGCGCCGGCACGCCATAACGGCGCAAGTTTTCTCGGTTTGCAGGGAATTGTCGTGAAAAGTCATGGTTCGGCGGGGGTTCAGGGCTTCCAGAGTGCGATTCAGCGCGCCTTGATCGAGATCCAGGAAAACTTGCCGGAACGTCTTCATGGGCGCCTGGAAGATTTGTTGCCTTAGGCGTTTTCGTCAGACAATGCTTAAATGTGACCGCTCAGTTCAATGAGCCATCCAACTGTCAGTTTCTTGCGTTCCCCTGGCGGGACGTCAATTCTCCGACGACAAGATCATTAGGGGCTTGTTACATGTCTGCTTCCCTCGCATTCGTCTTTCCAGGACAGGGTTCGCAGTCCCTCGGCATGCTGGCCGAGTTGGGCGCGCAACACCCGGTGGTCCTTGAAACATTCAAAGAAGCTTCCGATGCTCTGGGTTACGACCTGTGGGCGCTGACCCAGCAAGGGCCGGAAGAACTACTCAATCAAACCGATAAAACCCAACCGGCCATTCTGACTGCCTCGATCGCCTTGTGGCGTCTGTGGCTGGCTGAAGGCGGCGCGCGTCCGGCTTACGTTGCCGGTCACAGCCTGGGTGAATACAGCGCCCTGGTGGCTGCGGGCAGCCTGAGCCTGGGCGCCGCGGTGAAGCTGGTAGAGCGTCGCGGTCAATTGATGCAGGAGGCCGTTCCGGCCGGGCAGGGCGGCATGGCCGCTATCCTCGGTCTGGACGATGCTGATGTGCTGGCAGCCTGCGCCGAAGCGGCGCAAGGTGAAGTGGTCAGCGCAGTCAACTTCAACTCGCCGGGCCAGGTAGTGATTGCCGGCGCCAAGGCTGCGGTCGAACGCGCCATCGAAGGCTGCAAGGCGCGTGGTGCCAAGCGCGCCATGCCGTTGCCGGTCAGCGTGCCGTCCCACTGCGAGTTGATGCGTCCGGCCGCCGAGCGATTCGCTGAGTCGATCGCAGCGATCGACTGGCAGGCGCCGCAGATTCCGGTAGTGCAGAACGTCAGTGCCGACGTACCAGCCGATCTGGAAACCCTCAAGCGCGATCTGCTTGAGCAGCTTTACAAGCCTGTGCGCTGGGTCGAATCGGTCCAGGCACTGGCTGCCAAGGGTGCAACCCAACTGGTCGAGTGCGGTCCGGGCAAGGTCCTGGCCGGTCTGAACAAACGTTGCGCTGAAGGCGTGTCGACCTCTAACCTCAATACCCCAGATGCTTTCGCTGCCGCCCGTGCAGCGCTGGTCTGATCAAGGAGAAGCTTGCATGAGTCTGCAAGGTAAAGTTGCACTGGTCACCGGTGCCAGCCGTGGTATCGGCCAGGCTATCGCTCTGGAGCTGGGTCGTCAGGGTGCCATCGTTGTTGGCACTGCGACCTCCGCATCGGGTGCCGAGCGTATCGCCGCCACTCTGAAAGAAAACGGTATTCAGGGCACTGGCCTGGAACTCAATGTCACCAGCGACGAGTCCGTAGCGGCCGTGCTGGCGAGCATTCAGGAGCAGTTCGGTGCGCCGGCGATCCTGGTCAATAATGCCGGTATCACCCGCGATAACCTGATGATGCGCATGAAAGATGACGAATGGCATGACGTTGTCGATACCAACTTGAACAGTCTGTTCCGCCTGTCCAAGGGCGTTTTGCGCGGTATGACCAAAGCCCGTTGGGGACGAATTATCAGTATTGGCTCGGTTGTGGGTGCCATGGGCAACGCAGGCCAAGTAAACTACGCAGCCGCCAAGGCCGGTCTGGAAGGTTTCAGCCGTGCGCTGGCGCGTGAAGTCGGTTCGCGTTCGATTACGGTAAACTCGGTGGCCCCAGGGTTCATCGACACCGATATGACCCGCGAACTGCCCGATGCGCAGCGTGAAGCCTTGCAGACGCAAATTCCGCTGGGTCGTCTGGGGCAAGCTCAAGAGATCGCATCTGTGGTCGCTTTTCTTGCGTCCGACGGTGCGGCTTACGTTACTGGGGCTACAATCCCGGTGAACGGCGGGATGTACATGAGTTAAATGTGACGGATTGCTTCAAAAAAATGTCATACGAGCTGTCTAAAATCCGTTATAAAGCTGCAATCTATTTTATCGGCAGAGGGCCGCAGGGTTTGAGGAGTGAAGCTTTCAGTTGAAAAACTGAAAAGTCTTTCTATACACTTACCCACTGGCCAGCTGCCTGAATTTGTCCATTAGGAGTGAAAACAAGGTATGAGCACCATCGAAGAGCGCGTCAAGAAAATCGTTGCTGAGCAACTGGGCGTTAAAGAAGAAGAAGTGGTCAACACCGCTTCCTTCGTTGAAGACCTGGGTGCCGACTCCCTTGACACCGTTGAGCTGGTGATGGCTCTGGAAGAGGAATTCGAGACCGAAATCCCTGACGAAGAAGCTGAAAAGATCACTACTGTACAAGCAGCAATCGACTACGTTACCAGCCATCAGGCGTAATAGTTTTTAGTCGTCGCTCGCTGTCATGGAAAAACCGCACTGCCATCATGGCGTGCGGTTTTTTCTTTAGGCCTTGTGCGAAGTCGTCATTTGAAAAAAGGAGAGTGCTGTGTCGCGTAGACGCGTCGTAGTCACCGGTATGGGTATGTTGTCGCCACTGGGCACGGATGTGCCGAGCAGCTGGCAGGGCATTCTGGCTGGCCGCAGTGGCATTGGTCTGATCGAACACACCGACCTTTCTGCCTATTCCACCCGCTTTGGCGGCTCGGTAAAGGGCTTCAATGTCGAGGAATACTTGTCGGTCAAGGAAGCCCGCAAACTCGACCTGTTCATTCAATACGGTCTGGCTGCAGGTTTTCAAGCCGTGCGTAACGCAGGTCTTGAGGTTACCGACGCCAATCGCGAGCGTATCGGCGTGGCCATGGGGTCGGGTATTGGCGGTCTGACCAATATCGAAGACACCAGCCGCACACTGCATGATTCCGGCCCACGGCGGATTTCTCCGTTTTTCGTGCCTGGCTCGATCATCAATATGATTTCCGGTTTCCTGTCCATTCACTTGGGTGCACAGGGACCTAACTACGCCATCGCCACGGCGTGTACCACCGGTACGCACTGCATTGGCATGGCGGCACGTAACATCATGTACGACGAAGCCGACGTAATGATCGCCGGTGGCGCCGAGATGGCTGCATGTGGTCTGGGCATGGGCGGCTTTGGTGCCTCCCGCGCACTGTCGACCCGCAACGACGAGCCGGCCCGTGCCAGCCGTCCATGGGACAAGGGTCGTGATGGCTTCGTGCTGTCCGACGGTGCCGGCGCACTGGTTCTCGAAGAGCTGGAGCACGCCAAGGCCCGTGGCGCGACCATTTACGCCGAGCTGATCGGTTTCGGCACCAGTGGCGATGCCTACCACATGACCTCGCCACCGGCTGATGGCGCGGGTGCTGCGCGTTGCATCACCAATGCCTTGCGCGATGCGAAGATCAATGGTGATCAGGTGCAGTACATCAATGCCCATGGCACCTCGACCTCGGCTGGCGACCTCGCCGAAGCCTGTGCAATCAAATCGGTGTTCGGCGATCACGCCTACAAGCTGGCCGTCAGTTCGACCAAGTCCATGACCGGTCACCTGCTGGGTGCCGCAGGGGCGGTCGAGGCGATTTTCAGCGTGCTGGCAATCAACAGTCAGGTAGCCCCGCCGACCATCAACCTCGATGAGCCGGACGAAGGCTGCGACCTCGACTTCGTACCCCACACCGCGCGCGGCATGGATATCGACGTGGTGCTGTCCAACTCCTTCGGATTTGGCGGTACCAATGGCTCGCTGGTGTTCCGCCGGTTCGCTGACTGATGGACAGCTGGGTCGACGGTCAACCGGCTGACGCTTTGTCGCTGAAAGATCGCGGCCTGGCTTACGGCGATGGTCTGTTCGAGACCATCGCCGTCAAGGGCGGGCAGCCGTTGTTGCTGGATCGACATTTGTCGCGTCTGGCCGAGGGCTGTTCGCGCCTGGCGATTGCCGCCGATCATGAGCTGATCCGCGCGGAGCTGCTGGCCTATGCCGCCGCACTGGGCGAGGGCGTGCTCAAACTCATCCTCACCCGCGGCGACAGCCTGCGCGGTTACGCCCCCGATCCCTCGGCCCAGGCCCGGCGCATTCTGCAAGGCAATCCTCCTGCTGCCTATCCGGCTGTGCATGCGAAGCAGGGCGTGCGCCTGTTCCCTTGTACAACACGGCTTTCCAAGCAGCCATTGCTTGCCGGTCTCAAGCACCTGAATCGTCTGGAGCAGGTTATCGCCCGTTCCGAATGGCAGGACACCGAGCATGCTGAAGGCTTGATGCTGGATCAGGTCGGGCGAGTGATCGAAGGTGTGTTCAGTAATCTGTTCCTGGTGCGCGATGGCGTGCTGGTGACCGCCGATCTCAAACGTTGTGGCGTGGCAGGCGTGATGCGTGCCGAATTATTGTTTCAAGCCGAGTCATTGGGGATTCCCACACAAATCATCGACATTACCCTCGAACAGCTGCAATGGGCTGATGAGGTCTTTGTCTGCAACAGCGTTTATGGCGTTTGGCCGGTGCGCGCCTATGCCGCACTGAGCTGGCCGGTTGGGCCGCTCACCCGTAAACTCCAAACCATTGCCCGTGCGCTACTGGATGCCTGATTCGTGAGACGTAAATTATTGCTGCTGCTGGAAACCGGACTGGTTCTGGCGGGGCTGTTGGCGGGCGCTTGCGCCTGGAAAATCCATTCGGCGCTGGAACAGCCGCTGAACATCGCCCAGGAACAGCTGTTGGAAGTGCCCAAAGGCACTACGCCGAACCGCACTTTCATTCGACTTGAAGCCGATGGCGTCATCAAGGACGCTTTCTGGCTGCGTGTGTACTGGCGCTTCAACCTGGCGGGCCAACCGCTGCACAGCGGCGAATACCGCATGGTTCCCGGCATGACAGTCGAAGGGCTGATCGACCTGTGGAAGCGCGGGGAAATGGTTCAGTACAGCCTGACGCTGGTCGAAGGCTGGAATTTCCATCAGGTCCGCGCAGCCCTGGCCAAGGATGAAAAGCTCGAACAGACCCTCAACGGTTTGAGCGACAGCCAGGTGATGGACAAGCTCGGGCACGGCGGGATTTTCCCCGAAGGGCGCTTCTTCCCCGACACGTACCGTTTCGTGCGTGGCATGACTGACGTCGATCTGCTCAAGAAGGCTTACGACCGCCTCGACGAAGTCCTCGCCAAGGAATGGAGCCAGCGTGCTGCCGACGTGCCCTATACCGAACCCTATCAGGCACTGATCATGGCCTCGCTGGTGGAAAAGGAAACCGGCGTGCCGCAGGAGCGCGGGAAAATCGCCGGCGTGTTCGTGCGGCGTATGGAGATGGGCATGTTGCTGCAGACCGATCCGACGGTGATCTACGGCTTGGGCGATCGCTATAACGGCAAGTTGACCCGCGCCCATCTCAAGGAGCCGACGCCGTATAACACTTACCTGATCGCTGGCCTGCCGCCGACACCGATTGCGATGGTCGGCCGCGAGGCGATCCATGCGGCGTTGAATCCGGCGGACGGCAACAGCCTGTATTTTGTTGCGCGCGGTGATGGCAGCCACGTGTTCTCCGATGATCTGGACGCCCATAACAATGCGGTGCGGGAGTTCCAGCTCAATCGCCGTGCCGATTACCGTTCCAGCCCGGCACCGACTACCACGCCGCTGACGGAAGATGCCCAGGCGCCAATCCCGGCGGCTTCGCCTGATACGGCGGCCGAAGACGTGCCACAAGTAGCGCCGCAAGACTCTGCACAAGAGCCTGCGCCAGCACCCGAGCGGGATGCTCCGGCGCCGCAAAGCCCGCAATGACTCTGATTAAGGACTGCCTGTGACTGGCTTGTTTATTACCCTGGAAGGCCCGGAAGGTGCCGGCAAGAGCACCAATCGCGAATACCTGGCCGAGCGTCTGCGCGCCGCCGGGATCGAGGTGGTGTTGACCCGGGAGCCGGGGGGCACGCCCCTGGCCGAGCGGATCCGCGATGTGTTGTTGGCGCCGGTCGATGAGGTCATGAACCCTGACACCGAGCTGCTGTTGGTGTTCGCTGCGCGAGCCCAGCACCTGGCCGAGGTGATCCGCCCGGCGCTGGCCCGTGGCGCGGTGGTTCTGTGTGATCGTTTTACCGATTCGACCTATGCCTACCAGGGCGGTGGTCGCGGTTTGTCGCTGGAGCGCATCGCGACCCTCGAAACGTTCGTGCAGGGCGATCTGCGCCCGGACTTGACGCTGATCTTCGATCTGCCGGTGGAAGTGGGCCTGGCCCGCGCCAGCGCCCGCGGTCGCCTGGACCGTTTCGAGCTTGAAGGCCGCACGTTCTTCGATGCCGTGCGCAGTGCCTTCCTCGAGCGTGCCAAAGCGGATCCTGCGCGTTATGTCCTGGTGGATGCCGCTCAACCGCTGGCGCAGGTTCAGCAGTCTCTGGATGTCTTGCTGCCACGTCTGCTGGAGTTGACCCGTGGCTGAAGCCTATCCGTGGCAGGACAGTCTCTGGCAGCAATTGGCCGGTCGTGCCCAGCACGCCCATGCCTATCTGCTGCATGGCCCGGCCGGGATCGGCAAGCGTGCGCTGGCCGAGCGGTTGATGGCCAGTTTGTTGTGCCAGCGTCCGACCGCCCAGGGCGCCTGCGGTGAATGCAAATCCTGCCTTCTGCTCAAGGCCGGTAGTCATCCCGACAACTACGTCCTGGAACCGGAAGAGGCAGACAAGGCGATCAAGGTCGATCAGGTGCGTGACCTGGTCAGCTTCGTGGTTCAGACCTCGCAGATGGGCGGTCGCAAAGTGGTGCTGATCGAGCCGGTCGAGTCGATGAACATCAACGCCGCCAACGCCTTGCTAAAAAGCCTTGAAGAGCCGTCCGGCGACACCGTATTGCTGCTCGTCAGCCACCAGACCAGTCGTCTGCTGCCGACCATCAAGAGCCGTTGCGTACAGCAGGCCTGTCCTTTGCCGAGCGAAGCCATGAGTCTGGCGTGGCTGGCCAAGACGTTGCCGGACTGCTCGGAAGACGAGCGCATTGAACTGCTGACCCTTGCTGCCGGTTCGCCATTGGCCGCGGTCAAATTGCAGGCCCAGGGCGTGCGCGAGCAGCGGGCGCTGGTGGTCGAGGGCGTGAAGAAGTTGCTCAAGCAGCAGCAATCGCCGACGCAACTGGCCGAGGAATGGAAAACCATTCCCATGTTGCTGCTGTTCGACTGGTTCTGCGACTGGTCGAGCCTGATCCTGCGTTATCAGTTGACTCAGGATGAAGCGGGGCTGGGGCTGGCGGACATGCGCAAGGTCATTCAATACCTGGCGCAGAAAGCCGCTCAGGATAAAGTCCTGAATATTCAGGACTGGATTCTAGCCCAGCGGCAGAAAGTGATGAGCAAGGCCAACCTCAATCCGGCGCTGTTGCTGGAGGCGCTGTTGGTGCAATGGGTATCCTTGCCTGCCCAGAGGTGACTAGACTCTGATCATCAGAAATGGAGGTCAGCATGAATGAACCCATCAGTCCGGGGCCGCGCAATGGCATTTTGTCCTTGACCATCAAGGACAGGTCCGTGCTCTATGCGGCCTACATGCCATTCATCAAGAACGGTGGCCTGTTTATCCCGACCAACAAGAGCTACAAGTTGGGCGATGAGGTCTTCATGCTGCTGCACCTGATGGACGAACCGGAAAAGATCCCGGTCGCCGGCAGGGTCACCTGGATTACCCCCAAAGGTGCCCAGGGCAACCGCGCCGCTGGAGTCGGCGTGCAATTCAACGAAGGCGATAACACCGCGCGCAGTCGAATCGAAACCCATCTGGCCGGAGCCCTGAAGTCCGACCGTCCCACTCATACGATGTAAGTTGCAGCCCTTTTATGCTTGTAGATTCCCATTGCCACCTTGATCGCCTCGACCTCACCGCCCACGACGGCTCCCTGGATGCCGCGCTAGACGCAGCTCGTCAGAGGGGAGTAGGGCACTTTCTGTGCATTGGCGTCAGCGCCGATAACGCCGCCGATGTCAAAGCCCTGGCCGAACGCTACGACGACGTCGATTGTTCAGTCGGTGTGCATCCGCTGGACGTGCAGCCCGGTGCCGCTCCGGCGCTGGATTGGCTGTTGCGCGAACTCAATCATCCGCGGGTGGTGGCGATCGGGGAAACCGGCCTGGATTACCACTACGAACCGGAAGCGGCAGAGTTGCAGCAGGAGTCGTTCCGCCTGCACCTGCAAGCGGCGCAACAGACCGGCAAGCCGGTAATCATTCATACCCGGGGCGCCCGGGCCGACACCCTCGAACTGCTGCGTGAGGCGGCGCTGCCTCAAGCAGGCGTTCTGCATTGCTTCACCGAAGACTGGGAGATGGCCAAGGCCGCGCTGGATATGGGTTATTACATTTCCCTGTCCGGTATTGTCACTTTTCGCAATGCCGATGCCTTGCGCGATGTGGCCAGCAAAGTGCCGGCCGACCGCTTGCTGGTGGAAACCGACTCGCCGTACCTGGCGCCGATCCCGTATCGCGGCAAACCGAACCTGCCGCAGTACGTGCGTGAGGTAGCGGAATTTCTGGCAATGTTACGAGGCGAGCCCTACGAGCGATTTGCCGAGCAGACTACCGAGAATTTCAAGCGGTTATTTCCGTTGGCGCACGTCAGGGCATCGGCGTAACGTTGGAAAAAGTCGCAACCTGTGGCGGGCTTTGCTCCCAAATTGCAGGCAAAAAAAACCCGGGTTCTGGGGGGTGAATCCGGGTTAAGACCATTAGGAGTAAAACAAAGGCACGCAATCCTTTGGTACCTTCATCGGCGCGACACTTGGGGGAGATGCCTCGCCGACAGTTGAAGTATTGATCAGTATCGCGCCGAGTCCAGTTTGGTTGGTCGGGTTTTTAAACAAATTTGGAATACGTGCGCTTCGGTTGAGTTCTCATCAACCGGCGAGGTCGCGTGAATTCATCAAGAAACACATATATGGTCGGATGATCCGTGCATTTTGGCGTAAGTTAGGCATAATACGCGGCTTCGAATTTTGACCCCTACAGACCTTTTCTTATGCATAAAGAACCTCGTAAGGTCCGTGAGTTTCGTCGCCGCGAGCAAGAAATTCTCGATACCGCGCTCAAGCTGTTCCTCGAACAAGGTGAAGACAGTGTCACCGTCGAGATGATTGCTGATGCCGTAGGTATCGGCAAAGGCACGATCTACAAGCACTTCAAATCCAAGGCGGAGATCTACCTGCGCCTGATGCTCGACTACGAGCGTGATTTGAACGAGCTGTTGCATTCCGCCGATGTCGATAAGGACAAGGAAGCCCTGTCCCGGGCCTACTTCGAATTCCGCATGCGCGATCCGCAACGCTATCGGTTGTTCGATCGCCTGGAAGAAAAGGTGGTCAAGGGCAACCAGGTACCGGAGATGGTCGAGGAACTGCACAAGATCCGCGCCTCGAACTTCGAACGCCTGACCCTGCTGATCAAGGGCCGGATCAGCGAAGGCAAGCTCGAAGACGTGCCGCCTTACTTCCATTACTGCGCAGCCTGGGCGCTGGTGCATGGCGCCGTGGCGCTGTATCACTCGCCGTTCTGGAGCAATGTGCTGGAAGATCAGGAAGGTTTCTTCCAGTTCCTGATGGACATCGGCGTGCGCATGGGCAACAAGCGCAAGCGCGATACCGACACTCCGAGCAGCTGAGCCATCCAGTTGTCTAATTGCGCCATGAGCCATGATTTAGCTACGTGGCGCAGTATCGCAGGAATATACTCAGGCATAGGGCTTGCTAAAACTTGATTTGTGAGTCAAGTTTTGCGCGTTCGAATCTTCTTTCGCCGGAGTGATCCATGATCGTTGACCGTCAAGGCAGGCGTTTTCGCAATTTGCGGATCAGTCTGACCTCCGCCTGCAACTACGCCTGTACCTACTGCGTGCCCAACGGCAAACGGCTGGTGGCTGCGCAGGATGAGTTGTCGGCCGAGGCGATGGCACGCGGCGTGGCTTATCTGATCGAAGCAGCCGGCATCGAGCGTCTGCGCATTACCGGTGGCGAGCCACTGGTCAGCCCCAAGCTCGAAGCCTTCATGACCGCCGTCGGGCAGATGGGGCTGGCGGACATCAGCCTGACCACCAATGGCCAGCTGTTGGCGAAGAAGCTGCCGCTGCTGGTGGATGCCGGCATTCGGCGCATCAACGTTTCCCTCGATACCCTGGACGCCGGGGCTTTCCGCAGCATTGCCCGCGGCGGCGATCTGGCGACCGTGCTCGACGGCATGGCCCAGGCCGCGGCAGCCGGCATGAAGATCAAGGTCAATATGGTGCCGCTGCGTGGGCAAAACCTCGATCAGGTGATGCCATTGCTCGATTACTGCCTGGAACGCGGCTACGAACTGCGCTTCATCGAGTTGATGCGCATGGGGCACTTGGCCAGTGATTCCAACGCCTTCCTGCAACAGTTCGTCAGCCTTCAGCAATTGCTGAGCCTGATCGGCGAACACTACGAATACCTGCAGGCCGACGCGCCGGTCGATGCCACGGCGGTGCGCTACGAGATTCCGGGACAGGGCCACTTCGGCGTGATTGCCAACGAAAGCGTGCCGTTCTGCCGCACCTGCTCGCGTCTGCGCTTGTCGTCCACTGGCTGGCTGCATGGCTGCCTGTCGTCGAGCAATCGCCACTATGTCGGCGATCTGCTGGACAAACCCCGTCATCAGGCATTGCCGGCCTTGCAGCGACTGCTGGTGAAGGCTCTGGGGGACAAGCAGGAAGTGGCGTTCTCCGGTGGCGCGACCATCATGAAAATCATCGGCGGCTGAACGCGATCTGTAGCAGCCTTGGCAGCTGCTACAAAGATGATCCTGGCATGAGCTGGCGCGGAAGCTGCATCCCTCGGCCATTCGCCGGTTTTCCGTCACCGGCTTCTGGAGGGAAGGATGCGTAGCCTGGTTTTGCTGCTGGCCGTTTTGGCACTTGGCGGCTGCATGAATGTCAGCGATATGGCCGAAGGAACTCGCTACCACATGAGCGACGTGGGGCTGCTGGACCATAGCGACAGCCGTCGCGTGAATAACATCCGCATTCAGCCGGACTCCTTCATCTACATCGCCCAGGGCGCCTTCGCGCCACCGGGCATTGCTTCTCCGCGACCTAACGTGGTGGCCGAAGAAGCCTTCAACGGCTTTATCGAATATTTCCCGATGGTCCGCCGCGCCCGCGCACCGGAAGGCCTCGACGCCGCCATGGGAGAAGCCCGTGCCGCCGGTGCTCACTACCTGCTCTATACACGTTTTGCCAAGGCCGACGACCGCATCGGCAACGCGGACGATTTGATCGACCAGGAGCGCTCGGATCGCCTCGGGATCGACAGTGGCGTCATTCAGATCATGTTGATCGAGACCAGCACCCAGTATTTGATCGATACTGCACGTATCAAGAGTCGTGGCGGTTTACTGACGTTCTACGATAACAGGCCAGAAGATCTTCTGGGCCCGCCGCTGGAGCAATACGCTCGTAGCCTGTTGGGGCTCAGCGATCAGTAATTAAAAGGAGAACGCCATGAGTGGCCCGCAAAAAGCCAATGACCTGTTGGGACAAATCCCCAAAACCAAAGGTTTGCCACCGGTCCACTTGTGGAACCCCGACTTCTGCGGCGACATCGACATGCGCATCTCCCGCGACGGCACCTGGTATTACCTGGGCACGCCGATCGGGCGCAAGCCGATGGTCAAGCTGTTCTCCACCATCATTCGCCGCGACGGCGATGATTACTTTCTGATTACTCCAGTCGAAAAGGTCGGCATCAAGGTCGACGACGCACCGTTCGTGGCGATAGCCCTGGAAGTCGAAGGCGAGGGTGAGGCTCAGGTCTTGCGCTTTACCACCAACGTCGATGAAACCACCGACGCCGGTGTCGAGCACCCCATGCGCGTGGTGATCGACCCGGTGACTCAGGAGCCCGCGCCGTACGTGCATGTGCGCAGCAACCTTGAAGCGCTGATTCACCGCAATGTGTTCTACCAATTGGTAGAGCTGGCGGTGAGCCGTGAGATTGACGGGCAGGGCTGGCTCGGTGTCTGGAGCGGTGGCGAGTTTTTCCCGATCGGACTTGAGCCGTAAGCGCTGAACCCGAGAAATGAAACGGCCCGTTATTGCAACGGGCCTTTTTTTATGGGCTTACAAACCCTTGCTCTTCAGCCGGGCGGCATGTTCTAGGTAGAGCATCACCGGGCTCACGTTCCAGCTGTTGATCCCGGCCATCTGGTTGACTGCATCAAAGTGGTCCATGGGGTAATCCGAGCGGATCACTTTGCCCAAATGAGAGCTGTAGCGGCCGACCAGCCCATCATTGGCGTGCTTCTCTTTATAAAATAGCTGCGACAGCACTTTACAGTTCAAATGGGTCGGGTCGAGGAGTTGCAGGCTTTGAAAGTTCTGCACTATCCCGCTCCAGGAGTAGTAATACACGCCGTTCTCAACTTCGTTGCCTTCCCCGCCCCAAACCTTTGGCAGCCCTTGCGGGTACTTGCGATTGAAGGCGGCCAGGCCTGCGCTGGTCAGCGATTCGAACGCCGCTTGAGGGTCGATGGGGTTTTCCGGATGGCCACTGATCAACGAAATGAAGGTGCCGACTGCGCCTAACAGGGCTAATACCAAGGCTTCGGGTAATTCTCCGGGTGTCAGTGCCTTGTGCAGTTGGTCGGCAATCTCGGAGCCGTGGTTAGGGCAACTGACCGAGGTGACCGACGCAACCTTTTCCGGGTACAGGGCTGCGACGTAGCGTGCGGCCAGCGGACCTTGGCTATGGCCGATCAGATTGACCTTGGCGGCGCCCGTTTCCCGCAAAATACGGTCGACGTGTTCGAGCAGTTTTTCACCGCGTTCCTCATTACCGTTGACGGTTGGAATATTCACGGCAAACACCTGGGCACCAGCACGTTCCAGGGCTTCCTCGATTTCGAAGAAGTACGGATAGCCGGCGATTCTGTCGAAGCCGAAAAGACCGTGAACCAACACAATGGGGTATTTCGTAGACGCATCCATGTCCATGTTCATACCTGGCAATAGCGGATTTTAGTGAAACAGCCTGATCTGTTGCGGGCTAACCGTAGTTTACAAAGTGGGTGGGTTCAAAGCGCCGGGGGAGTAATCGGACGAACAGTCATGCCTGTGTTGGCAAGAACTCCAGAAAAATCCAATTGACACCCAATCATATGATGATTAGCGTGGGCATCCATTGCGAACGGCTTTCGTGTCGTTTCATTTTTATTTTCACCGGGCGGTGAGGTACCCATGTCCAGCAGTTTTCACGCGTCGACGGTTGATTGGCTAGGGTGCTGGATTGCCGCTGGCCAGGTGAAGCCCGGTCAGACCATCAAGGTTGAAGCCGACTTGGGCGAGCAGCTTGGGGTCAGCCGTACGGTCATCCGCGAAGCGATCAAAACCCTGGTCGCCAAAGGCATGCTCGAAGTCGGGCCGAAGGTCGGCACGCGGGTGTTGCCGGTACGGCGCTGGAACCTCTTCGATCCACAAGTCGTCGGCTGGCTGTCGCGCAGCGGTTTGCCGGAAAACTTCGTCGACGACTTGCTTGACCTGCGTCGTACCATCGAACCGATGGCGGTGCGTTGGGCCTGCGAGCGCGCGACGGTGGAACAAGTGCAAGCCGTGCTTCAGGCCTACAACGCGCTGGAACGAGCCGTAGACAGCGGCATCGATTACAACCGCGCCGACCAGTTCTTCCACGAGTGCATCCTCGCCGCCAGCCACAATCAATTCATCGAACAAATGGTCCCGGCCCTCGGCGCGCTGCTGGCGGTGTCGTTCGAAGTGTCTGCCGCCGACCCGGACGAACTGCGCCGCACCTTGCCGATTCACAAAGACATGGCCGACGCCATCGCCGCCCGGGATGCTGCGCGGGGTGTGTGGGCCTGCATGACCCTGATCGATAACGCCGACCTGGCGATCAAACGGTTTTACCCCCAAGTCATGGCCGACAAGAAGGCAAGCTGACCAGGCTCGCTCCCACATAAAAGCATAAAAAGGAGGTTTCATGACGTGGACTGCGGTTACCGAACACCGTGCGCGACTCGGTGAAGGTCCGTTCTGGGATGCACCGACCCAGGCGCTGTACTGGGTCGATATCGCCGGCCAACAGGCGCTGCGATTGATCGGCGCCAATGTGGAAATCTGGCAGATGCCGGAACACGTGTCCGCATTCATCCCCTGCGAAAGTGGCGATGCCCTGGTGACATTGAGCAGTGGGGTTTATCGGCTGGACCTGAACTCTCCCGGCCTGGAGCCTCGGCTGACCTTGCTCTGTGTGGCCGATCCGCAACCCGGCAATCGCGCCAACGAAGCCCGCTGCGATGCCTTGGGCCGGCTCTGGCTGGGCACCATGCAAAACAACATCGGCGAGCAGGGCGAAGATTTGCCGATCGTGCGCCGCTCCGGTGGCCTGTTTCGCATCGACCGCGATGCTCGGGTCACGCCGCTGCTTCGAGGGCTCGGTATCCCCAACACATTGCTATGGAGCGACGACGGCACAACCCTGTATTTCGCCGACAGCCTCGACGGTACGTTGTACCAACATTTCATCCATACCGACGGCAACCTCGACACCGCCTGCGTCTGGTTTGGCCCCCACGAACGGGGTGGCCCCGATGGCTCGGCGATGGATGCCGAGGGCTATATCTGGAACGCCCGCTGGGACGGCAGTTGCTTGCTCAGGCTGAGCCCGGACGGTCATGTCGATCGGGTGATCGAACTGCCTGTCAGTCGCCCCACCAGTTGCGTGTTTGGTGGCGAAGACTTCAAGACCTTGTACATCACCAGTGCGGCGAGCCCGCTCAACCACCCGTTGGATGGTGCTTTGTTGTCGGTTCGAGTCGATGTGCCCGGAAAGCCCTGTCAGAGATTTGCAGGCTGAATCCCAAAATATGGGATGCAAAATTATATATTGAGATTTATTGGTGGCCGGGTTTATAGTCGGCCCCATCAGTTACACGCACTCACACTTAAAAAAACAAAACAGGTGAAGTGATGCAGCGATATTCCACCGTCCTCCCTTGGGTCGACAGTGCTTCAGGCCGCCCCGGCGCCCGGGCGTTTGCACGCCTGCCTGCCTATTCCCAAAAGCCTTTTGACCGGACATCGACAGATGTCCGGTTTTCGTCGTGCCCTCGAACAGGAGTGTTGATCCATGGCTGAACCCCTTTCCTTGCCACCGGTGCCCGAACCGCCGAAGGGTGAGCGCCTGAAAAACAAGGTCGTGCTGTTGACCGGCGCCGCTCAGGGGATCGGCGAAGCGATTGTCGCGACCTTTGCGTCCCAGCAAGCCAAGCTGGTCATCAGCGATATCCAGGCCGAGAAAGTCGATAAAGTCGCGGCGCATTGGCGTGAACAAGGCGCGGATGTCGTGGCGATCAAGGCCGACGTATCGCGCCAGCAAGACCTGCACGCCATGGCCAAGTTGGCCATTGAGCTTCACGGTCGCATCGACGTGCTGGTCAACTGCGCCGGGGTCAACGTGTTCCGTGATCCGCTGCAAATGACCGAGGACGACTGGCATCGTTGCTTCGCCATCGACCTGGACGGCGCCTGGTATGGCTGCAAAGCCGTGCTGCCGCAGATGATCGAGCAGGGCATCGGCAGCATCATCAACATCGCCTCGACCCATTCCACTCACATCATTCCCGGCTGCTTCCCGTACCCGGTGGCCAAGCATGGCTTGCTCGGGCTGACCCGCGCCTTGGGCATCGAATACGCACCCAAGGGCATTCGCGTCAACGCCATCGCACCGGGCTATATCGAAACCCAACTGAACGTCGACTACTGGAACGGCTTTGCCGACCCTCATGCCGAACGTCAACGGGCCTTCGACTTGCATCCACCGCGCCGCATCGGTCAGCCAATCGAAGTGGCGATGACTGCCGTGTTCCTGGCCAGCGATGAGGCGCCATTCATCAACGCTTCGTGCATCACCATCGATGGTGGTCGTTCGGTCATGTACCACGACTGAATAACTTGGGTTTCAGGCGCAAAACTACGCCTGAAATACAATCATCATACGATATGACTATTGGCTACATGCTTCGACCGCTGTATTGGCTTTCAACTAACGCTCAAAAAAAATAACAAGGAGTCAGCTTATGAAACGTCGTCGTGGGATCCGTTCCCTGTGCTGTGCCGCTTTGGCGGTCACCGCGGTCAGCCTGAGCAGTACGTTGCTGGCGGCCGAGGAAGTGAAGATCGGTTTTCTGGTCAAGCAGGCCGAAGAGCCCTGGTTCCAGACCGAGTGGGCCTTCGCTGAAAAGGCCGCCAAGGACAAGGGCTTCACCGTCATCAAGATCGCTGTGCCTGATGGCGAGAAAACCCTTTCGGCCATCGACAGCCTGGCGGCGAACGGCGCCAAGGGCTTCGTGATCTGCCCGCCGGACGTCTCCCTCGGCCCGGCGATCATGGCCAAGGCCAAGCTCAACGGTTTGAAAGTGATCGCTGTCGATGACCGTTTCGTCGATGCCGGCGGCAAGTTCATGGAGGACGTGCCATACCTCGGCATGGCAGCTTTCGAAGTTGGCCAGAAGCAGGGTGCCGCCATGGCCGCCGAAGCGAAAAAGCGCGGCTGGGACTGGAAACAAACCTATGCGGTGATCAACACCTTCAACGAACTCGATACCGGCAAGAAACGCACCGACGGTTCGGTTAAAGCCCTGGAAGACGCCGGGATGCCGAAAGACCACATTCTGTTCTCGGCCCTGAAAACCCTCGACGTACCTGGCAGCATGGACGCCACCAACTCGGCGCTGGTGAAGCTCCCGAGCGGGGCGAAAAACCTGATCATCGGCGGGATGAACGACAACACCGTGCTGGGCGGCGTGCGCGCCACCGAAAGCGCCGGTTTTGCCGCCGCCAACGTAATCGGTATCGGCATCAACGGCACCGATGCCATCGGCGAACTGAAGAAAGCCAACAGCGGCTTCTTCGGCTCGATGCTGCCGAGCCCGCACATCGAGGGCTACAACACCGCCAGCATGATGCACGAGTGGGTCACCACCGGCAAAGAACCGCCGAAATACACCGCCATGGACGACGTGACGCTGATCACGCGCGACAACTTCAAGCAGGAACTGGAAAAGATCGGCCTGTGGAATTGAGGGTCGGTTGATTTCATTGGCGGCCCCGGCGACGGGGCCGCCTGATCGGTGTGATGAGGTGGGTTATGCACGCACACGTACAAACAGATGAACAGCGCATTGGCGGCAGCCTGCGCTTCAACGGGATCGGCAAAACCTTTCCCGGGGTGAAGGCGCTGGACGGCATCAGCTTCGTCGCGCATCCGGGGCAGGTTCATGCCTTGATGGGCGAGAACGGCGCCGGTAAATCCACACTGCTGAAGATCCTCGGCGGTGCTTACACGCCGAGCAGCGGCGACCTGCGGATCGGCGAGCAGACGAGGGTCTTCAAATCCACTGCCGACAGCATTGGCAGCGGGGTCGCGGTGATCCATCAGGAGCTGCACCTGGTGCCGGAAATGACCGTGGCCGAGAACCTGTTTCTTGGGCATCTGCCGGCAAGTTTCGGCCTGATCAATCGCAGCGTTTTGCGGCAACAGGCACTGGCCTGCCTCAAAGGCCTGGCCGATGAAATCGATCCACAAGAGAAAGTCGGGCGCTTGTCCCTCGGTCAGCGGCAACTGGTGGAAATCGCCAAGGCGCTGTCCCGTGGCGCGCATGTGATTGCGTTCGACGAACCCACCAGCAGCCTGTCGGCGCGGGAAATCGATCGCTTGATGGCAATCATCGGGCGCCTGCGCGACGAAGGCAAAGTGGTGCTCTACGTCTCCCATCGCATGGAGGAAGTGTTCCGTATCTGCAACGCGGTAACGGTGTTCAAGGACGGTCGCTTCGTGCGCACCTTCGAGGACATGAGCGCGCTGACCCATGACCAGTTGGTGACGTGCATGGTCGGTCGCGACATTCAGGATATCTACGATTACCGCAGCCGCCCGCGTGGCGCGGTGGCGCTCAAGGTTGACGGTTTGCTGGGGCCGGGTTTGCGTGAACCGGTGAGTTTCGAGGTGCACAAGGGCGAGATTCTGGGACTGTTCGGCTTGGTTGGCGCGGGCCGCACCGAGCTGTTTCGCATGCTCAGCGGACTTACCCGCAACACGGCCGGACGCCTGGAGTTGCGTGGACATGAACTGAAACTGCGTTCACCGCGCGATGCCATTGCGGCGGGGATTCTGCTGTGCCCCGAGGACCGCAAGAAGGAGGGCATCCTGCCGCTCGCCAGTGTCGCCGAGAACATCAACATCAGTGCTCGTGGTGCTCATTCCACCTTCGGTTGCCTGTTGCGCGGGCTGTGGGAAAAGGGCAACGCCGACAAGCAGATCAAGGCGCTGAAGGTGAAGACGCCCAACGCGGCGCAGAAAATCATGTACCTGTCCGGCGGCAATCAGCAGAAGGCGATTCTCGGTCGCTGGCTGTCGATGCCGATGAAAGTCCTGCTGCTCGATGAGCCTACACGCGGCATCGACATCGGCGCCAAAGCCGAGATCTACCAGATCATCCACAACCTGGCCGCCAGCGGTATAGCCGTGATTGTGGTGTCCAGCGACCTGATGGAAGTCATGGGCATTTCTGACCGCATCCTGGTGCTCTGCGAAGGCACGATGCGCGGCGAACTGACCCGCGAACACGCCAATGAATCCAACCTGCTGCAACTGGCTTTGCCACGCCAACGCGCTGCCGACGTGGCGAACTGAGAGGTGACTATGACCATCCAAAACAACGCTCTGCCAACCCCGCGCAAACCGCTGGACCTGCGACGCTTTCTCGATGACTGGGTAATGCTGCTGGCGGCCGTCGGGATCTTCGTGCTCTGCACCTTGCTGATCGACAACTTCCTGTCGCCGCTGAACATGCGGGGGCTGGGCCTGGCGATTTCCACCACCGGAATTGCCGCCTGCACCATGTTGTATTGCCTGGCTTCCGGGCATTTCGACTTGTCGGTGGGCTCGGTGATTGCCTGCGCCGGCGTGGTCGCGGCGGTGGTGATGCGCGACACCAACAGCGTGTTCCTCGGCGTCAGTGCGGCGCTGGTGATGGGGCTGATTGTCGGGCTGATCAACGGGATCGTGATCGCCAAGCTGCGGGTCAATGCGTTGATCACCACGCTGGCGACCATGCAGATTGTTCGTGGCCTGGCTTACATCTTTGCCAACGGCAAAGCGGTGGGCGTGTCCCAGGAGTCGTTTTTCGTCTTCGGCAACGGCCAGTTATTCGGCGTACCGGTGCCGATTCTGATCACCATCGTTTGCTTCCTGTTTTTCGGCTGGCTGCTGAATTACACCACCTACGGGCGCAACACCATGGCCATCGGTGGCAACCAGGAAGCGGCGTTGCTGGCTGGGGTCAACGTTGACCGAACCAAAATCATCATCTTCGCCGTGCACGGGGTGATTGGTGCATTGGCCGGGGTGATTCTGGCGTCGCGCATGACCTCGGGTCAGCCGATGATTGGCCAGGGTTTCGAGCTGACAGTGATCTCGGCCTGCGTGTTGGGCGGGGTGTCGCTGAGTGGCGGGATCGGGATGATTCGGCATGTGATTGCCGGAGTGCTGATTCTGGCGATCATCGAGAATGCGATGAACCTGAAGAACATCGATACCTTCTATCAGTACGTGATTCGCGGTTCGATCCTGTTGCTGGCGGTTGTGATCGACCGACTGAAACAACGCTGATTTTCCCCGGGGGAGCGGGATGTCCGGCACATGGATACTGGATGTGCCGACGCCTTCGCGGGCAAGCCTCGCTCCTACAGTACCGTGCAGATCCCCCTGTAGGAGCGAGGCTTGCCCGCGAAGGCGGTCTGTCTGTCACACAATCCAGCCACAAAATATCCCTTGCTCGCCCTAATCCCTTTCGGTTATCACTTTGTACATGGTTAGACAGGTACGATTTGACAAGAAACAACGGATTATCGATGAGCTTGTCCGGCGCATCGAAAGCGGCCTCATGGAGGACGGCTTGCTATTGCCGGGTGAACATCAGTTGGCTCAAGAATTCAAGGTCAGCCGCGGCACGCTGCGTGAAGCCCTGGCCGAACTGAAACGGCGTCACTACATCGCCACGCAAAGCGGAGTCGGTTCCATCGTTACTTACGACGGCGTAGTGCTCGATCAGAGCAGCGGCTGGGCCCAGGCACTGGCGGACAGCGGGGCGTTGATCAATACCGAAGTGCTGCGACTGGAGGCGGTGACCCGTCCTGACCTGCTGTCGCGGTTCGGCACCGATCAATTCATCACCCTCGACCGTCGCCGGCGCGCCACCGACGGTACGCTGGTGTCTCTGGAACGCGCGTTAATGCCCGCGACCGGAGGCCTGGAAGGCCTGCCGCGAGTGGGACTGATTGATAACTCCCTGACCATCACGTTGGCTGCCTACGGCTATGTCGGCGAGCACGGCGATCAGTGGATCGGTGCCGAACCCTTGAACGCCGAAGACGCCGAACTGCTCGGGCGCCCGGTCGGCACGGTATTTCTCAAGGCCCTGCGCACCACCTATGACCGTCAGAACCGTTTTATGGAGCAGGTCGAAAGCCTGCTCGATCCGGTGCACTTTCGTCTGCATTTGCAGTTTGGAGCTCCAAAATGACCGCGCTCAACCGTGCCCTCGGCGCGTTCTATGGACTGGCCCTGGGCGATGCGCTGGGCATGCCGACCCAATCCCTGAGCCGCGCCGACATCAAGGCGCGCTTCGTTGAAATCACCGATCTGCAAGACGCAGGCCCCGATCAACCGATTGCCGCGAACTTGCCCAAAGGTTCGATCACCGACGATACCGAGCAGGCGATTCTGGTCGCTCGGTTGTTGATCGAAGGCGAGGGCCGGATCGAACCGGCGGTACTGGCCCAACGATTGATCGAATGGGAAGCCGGGATGCAGGCCAAGGGCTCGCAAGACTTGCTCGGCCCTTCGACCAAACGCGCGATCGAAATGATCCTCGCCGGCCACTCGCTGGAAGAGGCGGGGCGCTATGGCGCCACCAATGGCGCAGCGATGCGCATCACCCCGGTAGGGATTGCGGCCGATGTCGCCGATCCAGAGCGTTTCATCCGCTCCGTGGTGCAAGCCTGTCAGGTGACCCACAACACCACGCTGGGGATTGCCAGTGCGGCGGCGGTGGCGGCAGTGGTTTCCGCCGGGATCAACGGTATGGACCTGGGTGAGGCGTTGAACCTTGGCCAGCAATTCGCGCAGCAGGCAGAAAGTCACGGCCACTGGGTCGCCGGCGGGCGGATTGCCTCGCGCATCAGTTGGGCGCGGAGTATCGGCATCGACAGCGACAAGGCGTTGCTGGCGGATTTGCTGTACGACGTGATCGGCACTTCGGTGGCCTCACAGGAATCGGTGGTGGTGTCGTTTGCGCTGGCCCAGCAAGTGGCCATCGGCGAGATGATGGCCTTTGAAGCGCTGTGCATGGCCGCGAGCCTGGGCGGTGACACCGACACCATCGCGGCGATGCTCGGCGCCATGCTCGGGGCCTGTCTGGGGCTTGAGAGCTGGCCGATGGCGATGATCGAGCAGGTTAAAGCGGTTAACTCGTTGGAGTTGGAACCGTTGGTAAAAGGACTGTTGGCTTTACGTTGACTGGACTGGCCCCATCGCGGGCTTGCCCGCGATGAACACGCCGCATACTTGAGTTTTTCACCCGCAATGGAACGCACAAACACGGGCAGGACGGCCGGCTGTTGTTTTGTCCTCCGAGATTGCCCACACCATAACAATTGCAAGGAGCATTTTCATGAGTTCATCGAACGCCGGGCAAAGCGCCGGACAACTGGAAACCCGTGGTATCGAACCGGTGCCGGAAGGGGAGTGCAACGGTCATCCGCTGCAACTGTTCTGGGTCTGGTTCGCGGCCAACATTTCCATTCTCGGCTTGCCGTTGGGTGCCACGCTGGTGGCCTTTCGCGGCCTGGCGATCTGGCAAGCGATCATCGTCGCGATCCTTGGTGCCGCCGGCTCTTTCGCGGTGGTCGGGATCATCTCCATTGCCGGTCGTCGTGGCCGCGCACCGAGCCTGACACTGTCGCGAGCGATCTTCGGCGTACGTGGCAATATCGGCCCGACGTTGGTCTCGCTGATGTCGCGCCTGGGTTGGGAAACGGTCAATACCACCACCGCCGCGTTCGTCCTGCTGTCGCTGTGCTCGATAGTGTTCGGCTCGCCGGTGGAAGCCAAAAGCGCGCCGCTGCTGACCCTGGTGTTCATCGCGATTTTCGTGCTGCTGACGTTGTCGGTGTCCGGTCTCGGCCACGCCACATTGTTGGTGATCCAGAAATGGGCAACCTATGTGTTCGGTGCGCTGAATATCCTGGTCGGTGGTTTCCTCTGCGCGACCATCGATTGGAGCGCCGTATTCAATGCCACGCCAGCACCGCTGAGCGCGATGATCATCGGCATCGGCACCATGGCCGCCGGCACCGGGATCGGTTGGGCCAACGCCGGCGCGGACATGTCGCGCTACCAGCACCGCAGCGTCAAAGCGGTGCGCCTGGTGGCGTCGGCGGCGTTCGGTGCGGGGATTCCGCTGGTGCTGCTGATCACCCTTGGCGGTCTGCTGTCGGTGGGTAACAACGATCTGGCCTCGGCCACTGACCCGATTGTCGCGATCCGCGACATGCTGCCGAGCTGGATGGCGGTGCCGTACCTGATCACCGCGTTCGGCGGGCTACTGCTGTCGAACAACCTGTCGGTGTACTCCGCCGGGCTGACCACCTTGACCCTCGGTCTGAAGGTCAAGCGCGTGTACGCGGTGGTGGTCGATATCGTGGCGATCTTCGCCGGCTCGATCTACTTCATGCTGATCGCCGAGAGCTTCTACGGTCCGTTCATTACCTTCATTTCCTTGCTGGCGGTGCCCATCACGGCGTGGGTCGGAATCTTCGTGGTCGACCTGATCCATCGTCATTACTACAGCCCCAAGGACCTGCTGGACGTCAGCCCGAGCAGCGCCTACTGGTATCGCGGCGGCGTCGAGTGGCGTGCATTCGGTGCGTGGGCGGTGGCGATTGTGTTGGGTTTCAGCTTCACCACCATTGGCACCACTGAACAAGATGTCTGGTTCCGGGGCTTCCTGTCCGACTCATGGCTGGGCCACAACGGCTTGGGCTGGATCGTGACGTTCGTGGTGGCTGGCGGGATTTACTGGGTGCTCGGCGGCGCCAAGGACCGTCGTACCGCGTTGCTCGAGCCTGCGCATGTCTAGGCTGCTGCACACCGGCCAGGTCATCATCGACCTGGTCATGGCCGTGGACAAATTGCCTCATTCGGGCGGTGACGTGCTGGCGCAATCCGCCCGTTTCGAGGCGGGCGGCGGTTTCAATGTGATGGCCGCGGCCCGACGGAACGGCTTGTCGGTGGTCTACCTCGGGCGCCATGGCAATGGCCGTTTTGGTGATCTGGCCCGGGAGGCGATGACGGCAGAAGGCATTCGGATCGGCATCGCTCACCGTGCTGAGCGCGACACCGGGTTGTGTGTCGCACTGACTGAAGCCTCGGCCGAACGCACGTTCATTTCCTACATCGGTGCCGAAGGCGAATTGACCGCCGAAGACCTGGCGAGTGTGCCGGCCGAGGCGGGCGACTTTGTCTATGTCAGCGGCTACAGCCTGCTGCATGCCGGCAAGGCTCAGGTGCTGGTGGATTGGGTGCTGGAGTTGCCGGACGGGATCAAAGTGGTATTCGATCCGGGACCGTTGGTGGATTCGCCGGACGCACCGCTGATGAAGGCCTTGCTGCCGCGCATCGATCTGTGGACCAGCAACCGTGTCGAGGCGCTGCGGTTTACCGGGGCGTCGGACATTGCCGAGGCGTTGAATATTTTGGCGGATCAGTTGCCGACGGACGCCCTGATGGTGGTTCGCGATGGGCCGCAGGGTTGCTGGATCAGCCAGCATGGCGACCGTCAGCAGGTGCCGGGATTCAAGGTCTCGGCCGTCGACAGCAACGGTGCGGGGGATGCCCATGCCGGGGTGTTTGTGGCCGGGTTGGCGCAGGGCTTGTCGGCGGCTGAAGCGGCACGGCGGGCGAACGCGGCAGCGGCGTTGGCGGTCACTCGTTGGGGGCCGGCGACTTCGCCGGGGGCGGTGGAGGTGGACGCGTTGATCCGCGAAACTTTCAGCGCCTGATCAGCCGCCATCGGGCCTCAAATTCACCCTTAATCCTGACTTTCAACCCGCCTTGCGCAACGCCTCGATCAACTCTTGCTTGCGCATGCTCGAGCGCCCCGGAATCTTCTTCGCCCGGGCTTCCCTCATCAGGCTGTCCACCGTCTGGGTATCGCGTGACGCCTTGCTGTTGCGCGGTTTGCCCTCACGGGTGGCGACTGCACGGCGGGCTGATTCCTTGCGATCGGCAGACTTGGCAGCGGCCGGTTTCTTGCGTCCCGAGCCGCCGGCGCGCTCACCGCCACCCGACTGCTTGTTTACCGTCGCCCAGGCGCGGGCCTCGGCTTCATCTTTCGACACGCCTTTGCGTTCGTAGCTTTCTTCGATGTGTTCGGCCTTGCGTTTCTGCTCGGCGGTGTATTTGTCTTTGCTTCCACGAGGCATGGGATTTCTCCTGGCTATAGGAGCTGGCGCAGGCTTCGCCAGCTCCTGCTCGGTTAGTTATCCAGTTTGCGCGCCGCCTCAACCCCAGCGGCGCTGAGTTTGATCGGCAGGTTCAGCGAGTGCTCGCCGGCTTCGTTGCAGATCACATGACCGTGCTGGATCAGCCCACGCTCCTGCAGCGTCGCAAGGGTGCTGGCCACGACTTTCTCCCCCCGGTAATTGTCCAGAACCTCCTTGCCCAAGCCGCTTGGATGGGCATGCAGCAGGCGGGTCAGGACTTCTTTTTCCAGGTTTTTATCGACGTTCATGGTGACCTCTTGGTTGGGATGGACGAGTGTTGCTCCTCGCTCGCATTGGCGAGCCCTTACTCGATATTGGTCCGTCCCCGACCGGGATTGGTGCCTGATGAACGACGAGCGGTGTGGCTCTGGCTCCTCAGCCGACACCGATTTCTTCTTTAAACAGCTCCATGAATCCCTTCAAGCGTTGATGGCGAACCAGTGCCAGGCGCTGGCCGGTGGTCGTTTGGAAGCCGTCTGCCAGGTGCAGCAGCTTGGTCTGGAAATGATCGAGGCAAAAGCGTTTGTCGTCGTAGTCCCGCTCGTCTGCCTCCGGGTCCACAGGGTCGTACAGCGCGCTGCCCATGCGCCCGGCAATGTAGAAGGTACGCGCCACGCCGAGCATGCCAAGCGAGTCGAGGCGGTCGGCGTCCTGGATGATTCGGGCTTCGAGGGTCGTGGGTGTGATGTTGGCGCTGAAGCTATGGGCCTCAATGGCATGGACGACCGCGGTGATTTTTGCGTCAGGCCAATCCACGGCTGTCAGCACTGTCGACGCTTTCTGCGCCGCCAGCCGTGACGCCTGGGAACGCAGCGGCGAGTTCTTCTCCACCGCCACGCAATCGTGCAACAGCACGGCGGCCAGCAGCACCTCAAGATCACCGCTTTCTTCAGCATGAAGCGTGCGCACGTTGTGCCATACCCGTTGCAAGTGCGACAGATCGTGGGCGCCATCCTCGCCAGGTTCCAGCGCATGGGGCAGCAGTTCAGAAGCCAGATTCTGCAGAGGTGCGAAAGCAGCGGTGCTCATAAATGTCCTAAGTATGAAAACGCTTTTGTGGCGAGGGAGCTTGCTCCAATGCTAGTAAGTTAAACCGTAAATGCAATCCGTAGCAGCTGCCGAGCCTGCGAGGCTACGTTCGGCTGCGCAGCAGTCGTGAATCCGGCTGACGCGGTCTGCCTGACGCACCGCAAGTTCTGGTTTGACGACTGCTTTGCAGCCGAACGCAGCCTCGCAGGCTCGGCAGCTGCTACGGAGAGTGTGTTACGGCTGAGATTACTTAGCGAATCGACATTAGCCACAAAGGCCCCCTCCATCATTTCAAATGTGACGAGCGCCGCGCGCGGACTTAGTATGGCGTTTTCAACTTTTGACAAGGCACGTCCATGACGATCGAAATCCGCCCGGCAACCCCCAGCGATGCTCCGCAAATACTCGCGTTCATCACTGAACTGGCCGACTTCGAACGTGCCCGCCACGAAGTCATCGCCAGCGTCGCCGACATCGAGCGCAGCCTGTTCAGCGAAGGCGCCACCGCCCATGGCCTGATCTGCCTGCGCGATGGCCTGCCGATCGGCTTCGCAGTGTTCTTCTTCAGCTATTCCACGTGGCTGGGCAGCAATTGCCTGTACCTCGAAGACCTCTACATCACCCCTGAACAGCGGGGCGGCGGCGCCGGTAAAACCTTGCTGCGCCACCTGGCAAAAATCGCCTGTGCCAATGACTGCGGCCGTTTCGAATGGAGCGTGCTGGACTGGAACAAACCGGCGATTGAATTCTACAAATCCCTCGGCGCACAACCGCAGGAAGAGTGGGTGCGGTATCGGATGGATGGGGCGGTGCTAAGGGATTTTGCCGCCGGTAATTGATCCTCTAAAAGATCGCAGCCTTCGGCAGCTCCTGCACGGGATTGTGTTTCGACCGCGATATTGCGGGCGTACATCGAATCTGTAGGAACTGCCGAAGGCTGCGATCTTTTTTTGTGATATCTCAATATGTGGGATTGATATTTATATATTGAGATTGTCCCTCGTCCAGGTCTATAGTCCAGCTCACTCACTGCCAAAAAACAAAACAGGTGAAGCGATGCTGGCGCAATTGATCGCGCTCGATTGGGGGACAACCTCATTACGTGCTTACAAACTCGGCTTCGGTGGCCAGGTGCTGGAACAGCGTGCGCTGTCGTCCGGGATCATGCAGTTGCCCAAGACGCCGCGAACCATCGCCGGTCAGGCATGCGCCGACGGTTTTGAACTGGCCTTTGATGAGGCTTGCGGTGACTGGCTCGACGCGCAGCCCGATGTGCCGGTGATTGCCTGTGGCATGGTCGGCAGTGCTCAGGGCTGGCGCGAAGCGGCCTACTGCGACACGCCGGCGAACGTCGCCAATCTCGGAACTTCCCTACAAACCGTTCGCAGTCTTCGCGGTGTCGATGTGCACATCGTGCCGGGTGTGATTCAGCGTTCGCGCTTGCCCAACGTCATGCGCGGCGAGGAAACCCAGGTCCTCGGCGTATTGCAGAATCTGCCGGGCGAGGCGGGTAGGGATCTGCTGATAGGCCTGCCGGGCAGTCATTCGAAATGGGTGGAAGTGGCCGACGGCTGCATCGTGCATTTCGATACCTTCATGACCGGCGAAGTCTTCGCCGTACTCAGCGAACACAGCATTCTGGGGCGCACTCAGCAGCGCGGCGGGGCTTTTGATGGCGATGCTTTTGACCGTGGCGTGCAAGTGGCGCTGTCGGCGGATGGCGAGATCGGGCCGCTGTCCACGTTGTTCAGTGCCCGCAGTCTGGGGCTGACCGGCGAGCTGAGTGCCACCGCTCAGCCGGACTATCTGTCCGGCCTGCTGATCGGCCATGAACTGTCGGCCCTGGCCACCGTTCAGCGACGTCGGCGCAACAGCGTGCACCTGCCCTCGATCATCCTCATCGGCAACGCTCAACTCTGCGCTCGCTACAGCCGGGCGCTCGACGCCTGCGGTTTTACCCGGGTGACCCTGGCCGAGCAGGCTACCGAACGCGGCTTGTGGCAGTTGGCGGTCGCCGCTGGACTGATCACGACATCCTCATCCCGTTAAACCTGAATGGAGGTCTGACATGCTCAAGCAAGCACTGGCACAAAACGGTCTGATCGCGATTCTGCGTGGCCTGCGTCCGCAAGAGGCGGCAGCCGTCGGCGAAGTCCTGTATTCGGCCGGATTTCGCGTCATCGAAGTGCCGCTTAATTCCCCTGAACCGTACGAAAGTATCCGCATCCTGCGCAGCACATTACCCGCCGATTGCCTGATCGGCGCGGGCACGGTGCTGACGCCGGAACAGGTCGAGCAAGTGAAAGCGGCGGGCGGCCAGGTGATCGTCATGCCCCACAGCGATGCCAAGGTATTGCGCGCGGCGAAGGCAGCGGGGCTGTTCCTGTCGCCGGGCGTGGCAACGCCGACCGAAGCCTTTGCCGCGCTGGCCGAAGGGGCGGATGTGCTGAAGATGTTCCCGGCCGAGCAGATGGGCCCAGCCGTAGTAAAAGCCTGGCTGGCGGTGTTGCCCGCGGGGACGGTGCTGGTGCCGGTGGGCGGGATTACGCCAGACAACATGCAGGTGTTTGTCGAGGCCGGCGTCAAAGGTTTCGGTCTCGGCTCCGGGTTGTTCAAACCGGGCATGACGGCTGACGAGGTAGCGGTGCGCGCCAAGGCATATGTCGCTGCATGGAACGCTCTGCGTTAAGACTTTCTGGCGCTGTGAGCGCTGCATCTACAAGAGAGACAATAGAGATGAAAATCACCAAACTCACCACCTTCATCGTTCCGCCGCGCTGGTGCTTCCTCAAGGTCGAGACCGACGAGGGCGTGAGCGGTTGGGGCGAGCCCGTGGTCGAAGGCCGCGCGCACACCGTCGCTGCTGCGGTCGAGGAATTGTCCGACTACCTGATCGGTAAAGATCCACGCAACATCGAAGACATCTGGACGGTGCTCTACCGTGGCGGCTTCTACCGGGGCGGGGCGATCCACATGAGCGCGCTGGCCGGTATCGACCAGGCGTTGTGGGACATCAAGGGCAAGGCGCTGGGGGTGTCGGTCAGCGATTTGCTGGGCGGCCAGGTGCGGGACAAGATCCGGGTTTATTCGTGGATCGGTGGTGATCGTCCGGCGGACACTGCTCGCGCCGCGAAAGAAGCGGTCAGCCGTGGTTTCACCGCAGTGAAAATGAACGGCACCGAAGAACTGCAATTCCTCGATTCCTTTGAGAAAGTCGACCTGGCGCTGGCCAACGTTGCCGCTGTGCGCGATGCGGTGGGCCCGAATGTCGGCATCGGCGTGGACTTCCATGGTCGGGTGCACAAGCCGATGGCCAAGGTGCTGATGAAGGAACTCGACCCGTACAAACTGATGTTCATCGAAGAACCGGTGCTCAGTGAAAACTACGAAGCGCTGAAGGAGCTGGCGCCGCTGACCAGCACACCGATTGCTCTTGGTGAGCGGTTGTTCTCGCGTTGGGATTTCAAGCGTGTGCTCAGCGAAGGCTACGTCGACATCATCCAGCCTGATGCGTCCCACGCGGGCGGCATCACCGAAACCCGCAAGATCGCCAACATGGCCGAAGCCTACGACGTGGCGCTGGCGCTGCATTGCCCGCTGGGCCCGATTGCCCTGGCGGCGTGCCTGCAACTGGATGCGGTTTGCTACAACGCGTTCATTCAGGAACAGAGCCTGGGCATCCATTACAACGAGAGCAACGACCTGCTCGATTACGTGAAAGACCCGCGGGTATTCGACTACGACAAAGGCTTTGTGAAGATCCCCAATGGGCCGGGTTTGGGGATCGAGATCAACGAGGAGTATGTGATCGAACGCGCCGCTGTCGGCCACCGCTGGCGCAACCCGATCTGGCGCCATGCCGATGGCAGTTTTGCCGAGTGGTGATACTCACGCGGTGATCGTTCCCACGCTCTGCGTGGGAATGCCTCACCGGACGCTCTTGGGTCGCATGGCTGCGTTCCCACGCAGAGCGTAGGAACGATCAACCACCATGACCTCAATAAACATAAGAAGAGGCACCCCCATGCAACCGCAAACCCTCACCGGGCAGGCGTCGTTGGTGACGCCCAGTCGCAAGCGTTTTTTCATCATGGTCCTGTTGTTCATCACGGTGGTGATCAACTACCTGGACCGCAGCAACCTGTCCATTGCCGCCCCGGCGCTGACCAGCGACCTGGGCATCGATCCGATTCATGTGGGGCTGATTTTTTCCGCATTCGGCTGGACCTACGCCGCCATGCAGATCCCCGGCGGCTGGCTGGTGGACCGGGTGCCGCCGCGCATTCTCTATAGCGTTGCATTGCTGCTGTGGTCGCTGGCCACGGTGATGCTCGGTTTCGCCGCCAGTTTTATCGCATTGTTCGTGCTGCGCATGGCGGTCGGAGCGCTGGAAGCGCCGGCGTACCCGATCAACAGCCGCGTAGTGACAACCTGGTTCCCCGAGCGCGAACGCGCCACAGCCATCGGTTTCTACACCTCCGGGCAGTTCGTCGGCCTGGCGTTCCTGACGCCGGTGCTTGCCTGGCTGCAACACCAATATGGCTGGCACATGGTGTTTGTCAGCACTGGTGTTGTGGGCATTCTTTGGGCGGTGATCTGGTACGCGGTGTATCGCGAACCACGGGATTTCAAGGGCGCCAATGACACGGAAATCGAGCTGATCCGTGAGGGTGGCGGGTTGGTGGATATTCAGGCCGAAGCCGCCAGGGCCAAGGCGAAATTCAGCTGGATCGACCTCGGAATTGTCCTGAGCAAGCGCAAATTGTGGGGCATTTACCTCGGCCAGTTCTGCCTCAATTCGACTTTATGGTTCTTCCTGACGTGGTTCCCGACTTACCTGGTGAAATATCGCGGCATGGACTTCATCAAGTCTGGCTTGCTGGCGTCACTGCCGTTTCTCGCAGCGTTTGTCGGCGTGCTGTGCTCGGGGTTCTTCTCGGACTTTTTGATCCGTCGCGGCTACACCGTAGGCTTCGCCCGCAAGCTACCGATCATTGGCGGACTGCTGATTTCCACCTCGATCATCGGCGCCAACTTCGTCGAATCGACGCCGCTGGTGATTGCCTTCCTCGCGCTGGCTTTCTTCGGCAACGGTCTGGCCTCGATCACCTGGTCGCTGGTGTCGACCCTGGCCCCGGCACGCTTGCTCGGACTGACCGGTGGGGTGTTCAATTTCATCGGCAACCTGGCGGCGATTACCACGCCAATCGTCATCGGTTTCCTTGCCTCCGGTGATTCGTTTGCCCCGGCGATCACCTATATCTCTGTTCTGGCGTTGCTGGGTGCGCTGTCCTACGTGTTGCTGGTGGGCAAGGTCGAGCGTATCAAGTTGTAGTCGCAGCCGTCCGGCGACCATAATGCCGCCCGTTCCCTCGCTCAACGGTAAAGGCTGGATATGCAGGAAGACGCCCCAAAAATCGCCAAGGACGCCGCGCCGACCGGCACCCAGACACTGCTTCGTGGCCTGGGTGTGGTGCAGGCGGTGGCCAGTGGCGCCCGCGATCTCAAGGAAATCGCCCGGCTGATCGGCACGACGCGCAGCACCACCCATCGTCTGGCCAGTTGCCTGGTGGACGAGCGTTATCTGCGGGTGGTGCCGCAGGTCGGCTATCTGTTGGGGCCGAAACTGATCGAACTGGGTTTTCAGGCGCGCGAAGAGCTGCCGTTGGTGACGCTGGCCGGGCCGTATCTGGATGAGTTGTCGGCATTGACCGGCGACACCATCCACCTGGCGATTCGTGAAGGCGACGAGGTGCTGTACCTGCTCAAGAATCCGGGGCGCAATGGCCCGGAAATGCGTTCGCGGGTCGGCCATCGCATGCCGTTGGCGCGTACCGGGATTGGTAAGGCGCTGATGCTTGATGACTCGCAGGAAGAATGGCAACGGCTGTATGAAATCAGCTTGCCGGTGGGCGGAAAAAATCAGTTCTGGCCGCAGCACCCAGAGCAATCCTGGGAGCAGTTTCAGCAGCGCATGATCGAGTACGTGGCCGGCGGTTACGCCTTCGACCTGGAAGACAACGAACCGTCGATCCGCTGCGTGGCGGCACCGATTCGCGATGCCAGCAAGCGCATTGTCGCCGGCATCAGCATCGCCAGCACCGTGCCGTACATGCCGCTGGAAAAAATGGCCGAGCTGATTCCCCTGATCAAAGGGGTCACAGCCCGGCTGTCGGCGGAATTGGGCCTGAAGGTTTAGAGTTTCAGCGTCGCCATGTCGATCACGAAGCGGTATTTCACGTCACCGGCGATCATGCGGGTGTAAGCCTCGTTGATCTGGCGGATGTCGAGCATTTCGATGTCGCAGGAGATGCCGTGCTCGGCGCAGAAGTCCAGTACTTCCTGGGTTTCGGCGATGCCGCCGATCAGTGAGCCGGCCAGCATGCGACGACCCAATACCAGTTTGGCAGCATGCACCGGCGGATCGATCGGCTCGATCAAGCCCACCAGAATGTGCACGCCGTCGAAACGCAGGGTATCGAGGTAGGGGTTGAGGTCGTGCTGCACCGGAATGGTGTCCAGCAGGAAGTCGAATTGTCCGGCGGCGGCCTTCATCTGTTCGGCATCGGTGGACACGATCACGTGGTCCGCGCCTTGGCGACGACCTTCTTCAGCCTTGCTCGCCGAGCGGGTGAACAAGGTCACCTCAGCGCCCATCGCCTTGGCGAACTTGATCCCCATGTGACCGAGACCGCCCATGCCAAGAATCCCGACCTTGTCACCGGCCTTCACACCGTAGTGCTTGAGCGGCGAGTAGGTGGTGATGCCGGCACATAGAATCGGCGCGGCGCTGGCCAGGTCGAGCTTCTCCGGGATGCGCACGACAAAGTGCTCGCTGACCACGATGCTGTCGGAGTAACCGCCCATCGTGTTGCTGCCATCGACCCGGTCCGGGGTGGCGTACGTCATGGTCGGGCCTTCGAGGCAGTATTGCTCCAGATCGGCCTGGCAGGCTTCGCAATGGCGGCACGAGTCGACCATGCAACCGACGCCGACCAGATCGCCGACTTTGTGTTTAGTAACGTTCGCGCCGACGGCGGTCACTTTGCCGACGATCTCATGGCCGGGCATCAGCGGGTAAACCGCAATGCCCCACTCGTTGCGCGCCTGGTGGATGTCGGAATGGCAGACGCCGCAGTAGAGAATCTCGATTGCGACGTCGTCGGGCCGTGGACTGCGGCGTTCGAATTTCATCGGGGCGAGGGGAGTGGTGGGCGACTGAGCGGCGTATCCGATGGCGGTGTACATGGTGAACCTCGCAAAGCAGTGACAGGTGAGGCGAGCCATTCTGGGCACCGCACGGGTGACCGGCCATGGCGATTCCTCCGGGTGTCATGCCTAATCCTCCGGTATGTGCCGTTGATTGGCCGCATTGGCGTTCAGACCTGCGATGATGTTTTCATCCCTTTTTTCGCGACTTTTTTGTGAAGAGCTCTCCATGTTGTTGACCCGTCATCTCGATGCCAATGCCACGCTGGTTTCGCTGATCCAGCGGCTGACCACCCGCGATGGTTTCACGCCTACCACGTTGCCGGGCGTGCAGATTTTGCGGGCCAGTTGTGATTTGGCCCGTGGCCCGCAAATCTACGAGCCAAGCCTGGTCATCATCGCCCAGGGCAGTAAGTTGGCGTATCTGGGGTCGCGTACTCTGGAATACGGTGCCGGGCATTATTTGATTCAGGCGCTGCCGGTGCCGTTCGAGTGCGAGACGTTTTCCGCGCCCGATGGCCCGATGCTGGGCATTTCCATCGCCATTGACCGGGTGTTGCTCGGTGAGTTGGTGTTGGCCATGGGGCTGGCGTCGGGGCGCTGTATCGCGGCGCAGACGCCAGAGTCCATGACTTCGGCGGTGCTCGATGATGCGATGCGGGGTTGTGTTGAGCGGCTGTTGCGCTGTCTGCACGACCCGCTGGAGAGCCAGGTTATGGGACAGGCGCGATTGCGTGAGTTGTTGTTCGTCGCCTTGCGTGGGCCGCAAGCTGATGTATTGCGGGCGCTGGTGGAGCAACAGGGGCAGTTCGCCCGGATCGCGGCCTCCCTGAGCCATCTGCATGCGCATTACACCGAGCCGCTGAACGTCGACGCCCTGGCCAGTTGCGCGAACATGAGCGCGTCGACGTTTCATGAGCATTTCAAACGCTGCACCTTGTTGTCGCCAGTGCAGTATCTGAAGCGTTTGCGCTTGCTCAAGGCCCAGCGCTTGCTGCAGGGCGAAGGATTGGGCGTGGCCCAGGTGGCGCATCGGGTGGGGTATCAGAGCACGTCGCAGTTCAGCCGTGAGTACAAGCGCTACTTCGAGCGTAATCCGGGGGATGAGCGCGCTGCCTGATCCACAGGTTCTTGTGGTGACGCTTGAATTGCGGGCAACAAAAAGGCCCCCGTTCAGGGAGCCTTGTTGTTCAGATGGTCGACTTACATGTTCGGATAAGTCGGGCCGCCGGAGCCTTCCGGCGCCACCCAGGTGATGTTCTGTGCAGGGTCCTTGATGTCGCAGGTCTTGCAGTGAACGCAGTTCTGGGCGTTGATCTGGAAGCGCTTCTCGCCGTCTTCCTGGGTGACCACTTCGTACACGCCGGCCGGGCAGTAACGCTGGGCAGGTTCATCGTACAGCGGCAGGTTCTTGCTGATCGGGATGCTCGCGTCGGCCAGCTTCAGATGGCACGGCTGCTCTTCTTCGTGGTTGGTACCGGAGATGAACACCGAGCTGAGTTTGTCGAAGCTGATCTTGCCGTCCGGTTTCGGGTAGTCGATCTTCTTGCAGTCGGCCGCCAGTTTCAGGCACGCGTAATCCGGCTTGGTGTCGTGCAGGGTGAACGGCAGTTTGCCGCCGAAGATGTTCTGGTCGATCCAGTTGAAACCGCCGCCGACAATGGCGCCGAACTTGTGGATCGCTGGGCCGAAGTTGCGGCTGGCGAACAGTTCGTCGTAGAGCCAGCTCTTCTTGAATGCTTCGACATAAGTGGTCAGCTCTTGCGTGCCGTCCAGATCGGCGAACAGCGCATCGGCCACCGCGTCAGCGGCGAGCATGCCGGACTTCATCGCCGTGTGGCTGCCCTTGATCTTGGCGAAGTTCAGGGTGCCGAGGTCGCAACCGATCAGAGCGCCGCCCTTGAAGACCATTTTCGGCAGCGAGTTCAGGCCGCCTTTGCAGATGGCGCGAGCGCCGTAGCTGACGCGCTTGCCGCCTTCCAGGTATTGCTTGAGCACCGGGTGATGCTTGAGGCGCTGGAACTCATCGAACGGCGACAGGAAGGTGTTGCTGTAGGAAAGATCGACGATCAGACCGACCACCACCTGGTTGTTTTCCAGGTGATAGAGGAACGAGCCCCCGGTGTTCTCGGTGCCCATGATGTCCAGCGGCCAGCCGGCGGTGTGGACCACCAGGCCAGGCTGGTGCTTGGCCGGGTCGATTTCCCAGATTTCTTTCAGGCCGATGCCGTAATGCTGGGCGTCGGCTTCGCTGTCGAGGTTGAAACGCTTGATCAGCTGTTTGCCGATGTGGCCGCGGCAACCTTCGGCGAACAGCGTGTACTTGGCGCGCAGTTCCATGCCTGGGGTGTACAGGCCTTCTTTCGGATTGCCTTCGCGGTCAACGCCCAGATCGCCGGTGATGATCCCGCGGACTACGCCGTTCTCGTCGAACAGCGCTTCCTGGGCGGCGAAGCCCGGGTAGATTTCCACGCCCAGGTTCTCGGCCTGCTGGGCCAGCCAGCGGCACAGGTTGCCCAGGGAGATAATGTAGTTACCTTCGTTGTGCATGGTCTTGGGCACAAAGAAGTCTGGAATCTTCTGCGCGCTGTCAGCGTTTTTCAGAACGAAGATGTCATCGCGGGTGACTGGCGTGTTCAGCGGCGCGCCGAGTTCTTTCCAGTCCGGGAACAGTTCGTTCAGGGCCCGTGGTTCGAACACGGCACCGGACAGGATATGAGCGCCGACTTCGGAGCCTTTTTCGACCACGCAGACGCTGATTTCCTTACCGGCTTCGGCGGCCTTCTGCTTCAAACGGCAGGCGGCGGACAGGCCAGCGGGGCCGGCACCGACGATGACCACGTCGAATTCCATGTATTCGCGTTCCACAGGCTATCTCCTACTCAAGGCTCAACAGTTTTTTTTCTAATTGGAGGTTGGGTGTCGCATTCATGAATTCCCCATAGTGCGGCACAGAGGACAATCGATGAACCACCTTTCTCTTTGGGTGGCGCATTATATCTACACCACTCTTAGCGTCCAATACAAACGTTTGTTTGAATCGGCTCAAAGCCAGATAAATCAAAGTCACGCGGCTTATGACTGGCCATTTTGCCGTATTGACCGGAATAGGTGTTCCGGTCAAGATACGGGCGGTTTTGCGCTCGCCGTAGGCTGAATGTAGGTTTCAAGAGCACCTCTAAAGACAGGGCGATGGCAGTACAAGGTGAAGCGCCGCGCAGGTATCGCGCGCAGTTTACACGCCACGGTAATGAATGACTTGTCGGTCACCCCTGACGAACGGTCATCAGTCTCGTGAGCAAGGTTCACCCGATACACCTGCCAGCGTTTTTAGAGGTGCCCTTGCGCCGATGAGCATCAACCGCCAGGTTCGCCTAGGCGACTTTCTTTTCACCGGAGAGTAACGAGGAATCCATGAAGGTTCTTGTAGCTGTCAAACGCGTTGTGGATTACAACGTCAAGGTTCGCGTCAAGGCGGACAATTCCGGCGTCGACCTCGCCAACGTCAAGATGTCGATGAACCCGTTCTGCGAAATCGCAGTGGAAGAAGCCGTACGTCTGAAAGAGAAAGGCGTGGCGACTGAAATCGTCGTCGTCTCCATCGGCCCATCCACCGCTCAAGAGCAACTGCGCACCGCGCTGGCTCTGGGTGCCGACCGCGCCATCCTCGTCGAATCCGCTGAAGATCTGACTTCCCTGGCCGTGGCCAAGCTGCTCAAGGCAGTGGTCGACAAGGAGCAGCCACAGCTGGTGATCCTCGGTAAACAAGCCATCGACAGCGACAACAACCAGACTGGCCAGATGCTCGCGGCATTGAGCGGCTACGGTCAGGGCACGTTCGCGTCGAAAGTCGAAGTGTCCGGCGATACAGTTGCCGTGACCCGCGAAATCGACGGCGGCGCGCAGACGGTTTCCCTGAAACTGCCGGCCATCGTCACCACCGACCTGCGTTTGAACGAGCCGCGCTACGCGTCCCTGCCAAACATCATGAAAGCCAAGAAGAAGCCTCTCGAAGTGCTGACTCCGGACGCTTTGGGCGTTTCCACCGCCTCCACCAACAAGATCCTGAAAGTCGAAGCGCCAGCTGCACGCAGCGCGGGTATCAAGGTCAAGTCGGTGGCTGAACTGGTCGAGAAACTGAAAAACGAAGCGAAGGTAATCTAATCATGACTATCTTGGTAATCGCCGAACACGACAACAAAGTGCTGGCCCCGGCCACGCTGAACACCGTTGCTGCTGCCGCCAAGATCGGTGGCGACATCCACGTTCTGGTTGCAGGCCAGGGTGCCGGCGCCGTGGTTGAAGCCGCTGCGAAAATCGCTGGCGTGAGCAAAGTCCTGAACGCTGACAATGCTGCTTACGCGCATCAGCTGCCGGAAAACGTTGCTCCACTGGTAGCCGAGTTGGGCAAGGGCTACAGCCACATCCTGGCTGCCGCCACTTCCAACGGCAAAAACATCCTGCCGCGCGTCGCCGCTCAGCTGGACGTTGACCAGATCTCCGAGATCATCTCGGTAGAAAGCGCCGATACCTTCAAGCGCCCGATCTACGCCGGTAACGCCATCGCTACTGTGCAATCGAATGCTGCAGTGAAAGTGATCACCGTGCGTGCGACCGGTTTCGA
>NZ_JBFTSX010000012.1:0-154337 GCF_056400265.1 Pseudomonas sp. 01L34
GGCTTGCCGGCGAAGGCGTCCTTRMGAGCGCCTTCGCCGGCAAGCCTGGCTCCTACGAAAAGCTTGCATTGGGCGGCGAGGGGCACCCGCCGCCTCGACAACTATTGCTTGCCCACTGCGGCAGCGAGCAGCGGCGCCACCTGTTCATCGGTCAATGCGGCGTGGACTTCCATGTTCATGAGGTCGCTCCATTCCAGCACCCACTTCTGAATCGCCACTGGATCACTGGCCTCGGCAATGCCCACGCCGCTGGAGCCGCCGACGGCATGCCAGCGCCCCAGCATTTTGACGCCTGCGGGTGGGGCGCCACCGGTCTTGAGAAAACGTTCGATCGCGCTGTTACGTTGCTGCGGACTGATGGACCAACGGACCATGAATAACATCTGCCACCTCCTGCTACGGACTGGCACCTTTGATCTTCGCGTTCCTGGCTGGCGCCGGGGCCACGGTCACGCCTGAGTTTCCAGCGACGTCCTGGCTGGCCTGAAACCTGTTCTCCCATGAGAAGGCATAGCAGCGGACCGTGTCGCGTGTACGACCGCTGATCCTGTTTCAGGGCATTCGAACGAACGTATCGGGATAACGGTGCAAGTCATCAGGCATCACGCAACAAGTCGTTGGCATTGAGCAGCTCGTAGGCAACTTCCGGGTGCTTCTCCAGCCCTCGGCGAATGGCCGCCGGGATCGACTGACGGGTTTTGCGGCACAGGCCCGGCAGTTCGCCCAAGGTGATATTGATACCGCGCATGGTGCGCACTTCATTGAAGCCCGGAGCGATCTCCACGCGCAGACCCAACTGCTCATACATTCGCCGTTGCAGACGCTCCAGGTCGCTCAGGCTCTGGAGGTTTTCCAGGCGTTCGATCAGGCGTTTCTCTTCCGACTGGGTCAGGCTCAGGATGCGCAGGTCCGTGCCGGGAGTTTCCAACAGCTGCTCACGTTCGCAGATGCAAGCACCGGGAGGGCAGGGTTGGCGGATCGGAAGAGAGGTCGTCATGGGGTTCAATCATAGAGCGCTATGATCGGGTTTGCCCATGGGGTTGTTGTGGCGTTGAGAGTGGTGTTTTCCGTCGATGCAACACGCCGCCTGTTTACACAGTGTCTAGTGTGTTGCATCGACCGGTTGAATCTATTTTATCTGCACAATCACCGGACCTTCCGTCACGATCGGCGGTTTCACTTGAATATGCGAAGCATTTTTCTGAATCCAGTCGCGCGCCACTTTCAAGCTTGCATCGGTGCCGGTCTTGTCTTTGCAAACCGTCACTGCCGTGCCGCCATCACCCGTGTTGAGCAGTGTGTAGCTTTCGATGCCAGGCACTGTCCGCAGGGCCGCTTCGACATCGGCATTGCGCTTTTCCAGAAACTCGAAAAGCTCCTTTGCGCCAGCACCCAGGTAGGTTCTTATAACTGCATACATAGTCGTCTCCTTCGGGAGTACCGTCTTGATGCCAATCCAGACCCGCTGATGGCCGCCATCACTCCGATATCAGTTCACCCCCGATTTATTCAGCTTAGCCAAACGCCGGTGACAAGCGAAATGTAACGACCATCGGCGACATTTGACCGGATGGGCGACCGTCGTTAGGCGGATTTACCTCTCTGTCGGTTCTTAGGGGCTTAACTTCTAGTCAGGCCCTGTATGTACAGAGAGGAGAGCACAATGAGCAACGAACAGGCGGCACCCGAAACGCAAGGTGTTACGGTGAAGTTACTGGCAACGGTTGACCTTGGCCCCGAGATCGAAGGCATGGCAGGGCGCCAACTTAGAATGCGCATGGTGACCATCGAGCCTGGAGGCGTCTTCGGGCCGGTTCACAACCATAAAGACAGACCCGGTACCGTCTACATACTGCAAGGAACCATCACCGACCATCGAAATGGCGTCGCCACGGACTATGGGCCGGGCGTGGGTTGGCCCGAGGACAGGAACACCACGCACTGGCTTGAGAACCGGGGCACGATCGCTGCGGTGGAGATCTCGGTCGATATTGTCAGGCAGGAGTAAGTTCAGGTCCGACATCCAGCACGGTCGGAACTAGAGTCGATTCAATCCGCTAACGGGGCTCCATAATCCGTAGTACCGGGTGCCCGTCGATATCCTTGAGCGGAAAATACGAGCGGTGTGTCGCGGCATCCACGGCAACGACATGCGCACGCGGGCCTACGCTGCCATTGCCGATTTTCGTGACCACTGCCCCCTTGACGTGGAACATCGACACAATGCCAGCCTCTCCAGCGACATAAAGTGTGTTCAGCACTGGATCGAACGCAAGCACATCGGGGGCTCCCCCGGTATCGAACGCCTGGATAACCCGCATGGTGTGCATGTCCAGTACGAGGAGCTTGTCATTACCTTCGCACGCGATAAAGGCAAGCCGGTCACGTGGATTGATCAACAGGCCATGGTTGCCACGTGCCCCCGGCAGATCAATGCGCGCCACGATGTGGTCGGTCACGGGATCGATTTCGATAAGTTGCCGACGAGTCTGGATATTGACGAAGACGTGTCGTGATATGGGGTCATATTGTGTATTGCCGACTTCACCTCCCAGTGGAATTGTCGCAACACGAGTGTTCGTGTCCACGTCGATCACCGTTTCGGTCTCGCCGTTTTCGTTCGATACGTAAAGCTTGTGAAGGTCAGGCACATAAGCCATGCCGTCTGGATAGATGCCGCCCGGTATGCGACTGACAATTGCCAGGGTCGCTTCGTCTATCGCAACGATTTCGTTCGTACCCGTCGCCGAAGCGTAGACGCGTGACAACTCAGGAATAACGAGCACGCCGTGTACCGACGAGACGTTCGCAATGCGCCCGACAACGCGGGACTCGCGCATGTCAAAGGCGATAACTTCACCGTCACCAAGATGAGCGATGAACATCAGGTTGCGCTCTGGATCGTAGCTCTCGTAGTCGAGTCGAGTGGCGCCACCGGGCAATGGAATGTCGGCGACGTGCTTCAGAGGCAGGTCGTTAGCCGGCAACTCGTCGGCGGCCTGACAGTAGCGAAGGCTTGCGAAGTCCATGACGGCTAGCGCAGTCAGCAGGATCGCGAAGACTGGCAGAGTGAAACGTCGATTGTCTCGTATGTTCATGAGGTCTTCTTCTGCTCGGACAAGGCGGGTTCAACCGCCTCGCCCAAGTCTCAGCAATGCGCAGATCAGAATATGCAGTGTTTCACTGATCATGAGCCCAGTTCCGGGCTGGACCGCCGTGTGGACGCCTCTCACATCTGAGGAGGCCAATTATGCGACTCGCCCTGACATTCCTTGCACCAGGCATACAGGGCGTCATACAGGATCAAACCATGTGCCAGCATTTCGTGGTCATCGGCATAACTATGCGATAGTCCCAGCGAAATCGCATAGAGCCCGGCCGATTGCGGTGTCAGATCCAGGCGGGAGGTATCTGCTCCGCGCACGATTTTGGCCAACTGCTGCAAGGCAGGATCACTGAGGTGGTACTTGTTCAGGAACGCATCAAAGCTGCACAGCTCACCTACGTGGGTAAGCTCAACACCCGGAATGTCATAAGGCGTTGCGTCTTTCTCTGCGGCCACCGGCAAAACCTCTTTGCTGGGCACGTACAAGAACTCGGCCTCAGGGTCGATAAAACGGGTGATCAGCCAGGGACAGGCAATGCGATCAATTTTGGGTCGTTCACGGGTAATCCACCTCATGGAACACCTCCTGCCTAACTCAGTAGGCTGGGTAATCTGGCAGGCCCGGTGCCCGCCAGAAAATAGTTGATCATTGCGCGCTCTAGCGCAGTAAGTGCACAGTCAAACCAACGAGTGCGCAGGCCATCAATACTTGAATCACGCCGCGCTTGAAGCGGAACAAGGCAATCGCCGCCGCAATCGCGATCAGCGCGGAAGGCCAGTCCAGGTTGCCGCTGAACCCTTTGGGCCAAAGAACGTGATAGCCGAAGAAACACGCCAGATTGAGAATCACCCCAACCACTGCGGCAGTGATCCCGGTAAGCGGTGCGGTGAACTTGAGTTCATTGTGAGTCGACTCCACCAGCGGGCCACCTGCGAGGATGAACAGGAACGAAGGCAGGAAGGTGAACCAGGTCACCAGCGTGGCCGCGACGGCTCCGGCCAGAAACACCTGATCGGCGCCGAACACCTGCGAGACATAGGCGCCGACAAAGCCGACGAAAGCCACCACCATGATCAGCGGCCCCGGTGTGGTTTCCCCCAGCGCCAATCCGTCGATCATTTGTGTCGGTGTCAGCCAGCCATAATGACCGACTGCGCCTTGGTAGACGTAGGGAAGCACCGCATAGGCGCCGCCAAAGGTCAGCAATGCGGCCTTGGTAAAGAACCAGCCCATCTGAGTCAAGGTGCCTTCCCAGCCAAAGAGCACGGTCAAGACCCCCATCGGCAACGCCCACAACGCTGCGCCGATGAGTGCCAGCAGCGCCAGTTTCAACCAGCTGAACCGGGCATGCTCAGGGGACGGGGTGTCGTCATCGATCAATGCTGGGCCGAAGGACTTTTTGGCGGCGCTATGGCCCCCGGTCCTGAATTTCTCGGGCGCCAGGCGGCCTCCTGCATAACCGATTAACGCGGCTCCCAGCACGATCAGCGGGAACGGCACATTGAACGCGAAGATCGCGGTAAATGACGCCGCCGCCATAGCCCACAGCCAGTTGTTTTTCAGCGCGCGCGAGCCGATTCGATGGGCCGCCTGCACGACGATGGCCGTCACGGCGGGCTTGATGCCATAGAAAAGCCCGGCCACCACCGGGACTTCGCCGAAGGCGATATACATCCAGGACAGCGCGATCAGGATAAACAGTGAGGGCAGCACAAACAGCCCCCCGGCGATCACCCCACCCCAGGTTCGATGCATCAACCAACCGATATAGGTTGCTAGCTGCTGAGCCTCCGGCCCTGGCAACAGCATGCAATAGTTGAGGGCATGCAGAAACCGCCGCTCGGAAATCCAACGCCGCCGCTCTACCAACTCCTGGTGCATGATCGAGATCTGTCCTGCGGGCCCGCCAAAGCTAATGAATCCCAACTTCAGCCAGAACCAGAACGCCTCACGCAAACTGATCGGTTCAGGCCTCGACAGATCCTCTTCAACAGCTGATGGGGAAGCCTTAATCATTGGGATGTTCCTCTTTCACGAACTCGGCGAGCAGGCCGTCAAAGATGGCGCTGGCAGCAGCCAACAAGTGGTCGTCATGGGCAATGGTTTCGCGTAGCCCTGCCAGCACCCGTTCGATGCCGGCAGCCTCCACCGGCTGAATGCCACCGATATCGAGGTAATGCACCAGTGCAGCGATGCGGTTCAGGCCCGGCTCTTGAAGTTCAAAGCTGGCTTGCAGGGTTTCAAAGGTCACGCGATTGCCGACATGACTGAAAGTTGCGTCATCGAAGTCGAAACCCAATGCATCGGCAGGGCACTCCTGTGGAGTGTTCAGCCAAAGGATCTGAGCCTGCGGATCAATGAAGCGTCGAATCAACCAGGCGCAAGCCAGGCGGTCGATCCATGGGCGTTTACGCGTTGCCCAGACACGACATTGATAATCGCCAAGGCTCAGTGCCGTGATTGGCTGGTCGCGGCTATGCGGCTCATCCGCAGACAGCGCTCTGCTGACCGCTGTCTCAAGCTCCTGCAACGCCAAGTCGACCTGCTGCTTCGGCTTGCCTGAAAAGTAATCGATGCTGGTCAGCTGATCGTAGGCTTTACGCAGTTTGCGAATTTGCTTGGTGGTGACCAGCGCATTCTCGGCATTGAGCTGTGCCCGGCATGCTTCGATCTCGGCGCCTAGCTTGCCGTAATCATCGCTACGGTCGAACAGCTCAATAAAGCGTTCACCGTCAGGATCAACGACAGGCAGGACGTAGGCGGTGCCATTGATGGCCAGGATGTCGCGCTCGACAGACGTTAGCGCTTCTCGACAGGCAGCGGTATCCGGTAAGAGGTAGGCGCCATCGCGTAAGACCGCCGCTCCAGAGGCTTTTAGTGCGCGCCAGGCACGCATGCGTTCGGTGGCATTGGCAGTCGGCAGACCTAATATCAAAGCTAGCCAATTTTTCATGTAGCGTTTTCTACTATTTATGTAGGTCTTGCTACTTTATTCCTGATTCAGGCCATGGGGAAGCGCTCCTTCAGAAATAGGGCGGCAAACGACCCTGAACGGTCATTCATTTTTGTTTTTCACCGTGCGAGCTAACAGGACCTGCCCATCCCAATACGCATCCGCCATTCCTTCGGTCCGGGAAACGAGCCGCCCATCGTCCAGAACGGCCGCTAGCATTCTGCGCGGTGTATTCGCATCGGGTTGTGTTGACGTTAGCGTGACGAGGGCCAGGGGATGATAGAAACGCTCCTCGACAACCGAGCCAATCCACAGCGGCATAGTTCGCCCGTTTGTGAGCTCGATATCGACGATCCACAATCGAAGCACCAGGCGCGAACCGGCAGATCCATCATCGTTATACGTTCGAATGAGCGTCAGACTGGGAAGGCGACCACTGGCGAAAAGAGGGATGACCGGAAGATCGGCAGGGTCAGCCTGGACGGTAAACCAGTTCAGGGAATTCAACAGTGTCCATGCCGCTGAGGTGCGCCATCCGTTGCGCTGCAGGACATCTTGCAACTCCGGCAGACCACCGGCCCACTGAAACGTCAGTGGCTCATTCGTCTCGCCAGTGAGGTCGATACGCCGCACCGGCAGTTGCTGCCAATCCGACGTCCACCAATCGGTGGCAGCTAAGGTCAACGTTCCCACCTTGACGGCATAACGACTGCTGTCCGTCGTATGGTTACGATAGATATTGAAGCCGCCGGCGAGCAGAAGTGTCACACATCCGAGGGCGAGCAGCCCCGCTGAGCCAATGTGCTCGGCCTGCCGCCGCAGGTAGAAGAGGCTGAGTAGCGCCAGCCAAGCGGATCCGAATGCCAGCCCCCCGAGCACGTCGGAAAGCCAATGTGCCCCGAGGTAGAGGTGCGAGAATGCAATCAGAAATATCAGGGTGGCTGCGCCAGGAGCGACCACGAGGCGCCGTGCCGGGCGGGTATCACGCGCGATAAGGAAGGCGAGAAAACCGTATAGCACGACATTGATCGTGCTGTGGCCGCTGGGGAAGGAAAAGGCACTCCACCCGGAATAGAGAGGTTCCGCAGGGAGAGCTCGATACAGCGCTACCTTGATGACTATGGTGAGCCCCGAAGCGCCGGCGATTGCAATCAGCCAATAGGCAGCCGTACGCCAGGCGCGTTTCCACATGAGCCACAGCAAGACAACAATCGTGACCGCCAGCACGACCTTGGTGTCGCCGAGTTCCGTGATGGCGATCATCACCGCATCGCCCGGTGCAGTGCGAAGATCCTGGAGCGCGCGGTATATCGCGCTATCTGCAAGCAGCAACGGGTCACCGTTGATGATGTCCTCAAGGACACCGAAGAAAAGCCACGCGGCACCGACGAGCAGGACCGTCGACAGTGCGAGAGCCCGTGCTTCGGGCCGTGAAGGATCGAGAAAGTGAGTGAGACTGCGGCTCAGCCAGGTGTTGTGGGCGCCGGTCCAGCCCCGCAACCGCTGCACTGCGACGATGAAGTAGGGGATGCCGCGATGCAGTGCCCAGCGCACGATATGCAGGACCGCCCAGCCCACCGCGACTAGAACGGTCAGCAGGATCGCGAGCGGCTTTGCAGCTGCACCGAGAATGCTGAACGTCGCGCCGACGAGCACACCGGGCAGGATATGCGACGGAGCCCAGGCGAGCGCCGACACGACATTGACGGCATAGAACCGACTGACCGCCATTCCCAGCGTGCCGGCGAGGAGCGGAACGAAGGCGCGGACGCCCGGTGTGAAGCGCGCGAAAAAGATACTTTTATCGCGATGACGGTTGAAAAAGGCTTCGCTGCGCTGAATCAGTTCAGGATGCCGGTTCAGTGGCCAGAGGCCAAGAATCTCGCGGCGGTATCGGTGCCCGAGCCAGAACGAAAGACCATCCCCCGCAATGGCGCCTGACGTGGCGGCGATCAGCAACGGCCAGAGCAATAACACGCCGCTCGGCACCAGGGTGCTGAGCGCAAGAATCACGGCGGTGCCGGGAACGACGACACCGATGATCGGGATTGACTCGGAAAGTGCCAGGAGAAACACGGCCAGATACACGATATGCGGGTGCGCCGTGAGTAACTCGATGATCGATGAGACCAAGGACGTCATGTTTCGCGGCTGCCTATGGAGGACCAGTGGGGCGGCGATCGACACGGGTGTCTGCAATTCCCGTCTGCACAATCAGTTTGCACAACAGACTAAGCATAGCTACTCATTAACTATCGCTTCGCCCACCGGCTGTTTTTGGTCCAGCGTCGAGACTCTCGGGGTCTGTGATGGAGAGCAGCAGACGGCAGGATTGCCTGGCCCTTTGAACTCAAGGATGTCGAGGAGGTTCTGACTGGGCCACGCTGGCCCTTAGCGCTCTGGCTACCTTGGCTTGAATCTCGTAAGCAGGCGCCTCGACGGCTGTGTAATCACGGGTATAGCGAGTGGAAAACTCCCGAACTCCCCATTGCTGGTACTGCTGCACGTGCTTCAATTCATGGGCCCACAGCGCGACATTGTTAAGAGCATCATCGGCACTGCGAAAGACGATGATGTCTATCAGGGTGACCGCAGTGACATCGGGGTTCTGCAGCATGGTGTTTGCGGCGTTCAGCTCCTCATCATCGCCTACCTTGTAGCGGGCCGAATCAAGTACTTGAATGTCATAGTAGGGTTCGAGTTGGGCCCGGATATTCAGCGGGATTGTCCGAATATCGCCAGTTGCCGCGGTGTCGCGCGATTGCACGATCCAACTTTGTAATCCAGAGGACGCCATTTGGCTCATGCTTTCAAAGATCGGTCCCATTTCCTCTTTGGAGCCTGGAGCACAAAAACAAGTGACCACGCAGACTTCGTACTGCCCTGCTGGGCAGGCGTAAGCAGAAAACGAAGTGCCAACGGAAAAGAACAGTACCGATAACCGGAAAACTTGACGCAAAAAGACAGCTGACAATTGGCTCTCCCAGAGGTAGTGGCAGTCGGCAGGTGATGCTTCTGGTCGCTCGCACCTGGTGTTCAACCGCGCGTTGGACCGTTGCGGCCACCGTTTGTTGCCTTCACAGCCCACAGCTTTTTCAGGCCAGCACCGACCAAGTGCTGGCTGCAAGTACCGCACGCGCCACATCGCTTGGATCGGCCACTTGACGATATCCTGCTACGGGCGGCGTTACCCGACTCTGAGCCGGCGGATTCAAACGCCAGTTCGGCACGTCACCCGGCACTTGGCGCAGACAATCAGCATGAGAAGATCCGGAGCCGATGGAGACTCACTCAGCCGCATTCGGCATGCCATGATCTATACTCGCTCGTCAGTTGTATTCCTCATGCCTAGAAGTTTGCCGTTGGGCGGATTGATCTCTTCCTTCAGGAGAGTTTCGTATGCCAGATGACGCCAATTTTGAAGCGCCCGTCGCGCCCGATGTAAGCGGTGTAACGGACTTGCCCCCGGAAATGATTCAACAGTTGAAGGTGCGATTGACAGACGCGGCCAAGTTGCATGATGTCTTGGCCGATCCGATCATGTTTAACGGCGGCACTATCCTGGTGTTGCTGTTGACGACGCTGGCGACGCTGTTACCTGCTACAAACTTTACTTGGGTGGCACCTTTGTGTTCTGCGCTCGCCGGGTTGTTCGTCGCAATGGAGCGAGCCCTCGGATTCGGTGCCCGTTGGCGTTATCACCGTGAAATGCGTTTTGCCTATGAATCAATTATCGACATGCTGGATTTTCTTCCGGTAATTCCCGCCTCCGAGCGCCCGAAATATATCCGCGATATCTTTTCGGCATTGTATGCGGTTCGATCTCGGGAGTCGGCGATCCCGAATGCAGGGACTAATTCGGCACCTACTTGATTACGATTCCAAACTACCTGCTTCGCTGCGGCTCAACCGGGGGAGCTTCAGTCGGCTTCATATCTTTTAGGCGTCGGTTAGCCACGACGTTATAAATGGCTGCTTTGCGATTCACCGCACCAGTTGCTCCAGCAACTCAGGCGTCACGTAGTGCGGTCCGTCGAACAGGTAGAGCGGATAACCGTCATAGGCCGCGAGTTGCGGTTTGAGTTCGGCCGCGGTCGCGGAGCGGAATCCGCCGCCGAAGTTGGGGCGAAAGGCTTCGACGATGATTCGCACACGGTCCTTGCCCAGGCGCTGGCGCATGGCGTCGGCGTAGGTTCGGGCCACCGGTGCGGTGCGGGCGTAGACGCCGACGCCATCCTGGAAGAACACGCCGATGTCATCCGGCAGCCATTGCTTGAGCCAATCGGCGGTGGCGGCGGGGCCGATGTTGGCGCCGTCGTAAACACTGATCCATAACGGTCGCGGCAGCTTGGCCAGCAGGGCGGGCAGTTCTTTGGCGCGGGTCCAGCTGGGGTCGACTTCGGCCGGGAAATACCAGCCGGTGACGTGTAGCGGCGTAGGCAATTTGGCGATGCGTTCCGAGACAGCGGCCAGTTGCTCGATGTTGTCCCGTGAGCGGTTCTCGCTGAAGTAACCGGCCAGCCCGAGAATGACATCCTGCGCCCAGGGCGCCTTGGCGATACGGGTCCAGTCGGGCAACACCGGCACGGTGGGCAGGCCGGTACCGGGAGCGAATGCCTGATCGTCGACGACGGTCCATTGCACCAGCAGCTCATGGGCGCCGAGTTTTTCCCAGTGGCCGTTGATGCCGACGGTCTTGTTGTCCGGCTGCCAGACGATGCCGACAATCCCCGGGTCAAGAGCCTTGGTGTGTGTCACGTAGAGCATGCCGGAACCTGCGCCGAGGGTAGCGATAAGCAACAGGGCGACAACGGTCGCGCGACTGGCGGTATAGCCAAAGATTTTCACAGGGCTGCCTTTTTCAGGGGCGGGGGATATGCCCACGTCGAGGGCAGGTTAAACCCCAGGCACAAATAAACTCGAACGTTCATACCAGTCCTCAATAGGAATACGTCAGGCGAGCGAACACGCCTTGAGCGCGGTCATCGCCCAGCACCTTCACGCGGTACTGCAGAGAAAAATCCACATAGGAGCGTGGGGCGTTGTAGGCATCTTCGCGGAACCAGTAACGGACGTTGTTGCCGACGCCGATGCCTGCGGCCTTGCCGGATGATGAGCTCGTGCTGCCGTCGGTATCGGTCTCGCTGCTCATCTTTGAGTCATAGTCGAATGCGGCCACGACATGGGGGAAGCTCACCCAGTGTGAACCTGCGCCGCCGATGGCGTAACTGCGGCCGACCTGCCATTCGCTGTTGAAATAGTCACGCGAGTCATTGATGTAATGACCGCCTTCAGCAAACAGCTGCGAGGTCCACCAGCTGGAGGTATCGACCCGCAAATCGGTCCCGATACTTGAGCTATAGCCCAGGCGCACCAGCCAGTCACCGTTGACGTCTGACGACCCCAAGGGGAACGTGCGCTCAACGGCGGCCATCACGTTCAGCGCCGTGAACGGCTTGACCCGCACACCAACAGCGCCTTGCAGGGCATCGATACCGCTAGCCGAATCGCTGTTCTTGCTCCATAGCGTGTCGGTGACGCGGCCGTAGAGTTCGACAAAACGTGCATTGCGATAGCCCAACGGGCGCCAGGACAGTTCGGTGCTGTTTTGCAGGCTGTCGTTGCTGTTACTGCCGCTGCTGGGCGCTGAACTCAAACCGCTGCTGGAACTGTTGCCGCGATAACTGGTAGTGCTGATCAAGCCCCAGGTACGCGACACATCGGCCACCGCGCGACGGGTGTCGAAGAGCTGCTGCGGAGACATGTCGAGTTCACCGGCATTTTTTGCATCGATGACTCGCTTGAAATAGGTGACGGCTTGCTCATCGTCATTGACCCGCATGGCGTTGTAGGCGGCATCCTGCGTTGCCGTCGGTGAGAGCTGGCTGCCCGCATCGGCCTTGCGAAACGATTCACGGGCGCGGTCATCGTCGCCGGTCTGGACCGACAAGTAGGCGATCTGCAGGTCGCTCATCGCTTCCAGTTCGCCGGTGTCCCGCGCCTGTTGCAGCCGTTCGCGCGCAGTTCTTCTCTGGCCGATGGCGGCATACAGACTGGCCTCTTCGTAAGCCGGCAAGCTGCCCAGGGCCAAGGCCTGGGTAAAATCCTGGCGTGCCCCGGTATCGTCCCCCGATTGTTGACGCAAGAAGCCGCGCTGGCTCAGCAGCCGGGCGTCATCGCCATTGGCCTTGAGACCATCGCTGGCCGCCGCGATGGCTTCGGGCACATGCTTCTGGTCGGTCAGGGCTCCGACCAATAGGCGTCGATACGCCGGGTTGTGCGGCGCGCGGCCGACGGCTTGGTTCGCCTGGGCAACCGCCGTTTCGAAGTCCTTGCGGGCCAGGGCCGCATAGGCCTGGGCGGCGAGGTCGGTTCCGTCGTCGCGTTGGTTGCCAGGCCAGATATCACACACCAGGCCGAAGGCCGTTTCCTGACAGTTCAGGGCTGGAGCAGGGACGTGAGCGGCAGTGTTCAGATCCCCATTGTTTTTCTGCCGCAGCGCCACTCGTGCGGCGCTACGTCGGCGGGCTATTTCGCCACCTTCATCGTCGACCAGTGGCTGCAAATCATCGAGCGCCTGCTGAGGCTCGCCATGGGCCAGTGCGGCGTCGGCGGCGAAGAAGCGAATGTTGCGGACTTGCGCTTGCGGCAGGCCATCGATGGCGAGGGCCTGCTTCAGGTCAGTTTGAGCGGCTTGAGTCTTACCCTGCCGATCAAGGGCGTAGCTGCGCAGAATCCACGGTGCGATTTCCCCGTCATCCTGTGCCAATGCAGCGGACGCGGCTTGCTCGGCCCCAGGGTAATCGTTGGCGGCGAGCAGGGCGCTGATGAGCAGTTGCTGGTTGGCGCCGATTTCCGGGGCCCAGGCGACGGCTTTTCTGGCCTGGTCCACAGCCAGCGGCACATGGCCTTGCTGCAGGGCGCGATAGCCCTGAACCGCCAGCGGCACCGCCAGTTGACGACGAATCGCTGTGCGCCGCATCAGCAACGCGTCGTCGTCCGGGAACATCGCAAGCGCCTGGGTGGTGGCTTGATCCGCTTCCTGCAGATGCGGTTGGCGCTGCAAGGACTCGATCAGCAGCAGTCGATAGTCCATGCGTTTAGGCGCCTGAGCGATGGCCTTGCGTGCGGCCTGGGCAGCAGCGCCGAAGTCATCGCGGTCATAGGCTGCGAAGGCCTGGGCAGCGGCGCCGAAGCCCGGAGCCTGACGTGATTGCGGGTAGCGCCTGGGATGATCACGCAGGTCCTTGTCGCGCTGAGCCAGCACAATCAGCGTGTTCAAACGCTGGATATCGGCGCGCTGACGTAGCGCTTCGCGAGCCTTGGCGATGGCCAGGTCATAGTCTTTGCGCTCGTAAGCGCTGTACGCCTCGTTGGCGGTTACATAGGCCGGACCGGTCAATGGCAATGGCAGCGTCTGGGCATGAGCAAACGCAGGTATCAGGCTCAGCCCCGTGGCCATGAGGGTCAGTAAGGGGCGATTCATGCAGGAAGCTCCGCAGGGTAGTGGCTGTGCTGACGTGCCACGGCTTTTTCGATGGTGGCGCGAGGCAGCACGCCGCTGTCGACCAGATAGTCGCCAATGCGGCCATGATGCTGCGGGCGGTACTGCAACATCGCGCGGCTGAACACATCGCGATCCAGCAGGCCCATTTCGATCAACAGGTCGCCCAGCAATGGCGCTCGGGCATCCGGCACGGATTGGCCTTCGCGCACGTTCAGTTGACGCAATTGCGCGACGATTTCGCTCTCCCGGGCAATCAGCTGCACCGGTTCGCTGCCCAGTTCGTCGCTGACCTGTTGCAGGCCTTCGGCCGGCAGTGGGCTGGCCACGGCGACTTGCGCACGGCCGTCGGCATTCAAGCCAAGCGGCACCACGCGCCAGCGCAGGGCGAATTCATCGTCCAGCGTCTGGTTCGAATCCCGCGCCTTGGCGGCCACATCGAACACCCGGGGCAAGTCGTTCTGAAAGGCGATGGCTTCCGCGAGCGTTTCGTCGTCCAGCCAGCCGTTGCTGAGCAAAATCCGCCCCAATGGCATGTGCCGGGTTTTCTGTTCGACGAGAGCATTTTGCAGGTCGGTTTCGTTGATCGCCTGCCAGGACAGCAACACGCTGCCCAGCTTGCGCGGTGCGGCAGCGACCAGGTCGGTGGACGGGAAGTCGTGCATGGTCTTGTCCCACACCAGTTTGCGGTTCAGCGCCTTGCCAACCAGGAACATGCGCCAGGCCCGTGACGCGGCCATGAAGTTGACGAAGTTGCCCACCACCATGCGCGGGATCGACAGCAAACCATGCTGCCAGCCGTATAGCACGGTGGTGAAATAGCAGCGATGCGCGATGCGCCAGGCCAGCGCGAGACCGTTGGCCAGCAGCAGGTACTGGATAAAACCGTTGGTTTCAAACGGCGTCGGGAAACTCACGTCCCACAGTCCGCTCTGGCGCAAAACAATCAGGCCCAGCAACTGCATCAGAATCACGTAGGCGATGATGCTGACGAACGCCGTCACTACGCCTTTGCGGTCGCGAAACAGTAGATAACGGTTGGCCAGCGAGCCGCTCCAGCCCATTTGTTCCCAGCCTTGCAGCCCGATGCCCAATGTCCAGCGGGCCTTCTGGCGGAACGCGGTGCGGAAGGTGTCGGGAAAGAATTCGCGCACGCACAACGGCATCTTCAGGGTCGATTCGTAAGGCTTGCGAAACCATGATTTGCGCAGCACGCGAAACTGCACCGGGAAGCGCACGAAGATCGCATTCATACCGACCTTGGCCAGGCGTGCGCCGACGTCGTAGTCCTCGGTGAGGCTGTCGGTGTTGAACGGCTGGTTCTGGGTTTCCCCGGCCAATACTCGCAAGGCGCGATGCGAAAAACAGGTGCCGACCCCGGCAGATGGCACGGTATCGGTCATGCTTTCTCGCACCACCAGATCCTTGCCATGCCATTCGGCGAATTCGTCCATGTAGGTGCCGGCCACCCATTCGTACCAGTTGCGCTCCAGCGAAACCACGGGCAACTGGATCATGTCCTTGCGCGGCAGCAAGTAGTTGAACAGGCGCAATTCCAGCGGGTGCAGCACGTCTTCGCTGTCGTGCAGCACGACGCCGGCGAAGGTCATGCCGTGGGTTTTCTCGTGCAGGAAAATCGCCTGGATCACCCAGTTCAGGCAGTCGGCCTTGCAGGTCGGTCCGGCATGCGGGACTTCCACGCGATGCAGCTGCTTGTAGCGCCGACGCATGCGCTCCACTTCATCGATGGTGCGTTGGTCGTTGATGTAGGTGCCGACAAAGACCACATAGTTCTGGTAGTCCAGGGTCGACACCATGTTCTCGATCATCGGCGCGATGACGTCGTATTCCAGCCAGGCCGGAACCATGATTGCCAGCGGTTGTTCATCCCGGGCCATCAGTTGCTCGGCGGTCAGCGGCCGGTACTTGCGACCCACGGTGAATTTGCGAAACAGGCGACGAGACCAGTACCACAGGTCAATGAACAGATCGTCCAGGCTGGAAATCAGAATCAGCACCGCGACCACGATGGTCGAGGTCTCCAGGAAACTGTAGTAGTGGGCCAGCCAATAGGGCCAATAAAGCGACGTCATCGAGGGTTACCGTTACTGGCGATTGCGACGGGCGTTACGGCCGGCCAGCAACAGGATGAGGACCAACAGGATGCCACCGGGAATCAGCCACAACAGCGACGGTGTGCGCCAGGCGTCCAGCCCCTTGGGTTCTTCGTGGTCGATCAATTGGCTGCCACTGGGGTCCTGGGTGTCGAAGGTGGTCAGCGTGCCGTTGTCACCGAGGATGGCGATGTCGCCGCGACTCAGCAGAATCTGCCTGGCGAAGCGAGGGGCGTCGGCGCCCAGTGTGCGATAGACCAGACCGTGTTGGCCGCCGCTCTCCACGGCTTGCAACGAAGCCAGGTGGTTGAGGGGATGCACGTCGAGCAACACCTGATCCTTGTGATTGATGCGCAGGCGGCCCTGCTCGTCGACCTGCACCGACTCTTTACTGTCCTTGATCGGCAACTCGAAGGCCAGGAAGGCTTTGTCTGGCGTGACTGAGACTTTCGGGTCGGCGCTGATATTCAATTGCGCACGCAGCGGCGAAACACCGGCGGCGTCAGCCACCGAAATCACCTGCGGCAAACTGCTTGCCGGGTGTTCGAGGTAGGCCTGCGGCACGAGGATCTGCGCGTTCACGGCAAAGCGTGCAGCCATGCCGGAGAAGTCATCATCCAGCGCAGTCTTTTCCAACACGATATGGCTGGTCGGCAGCACCGAGACCGGGAAGGCTTGTGGCGTTTCGAGGCAGCGATCACTGACCGGCTGGCGCTGGAACGACACACGCAGCACGTTGGTCGAGCCCACGGCGTAACGTGGGATCCGCGCTTCAATGCGTTGCTTTTCTCCGTTGGCCATGAGCTGTTGTGCGCCAATCAGATAATCGTTGAGAAACAGCGAGGCCACCGGCGCGGTGTCCGAGGCGCCGGGTGCGGCGGACACATCGATCACCGCCTTCACCGGCAGACGTCCGTCGTAGGCCACGCTGCCCAGAGGGAACGAGGTGCTCCAGTCGGATTTGGCCAGCACGTCGATCGCACCGGGTTTGCCGCCCAGGCGCGACAAAGCCACACGGCCGTCGGCGCTCAATGGCAACTGTGCTTCGCTGACGGTCAATTGGCGGCTGCGTGCCAGTGTGTTCCAGGCGGAGCTGAACAAGGCCAAGGCCTTGCCGGTCGCTTGCGGTGCGATCGTCAGCACCGGGCGTGTCCCCAGCAATGCCAGGCGCACATTGTCCGTGCCGGTGGCGGCCAGGCCTGCATTGATATGCCGCACACGCCATTGCGCGAAGGCGCTGGCTGCGGTGGCGTCGAGACCTTGAATCTGACTTTGCAGTGCATCCAGAGACTCATTGACGGCCTTGAGCAGTTGCGGGTCGTTGATGGCCAGATCCGCCTGGACGTTCGGGGTTTGCCCCAACATCAGCAGCGCGCCGATTTGCGCCGGGTTCTCCAGGACGTGCGGGCCTTTGCCGTTGAGGCTGGCGAACGCTGGAATAGTTTGCAGCTCGGCCGGGATACGCAGGCCGGTCAGGTCAACGCTGTCCTGTACGGCAGGATAGGGCAGGATGTGGCTGTGCTTGCCGATCCGTTCCAGTGCCACGCCCAGACGCCAGGCGGCGTCGTAGCTTTCGGCGGATAAGGTGCCCGGCGCGACCATGATTCCCGGTTTGCCGGGCAATGCCGTCCAGGCCGCACCAACGTCCTGTAACTGGCTGGCGTCGTAGCTGTAGTTGAGGCGGGTGTCCGGTTCGATGCGCAATACGTTGCCGATGGCGCGTTCGTCTTCGCACAACACGCGGGACACGATCGACGACCAGGCAATACCCAGGCGCACCGAACCGCTGTCACGCGCGGTCTTGTCCACGCCCAGCGTGGCGCTGGCGTCACCTTGAGCTTCGCTGAGCCCTTCGGCTCGCACCGGATAACCGTCCAGCGACAGCAGCAAGGTGTTGCGGCCGCCTTCGCCGTTGAGGTAGCTGGCGTCGAAATTCAGCGTGGCATCGGTCAGCGGTACACCCGCCGGCACGGGTAAATACAATTCGCGCCGGGCATCGGTGGAACCCAGGATGATGGGGGCGTCGATCCCCAGATCGCTCAAGCGGATCTCACGCTCTTGCCGAGTGTCGGCGTTGAGTCGGTTGATCGCCTGGGTGAGCGGGCTGTCCGCGGCCAAGGCGAAGGTCGGCATGAGCGCGAGCAGGCTCACGCCACAGGCAAGGGCGCTGAGCGCACCCGTATGGATGGCAACGGAAGACTTCATTCAGGTAGATCTCGAGCTGATAAGGGGAGGAGCGGTTCGGTTTAGAGAGAGGTGAAAGCCGGGTAATTTTCCTCGGGCACAGGCACCGTTGTCGGGTAATGCAGGAACTTGGGCAAGGACTGCCGAGCGACGACGAACTCATCGACCGGACGACCCATCAGCGCGTCGACGATGCGCGCACTGGCGCAGCCATCGCCGTATGGGTTGGCCGCCTGGGAGCATCGACGCCATAGCAACTCGTCATCGAACAACGCGTTGACACCCGCGATGATCGAGTCCGGCGAGGTCCCGACCAGGCGCACAGTGCCCGCCGCGACCGCTTCGGGGCGCTCGGTAACGTCACGCATGACCAGCACGGGTTTACCCAGTGAGGGGGCTTCTTCCTGCACGCCACCGGAGTCGGTGAGGATCACGTGTGCCCGTTGCATCAGTCGCACGAAAGCCAGGTAGTCCAGTGGCTTGATCAGGTGCACATTGGGCAGGTCGCCCAACTGCTCGGTGACCGGGCCCATGACATTGGGGTTCAAGTGCACCGGATAGACGATCTGGATGTCGGCACGCCGGGCCAAATGGCTCAGGGCCTTGCAGATGTCGAGGAAGCCTTCGCCGAAGTTTTCCCGACGATGCCCGGTGACCAGCAATACCTTGCGGCCGGGTTGCAGGAACGAGAATTGCTCATCCAGGCCTGCACGCAGGTCAGCGTCCTGTTCGATGCGCTGCGCGGTCATCTGCAAAGCGTCGATCACCGTGTTGCCGGTCACGAAAGAGCGCCCCTGCAAACGCTCGTCGAGCAGGTTTTTTTGCGACTCGTGGGTCGGCGCAAACAGCATGTCCGCACCCAGGTCGATGCAGCGACGATTCATTTCTTCCGGCCACGGGCTGTAGATGTCACCGGTGCGCAGGCCGGCTTCCACATGGCCGACCGGAATGCGTCGATGGAACGCAGCCATCGCGGCCACCATGGCCGAAGTGGTGTCGCCATGTACCAGCACCCGGTCCGGCTGGGCCACTTCCAGCACCGGATCAATCGCCTCATAAAGCGCCGCGGTCAGCGAATTAAGCGTCTGGTGCGGCGTCATCACATCGAGGGTGTAATCGGCCTTGAGGTTGAACAGATCCAGCACCTGTTTAAGCATGCTTTGATGTTGGCCGGTGATGCATATCTGCGAATGAATGCCAGGTTCCGCAGCGAGGGCTTTGACTAAAGGCGCCATCTTGATGGCTTCAGGACGGGTACCGAAGATCGAAAGGACTTTAAGTCTTGAATGATGGCGGACGATGATGCCTTCCTCGCGCAGTTCTAGTGCGCAACACAAAAGCTGCCCCAAGTTATATTGAAACTTGAGCCACGCTAGCGTTATTTGAGTTTAGTAAAGGCCGGGATAGTCAACGTGAGCGCTGATGTTCACTTCATGTGAGAGGAGACGTCGCCTGGAAACCCGGAAGCTGCCGGATTATTAGCATCAAAGGTGAATATTTTAAAGCGTTATGTGTGGGTTTTTATTTAATTATAAAGTTTGAAACTTTTATATTTGTGGTTGGTCACTTATGGTTTTTAAATAATTTTAAGAGGTTTTTATTTGAGTGTTTTATAAGTTTTAAGTTATTGATTTTTATGGTTGTTTTATATTTTTGCTCCGTTCGTCAGTGCGCATGAATTATTCATGGGTTGCAAGGGTCGCGTTGGTGCGGTTAAGGGCTGTCTTTCTGAATAATGGTGGTTGCGGCGGTCACTTAAATGACGCCTGAATATTGTCGCGATGCAGTAGGGTAATAAGTTTTTGTGAAAGGGTAAATGACGTATTAATAGGAGTTGATGTTTGAATAAAGTGTTCGCCAGTGTACTCGGCCGTGTTTCAACAGAATCAGCCGATAGCAGTTCCTTTGCCATCAGCGTTTTCTGCGAGTCGAGCGCAAGTCCGCTCCAGGCCTATCGCAGCCTGCATAGCTGACCAAAATAGACCTTGGCGGACAGTCAGGACGCTAGCGTCAGGTTTCGGATTGATGAGCCGCCCAGTGTTTCATCTCTTCGGCAATGAAGTGGTTCACCAGGTCGCTGTACATCTTCTCGATGGCATCCGGGCTCAGGCCCTCGGCTTCGGCCCATTCGCGTCGTGTTGCCAGCATGGCCTTGAAACGCTCCGGAGCGCGCACCGAAGTCACCGAGGTCTTGAACTTCGAGGCGGCCAGCACGTAGTGAAAACGCTTGCCCAACAGCTTGATAACGGCCTGGTCCAGGGCGTCGATTTCGCGTCGGATATCTTCCATGCCTGCACACTCTGCGGGCTGCAACTGATTGATGACTTCCATGTAGGTGACTCCGTTTGTTGAAAAAAATCGTGGGATTCAAGTGCCGATTTTACGACGGCTACGCAGCCTCGCGAGCGCTGATAAATTCGATGAGTGCTTTCAAGGCGGGTGGCACATGCCGCCGGCTTGAGTAGTAAAGAAAGAACCGGCTGGGCGGTGCTTTCCACTCCTGGAGTATTTCTCTGAGATGCCCGTTCCGGAGATCGTCGCGCACCAGCTCCTCGTAGACATAGGCAATACCAGCGCCATCTTTCGCTGCCTGGATCATCAGCGCATCGTCTTCCAGAGTCAGCGGGCCGGTGACGGACAACCGTATCGGTTGACCGTCGGCTTGATACTCCCAAGCGTAAAGTTTGCCACTGGGAAAACGCCTGGCAATGCACGCATGGTCGAGCAAGTCGCGGGGGACATGCGCGGTTCCCTTCGCGGCCAGATAAGCATCCGCGGCAACGGTCACGAACGATTGAGGTGCGCCGACAGGGACTGCGATCATGTCACCGGCCAGGCTTTCACCAAAGCGGACTCCAGCGTCAAATCCCTCATTGACGATATCGGTCAATCCATCATCGGTGATCAGGTCCAACTGAATACGTGGATACCTGGCCACGAAGGGCGCCAGCACTTTCGCAAACACGATGCGAGCCGCCGGACGCGCCACGTTGAGGCGAAGTTTGCCAGTGGGCACTTCCTGCATCGAGGTCAATTGCGCCAATGCATCGTTAACCTGGTGCAGGCTCGGGAGCAGCGTCGCCAATAGCTGCTGGCCGGCCTCGGTCGGGGTCACGCTACGAGTGGTTCGGTTCAGCAGTCTGATGCCCAAACGTGCTTCCAGCGCTCGCATTGCGTGACTCAACGCGGAAGCCGAAACGCCACGTTCGTCGGCGGCCTTGCGAAAGCTGCGATGGCGAGCGACGGCGGCAAAGGCGTCGAGTTCAGAGAGATCGGGGTGATGACTCATGAGTTTTGTTCAGTAGTTCAAATACGATTACCTATCTTATCGTCATGAGACCTCTGCCGGATACTTCCTCCATCATTCGTGGAGAGCTCGCTATGCAAAACAATCGTCTTGGATCATCGGATTTTCTGATTTCACCGATTGGCCTGGGAACCTGGGCAATCGCCGGCACCGGCTGGGAGTACAGTTGGGGAGCGCAGGATGACAAGGACAGCCTGGGCGCACTTGAATATGCCGTCGAACGCGGCGTGAACTGGATTGACACCGCTGCGGTTTATGGCTTGGGCCATGCAGAGCAATTGGTGGGGCAATTGCTGCGGCGGGTGCCGGCGTCACGGCGTCCTTTGGTGTTCACCAAAGGCAGTTTGGTCTGGGACCCGGTCACGAAGAAGATTTCGCATTCGCTGGCCCCTCAATCCTTGCTCGCCGAGATCGACGCAAGCTTGCGCCGGCTTCAAGTCGAGACGATCGATCTTTATCAGATCCACTGGCCTGCTTTTCCTGCCGACGCCAGCAGTGAAGGCATTGAAATGGCGCTTTCGGCTTTGGCCGCCGCGCGCGATCAAGGAAAGATTCGCGCGATCGGTGTATCGAATTTCGATGTCGCTCAACTCAAGCGGGCGCAGGCGGTGACGGAGATCGTTTCGCTCCAGCCGCCGTACTCGGCCTTGATGCGGGACATCGAGAAGGACGTTCTGCCATTCTGCGAGCAGGCCGGGATGGGGGTCCTTGCCTATTCCACGCTTCAATCAGGGCTACTGTCCGGCAGCATGACGCGCGAACGCATCTCGCAACTGCCCGAAGACGATTGGCGCAAGGCTCGAAGTGCTGATTTCCAGGAGCCCCGTTTGAGTGCGAACCTGGCATTGGTTGACGTCATGGCACGTATTGGAGAAAGGCACGGGGTGAGCGCTGCTGCGGTCGCCATCGCCTGGGTACTTCGCAAACCGGTCGTGACGGGCGCCATTGTCGGAGCCCGCCATCGTGCGCAAGTAGACGGGCTGATTGCAGCCTTGGAGTTGCGCCTCAGCGCTGCGGAAATCGATGAAATTCGACCGTTCCTGCCGGCGGGCATGGGAACGAATGTCCCTGGTGCCGCCTGACACTATTGAGAAGAGGATGAGTGTTCAGTTTTGCATACTGAACGCAGGCGTTCGATGGGTAGCAGAGCGGTCGATCAAGATCGCAATGCTACTCATCACACGGTGGGGGACACTCATCACTCAGAAGCGAGCGTGGCGTTCCCCCGTGCCTGTGGGGTATCAGCGGCCGTCTGGCGACCCACCTTGAACCATGCGGCGTACAACGCCGGGACGAAGAAGATCGTCAGTAGCGTCGCCACGGTAAGACCGCCCATGATCGCAATTGCCATCGGCCCCCAGAACACACTGCGCGTTAGCGGGATCATTGCAAGCACGGTGGCCAGCGCCGTCAGCATCACCGGACGAGCCCTGTGAATGGCGGCATCCAGCACGGCATTCCACGGGTCGCGTCCTTCGGCGATCTCGGTTTGCACCTGGTCGATCAGGATGACCGAGTTGCGCATGATCATGCCACCCAGTGCAATGATGCCCAGGATCGCGACGAAGCCCAGCGGCGACTGGAACACCAGCAGCGCCGGCACCACACCGATCAAGCCCAGCGGTGCGGTCAGCACCACCATCCACATGCGAGAGAAGTTCTGCAGTTGCAGCATAAGCAGCAGCAGGATGCTGATCATCATCAGCGGAGCCACCGCCAGCAGCGCCTTGTTGGCCTTGTCGCTTTCCTCCACCGCGCCGCCCACGTCGATGCGGTAGCCCGACGGCAGTTTCGCTTCGATCTCCTTGAGCAACGGCCGGATCTGCTGCGTCACCGATACACCTTGCTCGCCATCCTTCACGTCGGCACGCACCGTGATCGCCATGTCGCGGTTGCGGCGCCACAGCACCGGCTCTTCCAGTTCCGAGCGCACCTGTGCGACTTGCGACAGTGGCACCACCGTGCCCTGGCGCGTATAGAGGTTGATGTCTTTGAGTGTGTCGAGGCTCAAGCGCTCCTCAGGCACGGCACGGGCCACGATGTCGATCAGGTCCTCGCGTTCACGCAGTTGCGACAGGGTTGCGCCGTTCATCACGGTCTGGGTCGCCAGCGACACGTCGGCCGGCGTAAGACCCAGCGCACTTGCCTTGTCCTGATCCAGCTGCACTTTCAGCGTGCGCACCGGGTCATTCCAGTCAAGCTGGAGGTCGCGCACCTTCGGGTTGGACGCCACCACCTTCTCTACATCGCGAGCGATCCGGCGCACCACCTGGGTATCGGGGCCTACGACGCGGAACTGCACCGGGTAGCCGACAGGCGGCCCCAACTCGAGCCGGGTCACCCGCACCCACGCCTGCGGGAATTGTTGGTCGGCCGAGGTCATCAGCCGTGCACGGACTCGCTCGCGTGCATCCAGGTCCTTGGTCATCACAACGAACTGGGCAAATCCGGGATTCGGCAGCTCGGGGTTGAGCGAGAGATAGAAGCGCGGAGCGCCGGCGCCGGTGTAGGCGGTATAGAAACGCACGTCCTCATCCTTCGCCAGGATCTCTTCCATGTGCTTGACCTGCTCGGTCGTCGCGGCGAACGAGGAGCCTTCCTTGACGCGCAGGTCAATGACCAGTTCAGGACGCGAACTGTTGGGGAAGAATTGCTGCGGCACTAGCTTGATACAGGCCAGCGCCAGCACCAGGGCGCCAAACGTCGCACCGATGACCGCCCAGCGGTGCTCGATGGCGGCGTCGATCAGGCGGCGCAGGCTGCGGTAGAACTTCGTGTCATACAGATCACCGTGCTGGTGCTTGCCCAATTCGTTGGGCAGCATCTTCACTGCCAAGTACGGTGTGAAGATGCCGGAGCAGATCCACGAGAACAGCACCGCGGCGCCGACGATCCAGAAAATGCCACCTGCGTACTCGCCGGTAGTGGACTTCGAGAGGCCGATCGGCAGGAAGCCCACGACGGTGATGAGTGCGCCGGTCAGGCGCGGCATGGCGGTGGATTGATAGGAGAAGGCGGCCGCCTTTACGCGGTCCATGCCGGTTTCCATCTTCGCCACCATCATCTCGATAGCGATGATGGCGTCATCCACCAGCAGTCCCAACGCGATAATCAGCGAGCCGAGCGAGATGCGTTCGAGGTTCCAGCCCATCGCCAGCATCACCAGCGCCACGCCACCCAGCACCAGCGGCACCGTGGTCGCGACCACGAGGCCGGCGCGCCAGCCCAGGCTGGCCAGGCTCACCGCGATCACGATGATCAGCGCCTCGGCCAGCGCATGACCGAAGTCCAGGATGGCGTCCTTCACCGTGGTTGGCTGGTCGGCCACCAGCTCCAGCTCCACGCCGTGTGGAAGTTCGGACTGGATCTTGGCGACTGCCGTATTCATCGCCTTGCCAAGGTCCACGATGTTGCCGTCGCTGGTCATCGTGATGCCGAGCATCAGCACTGGCTGGCCGTTGTGGCGTACCGTGTAGGTGGGCGGATCTTCGAAGCCACGGGTAACGGTCGCAATGTCGCCGAGTTTGATCAGCCGGCCGCCTGCGCTGATGGGCACGTTGCGGATAGCCTCTTCGCTGGCGAATTGGCCGCTCACGCGCACCATCACGCGGTCGCCGCGGGTGTCGATCTGGCCTGCGGGCAACAGTGCGTTCTGGCTCTTGAGGCTTTCGGCGATGGCCAGCGGTGTAATGCCCAACGCTGCCAGGCGCTCGTGCGAGAACTCGACGTAGACACGTTTGGCCTGTTTGCCGATGAGGTCGATCTTCTTGACCATCGGCACCTTCAGCATCTGGCGCTTGATGTCTTCGGCCGCGTCCGACAGGTCGGCGTGACCGATGCCGTCGCCCTTGACGGCGTACATCAGGCCATACACGTCGCCGTACTCGTCGTTTACGATCGGCCCGATCACGCCGTCAGGCAGCTCGAGGCTCAGGTCGTTGAGCTTTTTACGCGCCTGGTACCAGGCCTCGCGCTGGTCAGCCTTGGAGGTGCCGCCGCGCACGGTGAGCGTCATGCCCGCGTAGCCTTGGCGCGCGTAGGTGACCACCTTTTCGAAGTTGTCGATCTGCTCGAATTTCTTCTCCATGCGGTTGAGGACCTGGTCCTGCATCTGCTGGGCGGTAGCGCCCGGCCAGATGACCATGGTGGTCATGGAGGGCACGGAAAAATTCGGGTCCTCGAGCTGACCGAGCCGGGTGAAGCTGAAGGCACCGGCCACCGCGACGAGGATGAGCATGAACAGGACGATGGCGCGGTGGCGCAGCGCCCAGTCGGTGAGGTTGAAGTTGTTCATCGGGCGGCCTGCTGCGGGGTGTTCGCGTCAACAATCGACGCGCCGGGAAGCGCGACTTTCAGCCCGGATGACATCTTCTGCACCCCGGCGGTGACGATCAATGCACCAGCCTGTGGCCCGGAGACAAGCACTTCGTCATTGCGATAGCCCCACACCGCCACCTGCACCAGTTCGACGATGCCCGCCAGACCCTCGCCCTCGGGCGTGACCACCCACAGCGCTGGCTGGCCTCCGATTTGTGTCAGTGCCGTGGCTGGCACCGCCGCCACGGAGACATTTGTCATCATCCGCTCGGCGGTTACCGTGGCAGTGGCGCCCAGTGGCAGCGCCTGCACCGGTTTGAGTCGCGCGCGATAGGTGCGTGTCTGCGTCGCAGCCTGCGGTGACAGTTCACGCAGCGTGACATCGAAGACGTCGTTCGGCGCACTGGCCAGCGAAGCCTTGAAACGTGCCTCCTTGAAGACCGACAGCTGATCCTCGGGCACATCGATGACGATCTCGGACTCATCCGGATTCGCAACCGAGACGACCGGTTGGCCCTCGGCCACGACCTGTCCGGCCTCAAAGCGTACAGCCGTGACAACACCGCTACGCGAGGCGCGCAGCACGGTGTATTTGAGCCGGTTGCGCGCGAGCTCGAGCTTACGTGCCTCGGCCTCGGCGGTCGCATGCGCGGTTTGGGCGTTGGTCTGCGCGCGCTCGTCATCGGCCGCACTGACCGAGCCGTCAGCCTTCAGCGCGGTCAGGCGCTGGCGGTCCGAATCGGCCTGGCGCGTCTGCTCGACGGCAACCGTCCATTGTTGTCGTGACGCGTCTTCAGCGAGGCGGTAGTCGCTGTCATCCAGCACAGCCAGGATGTCGCCTTCGTGCACATACTGGCCGACATCGACCTTGCGCTGGGCGACCTTGCCGCCCACGCGGAAGGCCTGATCGACTTCGTGCCGCGACTGGACGGTGCCGACGTAACGACTGATGTCGCGGGCATTGTCGTAGCTGATTGCCGCGGTGCGAACCGGTCGTGGTGCCTGCACGGTGGGTTGTTCCGGGCTACAGGCGCAAAGCATGACGGCTACGGCCAGGGCGCCGGCCGCAGTAAGGGAGGTTTTCAAGGCGGTTCCTCTTTGGAAAACGACAGATTCTTAGGAAAGTGGTGGCCGGTCGGCTTCGATGGTTGCGGTGGGAGTGGCGGGGTGTTCGAACACCTGCCAGCCTCCGCCCAATGCCTTGTAGAGCTGCACGCTGTCGAGCAGCAGGCGGGTGTTGCTTTCATTGGCGTTCAGGCGTGCCGCCAGACGCGCTCGCTGTGAGTCCAGCAGCGGCAGCAGGTCGATCTGCCCTCTATCGTAGAGCGACTGCGCGTGGCTCAGTGCAGCCTCCGCGGACTCGGTGGCCGACTGCAACGATTGGGCACGCTGACGCTCCTGGGTCTGGGTGACGAGGGCGTTCTCCACGTCCTCGAGCGCGCGCACAATGCCGTCCTCGGCGCGCAGTAGCGCCTCACGTTGGCCGCTCTCGGCGACCTCGTTGATCGCGCGCGTGCGCCCGGCGTTGAAGATCGGCATCGTGAGCAGGGCGGCCACGTTGGTGAAGCGGGCGGCGCCCAGGTCCAGACCGTTCATCTCAAGGCCCTGGCGACCATAGGATGCCCCGAGGAACAGCCGCGGAAACCACTCGGCTGCGGCTTGTTTACGGCGCGCATTGGCGGCATCGAGTTGCGCCATCAACGCCAATACATCAGGCCGGCGCTGTAGCAGGGTGGCGGGCTGCCCTTGTCGGGCCTCGGGCGCCATCACGTTGCCAGGGGAGGGCTGGATGCTCGCGGCATTAAAGGCCTGGTCACCGACCAATACCGCGATGCGGTGCCGCGCCACAGCCGCCTGGGTTTCCAGCGCAGGGATCTGCGCGCGCGCCGAAGCGGCATCGGTCTGTGCGCGCTCGACGTCGAAGGCGGTGGCCAGCCCGACACGGTGGCGGGCATTGACCAGGCGCAGTGTCTCGTCCTGCGCGGTCGAGATCGCGCGTAGCGTTTCGGCCTGGCGCAGCGCACCGACCAGTGTGAAGTAGTTACTGGCAACGTCGCTCATCACCAACAGACGCACGCCACGCACGCCGTCCTCCGCGGCCAGTGCCTCGGCCTCGGCTGCTGCCGCGCCAGCGCGCAGGCGTCCGCTGAGGTCGAGTTCCCAAGAGACGTCCAGGCCTGCGCCGACGGTCTTGGTGTCCGGGACTCCCTGCTTCTTGGCCGTGCTGTAGCCGCTGCTACTGTCGGAGCCGAAGGCGGACATTCCGACGCTCGGAAAGAGCCAGGAGCGACTGATCGTCTCGCCGGCGCGAGCGGTGCGCACGCGCTCGGCCGCAATCTTGATATCACGGTTCTCGTGCATTGCGCGGCGCACCAGATCGGTCAACACCGGGTCGTTGAACGTTTCCCACCACGCGGCTTCGGGTTCCATCTCGGAGGCTGTGCTTGCAGCGAACTTGGCCGCCAGGGGCACCGACGGTTTGGCGGTCTCCGTAGAGCAACCGGTTAAGACCAGGGCGATAGACGCGGCGAGCGCCGCACCCACGACGACGCCGAGCAGGCGTTCGGCATATTGCAGGGGCGTCAGCCCGGCGTAGCGGGTCAGCGGATGGGAGGTTGGAAGTCGCGGCATCGGATTGGACTCGTGTAGATTCGAGGTGGCATCAGCGTAGGGCCCGGTGTGTGCGAAGTCGTCAGCGAAGCGTCGCCGTTCGGTCGCCATATCGAGCGTTGATTCAGGTTGGAGGTGTCACTCGCTGTCGGCATCTGCCGCGTGCTCGCCGGTCGCTGACGCGAGGTCGGAGTCAATCGACTCCAGCAATGCTTCGGCGGACGAAAACTCGCGTTGACGCCCGGTAACCAGGTTTTCGAGGCGGCCCACGAGCGCCCCGGGCATGGCGTCGCTACGCAGCTTCACGACATACGAGCGGCGGTTCGGGTACTTGGATTCAGGGTTCAGGCTCATTGCAGACCAGGGGATCAGAAAGTTCGACGACAGCGTAGGCCGTCCCCCTGGTCAAGTCGTAAGCGAAAGGTCGTACTTCGGTCGGGAATACTGCAGCCCTTGTGGGAGCCTGCCTCGGTGGCGAGGGGGCTTGCCCCCGTTCGACTGCGAAGCAGTCGTAAAACCGGTCGCCGCTTTCTAACTCAAAATCGCGGTGACTGGATTCGGGTGCGCTCCGCGCCCCAACGGGGGCAAGCCCCCTCGCCACAGAGGCTCGCTCCCACAGGTTTCGCGTCTTTAATTCACGGGCTTTGCAGCCTGAAGCAGCGAGCGCGCACGTTTCACCAGCTCGGTTCCATCGGTTTCGGGCAATTGCTCAACCAGCGCCGCCAGGGCCTGGCGGTCCTCGGTAGCCGCGTCGTGGTGCTCGCACAACTCGACCAGCGCGAGCAGCTCCAGCCACGGTGCCGCCTGGGCGCGCGACTCCTCAATTGCCCGCCGCGCTGCGGTGTTGCCGGCATCGAGCCGGCCTTGCATCCGCGCAATCGCTGCCCCCAGCAGCAACAGTTGCGGCAGGTAGACGCGCTCACCCAGTTCTTCCCCCACCCGTAGTGCTTCCTCCAGCTCAACTTGCGCGGCGTCGCAATCACCGGCCAGCAACAACGCCTCGGCGGCGTAGCCGAGCACTTCGCTGGCACCGGAGCGCATGCCGAGCCCGGTGTGTTCGTCGTAGGCCTCGCGGATGCTGCGGTAGCCGTCACGCGGTGCGCCATTGCGCGCCTCGGCCCAGCCTCGCCACCAGCGGCAAGCCGTGCGCCCCAGTGCCAGCGAGTACTCGTCGACCAGCGTCTGCATGTCGTCAGCCAGTGCTGCCACACGCACGGGGTTGCCCATCCGCACCTCGATCAACACCTCTTGCCAGGTGGCGACCAGCCAAGTCATGGGCTGGCGAAGCGCCTGAGCGCGGGTCCGCGCCCGCTGCATGTGGTCCCGGCCTTGCACAACAAGACCTGAGCGCACGAGTTCTATGGCCAACATACCGTGCAGCATGACCTGAGGATCGGCCGCAAAGATTTCGTTTGCCCCGATGTCCAGCGGCTCGGCGATTGCAAGCGCGCGCTCTAGCCATTGGCGGGTCTCTTGTGTACGCCCCTGAAGATGATGCACCTCGCCCTGTACGATGCATGCCACCAGCATGAGCGCTGGATCATTCGCCTCGCACGAGAGGGTTTCGGCGCGTTCTGCTACCGCCAGCGCCTGCGCATAGTCGCCGCGCAGCCCGAGCAGATAGCCGAAGCCGTGCAGCAGGCGCCCGCGCATCGGATGCTCGGGTAGCTCCGCTAGCCGCGTGTACGCGCGTTCGAATGCGTTCCTGGCTTCGTTGCCGACACCGAGCGTATGGAACGCCGATACGCCCTGCAGCGTCGCCAAGGTAATTTCGAGCGTATCGCGCTCGATCCCTTCCGGTGCTTGCCGCAGCAGGACCAGCGCGCGCTCGGTGAGACCGATGCACAACGCCGGGCTGAAGTGCAGCAGCGCGGCTTCCGCGGCTTCGGCGTAATAACGCAGCGCGATCATCGGCTGCCGAGCCCGGTCGAAGTGTGTCGCCAGTTCCGAGGCAGCAACCGGCACGCCGGCCATGCGTTCGTGTTCGAGCGCAGCGCCAACCTGGTGATGAAGGTGGGTGCGCAACGAGCGCGGCGTGCGGTCGTACAGTACCTGGCGGAAGAGGGCGTGGCGGAAAGAGTAGGGTAGCTCCGCCATTTCATCAGGTTCGGCGCCCCGCGACCGCGTGAGCCACATCTGCTCGCGTACCAGTTCCTCGCAGGTGTCGGCCACGCAAGCGAGATCGCGCTCGAGGGCCAGCGAAACCGTCTCGACCCGAAATTCGACTCCGCAGACTGCTGCCGCCGAGAGCAGCGCACGCTGCTCGTGCCCGAGCCTGGTGATGTAGTGATCAATGATGGCCGCGAGGTTTTCGGGAACCGCCATTCCCGCCAGCCGGGCTTCGATGGTGGTGTCGTCGTCCGCCGGATCCATCACTTCACTGATGACTGACGACACGAACAGCGGCACACCGTCGGTGCGCTCGTGCAGGGCGCGCACGAAGGCTTCATCGCGCGCCAGCGATGTCGAACGTAGCGCGATGTAGTCAGCGACTTCGGTTTCCGAGAACGGATCGAGCACCACTTCCTCGCACAGACGTTGTTGGCGCAGTTCGTGGCGCAACGAATTGAGCGGATGTTCGAGCGCTACCACCTCGGCGACGCGGAAGCTCGACAGCCACATAAGTCGTGTGCGGCCGCGCCGACGCGCCACATAGTCGATGAGCTGGACCGTCGCCCGATCGCTCCAGTGCAGGTCTTCAGTCACCAGCAACAGCGGTCGCTGCTCTGTGTAGCGGTCCAATAGCTCGCCCATTTCTCGCAGCATGCGATCCGGACCGATGCCCGCAAGTTCTCGCCGCAGCGCGTCTCGCTCTTGCGCTGTGCTCAGCCACGGCAGTTGCAGCAGCCAGGTCGGCGCCACGGTGCGCAGCAGTGCCGGCAGGGCAGGGTCGCTGCGGCACAGATCGGCCAAAGCCTCCAACACCGGCAGGTACGGTTCGCCGGTGCCGTAGTGCTCCACGCAGTGGCCGCGGGCACAGGCGATGCCGCCTAGGCTCGCGAGGAAATGCTCGATCAACGTGGTCTTGCCAATTCCCGGTTCTCCGGCCAGCCAAACCACCGCACGCTGCCCGCCGCAAGCCCGCTCCCATGCCCGTTGCAGTCTTGAGAGTTTGTCGGTGCGACCAATGAATGGTGTCGATGGATACGCGCCGACCACTGGCACCGTCGTGGATGCAGACGGTATCGAAAGGGCAGGGGATGGCCCGGCGATGAACCGATAGCCGCGCCGCGACACCGTCTCGATGAAGCGGGGCTGCCTGGGGTCGTCGCCCAGCACCTTGCGCAGATCGCTGATGGCCGTCTTCAACACTGAATCGCTGACAAACCGATGTCCCCATACTTCATCCAGCAAAGCATCCTTGGTCACCAGCGATCCCGGCTGGCGTGCAAGTGCACAAAGCAGCATGAAGGGCGTTGGTGCCAACGCCACGGCTTCTCCATTACGTGACAAGCAGGCGTTGGTTTCGTCGAGTTCGAACTCGACGAAGCACAGCTGGACCGGGTTTGGATGGGACTGCGGACGTGCCACGTTGGATTCCTGAAAACTGAAACAGAGTTATGCGCCGTGAGGCATGGCACGTGGTCACTCCAATAACAACGCTGATCGGCTCGGAAGCCAAGCCTCGTCGGTCGGAAACTGGTGTCGGAAAATTAATGACAAGAGTTTCAATATTGAAAAATGTTTCAATTTTACATACCTTCACCTTGCCTGACGATGAGACCTGCGTGTCTCACGACTTCAATCACAACAAGGGCTCGAGATGAACAACAACAAGAAAGGTTCCGAATTGCCTTCCACCGCTGTCGATGTGCTGGTCGTCGGTAACGGTCCGGTAGGGGTGACAATCGCGGCGTTGCTCGGCCGCTATGGTGTAAAGACGCTGGTATTGGACAAGTCCCATGAGGTCCTGCTGATGCCCCGCGCCATTGCTCTGGACAACGAGGCGCTTCGCATCCTGCAACTCGCCGGATTGTCGGAGGATGCTTTCGAGAAGATCGTTATCCCTGAAGTGAAGATGCATTCCCCGGTCCTCGGGCAATTCAGTCGGGCCAATACCGCGGGGTGCATCGACGGTCATCCCAAACTGGTGACGTTCTATCAACCCGACCTTGAACATGCGATGCGCAACCAGGTCTCCCGGCTGAAGTCGGTGACCAGCCTGGGTGGATTCGAGCTTGAGAGTCTGGTCGAGGAGTCGGAGGGTGTCGTGGCCTCCGTACGGGATCAGGATGGCCATGTGCATTCCGTTCGCGCCCGTTACCTGATAGGTGCCGATGGTGCAAGTTCCAGGGTCAGGGCCTTGATTGGCCAGGAATTCGAAGGACAAACCTATGCAGAGGATTGGCTGATTGTCGATACCAGGAACCGGCATCAATCAGCGATCGATCACGTTGAATTTATCTGTGATCCACGGCGCCCGACACCGCACATGCCAGCTCCTGGCGGAAGGGAACGTTGGGAGTTCATGCTGCACCCCGGCGAATCCCGGGAAGAGCTGGAAAGCCCGGAAAGTATCGCCCGGCTGATCGCGCCATGGATCAATCCGCAGGAGCTGGAAATCGAGCGCAAGGCGGTGTATCGATTCCACGCGCGCTGCTGCAACCGATTCAGCAAGGGGCGAGTCTTCCTTGCAGGGGATGCGGCCCACATCACCCCGCCCTTTGTCGGGCAAGGTCTCGTCGCAGGACTTCGAGATGGCGCCAACCTAGCCTGGAAACTGGCCTGGGTCCTTCACGGCCAAGCCGCGCCTTCAATACTCGATACCTATGACGTGGAGCGTCGTCCCCATGCCCAGGCGATGATCAATCTGGCGAAACTCATGGGCCGTTTGGTGATGCCGAGAAACAAGGTCGCCGCTTTTTTCATCCACGGCATGATGCGCACGCTGGCGTTGACGCCCGCGTCCAGAAAGTACTTCGAACAGTTGGACATCAAACCGAAGAACATCTTCAAGCAGGGTCTGTTCATGCAGCATCGTCGTGGCGACAAACTGGTTCGTGGCAGTCTGTTTCCCCAGGCCTGGGTTCGCAACTCACAACAGCAGATCCAGCTGAGCGATGAGGCGCTCGGACACAACCTGACCCTGGTCGGGTTCGGTGTTGACCCGTTATCACTGCTGAGCACTGCTCAAGTCTTTTCCTGGATAAAGATGGGCGGTCACTTCTTGCAGATCGGGCCCTGCGGTCAGCGCTCCGACAGCGGTTGCGACTTCATCGAAGACCTGAACCATGAGATCCTGCCGCTGGCCGGCAAAGGCACGCTCGTTGCGATTCGCCCCGACCGTATCATCATGCACCACGCTCCCGGCACAGAGGCAGACAGTCTGGTTCGAGAGTGCCAGATCCTGATGGCCAGCGTCGATTCCACTGCCGATAGCGTTTCCATTACCATCAACGAGCCCCCTCGATTAAGAGCGTGAAGATGCCATCCCCCACTTTTCCTTCAGAAGAAACTGCGCAAGAACCTCTCACTCGAGGTCACAAGAAGCGTGAACGCACCCGTCGCGGCCTGGTGGACGCGGCATTGCGTCTTGTTGCGCGCAAGGAGGTGGGGGAGATTGCACTGCTCGAGGTCGCCGCGGAGGCTGCGGTATCCAACGGCACCATCTACAACTATTTTCGAACGCGCGACGAAGTGCTCGAGGCGGTTGGCATCGCCATGGCGTCCGAGTTCTCAGATGCCATTTCCGCCTTGAGCTCGGACGTGCATTGCGGCGCACAGCGGCTTTCGATCGGCGTGCGCATGTTCGTCCGTCGGGCTGCCTACGACCATCAATGGGCTAACGCACTGCTGCGCATCATCCATTCCGATCAGGCCATGCGTTCGCGCTTGGCTGACCATGTGCTGGGCGACCTGCGTGACGGTCTGCGCGCGGGCACTTTCGCTTATGAGGACGAAGGGGTCGCCCTGGACATGGTCGTATCGTGCACAACCGGAGCCATGCGCTCGGTTGTCGAGGGGCGTGCGGCGGCAGAGCACGATCTGCTGGTCGCCGAGATGATTCTCAAGGCGCTGGGCGTAACACCGGCCAGAGCCAAGAAAATCGCCGGTAAGCCGCTACCTTAGCCCCCGATGTCATTCTCGATTCGCCAGGCCTTCTGCTGAACATTCATGTTCATTTTTGTTGGTGAATAGAACTCCAAATCTTTTCGTTGACCTTGAAAAAACATTCGAGGAATCCGTTTTTATACGGCATAGAACGGTTTTCCTGGATGGTTTCGTTCTTGATTCAAAAAACTTTGTTGACTGCCGATGAACACGAGTGTTCAATTGGCTCATAAGGTAATTTTGGAGAGATAACGTGGAATCCCTGAATCCGACACAGCGCCGCATTCATCAAGCCGCCTTCCGCCTGTTCGCGGAAAGAGGTACCTCCCAGGTGAACATCCTTGACCTCGCACAAGAGGCAGGAGTAGCGCGCGGAACGATCTACAGCAACATCGACAGCATGGAAAACCTGTTCGAGGCAGTTGCCAGCCATCTCGCCAGGGAGATGCATGAGCGCGTCAACAAGAGCTTCGACGCTCTCACCGATCCGGCTCAGCGTCTTGCCAATGGCATTCGACTCTTCATTCGTCGCGCTCATGAGGACTCCCATTGGGGAGCGTTCATCCATAAGTTCGCCATGAGCAATGCTTCGTTGCGCGAAATGTTCAGCAGCCAGGCGACGACCGATCTTCTGAGTGGACTTGCCAGTGGGCGGTACACGTTTGCGCAGGAGCAATTGCTCTCAGTCTTGACGCTGATATCGAGCAGTGTGCTGGGCTCGATTTTCCTGGTGCTGGAAGGGCATAGAACGTGGCGCGAATCGGGCTCTGACACGGCCGAGCTGGTGCTGCGGGCATTGGGTGTGGCACCAGAGGAGGCCCGTGAGCTGGCGACTACAGAGCTGCCAACACTTCCTTCTCTCGACTAGTTCGTAAGCCGATTCAACTAAACGCCTCTGGATTTTCAGGGGCGCGGGGACGGCTTTACCCTAAAAAACCGGAAAACAAGAACAATGAACAACAAAAACCAATTGCATCGGTTGGCAACGCAACAACCCGCCCGGCATCCGCAGCCGACGGTGAAGGCCCAGGGGCTGACTCACCTGATCTTTCAACGGCCGGACTTGAATGAGGCGGCGCGGTTTCTGACCGATTTCGGCCTGACAGTCAGTCAGCAGGACGCCGATACGCTTTATCTGCGCGCTATTGATCCCACTGCCTACTGCTACCGCGTCCATCGTGCGAAACAGGCACGTTTTGTCGGGTTCGGGTTGGCTGTCCAGTCGCTTGAGGAACTGCAAAAACTGATGGGAATTCCGGGCGCGTCAGCGGTCGAGAAATCGGAACATCCGGGTGGCGGGCATTGCGTCAGACTGACTGATCCTTCCGGTTTCATTGTGGAAGCTGTTTGCGAGCAGACTCCGAGCATAACGCTGGGACACCGAACGCCCCTTCCCTGGAATCTGGCGCATGAGCAACTGCGGATCAACGCCACACAGCGTCCGCCGATCGCTCCCCCTGAAGTATTCAGGCTCGGTCACATCGTCATCGAAGTGGCCGACTACCAGGCGACCTGTGCCTGGTACACCAAGCATTTCGGGTTCATTCCCAGCGATGTGCAGGTGCTCCCCGATGGCACACCTATCGTCACTTTCATGCGCCTTGACCTCGGTGAAGTTCCCGCCGCTCACCATACGCTCGCGATAGCGCAAGGGTTCATGGCCACCTATAGCCATAGCGCTTATGAGGTTGTCGATGCCGATGCGGTGGGAATGGGGCAGCGCGTCCTGCGCGAGCGCGGTTGGGAGCACTCATGGGGCATTGGCCGGCACATTCTGGGCAGTCAGATCTTCGATTACTGGCAAGACCCTTGGGGCGATAAGCACGAGCATTACTGCGACGGGGATGTGTTCACGGCCGCACAGCCTACGGGTATTCATCCCGTAAGCCCCGAGGCAATGGCGCAGTGGGGGCAGCGCATGCCCAAGAGCTTTACAAAACCCAGGATGAGTTTGAGCAAGCTGCGTGCGCTGATCCGGAACCTGCGACGCAGCCCCGACCTGACCCTTCGCAAGCTGGTAACACTCATGCGGATGTTCGGGTAGGGCTGCCAGCCTTTCCACAGAACAACACCACAGATCTCGCGCCGCCGTGGGCGGGACAAACGCTGCTCCAGGAGTACCTTCAATGTCTGCTGTACACGTAGTCCGCTTTGAATTTCAGAACGGTATCCACTGGGGCGTGCTACGCCAGGGCCGTATCACGGTTGTCCCCGGTGTTTTTGAAACCACCGGTGATTTCATTCGCCAGAACAGCCTCGGCGACCTCGCTCAAATAACAGGTACGGAGCTTGCGGAGGGCGAAGTGAAACTGCTGTCGCCGATCACCCGTAACCAGCAGTTCGTCTGCCAGGGCGCCAATTACCGTCAGCACATGATCGAGTCGGGCATGGACCCGGATGCGAAGAAATTCAACATGATCTTCACCAAGGCGACCAGTTGCCTGGTGGCAGCGGACAGCGACCTGATCAAGCCGCGCACCGTGCGCTTCCTTGATTACGAGATCGAACTGGGGCTGGTGATGAAACGCGCGATCACCGGCGCTGTGGCTGTTACCGACGCCAATCTGCATGAGTTCATCGCAGGCGTCGTCATCGTCAATGACTACTCGGCTCGTGACATTCAGATCCCTCAGATGCAGTTCTACAAGGGCAAGAGCTTCCGCACATTTGGCCCGGTCGGCCCGTACCTCTGCCTTCTGGATGCCAAGAGCATGCCTTACCTCAAGGCATTGCAGTTGCGCCTGACGGTTAACGATCAGGTGCGCCAGAACGACAGCACGGCCAACCTGGTTTACGGCCCGGCCGAAACCCTTACCGAACTCTCCGCCGTGCAAGATCTTGCCGTTGGAGACCTGATCGCCACCGGTACACCCGCCGGCTGTGCGCTGACCGTTCCTTCGCCTGCCAAACAGCGCATTGCGGCCCTGATGCCAGAAGCTACCAAGTGGAAGCTGTTCCTCAAGGCGCAGGAAAGCCGGACGCAGTATCTCAAGCCAGGTGACGTGGTCGAGGCGCGCATTCGCAGCGCCGATGGTGTGATCGACCTCGGCGTGCAACGTAACCGTGTCGTGGAGGAAGCCTGATGACGGTGCAGACCCTGAGTGACATCGAAAGTCTCGAACGAGTCCCCTTGTCGGAGCGTGGCCTGGCATCCAGCACTTATGAAGCGCTGCGGCAGGCCGCCAAGTGCACCCCCCGGGCGCCGGCGCTGAGCTTCTTCGCCAATGCCGCCGATTTCAAGCGCACCTGCGAGTGGAACTACTCCCAGCTCTTCGCGGATATCACCCGCGCGGCGAATGCTTTCCATGACCTGGGCATCAAACCGGGCGAGGTGCTTGCCTTCATCCTGCCCAACCTGCCGGAAACCCATTTCACCATATGGGGCGGGGAGGCGGCTGGCATCGTCATGGCGATCAATCCTCTGCTCGAAGCCAAGCAGATGGCTGGCTTGCTGAATGCCGCGAAGGCCTCCGTGGTGGTAACGCTCGCACCGACCCCGGGTAGCGATCTGTGGCCCAAACTGGCTTCGCAGCTGGATCAGTTACCTGCGCTCAGGTCTGTCGTTTGGGTCAGCATGGAGCCCTATGTCGCCGAACCGGTGTGCGGGATCCTGCAAGCCATGGCACTGAAGGAGCGAGACTTACACAACGGTATCGCGATCCACGATTGGCTATCGCTGATGAATACTCAGCCGCACACACACCTGATCAGCGGTCGACAAATCCGCCAGGATGAGTGCTCTTCCTATATCTGTACGGGCGGCACCACCGGGCTCCCCAAGATCGCCGCGCGAACCCATGGCTCGGAAGTATTCAATGCATGGGCCATGGCCGCTCACATGCAGCCACGCACGAGTGGCCAGGTTATCTTTTGTGGCCTGCCGCTGTTTCATGTCAATGGACAAATGGTGACTGGCCTGATGCCTTGGACTCAAGGCGACCATGTGATCCTCGGGACGCCTCAAGGGTATCGTGGCGAGGGGGTGATCCCGCGATTCTGGGAGATGGTCGAGCACTTCGGTATCAACTTCTTTTCCGGCGTGCCAACGGTCTATGCCGCACTTCTGCAAAATGAATGGCAGGGTCGCGACCTGTCCAGTCTTCGCTACGCAATGTGTGGCGCGGCGCCCATGCCGGCTGAGCTTCTGCGAGAGTTCGAGCGCCGGACCGGGTTAAAGATCCTTGAGGGTTACGGTCTTACCGAGGGCGCCTGCGTTTCCTCAATCAATCCGCCCCATGGCGAGCGCCGCATCGGCTCCATCGGGATACGGATCGCCTACCAGAATATGCGCGCGGTCGTGCTCAATGACGCGGGTGAATACCTGCGCGACGCCAACGTGGATGAAATCGGGCTCATCACGATCAGTGGTCCGAACCTCTTCGATGGCTATCTGGAGGAGCGTCATAACCAGGGCCTCTGGATCGATATCGACGGTCAGCGCTGGCTGAACACGGGTGATTTGGGTCGCCAGGATGCGCAGGGTTACTTCTGGCTGACCGGGCGCAAGAAGGAGTTGATCATCCGCGGCGGCCACAACATCGATCCGAAGCAAATCGAAGAGGTTCTGCAGGCGCATTCCGCCGTCGCCCTGGCCGCTGCAATCGGCAGCCCCGACGTCTACTCGGGGGAGGTGCCGGTGGCCTACGTTCAGTTGCGCCCCGGGCAAGTTAGCAATGCCAAAGAGCTGGAGGCGTTCGCCCATCTCCACATCAGTGAGCGGGCCGCCGTTCCCAAGCGCATTGAAATCCTCGAAGCATTGCCACTGACGGCCGTGGGCAAGATATTCAAACCTGCTTTGCAGCAGCGGGAGATTGCCAGAGTCGTCCAGCAGGAAGCGGGGCGCCTGGGGCTTTCGGATATTGCTGTCGAGGTCGTGCAGGACACTCGTCGTGGGCCTGTCGCCTGCATCCGGGCCGGAGCCGGCCAGGAAATCCTGGCGCCGCTCCTGGGACACTATAGCTTCCAGATCGAGTGGCTTGCTTGAGTCTCTGATTCGCATCTGTCAGTCCAGCAGCCATGCCCTGGCGCTGTTCCGCCAGGGTCTTTTACACAACTTCGATTCAACTCCAACCGGTGCTGAAAAGTTCACAGGAAGGCGAAGCCTTGCCTGCGTGCAATCAACAAAAACAATAAACAGAGGTGGAAAATGAAACTGAATAGCCGTGTGATCCCGTGTCTTTCTGTTCAGCGAAAGTGTGCTGTCTGGATTAAGTTCACCAGTGCCATGGCACTGCTCAGCGCCTCGACCATTGCCGGCGCCAATGGCATTGGTCTCAACGAACAAAGTGCAAGCAGCGCCGGAACTGCTTATGCGGGACGGTCGTCATCGGCGCTGGACGCCAGCACCATTTATGGAAACCCTGCAGGCCTGACCAAGTTGCAGCGCAGTGAGATTTCCGGTGGGGCCGCAATCGTCTCGGTGAGCAATGACATCAGTGATGCGCAGAGCAGTGCTACAGGAACGAACAAGGGTGATTCGGTTCCTTTGGGGGTCGTGCCCTTCGCCTATCTGTCGACACCGCTTGATGATCGTTTTTCGGCTGGCTTGGGCCTGTATGCGCCGAGTGGCCTGATCAATGACTACGAGAGCACTTTTCAGGGTCGTTATCATGGTTCCTACAGCACGACCAAGGAGATAACCCTGCAGCCCACACTGGCCTATCGGATCAATGATTACGTGTCCATTGGTGGCGGACCGACCCTGAACCGTTTCGATGCAAAGCTTCAGAATTACATGGCAACCGGCGCCCTGAACAACGGCCAGGACACTCTGGTCACCATCAAGGGCGATGACACGACCATTGGCTACAACGTCGGCCTCCTGGTTGACTTTAGCGAGGCCACCCGTTGGGGGGTGACTTATCACTCGAAGGTGAGCTATCACCTCAAAGGGCATACCGAGGTTTCCGGCTCCCCGAGCGTTATCCCGCTGGATGGAAACTATGACACCCGGATAGATCTGACGATGCCCGAAAAAGTGGACACGTCCATCACCCATCATTTCAATAGTCGCTGGACCGGATACCTGGGGACCACCTGGACACGCTGGAGCCGGATCCAGAAGGTCGAGGCAATCAACAGCGGTGTTTCCGCCATGGGCCAGGCTGCCGGCCTGGGGAATGTGGCCGAACAAATGAACTGGCACGACACATGGTCCACCGCGGTTGGCGCCTCCTATCAATTGAACCCGCAATGGCTGGTACGCGCAGGCTATGCCTATGACCCGGCGCCGGTTGGAAATGCCGATCGCAGCGTGCGCGTTCCGGTCGGCAATCGCCAGGCCGTGACCCTGGGCGGCGCATATTCGCCGAACGCCGATCTGACGATCGACTTTGCCTATGGTTATCTCTGGGATTCAAAAGCCTCCGTAAAACACTCGAACGACTCCGGTCTTCAACCGGAATACAGTGCCCATTACGAAAACAGTGCGAATGGAATTTCAGTGCAGGCAACGTATCGGTACTAATCGTCGCTCCTAAGCCCAATGAGGATCATTTAAGCAATTTCAGCCGCGACGCATTCTTTGTTGTAGCAGCTGCCGAGTTCACGAGGCTGCGTTCGGCTGCGTAGCAGTCGTAAAATCAGAACTTACGGTGCATCAGGCAGACCACGCCAGCTGGACTCACGACTGCTACGCAGCCGAACGCAGCCTCGCGAGCTCGGCAGCTGCTACAGATCGTATTACGGCTTAACTGATTGGCGTTCCCACAGGACCCGCTTCGCTACCGCTCCATCAGTTTTTGCACTCCGCCATCACCACATGACAGGTAGTCGGCGTGCCACCGGATTGGCCGGCATAGCGTATGCAATTATCCATGGACTTTTGGCGAGCCAGGTCCAGGGTGGAGCCCCAGGCCAGGCCACCTTCGCCGGCGGTGGGTAGCGCTTTTGCATAGCAACTTGAACCTGTGCTTGAGGCCGTATAGCGAGCGGTGGCTGCTTTGCCCGCACATCCGGCAGTCAATGCCAGGTTGATGGCGAGCAGGGAAGGGAGGATCCATGACGAACATTGGCGTGCTGTTTTGCCGATCATCCCATTTTCCCCTGTATCAAGAGGCTGGAGGCGTGTTTGTGGTCGTGTTCTATTTAGATTAGACGGTTGCGCCTGCCTTGGTTAAAACGGCTCGTTAAATAAACGAGCCGTTGTTGTGAGGGTGTTCAGCGGGGCAAGTGCATGGATGTCAGATCACCTCAAAGGTGATCCGCATCTATCACAGCCTTGGCAAACGCCTGCGGATCTTCCTGCGGCAGGTTGTGGCCGATGCCGCCGCTGATCAGCCGGAACTCGTATTTGCCGGTGAAGCGCTTGGCGTAATCCTCGGGGGCCGGGTGCGGCGCGCCGTTGGCATCGCCTTCAAGGGTGATGGTCGGCACGCTGATGGAAGGCGCCGTGGCCAGTTTCTGCTCCAGCGCTTCGTATCGGCTCTCGCCCTGGACCAGGCCCAGGCGCCAGCGGTAGTTGAACACGGTGATGTCGACATGGTCGGGGTTGTCCAGCGCCTTGGCGCTGCGGTCGAAAGTGGCGTCGTCGAACGCCCATTTCGGCGAAGCCAGTTGCCATATCAACTTGGCGAAGTCGTGGGTGTTTTTCTCGTACCCGGCGCGACCGCGATCGGTGGCGAAGTAAAACTGATACCACCACTGCAATTCAGCCTTGGGTGGCAGCGGGTTCTTGCCGGCCGCCTGATTGCCGATCAGATACCCGCTGACCGAGACCAGCGCCTTGACCCGTTCTGGCCACAGCGCCGAGACGATGTCGGCCGAGCGTGCGCCCCAATCGTAACCACCGAGCACGGCTTGTTTGATCTTCAGCGCATCCATGAAGTCGATGACGTCACTGGCCAGCGCAGCCGGTTGGCCATTGCGAACGGTTTTATCGGACAGAAAATGCGTATCGCCATAGCCACGCGCATACGGCATCAGCACTCGATAGCCCTTCGCGGCAAGCAACGGGGCGACCTCGTCATAGCTGTGAATGTCGTACGGCCAGCCGTGCAGAAGAATCACCACTGGCCCATTAGCCGGGCCTGTTTCGGCGTATGCCACGTCCAGCAGGCCGGCGTTGACATGCTTGAGCGGGCCGAACGGGGAGGGTGTTGCATGAGTGGCGCCAGCATTGACCGAGGTTGGCTGCGCCGCGGTGGTCGTTTGTGCGTGGGCCGCACCGAGAGCGCTGAAGAGGGTAAACGCGAGGATCGACGAGCCGACCAGGCGGTGGCGGTTTTTGCCGGTTTTGTTCTGCAGTGCCATCTTCATGTGATGTCTCCGTTGCAAGTCGTTGGCCAGGGGATCTGACTGAGCCCCTCGAAACCTTGTTTGCATTTGAACGCGGCGACGTATCTGGCCTGTGTCGAATCGCAGGCCAAGTGAAAAGCCATGTATCGAGAGGCTAATCAGACACACTGTGATACATAGGGAGAGATCTCGGTATCAAATCGCATATCTGAAGAAGGTGGGGCCATTGAAATTAAAGTTCAGCCACGTGGATGTTCTCGTCAAAGACCTTGAGGAAGCGTGCAGGTATTACGCCCGTGTCTTCAGCGCCAGAATTTCAAAGACACTTGATTGGCAGCGCGACGGTTTGCATGTGCGCTATGCGATCGTCATGTTTGGTACGGAGCGCCTTATGCTGGTGCAACCGTTTACCGGAAATCTCAAAGCTCTGATGGACGCCAACGGCGAAGGCACCATCTACCGGCACTGTTATTCCACACCGGACATCGAGGTAGCCTATGACGAATTGATCGACGCAGGCGTCCAGCCGGAAGATGAGAACGGCAAACCGCTGTCTCGCGATAACCTCCAGACGCCAAGTGGGACACGCATACTCTGGTTACCGAAACGCTTCGGGCATTTTTCTATTGAGTTGCTTGAAGAGAAAGAGCTGGAGGCGTTTATCAAGGAGGCATTTGCCGAGGAGGGCTGAGGGAGGGCGCTCGGCATTGCCACGCTGACTAGCCGATTGGTCCAGGCTCTACGTGGTCACTGCGAGCGGATGTCGAGACTGACCCCCATAAACCGTGGCGCTAAGGAAGAGCGTGGGCCATCGACTGTCGTAGAGTGAAATTTTGCTGGTTAGCGCCATGGTGCTTCTTCATTGTGTCCACTGGCAACAAACTATGGTCGCTTGCTCCCGACAAAATAAAAAACAGCGCTGGGCAGGAAAAACACTATGCCAGCGATGATCAAACCGTACAAAAAGTAATGCTCATGGGACGTTAGGTATACAACCGAACCGTGCGTATCCAGCGGGTAGTTTTTTTCACTTTGAAGATTCGGTGTTCTCAGTCCGTGAGCATCAAAGTATTTCCAGGCAAAAAATGAAGAAAACCAAAAGCCTAAGGCCAGTACTCCCGCGACGCGTTTAAGTGCATTCATTCTCTCACCTCCCAAATGTTGTATCGCCAGATTGCCTCTGATTACAGATTGATCTTGTGAGCCGCTATCGGTATATCCCTCTCCTTCGGTGGTTTCGTCTTTTAATTGCAGCGTAGAAGATAAAGAAGATGGACGCGGCGTGCTCGATGGAGAATGTAATAAAGAAAAAGTTGTCAGTCATTGGGTGCGGCATAGAAGTGATTATTGTGTAAGCTTCCATTTGTCCAAATGTCACTGCGAAAATGGTCGCAATAGATACGGCTCCTCCTATTAATCTTTTCAGAAAATTGTCACGTAATCGCCGCAATGAACTCAGGTACCAAAGCAAAACGCCCCACTGAACAAAGGCAAATGGCAGGATTGCCAGCCTTCCGATAAATAAATGTTCGCTTCCGTCGGTCATTTTTACACCCTGACTTTGATGGCTCACTTTCGCCCGCTAGCACCGCACCAATTGCGGGCAAGCCAATGGCCGGGCCGGACATGCTTTCTGATCTGGAAGCTCGCCGGGGTGGGGTATTTCCATGCAGATGCCAAGAGTGATCTCCATATGTGTGTATATTTTTTATAAGTTTTTTATCCATGCCCATATTAAGAAAAAAGATGTAAAGAGGGCTATCGCGCCCACCATCCTAAGCATGTTCAAGTAGTTGTTTGATCTAACCAGGGTCTTGAGTGGGTGGTTTTTTGATGCGTATGCCCAGTCAGCCACTTTTATTGCAATTTCTCGGGTTTGCTCGAGAAAAAACAAGCACATTACTCCTGCTGAGAACAGTATAATAATCAGTAATAACAATCCGACGCTTTTCATTCTCACCATCCTGATCCAGCCTTCCCAGCCTCTTGGGAGGAATAATTGTAACTAGCACCTAGTTGAGGCGAAATCAATCCAACCTCTGTTGCAAACCCATTACCTGGTGACCACGTCTCAGAAGTGGGGGGGGGGGGGGGGGGGGGGGGGGGGGGGGTGCAGTAATGCTTCCAGTTATAATGTTAGCAGACTTTCCAAGTTCTGCACCTAATACACTCCCGTACCAGTTCCCATATCGATCTAAACTAGCAGTTTCCGACCAGCCAAAATACGTGTCCGTTATTGGATTTGGAATTGCGACATTTATATTTACTGCGAGGAAGTCTGGAAGACGCCATAGCCCTAAAGGGTCAATGTAAGAAACCGGATTCCCGCCAACATAACCATACGTATTTATCCCTCCTGCAAGGCCAATCGGATCTCTCGAGATAAAACGCCCAAACCCCGGAGAGTAATACCGTGCCCGATAATAATAGAGGCCCGTGCCATCATTTTCCCGCCCGGCGTACTGCTGGCTGTTGGTACTGGCGGAGCCGCTGCTGCTGGTTTGGCCATAAGGCTCGTAGGTGTATTGCGTGGTGAACGCGCCAGTGCTGTCGGTAAGCGCTTGGGTTGAACCCAGCGCATCAGCCAGGTAGCTGTAGGTGCTGCCACTGGCCTCGGTGCGGCTGAATACTTCATTCAAGCCGCCCGTGAGGAGATTGGCCTGTACCGTGGGGGTGACAGTACCGGTCAGTTCTTGCACCAGGTTGGCACCGTCGAAGACATAACTGGTGGTCTGGCCGGAAATTGTCTTCTGGCTGCGCCTGTTGGCCGCGTCATAACTGAAACTCCCGGATACGGCGCCCGTGAGCGTGCTCAGGCGCTGGCGCGAATTCCAGGTGTAAGTGTTGCTGCCGTCACTGGTCATATTGCCGTTGGCGTCATACAGCAAGGAGGCACCGCTCCATGCCGTCAACTGGTTAGAGAAACGCCACCAAATCGGTTTTTTCCAGGGGCGTCAGAACCAGAGGGCGACTGGCTTGGATGAGCTGTTTTGTCGTGTCCATAGCGATAACGATCAAATGCAGAGTTACCAGCCACCAGGGTGCGTTCGTAGGCCGCGATGGCTTGTGCAACTTGCGTGGCCATTAACGTCTCAGGGGAGGCCGCATACACCTTCTCGAAAGCCGCAACATACTGAATGTCCTGCCGAATGGTATGGAGTAACTGCACCTCATCATTCACGGCGTGTTCGATCGGGTTAAAGAGGGGATCCGTAGCCTGCGACTCGATGCTGTCACGGCGCCCGTCCCAGAACTGAGTTCCGGCAAAAGCCGCATTGACTAGGGTAGGGGTGTTGCGTGTTCCAAGCTGGCGATGGATGCCCTGGGCGCGCGGCAAACCGTCGATGAAGCCTCGTTCGGGATTATGGCAAGAGGCACAGCTGATCGAGCCGTCAGCACTCAGACGCTTGTCAAAGAACAGCGTTTTGCCAAGCTGGATTTTTTCCACCAGATGCTCAGGTGACGAGGCATCTGGTATGGGCGGAAGCCCCAGCAGGTTATCTACGGCTTGCTCCGTACAAGACGCCGATAATCCGGGAAGAGAGTCAGCCATAACCGTGCCGGCAGGCAACAGCGCCAGGCACATGCTCAGGCAATGCATGCTGCGCATGTTCAGTTACTGGTACTTAGCGGGCTGAAATCGGGAGCCGGGATGCCAGGGGAGGGAAGCAGAGTGTTTCGTATCAATACAATGGCGAATGCTCAGCATTTGCTGCCGAGACTTTAGACCTGAAGCCACCATAAGCACCTCCCTGTGAACCGGAGCCACATTGGGCTCGTCGTACACGTCGTATGCACAGCGGTTGGAACACGTGCGTGTTCACGATGGGGTCTTCATTCCATGACCTTGGGGGAGATCGAACGTCCGCGATCCCGAGCATCCAGCACGAGATGACAGTAGTACAGGGTTTGAAAACTTGCCAATGGGACTGGAAAGCGACCGGTCAGGATGGCTTTCTGCAGTCGAGGATTTCGCGGGTTTGCGCTTTCCCCTCGTTGACTTTGTCGCGAAGCGTTAACAGGCACTGGGTTACGGGCAAAGAAGCTGTCGTCGTTGATGTGGATGCCAACCCTGAGCGGACACTCGTCAATGTCCGTCAGGGTCGAAAGCTGCTTGCTCCGCTATTGAAGCGGAACATACACGTCAGTTTGCCATTGATCCTGCGGCGTCTCGGGATAGACGCTCAGGTAATTGAAGAACAACGGGTGGTCACGGAGTTCCTCGCCACTGGCAGGAAGCCAATCGCGGTAAATCGGATAGATCGTTTCGCCGATGTGATCCGGTGACCCCGTATGTCGCACCACGACGCAGCGACCGCCAGGAATGACGATCTCGCGTACGCCGAACTCATTCGGCGCCACAGCCTCGTGAATCTCGCCGCAGATGGCGAAGCGGAATGCTTGTGCAGGTGTCGTGTCGGGGTTGCCATAGGGAATGCCAAAGCTGCGACTCGATGCCACCGGCGACTGTCCGCTCTGCATGCGCCACTCGATGAACTTGCGCACGCTCTCATTGACGAGCCCGGGTGGTCCGCAGTGCTCAAGCGCTGCGACCCTGACTTCTGGGAATTCCACGATTCGTACTTGCATGATGATAGTCCTGGAAAAATGAGGGATTGCGAATACCGCATTCCAGACCTGCCAGTTCGGTTCCTTCCTGAACGCACTCGGGGTCATACCGAACGCCCGCCTGAACGCCCTGCAAAATGCCTCGGGGCTTTCAAAGCCGGCACCGAGCGCCGCGTCCAGTACCGAGTGATCAGCGAGGGAGGCCAGGCGATGTGCCGCGCGTCGTAGCCGCATCAGTTGCACATAACGTGAGACCGGCACACCTGCGAACGCGCTGAATTGTCGATGGAAGTGAAACACCGAAAAGTTCGCCACATGACTCAACGTCTTCACCGACAAGTCACCTTCAAGATTGGCATCGATGTAGGCGAGTACGGCGTTGAAGCGTTTTGTGTAGGCGAAGTTGCTCGGCATGTCAGACACTGGGAAAAGGCTCCTGGAAGTACGGTCGGCAATAGAATCGACTATAGCGGTGTAAACGCGCCTAGCCGCGTTTGCTCAAGGTATGTTTTGGGTTGGCCAATGCGATCTCTTCCACCATGAGACACCGTATACCCAGTCCGATCACTTCTGATCGACTGTTGCTGTCGTTGTGAGGGCAGCAATTACCCCCAGGCAATCATCGAGAAGAGACCCGACAAGGGTGCGCTAAAGTTATGCGGGTCATCGATCAATTGTGATCCGCTGTTCGCGCTGCTTCCGTCTCTGGAGGGCCAAATGCCGCCCATCATTACATGCCTGGTGGCGCTGTCTGTTCTTGGCCTGACTCTTGTAGTACAAGCCCAGACTAACGCCTGCCCACCTGGCGAGAAACAAGTGTGCCTGAACGGCTGCATCTGCCTGCCAGATCTGGGGCAGGTGACTGATGGCGTCTACCAGGTCGCGGCACCTGCCCTGGCGCTGTGGCTGACCCAAGCCCGCGCTGAAGCAGCCAGCGCCGAGATCCAACCCATTCCACCGCACATCCGGGAGCAACTGCTGCGCTGGTACGACCCCAGCGTCCTCGATGCCGCGCACTACAAAGTGAGCGACAACGGCCAATTCAGCGCCGCCACTTCCATGCTGCAAAACCCCGACGTCGGTGCCGTGACGCTGATCGATATCATCCTCTTCCGGGACACTCGAACCGCAGAACAGGACATCGCGCTCTGGGCTCACGAACTGAAGCACGTGCAGCAGTTTCGGGAATGGGGGGTAGAAGGATTTGCCCAGCGCTATACACAAGATTTCAATGCTGTGGAGGCGCCGGCTTATGCCATACAGGCTGAAGTTCGACGGTCGGTGCGGGGAGGGACTCAATGAAGGGTAGCGAAGCCGCCTGACAATACAGGCATAAAGCAGTCATTATTGGCTGAAAGCAGCCTGTCAGTTAGGGAAGAGTTGAATGGTGTTCAGGGTGATGGTGGTCGGTGGCTACGGAAACTTTGGTAGCATCGTTTGCAGGCATTTGGCGGTGATGCCAGATGTGGAACTGGTGATCTCGGGCCGCGATCCACACAAGTTGCAGCGCAAAGTCGATGAGTTGAAAAGCCAATCGGGCGCTGTCGCCGAAAGTTGGCGCGGCAATGCCATGGGCACTGAGTTCAAATCCGTTTTGCGCTCGATGGACATCCAGTTGGTCATCCATACTGGCGGCCCGTTTCAGGGGCAATCCTATGCGGTCGCCGAGAGCTGCATCGAGGCTGGCGTGAACTACTGCGACCTGTCTGACTGCCGAACCTTCGTCAACGGCGTTGGCGTACTCGATGCCTTGGCGAAACAGGCAGGAGTGGCGATCCTCAGTGGCTGCAGTTCGGTGCCGACGCTATCGTCAGCCATCATCGATCAGCAGCGCTATCGCTTCAGTCGTATCGACTCGATCGAGCATGGCATTTCCTCTTCGGCGAAGATGCCGGGATTGTCGACCGTCGAAGGCGTACTCGCCTACGCGGGTAAACCGATCAGGCAACTCAAGAATGGCAAGGTGCATGAAGTGTCGGGTTGGCAGGATCTGACGCTGCGCAAGATGCCGCATCTGGGCACTCGCGTGCTGGCCAATGTCGATGTGCCGGACATGGATATTTTCGCCAGCCGCTATGGCGCGCAAACCCTGAGCTTCAAGGCCGGCGCGGGCTTGAAGCTTGGTGGTGTCGCCAACTATCTGCTGGCTCAGGCGTTGAAGATCGGGCTGGTTCGCGACCATGCCCTTTGGGCCGCCAGACTGCATCGGCTGGGGACCCGGTTTGAACGTTTCGGCGATGGTAAAAGCGCGATGTACATCGACGTTCAGGGCAGGGGAGTTGACGGGAAACCGCTGGCCATGACCGTGCAACTGACGGCCATGAATGACAAGGGGCCGCAAATCCCAAGCTGCGCATCCGTAGCCTTGGCCGCGAAAATGGCCCAGGGCTATGTGCCGCAACCCGGTGCCAGGGCTTGCGTGGGCGAAATTACCGTCGATGAATACATGGCAGCGATCAACGATCCGGAAAATTTGAGCCTGTCTGTGCAGTTCTCTGGCGAGCTGCGCTGACATGCTCTATCTATGTCTGAAGTACCTCCACATCATTGCCGCGATTTTCCTGTTCGGATTCGGCATGGGTTCCTACCTCTATCTGATCGCCGCCAGCCGCACGGCCAACCCTCAAGTGATCGCGCATGTGGCCCGGATGGTCGTGCGCTTCGACACCTGGATTACCACGCCGGCAGGCTTTGTTCAGATCATCACGGGCTACCTGCTGATGAGGCTCTCCGGACTACCCATAACCACGGAGTGGGTACTGACTTCGTTGATTATCTTCTTCTGCGTGGGTTCGCTTTGGCTGCCGGTGCTGGTGTTGCAGAAGCGGCTGTACCTGATGGCGTCGTGCGCAGTTGAGGCTGGCAACGGACTCGATGATGAATACCGATCCGTGTACAAAAAATGGTGGTGGATGGGGGTAGTCGGTTTTGTCGGGATGTTTGTGATTGTGCTGATGATGGTGACGAAGATGACGCCGGTGCAACTGGTTGGGCTATTGGGATAGCAGGATCGGCTGGCTCAAGTCTTGGTGTTCCAGGCCACTGCGCACAGGGTAAGTCCCGCCACATTCAACGAGACTGGATTGAAGGCCTCCTTGAGCATTGATGGATTGAAAATTGCTACATCCAGCAGCAGGCCAAACAGCGCCGTCGCGGCGACGGCAAGAGGCCAGGCACTGCGCGGTGCGATCAGTATCCATAAGGCCAGCGCAATTTCTGCGACCCCGGCAATATTGGCGAACAGCTCAACCTGAGTGATCCCGTGAGACTGGATCATTGTTCGCTCGCCAGGGCTTAGCCACAGCAACTTGGGAATCAGACCGTGGTAGCCAAACATGAACGCCAGCCCCCCACGGGCGATCCAGTTAATACGTGTGAGGGCGTTCATAGGGGCGCTTTCAAAAAGCGCTGTTCATGATCAGGATCCGGCAGCAGGCACGTGTCGTATTTCCCGAAGAGCCGATAACGATTAAGCGCAATGCGGTCGTATGCCCAATCTCGAAGCATGCGAGGGAAGATGCGCAACAGGTTCACTGGGCGCCAGAGTACGGGCAACTGGGCGATGACTTCGAAAAATGCATCCGAACGCTCCCAGAAGTGTCGGTCGCGGATCACCGCCATGGTGTCGAACTGATCCACGGGCAAACCTGCCCACGCGAGCAGGACTTGCCCCTCGGGTGACTGAACCGCCGCCAACCGCACGCGCAGCTGGCGGTCATGGCGAATCAAGAACCTCGCCCAGCCATTGCACAGCTTGCAGACACCGTCGAACAAGACCACCGTCTCTCCTGGTTTGAGCAGCGGCGCGGGTGAGGGGCGGATTTTCGAGGTGGGCATAAGCGTGGATCCAAGGGAACCTGATTATCCCGGATCATAACCGCGTGCCAGCGTTAAAGTCTGCATTTCGCCGAAGGGGGCTGCTCCTTGCCGACAGCTGCAATATCATTGTTCCTTTGAAATCAGCCAAGGAGGCATCCATGAGTGTGCGTGGTAAAGACCGGCAGATCGACAATATTGAATTTAATGTTGACGACATTGCCCGCAGCAAAGCTTTCTACGGCAGTGCGTTCGGCTGGACATTCGTCGACTACGGCCCGACCTATACGGAATTCAGTGATGGCCGCCTTACCGGTGGCTTCACTACGGGAGAGCCGGTTCGACCTGGTGGCCCTTTGATCATTTTGTACTCGGATGATCTCGATGAGGCGCAGCAACGGCTCAAAGCCTTGGGCGCTGTTATCACCCGCGAAACATTCCCGTTCCCTGGTGGAAGCAGGTTCCACTTCATTGATCCGGATGGCTATGAACTGGCCGTTTGGACAGCTCGGCAGTAGGGCTCAGGTCGGCCCAAAGCGGTCCATTACCAGGGTTCGCTTTGGGCCGATACTCAAGCGGTAGGTGCGGGGCGAGCCATGACCCTGGTCGCATAAATTTGAAATGCACAGCGTTGCTCGCCAGAATCGCGGGCCGATCCGGTCAAAGGTGCCGGACGTTCGTGGTGAAAAGGGGCAGCAGTTGAACCAACAGACATTGTCCATGCGCCTGGAACGCGTGGCGGCACATGTGCCAGCAGGTGCGCGCCTGGCCGATATCGGCTCGGATCACGGCTACCTGCCTGTGGCATTGATGCGCCGTGGCGCCATCGTGGCGGCGGTGGCCGGAGAGGTGGCATTGACGCCATTTCGCTCGGCCGAACGCACCGTGCGCGAGAACGACCTGGACCAGTGGATCACCGTGCGCCTGGCCGATGGCCTGACGGCAATCGAGCCGGGAGACGGGATCACGGCAATCAGCATCTGCGGCATGGGCGGCGAGACGATCCGCGACATCCTCGACTGCGGCAAGGCACGTCTGAGCGGCCAGGAGCGCCTGATCCTTCAACCCAACGGCGGCGAGCAGCCACTGCGCCAATGGCTGATGGAAAATGGTTACTGCATCCTCTGCGAGGAAGTGCTGCGGGAAAACCGCTTCGACTACGAAATCATCGTCGCCGAGCGCACCGGGCCGGTGATGTACACCGCCGAGGAGCTGTATTTCGGTCCGCTGCAGATGCAGGCACGCAGCTCGGCATTCCTGATCAAGTGGCAGCGCCTGTTGCGCGAGAAGCAGCGGACCCTGAGCAGCTTCGCCAAGGCGCGGCAGGCCGTGCCCGAGGAGAAGGTGCAGGATGTCGCCCGGCAGGCCCGGTGGATCGCCGACCTGCTGGCTTGAGCCCTTGACTAAGTAATTGCAGGGGCAAATTTCAACCTGACGGTTGCTGCTCTTATAGGGTTTGCGGTTAGCGGCAGCACAGGCAACCGCTGATCAGCGGTTGATCGGGGTCGCTTTCGAGAAATGTAACCATGACTTCCATACCCGTTCGGGGGGGCGTCATTCCACAACTCCAATTGGAGGTCCCCCTCAGCCAACAACAACTCTTGTCGTCAAATCTACCTTCGCGGTCCCAGGGGAACTTGACCTTGACCCTTCCGAGGCGCCTATCACCCTGGATCTCCTCGTCCTCCAGAGCGATGATCACAGCGGTGTGGTTACTTGGTACCTGAGGTTTCTTGTGAGCCAAAGGCGGACGATAGGACACGTCCCACGGAAGAACGATAAAGCGGTTGCGGTAACCCTGATGAAAGTCATCCTCGTTGTTTGTGTTGCCACTGGCGATGTTCTCGCTCAATACCTGTGGTTGCTTGCCTTCGTGGATGATCTGAGTCAGTAACCATCGGTCGTTCCATTCCTGGCGCGGGTGGCCAGAGATCTCCAGAACATGGCCACTGACTAACCGGGTCTGGTCACCTTGCCCTTCGGCTTGACGATAAGCCGCATGGCGGCGCTCCATAGCACGCAGACTTATCTGCTTGCCGTGCTCATGGCTTGTGAAAGGCTTCAGCTTGTCATCGTTTTCCATGCCTGGCTGTTGCTCGTTTCTCCCCAGACGTAGGTTGAAGCGCTTGATCAGTGGCTCGTTGGCCACTCTATCGCTCTCTTGTCCATAAGCAGTGGGTTGCCCAATCCTGGGAAAAGCCGCCTGGTCATCGCCAAAGACCAGTACGTGGCCTTGAGCGCTGTGTTGGAAGTGGAAGTGGATACCTTCTTCTTCGCACAAGCGCTGAATAAAGTGCAAATCCGTTTCATCGTACTGGGTACAGTAGTCACGCTCGGGGTAGGTCGACCCCAGATGAAACCGATAAGCCTCACCCACAATCCCGTGTTCTTCCAGTATCAAGGCGACGATTTTCGGCACCGAGAACTGTTGATAGATCCTCTGGTTGATGCGGTGGCGCAAGTAGGACAGGTGCGGTACGAGGGCCAGATTGTAGTGCGTCAAACGCTGATGATTACCGCTTTGGGCGATGTGATAGATCCGTCCATGGACGCCGTTGCCCTTCGCGTCGAAGGTCAGAAAAGCCTCTACGTCGAAGAGGCTTTCGAGATCCAGGTCAGACCGCTCGCTAACAAGCTCCACATTGAAGAGGTAAGGCCTGCTGATCGCCTCATCTCCGGTGAATGCGAGTACTTGAAAGTCGTGCGCAAAACCGTCGATGGTCAAACTGAAAGGTGTCTGATTGGCTGGGCTGAACATCCACTGTTCTCTTCTTGCATAAAGTGTTGAATCGGGGCTGTCGCAGATGTCAATGTCAGGAAGCCGGGCAAGTCCAGCTCAGGGCAAGAGCCTATAACAGGCACTAATCCACTAATCCACTAATTTGGCGCTCTTGTATATTGGCGTTTGCGTCTTACTTTCCGGACATAAATAGCCTCAACCTGCTGCTCAAGCACGTCCGCGTATATAATAAAGACATGCATAGAGCAACAGGCGACAAATCAAGTCAGATCACACACCACTCTTCACTTTGGTCCAGATCCGCGTGCGGATTCGCTCCAGCTTCAATGGCAGTGGCTCAAGTGGGATAAGTGTGGCAATGGTCTTTTTGTCTGGATAAATCCAGGGGTTGTCTCGCAACTTCTGTTCGACAAACTCAGCGGCATCTTTGTTAGCGTTAGGGTAGAGAGTGTGGTTTGAGGTCTTGGCAATAACTTCTGGTCGCAACATGTAATTAATAAACGCCATACCTTCCTTTGGGTGGGGCGCGTCTTTTAGAAGAACCAGATTTTCCGACCAGACCAGCGCTCCTTCGCGAGGAAGGCTGTAGGTAATCTTGCGTCCAGTGTTGGTCTTCTCGTTGATGGCCTGCGCAGCAAGGGCACCATTAGCCCATCCCACGACTGCACAAATATTGCCGTCAGCCAGGTCAGCGTCAATTCGGGAGGAGTCGAAATAGAGGACGTAGGGACGGATTTTTAACAGTAGGGCTTGAGCTTTCTGGTAATCATCCGGGTTCCTGCTGTTGCTGGGGAGCCCAAGGTAATGCAAAGCAATCGAAATGATCTCACTTGGAGAGTCAAGCATTGCCACGCCACACGACTGGAGCTTGCTGATGTTTTCTTCTTTGAAGATCAAATCCCAGCTATTCACCGGAGCATTATCACCCAATGCCGCTTTGACTTTGTCAACGTCATAGCCAATGCCGGTAGTACCCCATAGATAGGGCACAGCGTAGCGATTACCAGGATCATTGACCGCGACCTGGGACAAGATATCAGGATCGATATGGGACAAATTACTCAGTTGATTACGATCCAGCGGCTGAAGTACTCCCGCCTGGATCAGGCTTGGCAACACATTGGAGGTGGCCACAACCACGTCATACCCCGTGCGCCCAGCCATTACTTTGCTCTGCATGATTTCGGCGCTGTCGAAAGCATCCATATGCACTCTGGTGCCAGTTGCCTGCTCAAACTCCTTTGGGGTCTCCGGTGCGAGAAGCCCGAACCAGTTGTACAGATGCACCCCAGGCTCTACAGCTCCCACTGATGTGCTCATCCCAGCACAGAGAAGCGAGGCCGAAAAAATGGTTCGCAAACGTGATTTTCTCATGCAACATCCTTATCAAGACGATGTGCCCTCATGGCCATCGTAAGTCCTGCTAGCGAATATACCGGGCGTTACCGAATAGTAAATACCTACGAATACTTACCTCTGACCTACGAATCCCTAACCCAAAAGGGGTAGAAAATGCCGTTCGACCTTCATAGCCTGGCTTGGCACCGATCGATTGGGAAGCTGATCATGCAGTTGAACCGTCCAGAATTCTGGAGTTCGCTTGTTCGTATATTAAACGAATACGTGCAAATCGATAATTGGGTTGTATTGATCTTTAGCAATCAACAAGTGCAAGTCGTTAGTCTTCCTGAAGTCGCAGATGTTGAAGAGGTAGACGCGTTCATTCATCGCTATGTGAAGGGGCTTTACCTGCTGGATCCATTTTATATAGCTAATCGAGAAAATCCCCAGAGCGGTTTCTTTCATTTGCTGGATATTGCGCCGGAATACTTTCTTGAAACTGAGTATTATCATCAATATTTTGCACAATATATCTCTGTGGATGAGGCTCAGTACAATGTTCAGCTCGACGCCGATAGAACGTTATGTATTTCCGTTGGTAGCAAAGTCCGTTTTAATCAAGAACAAATAACAATGCTTGATATTATCAAGCCGTGGGTGACTGCATTAATGCATCAGCGCATGTGTTTTGAAATTGATGTAGAGAAAAATCTCGCTGAGCCACCTCTATGGCCAGAAACGATTACCCAGCTGGGCACGCAAATAACAGCGCGCGAAAGTGATGTGCTCAGATTGTTGCTCAGTGGCTTCTCTAATAAAGAGATAGCCGGAAAGCTTTCCCTCTCGGTGGAAACGATAAAGGTTCATCGGCGCAATATTTATGCCAAATTAAATATCAAGTCACAATCCGAGCTGTTTGCTCGATTTTTTATGCCCAAACAAGATGTTTTCTCTACAAGTTGAAGTCGGCGTTTTAGTCTGGATATTACCGTTAAATGGGTTCACGGCTTCGGGTGCGAACCTTGCCTGACCTCTAAATCCCGGTTCGGGACGAGGGCATCACGCTAATTCGCGCGGGTCATCGGAGTCATGTTCCAGCAAGCATCAAATCCAGATTCTGCACTGCTGCCCCAGCTGCTCCCTTCCCAAGATTGTCAAACACCGCAGCCAACAAAACCTGGCCCGTTTCGTCATTCTCAAACACAGACAGTCGCAGATCATCAGTCCCGTTAAGTGCCTGAGGATCAAGGGACGTCAGCCCTTTAGCCTCCAGCATCGACATCACCTGTACATGGCTCGCATCGGCGTAGTGCTGCATCAGACACGCATGCAACTGCACCGCACTCAAACCTGGCGCCAACAACCGGGTTTGCAAGGGGATGGTCAGCACGATCCCCTGCCGAAAAGCGCCATAGGCCGGCACAAACATCGGCCGCTCCGTCAGACCGCTTTGCTGCTGAATCTCCGGAATATGTTTGTGTGCCAACCCCAGCCCATAGACCTGAAACGCCGACGCCTGTGCTGCGCCTTCTCCCTCATGCTCTTCCACCCCGACACGTCCTTTCCCGGAATAACCCGACACGGCATGAATGTTCATCGGGTAATCCCTGGGCAGTAATTCGGCCTCCAGTAAAGGGCGCAGCAACCCTATTGCCCCCGTTGGATAGCAACCGGGATTGCTGACCCGTCGCGCGGCGGCGATGCGTTGGCTCTGCTGCGAATTCATCTCCGCGAAACCATAGGTCCAGTCTGGATGGGTGCGGTGCGCCGAACTCGCATCGATCACCCGCACGGCGGGGTTTTCGATGGTCGCTACAGCGTCGCGCGCGGCTTGGTCGGGCAAGCAGAGAATCGCGATGTCGCAGTTATTGATGGCTTCGGCGCGACGTTGCGGATCCTTGCGATATTCGGGGCTGAGAGTGATAAGCCGCAGATCGCTGCGGTCGCGTAGGCGTTGATGGATTTGCAACCCGGTGGTGCCTTGGTCGCCATCGATGAATACAAGGGGACTTGCCATGGAATGCTCTCGGACGTTGGAAATCAGGAGTTCCAATCTTCAGTGAGGCGCTAAGATAGGAAAAGTTGAATTTATAAACGATGAAATTCAGTTTTTCTGAACGAGGAGTCACTCATGCGCGAAATCAGCCTGGACCGTCTGCGCACTTTGGTGGCGATTGCCGACCTGGGTTCATTTGCCGAGGCGGCCCGCGTGCTGCACTTGGCGCCACCCACGGTCAGTTTGCATATCGCCGACCTGGAAGCGCGCGTGGGCGGCAAGCTGTTGTCGCGCACGCGTGGGCGCGTTCAGCCTTCGGCGATTGGGAACACACTGGTGGAACGTGCGCGGCGTCTGTTGGCGGATGCGGAGCAGGCGCTTGAGGACGTGGAACGTCAGGTACAGGGATTGGCCGGGCGTGTGCGGCTAGGCGCCTCCACGGGGGCCATCGCACAGTTGATGCCGCACGCTTTGGAGACGTTGAGCCAGCGCCATCCCGCTATCGATGTGCAGGTCGCGGTGCTCACGTCGCAGGAAACTCTGAAGAAGCTTGCCGAGGGCTCGTTGGAAATCGGTTTGGTCGCGCTGCCGCAGTCCCCGGTGAAGGGCTTGCGGATCGAGCCATGGCGACGGGACCCGGTCATGGCCTTCTTGCCAGCTCGCTGGGAATCCCCGGAGGTTGTGACCCCCGACTGGCTGTCCACTCAGCCATTGATTCTGAATGACAACACCACTCGTCTTTCGCGTTTGACTGCGGAGTGGTTCGCCAGTGGTGGGCCGCAGCCTGCGCCGCGTATTCAACTGAACTACAACGATGCGATCAAAAGCCTGGTGGCGGCTGGCTATGGTGCGACGTTGTTGCCGCATGAAGCCTCCACGCCATTGCCCGATACCAGGATCGTCATGCGGCCATTAAAGCCCTTATTGTGGCGGCAACTGGGTATTGCCCACCGTAGTCGAGACATCGAACGGCCTACGCAACATGTGCTGGATGTGCTGTGGGAATTGAGTGCGGGGTAGGGGATTTTGTTAGAGGAGGGACAGCTTCTGGCCGTCATCTACCTGATGCAAAAGCCAGTGATTCCTGGCAACGCACTGGTCCGATGCGCTCGACTATCGGTCCAGCAGAGGTGCCAACAGTGCACACATGCCGCGCCAGTGCGAACCCTCCCAGTAAATCCGTTGGCAGGCGTCACAGCGCAGGAAGTGCGAATAGAGGACGCCAACGCGTGGCGGCACTTGCGGCCGGGCCAGTTCCGGGCTGATCTCGTGTAGCGGCAGGTTGCAATGGAGGCACAGGCTGAAGGGGCGCGCGCTACGCGCCAGGTCGAGGCGCTCGTACAATTCGCGCAGCTGCAGCGACGGTTTCAGGGCATGCACGTAACAGCCGTGGCTGATGATCCGCCGCTTGAGCAGTTCGCGGTCGCGGGTTAGCACGATGCGTCCTTGCTGCGCGGCGATTTCGGCGATCTCGGCATCGTCGAAGCCATTGTCGTAGAGGGTGTCGAAGCCGCTCATGCGCAGCAGGCTGGCCAGCCCGCCAAGGTGCGCATCAGCCACGAAGCGCAGCACCCGTAAAGGTTGCGTACGAACCTTGAGCAACGGGCTGATGTCCAGCGCTTCGAACTTGGGATACACCGCCAGCCGGTCACCGTCGAAGATCACCCGCTCGAAGCCCACCGACTCGCCGTTGAGCAGCACCATCTCGACCTCGGTGTGCGGTATCCCGAGCGCCTCGATCATGTGCTTGACCGTCGCCCCTTGCGCGCACTCGCAAGTGAAGGACTGCCGCCGCCGTTCGGCCGGCAGGAAATCGTTGAGCTCCTCGTAGAAGCGGAAAGTTGCACGGGTCATGCTGAACAGTATGGCAGGGCTGCAGGAAGAATGAGTTCAGCTGCTCGGTAGAGGGCGGGAGGGATGGATTATCAGGTTGAGCCAGCGCCTTCGAGCAACCCTGCGGTCGCTCGAAGGCGCTCCGGTTACTTCAGGTTGCCGCTGAGGAATTGCTGCAGGCGCTCGCTCTTGGGGTTGCCCAATACGTCCTCGGGCGCACCTTGCTCTTCGACCCGCCCCTGGTGCAGGAACAGCACCTGGTTCGACACTTTGCGCGCAAAGCTCATTTCGTGGGTCACCATGATCATGGTGCGGCCTTCTTCGGCCAGCCCCTGGATCACCTTGAGCACTTCGCCCACCAGTTCCGGGTCCAGGGCTGACGTCGGCTCGTCGAACAGCATGATCTCCGGTTCCATGCTCAGGGCACGGGCAATGGCGACCCGTTGCTGCTGACCACCTGAGAGAAACGCCGGGTATTGATCAGCAACCCGTGCCGGCAAACCGACCTTGTCCAGGTAGCGCCGGGCGCGATCCTCTGCGTCCTTCTTGCTGATACCCAGCACCCGGCGTGGAGCCATGGTGATGTTTTCCAGCACCGTCATGTGGCTCCACAGGTTGAAATGCTGGAACACCATCGCCAGGCGAGTGCGGATGCGTTGCAGCTCATTGGCGTCGGCCACGCGCATGCCGTGGCGGTCATGGACCATTCGAATTGGCTGGTTGTCCAGGCTCATGGCGCCGTCGTTGGGCGTTTCCAGGAAGTTGATGCAACGTAGAAAGGTGCTCTTGCCCGAACCACTGGCGCCGATCAGGCTGATCACATCGCCGGTCCTGGCGTTCAGCGAAACGCCCTTGAGGACTTCATGGTTGCCGTAACTTTTGTGCAGGTTTTCAACGGTCAATTTGTACATGAACAAGCATCCTGAATTAGTGAGCCGGGCCGAGGAAAGACAACCAACGGCGTTCAGCCAGGCGGAACAGGCCGACCAGGGAGAACGTGACTGCCAGGTAGATCAACGCGGCGAGGCCGAACGATTGGAAGGTCAGGAAGGTCGCCGAGTTGGCGTCCCGCGCGACTTTCAGGATGTCCGGGATGGTCGCGGTGAAGGCCACGGTGGTCGAGTGCAGCATCAGAATCACTTCGTTGCTGTAGTAAGGCAGCGAGCGACGCAGGGCGGACGGCATGATCACGTAGGTGTACAGCTTCCAGCCGGTCAGCCCGTAGGCTTTGGCCGCTTCGACTTCACCATGGTTCATGCTGCGAATCGCCCCGGCGAAGATCTCCGTGGTGTAGGCGCAGGTGTTCAGGGCGAAGGCGAGGATGGTGCAGTTCATCGCGTCGCGAAAGAACGCATCCAGTACTGGCTGAGCCCGCACCGCGGCCAGGCTGTAAATGCCGGTGTAACAGATCAGCAGCTGAATATAGAGCGGCGTACCGCGAAACAGGTAGGTGTAGAACTGCACCGGCCAGCGCACCCAGACATTGCTCGAGACCCGGGCAATCGACAGCGGGATCGACATCACGAAGCCGAAGAAGATCGAAGCACTGAGCAGCCAAAGGGTCATGGCCAGCCCGGTGATGTGATTGCCGTCCTGGAACAGGAAAGGTTTCCAGTATTCCTGCAGTAGCTCGATCATCGCACGGCCTCCCGGGTGCCTGCGGCGTAGAAGATTTCCATCCGGCGCAAGACGTAGTTCGAAACGGTGGTGATCACCAGATAGATCAAGGCGGCCAGAATCAGGAAGAAGAACAGCTGATAGGTGCTCTTGCCCGCGTCCTGGGCCACCTTGACCAGATCGGCCAGGCCGATGATCGACACCAGCGCGGTGGCCTTGAGGATCACCATCCAGTTATTACCGATGCCCGGCAGGGCAAAACGCATCATTTGCGGGAACACCACCAGGCGGAAGCGCTGAGCGCGGGTCAGGCCGTAGGCGGTAGCCGCTTCCATCTGCCCTCGCGGTACGGCAAGGATGGCGCCACGGAAGGTTTCGGTGAAATAAGCCCCGTAGATGAAGCCCAGGGTAATGACCCCGGCGCTGAACGGGTTGATCTCGACGTATTCCCATTCCATGAAGTCGGTAAACGAGGACAGCCAGGTTTGCAGGCTGTAGAAGATCAGCAGCATCAGCACCAGGTCCGGCACCCCGCGAATCAGCGTGGTGTAGGCCTGCGCAGGGACACGCAGCAGTGCCGATTTCGAAAGCTTGGCGCTGGCGCCGATCAGGCCCAGGCCAACGCTCACCAGCAAGCACAGAAAGGATAATTTGACCGTCATCCAGGAGCCTTGCAGCAACAGCGGGCCGAAACCCTTGAGGCTAAAGTCTGACAGCCCAAGAATCTGCAATAGGTTTTCTAACATTGAGCAGCCCTACGTCAATCAAAGAAGAGCCCATCCGGAAATGGGCGCAGGGTCATTATTTGTCGCTGTAGAGATTCAGATCGCCAAAGTGCTTCTGCTGGACGGCCACATAGGTGCCATTGTCGTGCAGTGCCTTGATAGCTTTGTTCAGCAAGGCCTGGAGCTCGACGTTGCCTTTGGTGAGACCCACGGCGGTCTTGGCTGGAAGGAGGGGATTTTCGACCGGCTCGCTGACTTGGAAGTCGGCGCCTGGTGGCGACTTCAGGAAGCCCAGTTCGGCTTGCAGCATGTCCTGGATCGAGGCATCGAGGCGTCCGGAGATCAAGTCAGCGTACACCTGGTCCTGGTTGGCGTAGGCCTGGGTCTCTACCCCGGCCTTGTCCAGCACGGCCTTGGCGTAGGCTTCCTGGATGGAGCCTTGCTCGTAGCCGATTTTCTTGCCCTTGAGGGAGGCCGGATCGGTGCCGATGGCCGCGCCTTTCTTGAATACCAGCGCGGTCGGGCCAGAGAACAGCTCGTTCGAGAAATCGATGACTTTCTCACGCGCCGGCGTGACGGTCATGGAAGAGATCACGCCATCGAACTTGTTGGCCTTGAGGCCGGGAATCATGCCGTCGAAGTCGCTTTCAACCCACTTGCACTTGACCTTCAGCTCCGCGCAGATCGCGTTGCCCAGGTCGATGTCGAAGCCCACCAGGCCGCCGTCGGCGGCCTTGGATTCGAATGGCGCATAAGAGGGGTCGACGCCAAAGCGCAACTCCTTGTACTCCTTGGCCAGCGCAGAACCGGCAGCCACACACAAAGCCAATGCAGAAAGAGTGAGAAATGCTTTTTTCATTATTTTATTCCCAGGGACCATCGAAAGCGCTTGTGCCGCAAGAGCGCGTGTACTGCGTTGCGAAATGTCCTATGCACACGCAAGTACTTGTACAGACAAGCATATGCAATCACCCGGCCAATTCGCCGATCGGGCGTTTGAGAAAGCGCTTACGGCGCTCTGGGATGGGCTTGGCAGGCAGGTGAACGCTGGGGGGAGGCAGCCCGCGGGGCTGTTACCTAAGCAGGTTTTTACACCGGGCTGGGGTATGCGGTAACAAAGTGTGGGTTAAGGGCGCCGACTTTCCTGGCTCAAGCCTTGACCCAACGCTGACGGCTCCAGCTACTCAATGTATCGACGGCCAAGACCAATAACAGCATCGCCAGAATAACCGTGCTGGCTTGAGCTTCCTGGAACAGGCTGAGGCTGACATAGAGCATTTGCCCCAAACCACCGGCGCCGACGAAGCCGAGCACGCTGGCCATGCGGATGTTGTTTTCCCAGCGGTACAGGATGTAGGCCAGTAGCTGTGGCAACAGGTTGGGCAGCGTGCCGTAACAGAACGCCCATACGGTATTGGCGCCCTGCAAACGGATGGCGTCGGCCGGTTCTGGTGGGGTGTTTTCCAGTGCTTCGGCGAACAACCGGCCGAGCACGCCGGTGGTGTGCAGGGCCAAGGCCAGGGTGCCGGCGTTGGGGCCGAGCCCGGCGGCCAGGACCATCAGCGCGGCCCATACCAGTTCCGGCACCGCGCGCAAGGCGTTGAGCACCAGGCGTGACGCGCTCTGCAAAGGCCAGCCGTAGCGCCCGGCTGCGGGCAATGCCAGTAACAGGCCGAACACCGCCGCGAGCAGGGTGCCAAGGGCCGACATGGCCAGGGTTTCCAGGGCGCCGTGGCCGATGGCTTGCAGATGGCCCGGGCTCAGGTCCGGGCTGAGAAAACGCTGCGCATACGCGCCCATCTGCTTCAGGTTGCCGGCGCCGCCGAGCTCGCCGAGGTCGATGCCCAGGTAGTTGAACGAGGCGATGACCGCTGCGCCGATGCACAGGAGCAGTGCCAGGTTGAACAGGCGATTCATGTCAGCCTCCAGCGCAGCAGACGGCTGAGTTGATCGGCGAGCAGCACCAGGACGAGGAACGTCAATAACAGACTGGCCACTTCACCGCCGGCGAACATGCGCAACGACAAATCCATTTGCTGGCCCAGGCCGCCGGCACCGACGAAGCCCATCACCACTGAGGCGCGGATTGCGCATTCCCAGCGGTACACCGTGTACGACAGCAGTTCCGCAGCGACATTGGGCAGGATTCCGTAGCAAAAGGCGGCGAGCCGACCACTGCCGGACTGCAGTAGCGCGTGTACCGGGCGCTGGTCGACCGACTCGAAAATTTCCGCATAGACCTTGCCCAACATGCCGCTGTAGGTGATGGCAATGGCCAGTACCCCGGCTGTCGGGCCGAGGCCGACGGCGCGCACGAACAGCAGGGCCCAGACAATTTCTGGCACGCTGCGCAGGAAGATCAGCAAGCCGCGTATGGGCCAACGCAGCAGTTGGCCCCAATAGCTCGGGTGGCCAGCGCGGGAGGCAGCAGACAGCGACAGGGCACGACTGGCGAGCAGGCCGGCGGGAACAGCCAACAGCAACGCCAGGGCCATGCCGGCCGTGGCGATGGCCAGGGTCTGCAGGGTGGCTTGCAACAACAGCTGGATGAACTCGTCGCCATGGGCCGGTGGCCAGAAGGCGGACACGAACCGGCCCATCTCGCTCTGACTGTCACTCGCCACCAGCACACGGAGGTCCAACTCGCTGAAGCGGATGCCGGGCCACAGCAAGGCAAGGGCCAGCAGGGTGAGCAGCAGACGGGGCAGTGCGGCCGGATCGCGGGTGTCAGACGTCAGCATCGGGGGATCTGCACACTCAAGGGAGCCGGAGGAATCGGCGAGGACTGCAACTGCTCATTGGCGTAGAGCTTGTCGAGCAGCTCGCGGTCGACGGCGCTGGCCGCAAGGTCGAACAGGATCTGTCCATCACGCAAGCCGATGATGCGCGAAAAGTGCGCCAGGGCCAGCTCCACCGCGTGCAGGCTGGCGACCAGGGTGACGTTCTGCTCCCGGGCATGGCGGCACAGCACCGAAAGCGTGTGCTGGGCCAACACCGGGTCCATGGCCGATACCGGCTCATCGGCCAGCAACACCTCGGGCGCTTGATACAACACGCGGGCAATGCCCACGCGCTGTAGCTGTCCGCCGGACAGTTGCTGGCAATGCGCGAACAACTTGTCACTCAGGTCCAGCCTGGCCAATGCCGCGCGTGCGCCCGGAACATCCAGCGGATGCAGCAGGTTCAGCAGGCTCTTGCCCAGACCCCACTGACCCAGCTTGCCGGCCAGCACCGCGGTGACCACGCGCTGGCGCGGGGGCAGGGGAGGCGCCTGATGAATCAGACCGATACGCGCGCGCAGCCGCTGACGCTGACGGGCAGAAAGCTGCCAGACGCGCTCGCCGAGCACCTGCAGCTCGCCGTTGCCCGGTCGCAGGGCGGTGGCTAACAGGTTGAGCAGGCTCGACTTACCCGCGCCGGACGGGCCGATGATCGCGACCTGTTCGCGTGCACCGATGTGCAGATCCACGCCACGCAGCGCCTGGACACCGTTGGCGTGGGTAAGGCTGACCTGGGTCAGATGCAATGTCATTTGAGCAGTTCGGCGGCGCGTGCGGCTTCCTCGATGCCCTTGTAGTTCTCAGGCTTGGTTTCGATGAAGCGGCTGGCGGCCTGCAGGTCCAGAATCTCCTTGTCCCTCGGGTTCGCCGGATCGAGCGCCAGGAACGCAGCCTTTATCTTGGCCGCCAGCGCCGGGTCGAGGGTTCCGCGCACCGTCCAGTTGTAGTCGAAGTACGCAGGGGTGGTCGAAAACACTTTGACCTTGGTGGTATCGACCTTGCCGGCGGCGACCAGTTTTTCCCACACGCTGGCGTTGAGCACCCCGGCGTCGACCTTGCCAGCCTGGACCCAGGCAACGGTGGCGTCATGGGCACCGGAGTACCCCACGCGGCTAAAGTACGTTTCCGGCTTGATGCCCTCCTTGAGCATGAAATAGCGCGGCATCAGACTGCCGGAAGTGGAGGACACTGAGCCGAAGGCAAAGGTCTTGCCCTTGAGATCGGCTAGGGACTTGACGGCAGGGTCGGCGGTGATGAATTTGCTGGTGAATTGGGCGTCCTGTTCGCGCTGCACCAGCGGGATGGCATTGCCGGTTTTCAAGCGTGCCTGCACGAACGTGAAACCGCCCAGCCAGGCCAGATCGATGCGATCGGTAGCCAGTGCCTCGACCACCGCCGGATAGTCGCTTACAGGTACGAACTCGACCTTCATGCCCAATTGTTGTTCCAGATAGGCGCCAAGCGGCTTGAACTTGCGCAGCAGCTCGGTCGGGGCTTCATCGGGAATCGCGCTGACTTTCAGGGTCTCGGCGGCTTGCGCCAGCAGGGTGCAAAAAGACAAGGACAAGCCGACGGCCAGTGCCAGGGTACGCTTGAGCATGGAAGATCTCCGGTGCATTTACGGAAGAATGTCGAGGCGCCTGGCACAAGGTGATTGCTGCGTGGCGCTTTGTGAGGGTAGCCGAAATGGAGCGAAATTGACTGCTTTTGGGCTATTGCGGTTTATTGCGAAGGGCGGCATACGACCCGAAGCTGCCCGTTGAATCAGGCTGCAATCGGCCGCAGTCACCGGCAAGCAGCAGTTCGTAACTGTTATCCGATGCAAAGTTTGGCCATTGAATTTATAAAGGCGGCAAAGCACCGTATCAGGACGCCGTAAAGGTATTTTCCATCGGCCAGCGCATTTCCAGATGTTCAGTCAAATAATTCATAAAAGCTTTGACCTTGGGTGTGATGGCGGCGCGTTCCTGGACGCATACATAAATATCGAGCGGTTCAGCGTAGGCATAAGTTGAAGCGTGGCGATGTTCAAACAGAGGAACGAGTTGGCCACTTTCGATAAAGGGCGCCGCCACGAACTCCGCCAAACGGGTTATTCCCGCGCCACGGACGGCCATTTGGGCTAGAGCGTCAACATCGTCGCTGATTGCGGTCGCATTGAGAGTAGCGTCGTAACGTTGCCCATCCCGGATAAAACCCCAACGTAGAAAGCGTCCGTCTAGCGGGTAGCGAAACGGTAGACAGGCGTGGTGCTGGAGTTCTTCAGGATCGCGTGGCCAGCCGGCTCGTTCCAAATAGATGGGTGACGCGCAGATGATAAAAGGGACTGAAACGATCTTGCGAGCGACGATCCCCTCTTCTAGTTGTGGTTTTATCCGCAGGCTCAGATCAATGCCTTCTTGAATATGATTAATTTTGCGATCTGTGGTTGAGAGTTCAAGTATCAGGCGTGGGTAACGTGCAGCGAAGCCGGCGATTAGTGGCGCCAACACATGCCGCCCGAAAGCGGAGGTAGAAGCGATGCACAGTCGCCCTTGGAGTTGAGTCTGCGCGCTGGTGATCGCGCTTTGCGCCGATTCGAGATCACGCGCTATACGTTTCACTTTTTCGTAGTACACCATGCCGCTTTCGGTTAACGCCATGCTACGCGTGGTGCGCTGGAGAAGGCGCGTACCCAGGTGGGTTTCCAAGCGATTTAGGGTCTGGCTAATGGCTGCCGCACTGACGCCCAGGGTTTTGGCCGCGCCCACGATGGAGCCCGCTTCAACCACTTTGATAAAGCTAGCAATCGCCCCTAACAGGTTCATCTTTGTTCCAGCGAGAAGAGTCATTCATAAGATTTTGTTTATAAAGCAACCACTGCTAGCCGTCTAGTTGCTAATTTTTGATCTTGCTATGGTGTTCATCACCTACCAATCGAAGATCAAAAAGGTCTGATATGAATCCAAAAACATCCTCTAAAGCTCTATATTTCAACCAACGCAAGCTCTCGGTTCGCGCTACGCCTTATGTTTTCGCACTGTATATGGCCACCATCATGGCGCTCTTGATGTCATTCGTGATCACCGCGGCAAATTCCGGTATTGAGAATGATTACCTAAGTAATGCGCTGCACGCCTATAAATTGGCCATGCCAGTGGCATTCCTGTGCATACTCGTCGTTCGCCCCATTGTGCTCAAACTGGTGTCTTTGACTGTACACCCACATCGTTAAGGGCGGCCGCTTGCGGCCCAATTGACGGGGCGTTGTGGACAACCCTATTGGGTCGACTGTTGCCGGCCGCCATAGGTCGGAGTCGACCTAAAGCTGACACTGTCCGCAGTCAGCTTCGAGTCTTCTCTCGATCCAGCAGGTTGTGGGCTATTCAGCGACGCCACGATCCCTCGGGCAATTCGACCTGCCGATGGGCCGCAGCCAAGGCAACCTTCAACCCCTCTTTATCCAGCGGTATGCAGTAGGCGGGTTTAGCCCGTTCGAATCGCCAGCTTTCATCAAGACTGCCCGCATCTACCGCGTCGAATCCAATCTCGTCCAGTAACTTGATCACCAGCGCTTTCGCCGCCGGATCATCCGCCGCGATCGGCAGTGCGCGTCGGTCGGGCGCTGCTTTCGGGCGCGCGTCCTGCACCAGGTCCTGGGCGAGGATTGCATTGAACACCTTGACCACGCTGGAGTGGGGCAGGTGCTCGGCGAGCAAGCGGCTGGTGGTGGTTTCGAATCGGTCGAGAGCGGCAATGTGACCGTCGCGCTCCGGGTAGTAATTATTGGCATCCAGCACGGTTTTGCCCTCTAGCCACTTGGCTGGCACGCTTCGGTAATGCTCAAGAGGAATTGCCACGAGTACAACTTCGCCAAATTGTGCTGCGTCCTCGATAGTGCCGACCTGACTGCCAGGAATGCCACTGCGCACGCTGCTCATGGTCTGTGGCCCACGTGAATTGCTGAGCATCGCCTCGTGTCCCGCGGCGATGACCAATTGCGCCACTGCACGTCCGATGAAGCCTGCCCCAATAATGCCGATACGCATGTCCTTGCTCCGCTGGTTAAGTAAGAAGAAACCATGATGATTGCCAACCAACAGCAGATAAATAATCATCGGCTACTTAGTCTCGTTACCAGGAGTGTTGAATGATGGACCGTCTGACGAGCATGGGAGCGTTTGTGATGGCGGCGGAATCCGGCTCCTATGCCAGTGCTGCCGAGCGATTGGGCCTGTCGGCGCAGATGGTGGCCAAGCATGTTGCCGCGCTTGAGCAGCGGCTAGGTGCGCGGCTGCTGAACCGGACCACCCGACGCCAGAGCCTGACTGAGTTGGGCAGCGCTTACTACGAACGCTGTAAGCACATTTTGAGCGAGGCTCAGGCAGCCGACTCCCTGGCGCAGATCATGAACGACACCCCGCGCGGCAAACTGAAAATCAGCGCTCCCGTCACGTTCGGTTCCTATAGCCTCATGCCTTTTGTGACGGAGTTTTTGCGTCAACACCCGGAAGTCGAAATCGATCTGCATTTGACCGATCGCTTCGTCGATCTGGTGGAGGAGGGTTATGAAGTGATTTTCAGAATTGGCCCGTTGACCGCGTCCAGTTTGACCGCCAGGCCGTTGGCACCTTATCGGTTGGTAGCCTGTGCGGCACCGAGCTACTTGACCGACCGCGGAGTGCCGCAAATACCGGATGATCTGAAGAACCATGAGTGTCTGGGGTATGCCTATTGGTCCCGGCCGGCCGACCGCGAATGGGTATTCTGCAAAGGCTCCGCAGTTGAACGGGTACAAGTCGTCAGTCGATTGCAGGTCAACGAGAGCAAAGCACTGCTGTCGGCAGCGCTGGACGGGTTCGGGATCGTCCTTGGTCCCGAAGACTTTCTTGAGCCCGCGTTGCGCAGCGGTGAGTTGGTTCGACTGTTAGCTGATTACGAAGCACCGAGCCGACAAATGCATTTGCTCTACACGGCCAATCGTCAGAGAACTGCCAAACTCCGACGATTTATCGAGGCTGCGCTCGTCCGCTTTGGTGCTCCTTGAGCAAGCTTTTGAGTTGTCTCAGCCGCATTGAATTGTGATTGATCGCGGTCGCAGGCTACTGCTTCATTGACTGGCTGCTGTTGGGCCGATTGTTGCCTGTCGCCAAAGGCAGTGAACGACCGATTTTGTTGAAAAAGTCGGTCTGCCCAAACTGCCTGATCATTGACTGGTGAAAACACCTTTTTTGCACGCTGCTACGTGAAATCTGAGTCCGGAAGCCACTGCAAAAAGTAAAGATTTCAATCTCGGACGCGTACTTTTCTGATACGCAAACCATGGCCGACTTCTTCAACAGAATCGGCCAGAAGCAGTCAATCGCTAAAACTCCAGTGCCCCAAATGGGCCGCTTTTTCTGCATATCTGCACGACTGGATAGCTAAGCGGCGCGTACTCGCGCCGAATACCTAAAATCCTTTAATCGCCTCACATCATGAACAAGACACGGAGAGCCCTATGGAGCAGCGCAAACACATTTGCGGCACAGACGAGATCAGAGTTCACCTTAAGGACGGTAGCGAGCTTAAGTACTGGGCACAAAAAAATTGTGGATTCCAAGAATGAGATAAGATCAGCCGTCAAGGAGGCTGGCGAGTCGCTTACCGCAGTCCAGCGGCGGATCAAGCTAATCCAGCACGCATGAGAAAGCAGTCCGGCCCAGTGTCGGGATTCGCTACTTGAAGTCCTCTCGCCCATCACCATTCGCCTCCTGCTACGCTCTCACTTAGCGCCCCTAAGCAGCTCACGGCATTGTTGGGTCGCCAGGAGCCTAAAATGAAATGCGCATTTCTGACGTTCATAACCCTACTCACCTGCTCATCGGCAATAGCATCACCGCCAGATGGAGAAACACTTTTTCAAGATAACTGCGTTGTTTGTCACGGGCCTCGAGGCACGGGAGGATCGGCACCTAAGCTGGCCGGAGATGCCAGTGAGTGGAAATCAAAAGTATTTGAGCGAGCAGTGCTGAGCGGTATCGACGACCATGGGAAGCCTCTGAAGGCGCCAATGCCGCATTGGGCTAGCGCTAGCTTCAAATCTGACAGCGGTGTAAAGCCAAGCAAACTTGAAATTGATGCAATTCAGAAATACCTGCATCAGCAAAAGTAGTGTGTTTGCTTCGACCGAATGCTTTCGTTTCGGCGACATGCTTTTCACGCAGTGCTCACAGAATGGAGCGCAGATTACCCCTGCTCCTTTGAATAATCCCCATTTGGCCCGCCCGCATGCGGGCCATTTTTTTGGCTGCTACGCGTTCCTGGTTCAAAGGAGAAGTGGCCATACCTGACATCTATGTTTCGAATCTTCGGCAGCTTCATCGACGCTGAGCAGAAAGGTGGTTAGCATCCCACAAACCTAAACGCGCCAAAGGTATCTAGCAGTACGAATGGAGCTGGCGGCCAGATCTAGGCTGCGGGCTATCGTAAGAAGTCATTTAGCACTGTTAGCATTGGCGGCTACGTTAGGTCGGGAGGCTGTTATGGAGGGCTCCGGTGTGGGACAAAACCGAGCGCAAGAACGACAGCTTTTCGAGCAATGATTTCCACTGGAATGAGGAGGCCGAGGAATACCGCTGCCCAGCCGGCAACGCATTGCGCAGCGAATGGCGAGCCTTCAAGAACGAGCGCTCGCACGTTACCAAAGCCAACACCATCATCTTCCGATCCCGGCAAACCGACTGCGTGAACTGCCCGATGAAAGCCCGGTGCTGCCCGAACACTTCGTTTCGCAAGATCGCTCGCAGTGTCCATGAAGCCGCGCGGGATGTGGCTCGGCGCATTGCAGTGACACCGGAGTACGTGCGCTCTCGCCACGAACGCAAGAAGGTCGAAATGTTGTTTGCCCACCTCAAGTGCATCTTGAAACTGGATCGCTTGCGACTACGTGGTATGAGTGGCGCGTCCGATGAGTTCACGCTGGCGGCCGCGGTACAGAACCTGCGACGTCTGGCCAAACTTTTACCGCGGTTCTCTGGTGGTAGCCGTGCCTGCGTTCAGGCCAGTTGAAAATCCGACTTTTTCAACAGAATCGACCCATTGCAAGCGATCGCAGCCAATGCAGTTACGGTCAGTTTGCCCGCGCCGAGAGTCGCGTCGTGCAAGATCTACCCGGTTGCGCCGCACTGGAGCATCACGCTGCATCAATGCCTGTTGCAACCGCCGAGCCACTGCTACACCAGGACAATACGTTTGAGCTTGGCGTTCAGTGCGGCGAACGCCGCTTCGGTACTGGCCTTGTGGTTGGTGATGAGCACGTCGATGCGTTCTGGCGGGCAGAAAGCGACGCGGCTCTCCACGCCGATCTTGCTGTAGTCGGCGAGGATGACCACGCCTTCGGCATTGTCGGCCATGGCGCGCGCCACTTCGGCTTCGCGGTGGTCGTAGTTGCTGGCACCGCGCTGGGCGTCGATGCCGACGGGCGATAACAGCGCGAGGTCGGCCCGATAGCGGCCAATTTCCGCCACCGTGGTGCCGCCAACCGTAGCGGGAGCACGGTCGCCGAGCGAGCCGCCCAGTACGATCACCTCGTTGTGCTGGCCGCCTGGCACAGCGGGATTACGCAATTGCAGCGCCACGTTGAACGAGTTGGTGATCACGGTCAGCCCTCCCAGCTTGGCCAGCTCTTCGGCGAGGATGACGGTGGTGGTGCCCGCGTCGATAAACACAGTCTGTCCGTGCGACAGCAGACTGACCGCTGCGCGCGCGAGGTCACGCTTGAATTTGACGTTGATGTTCGCCCGCTCGGCGATGGGCGCTTCGTCCTCAACGCGGATGGCGCCGCCGTGTATCCGCTTCAACTCTCCCTGTTCCTCCAGAGCGACCAGGTCGCGTCGCACCGTCTCGCGTGAAACGTTCAGCTCCGTGACGATGCGGTCGGTGGTGACGCGCTGCAAAGTCGATAGTAGTGCGCGGATCCGCTGGTAACGCTCTTCTTGCCACATACCGGGTGTCCCTGCTGTTCGAGTCGCTGTCCGAGCACGCATTGTGGAGAGGCGTCAGTCGCTGTCAAGTTTGGCGCGGCCTCGTGATCATTGGGTTGGCGCAGCCTGCGCGTCATGTTTGTGTGATATTGAGGCATTATTGTTTTTTTGTGTATTTGGAGCTAGCCTCGTGGCCGGACGGTTTCTTCCCCTCGTCCGCATTTCGAAACACGCTTTCGCCATCGCCTCGGTTGTAACCTCTCATTTAGAAGTAGGAGCTATGCCATGCAGCGTCGCCAGTTTCTGAACACCCTCGCCACCGTTTCCGTTGTCAGTCCGCTGTTGTTGTCGTCCCGCATAACGCAAGCCGCCACGCCCCCGGCCACACCAAGTGCGCTGGACCCGGCGCGCTGGTCGCCGCTCAACCAAAAGCGTCTGCAGGCGGTGATCGATGAGCACGGCGTCAAGAGCGCGTCCTACCGCCCTGACCAGCGCCCGTACGCGGTGTTCGACTGGGACAACACCTGCATCATGAACGACTGCGAAGAAGCGCTGCTGGTCTACCAGATCAATCATCTGCAGTACAAGCTGACGCCCGATGAGTTCGCTGAGGTGGTGCGTCAGGACGTGCCGAACGGCGCGTTCATGAAGGACTACACCACGGTGGACGGCAAGCCGGTCAAGATGGAAGACATCGCCAGCGACGTAGAAGCGGATTACCGCTGGTTGCACGCCAACTACAAGGGGCTCGCCGGCGACAAGAGCCTGGAAGAGATTCAGGCCAGCGAGCAGTACAAGGATTTTCTCGCCAAGCTCTACTTTATGTACGACGCGATCTGCGACAGTTACCCGGTGGAGATCGGCTATAAGTGGATTCTGTATTTCTACAAGAACATGACCACGGCTGAGTTGCAGGCGATGGCCGAGGCTTCCAACAACTACGCCATCGGCGACGCACTGCGCAAGGTCAAGTACGAGAGCTCACGCACGTTGCCGGGCAAGGCCGGGGTGGTGGCGGATACGCACTTCCATGGCATCCGCATCCATGAGGAAATCCGCGGCCTGATGCACACGCTGCGTGCCAACGGCATCGACGTCTATGTCAGCACCGCCTCGATCGACGATGTGGTACGCGTGTTTGCGGGCAATCCTCATTACGGATACGACGTGCCGCCTGAGAACGTGATCGGCCTGCGCATGGCGATGGAAGGCGGCAAGTACACCACTCGCTATCAGCCGGACTGGCACTTCAACTACGGGCCGGGCAAGACCGTCGGCATCAAGAACGTGCTGGTTAAACAGAAGGGCTATGGCCCGGTGTTGGTGGCTGGCGACAGCGATGGCGATGCCTGGATGCTGCGCGACTTCAACGATACGGCGGTGGGGGTGATCGTCAACCGCATGAAGAAGGGTGAGATCGGCGCCGACAGCCAGCAGGCCGCTACCCAGTTGGGCACCCCGAACGCCCGCTTCATCCTGCAGGGGCGCAACGAGCACACTGGCCTGATGATTCCAGACGAGAAATCGCTCAAGTACGGTAAAGATGAGCTTAAGCTGCTGGCTTGATGGCACTGGCTCGCGGGTGGCCGGCGGCCATCCGCGAGCCGCAGTGCAACTCGCCTTGTACCTGCGGGAATGATGATTCTGCGTCGGAAAGTCGTTACCGCTACCGGCCCGAGTGAGTCAGTCGTATCGAGTCAAAATTGTGAGTGGCCCTGGAATTACGAGGCGCGCCCCACAGACCGTTTTTGGCCGATTTCTGCCTGTCACGACCCGCGGTAAATTTAGGTGTGAATAATTTTTTCGGGGCTCTTCAGGGCTGCAAGGAAGTCGTGTTCACCCTCAGCTCCCCACCATGGGATAGATATAACGCCGCCGAGGTCTCTTAGCTGCCGCAGTAGCTCCAACAATGAGTAGATCTGATCTTGTCCCCACTGAGCCCCCATCCGATAGTCCAATGTGAGGCTATTAGTGAAAACGTAAACACCAAGGTCTGGTATTTGACCCCGGGTGCCGTACAGCCCACCGAGAACGACGTGGAATGCCTCTGCTGCTCCTGAGCTTACAAGCAAAGCATCCTGAGGGCCGGAGAATGGCTTCCCACTTTGGGATGCTTTGATCCAAAGGTAGCCGCCGTCAACAGTGACATTTTTCGCGCCATGATCGAACAGATATTGAAATGCCTGCGGTACAAACGACGAATCTGAATACGTCACCACAACCTCAGGGAGCGATCCATCGTTAGTTGCAAAGTATTCGGAAAAATTCACGTGGCGTGCCTATCGTTTGCAAGGGACGGGGCATTTCCGATGAGCCGATGCCCCCTAGATGATTGTGAGGTGTTGGCCAAGGTTGAGCCAATCTGTCGTTATTAACCCAACTGAAAACTGATTGCGAGCGGATGGTCAATGCTTTGGGCGGGAAGGGATGGCTCTGAGGGGTAGCTTTCGATCCGAAACGGACACAGACGGGGCATTCCGATTAGCTGAATTGACGCTCATACAGAGTGACCTGCTGAGGAAACAGCTCACCATAGAGAGGATATGGAATACCGAAAATGTTCACTTCGATGCAAGGCGACGGGAACTCTTTGGAGTAATCCAGGATGGCCAGACCCTCACATGTAATTACCAGACCCGCTTCTGTCTGAACAGAAAGATCCAGAACGGTCTGATCGTGGTGGTTCGTTGAGCACTCGTTCTGGATAGCAGCGTACCCATCGGCAGGTTCGAATTGGCCTGAAGCAACGCCCATGGGGGGATCTCCGTAATCGAGCGCCGAGTAGCCCACCAAAACCAACCCGCTATAAATTGAGAATCGCGTCATACGACTGCCTGTTTTTGCCATGCATTAGACCCAACAGCGGTATATCACTCGGCTAGTACTTAAGCGAGGGCGGGCGGTTGAGCGACCGCAAATGGCCGTTTGCAGCCGGTCGTGAAGGGCAGAAATTCATCGCGTTCACTAAGATCTGAGGTGTTGGTAGTCAAACGGAGGCGCGCAATGAATCGGTCATCGCTATTTTTCGGATCGTTCAGCATCGCCTGTAGCGCGACAGCCGCTGTTCCACCGCCCATGGGCCCATTCGATGTGATCGAATGGCCGGCCACTCTGAAGGAGGCCCCTTCGCAAGGCGCTACGCTTGGGGCGTTCGTCATTCAATTCGAGAAAACAACGCTAGCGCAGGTGATGAGCGAAGCTTCCGTTGGCACCCTCGCACATCGAGGCGATGCAGGTGCAAGTGTGTATTGGTTGTGCTTCACCCAGCCAAGTGTCGGCGTGCGGATATGGATCATCTCGAATGCCGAGATGGGCGGGGACAGCCACTATGTGACCAGTGTTGTCGCCGAAAAACTCAAGACTGCACAGCCGAGCAGTGACTGTCCTGCGTTACCGGCACAGTTGCATCCTGTGTCATTTGCCAATCACCTATGGCCAGGTTCTACAGATATAGATATTCAAAGAGTGCTCGGGATGCCTTCACATCAGAATGGCGCATGGCGGACTTTCGACTTCCAGGGCAGAAAGCAAGGCAAGTGCGAAGGCGGATACGACGTGTATAACTGGCTGTGGACCCGGTCGGACAACGGGCGCATCAATAGGATTGATGCGGGTCAAACAACCAGCTGCTAGCCGCACTGTTGATATCGCTTCTGGCAAATAGCTGCTTCTGATCAGAGGCAGCTTCACGTACTGAGGCAGTCAGACAACGGATATGGCCACCTTGAACGGCTGCCTATGGGCTAGAGGCAGGATGAACAAGCCAGACATATTGCGCCAGCAGTGCCGCAATCAAACCGATTCCTCCTTGAATGCGTACCCATCGAACAGCCGTTTTACTACCAAGGGATTCGCTTGTAATACTGAATATGGTTTTCATGTACCACATCCAGATACGACTTCGTTGTACATAAGCGAGCACGCGTTCCGGTGCAAACGCCATTGCAGTCGATATGAATACACACCACAAAATAGTCAATAACAGGAACAGCCTGAGCATTTATGCCTCCCATTGCGCTTCCCCAATGCTTTGTTGGCTAGTGACCACCATATACCTCGCCCCGCTGCTGAAGGGCGACGAAAGCCGCTGCTGTTATCTGCTGATCTGTCCAGTTTCTGGTTAACCATATAGTCAGAGCCGCGCCGGACAGGTGCCACCACAGCATTCGCTGTGTTGAGTCCTGTTTGATCAAGTGTTCAGAGGCCACCCACCAGGCGACCTGCATTTTCCTATCGTTGTTACCTTTCAAAATGAAAAGGTCGTACAGATATGAGTACGGGCTCAACTGCACTATTACCGGCTCGCCTGAGCCTTTGGCCAGGCTCCATACCCACTCACGTTGCGCAGTGGATATAGCTTGAGAGGGGGGCGAAGGATACTGCGAAATTCTGCTCAGACCGACCCAATAGGCAGCCCAAGGCAGGATCAGTGCCAGTCCGAGAGTCCCGATGAGCAAAAAGCCGACACGACGCATCATGAGGCTGAGTCCCTTTGCCAGAAAGTAACCATCGCTGCCTTTTTCCTATTGTGGGGGACTTATGGAATAGTGCTTTGTAAAGGCGAGTCATGTGAGCCGCGCATGAGGCGGCTCTCAACCAAGAATGGATGCGACGGACACACAATGAACACTGCTCAACTATCGATTCGACAGTACATCAAAGCCAAGGACGGCAACCGTCCACATTTGTTAGACCAGGCCTTTACGCCAGACGCGATCCTGGACATGGTCGTGCGCACCGGATCCATCTCGTTTCCACCCCACGTCGAAGGCCTTGGGCCTATCGGTGATGTGCTGGTCAGGCGGTTCGGCCAGACCTTCGAAAACGTTTATACCTTCTGCCTGGGACACCCACCTGAACCGCAGGCCAAAACATTCCAGTGCAAATGGCTGGTCGGCATGTCCGACAAGCACTCTGGCGACGCTCGGGTCGGTTGCGGTCTGTATGAATGGCAGTTCAGCCCCGAGTCGGGGCTTGTCCAGAGGCTCACTATCACCATCGAGCACATGAAAACCCTGCCAGCGACTGATCTGCACTGCATCATGGAGTGGCTATCGCATCTGGATTACCCATGGTGCCGCCCGCAAGCGTTAGTGAGCAATGCTCCAGACATAGACACGCTTGAAGAGGTGATCCAGTACGTTACGGCCAATATTCCAACTTGCTCCTCGCCGGTGGACGGGTCGTCGCTATCTCAATAGTCGCTCAACCTGCGCCAACTCCCAGGTGCTCAGTAAACTGACCGGGTCAGTGCCGTAACGCCAGGCCTGGAGTGTTCCCTCGCGACCGTCCGGACTCCGGCAGTGTTGGCAGTGGTGCAAGCGGTTGCCGTCGAAGTCGAGGGTCAGACGCCAGCCTTCGATATCGACCTGTACCTGACCGGGTTCACACGGTTCGTGGAGGCGCCGCAACGGGAGGACTTCCAGGGCGGCGTCTCGCAGGCGTTGGCAGACTTCGCGGGCGGTGAGGGCGGGTGTCGGGGTTAGGCTCTGCAAGGTCATTCTCATTCTTGGGAGTAGCTTTTGGAGCATTGTAACGAGACACGCCGGCGTCATATCACCGGATACGGATTTTCGGCGTCACGGACATGCCGACTCGCAGCTTCGCCGCCGCGGGCTGATCGGGATCGATACGAATGCGTACAGGCAAGCGCTGGACGATCTTCGTGAAGTTGCCAGTGGCGTTGTGTGGCGCGACGGCGGAGTAGGTGACTCCGCTGGCCGGTCCCAGGCTGTCCACCGTTCCTTGCAGCGTCTCGCCCGGCAAGGCATCCACCTCGATATCCACGGCTTGACCCTTTTGTACGCGCGCCAGTTGCGTCTCCCTGTAGTTGGCCGTGACATAGACGGCATCGAGCGGAACAATCGCCAGCAAGGGTTTCCCTGCATTGACGAAGGCGCCGATACGTACCGATTTCTGCCCGATCGTGCCGCCGATCGGCGCAGTGATGCGGGTATAGGAAAGTTTCAGCTCTGCGGTGGCTTGTGCGGCTTGCGCGTGGGCAAGAGCCGCCCTGGCTTTCTCCAGATCAGCTTTCAGGATATCCACTTGCTGCCGAGCGGCCTGTAAACCCGCCTGGCTCGTTTCCCCACGGGCCTGTTGAATGCTCAATTGCGCTTCGGCCTGTTGCCGCGCTTGCACCGTTCCCGAGCCGTCGGTGGCCAGGTTGCGATAACGGGTCTGATTGACGCTGGCCAGCTTGAGCGCAGCGTCGTCTGCGGCAACGGCCGCTTGGGCCTGGCGGATGGCGGTTTCCTGCTGAATCAGGTGCGCTTGCAGGCTGGCGATGCCGGCCCGGGCACTGGCAACCTCGGCCTTCGCTGCGTTCAGGGCCGCAACGAAATCACGGTCGTCAATGATCGCAAGCAGATCGCCTTTCTTGACCAGCTGGTTGTCTTCGACCATCACTGAGTCGACCGTTCCCGACACCTGCGGTGCGACCGTGGTGAAGTCGGCGTGGACATAGGCATCGTCCGTGGACTGGGTCGATGCGCTGGATTCGGGGCGATTGAGATAGAGAACACCGCCGATCGCCACTGCAAGCAGTAGCACCGCGCTGATGATCCTGGCTTTCTTTGGCAAGGCCATGATGGGTTATCCGTGTGAGGAAGATGAAGGAGAGGTAGAGGGTGAGGCCGCGCGCACGTCGGGTGCGGGGATGTAGGTCAGCCGCAGCACCAGAGGAATCAACACCAGTGCCAGAATGCCCAGCACGCGATAGGCGTCGGCGATCGACAGCACCTGCGACTGCTGGCCGATGAGGTCCATCAGTTGCGAAGGCTCAAGCGCCAGGGCGTTATCTGCCAGGGCCGCATGGTCCAGCAGCATTTCCCCATGGAAACGACCGCGCACGGTCATCAGCTGTCCGACCACTGCCGCACCGGCCAGTGAACCGAAGGCGCGCAGGGTGTTGATGGTGCCGGACACATAAGGTCCTTCGGGGGGCTGCACAACGCTGGTGACCAGAAACAGCATCGATACCACCGCCATTGGCTGGCCGAAGGCTTGCAAAGTTTGCACCACGACGAACTGCTCGCGGTTCCAGTCGGAGGTCAATTGCGCGCCGTAGAAGCATGCCAGTGCGATCAACAACAACCCCAACGTGAACACGATGCGCGCATCGACCCGCTTCTGATACAGCAGCAGCGCCACGACAGGCCCCAGGACCAGTTGCGGTAAGGCGACGATCAAACCGATCGATGCCATTTGCAGGGGTCGGTAGTTCTGCAACGGGCCCAGATAGCTGGCCGGCAAGAGTGAGCTGGACATCAGCACCACCAACAGGCAGACAAACAGAATGCAGCCCAGCCCCAGGTTGCGGCGGCCGAGAATCTGCAATTTGATGAACGGTGAGGGGTGATACCACTCAGTCAGCAGGTAGACGGCCAGCAGTGCCAGTCCGGCCACCAGCGATAAGGTGATCAAGGGCGAATGAAACCAGTCCAGCCGTACGCCTTGATCCAGTGCGACGGTGATCAAGCCGAGCGCGGGCACACCGCAGGCCATGCCGGACCAATTGGCCTGCCCAAAGCGTGGGATCTGAATGGGCTCCCGAGGCAGTCCCCACCCGATCAACAATCCGGCGATGAGGGTCAGGGGAATGATCTGCCAGTACACCCAGCGCCAGTCGAACAGCCCATCCGTCCAGTACCCGGCCAGCCAGATCGAGAGATTGGGCGCGAAGGTCGCGGTCATCGCATACAGCGCCAGCCCATACAGCCGGATGGGCGCTGGCAGGAATTTCAGCGCCGCCATCATCAGCAACGGAATCGTCGTGCCGCAGGCAATGCCTTGCACAAAGCGCAAGGTCAGCAGCAGGTTCAGATCGTGGATGAAGGGCAGGATCACCGCCAGCAGTGCACAACTGCCGAGCATCCACAGTTCGAAGCGCCGCAGCGATAGCGTAATGGCAAACCACGCCGCAAAGGGCATGGCAATCAATTCCCCGGCGCTGTACGCGGTGGTTAGCCAGGAGGCGTCGTCGAGGCCAAAACCGAGTGCACCGCGTACATCGGCCAACGCCAATGCGCCGACGCGGGTGTTCAAACCCGCCATCATGGCCGCGAGAAAAATCCCGACGAGACCTGCCATTGGGCGTATCGAGGGCTTGGCCACGGGCGCTGCGGTAGCAGGGACGCCCGCTGGCGACAACGCGACGCCGTTCATTGGTCGGCCTTCGAGGGTGCAGCGACCGGAGACGCGAGGGCAACCGATGGAGGTGCCGTCGAATGATCGATGCCAACCTGTGGGTCCCAACCGCCACCCAGCGACTTGTAGAGGTTGACCACGGTGAGCGTGGCGTTGGTCGCGCTGTCGTTGAGACTGGTTTGGCTGGCAAGCACATTGAGCTGCGCCGGCAGTACGCTCAGATAGTCCGTAGCACCTTGCTGATAGCCGCGTTCGGCAGACTGCAGTGCTTGCTTGTTCTGTTCGTACGAATCCAGCAATTCAGCGTGCCGGCGTTGTTGTGCCGCCCAGGCATCCAGGGCGTTGTCCACTTCATGCCAGGCTCGCAATACCGTTTGCCGATAAGCCAGCGCGGCGGTTTTTTGCCGTGATTGGTTCAGGGCCAGGCGTTGCGTCAACCGTCCGCCCTGGAAGATCGGGAGGTAAACCGTCGGGCCGACGGAAAAGAAGCGCGAGTCCCAACTCGCGAGATCGCTGCTTTCGAAGGCTTCCACGCCGACTTTTCCTTTCAAACCGATGCGTGGGTAGAAATCAGCCTTGGCCACACCGATGGCTGCTGTCGCGGCATGCAGCTGGGCTTCGGCGCGCAGGATGTCGGGTCGCCGGTGAGCCAATTCAGAAGAGACGCCGACCGGCACGCGGGTCGGCAGCGAAGGCAAGGGCATGGCGTCACGCAGTTGCGCATCGAGCGCGCGTGGCTGTTCTCCCATCAACAACGCCAGCGCATTCATCAGGGCATTGCGACGCTGGATCAGTTCGGGAACCAAGGCTTTGATCGTCGCCAATTGCGCGCGAGCGGACGAGGTTTCGAAGCGCGTCGCGACGCCGTTACGCTCGCGGCTTTCGGCCAGGCCGAGGGTGCGTTCGGCAATCCTCAGATTTTGCTGCGCAATGTCCAGTTGTGCCTGCGTTCCGCGCAACTGCAAATAGGTGCGCGCCACTTCGGCGGACAAAGCCACCCGTGCCGCTTCGCGGTCATACACCGTGGCTTCCAGGGTCGCCGCAGCACCTTCGCGCGTGCGCTGGGTACGGCCCCACAGATCGAGCTCCCAACTGGCATCGAATCCAAGCTGCCAGAAATTATCGGGGGCAGTAGGCGCTCCCAGGGCGGCGAACTTGCCATGTTCGCTGAGCCCCTCACGCGTGTAGCTGGCATTGGCCGCCACGCTGGGCAGCAACTGCGAGGAGGCGATGCCCAGTTGCGCCCGGCTTTGTTCAATACGTTCGGAGGCTATGAGCAGATCAAGGTTGTCAGCCTGCGCACGTGATTGCAGCTCGGCGAGCACGGCGTCGTTGAACAACAACCACCACTGGGAGGGCACTGCGGCGTCGGAAGTCAGGGCGGCGCTTGGGTAGTCCTGTCTGGGCGCTAGCACCGTTTGGTGAAGACCGTTTTCAGGCTTCACGAAGTCGGGGCCGACCATGCAGCCGGCCAGCGAAACTGCGCCTAGGGTTGCGATTGCGCACTGCCGTAATTGTGAAAGCAGCCGTTGAGAAGTCATTGCAGCGTCCTGTCGAGGAAGGGAGCGCCCCAGGCCGATATCGTTGAACGGATGATGTCGGCCGAGCAGGGCGTCACCGAGCACGCAGCTGGCCGCGTGTGCGGGCGGTGCTGTCAGTGCACCGGAGTAAAAATGGGCTTGCTCTTGTCCTTCAACAGGACGACCAGAAACTTGGCGGGTTTGGTGAGGCTGGCGTTGCGCCCGACCGTGTGGACGTCGTCCGGGCCTTCGTAGAAGGTCTGGCCCGGTGTCAGCGTGACGGACTCGCCGCCGCGCACGCCCATCACAATCGAACCCTCCAGCACATAGATGAATCCGTGTGCATTGTGCCGATGCACGGGATCGCCTCCACCCGGTGGAAACTCCACCGTGATCATCACCGCCTCCTTATCGGGATAGTCCGCCAGTGCTTTGGTCATCAGCGGTGTTACCTGCGCCGGTGGCAATGCCTCCTGTGCGCCGGCGGTGCCGGTGGTCAACAGGAGCCCTATGGCGAAAGTTCTGAAAATGGACATGGCGTGTTCCTCGTTGTCGATCTGTCAGGGGTTAATGTCGGTCAGTCACTGTGGCGAGGGGGCTTGCCCCCGTTTGAGTGCGTAGCGCTCACAAGATCTTTGGTGTGTCAGAGATTTTGGGTCTGCTTCGCAGCCCAACGGGGGCAAGCCCCCTCGCCACAGGTCACTCCCACACTGTGCGCGGTCAGGACAGGCCGGACTTGTCTACGCCGAATGCCTTGTCGTACGAGCCGGGCACGACCTGGAAGCCCACGTTGATGCGATTCCAGGCATTGATCGACATGATCAGGAAGGTCAGGTCCGATATCTCCTTCTCGGACAGTTGTATACGAACACGCTCATAGAGCTCATCAGGCACGCCATGGGCGGGAATCTGGGTGAGGATTTCGGTCCATGCCAAGGCCGCGCGTTCGCGTGGGCTGAACAGCGTTGACTCACGCCAGATGGCGACATGGTGGATCCTGAGAGGCCGCTCGCCATGGATCGTGGCTTCCTTCACGTGCATGTCCACGCAGAAGGCGCAGCCGTTGAGTTGCGATGCCCTGATATCCACGAGATCGCGCAGCGACTCCTCGATGGCGCATTGCTTGAAGGCAAGGCTGAACTCGACGAACTTCTTGAACAACTCGGGGGATTGCTTCTGGTAATCGATGCGCTGGGTCATGGTGAATCCTCTGTGTGAGAAATACGTAGGTGGAGATTCGATAGCGTCCTGCCTGGCTGACTGGCGCGGTCCTTAAGCCGAGGTGCGGCTGAGCCAGTTCAGGAAGCGTGTCGGACCGATGTGCGCGTCGTCGCCCGCGACCAGGGATCGATCATTCAACTCATCGCCGAAGTAGCGCGCATGCACGTCGGCGATGACCTGCCGTTTGTCGTGGTGCGCGGCAAGAAACTTGCGCGCCAGTTCGTCGAGAGGGAAACGATCAGGTCCGCCCACTTCGACGATGCCATTGACCGGTGCCCCGACCGCAAGATCGGCCAGCACCGCCGAGACGTCATCCGATGCGATGGGCTGGATAAGGGCAGGCGAGAGGCGAATCGTGTCGCCGTCGGCACCCGAATTGACAATGCCTTCGATGAACTCGAAGAACTGCGTCGAACGCAGGATGGTGTAGGGGATCTTCGACGCCTTGATCAACGCTTCCTGGGCGACTTTTGCCCGGAAGTAACCGCTTTGCGGAAGACGATCAGGGCCTACGACAGAGAGCGCGACATGGTGCTCCACCCCAGCGGCCGCTTCGGCTGCAAGCAGGTTTCGACCGGACGTTTGAAAGAACTCCATGACGGCCCGGTCTTCAAATGAGGGGGAGTTCGCCACATCGACGACGACCTGGGCACCGGCAAGCGCTTCGGCCAGCCCCTCGCCAGTGAGGGTGTTCACACCCGTGCGTGGCGAGGCCGCCACCGTCTCGTGTCCATAGAGACGTAGCCTGCTGACAATGTTCGACCCGATCAGTCCGCTACCGCCAATAACGACAATTTTCATGTCCCGCTCCTCGGTTGGGTGTCGATCAAATTCGTTGCAGTGATCGATGTAGGGAGCATGCTCGCCAGCCGGGCGCGATACTTTGTCGAAGCCTTGGGTTTCCATTGAATTTGGCTTGGCTATTTGTCCAGGAACCCGTGTTATAAATCACGTCGCCTGGCCGCCAATCGTCGGCCGGTAACCACGGGCATGTGCCCGGCACGTGAGTACGGGACAGGAGCCCTGAATGCTATTGGTGTTTGATGACTGCGTGCTCGACCTGGACCGGCGAGAACTCCTTCGGGCCTCCCAGGTCGTTGCCACTGCGCCCCAGGTTTTCGACCTGCTGGTTTACCTGGCGCAGAACCGCGAGCACGTCGTCAGCAGGGACGATCTGATCAATGCGATATGGGTCGGACGTATAGTCTCCGAGTCGACCCTGGCCAGTCATATCAATGCGGTGCGCAAGGCGGTCGGTGACAACGGTCAGCAGCAGCGTGTGATTCGAACGGTGGCCCGCAAGGGATTCCGGTTCGTCGCCGAGGTCAAGTCGCTGGATTGCGTTGGCCTTCCAGGCACCGAATCCGCCCCCTCGGTTCAAGCCTCTGCATCCGAGCCGGCGCTGCCGGCCAAACCGTCCATCGCGGTCTTGCCGTTCGTGAACTTGAGCGGGGACGAAGAGCAGGATTACCTGGCCGACGGCGTGGTAGGGGACATCATCGCGGCGCTGTCGCAGTATCGCTGGCTGTTTGTCGTCGCGCGCAACTCGAGCTTTACCTACAAGACCCGTACGGTGGACGTGAAACAAGTCGGTCGCGAATTGGGCGTTCGCTATGTGCTGGAGGGCAGTTGGCGCAAAGCCAACAATCGCGTGCGCATCACGGCCCAGCTGATCGATGCGACAACCGGGGCTCACCATTGGGCGGGTCGTTTCGAAGGTGTGCTGGGGGACATTTTCGAACTGCAGGACCAGATCACCGAAAGCGTGGTTGGCGCGATCGCGCCACAGCTTGAGCGGGCGGAGATCGAGCGTGCGAGGCACACGCCCACCGAAAGTCTCGACGCCTACGATTACTATCTGCGCGCAATGGCCAAGCTTCATCATGGCACCCGGGAGGCCATCGACCAGGCGCTGCCGCTCTTCCATAGGGCCATAGAGTGCGACCCGGATTTTGCATCGGCCTATGCGATGGCGGCCTGGTGTCATAGTTGGCGCAAAGCCAATCGCTGGATGACTGATCACCCGCGGGAGGTCGCGGAGGGTATCCGACTCGCTCGCCGGGCAGTGGAGTTGGACAAGGGCGATGCGGTCGCTCTCACCCGAAGCGGCCATACGCTTGGCTATCTTGCCGGCGACCTGCGGGGTGGCATTGCATTGCTGGACAAGGCACTCGTGCTCAATCCGAACCTCGCCGCCGCATGGTTCCTCGGCGCGTTCCTCAGGCTCTGGCACGGCGAAACCGATGCAGCCATCGAGTACTTTACGCACGCCATGCGGTTCAGCCCCCTCGACCCGGAGCTGTATAGAATGCAAGCCGGAATGGCAGTCGCGAATCTCTTCGTGGGGCGCTTTGATACGGCGTCGTCATGGGCAGAGAAAGCACTTCGGGATTTGCCCGATTTTCTGTTGGCTGTCGCCATCCTTGCAGCGAGCCATGCGCTTGCCGGACGGATGGCCGAAGCGCAGCGTGCGATGGACCATTTGCGCAAGCTCGATCCTACGTTATGCCTCAGCACTATCTCTGATTGGCTACCGATCCACAGGCCGGAGAATCTCGCCACGCTGGTGGACGGTCTACGCAAAGCGGGACTGCCGGAATAAGGGGCACCGCCTGTTCATTGCGCGGGGAGAGGCGTCTGGAGCAGCCAGAATCGACATATCCAAACGCCCAGCCCCAAGCAGCGTTGGCTAACGCCCCAGCGCCGCTTCGATCGCTGCGATCTTGCTCATCCCCATCATGGTGTCGAACGCGCGCTTGGCCGCCGCTCGATCAGGAACAACTCTTTACGGGTCTGCTTGCGTTTTCCGGCGTACTCGGCATCGGCGAAAGTCATTTGCTTCATCGGAAAACTTGGCGGGTGGAGTCGGGGTATTTTCATTACGCACTCAACAACGGTGCCTGATCATAATTCTTGGCATAGGCATTCTCCACCCCCGGCAAAATCTCGACGATGGTGAAATACCGATCCCAGAACGGCGTCTCCCGCAGATCCTCCACCAGCAGTTCATACGCATGATGACTGTCGGTTTCCCACAACCACAGATCGGTGACCCGCGCCGAATAGAACTCGATGTCGAAAAACCGCATCGAGACCTGCGCCGCATGCTTTTGCAAAATCGGCTCCATCTGCGTGCGCATCAGCTCAAAGCGATGCTCGACTGAAAACCCCAGCCATTCCTGGGTGGTCTTGACCAACATGAAAACACTCAGTGATGTCGTAGCCATGATAATGATTCCTGGTAGTTGAAGAGTGGGGAAAGCCAATCCAGAATACGAGTCATAACTCATATTTAAAACTCGCATCCCGATCATGACCAAACACCGCGAAATACCGCCCTTAAACCCCCGCAAACTCCCGACCCAGCGCCGTTCGGCCAACACCGTCGACACCATTCTCGAAGCCGCTGCTCGCATTCTCGAAACCGACGGCCTCGCCGCCTGCTCCACCAACGCCGTGGCGCAGCGCGCTGGCGTAAGCATCGGCTCGCTGTACCAGTACTTCCCCAACCGCGACGCCCTGACCGTCGCCTTGATCGAACGCGAAACCACTCAGTTGCTCGATGACGTCCAGCACGTCCATCAACACGACGACGCCCTCGCACGCATCCGCGCACTGGTCCAGGCCTCCGTCGCCCACCAGCTACGGCGCCCGGAACTGGCCAGAATCATCGACTTCGAAGAGCGCCGCTTACCGCTGCAAGAGCGCCATGAGCGCGTGGCCAACGTCATTCTTACCGAACTGATAGCGGCGCTGACCCTTCCGTCAGCCCCGTGGGTCTGCGCCGATGTACTGCAGACCGCGCAAGACCTGCTGGCGATGGCCCACGGCATGATCGATGCGGCGGGGGAGCGGGGGGAGACGGATGCGGTGAGTTTGGAAGGACGGGTGATGCGAGCGTTGCTGGGGTTTTTGTGCGGGTAGTGGGCTGTCTGGGCCAGCTCTTGGCGGCCAGGAGACAAGACCGGATGGTGTAAGGGTGGTGATCGATTGTGCTCGGTGAACCTCTGACTGGAACGGTGGGCGAGAGGTAGCGCTATCGGAACTCTCTGGAAGCTCGGCGGGGGAAGTCCGGAAATTTTGCCAAAATCAGGAAGTCTTTTTCAGAATTTCCCTAGGGCCTGGCCACAAGGTTTTAGAACATGCGTAAGCGATGGGCTTGAAACGGTAAGCAGGCTACAGCTTCCGTTTCCCAGAAGCTGACAGTTCAGTTGGAAGCGTTGTTCCGCTGCTGAAGCTCAAGTTGCTTGGCAGCACTGGCTTCGAGGTTTGCACGCTCTTCATCCAGATATCGATAAATGCTTTGGAAGCTGGCGATTTTCTGTTTGATTTCTGCCATCTTTTTTTCAATTAGCTTAGCGCCGTCAGCACAATCGATCAGCTTGTTCCGCTGCGCATCCAGAATCTCGCCTATTTCCCCCAGGGAAAACCCCATGCTTTGCGCGCGCTGGATAAAGTCCAGATCCTGCAGAGTTTGCGCTGTGTAAACGCGATAGTTGTTAGTTTGCCGCAGCGATGAGATCAGGCCGATTTGCTCGTAGTAACGCAGCGTATGGCGGCTGGCGCCGCTGCGGGTTTCGAGTTCACCGATTTTCATGAAAACACCTCTTGACTGTAGAGTTGGGTCGATAGTTTACGCTTGATTTCTCACCTTAAACAAGGAACAGGGAAATGAGCGTGGAGTGCTTTGTCACGGGGGGTACCGGCTTCATCGGTCAACATTTGGTGGCGTACCTGAGTGCAAAAGGTCACACCATTCGGGTGTTGATGCGTCGCCCGGAGCGACTAGCTGCACTGCGGGAGCAAGTCGATAATTTGGGAGGGTGCGCAACCCGGGTATTTGCCGTAGCTGGCGATCTGGAACGGGACAACCTCGGGCTGAGTCTTGCTGACCGAGAAGTGCTAAGGCGTGCCAGAGTCATATTCCACCTGGGCGCCCACTTCGCATGGGGGCTTTCAGTGGAGCATTCTCGTGCGGTGAATGTGGAAGGGGCAAAGCGCGTGGCGCTGTTGGCGGCTGAGCAAAAAAGCCGGTTAGTGATGATCGGCGGCTACATGCTGAAAAATCATGAACATCTGCAGCGCATCGGAATTGATCCTCGTTATCCGGAGCTGACGAATTGGCCTGCCGTCTACCGACATGTCGGTGGTTACGAGGGGAGCAAGCTGGAGGCGCATTTTGCGACCCTGGAGGTCATGTCCGCCAAGGGCGGGGAGATGACCGTTGTCCACCCCGCGACGGTTTGTGGCCACAGCCGCACGGGGTATATCCTTGAAGGTCAGCCGCTGGTGGAGCTGATACGCAACCTTGTGCAGGGAAAGCTGACTGCAGTGCCCGGTACCGCCGAGCACTGGCTGCCACTGGTCACCGTGGATTACCTGGTTGAGCTGGTGGCGGTTTGTGCTTTTGATCCTGCCATGGTGGGCCAGGAACTGCTGGCGCTTGATGACCAAACTCCCAACTTGCGAGAACTCCTGGTACAGGTGGCACAACCTTTGGGCTTAAAGTCTCCCAAGCATTACATTCCACTCCGTTTGCTGAAGTTGCTACTGAGTATTCCTCCCGTGGCGCGGTTTTTGAATACAAAACCCGAAGCCTTGGACTTTATCCAGACCACTCGTTTTGATACAGCAGCGGTCGAGCAATTTGCCAACAGACATGGAATAGCCAAACCGGATATACGTCAGTCTTTGCAACACACTGCAACGTTCGTCAACTCATATTGCATAGCCAAGGGCGAGGCTCTCTGACTTCGCCCTTGGGGGCGACAAAATCGTTAGCCCCTTATGTCACAATAAATAGTGGGGTTGGCGGAATCTTCGTATCCTCAACCTTTGCGCCGTCGATGTAGGGCGGCATTCTATCGAACGACAATTCAGCGACAGGGATCGTCATCAATGCAATCTACTTTCAGCAAAGGCATCATATTTGCCCTCTCCGCCGCGGCACTGAACGCAACGATCGGTGTACTCAGCAAAGTACTCATGAGTAATGGCTTCACCGCCAGCAGTGTCGCTGTCATCAAGACCGTACTGGGTTGCATGCTTCTCTCGATCTTGCTGCTTTTCCTCAAGCGCCCGGCGTCGACGACCAAATGGACTCAGGCGGCTATTTGCGCATTCCTTGGCATCTTTGTGCTGTTCCACTTCGAAACGTCTGCCTATCGGCACTACGCTGCGGCAGGTGTGGTGGTTGTGCTGATGGCCAGTGCCTCAATTTCCTCGATCATTCTGGGGCGCATTTTCCTCAAGGATGCCATCACCGCGAACGCGACCGTGGGCGCCGCACTGGCTATCGCTGGGATTGCGGTGATCTTCGGCGCCGACCTGCAGCAGGGCTTTACCCTGCAAGGTGCTGCGCTAGCCTCCATGGCCGGCTGCGGCTATGGGGCCTTTTCGGTTGCCATGAAGCGGATGGGTGTGTCGGGGGGGCTGCACTTCACCCGGCAATTGTTGTTCTTTGGCAGCCTGTACCTGTTGATGCCGGCCGCGGCCGATGGTTTCGCGATCGGCGAGCTGTCGCCGCTGGCGATCGCCGCACTGCTGGCGCTGGCCGCGCTGCCGACAATCCTGGGCTTCTTCTGCACCACCAAGGCCATCGAGTATCTCAAGCCATCCCAAGTGCAGGCGCTGGAGCTGACCGAGCCGTTGTTCGCCGCGCTGCTGGCGTTTGTGGTGCTCAATGAAGTACCGCGCGAAAGCCTGTACGCAGGGGCAGTACTGATCATCGTCGGCCTGTGTTTTTCCAATGAGCTGATCCGCTTGGGCAGCAAAGCATCCGTCCCTTCGACTGAGTGAGCTATTTTCGGATCCTGATTGCTTTAGCAATCAGTGGTTTTTAAGTGTTTTGAGCGACTGACCGCTTCTGGCCTCATCCACAGCGGATCAGCGTCGTCCGGTCCGGGTGCTCACATCTACCCACACGGCCAACACCAGAATGCTGCCCTTGACGATCATCTGCCAATAACTGTCGACGTCGAGCATGGACATGCCGTTGTCCAGGCTGGTGATGACCAGCGCGCCGAGGAGGGCGCCGTAGACAGTGCCGGAGCCGCCGCGCATGGAGGTGCCGCCGATGAAGCAGGCGGCGATGGCGTCGAGTTCGCCCATGCTGCCGGCCGAGGGCGAACCGGCAGCCAGGCGCGCGGTGTTGACCACCCCGGCGAGGGCGCACATCACGCCCATGATCCCGAAAATCCAGAGTTTCACGGCCTGTACATTGATACCGGACAGGCGCGTCGCTTCCATGTTGCTGCCCACGGAATAGACGCGTCGGCCGAAGACGGTCTGACTGGTCACGTAGCTGAACCCGCCCAGCAGGATCAGCAGAAGCAGGACCGGCACGGGAATGCCGTCATAGCTGTTGAGGGTCTGGACGAAGCCGGCCAGTACCGCGCCGATCAACAGCACGCGTGCTACATCACGCACCAGTGAATGTGCCGCCAGGCCGTGAAGGGCGCGATTGCGCCGTTGTTTCCAGGTCAGGAACAACGTCAGTGCGAACAGCAGAACGCCCAGGCCTGTGCCGATCGTGTGTGGCAAATAACCCTGGCCAATGTAGACGAGCTCCGGCGACACCGGGGCGATGGTCGTGCCGTCGGTAATCCCCAGCAAAATGCCCCGGAAAGCCAGCATGCCCCCCAGCCCCACGATGAAAGACGGAATGCGCAGGTAGGCGGCCATGTAGCCGTTGGCGAGGCCGATCAGCAGTCCGCACAGGACGACAAGGCTCAGGTTCGCCAGCAGCGGTATGTGGTAGATAACGTCGAGAATGGCCGCGACGCCACCGAGCAGGCCCAGCAATGAGCCGACCGACAAATCGATCTCGCCGCTGATGATGACCAGCACCATGCCGCAGGCGAGAATCCCGGTAATGGACATCTGACGCAGCAAATTGGAGAGGTTGCGCGGTGTCAGGAATCCGCCCTCGGTCTGCCAGCTGAAGAACAGCCAGATAAACGCCACGGCAAACACCAGCGCGAGCATCTTGTAGCGGGTGAAGAGTTGTTTGACCTGATTCATTTACGCGGATTTCCGATCTTTATTGTTATGGCTGTCAGGCTGGCTGAGTGCGGCGGCGAGCACTTGTTCCTGAGTGAGTTCATGGTTGATGAAGTCGCCCTGCAACCGGCCTTCGCCGATCACCAGTACGCGGTCGGAAACGCCGAGCACTTCGGCCAGCTCCGAAGACACCATGATGATCGACACGCCTTCGGCCGCCAGCGCCCCCATCAGCTTGTAGATCTCGTACTTGGCGCCGACATCGACACCTCGGGTGGGCTCATCGAGAATCAGGACCCGGGGTTTGGTCAGCAGCATCTTCGCCAATACGGCTTTTTGTTGATTGCCGCCGGACAGACTGGTGATCGGCAGGAACGGGCTCGCGGTCTTGAGGTGCAGGCGCGAAATTTCCCGATCGATGCTGGCCAGTTCGGCTTCGGTATCGATGCGGGTCAGTTTCGAGTAACTGTCCAGCACGGCCAGGGTGATGTTCTGGCCGACTCCCAGGTCTGGAATGATGCCCTGGCGCTTGCGGTCCTCGGGCACCAGGCACAGGCCGGCACGGATTGACTTGAGCGGCGTGCGGGTGTCGATGAGTTGGCCATCCAGCCAGACTTCGCCTTCGTGACGACCGGGGTAGGCGCCGAACAGCGCGGTCACCAGTTCGGTGCGGCCTGCACCGACCAGCCCGGCGATGCCGAGGATTTCCCCGCGTTTGAGGGTGAACGAAATATCGTCGACCCGTTTGCGTCTGGGGTTGTCGACGTCGTAGCAGGTGATGTGGCGGGCTTCGAAAATCACCTCGCCAATGTCGTGTGGTTCGGTGGGGTAGAGGTTGCTCATTTCCCGTCCGACCATCTGGGTGATGATCTGTGGAATATCCATGTCCGCCATGGCGGTCGTGGCGATGTGTTTGCCGTCCCGGATTACCGAAATGGTGTCGCACACGGCGGCCACTTCATCGAGCTTGTGGGAGATGTAGACACAGGCAACACCCTTGGCCTTGAGGTCGCGGATGATGTCCAGCAACACCTCGATTTCCGAACGGGTCAGGGCCGATGAAGGCTCGTCGAGGATCAGCAGGCGTGCCTGCTTGTTCAGTGCCTTGGCGATTTCCACCAGTTGCTGATAGCCGCCGCCGTATTGCGAAACCGGCAGCGATACGTTCATGTCCGGCACTTTCAGTTCACGCATCAGGGCTTCGGCGCGGTGGATCATCGCCGGGTAATTCATCCGCCCACCAGGCAGCGTCAGTTCATGGCCCATGAAAATGTTCTCGGCCACCGACAGGTCGGGAACCAGCGTCAGTTCCTGGTGAATGATGACGATACCGGCGGCTTCCGTTTCGCTGATCGATTGCGCCTTGAGCGGTTGACCGTCCCAGAGGATCTCACCGTCCCAGGTGCCATGGGGGTACACCGCGGAAAGGATCTTCATCAGCGTGGACTTGCCGGCGCCATTCTCGCCGCACAGCCCGACGCACTCACCCGGCTTGACCTTAATGTCGATGCCATTGAGCGCTTTGACACCGCCGAAGGTTTTGACGATACCGTTCATTTGCAGCAGATAGTCGGACATGGCAGAGACTCATAAGCGGCAGGTACGGGGCTGGTCCCGCAGGAGCGAGCTCCTGCAGGGGGCATTACGGGGTGATGATCACTTTCCGGCAATCTGCGCCTTGGTGTAGAACCCGTCCTGTTCCAGCAGGTCGATGTTGTCCTTGGTCAACGGAGTCGGAGTGAGCAGGATGGTGTCGACTTTTTTGCTGCCGTTGTCGTACTGCGAGCTGTAGGCGGGTTTCTCGTTACGCGCCAGTTGCACCGAGAGCTTGGCGGCTTCGGAGGCGATGAGTTTCAGCGGCTTGTACACGGTCATGGTTTGAGTGCCGGCGATCACTCGCTTGACCGCTGCAAGGTCCGCATCCTGCCCCGAAATCGGCACCTTGCCGGCCAGTTGCTGAGCGGCCAGGGCCTGGATGGCGCCGCCTGCCGTGGCGTCGTTGGAGGCGACGATGCCGTCGATTTTGTTGGCGTTGCGGGTCAAGGCGTTTTCAACAATGCTCAGCGCTTCGGTAGGGTTCCATTCCTTCACCCATTGTTGGCCGACGATCTTGATATCACCCTTGTCGATGGCCGGTTGCAGCACTTTCATCTGCCCTTCGCGCAGGACTTTTGCATTGTTGTCGGTGGGCGCACCACCGAGCAGGAAGTAATTGCCCTTGGGCGCTGCGTGCAGCACGCCGCTGGCCTGCATCTCGCCGACCTTTTCGTTATCGAAGGAAATGTAGGCGTCGATATCCGCGTTGAGTATCAGACGGTCATAGGACACGACCTTGATTCCGGCTTTCTTCGCTTCGGCCACTGCGTTGGTCAGGACGGTAGCGTTGAACGGCACGATGACGATCACATCGACGCCACGAGAAATGAGATTTTCGATTTGCGAAATCTGCTTTTGCTCGTTGGCATCGGCCGACTGCACGAAGACCTTGGCGTCCATTTTCTCCGCCGCCGCAACGAAGTAATCGCGGTCACGTGACCAGCGTTCCAGCCGCAGATCATCAATGGAGAAACCGATTTTCGGGTGGGCGGCATCGGCCATCACCGGCAGCGACAGCAGAGCCAGGGCGCTGGCCAATAGCGCGCGTTTTACTTTCTTCATGGTGGTGCGTCCTTTTATTTTTGTTTGAAAGACACGGCCTGACGATGAGTATCGGGCTGGTAGAACTGTAGAGAATCTGCAGACGCAGCGGACACAGATTTGTCGTGCGAATGTCACAGCGTTGTTGCGCCCGCAGACCCGTTGGCGATCAGCGATAGATAAACCGGTTGACGAGATTTTCGAGCATCTCCTGCCTGCCGCTGACGGCCTGCGGATTCAGCTCGTTGGCGAATGCGTGTTCGGCCAATGACTGGAGGTTGAACTCACCCGCCAGCACCGCCTGCCCGAACGGCTGCTGCCAGCTGGCGTAGCGTTGATCCTTGAGCAGCTGGAGCTGGTCGTTCTGCACCATGGCGGCTGCCCGCTCCAAGGACAGGGCGAGGACGTCCATTGCGCCGACGTGACCATGGAACAGATCGATCTGATCGAGGCTCTGGCGGCGAACCTTGGAGTCGAAGTTGAACCCGCCATTCTTGAACCCGCCGGCCTTGAGAATTTCATAGGTGACCAGGGTCATTTCTTCGACGCTGTTGGGGAATTGATCGGTGTCCCAGCCGTTTTGCGGATCACCGCGGTTGGCGTCGATGCTGCCGAAAATCCCCAGCGAGACGGCCGTCGCAACCTCGTGATGAAAGCTATGACCGGCCAGGGTCGCGTGGTTGGCCTCGATGTTGACCTTGATTTCCTTTTCCAGGCCGAACTGCTGGAGAAAGCCAAACACGGTGGCGCTGTCGTAATCGTATTGGTGCTTGGTCGGCTCCTGCGGCTTGGGTTCGATCAGCAAGTCGCCTTTGAAACCGATCTTGTGCTTGTGCTCGACCACCATGCGCATGAAGCGGCCCAGTTGTTCGCGTTCACGTTTCAAGTCGGTGTTGAGCAGGGTTTCGTAGCCTTCGCGACCGCCCCACAACACGTAGTTGGACCCTTTCAGCCGTTGGGTCGCGTTCATGGCGCTGAATACCTGGGCAGCAGCGCAGGCGAACACTTCAGGATCAGGGTTGCTGGCGGCGCCTGCGGCAAAGCGCGGGTTGCTGAAGCAGTTGGCGGTTCCCCACAGCAGCTTGATCCCGCTTTCTTCCTGGTGTCGCTCCAGGTGATCAATCATTTGCGCGAAGTGGTTGCGGTACTCCTTCAGCGAATTGCCTTCCGGGGCGACATCCGTGTCGTGGAAGCAGTAATAGTCGATACCCAGTTTGGAGAAGAACTCGAACGCGGCTGCCGCCTTGCCAATGGCCAGCTCCATCGGGTCGCCGGCGTGTTGCCACGGGCGCTTGAAAGTACCTGCACCGAACACATCCGAACCCGGCCAGACGAAAGTGTGCCAATAACAGGCGGCCATGCGCAGGTGTTCGCGCATGGGTTTGCCGAGGATGATTTTGTCGGCGTCGTAGTGACGGAAGGCGAGGGGAGAATCACTGGCAGGGCCTTCGTAGCGGATCCGGTCGACATCGGGGAAGTACGGCATTGGCAATGTCCTTGTTGTTCTTGGGCGTGTCTCGATACTAACAACGGCCCCGTGCCTGCTGATTATGAAAATCACCAACAGCGGGTGCGATTTTGCGTATTGAGATTCGCCGTCTGCACGCCTAGTCTGTGCAAACCGCCTCCGTGACAAGGGGCTCGGAACAAGCATAAAAACAATGAAAACCGTACCGCCTGTTCACCGCATCGCACTGTTGTTCAACGGGAGCAAGATCTATGACCGCGGCATCATCAGCGGCATCGGCAACTACCTGAGCAGCACCCGCGCGTCCTGGGACCTGTTCCTGGAAGAGGATTTTCTCTGCCGGTTGAAAGGGATCGAGCGCTGGCAAGGTGACGGAATCATTGCCGACTTCGACGATCCGCTGATTGGCGAGGCGCTGGCCGATATCAAGTTGCCCGTGGTGGCGGTGGGTGGTTCTTATCAGGATGAGCGGGCCTATCCGAAAGGGATCCCGTACGTCGCTACCGACAATAACGCGCTGATAACGCTGGCTTACGCGCACTTGATCGAGGCAGGGCTGCAGCGTTTTGCCTGCTTCAGCCTGCCTGAAGCGCAGGCAAATCGTTGGGCTCAGGAGCGGGAAAAATCCTTTCGACGACTGATGCAACGTGACGGCTTGCACGCCGAGGTCTATCGCGGCATGGGCACCAGCGCACCGCTCTGGGACAGCGCCGTCGAACAACTGATCGCCTGGCTCCAGAGCCTGCCCAAGCCCATTGGCATCATCGCCGTCAGTGACGCCCGCGCCCGGCAGTTGCTGCAAGCCTGCCTGACCGCCGGAATCGCCGTACCGGAGCAGGTGGCGTTGATCGGCATCGACAACGACCCCCTGACACGCAGCCTGACCCGGGTCCCCCTGAGCTCGGTCATCCAGGGCACCGAAACCATGGGCCGCACCGCCGCGCAACTGCTGCACCAGATGCTGCACGGCAAGCCGTCCACGGGCACGCACATCCTGATCCCGCCTGATGCGATCAACGTGCAGGTGTCGAGTTTGCACCAACCTTTGGGCAACCCCTACGTCATGCAAGCGCTGCTGTTTATCCGCCAATATGCCTGCCAGGGCATCAAGACGGCGCAGGTAGCGGCTTATGTTGGCGTGTCGCGCTCATCGCTGGAGTCGCACTTTCGCACTGTGCGAGGCTGCAGCGTGCACGACGAGATTCTGCGCTTCAAACTGACGGCCGCCACCAGCGGGTTGGAAAATACCAACACAGCGATTGCGGACGTTGCCCGTAATTGCGGTTTCAAATCCGCTCAATATCTACACACGGTGTTCCGTCGCGAGTTTGGATGTACGCCCCGTGAATACCAGCAGGGCGTCAGATAGGGATGCTGGGTGCAGTTGGTCGATTGTTGTGTGGTGCGAAGGGCTGGTTTCGACTGTGGATTCAACTGGTCGATGCAACACGACTAAATTCTGTGTAAGCAGAAGGAGCGTGGCAAATGAGGAAAAAACCAAAGTACTTTCCGGATATTGTCAGAACATTAGTTTTGGTCGTCATTGGCTGTTTCGTGGCAGTGAAAGGCGGAGATTGGCTTTTTGAATGGTGGGGTATACGAATTTCGCCGGGGCTTTACTTTTGCATGGCTTATCTATTCGTAGCCTTCGTAGTGTGGATAGCGACAGCAAAGCTACTTAATGAACTGCGGGCTGAATCGATGGGGCAACAAGAGCGACTAGCATCTGTCGGTGATATGCCGGTTCGCGCCCCAAATGAAGGGAAGGCTGTTTACCGATATCCCTTCCATGTTGTATTTCTGGCAGTTGCCGTTTCTGTGATTTTCATAATCGTTCCAGCCATTTCAGATAATCCTGCGAAACCGATTTCGTCGGCCGGGTACCTGATGTGCTTTGGTTTTGCCACGATTGTAATCATATACGCCGCCTATCTTTTCAAGTTTTCAGTTCGCGTTGATGAGACACGTGTGGAGATTCACGGATTCACGAAAAAAACCTTCCTGTTGAGGGATGTTTTAGACGTTCAGTTACGCCGAGATAAAGGTAGCCCACGCGTGGTGGTAAAGCTTACGAATGGGGGGGTGTTTTCTTTTTCAGGGATGCTGAGAAACTTTTCCAGTTTGACAAAAACATTGCAAACGAAAATCAGATAGGACGGAATTGTACCGTCTCGGCTCTCTCCTGGTGGCTACTCTTGCGACGGTGTTCGCAGGATGATGTGGGAAGTCCTATTTCGGAATAGGGGACGGCATTGGGGTGAAACAGGTGTAAACCTATTTCATGACTAGACAACTTCAGTGTTCAGCTCCCCCGAGGTCCGGTGCGCAGTCCCGCCATGTCTTGCCACACCAATATTTGAGCGTCACAACCGTTGCCAGCACCGATGCCGACGGTAGGAATGGCAACGGCGGCGGTGATATGTGCAGAGACGCAAAGGCTTTTTGGAAAGCCCGATTACCTGCTCCACGTCGTCTCTCGGGATCTGCCGTCTTTCCAGCAGCTTTATGATGAGCGCCTCTCCACGCTGCCTAACGTCCAGCGCCTGGCAAAGACCCGCTTCGTCACGGCTTTCAACTGGCTTGATCGGTCGCATAATGGTGCTAGGGCTTTTTGCGCTTCTACAGTTAGCATTAGGCTTTATCTACGCAGTAACCGAGTGGGTCGAACATTGATCGAACGACGCCAATTCAGCGGAGGCATGAAGGGAAAAAATCTCCGCTATCTGAATGAAAACCCTGATGAGCCTGCTCGTATGACCCGGGCAGGCTTTGTGCTGCTCGAGCATTTCTCGCTGCCCGCGTTCACCCAGGCACTGGACACCATTGTCACCGCGAATCTTCTACGACCCAGGTTGTTCTCTTCGCGAACGTTCGGTTTGAACGACGGCGAGGTCATCAGCGATTTGGGGCTGGTCATTCGGCCGGATGCACGTCTGGATGCTTCAGCCATTCATGACCTGGATCTGCTGGTGATTTGTGGCGGCTACAGGACAGAGCTCAAGGCTGATGATGAGTTCATCAGCCTGTTGCGTATGGCGGCGAACCAGGGTGTCTGCCTGGCCGGGTTGTGGAATGGCGCATGGTTTCTGGGCAGCGCAGGTTTGCTCGATGGGTATCGTTGCGCCATTCACCCCGAACATCGCCCCGCACTCGCGGAAATCTCCAAGGCGACGCAAGTCACCAGTGAACCCTACGTCATTGATCGCGACCGCCTCACCGCGTCCAGCCCCTCGGGGGCATTTCATATGGCGCTGGACTGGATCAAGGGCCTGCACGATAAAGCCCTCGTCGAGGGGATCGAGGACATTCTGGCGTTCGAGGAGTCTCGCTATCGGCGCATCAAACCGGCTGAAAATATCTGTGTGAGCGCGCCCTTGCGCGAGGTGGTCAAGCTGATGGACGCCAACCTCGAAGAGCCTCTGGAGCTGGAGCAACTGGCGGCCTATGCCGGCCGTTCCCGGCGGCAACTGGAACGCTTGTTCAAGGAGCAACTCGGTACAACGCCGCAGCGGTATTACATGGAACTGCGGATCACCGAAGCGCGGCGACTGCTCCAGCACACAGAACTGTCCCAGGTCGACGTGTTGGTGGCCTGTGGTTTTGTGTCGCCGAGCCATTTCAGCAAGTGCTATAGCTCGTACTTCGGGTACAGACCTTCCAAGGAAAAGCGGCTCGTTAAATAAAGGCTTTCCTTCACCTCTGCGCACCTGACTTCCGGCCCGATTGCTGCCCCGTCCCGCAGGGCAGCCATCGATCGGCTTTTGACGCTATTTGTAATGCTGCTCAAACATCGCCACCTGATCCGGCGTGATCAGCTGAAAGGGTACCCAGACATCCGCTTCGACCGGCTCGCCCTTGATCATCTTGATGGCCGCTTGTACCGCGCTGGTCGCCTGGGCCTTGGGGTCTTGAAAGACGGAGGCGACCAACATCCCGCGCTTGATCGCCGCCAGGCCGTCGGGCAGGCCATCGATGCCGACAATCGCAATCTCGCCCTTGGCTTTGCCGGCTTGCTGCAGTGCCATGGCCGCGCCGATGGCCATCTCGTCGTTGTTGGCGACGATGGCATCGAAGCCAGTGCCAGCCAGCAGCCAATTGCTGGTCAAGTCCATCCCTTTGTTGCGCTGCCACTCGGCACTTTGTTGTTCGATGATCTTGATCCCGGGGTAGTCCTTGAGCACCTGTTTGACCCCTTCGGTGCGGTCGTGCGTGGAGTTCTGTGCCAGGTCGCCCATGATGATCGCGATGTTGCCTTTGCCCCCCAGCTTGTCGGCCAGGTAGCGCATTTGCAGTTGCCCGGCCTCGATGTCATTGGACGCCACCGTGACCACGCCTTTGGGCAGCACGCGCTCGTCCGGGTGACGGTTGACGTAGACCAGCGGAATCTTCGCCTCGACGGCGGCGCGGGTCATGTTGGCGGTGGCGGCGGTGTCCACGGGCAGGACGATGACGGCATCCACCTTTTGACCGAGAAAGCCCTGAATCTGATTGAGCTGGCGAACCACATCACCTTGGGCATCCTCGAACTGGATCTGGACGTTTTCCTTCCTGGCAGCATTTTCCAGGCCGCTGCGCACATAGGTCATGAAGTTGTCGTCAACCCTGGCAATGCTGACGCCGATGCGATAGCTGGCGGCGGCCCATTGGCTGGCGAGTAATAACAGCGTGGCAAATAGAAGTGTGCAGCGACGCATGATGGTTTTCCTTTTGTTGTTATGAGAGATCCAAAACGTAGGGGCTGGTTACGCTGTAGCAGCTGTCGAGCCCCAGCGAGGCTGCGTTCGGCTGCGCAGCAGTCGTCAAACCAGAAGTCGCGGTGCGTCAGGCAGACCGCGTCAGCCGGATTCACGACGGCTTCGCCGTCGAACGCAGCCTCGCAGGCTCGGCAGCGGCTACAAAGAGAGCGACATTTCAATCAAGCGTGAAGGCTTGCCGAAAACGCTCAAGTGCCACTTCGCTGTCACCGCTGGCCCAGCCCTCGAGCCCGACGACCCCGGTGTATCCCATGCGGAACAAGGCCTTGGCAATGGCCGGATAATGGATTTCACCGGTGCCGGGCTCCATGCGGCCGGGGACATCGGCCACCTGGATTTCGCCGATGGCGCTGCCGGCGCGTTGGATCAGTTCGATCAGGTTTCCTTCGCCGATCTGGGCGTGATAAAGGTCCAGGTTCATCTTCAAATGCGGGCTGCCCACGGCCTCGATCAGCGCCAGGGTATCGTCTGCGCGGGCGAAGGGTGTGCCGGGGTGGTCCACTTCGGTATTGAGGTTTTCCAGCAGGAATACCCGGCCGGCGTCTTCGCCCAGACGGGCGATTTTTTCCAGGGTCTTGCAGGCGCTCAGCCACATGCGTCCGGTGGTGTGGGCCACGGGTTTGACCGGCAAGCCTTTATCGCCCAGGCCGGTGCCATGCAGGTTGAGGCTCGGGCAATTCAGTTGGGCGGCGACGGCCAGCGATTCCCGTGCGCTGTCGAGCAGATGCTGGATGCCTTCGGCGTCGGTCAGGTTGCCTGAGATGTAGCCGGTCATGGAGGTGAAGTCAGCACCGGTGGCGACCAGGGCCGGAATGTCTTTCTGGGTCCAGTCCCAAATTTCGGCGCTGAAACCCAGCGCGTGAATCCGTTTGACGCGTTCGGTGAACGGCAGGTCGAGGAATACCATCTCGGCGCTGATCGCCAGTTTGAACGGGATAAAACTCATGAACGGGCTCCTTGCACGCGCACTGCTTTGCCCTGTTGGACGGACTCGATACACGCGCGGGCAATGGTCAGTGCCGCTCGGGCATCTTCACCGCTGGCCAGTGGTTTTTCACCGGTGCGCAGGCAGTCGACAAAGTGATTGAGCTCGGCCACATAGGCATCCCGCAACAGGTCGGTGTCCATGCGTTGGGTGTCGGCCTGGATGCCATTAGCCAAGTAGCGCACCAGGTCTGAGTCATTGACGCTGCCCATGGTCAGCATGCCGGCGCTGCCGAACACTTCCGCCCGAACATCGTAGCCATAAACGGCCTGGAAATTGGCCTCGGCGGTGGCGATGGCGCCGTTGTCGAAACGGATCGTGACCACGGCGGTGTCCAGAAACCCTTTGCTCTTGTAGTCCGGTGCAATCAGCGCATCGGCCATGACATAAACCTCGACCGCTTCGGCGCCGGGATTGAGGTAGCGCAGGGTATCGAAGTCATGGATCAGGGTTTCGAGAAAAATCACCCACTGCGGCGAAGCGGCCGGATTGTTCAGCGCCGGGTCGCGGGTGAGCGAGCGCAGCAGTTGCGGCGTACCGATACGGCCGGCGACCACGTCCAGATGGGCGGCGCGGAAGCTTTTGGCAAAACGACGATTGAAGCCAACCTGCAGCGGCACGCGGGCATCGGCGGCTGCGGCGATGGCGCGGTCGGCCTCGTCGAGGGTGATGGCCATGGGTTTTTCACAGAACACCCCTTTGCCGGCCCGGGCCGCACTGATCACCAGTTCGGCATGGCTGCGGGCGGGGGCGGCGATCAGGACGCCGTCAATTTCCGGGTCATCGAGCAGTTGCTGTGGATCGGTATAGACCTTCTGCACCCCCAACTCTGCCGCCAACCGAGCGGCCTGGCCGGGGGTAGGGTCGGCGATGGCGGCCAGGCAGGCGCCGGGGATGTGCCGGGCGGCCGTCTGGCCGTGAAAACTGCCCATGCGGCCGGCGCCGATAAGGCCCAGGCGGATGATCTTGGACGTACTCATGAATTGACTCCCTTTTATTGTTGTTCAGTGACTCGGCCGCAGGAATGTCCTCGGCTGGCATAACCTTTTGAGCAAGCGCTGTGCCAGTATTTAAGTCATTGATATTCAAAGGGTTAATCAATATTTTTTGAAAGAAGTGTTCATTCGCAGGACATGTCTACACTGACATGTCTAAAACATGAACATGGAAGCGGATGTCGATGATGGTCAACCCACAGGTAACAGCCTTCAGCGCGCAAGACCTCGATTACATCACCGCTCTCGGCCCCGCGTCGTTGAACGAAGGCTCGATCGCCGCGCTGGAACAGGCCTGGCTGGCGTGTCTGAACGGGCGCACCGATCGACCTGCCGGGGTCAGGCAGGTGATTTGGGATTCCTGGCGGCGCAGCGTCGGCACCGGCCTCGATCCTGAGGATGGCGAATATCGATTTGTTGCTCCTGCCGTTCTGGCCGCGACGCTGGCGGCCAATCGCACGTTGATTGCAGCGGCGGCGCAGGTCATGGGGGGATTGCTGGCCTACAACCCCAGGGGCCATATCAACCTGACCGATGCTCAAGGCACGACCCTGTATTTCTGTGGTCTGGACCTCACACCGGTGGGCAGCCGATTGCTGGAGTCGGTGCAGGGCACCAACTGCACGGGGCTGGCGCTTGCCGAAGATCGCTTGGTGTATGTGCTGGCCGAGGAAAACTTCGCCAGCGGCTTGCGTCGACGGCGCATGCACTGCGCCGCCGCGCCGATCAGGGATGCGCAGGGCAGGACGCTCGCCATGCTGACCCTGACCGCTGAGCCGGGCTGGTTTCATTTTCATACGCTGGGCACCGTCCAGGCCGCGGCCGAAGCGGTCTCGCGGCAGATGGCGCTGCAGAGCCTGCTGGAAGAACAACAAACCGTGCTTGAAGTGCTCAACGAGGGACTGGTGGTGCTGGATGAGCAGGGCTGCATCAAGGCGCTCAACCGTTATGCCCGGCAATTGTTCCGCGTGGGCCAGGATCTGCTCGGCAGCCCGTTCCGTCGTCTGGGGCAAAGCGAACTGACCGATAAGATTCTGCTGCATGGCGGGGAAGGGCTACGAGATCTGGATTGCACGTTTGAACTGCATGATCGCAGCCATTTGGCGTGTCTGGTGTCGGTGTGCCCGCTGGAGCAGGGTGGGCGGATTGTTTCGTTGCGTGAGAACCGGCGCATCCGCGAAATTACGCGCCGGGTCATCGGCACTCAAGCCAGCTACACCTTCGAGACCATTCAAGGTAATTCGCGAGCGATACAAGACGCCTTGCGCCTGGGACGGATCGCCAGTCGCAGTGAATCGACCACGCTGATTCTGGGTGAGAGCGGTACCGGCAAGGAGCTGTTCGCCCAGGCGATCCATAACGCCAGCGAGCGTTGCGACGGTCCTTTCGTGGCGGTCAATTGCGGAGCCATTCCGCGCGATCTGGTGCAAAGCGAACTGTTTGGTCATGTCGAGGGTGCCTTCACCGGGTCGGCCCGTGGCGGATCTGCCGGGAAGTTTGAGTTGGCCGATGGCGGAACGATCTTCCTCGACGAAATCGGCGACATGTCTTTCGATGCCCAGGTCAGTCTGCTACGGGTCTTGCAGGAAGGCGAGGTGACGCGCGTGGGGGCGAAAAAATCGCAGCAGGTGGATGTGCGCATCATCGCCGCCACCCACCGCAACCTGAGCCAGGCGGTGGCCAATGGCGCTTTCCGTGAGGATCTTTACTACCGGCTCAACGTCCTGAATCTGACGGTTCCGCCGCTGCGGATGCGCCGGGAAGATGTGCCCTTGCTGGCGCGACATTTTCTCGCTCGTTGCGCGCGGTCATTGCGCAAATCGGTGGAGGGCATCTCGCCAGAGGCGCTGGATATTCTTTCGGCCTACAGCTGGCCGGGTAATGTTCGGGAGCTTGAAAACACCATCGAGCGCGCAACCAATCTGGCGATGACCGAGATGATCCAGCCGGGTGATCTGCCACTTGAAATCAAGCAAAGGCTGCGGCCATCGGTGCCGGGAAGTGTGCCCGAGCCCCGGGCTGCGCTGGACCTTGGCACCCATGAAATGAACGCGATCATCGCCGCCCTCAGGGATGCCCGAGGCAACATCCGCCTGGCCGCCCGGCAACTGAACGTTTCTCGTGGCGGCTTGTACAACAAGATGAATCGGTTCGGGCTGAGCGCCGATGCTTTTCGTGCGAGCACCGACCTCTGATGGGTAATGCTGTTCACTTAAGCCGTAATGCGATCTGTAGCAGCTGCCGAGCTTGCGAGGCTGCGTTCGGCTGCGCAGCAGTCGTAAAACCAGAACTCGCGGTGTGTCAGGCATACCGCGTCAGCTGGATTCACGACTGCTGCGCAGCCGAACGCAGCCTCGCAGGCTCGACAGCTGCTACCAGCGAACGCAGCCTCGAGCGTTCTCTGAGGTAATGATCTGCAACGGAATATGCACCCGATGCCGGAGCGGATCGAAGTCCGGCGTGGTCTGCAACTCGACCAGCAAGTCGACCAGCGCGGCCGCCAGCAATCGCGGCTGGGAGTCGATGACCAGGTCGATCAACCCTTGATCCAGGGCTTGTCGAGACAGCTCGGTCGACTCCTGCAGGATGCAACACAGCGACGGCCGTTTCGGCAGCTGTGACAGGGCCCGGATGATGCCGTCGCCGCCACCGCCGACCACGCACAGCCCCCGCAAATCGGCATGGCGCGCGATGAGTTCCAGTGTCGCCTCTTCGGTGACATCGCAGTTGTCCAGGTTGATCACCGCTTCGAGTAGGCGCAACCCCGGTGCGCGCTCCGCCAGGTAACTGCGCAGCCCCTCGACCCGAGCCTGATGACCAAGAAAACGATGGCCGCCGAGCAATACGCCGACGCTGCCCTTGCGTGCGCCGCAGGTGTGAGCCAGCAGCCAACCCATGGTGCGCCCGACCTCATGATTATCCTGACCGATGTAAGGTTCTTCTGCCGCCTCATGGATGTCCGACAGCAGGGCGATCACCGGCACGCCTGCGGCTCTGATCTGCGCGATGGCGGCATTGATCAGCGGGTGAGCGAAGCTGACCACCGCCAGGCCATCACACTGCACGGCCAGTTGTTCGATCTGGGCAATGATCGCGCTGGGTGTGCGATCGAAGACGTATTCGAACTGGCAGCTCAGATTGGCGCCGGCCTGACGCTGCGCTGCCTCGGTGATGGCGGAGGCAACGTTGGCATAGAACGCCTGGGCGGTACCGAGTAACAGGATGCCGAATCGATAGCTGGGACGACGTTCGCGAATGCGCTGGCCGATCAGCCGGGCGGCGAAATAACCGACGGCTTCGGCGGCCTGGAACACCTGCTCGGCGGTGGCCGGGTTGACCGGAGCCCGGGCGTTGAGCACCCGGTCCACGGTGGCGACACTCAAGCGAGCGTGCTCGGCAACGGTGGCGATGGTGGGGCGTTTTTTGTTGTTCATGCTGGGCCCTTGAGTCGCTTTGATAGAAAACTATCAAGCTGCAATGGGCCTGGATGATAGCTTGATAGGGAATGTATTCAAGGGATTGAGGGTGGTTTGTGCGCTCTCTATATTTTCTCCAGCGATGCCATCCCGCATCGAAAGCAAGTGCTTAAACCATCAAGCTTGCGGAGAACAATAAAATGCCCGAACACAACGCAGCCTTTGAAAAAACCGATAAACCCGTGCCAAGGGATTATCGATTGACCGGTCCCGAAGCCGCCCGAGCGGCGCAAAAAGGTTTGGTATCGGCAACGTGGTACCAATCGCCCATCTCCCGCAAACGCATGAAAGAATTGATGCAGCGTCGCGATGGCCCGGCCCTGCGTGATACCGCCATCTGGCTGTCGGCGATGGCTGTGACCGGCTTCGGTGGCTACTGGTTCTGGGGCTCCTGGGCCTGCGTTCCGTTCTTCTTCGTCTATGGGCTGCTCTATGGCACCGCGTCCAATGCCCGTTGGCACGAAACGGGTCACGGTACGGCGTTCAAGACCCGCTGGATGAATGATGCGGTCTACCAGCTGTCGAGCTTCATGTTCATGTTTGAACCCCAGGTCTGGCGCTGGAGCCATGCGCGGCATCACACCGACACCATCATCGTTGGTCGCGATCCGGAAATCGTCGAGCCGCGTCCACCGAGTCTGATCATGATGGTGCTGAGTCTGTTCAGAATGCCTTACGCGTTGAAGACGATGGGGTCAGTTTGCCGGCATGCAGTCGGGCGGATGGGTGAAGAAGAGCAGACCTTCATCCCCGAATCCGAATGGCCCAAAGTGGCGCGAGACGCGCGCGTCTGGCTGGCTATCTATGGGCTTACCGTGGGCACGGCGCTTTTTCTGCAGAGCTGGTTGCCGCTGATGTTTATCGGTCTGCCGACCCTCTATGGCGGTTGGTTGTCCTACCTGTTCGGCCTTTCGCAGCACGTCGGCCTGGCGGAAGACGTACTCGATCACCGCAGCAACTGCCGCACGATTTACATGAACCGACTGCTGCGTTTCCTGTACCTCGACATGAACTATCACCTGGAACATCACATGTATCCGATGGTGCCTTTTCATGCGCTGGCGCAGCTTCACGAAGAGATCCGCCGCGACTGCCCGCCGCCTTACGGCAGCCTGTCCGAGGCCTTCAAGGAAATCATCCCGACTATCTGGAGGCAGCGCAAAGACCCGAGCCATTTCGTCTGTCGTCCTTTGCCACAACGCGCAGCATCGGCCGCCACCGTCCAGGCAGAGCCTGAAGTAACGCCGGCCTGACACCTTCCTGTCTGTACCACTACCAGAGAAAACGCCATGACCGATCAATGGATCGATGTATGTGCCGTGGGCGATATCAACGAAGAAGACGTCATTCGTTTCGACCATGGCCCGCACACCTATGCCGTCTACCGCTCTGCCAACAGCGAGTTTTTCGCCACGGCGGGCCTATGCACCCACGAGTCCATTCACCTCGCCGATGGCCTGGTGATGGAGCACGTCATCGAGTGCCCCAAACACAACGGGCGTTTCGACTACCGCTCCGGCAAAGCCCTCGGCGCACCGGTGTGCGTCAACCTCAAGACCTATGAAGTCCGGGTCGAGGCGGGGCGTGTGTTGCTCGCCATCACGGTTTAACTGCACGGAGTCTGTGCCATGAGTCCTGCCAATGCTCCACTGGTCATTGTTGGCGCCGGGCATGCCGGTGGCCGCGCGGCCCTGACCCTGCGCGACGAAGGTTATAGCGGTCGCCTGATCCTGATAGGCGACGAGTTTCACCCGCCTTATGAACGTCCGCCGCTGTCCAAAGGGTTGCTGCAGGGCACGGTCGATCTGGCGGGCTACAGCCTGTGCAATAGCGCTCGGCTCGCTGAGCTGGGTATCGAACACCTGGCCGGCAACCCGGTAAAAGGCCTGGACCCGCAACGGCATAGTCTGCAATTGGCCGACGGCAGCTGGCTGCATTACGCCCGGCTGTTGCTGGCGACGGGAGGGTGCTCGCGCAAGCTTGCCTGTGTGCCCGAGCATCTGCGCAATGTGCTTTATCTGCGTAGCCATGACGAGGCACTGGCACTGCGCGCTTCGTTGCGGCCCGACACCCGACTGGTGATCATCGGCGGCGGCTTCATCGGCCTCGAAGTCGCAGCCACCGCCCGAGCCTTGGGTTGTACGGTGACCTTGCTCGAAGCCGGGCCGCGTCTGGCGGGGCGGGTGTTGCCGGAACGGTTGTCCAGCGTTCTGTTGGAACTGCATCGCAGCCAGGGTGTGGATGTCCGACTCAACGTGGCGATCGAGGCGGTGCAGGGCACTACTCATGTTGAATCGGTGCAACTGGCCGATGGCCAACTGCTGCCCTGTGATCTGGTGGTGGTAGGCATCGGCATGCAACCCAACACCGAGTTGGCCATGGCTGCCGGGCTTGAGGTCGGCCAAGGCATTCGCGTCGATGCCCAATTGCGCACCAGCGCGCCGGACATCTTTGCGGCAGGGGATGTCTGTGAATTTCGGCTGCACCCGCAAGGCGGTTTCCAGCGTCAGGAAACCTGGCGCAACGCCGAAACCCAGGGCCGCCACGCCGCCCTGAATCTGCTGGGCGGCGAGCTGCCTTTCGAAATCATTCCCGGTTTCTGGTCCGACCAGTACGACTGGGGATTGCAGACCGTGGGTGTGATCGCAAACACAGAACCCACGGCGAGCCGGACAACCCCGGGCGGCGGTTTCCTGCTGTTCTACCTCGATGCTGAGCAGCGTTTGCAAGGTGCTTGCGGCTGGGGCCGGGGCAATAGCGTCGCCAAGGACATCAAGTTGTGCGAACGACTGATCGCTTCGCATAACCCCCTCTCGGTAGAGGCTCTGGCCGACGCCGAAGTATCGCTCAAACAACTGCTGAGGAACTGACATGCGTGAATTCCTGGTCTTCCAGTCCCTTTGGGCCATGCAAGATCACCATGGCCAATGCGAACTTGCGTTGGAAGCGCAACTGGAGAAAATCGCTGCCGCCGGTTTCGACGGAATCACTGACCATTTCTGGGTGGCGAACCATGCCGCACGCTTGCATGCCGCCGCCAAGGCGCAGGGCCTGCAAATCGAAGGTCAGGTGTTCCCCCGCACCGTGGATGATCTGGCGGCAGCGATCGACGTCGCGTCCCGCTACGGCTGCCACCATCTCACGCTGCAAGCCGACGTCCGGCCACGCACGCTGGCGCAAGCCATCCAGTTGATCGAGGGGTGGCAGCGACTGGCCGAGCAGGTGGACTTTCCGATCCTGCTGGAAACCCACCGTTATCGCCTCACCAGTGACCTGTTGTTCACCCTCGACATTCTCGCGCAAATGCCCGATCTCAAACTGTTGGCCGACTTGTCCCACTATGTCGTGGGCCGCGAACTGCCGGAGCCGGCCGCGGCCGAAGACGACGAACAGATCCAGACCATTCTGCGCAATAGTTGGGGGTTTCACGGCCGTGTCGCCAACAGCGAACAGGTCCAGGTGCCTTTGAGTTTCGCCCAGCATCGACCTTGGCTGGAGCGTTTCCTGGGCTGGTGGCGCTATGGGATCGAGAACTGGCTGGCCCGACCGGACACGCCCAGCAGCCTGTCCTTCACCTGTGAACTCGGCCCGCCACCCTATGCCATCACCGGGGCCGACGGACGCGACATCACCGACCGCTGGGCCGAGGCGTTGATGCTTAAGGAATTGATGCGTGAGGTCTGGGATGAGTGTCGGGAACGGTCTTGCTGAGCGACGAAAACCCTGTAGGAGCGAGCGGTGCTCGCTCCTACAGCCTTATCCGGCCTCGATCAAAGACAAGCAGGCAGTCTGATTCCGGCCTGAGCGTTTCGCCCGGTACAGTGCCGAGTCCGCCTGTGTCAGCAGGTGCTTATATTCGGCAGCCTCCGGCACGCAGGTATAAACCCCTAAACTGACGGTCACACTCTTGGCCAGGTTGCCATCGTGTGCAATAGCAAGGTTCAGCACCGCGAGCCTGATGTCTTCGGCAATGGAGTAGGCACCTTCGGCATCTGTATCGGGTAGTAATACCGCAAACTCTTCGCCACCGTACCGCGCGGCTAAATCCGATGGCCTGTGAATGCATTGCGCGATTGCCTGCGCTACGGAAGCGATGCAATGGTCGCCGGCAATGTGCCCGTATTGATCATTGAAACTTTTGAAATAATCAATATCGAGCATTATCAAACTGATCCGAGAGTGATGTCTTACCGCGCGAAGCCATTCCTGTTGCAAGCTGTTTTCGAGGTGGCGTCGGTTTGCAAGTCCGGTGAGGGCATCTTGCAATACCAGTTTTTCCAGGGCTGCCCGGGTCTGCTTCAAATGATTTTCTACCGAGACGCCGTAACGTATTTTCTTGATGAGCAAGAGGCCGACAAGAAGGTTGACCAGCAGCACTGCGCCAATCATCAATGCCATCTTGATTGTTCCGGTTTTCCACTCGGCAAAAATGGCTTCCCGTGAATTGGCGGCAGCGACGACCAGCGGATATTTTTGAAGCAACCTGTAGCCGAAGAGTCGATCAACGCCGTCGATAATCGATTTGATCATGACGGTATCAGCCGGAGACTTGGGTAAATAGATGGAAAATATTTCCCCTTTGGCTAGCGACGCACCGATGAACTCTTCAGCAAATGGCCGCCTGGCGATTATCGTTCCGTCGGGAAGGGCCAGGAAAATGGCGCCTTTGCGGTCAATGGAGAACGTTGAGAAGAACTTGTCAAAGTAGGCCATTTTGATCGTGGCCAGCACGACACCCTTAAAATGGCCCTCGCTATCGTTGATTCGTCGGGAAAGAGGAATAATCCATTCGCCGGTCGTGCGGCTGCGGATGGCCCGGCCGATGCGAGGCGACAGGGTTACGTTGTTTTTGTGAAAGATGAAGTAATCACGATCGGCATTGTTGGGCGCTTCAGGTTTCGAATCGAACGAAGTCAGGATCCAGTTGCCGTTTTCATCATAGTAAAAAAGGCCGTGCAACTGTTCGGTGGTAAAGACTCTGCGCTTAAGCAGTTTTTGCGTTTTATCGAGCTGTTGGGCACTTGGGTTGTCTTTTATTCTGTCGATCAGTTCATCCAGGATCAGGTTGGCTTCATCAAACGTGTCAGTCGCTTGTTGGGCCATCGACCACGTCAAATTGCCTGATACCAGTTTTGCTTGTGAGAGTTCATAGGCTTTACTTTGGGCGGCTTGAAGCCAGTAAATACTCAGTATCGAGAGGGTGACTAAAGCCATGAACACGACGGAGATCGCTGTTGCCGGCAGTCTTCTCGGCTGCAAAGGGGAGTGGCGGGTATTGTCTTCGGAGCGGTTTTCCACAAAACCCCCTGGGATGAATTTCGACTACATTATCTGCTGATCTCCATCGGTGCCAACAGTTCATGTCATTCTCGAACTTGGGCAATTCAAGATCCATATGGTTTTTCGCGTTTTGTTTCAAACGACTAGATCAGCGTTTTCAGGTCGATATTCTCGGCCATCGCCTTGTTGCCGGTATCGCCGGGATGCAAGTGGTCGCCGGAGTCGATAGTCGGCAGTAAGCGACTTGGGTGTTCAGGGTCGCGGGTCATTAGATCGAAGTCGATCACGGAATCGAATGCGTGGCTGCTACGTATCCAGTCATTAATGGCCTGGCGCAGTTGTTCTTTCTCGGCGCTGTGATAGTTCTTCACGATCGTTCCATTCAGGGCGCCTTCGACCGGCATCAGGGTTGTTCCAATGATGCGAATGTTGTTCAGGCGCGCTTGATCGATCAGTTGCCGATAGCCCGCGATCAACTGTTCCTTGGCTGGCAGGCGTTCGTTCGGAGCGAAGGAGGAGCCCGGCCAACTGATGTCATTGATGCCGAGCATCACAATCACCGTTTTTACTCCGGGCTTGCCCAGCACATCGCGCTTGAAACGCGCCAGTGCACTGACACCCATGCCATCTTCGAGCAGGCGAGCCCCGGATATCCCAGCGTTGAGCACCGCGAGCCTCTGCGCGGCCAAGCGTTGAGCGAGGAAGTCCGGCCAGCGTCGATTGCTGTCCAGGGTCGAGCCATTGCCATCGGTAATCGAGTCGCCGAGCACCACAAGGGCACGGGTGTCGAGCGGTGCATCCACCAGGATGTCGCTGAGAAACAGCCGCGCCTCCACCTGCTCGCTGCCTTCCAGTCGCTGAGCATCGACGTGTTTTCCGGGGGCGATAAATGCGGTTTGTTTGCCATCCCAGTGAAAGGTCGTCAACGGCGTGTGCTGCGGCAGATAAAGAGCGATCGCAAGCTCACTGAGCGCCGGCACTGCCAGTTCTATCGGATCACTGATCCGCGTTTCACCCGCAGCGAGGGTGACCTGTTCCTGATCACTGAACTTCAGCGTGTGCCCGGAGCCTGGGCGAATCTGATCGACGCCCTCAGTGAAGGCGATACGCGCGGCACCGATGACCAGCGGTTGCTTGCCATATTCGTTGGAAACCACCACCCGTAACCGGCTTCCGCCGCTGCTGATGCGCACCCTCTGGTGAAGGGTGCTATCGGTCAGCGCTTCCGGAATTCGCGTGGGCAGTGGCAGTTCGTTGCCCCAGGTGGGTTGAGGGCTGGCCATCCAGGTGGTGACCCAGTTTTCCGCCGCCATGACAGGGCTTGCGGCAAGCAGGGCAGTCAAGGCAAGAGGTAACGGTATTCTCGAGTGAAAGGCTTTCATCCAGGTATCTCCTTGGGCGGTAATGATTCAAGAAGGCCAGATTGGTCTATTCAAAATACGTGTGGTAGAAGGGGAAGCTGCATACAGCCCATTCCAGAATCGAATGCCCATGGACAGTCTTAAAGCGATGCACTGTTTTGTCCGTGCCATTGAGCTCGGAAGCCTGTCATCTGCCGCGCGTGAGTTGGGCAGCACTCAGCCCACCGTCAGCAAACTGGTCGCGGCGCTGGAAAAGCAATTGGGAGCCCGTTTGTTGATTCGTGGCACCACCGGGTTGACGCCTACCGAACAGGGAAAGCGTTTCTACGAGCGTGCCAAAGGCGTGCTGGAAGAGTACGGCGAGGCCGTTGCGGATGTGCGTGGTCTGACCGAACGCCCCGAAGGTTTTCTGCGCGTCAACGCTCCGGTCAGCCTCGGTGTGTTGCGGTTGAATGTGTTGCTGTTGTCGTTCATGGAGCAGTACCCGGCTATTGAAGTGGAGCTGATCCTCAATGATCGTTTCGTCGATCTCACTGAGGAAAACGTCGACCTGGCCCTGCGCCTGGGGGGCAGCCTGCCGCCGAACGCCGTTGCCCGACGCATAGCGACTTCACCGCGCTATCTGGTGGCCGCACCGGAATACCTGCGCAACCATTCCCCATTGAACAGCCCGGCGGACTTGAGCGAGCACAACTTCCTGCGTTTTGCGTGGTTGACCGCGGGCGACCGTCTGGAGCTCAACGGCCCCCATGGTGAGCAAATCAGTGTCACGACTCAGGGGCGCTATCGAACCAACAGCTCATTGGCCATTCGCGACGGTCTTCTGCAGGGTGCGGGGCTGTGTATCACGCCGGCCTGGCTGGTCAGCGACCTGCTTGAAAACGGGCAGTTGGTCCGGGTGCTGCCCGACTGGAGCGGCCCACCGAACGACGCTTTTCTGATCTATCCCGAACGCCGCTACCGCCCGCTGCGCACGCGTTTATTGATGCAGTATCTGGCCGAACGGGTAGGGCAGTTGCCTGGTTTCTTGCCTTGACGGAGCACCCATGATTTGACGGGTATTTGGTTGTGTTATACAACTAAATGCACATTCTGTTCGAGGTGCTTGCCGTGACCCGTACCCAGTCAGACCTGATCAACCAAGTCCGTTCAGCATCGCGCCTCATGGTGCGCGAGTTGGGGTTCATGCAAACCACGCTGGCGGCGACGGACTATTCGCCTTCGTTTGTTCACACGATCGTGGAGATTGGAGATCGGGGGGCGCTGACAGCAGGGGAACTTGTGGAGCTGCTCGGCCTGGAAAAATCCACTGTGAGCCGGATGGTGCGCAAGCTCATTGAGGCCGGCGAGATCGAAGAAATTCCACACGAGGAGGATGCGCGCTCCAAGAAACTGCGACTCACGGCACAGGGCAAGAAAACCCTGCGAGCCATTGATTCGTTCGCCAGGCAACAGGTGGACGCTGCCTTGGTTTATCTGACGAATGAGCAACAACAAGCAGTGAGTGAGGGCATCGCCAACTATGCCGGCGCACTGCAAGCTCATCGACTCGGTACAGCGCCGCAGCCACCCGCGCAGCTGGAGATCGCTCGGGGCTACCGGCCCGGAATCATCGGCCGCATGGTGCAAATGCATGCCGACTACTACGCACGGCATTCGAATTTCGGCCAGCCATTCGAAAGCCTGGTCGCATCGGACATGGCGGAGTTGATGGGGCGTTTGCACAATCCACGCAACGAGGTTTGGGTGGCGTTGGATGGCCAGCGAATTGTCGGTTCCATCGCCATAGACGGTGAAGGCGAGGGCGGCGAAGCGATTCTGCGCTGTTTCATTCTGGATGACTCGGCGCGAGGCAAAGGCGCAGGCAAACGCTTGTTGGCTGAAGCCATGAAATTCTGTGACGAACAGGGCTTTTGCGCGACGCGGTTGTGGACGTTCAAAGGCCTGGATGTGGCTCGTAAACTGTATGAAGACTTTGGCTTCAAGTTGGAACAGGAGCAAGAGGGCCAGCAGTGGGGGGCGACGGTTATCGAACAGTGTTTTGTGCGACCTGGCCCGGTTGCTGGGCCGCTAAATGGAGTTGGCGATACGCATCCACCAATTGATCTTGCGTGAACGCGCGATTTCGCCCGCTGGGATTGGGCAGGACCCAGACCGAGGCATTACCAAACATCTTTGACTGAAGCCCCCACGCGATGTCCCGTTGACCGGACAACGCGCTGTACGCAGCTTTGCCGAGAAACGCCACAAAGCGTGGCGCATAGCGTGCGATCTTTTGTTCAAAATCCGCGGCGGCAGCGGTGAATTCATGCACGGACAGCTGATCCGCTCGCGCCGTAGGCCGTTCAACCACTGCGGTTAATCCACATTGATATTGCAAGATCGTCCGGTCGTTTTCCGGGTGCACCTCTGTAGGCGTAAAACCGGCGAGATGGAGTGTGCGCCAGAAGCGATTGCCTCGACCCGCAAAATGATGGCCCAGGGCGGCGGCAGTCACGCCCGGATTAATGCCACAAAAAATCACCGCAAGCCGTTCGGTGAGGATGTCTTCGAGTCCTTCACCCACCCTACACCTCACACACCGCAAATCACGTTGACCGCATTGCGGGCAAGCTCCGTCAATTCCGTGCGGGATTTGCCCGCCCGCGCCCGTATCGAAATGCTATGCAACAGGGATGAGGCGAGTACGGCGAGGGCGGCTGGGTCGACATCGTCTTTCAACTCACCGGCGCTGACTGCCGCGCGCAGACGCGTTTCGAGATCGGCATCGAGCCGGCTGAGCCGGTCCGCAAGAACCTCTCGTATTGCAGAATCCTCGACGGCTTCGGTCGTCGCCGTGCCGATCGCAAAGCAGCCACGCGGTTGCCCCTCGCCCGAGAAGTAGATCGACAACTGTCCCTCATAGAAGCCCATTAGCGCCTGCTCCAAAGTCAGGTCTTTGTCCATAAGCGCCTCCTGCATGGCAGCGGAGGCAGACTCCCAATACTGCTCAAGCGCCTTGATGTAGAGCGCGTGCTTGTCACCGAATGCCGCATAGAGGCTTGGGCGATTCATGCCGGCGGCGGTGGCGATGCTGTCCAGGGAAGCGCCGGAATATCCAGTGCTCCAGAAAACCCCAAGTGCCTGTTGCAGCGCTGTCTGCGGGTCATATGCGCGGGGGCGGCCTCGGCCTTTGCCCTCTGTAATCTTTTTTTGTGCCATGTTGTACAAAATCCTTGTGTGGGGATGGACTGCTCTATATTCTTACACCATCGCACAAAATTAAGGAACCAGAAGTTCCTGAACGTCAGGTTTGTTGTAGCTGAGCTCGAACTGGGTGTTGCGGCGACGAAACCGGTGCGGTGGAGCGATCCTCCCTGACCGTGCACGGGTTTGCTTTCTCACAGCAATTTTTGCCATCAGGGCCGCAGGCGATTCTCGCAGGTGCTGGCCCGATTTCCCGGTTAAAGGTGTATTCGATCATGACTAAACAGTTCGACATCCCGGCTACGCAGACCTTCGAGCACGCAAGGCCTGACGCGCCCATCAAAAAACCGTTCAAGCAGAAATTTCGGCCCTTGTTGATTGTCGGTTTGCCGGTGCTCTTCGCAGCGCTGGGCTATGCCCGCTATCAAGCAGGCGAGGCGTTCATTTCGACCGATAACGCCTACGCTCGAGTGGCGAAGGCGTCGATCAACGCGCGTATTTCCGGACAAGTCGTCGAAATCGCCGTCGAGGACAACCAACCGGTTCACAAAGGCCAGATGCTGTTTCGGATCGACCCGAAACCGTTCCAGATCGCGGTTGACCGTGCGCAAGCACAGCTGAGCGTGGCGCGGCTGCGCATCGATGGGCTCAAGGCCGGTTACCGCCAGCAGCAGGCTGAACTGCAATCGGCCAAAGAGTCGGCCGATTTCGATCAGCGCGAGTTTGCCCGCAAGAAAGCGCTGGTCGCTACCGAGTTCGTCTCGCGGGCGATTTACGAGCGCGCCGACACCGACCTCAAAGTTGCCCGGCAACGCATCGCGTCGATCGAACAACAGATCGCCAGCACGGTTGTCGCGTTGAACGGTAATCCAGACATCGAAGCCGATAACCACCCGACGGTTCGTGAAGCGAGGGCGCAGCTGGACGAGGCGCAACTCTACCTCTCGTACACGACGGTATATGCGCCGGACGATGGCATCGTGGCCAAGGTCGACGATCTGCAGGTTGGCAACTACGTCAGCAACGGTGCACCGGCTTTTGCGCTGCTGTCCGATCGGCAGATTTGGGTCGAGGCCAACTTCCGCGAAACGCAGGTGACCCACATGCGTCCAGGCCAGGAAGCAACCATCAGCATCGATACCTATCCCGATCACGTTTTCAAAGCCCACGTGACCAGCATGAGCCCCGGTGCCGGGTCGGACTTCGCCTTGCTGCCGCCTGAAAATGCCACCGGTAACTGGGTCAAGGTTGTCCAGCGGGTACCGGTGCGCCTTGAACTCGACGAGGCCGACCCTGCGTTTCCGCTTTTTTCGGGCACCAGCGCCACGGTCAAGGTCGATACCGGGTATCACACGCCATGGTGGCATCCGCTCAAGGCGCTGTTAACCGCAGGTAACTTCTGATGAACGCCAATTCTATCGGGCCTCAAGGTGCGGGAACATTGAGGTTCGCCGCGCTGCTCGCGACCTATATGCAGTCGGCGAACCTGCCGTTGCCGAATGCGGTACTCAGGTTTATCCAAGGCAGTCTGTCGATGACTGACGACCAGGCAGGCTGGGTATTCACCTCATACCTCGCGGCGAGCGCCATCACCATGCCGGTTGCGCAGTGGCTGGCCGGGCGTTATGGCTTGAAGCGGGTTTATCAGGCCGCGCTGGTCTTCTTCGTTCTTGGCTTGCTGCTCGCCACGGTTGCGACGACTCCGCTGGAGTTCGTCGGTGCGCGGATTATCCAGGGCCTGGCGAGTGGCGTGCTGGCGCCGCTGTCGATGGCGATTTCAATGGAGACGTTGCCACTGGAGAAGCGTGCGAAATTTGGCGCGACATGGACGGCAATCGTGCTCTTGGGCATCGTCAGCGGCCCGAGCATCGGTGGTTGGGTCAGCGAGCATTTCGGCTGGCGGCCGATCTTCTACATCAGCCTTCCGTTGTCGGCATTCATCTTCCTGGTGATGGCGCTTTTGCTTGCCGAGAAGAAGGCCGAGCAACGTCCGTCGTTCGATTTCTTCGGCTTCGGCAGCTTCACGCTGGCGTTGATCAGCCTGCAAATGTTGCTCGACCGCGGCGAACGCCTGGACTGGTTTGCCTCGACCGAAATCTGGCTGGAAGCGGTGGGCTGCGCGTTGGGGCTGTACCTGTTCGCCGTGCATCTGTTGAGCAAGAAGGTGCATTTCCTCAACAAGCGTCTGTTCAAGGACCGCAACTTCGTACTGTCGACGATTATCTTTTTCGCCGTGGGTTTCGTGCTGTTGTCGACCATGGCACTGACGTCGCCGATGCTGGACGAGATCCTCGGCTATCCGCCTGATACGACAGGTTCGCTGACGATACCGCGTGGTGTGGGGCTGGTAGGGGCTTTCCTGCTGATGGGTCGTGTTCCCGAGCGTTTCGACCGTCGGTGGTTCGTGGCGATTGGCGTGGCCGTGGTGATTTATGCCAACTGGTTGATGCTCGGTTATTCGCCGTTGATGGACTGGTCGCCGGTGGCGATTGCCGGGGCGATCCAGGGGATTGGCATCGGCATCTTGATGCCGTCGCTCACCAAGATCGCGTTCAGCACGCTCGATCCCAAGTTACGCCCTGAAGGCACCGGTTTTTTCAATCTGTCGCGTGTTTACGGGAGCACCCTCGGCGTTGCGATCGTGCAGATTTTCTTCTTCAACAATACGCAAGCGATGCACCTGGCACTGGTCAGCCATCTGACGCCTTATCGCGCCGCTGCGCATGCCGCGCCGATGTCCCTGCAAGCACTGGCGGGGCTCAACGAAATGATCACCGGCCAGGCGGCTTTTATCGCGGTGGTCGACCAATTCAAGCTGTTGATGGTGGCGATGCTGGTGGTCAGTCCACTGGTTGTCTTTCTTCGCAAGCCCGTTCCGACCAACTAGTTTTCGTGGAGTTTGCCCAATGAAATCCAATGCACGCTTCATCAACAGACAGACGTTAAAAACCACGTTCGGTGCGGTGTCGGTTCTTGCGTTCCTGACGGCTTGCACCGTCGGCCCCGACTATCAAATGCAGCCGCCGAGCCTGTCGCAGCACTACGACCAACAGGCCGAGCAGCGTCTCGGCCAGGGCGGCAACCAGCCTGGCGGGCAACACATCAACCTTGGCCAGAAGGTCAGCGGTGACTGGTGGACGGCCTTCCATTCGCACAAGCTCGACCAGGTTGTGCGTCGCGCCATCGAGGGCAATCTTGAGCTCGTGGCTGCGGATGCAACGATCCGGCAAGCGGCGTCGTCCGTCGCGGCGGCGGAGGGGGCGCTTTATCCGCAGGTCGACTTTGGCGCCCAGGCGGGTCGTCAGCGGGTACACAACGCGAAAGAGCCTTCGATCTCCAATTTCTACGCGATTGGGCCGCGGGTCGGTTTCGACCTTGATGCGTTCGGCGGTAACAAGCGGCGGGTCGAGCAGCAGCAAGCGTTTGCCGATCTTCAGAAGCATCGATACGAAGCGGCGTACCTGACCCTGACGGGGAATGTCGCCAGCCAGGCATTGTTGGTGGCGTCTGCCAACGCGCAGATGGCAGCCGTCGAAAAGCTGCTTGCCAATGACGCCAAGAACCTCGACCTGGTGCGCAGGGCACACGCCAGCGGCGTCACCACGCAGATCGACGTTTCGCTGGCCGAGACCCGGCTCGCCCAGGACCGCACACTGTTGCCGCCCCTCGCCCAGCAGCGTGATGCCGCGCGCCATGCGCTGTCGATTCTCACCGGCAAAGGCCCTGGCGACTGGATCGCGCCGGACTTCGATTTTGCCGAGTTCGTATTGCCGGCCAACGTGCCGGTGAGTGTGCCTTCGGAAATGGCCCACGGCCGACCGGACGTCCTGCAAGCAGAGGCGGAACTGCACATGGCCAGCGCGGCAGTCGGTGTCGCGACCGCGAACCTCTATCCCCATGTAACGCTGTCCGCCTCGCTGGTACAGGCCGCTTCCGGCAATGGCGGTGCCGCGCTCTGGGGTTTGGCTGCAGGGTTGGCGGGGCCGATCTTTGACGGCGGAACGCTCAAGGCTGAACGTCAGGCTGCCGTCGACGGTTACAAGGCGACGCTCGCCGGTTATCAGCAGACGGTCATTCAGTCGTTCGGTCAGGTCGCGGACTCGTTGCAGGCGATCAACCATGACAGCGAGCAAAACCTGGCGCAGGAAGACGCGTTACGCGCTGCAGAAACCAGTTTTCGGTTGAACCAGCAAGCCTATGCGCAAGGCGAGAACAGCATTCTCCAGGTGCTGGAAGCGGAACGTGCCTACGAGCAAGCGTTGCTGGGGCAAATTCGGGTGAAGACCGCGCAGTATCTCGACACGGTGCAACTGTATGTAGCCCTCGGCGGTAATTCCGTCGGCGCGTTTGAGCAACGGATTGCCAGTCGCGAAGCACATAACCCTTCGTATCAATAACGGCTACGGCCCCGAACATTGGAGTCAAGAGATGTCTTACGAAGCTTTTCACGATGCACTTCGCGATACCCGGTTTGCGCTGAACCACGGCTCAGGTGAAATGCCGGCCGTTGGGTTTGGCACGCTGTTCAGTGATCTCAGCGTCACCACACAAGCGGTCAAGGACGCCTTGGAAGCGGGCTTTCGCCATTTCGACTGTGCAGAGCGCTATCGCAATGAGGAGGGTGTCGGCGCTGCGATAAAAGAGATGCTGGAGGCGGGCAAGATCCGCCGGGAGGACGTGTTCATTACCACTAAACTGTGGAACACCAACCATCGTCCCGAGCGAGTCAAACCTGCCTTCGAGGCCAGCTGCCGCCGCCTTCAAGTGGACTCTATCGACTGCTACCTGATCCATACGCCGTTTGCCTTTCAACCCGGTGAGAATCAGGACCCGAGAGACGAACGGGGTCGCGTCATCTACGACTCCGGCGTGACACTGATCGAGACCTGGAGAGCACTCGAACGCCTGGTGGATGAAGGCCGCTGCAAGTCCATCGGCTTGTCTGATATCACGTTGGAAACGTTAAAAGAGATTGTGGCAGTGGCCCGGATCAAACCTGCCGTGGTGCAGGTTGAGTCCCACCCTTATCTGCCGGAATGGGAACTGCTTGAGTTCTGCAAACAGCATGGAATCGTCCTCCTGGCGTTCGCGCCACTGGGCCATGGCATGGAGCCGAAAGTGTTGGAAGATTCGGTGATTACAGGGATCGCCAAGCGCTTGCAGAAGACTCCGGCTCAAGTGGCATTGGCCTGGTCTGTACAACGGGGCGTTGCTTTTTTGACCACGTCCGCTACACCAAGTCATATCAAGGAAAACCTGGATATCTCCACCCTGCCGCATAGGGCGATGCTTGAGATCAAGGAAGATATTACGACCAGGGTACGATTCAACTCGGTCGTGGAAACCGGTGTGCCTGGATTTATTCCACGGAAGAAGTGACACACGACGAGGAGGGCGGTCTTCTGTAAGGCCGCCCTCTGTCATCCACGCCCTTGAGGTGAAAACGATGGACGTTTTCCAAACCATGCGGTTTTTCATGGCTGTTGCCCAGAGCGGCAGTTTTACCGCGGCAGCCGAGCTATTGGACACCACGACAACCAACGTCTCCAAAGCCGTTTCCAGTCTGGAGGCCCGGCTTCAAACCCGTCTGATTAACCGCACCACCCGACGCCTGGCGCTGACCGAAGCGGGTGCACGCTATTTGCAACGATGCGAGAGGATTCTTGACGAGGTACGTGAAGCCGAGGAGGAAGCAGGGACCGCTCACACCCAACCCGTGGGCAGGCTGAAAATTCACGCCATGTCAGCCATCGGTAATCATTACGTGATCGATGCCATTGCCAAATACAGAGAGACTCATCCCTCGGTCATGTTTGATTTGACGCTGACCAATCGGCTACCTGACTTGCTTGAGGAAGGGTATGACATGTCGATTGTTTTAGCGCGGGATCTGCCCGATTCAGGGTTTGTCGCTCAGCGGCTTGGCATCACTTACAGCATTCTCTGCGCTTCGCCTGCTTATCTGAAGAAACGCGGAATCCCGGACTCTCCGGGTTCTCTTGGTACACATGATTGTTTGAGGATTGTTAATACGGTAATGCCGGTTGAACACTGGGCATTTGAGGGGCCTGAAGGCGTGGAGTCAATTAACGTCCCATTGTCTCCTTTTCATATCAATACGGCTGATGGAATGACTGTCGCGATAACAAACGGGATGGGCATCGGTATTCAGCCGATTGCTTCTGCGGTCAATGGCCTCAGGGCCGGCACGTTAGTGCGCGTGTTGCCGGAGTATCGGCTTGAAGAGTTGAATCTATTTGCAATCTACCCATCACGAAAATTCGTGGATGCGAAGACAAAGACTTGGGTGGAGTTTCTTAAACATCACATCCCGGGCATGTTGGCATCCGATGAAAAAATCGTAGGTTCGGGAAAAAATATCAGTTATTGAGCGGGTTGCACCGCAGGCAAGGAGTGTCGACCCTCCATCGTCCGCACGGTACTCAACCGTTTGAACATCCAGTGCCCATCACTTGATATTGCATGATATGCCGTTGATTGTGAGAGTCTTCATAGGTCATTTGCACCGGGACCGGTTTGCACTCGTCCGGAATCTCTGAGAGGTAAATGACTTTCTTAATGTCGAGCTTCGTTTCGTACGTGTAGATCTCAACAGGTGTTTTGCTGGTCGCGTTAATTGAATGGCCATCGTCTGCAAAGGCGTGTGCGCCTATACCGGCAAGTGCCAGAAGAACCGCAATTTTTAAAGTTTTCATTATCTTCACCGTATCGTCCAAGGTTTACTCTGGGGCCGAGATGATCGTAAAACTCATCTCGGTTTTTCGAGTGGCTACCTCGTGAGCTAATGGATACTGACGCTATTGGCTCACTGGGTAGAGACGATGTTAGGTGTCTGAACGTCTTTCAAATAGCGGCCGACTGGACAAACACTGTTGCCGGTTTTCGCATGAATGGCCGAAAGATCGCAGGCTCCTACAGGGCATGGGTACGAGGGTACTCAACCTCTGCAGGAACCTGCGATCTTTCTATTTTTGGCTACCCGACAAGGGCGGGGTGCGCGGTGGGATCAAGCGTTTCGTCCCCGTCGACTCGAACGCCGAAGCCAGGCGAAGCAGCGTTGAATCGTCATAGGCGCGACCGGCAAATGTCAGCCCGACAGGCATGCCGATGTCCGGCATGACGCCCATCGGCACCGTGACTGTTGGAACGCCCAGGTGGCGGATGGCGAGATTGCCGTTGGCAACCCATACCCCGTTACTCCACGCGATGTCCGCAGACTTCGGATCGACATCGGCATTCGCCGGCCCAACGTCGGCTACCGTCGGAAAGATCACCGCGTCGAGCCCCAGCCGATCCATCCATTCCTCCAGATCGATTCGACGGGTCTGTTCCAGCCCGCGCAATCCATCCGGCAGCGTGTCGATCTGATCCCACGGCGTAATACCGCGTTCGGCCATCCGCACGTACTCGTCCATGCCCGCGGCAAGATCGCCCTCGCGGTTGGGCAGCGTCCCCGGGTCGTGGGGGAAAATCAGCGGCCCGTTTACGTCGACCAGGCGATTGAGTTTTGGATCGCCGTTGGCTCGCAGAAAATCATCGAACGCCCAGGCCGTCAGATCCCACAACTCATGGTGCAGGAACTCTTTGGACACCAGGCCCCGGTTAAACACCGTCGGTGCCCCAGGACGATCGCCCTCGCAATTGGAAACCAGCGGGAAATCGACCTCGAGCACTTCAGCGCCGGCCGCTTCGAGTGCCTTGCGCGCCTGCTCCCAGAGCCCGATCACGGAGGGGCGGGTGTTGATGCGCTGGCCCGTCGGCCCACCGATGCCAGGCGCATTGCTGGTGCCCGCGTCGGGATCGGCGTTGATGTACATGCGAGGCACGCCGAAGCGCTTTCCTTTCAGCGCATCGCTTTTCGCGGCCAGCGATCCGTAGGAAGCGGGGCGCACCGAAGCGACACTCGGAATTGGCACCCAAGGTTGCATCCGCCATAGATCACCGCGTGTGTCGGGATCATCGGCCACCACCACATCGAGCACCTCGAGCAGGTCCGCCATCGTTCGGGCGAACGGCACGACCACGTCCATCGTCGGCGTCAACGGCCAGTTGCCGCGCACCGAGATCACCCCACGCGAAGGCGTATAAGCACACAAACCGTTGTTCGAAGCAGGGCCACGTCCGCTCGACCAGGTTTCTTCCGCCAAGCCAAATGCCGAGAAACTGGCGGCGGTTGCGGTACCGGCGCCGTTCGAAGAGCCCGAAGCGAAAGGGGCGGTGAGGTAGTCGGCGTTGTACGGACTCTCGGCACGGCCATACACCCCGCGCTGCATCCCGCCGTTGGCCATCGGCGGCATGTTGGTCTTGCCCAGGCAGATCGCCCCGGCGGCGCGAAGCCGTTCGATGGTGAACGCATCGCGATAAGCGATCAGGTTGGCGAAGGCGGGACTTCCAGAAGCGGCGGTCAGCCCCTTCACCAGATAACTGTCCTTGGCCGTGTAGGGGATGCCATCGAGCGGCCCCAGAGTCTCGCCCCTGGCCCGACGGGCATCGGACGCCTGTGCTTCCTTGAGCGCATCGGGGTTGCGAACCACCACCGCGTTGAGGGCGGTGGGCGTGTCGGCGCCATCGTAGGCGTCGATCCGGGCGAGATAGGTCTGCACAAGCTCAACCGCCGTGGTCCGGCCGGATTCGAGCGCGGCACGCAGCTCGGCAATGGAAACCTCGGTGACCTCGATCATGCTGTTACCACCGGCTGTTGATGGGGGGCGCTGTGAATCTTTCCATCGCGCTGGATTTTGGGCTCAGAGACATCATTTCTCTCAAAATGGGGGTTCATATCGGTTCTCGTTGCACTGCATTACGCGACAGTATCGGAGAACTCATGGCCCTCTGTCATTCGCCGAACACCTCTGCGCTCTGAAACCGATGAGGCTGCGTGAAGGGTATTTGCCTAGTTGCCATCCGCCACCTTGCGTTCTATCTCAGCTATTTTTCGACGGAGCTCTTCAGCTTCCTGCTCCTGGGTTTTAGTCGTGGCCTGATCTTCACCGTCGAGGTCACTGTCGCTGTCCTCAAGCTCTCTTTTGACCACATCGGCGGGTCTATCAGATGTAGCGATGGGCGGGGTGTTCGAGGTTGGTTCTGATTCGACGTCGTTAACACTGTTATCGTTGTTCATTTCGCTTACCTCCGTTGGCCTACACATTGGATTCAGCGATAGGGTCTGAGTTCGAGATTTTTTCGACATGCCAGCCCACAGGTTTCGCGGTTTGACTGACGGCGGAGCTCTAAAGACGGCCGTGGTAAGCCGCTTCGAAAATTTCGGCCGCGCCATTTCGTGTCAATGGCAGCGGATTACCGCCAGCGCAGGGGTCGACAATCGCCATATCCGCGATCAGGTCGGCCTGCTGATCATCCACCCCCAGCTCCACCAGCGTATGCGGCACGCCGATGTCCTTGCGCAGTTTGAGGACGAAGGCCATAAAACTGTCGAAGCCCGGGGAGGGCAGGCGCAGATACGCCGCCAGACGGGTGATGCGCTCCTCAATGGCCGGGCGATTGAACTTCAGCACATAGGGCATGAACGTGGCATTGGTCATGCCGTGATGGGTGTCGTACAGGGCGCCCACCGGATGCGAGAGGGCGTGCATTCCCCCCAGGCCTTTCTGGAACGCAGTGGCGCCCATCGCCGCCGCCGCGAGCATTTGTGCGCGCGCGTCGAGGTCGGAAGGCGTGTGCACTGCCCGCACCAGGGCATTGGCCACCAGGCGCATGCCTTCCACCGCAATGCCTTCGGCCATGGGATGAAAGCCGGGAGCGCAGTACGATTCCAGGCAATGGGAAAACGCGTCCATGCCGGTGCCGGCGGTGACCTTGGCCGGCATGCCGACGGTAAGGGCGGGGTCGCTGATGACCACCCGCGGCATCATCTTCGGATGGAAAATGATGCGTTTGGTGTGCGTGCGCTCGTCAATGATCACCGCCGCACGGCCGACCTCGGAACCGGTGCCCGCCGTGGTCGGCACCGCGATGATCGGGGCGATGCGGCTTTCGTCGGCGCGTGTCCAGTAGTCGCCGATGTCTTCGAAATCCCACACCGGTCGGGTCTGGCCGCTCATGAACGCGATGAGCTTGCCCATGTCCAGGCCGCTGCCACCGCCGAACGCCACCACGCCGTCATGGTTGCCGGCACGCCAGGCGTCGAGCCCACCGGCCAGGTTGGCTTCAACCGGATTGGGCTTGAGGTCGCAGAACAACGCGACACCGAGGCCGGCGGCGCGCAAGGATTCCAGCGCCGCGGCGGTGATCGGCGCACGCGCCAGGCCGCTGTCGGTGACCAGCAACGGTCGCTGGATACCTTGGCTGCGGCAGACTTCCGCCAGTTCGGCGATACGGCCGACGCCGAAGCGAATGCTCGTGGGGTAGTTCCAGTTCGCGGTCAGGCTCATGGCTCAGATCTCGTGGCGCAAGTGGAAGGATTTGGCTCGGGTCAGGTGTTCATAGCCCAGGCGCGACAGCGTTACGCCGCGCCCACTGTTCTTCACCCCGGTCCAGGCCAGAGCCGGGTCCAGGTAATCGCAGCGGTTCATGAACACGGTGCCGGTAGCGATCTCGTTGCCGATGCGTTCGGCGGCGGCCAGGTCTTGCGTCCAGATCGAGGCGCTGAGCCCGAACTCGCTGTCGTTCATCAAGGCGATGGCTTCGTCGTCGCTGGCCACCGGCATGATGCCCACCACCGGGCCGAAGCTTTCCTCGCGCATCACCGCCATTTGATGGGTGACGTCCACCAACACCTGCGGCGCGAGGTAGGCGCTGCCCGGCGGGCCGGCAGCGAAGTCCTTTGGATCGATCAGCGCCCTGGCCCCTTGTGCCTGGGCATCGGCGATCTGCTTGCGAACGAACTCAGCGGCGCCCGGTGTGACCATTGGCCCGAGGGTGGTGGCTTCGTCCAGCGGGTTGCCCAGCACGTATTGGCGGGTCAGGGCAGCGAAGCGCTCGACAAAGGCCGGGTAGATTTTTTCATCGACATAAATACGTTCGACGGCGCAGCAGCTCTGCCCGGAGTTGAAGAAGCTGCCGTCCACCAGGTTTTCCACCGCATGCTCAAGGTTGGCGTCTGCCCGGACGTAGGCCGGGTCTTTGCCGCCAAGCTCCAGCCCCACGCCGAGGAAACCTCCGACGGCCGCGTGTTCCATGGCCTCGCCGCCGCTGACAGAACCGGTGAAGTTCACCTGCTGCACCCGTCCAGAGGTAATGATCGCCGCGGCATAGACATGACTGAGCAGCAGGTTATGGAACAGCCCTTCGGGCAGCTGGGCACGGCGAAAGGCTTCGGCGAAACGCTCCCCGACCAGCAGCGTTTGCGTGGCGTGTTTGAGGATCACGCTGTTGCCCGCCATCAGCGCCGGGATGATCGTATTCACCGCCGTCAGATACGGATAATTCCACGGCGCGACGACCAGCACCGTACCCAGCGGCTCGCGTTTGATATAGCGCCGAAAACCCGCGACAGGCGTGGGCTCTACCGCTGCCAACGCTTCAGGCGCAATGGCGATCATATGCCGGGCACGTTCTTCGAAGCCGCGCAGTTCGCCAGCGCCGAAGCGTATCGGGCGGCCCATTTGCCAGGCCAGCTCCGGCACGATCTCGTCCTTCATCGCCAGCATCGCGTCCACGGCAGCGCTGCAAAACGCGGCGCGTTCGCTCAGTGGTCGGCGTTTCCATTGCGCCTGGGCGGTTTCGGCCGCCGTCAGGGCTTGCTCGATCTGTACCGCATCGGCACGGCGGCGTTCGGCATAGACCCGGCCATCGACCGGGGAGATAAGTTGAACGGTCTCAGTCATGGCGTGCTCAATAGCGCTCGAAGCCGCGCTGCAGTTCCCAGTCGGTTATCCGTCGGTCGTACTCTTTCTGTTCCCAGTCGGCGGTGTGCACGTAGTGGTCGATCACTTCATCACCGAACGCCTCGCGCAACATGCTCGACGCCCTGAGCGCGGCGCAGGCCTCGCGCAGGGTTTTCGACACTTCAGGCAAATGCTCATCGACATAGGCATCGCCCTCGAACGGCGCCGCGAGTTCGAGCTTTTCGTCGATCCCGGCCAGGCCTGCGGCGATCAACGCGGCGAAGGCCAGATAGGGGTTGAGGTCGGCCCCGCCGATGCGGCATTCGATGCGGATGGATTTGCTGCCCTCGGCGCACAAACGAAAGCCGGCGGTGCGATTGTCCCTGCTCCAGACCGCCCGCGTCGGCGCGAAGGTGCCGGCCTGAAAGCGCTTGTACGAATTGATGTAGGGCGCCAGAAAACAGGTGATGTCGTTAGCGTATTTGAGCTGCCCGGCCACCCACGAGCGCATCAACTTCGACATGCCGAACTCGGCCTTGGAGTCGAAGAACAGTGACTTTTTGCCGTTCTTGTCCCACAGCGAATTGTGGATGTGGCTGCTGGAACCGGCGGCGTCATAGCGCCACTTGGCCATGAAGGTGATCGCCTTGCCTTGCAGTTGCGCGATCTCTTTGCAGGCGTGCTTGATGATGACGTGGTGGTCGGCCATGGTCATGGCATCGGCATATCGGATGTTGATTTCTTCCTGCCCCGGCCCCCATTCGCCCTTGGAGTTTTCCACGGGAATGCCGGATGCCTGCAGGTGCTTGCGAATCGCCCGCAACACCGGTTCCTCGCGGGTGGTCTGCAGGATGTTGTAGTCCTCGATGTAATGGCCGGCGGTCTTCGGCTGGTGGTAATTGCGCTCGTGGATCGCCTCATAGCTCTCGTCGAACAGATAGAACTCCAGCTCAGAGGCGAACATGCCGGTATAGCCGCGCTCGCGCAGGCGCTCGACCTGTTTTTTCAGGATCGCTCGCGGGCTGTGGGGCAGGTCTTTTCTATGGTGATGATCGAGCACATCGCAGAGCACCAGCGCCGTGCATTCCAGCCACGGCACGCGCCGCAACGTAGACATGTCGGGTTTGAGCACAAAGTCGCCATAGCCTTTGCTCCAACTGGCAGCGGCGTATCCCGGCACCGGCTCCATGTCGATGTCGTCGGCCAGCAGGTAATTGCAGCAGTGGGTTTCTTCGTGGCCGCTGTCGATGAAAAATTCGACCTGGAAGCGCTTGCCGACCAGTCGCCCCTGCATATCGACCATGCACACCAGCACGGTATCGATCTCGCCGGCGGCAGCGGCGCGTTTAAGTGCTTCGAAACTGAGAAGGGGCTCGGTCATCGCGTCAGTCCTGCGTGAATGATCTGGACCTGTCTGAAATAGCTGTTGCAGACGCTCTCCAGAAAAAACCCAAACCTGCAGACGCGAGCATCGTGAGCAATAAGCTGCTGAAAGCTTAGCCTACTGTTGCTAGGCGCACGTTTCGGTGAGTGGGGCTTGATGATTCAATGCTGTTCACTTAGGCAATTTTGGTCGCGACGCGTTCTTTGTAGCAGCTGCCGAAGGCTGCGTTTGGCTGTAGCAGCTGTCGAGCTTGCGAGGCTGCGTTCGGCTGCGAAGCAGTCGTCAAACCAGACATTTCGGTACGTCAGGCAGGCCGCGTCAGCCGGATTCACGACTGCTGCGCAGCCGAACGCAGGCTTCGCCAGCTGCTACAGATCGCGGCATTGGCCTGTTTGGCGGTGGTTTGCTCCACCGCTTGGGACGTTCGTTTCCCCAATCTGGTGTGGCGAGGAGCAAATCCCCTCGCCACCGGTTGCGTTAGTTATTCCTTCGGTTCCACGTGATCCAGCGCCTGGTTCACCGCCAATTCACCGAGCATGACCACTTGTGCAATGCCCAGCAGGGTCTTGCGATGTGAGGTCTCCAGCAACGCTGCGAAATTGTTGAGCATGAGGGTGGCCGAGCCGAGTGTTTCGCTGGCGTTGGCCAACAGGGATTCGGTGTTGTACTTCGGGTTGGCGAAGTACATGGGCTCGGGTTCGTTGGCGGTGACCATGATCTGGACGGCCGGGTTGAGGTAGTGGTCGAGGGCGCGCTCGGCGGCTTCGTGGAGTTTTTTTGAATCGAGGGATTCGTAGGGGGATGTTGGGTCTGTGATCGGCGGATTGGGCGTAGGTTTGAACATGGATGAAACTCCTGGAAAAACTATTTGAGGAGCCATCACCCTTTGCTACCAAACGAAGGGTGGCGGCCATGCACAGGTTGGTAGACCGGTCCAGGAACCCGGCGCGCCCGAAGGAGCCCTACGCATGGCCACCATAAAAACAGAGATGAAAAACAACCTCTGCAAAAGGTGGCGCTATGCGCCTGGAAATACCGGGCTACCAAACCCGATCACTGTTAGTGACCGGGAAACGATAAAACCCGAGCCCAAAGCGCACAAGCCGGCGGATTCTGGCGCAGTCGTAGGCAACGACGCAAGGCGCTGTAGCCTTGATGAAGTAACACCGGGTGTCTTTAAACACGCAGCTTAAACACCGTGGGTGTATGTGGTGATTCGCCCCGTCAGGAAAGGACTGACGGGGCGTTTTTATTGCGTGGGGTGCAAATCTATCGCTGCTCGATACTGAACGCTTATGTGTGATGAATCTCCCGATCCTTGGTTTCCGGCAGGAAGAAAGTACCAAGGATGGCCGTCATCACCGCGATCACGATCGGGTACCACAGCCCGTAGTAGATATCACCCGTGGCCGCGACCATGGCGAACGCTACCGTGGGCAGGAAGCCGCCGAACCAGCCATTGCCGATGTGGTAGGGCAGCGACATCGAGGTGTAGCGGATGCGCGCCGGGAAGAGCTCCACCAGCCAGGCAGCGATCGGGCCGTAGACCATGGTCACGTAGATCACCAGGATGGTCAGGAGCAGCAACACCATCGGGTAGTTGGTCTTGGCCGGGTCGGCCTTCTCGGGGTAGCCGGCGTCCTTGAGGGCGGTGCCGAGGGTGGCGACGAAGGCATCATTGTGGGTCTTGAAGTCAGCGGCCTGCATGCCGGTGCCTTCGAAACTCGGGATGACCTTGTCACCGATGCGCACCTGCGCGACGGCGCCAGGCGCGGCTTTCTCGTTTTTGTAGGGGATGGCCTTCTTCGCCAGCACAGTCTTGGCGAGGTCACAGGAACTGGTGAATTTGGCCTTGCCCACCGGGTCGAACTGGAACGAGCACTGGCCGGGATCGGCGACCACCGTGACCGGATTCTTCGCCTGCGCGGCAAACACGTCGGGGTTACCGAACTCGGTCAACGCATGGAAGATCGGGAAGTAGGTCACGGCTGCGAGGATGCACCCGGCCATGATGATGCCCTTGCGGCCGATGCGGTCGGACAGGCTGCCGAACAGGATGAAGAACGGCGTGCCGATCAGCAGCGAGCCGGCAATCAAAAAGTTGGCGGTTTGCGGGTCAATCTTCAGCGTCTGCAGCAGGAAGAACAGCGCATAGAACTGCCCGGTGTACCAGACGACGGCCTGGCCAGCCGTGCCGCCGAGCAAGGCCATGATCACTATCTTGAGGTTGTCCCAGCGGGCGAAGGATTCGGTCAGCGGTGCCTTGGAAGACTTGCCTTCTTCTTTCATCTTCTTGAACACCGGCGACTCGGCGAGTTGCAAGCGAATGTAGACCGAGACGATCAGCAGCAGGATCGACACCAGGAAGGGAATCCGCCAGCCCCAGGCCTCGAAGGCTTCGGTGCCGAGGAGGGTGCGGCAGGCGAGGATCACCAGCAACGACAGAAACAGGCCGAGGGTCGCGGTGGTCTGGATCCACGAAGTGAAGTAGCCGCGCTTGCCTTTGGGCGCATGCTCGGCCACGTAAGTCGCCGCGCCGCCGTACTCACCCCCCAGGGCCAGGCCTTGCATCAGGCGCAGGCTGATCAGGATGACCGGCGCCGCCACGCCGATGGTCTCGTAGCCGGGCAGAAAACCCACGACAGCGGTGGAGACACCCATGATCACTATGGTGATGAGGAATGTGTGCTTGCGCCCGATCATGTCGCCCAGTCGGCCGAACACGATGGCGCCGAAGGGCCGCACGGCGAAACCCGCGGCGAACGCGAGCAGCGCAAAGATGAAGGAGGTTGTTTCATTGACGCCCGCGAAGAAGTGCTTGGCGATGATCGCCGCGAGGGAGCCGTAAAGATAGAAGTCGTACCACTCGAAAACCGTGCCCAGGGACGAGGCGAAAATGACCTTGCGTTCCTCCTTGGTGATCCCTCGGTTGGGCATGCTGCCCGTGGCTGTAGTGTCAATCGTGGCCATGAGTCTTCTCCGTCTTGCTCTTGTTGAAGGCCGGAGTACCTCACCAACTTTATTACCGCACCCAGGCCCTAGGGCTGATGTCGTCGGATTACCAATTGCGCGAAGCAGAGGAACAGGCAGACGGCCTCGCATTGCTGCATGGTTTCTTAAAGCATAATCACCTTCGCGCAGATATCCACTCGCCAACGTGCCCGGCGATGGCCACTCCCACCGGGCACGTTCGCGGATTTAGCCCTTGGCCGCCATCGCAGTGACTTCCACACGCATGCCTTCGACCGCCAGCGCGGCCACGCCAACGGCGGCGCGAACCGGCCAGGGCTTGGCGAAGAAGCGCTGGTAGACCTCGTTGAACGCGGCGCGGTCGGCCATGTCGGTGAGGTAGATGGTCAGATGCAGCACCCGGTCCATGGAACTGCCGGCGCTCTCCAGCGCTACCTTGAGCGCCTGCAGAGTGCACTCGCTTTGCAGGGTGATGTCGCCCAGCTCCAGGCTGCCGTCGGCGCGGGTAGGAATTTGAGTGGAGACCAGCAGGCCGCCGAAACCGGCGACGTCGGAGGAGATGGATTCCGCGTCGGGATCGGGGAGGAACGTGATGTCGTGGTTTGCCATGGGGATCTCTTGTTTGTGGGGGTGAAGGGGCGCCGGGGTATTCAATGATGCAGCGCCTTTTTTTTGCGCGGCCAGTTTACAGCCTCGTCGTCGGACCGTTCGTGAATCAGCTCGAAAACTCGGAAGGCAAGCAGGCGGGTGCTCCCCGCGGCATGGCAGCCGCCCAACGTAGTCAGCTGAGCGAGGTTATTTTCAATGTCGCAATAACGTCTTTTGGCTTGCGTTTATAACAACGAACCATGTGGTCACAATAATCGCCGACGGTGTAAATGGTCAGGTTGCCAGAGCTTATGGTCTTGTACGTCTCTCTGTCGCATACATCAAGAATGTCGCCTTCAATTGCATCATATTCATTTCTAGTGAATAGACCGGAAGAACGGGTGGCTTTCAAGTCTTCCCCAAATACGTCTTCTTCATTAAGAAGGTCCACGGAAATGTTGAAGAGGTTCGCAATTCTCTGTAAGGCAAATGTACGAACGACTTCATCTGGATCGCTCATGATGCACGCTCATCTTATTGCTTCAATAAACACGGTCGACTGATAAGTAGCGCATGGCTCCAAGTCATGCTCCACGAGTGTTTAAAATTATAAATAGTGAAAGTGCTAATACAAAAATAGCTGTGACTGTGGCATAGCAAAGACCAAAGCCGATTTTGATGAGGCGTATTTCATCTGCCAGGGCTTTATAGCCGATAAAACCTCCAAGCAATGCTGAGGTGGCGATTCCGATGACTAGAATGTAGTAGGTCTTATAGGTGGGTGCAAATGCCGGGATGACAACTGCATACGATCCGCTTATCAGGGTGGTGAATATGACAATAATTTTTATTGCCGAAATAATGCTGTTTTTTGTCATGCTCATTTTTTGTTTTTCTCCTGACAAAGCACCTCGGAATGTTCTAGGCCTGCTGCCGACCACTAAACACTTTCAGCCACATCAATCTGCAACGAAAGCATGCACTTCGCTGCGCTGTCCGACGCTGGATCTATCGCGGCATCCACCATGGCCCTGACCGCCATTTGCGCCAGCGCCTCGACAGGGTGTGACAGCACGGCTTGAACGATGCCGTCACGCAGGGCTGCCCGGGTGATGGGGGTCAGGTCGTGGCACACCACGACGGGTAGCGCGATGTGCTGGGCTTTCAGTTCGCGCAAGGCGTTGATGACCCCCTCGATACCGCCACCTGCCACATACAGGCCGACAAGGTCGGGTTGGCTGGTGAGCAGGTCGAGCGTGCCGGCATAGGCGAATTCCTCGTCCTCCAGAGTCAGGCGCGTAGCCAGCAATTCCCAGTCCTGGGGTTGTTCCGACAGGAAGGAGCGAAAACTCATTTCACACAGTTCCTGGCACTGAAAGCGCTGGGTGCCGACCATCACGGCCGCTGGCCCCGGTTGCGCTGCCAGGTGCTTGATGAACCAGCCGGCGGTGCGGCCCATGGCACGGTTGTCGACGCCGACATAACCGGCGCCGGCCGAGGCGCTCAGCTCGGATACCAGTGCGACCACAGGAATACCGGCCGCTCGCAATTGCGCCATGGCCTCGCGCACAGCCGGATGGTCGGCGGCCACCACGCCCAGGGCATCGACTTCGCCCTGCAACTTGAGAATGCGTTCTGCGGTGGCGGCCGGGGCCAGGTCGTCGATGTAGTGGATCATCACCCGAACCTGGGCCCGCACGCTGGCCGTCGCCGCCTCAGCCAAGGCCTTGGCCAGCCCTTGATAAAACGCCACTCCACGCTTTTGCAGCAGAAACCCCAAGCGCACGGTCGGGCGCTGCTGCAGCACTCGTTGTTCGATCACATTACGCCCGTAGAAGCCCAGTCGGGCGGCGGCCTCGGCAATGCGTTGCGCGGTATCGGCGCGCACGTTGGCCCGCAGATTCATCACCCGGTCCACGGTGGACAGGCTCACCCCGGCGGCCAGGGCCACGTCTTCCATGGTTGAACGACGGCCGAGCGGGTTGTCGGCTTTTGACGAGGAATGTTCTGACGAAGAATGCTCTGACATGAAATGAAAGCCTATCTGAAACTTTTGACGGGTTTTGACAGGTATCGCTCAGGGACTATAGCAGCCGTGCATCTGCCCACCTTAGGATTTCTACCAGCGAAACATCACCACCCATAACAATAATCATCGGAGCCTGACATGACCCTCCACATCTCCACCGCGCCTTGTTGCTGGGGCGTCGACGACGTCAACAATCCTCATCTGCCGGCGTGGCAACAGGTTCTTGGCGAAGCGGCGCAAGCGGGGTATCGCGGCATCGAATTGGGGCCATACGGTTACCTGCCACTGGACGCCGATGCGGTGGGCTCGGTGCTGGTCAAACACGGCCTGCACGTGGTGGCTGGCACGGTGTTCGACAATCTGGTCGATCCCGCCAACCTGCCCAGCCTGCTGCATCAAACCCGTAATATCTGCGCATTGCTCAAGCAGTTGCCGGCAATTCCCCTGGAGCCGGGGCAACGTTTCGCCATGCCGTGTCTGGTGGTCATCGATTGGGGGCATGAGGAGCGTGACTACGCCGCTGGCCACTCTGACCGCGCGCCGCGCCTGGCGCCCGATGCCTGGCGGGGCATGATGGCCCATATCCGCGCCATCGCCGAGTTGGCGTGGACGGAATTCGGTGTGCGCACGGTGATTCATCCGCACGCCGGGGGCTACATCGAGTTCGCTGATGAGCTGGCCCGACTGGTTGAAGACATCCCCTACGAAGTGGCTGGCCTGTGTCTGGACACCGGCCATCTGTACTACGCCGGTATGGACCCGGTGCAGACCCTGCGCCAGTACGCGGACCGCGTGGATTACCTGCATTTCAAAGACATCGATCAGGCCGTGTTCGATCAAGTGCTGGGCGAACACATCACCTTCTTCGCCGCGTGCGCAAGAGGCGTGATGTGCCCGATCGGCCAGGGTGTCATCGACTACGGCGCCTTGCGCGAGCTGATCACCGAGATCGGTTACCAGGGTTACATCACGGTCGAGCAAGAACGTGATCCACGTAACGCCCACGGCAGTCTGCGCGACGTGGCTGCCAGCCGTGACTACCTGTCCCGGGCGGGTTTCTGATTTCTCTCATGCGAAGGACTTTTCGATGATCAATGGCAGCAAGCGAATTCCTCAACCAATCCGCTGGGCGATGGTGGGCGGCGGGCGTGACAGTCAGATCGGCTACATCCATCGTTCGGCGGCCCTGCGTGACCAGTCGTTTGCACTGGTGGCCGGCGCCTTCGACCTGGACCCGCAACGCGGTCGCGACTTCGGTGTGCAACTGGGGGTCGACCCCGAGCGTTGCTACGCCGACTATCGCAGCCTGATTGAGGGCGAAGCCGGGCGGGCGGATGGTATCCAGGCCATTTCCGTGGCGACGCCCAATGGCACTCACTTTGAAATCACCAAGGCCGCTCTGGAAGCGGGGCTGCATGTGGTCTGTGAAAAGCCGCTGTGCTTCACCCTCGAGGAGGCGCAAACCCTGCGCGAAATCGCGTTGTCGCGAAACCGGGTGGTGGGGGTGACCTACGGCTATGCCGGGCACCAGTTGATCGAGCAGGCGCGGGAAATGATCGCCCAGGGTGAGTTGGGTGAGGTGCGCATGGTGCACATGCAGTTTGCCCATGGCTTCCACTGTGAGGCGGTCGAGGCGCAGAGCGAGGCGACCAAATGGCGGGTCGATCCGCGCCTCGCTGGCCCCAGTTATGTGCTGGGAGACGTTGGCACTCATCCGCTGTACCTGTCGGAAGTCATGCTGCCCGAGCTCAAGATCAAACGGCTGTTGTGCACACGCCAGAGCTTTGTCAAAAGCCGCGCACCACTCGAGGACAACGCCTACACACTGATGGAATACGAAGGCGGGGCCATGGGCAGTGTGTGGTCGAGCGCGGTGAACGCCGGATCCATGCATGGCCAGAAAATTCGGGTGATCGGCTCCAGGGCCAGCCTTGAATGGTGGGATGAGCGGCCGAACCAGCTGTCATTCGAAGTCCAGGGTAAACCTGCCCAGGTGCTGGAGCGCGGGATGGGTTATCTGCATCCCCATGCGTTGCTTGATGACCGGATCGGTGCCGGGCACCCGGAAGGGCTGTTCGATGCCTGGGCCAACCTCTATTACCGTTTCGCCTTGGCCATGGACGCCGCCAACCGTGGTGATCATGAACAACTGGCAACGCTGCGTTATCCAGACATCAATGCCGGTGTCGAAGGCGTGCGCTGGGTCGAGCGCTGCGTCCATTCTGCGGACCTGGGTGGGGTGTGGGTCGATTACTGAGTCACGGGTGCCCCTGGCGGATCGGCGTGCGGCTGAGCAGTCGTGAGATAGACTGATCAGCGGACATCGGACGGTGGGGGTTACAAGTGACGCAGTTCACATGGATTCGCTGATCACCGCAGCAGCGCGTGCGCTCGCGGCGGGTGATCCGCTCGGCGCGCTGAACCGCATCGCCTTGCGCAACGACGCGCCTGCACTCGCGCTTCGAGGCATCGCGATGGCGCAACTGGGTGACCTTGTGCGGGCGAAGGCGCTGGTGCGAAGTGCCGCGCGGGCGTTCGGTGCGAAGGAGGCCTTGGCCCGCGCGCGGTGTGTTGTTGCCGAGGCAGAGATCGCGCTCGCCTCGCGTGACCTGAACTGGCCGGTGAAGGCGCTCGACACCGCACGGACGACGCTTCAGGCACACGGCGATTGGGTCAACGCCGCCCATGCGCGCTATCTCGAGATTCGCCGCCTGCTGCTGATCGGGCATCTCGACGAGGCCGAGGGCCGTCTCGCCGAACTCGACCCGACGCCATTACTGCCCGCGTCGAGGGCTGCTTACGAACTGGTTCTGGCGGGCATCGCCATGCGTCGTCTGCAAACGAATGCGGCGCGCGCGGCACTTGAGCGGGCCGGGCATGCTGCGCAGCACGCGGGCATTGCGGCACTCACCGCCGAGGTCGAAAGCGCCAGGCATATCCTCGATACACCAGCGGCGCGGCTGATTATCGGTGGGCAGGAACAGCCGCTGCTGCTCGATGAGATTGAAGCGTTATTGGCATCCCCCACGCTGGTGGTGGACGCTTGCCGGTATGTGGTGCGCGACGCAGACGCGTCGGTTTCGCTCGCCCGGCGTCCGGTGTTGTTCGCGCTCGCCCGGGCGCTGGGCGAAGCGTGGCCGGCCGACGTGCCGAGGGAAACGTTGATTGCGCGAGCCTTTCGGATGAAGCACGCGGATGAGTCCCATCGCGCACGGTTGCGCGTCGAACTCGGGCGGCTGCGCGGGGCGCTGCACTTGATTGCCGACGTGATCGCGACCCCACGAGGGTTTGCACTGGTACCACGGGTTGCGCCTGACGTCGTGGTGCTGGCGCGGCCTGTCGAAGAACAGCATGCGACGCTGCTCGCTTTTCTAGCCGACGGTGAGTCGTGGTCGAGTTCGGCCCTGGCGTTGGTGCTCGGCGCCAGTCAGCGCACCGTGCAACGAGCCCTCGACACGCTGGCGGCGACCGGCAAGGTGCAGTCGTTCGGTCACGGTCGGGCTCGTCGCTGGATGCTCCCGCCGGTACCTGGATTCGCGACGGGATTGTTACTCACGGCGTTGCTGCCCAGTGATTAGCATCCTCTTCACTACCCCAGTGAACGCAGTCAGTAAACGAGGAGCAAGACATGAAACATTCAACGGCTGAAATCATCCGCGAATACGGGCCTTTTCCGGGCATCGACCATGTGCACGGCGTCACCCACGACGGCCAGCGTGTCTGGTTTGCCTCCGGCGACAAACTCAACGCCCTGGACCCGGCCAGCGGCAAAACCCTGAAATCGATCGATGTCGCCGCCCATGCCGGCACCGCCTTCGATGGCCAGCATCTGTTTCAGATCGCCGAGGATCGCATCCAGAAGATCGACCCGCAGACCGGCCGCGTGCTCTCCACCATCCCCGCACCCGGTGGCGGTGGCGACTCGGGGCTGGCGTGGGCCGAAGGCACGCTCTGGGTCGGTGAGTATCGCGAGCGCAAGATCCATCAGGTCGATCCCCAGACCGGAGCGGTGCTGCGCACCCTCGAATCCAACCGCTTTGTTACCGGGGTGACCTGGGTCGAGGGTGATCTGTGGCATGGCACCTGGGAAGGTGACGAGAGCGAGCTGCGACGAGTCGATCCGGCCACGGGCGAGGTGTTGGAGAGCGTCCAGATGCCGGCTGGCGTCGGCGTGTCGGGGCTTGAGTTCGATGGCCACGACCGGTTTTTCTGTGGCGGCGGCAACAGCGGGAAGGTGAGAGCCGTGCGCCGGCCAGAATGACAGGCTGCACCCAGCCTGTCAGAAGGTGAACGCTTGCGCCGAGCGTGAAGGACGCTGAGTCATCTCGATTTCCAGCAGATGCTCAACCAGCACATCATTCAAAAAGCGGAACTGATCGTTAAGCCCCACCACTTCGTTACTGAAGTGGTGGGTGGCCGCCGGCATCAGCAAGGTTTCGAATTGCTTGTCGAACACCAGCGCGACGGCTTTGCGAGAGACGACCTGTTGCGAATAGTAGTTGCTGCCGAACACCGGAAAGCTCACGGCGAGGTTGACGGAATAGATCATGATGTCGGCTCCTCGGTTTGACCGATATCCAGCACCAGGCGGGAAAACAGGGTCAGGGTGATGGCCGTCAGGGCCAGGCAGGTCAGAAGGTGGATCAACATGGTCTGCCCCTCCGATGCGGGGTTTGAGTGGCGATGAGTTGATCCTGCACCTGACGGTTTTTTTGCGGAAGGCATTCGCGGCGATGGTGAATATCGACGTGGATGATGGTGGCGTTCCTCGATGGACTTGCGGGTCTGCTCGCGCAGGTATTTTTGAGGGCGCTACCACACTTCCTGACGGACGGCCCCCAGCCCCGACCTATACTCAAATCAACATGCTTTTACGCGTCGAACGCTCCGTTCGACGCAGACTGTAGGACACTGCGATCTTGAACCTGCGTTCGCTGATCGTCGCTGTGTTGGTGGTACTGGCGGGATGCGTAACGACTGCGCGTGCCCCGGTAGTCGTGGCGCCGGTAGTGGTTTCCCAGAGCACCTGGCAGCAGGTTGACCAGGAAATTGTCGCGGCTTCGCAGCAGGCCACCGAACAGGCCAGGGTCTATGCCCGCGGATCCATGGAGCATTGGCGCACGCGGGTTTACGAACAGACCGAAGAAGTCTTCATTCCGTGGTTCAGCAGCTATTGGACCCAGGAATGGCTGTCGATGAAGGTCAGCTGGTACACCCTCAGTGCCGGGGGTGAGCAGGATGCCTCGGCCAAACGCCTGGCGGCCTATCTGTTGGAGCAATATCACCACAAAGTGCTGGACCCGGTAGCGGTGGAGATTGATCCCGACGAGATCCTCGGGCAGGCGACAGCGTATTATGTGCAAGCTCTCGGCCAGCAACTTCAGGTCATCTCCCAGCGTCATGGCGTGCCGATGGCGCAGCTCAACGACCGTATCCAGAAAATTCCGGCGATTTCGCTGGGACCGCCGCCCGCCCGTGACGCATCGCTGTATCAGGTGGTGCACAGTGAACCGCTGACTAAGTTGCCGGCCTACGCGGCGTTGATCGACAAGATCCACACGGCAGGCGGTGAGAAGGGCATTGCCTCGACGGACGCCGGCATGACGCCAGTGGCCAAGCGCGCGAGCAAACGAATGGAAGCCGAAATGGCCCCACGAGGCGCGGCTGGTGCCGTGGCGGCAGCGGCGGGGAAACTGGCCGGGGCGGTGATTTCCCTGGGAGTGGCGGGGGTGCGTGCGGTTATTCAAGCCAACGACCGACCCGATAGCGAGGCGCTGATCCGCAGCAGCCTGGGCGACTCATTCGACAAGGCGTGGCTGAAGCTGGTGCGAAACCCTACCACCGGCGTCATGGCCGGAACGCTGTACATGGCCGGGCAAATCGAAGGCGGCTTGGCCCAGTCCCTGGCCCAGCCTGTTGCACAACCTGTTGCTCAGCCCGTCGAACCGTCGGTCGGCTTGGGTGCGGGAACTGTCGATTGGAGCCACGCTGGATCGACTACCCAGCAGATCAACCCATAACCCGAGGAGAATGATCATGGCTTACGTTGATGGCTTCGTCGCAGCGGTGCCCAAGGCCAACCGCGAAAAGTTCAAGAAACACGCGGAGTCCGCCGCCGCGATTTTCAAGGAAAACGGCGCGCTCAGCCTCGCTGAATGCTGGGGCGACGACGTGCCTGATGGCAAAGTGACGTCGTTTCCCATGGCGGTCAAACTCAAGGAAGACGAGACCGTGGTGTTTTCCTGGATCGTCTGGCCGGACAAGGCCACCCGTGACGCCGGCATGGCGAAACTGATGAGCGATCCGCGGATGCAACCGGACGTCAATCCGATGCCGTTCGACGGCCAGCGGGCGATTTTTGGTGGTTTCGAAATGCTCGTCAAAGCCTGAAGAGGCGGCAGGATCACTCCGGCGTCGGGGTGATCCTGCAGCTTTTGCGATTGCGAATCTCGCTGTCCGACGGCCGCTCCTTGATGAACTCGAAGCGCGGCTCGCCTTCGTTGTAATGAACCAGCCAGCCCCATTCCAGCTCGGACTCATCCTGGCCGGGCTTCGGTGGTACGGCCCACCATGGCTCTTTGCTGATGACCTGACGCATGGCGTCCTCCCGTCGATTCGGTTGCTTCAACTATAACGCGCATGCCGACAGGTGCCAGAAATGGGCTTGCTGGCGTGGTATCCCTTTGTAAAATCAAAGGGTCCCCAAGCATTGAGGTGCCAGACATGAGCGATGAAACCCGCGAGCCGTTCAAACGGCTGTTTTTCGCCCTGAACTGCGCTCCCGAACAACGCCGGGCCATCGCCCAATGGCGCAGCGCGCTGGGGCTCAACATCGGGCGCCCGGTGCCGGCGGAAAACTTTCATCTGACCCTGCTGTTTCTCGGCACGGTGGGCATGGCGCAAATAGCCGGTGTCTGCAAGGCCGCTGCCAATATCCGCACGTCCGGCGTGCCGTTGACGGTGGTGCTGGATCGGCTGGACGTCTGGCGTCGCTCCGGGGTGTTGCTGCTGGCGCCCGCGCAGGCGGCACCGGAGCTGCTGCGCCTGGTGTATGCGCTGGAGCAGGCCATGTTGCCGTTCGGTTTTGAAGACACCCATCGGGAATTTCGCCCGCATTTGACCCTGATGCGCGACTACCGGGCGCCGGTCCCTGAATCCGCGACGCCACCGGAGTTTTACCTGCGCGCCGATCGCTTCAGCCTGTTCGAGTCCCATAAAGGCCGATACATAGCGCTGGCCGAGTGGCCGCTGGTCACTTCATAAGCCCACAAAAAAAGGCGCCCGAGGGCGCCTGAATTCACCTAAACCGAGGAAGCCAGGTGAGGCCGTTCATCAGAGAGGAGTGCAGCGGTGGTAAGGCGCTGCGTGAACGGAAAAGGATCGCTTTCGCGAATGAACGATCAGTGAGGCGGGATTACTTACCGAGCTTCACCCGCGTCCAGCCCCGGGTCATGATCCGCTGGGTGGCAATCGGCATGTCAGGAATGGCATACAAAGTCGCCATCACTGCTTGCGGCGGATACGACCCCGGGTCGTCACGAATCGCTTCATCCACCAACGGCGTGGCCGCTGCGTTGGCGTTGCTGTAGCCGATGCTGTTGGTGACTTCGGCGATGATGTCCGGGCGCATCAGGAAGTTCATGAACAGGTAGGCGTTGTCGACGTTGGCGGCGTCCCGGGGAATGGCGACCATGTCGTAAAAACTGCCGGCGCCTTCTTTCGGGATGCTGTACTCGATCTTGACCTTGTCGCCGGCTTCCTGGGCGCGGGCCTTGGCTTGCAGCACGTCGCCGGAGTAACCGACAGCGACGCAGATGTTGCCGTTGGCCAGGTCGGAGATGTATTTCGATGAATGGAAGTAGGCCACCGACGGCCGGATCTTCATGAACAGCGCTTCGGCTTCGGCGATTTGCGCCTTGTCCCGGGAGTTCACCGGGTAGCCCAGATAGTGCAGGGCAGCCGGAAGCATTTCCGTCGGCGAATCAAGAAAGCTGATGCCGCAGGCTTTGAGCTTGGCGGCGTTTTCCGGTTTGAACAGCAAGTCCCAGGAATTCACCGGGGCATCTGTGCCGAGCACTTCCTTGACCTTGGCCGGGTTGTAACCGATGCCGATCGAACCCCACATGTACGGGAAGGCGTGGCCGTTATCCGGGTCGCTGGCCGAGGCATTTTTCAGCAGCACCGGGTTGAGATTCTTCCAGTTAGGCAGCTTCGATTTGTCCAGTTCCTGATAGACCCCGGCCTTGATCTGCTTGGCCAGGAAACTGTTGGACGGCACCACGATGTCATAGCCCGATTTTCCCGCCAGCAGCCGTGCCTCAAGGGTTTCGTTACTGTCGAACACATCGTAGGTCACGCGGATACCGGTCTCGTCTTCGAACTTCTTGACGGTGTCCGGGGCGATGTAATCCGACCAGTTGTAGACGCGCAGTACCTTGTCATTGGCCTGGGCGCCAGCGGTGATTGCGCCCAATAAGGACAGTGTCAGCAGAGTCCTGCCAAACATTTTCATCGGTACAACTCCATTCTTTTTATTCAAATCACATAAAACGCGGTGAACACAAAACCTGTGGCGAGGGGGCTTGTTGTGGCGAGGGGGCTTGCCCCCGTTGGGCCGCGAAGCGGCCCTCAAACCTGTAAACGAGGTGTATCAAGCACACTGAATTCGCTGGTTTACGACTGCTTCGCAGCCGAACGGGGGCAAGCCCCCTCGCCACAACAAGCTCGCTCGCCACAGGATGGTGCTCACTTAACTGAAAATCAGTGGCACTAGACCGTCGCTTCTACCATTTGCTTTTTCGGTTGTTGCCAGGACTCGCTGGCAGTCTGGTCCATCGCTTCCTGAATCGCTCGTTTGCGGGTGGCTTCGGCCCTGCGGCTGAAATACCAGACCATGAACGTGACGATCGACACCGCCAGCAGAATCAGGCTGGCCACGGCATTGATCTCAGGCTTAACGCCCAGACGCACCGCCGAGAATACTTCCATCGGCAGGGTCGTCGACCCTGGCCCCGACACAAAGCTCGCCAACACCAAATCATCCAGCGACAAGGCAAACGACATCATGCCGCCGGCCGCCAGTGATGGCGCGATCATCGGAATGGTGATCAGGAAGAACACCTTGAGCGGCCGTGCACCGAGGTCCATGGCGGCTTCTTCAATGGACAAATCCAGCTCACGCAAGCGCGCCGACACCACCACCGCCACATACGCTGCACAGAATGTGGTGTGAGCGATCCAGATGGTGACGATGCCGCGTTCCTGCGGCCAGCCGATCAACTGCGCCATGGCCACGAACAGCAGCAACAGCGATAGACCGGTGATCACTTCCGGCATCACCAGCGGCGCCGTCACCAAACCACCGAACAGCGTACGGCCCTTGAAGCGCGTCACACGTGTCAGCACGAACGCCGCCAATGTGCCGAGCGCCACCGCGGCAATCGCCGTGTAGCAGGCGATTTCCAGCGAGCGCACCACCGAGCCCATCAGTTGCGTGTTGTCGAGCAGGCCGACATACCACTTCACCGACCAGCCGCCCCACACCGTCACCAGCTTCGAGGCGTTGAACGAGTAGATCACCAGAATCAGCATCGGCAGGTAGATAAACGACAGGCCGAGCACCAGCATCAATCGTGAAAATCCGAAACGGTTCATCCCCGTCCCTCCATCTCTTTGGCCTGGCTACGGTTGAACAGCAGAATCGGCACAATCAGGATCGCCAGCATCACCACCGCCAGGGCGGACGCCACCGGCCAGTCGCGGTTGTTGAAGAACTCCTGCCACAGCACGCGGCCGATCATCAGGGTTTCCGGGCCACCCAACAGTTCCGGAATCACGAACTCACCGACCACCGGAATGAACACCAGCATGCAGCCTGCGATGATCCCGTTCTTGGCCAGCGGCACGGTGATTTTCCAGAAGTTGTTGAAGTTGCTCGAACCCAGGTCCGACGCGGCTTCCAGCAGGCTGCCATCGTGCTTCACCAGGTTGGCGTACAGCGGCAGCACCATGAACGGCAGGTACGCGTAAACCACCCCGATGTACACGGCGGTGTTGGTGTTGAGGATCTCGATCGGCTGCGACGTGAGCCCGGTCCACATCAGGAACGCATTGAGCAATCCGTTGTTGCTGAGGATGCCCATCCACGCATACACGCGGATCAGGATCGCGGTCCAGGTCGGCATCATGATCAACAGCAGCAAGACGTTTTGCGCTTCCTTGCTGGCCTTGGTGATCGCATAAGCCATCGGGAAACCGATCACCAGGCACATCAGCGTACTTAAGAATGCGACCTTCAACGAGCCGAAGTAAGCCGAGATGTACAGCTCATCCTCGGTCAGCAGCGAGTAGTTGCCGAGGTTCAGCAGCAGCTGGAATTTCTGTTCGGCGAAGGTGTAAATCTCGGAGTAGGGCGGAATGGCCAGGGCTGCTTCCGAGAAGCTGATCTTCATCACCAGGAAGAACGGCAACAGGAAAAACAGGCACAGCCACAGGAATGGAATGCCGATGACCATTTTGCGGCCACTGGGCACCAGGCGCAGGAACTGCTGATTGAAGGTTCTCATGAGCGCAGTACCACGCCGCTGTCGTCTTCCCACCACACGTAGACCTGATCGTCCCAGGTCGGGCGTGCGCCACGGCGTTCGGCGTTGGCCATGAACGACTGGACGATCTTGCCGCCAGGCAGCTCCACATAAAACACCGAGTGGCCACCGAGGTAGGCGATGTCATGCACCTTGCCTTCGGACCAGTTGTAGCGGGTCTCGGGCTTGAGGGTGCTGACCAGCATTTTTTCCGGGCGGATAGCGTAGGTGATCGACTTGTCCTGCACCGAGGTACTCACGCCGTGGCCGACGTAAATCTTCTGCGCAAGGTCCGGGCTGTGGATGATCGCGTGACCTTCCAGGTCTTCCACAACGGTGCCGTCGAAGGCGTTCACGTTGCCGATGAACTCGCAGACCATGCGGCTGACCGGTGCTTCATAGATGTCGACCGGGCTGCCGATCTGGGCGATCCAGCCCAGGTGCATGATCGCGATGCGCTCGGCCATGGTCATGGCTTCTTCCTGGTCGTGGGTCACCATCACGCAGGTCACGCCGACCCGCTCGATGATTTCCACCAGCTCCAGTTGCATCTGTGAGCGCAGCTTTTTATCCAGTGCGCCCATCGGTTCATCGAGCAGCAACAGCTTCGGTCGCTTGGCCAACGAACGCGCCAGTGCCACACGCTGACGCTGACCGCCGGACAATTGATGCGGCTTGCGTTTGGCGTATTGGGTCATGTGCACCAGGCGCAGCATTTCTTCGACACGGGCGTCGATTTCGCTGGCGGGCAAACGGTCCTGCTTGAGGCCGAAGGCGATGTTCTGCGCCACCGTCATGTGCGGGAACAGCGCATAGGACTGGAACATCATGTTGATCGGCCGTTCGTAGGGCGGCATGTCAGTGATGTCGACACCGTCGAGCAGAATCCGCCCTTCGGTCGGGCGCTCGAAGCCGGCGAGCATGCGCAGCAGCGTCGATTTGCCCGAGCCGGAGCCACCGAGCAAGGCGAAGATTTCGCCTTGATGGATTTCCAGGGACACATCGTCCACGGCGGTGGTTTCGTCGAATTTCTTGGTGACGCGGTCGACTTTCACCAGCACCTTTTTCGGTGCCTGGTGACCATCAAGAGCCTTCCTGTAGATGCTGGAGGCGTTTGCCATATGAAACTCCCAACAGGTTTCAGTCGTCGGGCCAACACGGCCTGACTTAAGAGTGGATTGCAAACCCGGGCCGGGCGATACGCTGGCGCTCGGGCTTATTCGGCACCGCCGTCCTGGCTGCCTGGTCGTGCTTGTTGTTATTGCGGTTCATCTATTACGTGAGCCACCGGCGCGCAAAGGCACGCCCGCCAGACTCACGGGGGCAGTCAATCGATTGGTAATGTCTGAAGTCAGCGCGTATTGCGCAGCGCCGCCCGTTGTCGGCACGCCTCGCCAAACGCCTGGAAAATACTCAAGTAAGGGGGATTCGAAAGCACCTGCCATTCCGGGTGCCATTGCACGCCGACGGCGAAGGTCTTGCTGTGCTCGACGGAGATCGCCTCGATCAAACCATCCGGCGCGATCGCCTCAGCGCGCAGGCCGGGTGCGAGTCGGTCGATGCCCTGGCTGTGAATCGAATTGACCTGGAATACCTGTGGCAGGTCCAGTGCTTCGAACACACCGCCCGGTTGCACATTCACTGCATGGGCCGCTGCGTACTGCACGGCCAGATCGGGACTGTCCGCTTCCCGGTGATCGAGCATGCCGGGCAGTTCGTGCACCTTCTGATGCAGGCTGCCGCCGAACGCCACGTTCATTTCCTGAAAGCCCCGGCAGATGCCGAGCACCGGAACACCGGCGGCGATGGCTGCACGCAATAAGGGCAGGGTGGTGGCGTCCCGTTGCGGATCGTGATCCGTACCGGGAGCACTGGCCGGGCCTTGATAGTGGAAGGGCTCCACATTCGATGGCGAGCCGGTCAGCAACAGACCGTCGAGCTGCGCGAGCAGCGCATCGGTTTCGGTCAGGTCGCCTAAGGAAGGAATGACCACTGGCAGCCCCAATGCCGCGACGCTGACAGCACGCAAGTACTTGTCGCCGCTGACGTGGTAGGGGTGCAGGCCAATCTGTTTGACGCACGCAGTAACGCCGATCAATGGCTTGAATGCCATTTTTGTCACCTCGAAGTTTCACACTTGAACGAGCTTTTCCGGAGCTTAGCCTTGTTGATTTTAATTAACAACTCTCATGTAAAAAATTCTAAACGCCGAACGTCCGATGCTGAGGGTCTGCGCGGTGTGCAAGCCTGATATGGCACTCTGGCGCCCAAAAAAGGCCAGAAAATAAAGGCTGAAAGGCTGTGTGTTCGCTATTGACTTCACTTTGCCGTTCGGGTTGACTGGCTTTCGCAAGTGAAGTGAACATAATAATTAACAGCTAATAGGTGCATCATGTCGGTCCCTCTGCGTGCCGTTCAACTCAACGAAGCAAACGCATTCCTTAAGCAACATCCTGAGGTTTTGTACGTCGACCTTCTGATTGCGGATATGAACGGCGTGGTGCGCGGCAAGCGCATCGAGCGCACCAGTCTCCACAAGGTCTACGAAAAAGGCATCAACCTGCCGGCGTCGCTGTTTGCCCTGGACATCAACGGTTCCACGGTGGAAAGCACCGGCCTGGGTCTGGACATCGGCGACTCGGATCGCATCTGCTATCCCATCCCCGATACCCTCAGCATCGAACCCTGGCAGAAGCGCCCGACCGCGCAGTTGCTGATGACCATGCACGAGCTCGAAGGCCAGCCGTTCTTTGCTGACCCGCGCGAAGTGCTGCGTCAGGTGGTGAGCAAGTTCGATGACATGGGCCTGACCATTTGCGCGGCGTTCGAACTGGAGTTCTACCTGATCGACCAGGACAACGTGAACGGTCGTCCGCAGTCGCCACGCTCGCCGGTGTCGGGCAAGCGTCCGCACTCGACGCAGGTGTACCTGATCGACGATCTGGACGAATACGTCGACTGCCTGCAAGACATCCTCGAAGGCGCGAAAGAGCAGGGCATCCCGGCTGACGCGATCGTCAAGGAAAGCGCCCCGGCGCAATTCGAAGTCAACCTGCATCACGTCTCCGACCCTATAAAGGCTTGCGACTACGCGGTGCTGCTCAAGCGTCTGGTGAAGAACATCGCCTACGACCACGAGATGGACACCACGTTTATGGCCAAGCCATATCCGGGTCAGGCGGGCAACGGTTTGCACGTGCACATTTCGATTCTCGACAAGCAAGGCAACAACATCTTCGCCAGCGAGGATCCCGAGCAGAACGCCGCGCTGCGACATGCGATCGGCGGTGTGCTCGAGACCCTGCCGGCGCAGATGGCGTTCCTCTGCCCGAACGTCAACTCCTACCGTCGTTTCGGCGCGCAGTTCTACGTACCGAACTCGCCAAGCTGGGGCATCGACAACCGTACCGTGGCGGTGCGCGTACCCACCGGTTCGGCGGATGCCGTGCGTATCGAGCATCGTGTCGCTGGCGCCGATGCCAACCCGTACCTGCTGATGGCCTCGGTGCTGGCTGGTATTCACCACGGCCTGACCAACGAAATCGAGCCGGGCGCCCCGGTTGAAGGCAATAGCTACGAGCAGAACGAGCAAAGCCTGCCGAACAACCTGCGCGACGCATTGCGTGAACTGGACGACAGCGAAGTCATGGCGCGCTACATCGACCCGCTGTACATCGACGTGTTCGTGGCGTGCAAGGAAAGCGAGCTGGCCGAGTTCGAGAACTCCATTTCAGACCTTGAGTACAACTGGTACCTGCACACGGTTTAACGGGGGCTGACACTAAACCTGTGGAGAGGGAGCAAGCTCCCTCGCCACAGGTTACTCATCGCTTGCCCATCGGTTAACACGATCACTTATTCCTCTGCGTAGAGTCACAACCATGACAAACACTCGCAGCGACTGGGAGCAACGCTTCCAGTCCTTGACACTAGAAGGCCGCGCATTCATCGACGGCCAATACTGCCCGGCACTCAGCGGCGACACCTTCGAATGCATCAGCCCGGTCGACGGCCGCTTTCTGGCGAACATCGCCAGCACTGACGAAGCCGACGCCAATGCGGCAGTCGCCGTCGCGCGCCGTGCATTTGAATCCGGCATCTGGGTGCGGTTGGCACCCGCGGAACGCAAGCGCATCTTGATTCGCTTCGCGGACTTGATCCTGGCCAACCAGGAAGAACTGGCGCTGCTGGAAACCCTCGACATGGGTAAACCGATCAGTGATTCCATGGCCATCGACATTCCAGCGGCCGCCAACGCGATCCGCTGGAGCGCCGAAGCCATCGACAAAATCTACGACGAAGTCGCCGCCACCCCGCACGACCAATTGGGCCTCGTCACTCGTGAGCCGGCAGGCGTTGTCGCCGCAATCGTGCCGTGGAACTTCCCGCTGATCATGGCCAGCTGGAAGTTCGCCCCAGCCCTGGCGGCAGGCAACTCGTTCATCCTCAAGCCCTCGGAAAAATCACCGCTGACGGCGATCCGCATCGCGCAACTGGCCCTCGACGCCGGCATTCCCAAAGGCGTGTTCAACGTGTTGCCGGGCTTCGGTCACACCGTCGGCAAGGCGCTGGCGTTGCACATGGACGTCGACGTGCTGGCCTTCACTGGCTCCACCGCGATTGCCAAGCAACTGATGATCTACGCCGGGCAAAGCAACATGAAGCGCGTGTGGCTGGAGGCGGGCGGCAAGAGCCCGAACGTGGTGTTCGCCGACGCGCCGGACTTGCGCGCAGCGGCTCGAGCGGCGGCCAGCGCAATCGCCTTCAACCAGGGTGAAGTCTGCACCGCCGGCTCGCGCCTGCTGGTGGAGCGCTCGATCCGCGAGCAGTTCATTCCGTTGCTGGTGGAAGCGCTGCAAGCCTGGAAACCGGGGCATGCGCTCGACCCTGAAACCACTGTCGGCGCCGTCGTCGATCAGCGCCAATTGGACAATGTGCTGCGCTACATCCAGGTCGGCAAAGACCAGGGCGCGCAACTGATTGCTGGCGGCAGTCGCACCCTTGAAGGCACCGGTGGCCTGTACGTGGAGCCAGCGATTTTCGACGGCGTGACCAACGCCATGACCATCGCCCGTGAAGAAATCTTCGGCCCGGTGCTGTCGTTGATCACCTTTGACACCGCCGAAGAAGCGCTGCAGATCGCCAACGACAGCATCTTCGGCCTCGCCGCTGGTGTGTGGACCAGCAATCTCAGCAAAGCCCACACCTTCGCTCGCGGCTTGCGCGCGGGCAGTGTCTGGGTCAACCAGTACGACGGCGGCGACATGACCGCGCCGTTCGGCGGGTTCAAGCAGTCGGGTAACGGTCGGGACAAATCGCTGCACGCGTTCGACAAGTACACCGAACTCAAAGCGACCTGGATCAAGCTCTAACACTTTTGCAGCGGCGGTCGCCGGCATAGGCCGGCGGCCCTCGGAGAAATGTATGAAACACAGCTCTACACAAAATCATGTAAACAGCTATTACGCCGCAACCCGCAACCAGACCGGCGATTACCCGGTGCTTGAAGAACTGGTGGAATGCGATGTCTGCGTGATCGGCGCCGGCTACACCGGGCTGTCCTCGGCGCTGTTCCTCAGCGAAGCGGGCTATAGCGTAACGGTACTGGAAGCCGCCAAAGTCGGCTTCGGCGCCAGCGGTCGCAACGGCGGCCAACTGGTCAACTCCTACAGCCGCGACGTCGATGTAATCGAAGAGCGCTACGGCGACAGAACTGCCGAAGTGCTCGGCAGCATGATCTTCGAAGGCGCCGACATCATCCGTTCGCGTATCAAGGAGTACGACATCAAATGCGACTACCGCCCCGGCGGCATCTTCGCAGCGCTGAACAAGAAGCAACTCAACGGCCTGGCCGAGCAGAAGCGTAACTGGGAACGCTACGGCAACAACAACCTGAAAATGCTCGACGCCTCGGACATCCAGCGCGAAGTCGGTTGCGACAACTACGTCGGCGGCTTGCTGGACATGCAGGGCGGCCACATCCACCCACTGAACCTGGCCCTCGGCGAAGCTGCCGCGATCATTCGCCAGGGCGGCAAAATCTACGAACAATCCGCCGCCGTGGACATCTCCTACGGCGAGCCAATCACTGTGCGCACCGCCAAAGGCGTGGTGCGGGCCAAGTACCTGCTGATCGCCGGCAACGCCTACCTGCCGCAAGACCTCGACAACCGCGTGACCCGCAAAAGCATGCCCTGCGGTTCGCAAATCGTCGTCACCGAGCCGTTGTCGGAGAAGGTCGCCCGCAGCCTGATCACCAATAACTACTGTGTCGAAGACTGCAATTACCTGCTCGACTACTACCGCCTCACCGCCGACAACCGCCTGCTGTACGGCGGCGGCGTGGTCTACGGCGCCCGCGAGCCGGACGACATCGAACAACTGATCCGCCCGAAGATCCTCAAGACCTTCCCGCAACTCAAGGACGTGAAAATCGACTACCGCTGGACCGGCAACTTCCTGCTGACCATGTCGCGCATGCCGCAATTCGGCCGCATCGAGAAAAACGCCTACTACATGCAAGGCTACAGCGGCCACGGCGTCACTTGCTCGCACCTGGCTGGCAAACTGATCTCGGAAATGATTCGCGGCGACGCCGAACGCTTCGACGCCTTCGCCTCCCTGCCACACATGCCGATGCTCGGCGGCCGCACTTTCCAGGCCCCACTCACCGCCATGGGCGCGGCGTATTACGCCTTGCGAGACCGCTTCGGCATCTAGGTTGAACCTGCCGGCGGTCTCCGCCGGCCAAGGCTACGCATCACTCCTGTGGCGAGGGGGCTTGCCCCCGTTCGGCTGCGAAGCAGTCGTAAAATCAGCCCATTCGGTGTATCTGATACGCCGCGTGGGCAGGTTTTGGGGCCGCTTCGCGACCCAACAGGGGCAAGCCCCCTCGCCACAGTTTCTAAACCAGAACTGACTGACATCAGAAGCCGACAGCTTTTTTGCCAGCCGTTTATCGAACCTGCTGAGCAACACCCACAAACGTGATTTAATACCCGCCTTCCACGGTTCCGGGACGGGAAACGGCGTAATCCGCGGCCACCAGTCGCCCGCCACCCACCCCCATTACCCCTTAAGTAGTTCTCACATAAGGCTGTCATGGACACGGGCTCACGACTCAAATTAGTACGCGAAAGCTACAAACTGTCCCAGCGCGAGCTGGCCCGGCGTAGCGGCGTCACCAATGCCACCATCTCCCTGATCGAACAGAATCGCGTCAGTCCCTCCGTCAGCTCCCTCAAAAAACTGCTCGAAGGCATCCCCATGTCCTTGGCGGACTTCTTCACCTTCGACCAACCGCCACGCGAGCATCAGTACGTGTTTCGCGCCAATGAACAGCCGGATCTCGGGCGTCATGGGCTGCGGTTGTTGCTGATTGGCGCTTCGGTGCCGAGTCGGCAGATGCGGCTGTTGCGCGAGCAGTACGCGCCTGGGGCGAGTTCGGGGGAAGAGCCGATTGTGCACGCTGAAGGGGAGGAGTGTGGGCTGGTTACCCGTGGCACGGTTGAGTTGACGGTGGATGGGCAGATTAGTGTGTTGAATGCCGGGGATGGGTATTACTTCCCGACGACGCTGCCGCATCGGTTTCGCAATATTGGGGCGGATGAGGCAGAAATCATCAGCGCCAACACCCCGGCTAACTTCTGATACCTGAAGCAAACATTAAATCTGTAGCAGTCGATAGCAACCATCAATGGCCGCTATCGACTCAGAAAAGCACCTATGCGTTCACTTCAAAGTGACTTCAAGTAGTCGAGAAGTTGTGACCTTTGGACGTCACTGAGGCTGCCCACGCCATAGTCATGCCCGGCGTTGCTATTGCCCTCAAGCTTGGTGTCGAAAAGAAACCAGTTCTTGTCCGATTTCTCGGTCTTGAATCCAACTTTTTTGTCATCGAACTCATTGGTCCCTGTATAAAAAGTCGAGGGGCGCTGGTGGGGTGGCAGGAGAAGGTCGTTGAGGGTCGGTACAGAGCCGTTATGCAAATAGGGAGCGGTGGCCCAGATGCCGGTCAGGGGTCTTGCTTTATAGGCGAGAAGAGGAACGGTAGAGCTGGCACGGTAGCAGTTGTATAGCCGTAGCGCTTTCTCATCCAAACGACTGAACAGGGCACGGTCCTTGAAGCCAGGGACTTTTTGAGGTTTGGTATCTATACCAAGCAATCCATCGAAAGCCAGTTCGGCGACATCGCGTCCTTTACCCAGTAATGTCTCCAGGACGGTCACACCCAGCATGTTGTAGAGCAGGTCATTTGACTTGATGGTTCCTGATTTATCGACTTTGGAATAACCCGTCAACACTCCCGCATCCGCTTTAAATTGATAGGCATTGCACGCCATCCAGGGATCCGTGCCAATGGTCGAGTCTTGTGGGCTCTGGGCATTGAAATTGTCATTCGCAGAGATTGGAATCATGACCGCTGTGATGGCCGTGGTGAGATCGTCTCTACCAATATGGGTATGGCAGCCGGAACAATTGTCCTTAAACAATTTGGCGCCAAGCGCAAGGTCGTTTGGCAACTGCCCAGGCCACCGCGGAGGCTTCAGGCTATAAAGAGAACGCTCTAGAACATCCAGATTTTTCACATTCACACTGGAGACAAACCCTGCCTTGGCCGCAGATTCTTTAACCGGTCGAACGTCGGCGAACACACCGATGGCCTCTCCAGCATTACGCCCCAGACCTCCAGCATCCAGGCCGCCGTCATTTTTAATCGAAGGGAGTTGGTCTTTACTGACCATTCCGTTCCATTGGAGGACGTTGTGTTGATGCGTATTCCAGAGAAATGGATAACTCACCGGCGCATCAGAGGGGTTAGGGGTAGGCGGTTTCGCTTGGGTGACTTGACTGATTTTGTTGAGAATGTGGCCCACGGCATCAAGGCGACCTGGGCCATATTGCAGATCTGTGGCATTCAGTGTCTCGTTTTGGGCATAAAACGCATTCAAGCTATCCAGGGATTTTTTCAACCGTTGGCGATTCCCTTTCGACAGATCATCACCCAGGACGCTCTTTGCAAAGCGTTCAAATTTTTCAGGGTCGGAAGCCGTTTTGCTCAAGGCCTCTCTAAAATATTTAAAGAAATTTTGAAAGTCGGCGTTCGTTGGCCCGCCATTGATCACAAGATTCTGCTCTTCAAATTTGATCTGAGCCGTGTGACAAGCAGAACAGTTCATCCCCACCCACGGTTCTCTCGACCCTTGTCCAAAAAACCAGCGGAGTTTCGTGAAAGACAACTTGCTGTCGTGACTGTCATCCAAAACGAAACCCATCGGCAACGTAAAGCGCTTACCGTTATAAGACGGACGATAAGGCGTGTAACCGTAGGCGGAGATCGTTTTGTCACTCATGAACTTCTCCTCTGAACCAGGCTCTTCCAATGCAAGCGCCCAGGAGAGAGGGAGAATTCTCGATCCTTGTGAAAGTTCAAGCCAATTGGACTGGGTGGTGTCACTCCATCCCTGATCCAGAATGTCGGCAGCCTGAGCCATGGAATGAGCGCCGAAAAACAACAATGCAGCGCAGGCAAACGGGGGGGCTTTTAACGTGTTCATCAGATTCCCTTCTATTTGTAATTCCTGTTGAGACTCATCACGTTGGTAGCCAATAGCTACCAGCCATGAGTGTAGCCACAAAAAATACGGCTCTTTAATTTTGTTCGATGCCCCGTACCCGGACAGAGCCCGGGTTGTTCATTACGTAAAAAAGACCTTGCCGTTTGGCACTCGGCTTTTTCTCTGCGGACTACAGCGCCTTGGTGTTGTGAGCATTTTTCTACACCACATCAGGAAACGTCCTGCGCTCTCATCGGAAGCGCCCGATTTAGCCATTACAAGTCATCCCTTAACCTCCTCTAATGAATCCATTCATTGACGTCAAAATAGTGGCCATCTAATATCGCGCCACTATTGTGCTATCATTCTCCATTCGAGGGATCGAACATGTATCCACCCGCCCTCGTGGCGAGGTTGTGCCTGGCTTTGCTGTGCCTTTCTCCGCTGAATCTTGCTCACGCTGCCCCCACCCCCGGTGAAACCGATCTGATCCGCGAACGTCAGGATCGCTTGCTCGACGAGCAGCGTCGGCGTCTCGAGGAGCTCAAGGAATTACCCGGCAAGGCAGCCAAACCCGCGCCCGCGACGGCCCCGGCCGACGCCCGTTGTTTCCCCATCAAGGACATCGAACTCAAAGGCGCCGAC
>NZ_JBFTSX010000013.1:0-79624 GCF_056400265.1 Pseudomonas sp. 01L34
CTTGTGATGCTGATAATCTTGTTGACTATCAGTCTGACTCCACAAGCACCCACACGAATTGCTTGATTCAGTTGTTAAAGAGCGGTTGGTTAAGATCTTTCGTCTCAACCGAGGCGCGCATTCTACAGCAGCCTCTGTTGCTGTCAAGCAGTAAATTTCAAATTTTCTTCATGAAATTCAACTACTTGCCGCCAACTCAGTTTCAAACTCCTCGTTAGCGGGAGGCGAATAATACAGTGTTTTATTTGGTGGTCAACCACCTGTTGTAATTATTTTTACCTAATCCATGCGGCTTAGGCGCAGTACCGACTTCTGCCTCATGAGCAGTCCAGGCTTTGCTTGCATTACCCGTCGACAAACCCGCCCTCTTTACCAGCTGCGCTATGATCGCGCCCCTCTGCGCCAGGATTCTTGAACGGGATGTCCATGTCTTTGCCACTAGCTGACGCTCATCAATCATTACCACCCGTACTCGTCGGCCCGTTATTGCGGCGCCTGGAACCTGCGCGGCTGGTGCTCTGGCTGGTCGGGTCGCGTGCGCTGGCGCTGACGCTGCGCCTGCAAGGCATCGATATCCGCCTCAATGCGGATCAATGCACGATCATTCCCGTCGGCACTCATGCCTTTATTCATCTAATCGATGTACCGCTGAACACCGCCCTGCCCTGCGACACGCTAATCGAGTACGACCTGCTGATCACCGAGGCGGATGGCGCTCCGTCGGGCATCGCCGAATGGGCACCTCACCTACTATATGGCGAAGCGCGCTGCCCGAACTTTGTGTTGCGCTCACAGATCGATCAGTTGCTGCATGGCTCCTGCCGTAAACCTCACCATCCGGCGGCCGATGGCTTGCTGTGTGTCGACCGGTTGCTCGCGTCAGAGCCGGACGCAAGCAAGCGTCCGGCTCTATTAATGATGAGCGGCGATCAGGTGTATGCAGATGATGTCGCGGGGCCAATGCTGCGTGCAATTCATGCCTTGATCGAACGCCTGGGGTTGTTCGACGAACACCTCGACGGCGCAGTGGTCAGCGTCAGCACCAAACTCTACGAACATCCGGCCAGTTACTACCATCGTGCGGATTTGTTACCGGCACTTGAGAGCAACGAAACCCTGCGCGAGCGATTTTTCGGTGGGGTGAGTAAGCCGATTTTCACCAGCAGCAGCGCCGACAATCATTTGGTGACCTTCGCCGAAGTCATGGCCATGTACCTGCTGGTGTGGTCGCCAACGCCCTGGACGTTGATCGCGCCGCAACCACCGACACTGACGCCCGAACGACGCAAGCGTTATGCCCTGGAGCAGACGCGCATCGATGGGTTCAAGGCGGGGCTGGGTGGCGTCGCGCGAGCGATGGCGCATTTGCCATGCCTGATGATTTTCGATGACCACGATATTACCGATGACTGGAATCTTTCTGCGCAATGGGAGGAAACGGCCTACAACCATCCGTTCTCCAAGCGCATCATCGGCAACGCGCTGCTTGCTTATATGTTGTGTCAGGGTTGGGGCAACAACCCGGATGCGTTTGGCAACGTACTGGAAAAAACCCGCTTATTGAGCGTCACGGGGCAAGACCATCACCTCGACAGCGAGATCCAGGACGAATTGATCGATGAACTGCTGAGTTTTCAGCAGTGGCATTACGTGCTGCCCACCCGCCCGGCGCTGGTGGTGCTCGACACCCGCACCCGGCGCTGGCGTAGCGAGATGAATCTCAAGCAGCCGTCGGGCCTGCTGGACTGGGAAGCGCTCAGTGAGCTGCAACAGGAATTGCTCGATCATTCTTCGGCGATCATCGTCTCACCGGCGCCGATCTTCGGCGTCAAATTGATCGAAACCGTACAGCGCGTGTTCAGTTGGTGCGGTTACCCACTGCTGGTGGACGCCGAAAACTGGATGGCTCATCGCGGCGCGGCTCAGGTGATCCTGAACATTTTCCGACACTCCCGCACACCCGGTAACTACGTGGTGCTGTCCGGTGATGTGCATTATTCCTTCGTCTATGAAGTATTGATCCGACACCGCAAGGCCGGCCCGCGTATCTGGCAGATCACCAGCAGCGGCATCAAAAACGAATTCCCACCCGCCCTGCTCGAATGGTTCGACCGCCTCAACCGTTGGCTCTACTCGCCCCGCTCGCCCCTTAACTGGCTGACCAAACGCCGACGCATGCGCATTGTTCCGCACATCCCCGAACACGCCGAAGCAGGGGAACGGTTGTGGAACTCGGCAGGAATTGGCCAAGTGTTCTTCAATGAAAAGGGCCAGCCACAGGATATTTATCAATTCAATGCGGATGGATCGCCGAAGACGCGAATGATCGCGCCAGAAATGTCCGAAACAGCCGACTGCCTTCGCACGAATGACCATGAGTAATCATTACCCGGCCCCCCTAAACCTCACTCGAACCCTGATCATCGGCAATTCCGGCTCGGGCAAGAGCTGGCTGGCCAAACGACTGGCCGAGCATCTGCAAGTGCCTTGTACCGATCTCGACCTGATTCACTGGATATCCGATGAACACAGCATCGCCCGTCCCCGCAACGAAGCACTGGGAATGGCGCGGGTGGCGGCGAGTGAAGAGCGTTGGGTTATCGAGGGTGTTTACGGCTGGATGGTCAGCGAACTTGTGGAGCAGGCCACTGCGCTGATCTGGCTGTGTCTGGAGGACGAAGATTGCGTGAACAACATTCGCCAGCGAGAAGCGAGGCGGGACGAGAAGGAAGAGTTGCTGATTGCGTTACTCGATTGGGCCGGCAGCTACCGTACTCGCCAAGGGTCCAGTGGATTTGCCACCCATCAGCGTTTGTTTGACCGGTTTAGCGGCTCAAAACTTCAACTGATGAACCGGGCTGAAGTCTGCGCTTTCGTCAGTACGGTGCAACAAACCAATTGATAGCCCCGCAAGATAGCCCCCGCAATTTTCTTTGAGGGCTATTTCACTCAGGGAGACACCGATTTTGTCGGAGCTGCCGAAGGCTGCTCCTACAAAGGGAAGCGGTGTATACACAGAAGGTGTCAGGCCGCTTTCACCGCCCGCCCCACCCCTCTGACAATCATTTCCACTTCCCGCTCATCGATCGTCAGCGGTGGCAGCAGGCGAATGGTCTTGCCCCGTGTCACGTTGATCAGCAAACCGTGATCCCGCGCGGCAATCAAGGTCAGGTCGCGGATTGGTTGGGCGAGTTCGATACCGATCATCAAGCCCTGGCCACGGATTACCAGGACGTTCGGGTCGTCGGCCAGTTCGACGCGCAATCTGGCAAGCAGGCGTTCGCCCTGAAGTCTGGCGTTTTCCAGCAGGCCTTGTTCCTCGATGATCTCCAGCACGGTGCAACCCACCCGACACGCCAGCGGATTGCCGCCGAATGTACTGCCGTGGCTGCCAGGTGTGAATAAATCCGCAGCCCTGCCCCTAGCCAGGCAGGCACCGATGGGCACTCCGTTACCCAGGCCTTTGGCCAAGGTCATGACGTCCGGGATGATGCCTTCGTGCTGAAACGCAAACCACTGGCCGGTACGGCCGATGCCGGTCTGGATTTCGTCGAGCATCATTAACCAGGCGCGCCGGTCACAGAGCTCGCGCACCGCTTTGAGATAACCAGGCGGCGCCACTTGCACACCACTTTCGCCCTGAATCGGCTCCATCAGAATCGCCACAATGCGTGGGCCGTGGGCTTTCTGCGCCTTCTCCAGGGCAGCGAGGTCGCCGAATGGCACTTTAATGAAGTCCCCCGGCAACTTGTTATACCCCAGGCGCACCGCCGGGCCGTCACTGGCCGACAAGGTGCCGAGGGTCCGTCCGTGGAAAGCGTTCTCCATGACCACTACCAGCGGCTGCTCGATGCCTTTGTGCCAGCCGTAAAGCCGCGCAAGTTTCAGCGCGGTTTCGTTGGCTTCGGCACCGGAGTTATTGAAGAACGCCCGCTCCATGCCCGACAGCCGAACCAGTTTCTGCGCCAGCCGCTGTTGCCAGTCGATGCTGTACAGGTTGGATGTGTGCAACAGCAACCCGGCCTGTTCGCTGATGGCCGACACGATTCGCGGATGGGAATGGCCGACGTTGGTCACCGCCACGCCCGCCACCGCGTCCAGGTATTCACGACCGGCCTGATCCCACAGGCGCGTGCCCAGGCCTTTACTGAAACTCAGGGCCAAAGGTTGGTAAGTGCTCATCAGGCAGGTGGCAGTCATGACATCAAGCTCCATCAATAGTCGGTGTTTTTGCAGTATGGTTAGCCACCTGAGCTGGATAAATACCGCAACACTTCAATCATTTTAAAGCTGAGCTTGATAATGGATTTATTCCAGGCAATGACCGTTTACGTAAGAGTGGTGGAAGCCGGCAGCATGACCGCCGCCGCTTTGCAGTGCGAAATGTCCACGACCATGGTCGGTAATCATCTGCGGGCTCTGGAGCAACGCCTGGGTGTGCGCTTGCTCAACCGTACGACACGGCGTCAGCGTTTGACGGAATTCGGCACGGCGTACTATCAGCGGTGTCTCGAAGTGCTGGGGCTGGTGGCTGACTCCGAACGCCTGGCCGAACAAACCCTCGACGAGCCGAGCGGCACTCTGCGCATCACCGCACCGCTGACCTTCGGCACCGAACGGCTCGCACCGGCCCTGAGCGAATTCACCCTGCGCTGCCCGCAAGTCAAACTCGATGTCGTTTTGACCAACCAGCGCCTGGACTTGCTCGACAACGGTTTCGACGTGGCGATTCGTCTGGGCACGACCGAACTGTCCAACATGATTTCTCGCCCGCTCATCGACTACACGATGACCCTGTGCGCATCGAAGGATTATCTGGAGCGTCGAGGCACACCGCAGAAACCCGCCGACCTGCAACACCATGACTGTTTGGCCTTCGCCTACCCGGCCGGAGATGACTGGCACTCGGTAGCCAAACAATGGCGCCTGAAGGGGCCCGAAGGTGAAGTCATGGTGGCGGTCAGCGGGCCGATGTTGATCAACAGCTCGGCGGGGCTGCATCAAGCGGCGCGAACCGGCATGGGCATCGTGATGGTGCCCGATGCGCTGGTGGAGCAAGACCTTCGGGACGGAAAACTGGTGGCCTTGATGCAGGACTACCAACTGCCAAGTCGGCCGATGAACCTGGTGTATGCCCAGGACCGCTACCGTTTGCCGAAATTGCGCAGCTTCGTTGACTTTGCACTGCAGTGGTGGGGCAAGCACTAGCCGGGGCAATACGCCATGAACTAATCTCCTCGACTGACGAGTCACGTTGATATCAGGACGACAGGGAGACCGATGATGGGTGAGGCATCGAAAATCGAGCCGTTGAAGTTCGATCTGTCAGATTTTAACGAAGACATGCTGCACACCATTCTGGAACTGGTCAGCGATGGTATCTGGGACTGGAACGCCAACACCGGGTTCGTCTATCGCAACCCCGGGTGGTACGAGATGCTCGGCTATACGCCTCATTCCCTGGACAACAATGTGTTGACCTGGGAAAACGTGATCCACCCCGACGATTATTCGCGGGTCATGGCGTTGTTTGATGACTACCTGGATCAGCGCGCTCCCGGTTATCAGGCCGAGTATCGCTGCCGCATGCGCGATGGCACTTACACCTGGATCGAGGATCGCGGCTACGTGCTGGCACGTAATGCCGACGGCTCGGTGGCGCGAATGATCGGCGCGCACCGCAGCATCGAAGACAAGAAACGCCTGATCGAAGAAATGGAGCGGCGTAATCAATCCCTGGAAGCCATCGTCAAGGAACGCACTCGGGAGTTGTCCCGGGTCAATCAGCAGTTACAGATTCAACTCGAAGAAAATCGCAAATTGGCAGAAACCGATGTGCTGACCGGCATCGCCAATCGCTATCGACTGGAGAAAACCCTGCCCAAGGAATGCGACCGCGCCCAACGCTTCCGCGAACCCCTGTCGCTGATCGCCATGGACCTCGATGACTTCAAAAACATCAACGATCACTACGGTCACGCCTTGGGAGATGCAGCGTTGGTGCAAGTGATCGAGAGTGTGAAGCACTGCGTGCGCAAAGGCGATCTGTTGGCGCGCTGGGGCGGTGACGAATTCATCCTGATTTTGCCCAATACCTTGTTGGCCGACGCCAGGTCACTCGCTGAAAGAATCCGTCATGGCCTGGCGAGCCTGCTACCGGTCGGGGACTATCAAGTGACCATGAGTTTTGGCGTGGTGCAGCGCTTTGAAGAAGAACAACAGACCGGGTTGCTGGCCAGGGCCGATCAGGCGTTGTATCGGTCGAAAATCGCGGGCAAGAACCTGATTTCTGGGTGAGGCGACTCCGTCCTGTCAGCCGCCCTGCATGCCCGCTTTCACCAATACTGGTTTTTCCTGATACCGATCCGGATACAGTTGCTTCAACTGCGCCACTTTCGACAGGTCATTGATCACGATGTAGGGGTATGTCGGATGCTCGGTCAGGAAGTCCTGATGCTCCTCTTCCGCCGGGTAGAAACCGTTGTAGCTTTCCAGCTTGGTGACAATCGGTTTATTGAACGAATGGGCAGCGTCGAGCTGGGTGATGTAAGCCTGGGCGACGCGTTGCTGTTCGGTGCTTTTCGGGAATAGCGCCGACCGATACTGAGTGCCTCGGTCCGGGCCCTGGCGGTTGAGTTCGGTGGGGTTGTGGGCCACCGAGAAATAGATCTGCAGCAGGCTTCCGTAACTGACCTGAGCGGGATCGAAGGTCACTTCGACGGCCTCCGCATGGCCGGTGTCACCCTCGCTGACCCGCTCGTATTGAGCGGTATTGGCTGCGCCACCGGCATAACCGGAAACCGCATTTTTCACCCCTTTGACATGCTGGAACACGCCTTGGACGCCCCAGAAGCAACCGCCGGCAAAAACCGCCGTTTCGCTGTGCGCCTGGGTGGTTTCGTCAAGCGTCGGCGCCGGGATGATGACCGCCTCTTCGGCGCCTGCGAACGAGAATGCAGAGCACTGACCAATTACGCTGGCGGCGGCCAAACCCAGAAATGTGCGACGCCAGTTGAATGGGGTTTTCATGGGCTGTCTCCTGAATGAATGGGGGCTATCAACCAAAGGTAAACGCATACGCCGACACACCCGGATCGAGAAACTCGATGCTGAAAGTCCGGTCCTTTACGCCTGTGGTCTGGCGTACCAGTTGATACAACCGCTGCTCGGTGACGCTGCCGCGGCCATCAGGCGCGACGTCGATACCGTGGGCATCACCTGGGGGCTTGCCGTCGATCAACACTTTGAAACGCACCGGTTTACCGTCAGCACCGGGGCCCAACACCAAGTGCAAGTCGCGAGCGTGAAAGCGATAGACGATACGACTGGCCGCAGCATTTGAAACGGCCCGCTCCGGACCGACAGCCCATTGACCGTCCAGGCTCCAGTCATTGAGGGCCAGTTGTGACGGTGGCTTATAGGCAGTCGCCTTGTCCGGCACCAGACTGGTTTCAGAGGCGAAATGCTCCATCCGCCGGTAGCCGACATAGGTTTCGGGCGATTGCACTTCATTCATGTCCGGGGCGAGTTGAACACCCTGGGCGTTGGCATTGATCAGCCCCTGCGCGACTTTCGCCGCTCCCGCCTCACGCAACAGTTGCTGAATCACTTGCTCGGACTCGGCGTACTTGCCTTCACCAAAATGGTGATAACGAATGCGTCCCTGAGCATCGGCAAAGTAATGGGCCGGCCAGTATTCGTTGTTGAAAGCACGCCAGATCTTGTAGTCATTATCGATGGCCACCGGGTAGGTGATGCCCAGGTCCTTCATGGCTTTGGTGACATTGCCCACATCCCGTTCGAAGGCAAACTCGGGCGCATGGACACCGATCACCACCAAACCCTGATCGCGATACTTCTCAGCCCAGGCCTTCACATACGGCAGGGTGCGCAGGCAGTTGATGCAGGAGTAAGTCCAGAAATCCACCAGCACGACCTTGCCCTTCAACGCCTGAGCGGTGAGTGGGGGCGAGTTGAGCCATTGCACGGCGCCGTCCAGGGATGGAAGGCTGCCCTCAATCGGCAGCGCGTTCGCGGTCACTTTCATCGCATCTCCAGCGGCCATCATGCCGCCGGCGGGTTGATCGCCGGCCCGTGGAATCTGCGCCATCATCGCCCCGCTGTTGGCCGGAGTCTTACTGGCCAACCGGTTGACCAGCGCCTGTTCGAGACCGCCGGTGGACGCCGTTGAAACCCGCGCCAGAATCCCGGTGTCCAGTCCCAGGGCTATCGCCACCACACCAACCAACATCGCAGCGCCCAGGCCTCGACGCAGCCACTCGCCCGCGCCTATCGAGCGCTTCATTGCGGCGAAGACCTTACCGCCCAGCAGTAGTGCCGCGGCGAGAGAAGTGGCGGCACCGGCCGCGTAAGCCAGCAGCAACAGAGTGGTTGCGATGCTTGCCCCTTGCAGCGCCGCGCCGGTCAGCAGCAAACCCAGAATCGGCCCGGCGCAGGGTGCCCAGAGCAGGCCCGTGGCGACGCCGATCAGGAATGAAGCGCCGGGACGCGGCCGGGCATCGGCGCCCGCGGCTTGCGACAGCCGACCGCCGGCTGCCACCAGTGGACGCGTCAGGCGTTCGGCCAACCGCGGCAGCAACAGCGTCAACCCGAACAGTGCAACGAACAGCAACGCGAGCCAGCGACCGTATTGGTTGACTTGCACCACCCAACCGCCGCCCACCGCCGCCAACGAGGCGACGAGCGCGAAGGTCAGCGCCATCCCCGCCAGCAGCGGCAAGCCACTTTTCATAAATGGCTGCCCGGTGCGAGCGAAGACAAAGGGCAATACCGGCAGAATGCACGGGCTGACAATCGTCAGCACACCACCGAGATAAGCGAGGACCAGAAGCCACATAACGTCGACCTACATGAAGTGAGTGAAAGGAAGTGCCCATGGATCACGCCTGTGGCTTGAAGGTCAGCGCCAGGCCGTTCATGCAGTAGCGCAGACCGGTGGGCTTTGGCCCATCCTCGAAGACATGCCCCAGATGACCGCCGCAACGACGACAGTGCACCTCTTCGCGTAATACACCGAAGGAGCGGTCCTGTCGGGTGGCCACCGCGTTGTCCAGGGGGGCCCAGAAACTCGGCCAGCCAGTACGACTGTCGAACTTGGTGTCGGAAGAAAACAACGGCAGATCACAACCGGCGCAGGCAAAAACGCCTTTGCGGTGCTCGTTGTTCAGCGGGCTGCTGTAGGCCCGTTCGGTGCCCTCTTCGCGCAGTATTTCGTACTGCTCGGCGCTGAGCCGGGCATGCCATTCGCTGTCGCTGTGGGTCACCTCGAAAACCTCCTGCGCGCGGGCTTCATCGACCAGCGCAACGCTTGTGGAAAATTTTGGCAATACACCGATCACCAGGGCTGCAGCCCCCAGCCCGCCGCTCGCTACAAGAAACTGTCGCCGTGAAAACATGGCCTTCTCCAAAATTCCAGGTGCCTTGCATGGAACACAGCCTAGGCTTGAGTTGATCGCCAAATCCTCACGAGGAGTTAAATAATTCGTGATAACTCAACCTCAGGAAAACCCGCACAATGTGTTCATTGCGTCACAAAGGATTGAGCTCCATGGAACAGACCAAACGCGTCCTGGTGGTCGAGGACGACCTGCACATCGCCGACCTTATCTGCCTGCATCTGCGCGATGAGCAGTTCGAGGTGGTGCACTGCGCCGACGGCGACGAGGGCATGCGTCTGTTGCAGCAAGGAAGCTGGGACGCACTGATCCTCGACCTGATGCTGCCCGGCGTCGATGGCCTGGAAATCTGCCGCCGCGCACGGGCCATGGCCCGTTACACACCGATCATCATCACCAGTGCGCGCTCCAGCGAAGTGCATCGGATTCTGGGACTGGAGCTGGGCGCCGACGATTACCTGGCCAAACCCTTTTCCATGCTCGAGCTGGTGGCACGGGTCAAGGCACTGCTGCGACGGGTCGACGCCATGGCCCGCAATCTGAAAATGGATGCTGGCAGTCTGATCAGCGATGGCCTGTCCATCGACCCGATCACCCGTGAAGTCTCCCTCGACGGCCGGCGTCTTGACCTCACGCCACGGGAATTCGACCTGCTGTACTTCTTTGTCCGTCAGCCTGGCAAAGTCTTCTCGCGCATGGACCTGCTCAATGCGGTGTGGGGCTACAGCCACGAAGGCTATGAACACACGGTCAACACTCATATCAACCGCCTGCGGGCAAAGATCGAGGCCGATCCGGCGCAACCGGCGCGCATCCTCACGGTGTGGGGCCGTGGCTACAAATTCGCAGCAAGCGGAGAGCAGCCATGAGGCTGACCCTGACTCAACGCCTGTCCCTGGTGTTCGCCGTGCTGTTGCTGGTGTGCAGCGGCACCTCGGTATGGATGCAGGTGCGCTCCAACCAGATGCATGAGCTGGAAGTGGTGCAAGGCTTGTCGCGGGATCTGGCGCAACACATCGCCCACGACACCGTGCTGATGGACCGCAATGGCCCGATGCCCAATGCCGTGCATGAACTGTTCAGCCAGCTGATGCTGGTCAATCCCAGTGTCGAGGTCTATCTGTTGGACACCGGTGGCCGGATTGTCGGCAGCGCCGCGCCCGAAGGCCGAATACACAGGGAGCAGGTCGATCTGCTGCCAATCCAGCGCTTGCTCAAGGGCGAGGCATTGCCGATTCTCGGCGACGATCCGCGCAGCGTCGATGGCCGCAAGGTGTTCAGCGCCGCGCCTTTACGGGTCAACGGTCAGCCGGCCGGTTATTTGTATGTGGTGTTGCTCAGCGAAGCGCATGACCGCTTCGCCGAGCGCGGAGCCACCAGCGCCGCACTCAATACCGCGTTGTTGTCCATCGGACTGGTGGCGTTGCTGTGCCTGATTGCCGGCCTCACGGCATTCGCCCTGATCACCCGGCCATTGCGTCGCTTGACCGAGAAAGTCAGTCAGTTCGATATCAACGGCGTTCCGACCGCTTCGCCCGAACCTGAGCCGGAGCCCATGGAAAAGGCCGCCAGCCACGATGAAATAGCCGTACTCGACGCAGCCTTCCGACAGATGCAAGCGCGCCTCGGTGAACAATGGCGCTCGCTGACCCGTCAGGATCAGGAGCGTCGCGAACTGGTGGCCAACATCTCCCACGACCTGCGCACACCGCTGGCCTCGCTGCACGGTTACCTGGAAACCCTTTCGCTCAAGGACGCCACCTTGTCCCCCGCCGATCGCCGTCGCTATCTGGGAATCGCCCTGGATCAAAGCCGCAAGGTCGGCGGCCTGGCGCAATCGTTGCTGGAACTGGTGCGGCTGGAACACGGTTTCGTGCAACCGGTGCTGGAGCGTTTCTCCCTGACTGATCTGCTGCAGGACATTTTTCAGAAGTTCGAACTCAGCGCCGAAGCGCGCCAGATTGAACTCAAGGCCACCTTCGCCCCCAACGTCGCCGTGGCCTGCGCCGACCTGGGGCTGATCGAGCGGGTGCTGACCAATTTGTTCGATAACGCCCTGCGCCACACGCCCCAAGGGGGAGAAATCGAACTCAGCCTCCGCCCCCAAGGGGCTTTTATCGAAGTGACCGTCAGCGACACCGGTCCTGGCATCGCCCCCCAACTGCGTGAAGGTCTGTTCCTGCGGCCATTCAACATTGGCGGCGCACGGCGCGATGGCGGGCTGGGGCTGCGGATCGTGCACCGGATCCTGCAATTGCACGGTCGCGAGATCGAGCTGATTGATGTGCCGGGACGCGGCGCGACTTTTCGCTTCTCCTTGCCGGTGGATGAGCAAACGGCGGAGCAATGGATGACTCGTTCGATGAATATGAATTCGACGGGGAAATAGTCGATAGCCTCGGCCATGGCAGCAGCTATTATCCGGACTCTTCATTCCCGGCACGGATGCTACGTAATGCTCAATACCCTGCAAAACACCCCGCTATGGGTTTATGCGATCTTTCTGCTGCTCTGTTACTACGGCGTCAAAGCCTTATCCCCAACCCATGAAAGCAAAACGTCGTTGCTTGTCACTCCACCGCTTTTGCTCGGCTGGTCGTTGTACTCGCTGAACCTGACGCTGAACCCTCAACTATCGATTGGCTGCTGGTTGGCCGCCGTCATTCTGGGCAGCCTCACGGCACTGGTTGTATTTGCGCACAAGGGTATTGAGCTGGATGATCCGGAAACCGGGCTGATCGTGCCGGGCACGGTTAAAACACCGGTGCTCTACCTGCTGTTTTTTGCCGTGAACTATTACTTTGGCTATCAGGATGAGGTGCATCCGGAGTTCGCCGTCACGGTTGAGATGTTGCTGCTCAAGGCCACGGCGTCAGGTTTTGTCTGCGGATTGATCAGCGGGCGGGCGCTGAAACTTTATCGGGTGCTGCTGACACTCCAGGCAAAACGCCCGCAGATGTCAGTCAGCTAAAAGCGCTCTCACCAAAAATGCAGACCAGCCACCGGTTCATCCGTGACAACGCAGCGCTGGTCCAATAGATTAGGCGGCCTGAAAAAGCCCCGTGCTTTCTCGCCTCTATCCAAGTTAAAGAAGTAGTGAAATTTCAATGTCCGATTCCAATACCGCTGAATCCGTAGTCACCTTGTCGTCCAAAGCGGAATACGAAAACTCCATCAATCTTTCACAACACGTGCCTCAGGCCAAGACCATCAGCGAGATGGTTCTGGACGCTTTTCAATCCACCCGGGAAAGCGACCAGATCCGCGAACTGCGCGCCGCGATTCGCCAGGCTCACGACAGCTTCGATGACGATAAAGCCTACGAATTGATGGGCGAACTCAAGCAATTGAAAGACGCCGAAGCGGCCGACATTGCGGCCCTGGAAGACCTGAGCAGCAAATTCCCGATCAGCCGTATTCTGTCCAGCTTCAAGGACGACCCGGCGTTCCAGGAAATCGTTTATGGCCTGGCGCTGAAAGTGCTGAACCAGACTCACCAAGCCATCAGCAACCCGAGCAGCGGCAAGAGCAAAGCGGCTCGCGCCAAAAAAGAAGTCGAAGTGTTCACCATCAGCAAGGACGGCATCAGCGTCACCCTGCCCCTGCGCACCCCGCGCTCGCGCCTGAACGTTGACCGTGAAGCGCTGGAATTCCTGGGCTTCACTTTCGTCGGCGAAGGTGAAGAAGCGGAGCTGGAAAGCGAGACGTTCCTGGACAATGCCGGGGCCGAACAACCGGTCAACCGAAAAAACATCATCACCGCGCTGCAGCAGCAGACCGCGTTCGACGGTTACAGCATCGCCGCGCAGTAACGCTAAACGCTGCACACAAAAATCCCCGCCATCGAGCGGGGATTTTTATTGCCTGTACACCAATCGTGATTAAACGAAAAAGCCCCGCCCTTCTCTCGAAGGGCGGGGCTTTTCTTTACAACATCCGACGCTTAAGGCGCGTACGTCAGCAACAACTCGCTCGGCACTTTGAAGTCCAAAGACATCATCACGCTCAACGCGGTAATGGTGAAGATCGAGAACACGAACAGCTTGCGTGCCCAGACCGTGTCATCCACTGCCTTGTAGCCGGTCCAGGCCATGTACAGCCAGTACATGCCCATGGCCGCGGCGACGGCGAGGTAGCTCATGCCGGCGTAGCCGCTGAAGGTCAGCATCAAGGTCGCCACGAGGAAGGCCAGGATGTAGAGCAGGATGTGTTTCTTGGCCACTTCAATGCCGCGCTTCACTGGCAGCACCGGAATCGATGCGGCCAGGTAATCGTTGAAGCGGAAGATTGCGATGGCGTAGGAATGCGGCATCTGCCACAGGCTGAACATCACCAGCAACGTCAGTGCGGCCATGTCGAAGTTATTGCTGACTGCGACGTAACCGATCACCGGTGGCATCGCCCCCGACAGACTGCCCACCAGCGTGCCGTGAACCGACTTGCGCTTGAGGTACAGGCTGTAGAAGCCGACGTAGATGACAAAACCGATCACCGCGAACAACGCGGCCAACGGGTTGGCCACCTTGTACAACAACGCAACGCCGGCGACACCCAGGACGGTCGCATAAGCCAGGGCCAGTTTCAGGGAGATCAAGCCCTGGACCAGCACCCGGTTCTTGGTGCGTTCCATCTTCAGGTCGATGTCGCGGTCGATGCAGTTGTTGAACACGCAACCGGAAGCCACGACCAGGGACGTGCCGATCATCGCGGCCAGGAAAATGGCCAGATCGACATGCCCTTTGGAGGCCAGGAAAAATCCGCCTGCCACAGAAAGCACGTTACCGAAAATGATCCCCGGTTTGGTGATTTGGATAAAGTGCTTAAAGGACATCCGGACTTACCTCACTTCGCCATCATGTTGGTGTGGATGCTGAACATGATCCACAGCGACAGGCCAACCAGCAGGACAATCACGATCGCGGCGAAAACAAACGCAATCACGTTGTTACGCTGCGCGGCGGAACGGTCCAGGTGGAGGAAGTACACCAGGTGCACCAGCACCTGGATAACGGCGAAAGCCAGTACGATCCACAGAGTCAGTGACTTCGGCAGCGACGGGTACATCACCAGACCGAACGGGATCAGGGTCAGGATCACCGACAGGACGAAGCCAATGACGTAGGACTTGACGCTGCCGTGACCGGCGTCGTCATGAGAGTGCGCGTTAGCCATTTACATAGTCCCCATCAGATAAACAACGGTGAATACGCAGATCCACACCACGTCCAGGAAGTGCCAGAACAGGCTCAGGCAGCTCAGACGGGTCTTGTTGGTCGCCGTCAGGCCGTTTTTCTGCACCTGGTACATCATGATCGCCATCCAGATCAGACCGCTGGTCACGTGCAGACCGTGGGTGCCGACCAGGGTGAAGAACCCGGACAGGAAGCCCGAACGGTTAGGGCCGTAGCCCTCGGAGATCAGCATGTGGAACTCGTTGATCTCCATGCCGATGAAGCCGGCACCGAACAGGAAGGTCAGGGCCAGCCAGCCCAGGACCTGCTTCTTGTTGCCACGGAAGAACGCCAGCATGGCGAAGCCGTAGGTGATCGAACTGAACAGCAGCAGAGCGGTTTCGCCCAGTACGTATGGCAGTTCGAAGATGTCGTGGCCCGACGGGCCACCCGCTACGTTGTTAACCAGTACCGCGTACGCTGCGAAGATCGACGCAAACAGAATGCAGTCGGTCATCAGGTAGAGCCAGAAACCGAATACGGTCATCTCGCCCGAGTCGTGGTGATGGTCATCATGCCCATGTCCATCGACATGGGTGTGTCCAGCATTGGTCACTAAGTTCGACATGGTTTAAGCCTGTTCCAACGAGGTTTCAACACGGGTGGTGGTGGCTGGGACTTTCCCGGCTGCTACCAGACGCTTGTGCTGCTCGGCTTCGATGCGCTCGATCACGTCGACCGGCACGTAGTAGCCTTGATCATCACGGGCCGCGTGGATCGCGAAGTAGATCACGGTGCCTGCCAGGCTGGCGATTGCCAACCACCAGATGTGCCAGATCATCGCGAAACCGAATACGGTCAACAGTGCGCCCATGACCACACCGGTCGCGGTGTTGTTTGGCATGTGGATCGGCTCGTACTTGGTCGGAGCCTTGTACGCGGTGCCGTTTTCCTTGGCTTCGGTGAACGGGTCGACAACGTCGGCTTTTGGCAGCACGGCGAAGTTGTAGAACGGAGGTGGCGAGGAGGTCGACCATTCCAGGGTGTGGGCATTCCATGGGTCGCCGTGCTCGCACATGTTCTGCGGCAGCTTGCGGTCACGGATACTCACGTACAGCTGGATCAGCTGGCAGGCGATACCCGCAGCGATCATCACCGCACCGAACATGGCAACGTACAGGTACGGCACCCACTCAGGGTTGGTGGTGGCGTTCAGACGACGGGTCATACCCATGAAGCCCAGTACATAGAGCGGCATGAACGCGACGAAGAAGCCGGAGATCCAGAACCAGAATGCTGCCTTGCCCCAGCCTTCGTGCAGCTTGAAGCCGAACGCTTTCGGGAAGTAGAAGGCGAAGCCTGCGATGTAACCGAATACCGCGCCGCCGATGATCACGTTGTGGAAGTGCGCGATCACGAACAGGCTGTTGTGCAGTACGAAGTCAGCACCCGGGATGGCCAGCAGTACGCCGGTCATGCCGCCGATGGCGAAGGTCACCATGAAGCCCAGGGTCCACATCACCTGGCTGGTGAAGCGCAGACGGCCCTGGTAGATGGTGAACAGCCAGTTGAACAGCTTCACACCCGTCGGGATGGAAATCAGCATCGTCGCCAGACCGAAGAAGGCGTTGACGCTGGCACCCGAACCCATGGTGAAGAAGTGGTGCAGCCAAACCATGAAGCCCAGGATCGAGATCGCGCCCGAAGCGTAGATCATCGAATGGTGGCCGAACAGCTTCTTGCCGGTGAAGGTCGAGATGACTTCGGAGAAGATACCGAACGCCGGCAGGATCAGGATGTAAACCTCAGGGTGACCCCAAGCCCAGAACAGGTTGACGTACATCATCGGATTACCACCAAGTTCATTGGTGAAAATGTGGAAATCCATGTAACGGTCAAGCGTCAGCAAAGCCAGGGTAGCGGTCAGGATCGGGAACGAAGCCACGATCAGGACGTTGGCCCAAGTGCAGGTCCAGGTGAAGATCGGCATGTCCATCAGCTTCATGCCAGGGGTACGCATTTTCAGCACGGTGGCCAGGAAGTTGACCCCCGTCAGCGTCGTACCTAGCCCGGATAGCTGCAGCGCCCAGATGTAGTAATCCATCCCCACGCCCGGGCTGTATTGCAGACCCGACAGCGGCGGATAGGCAACCCAACCAGTCTTGGCGAATTCGCCAACGCCCAGGGACAGGTTGATCAGCACCACGCCGGAAACCAGCAGCCAGAAGCTCAGGGAGTTCAGGAACGGGAAGGCAACGTCACGCGCGCCGATCTGCAACGGCACTGCAAGGTTCATCAGGCCGGTGAAGAATGGCATCGCCATGAAAATGATCATGATCACACCGTGGGCGGTGAAGATCTGGTCATAGTGTTCAGGTGGCAGGTAGCCAGGCGAACCCTCAGTGGCCATGGCCAACTGGGTACGCATCATGATGGCGTCGGCAAAGCCACGCAGCAGCATGACCATGGCAACGACGATGTACATCACGCCGATTTTCTTGTGGTCGACCGAGGTCAACCACTCGGTCCACAAATAGGTCCACTTCTTGAAGTAGGTGATTGCAGCGAACAGTGCCAGACCACCGAGCGCGATCATGGCGATGGTCACCATTACGATCGGTTCGTGGAACGGGACCGCTTCCCAACTTAATTTACCAAACATCGTTTACTCCTCTGCCCCGGCAGCTGAATGCGAACTCATGTCCATTCCTTCCATGGCGGCCACTTCGTGCTCTTTCTTCTCGTGGTGCACTGGCTTGCCCGGTTTCATGCCTTCGTACTTGTCGACGATGATCTGGAACAGGTTCGGCGTGACCGAGGAGTAAAGCTCGACTGGGTTGTTCTGGCTTTGTTTGGACAGGGCTGCGTATTCAGCTTGTTCAAGCTGTTTAGGTGCCTTTTTGACTTCGCTTACCCAGGCGTCGAAATCTTCCTGAGAAGTGGCGATAGCTTTGAATTTCATGCCGGTGAAACCCGCGCCGCTGTAGTTGGCGGAGATACCGTCCATTTCAGCGTTCTGGTTGGCGATCAGGTGCAGTTTGGTCTGCATGCCCGCCATCGCGTAGATCTGACCGCCCAGAGCAGGGATGAAGAACGAGTTCATCACGGCGTCGGAAGTGATCTTGAAGTTGATCGGGGTGTGCGCCGGGAACACGATCTTGTTGACCGTGGCGATGCCTTGTTCCGGGTAGATGAACAGCCACTTCCAGTCCAGCGCGACCACTTCAATGGTGACCGGCTTGACGTCGGATTCCAGCGGCTTGTAAGGATCCAGTGCGTGGGTCGACTTGTAGGTGACGTAACCCAGGGCAATGATGATCAGTACCGGAATAGTCCACACCGCGATTTCGATCTTGGTGGAGTGGGACCATTTTGGCGTGTAGACGGCGTCCTGGTTGGAAGCGCGGTATTTCCAGGCGAACAGGAACGTCATGACGATGACCGGCACGACGACCAACAGCATCAGCAGCGTTGCGGTGATGATCAGGTTTCGCTCATCCAGGCCGACCTGGCCCTTGGGATCGAGCAAGGTCATGTTGCAGCCTCCCAGCAACAACGTGCCGAGCAGCGGCAATAAGCCTAGTAGTCTGGGGTACCTGTTTTTACTCATCTCACGACCTCTAAAGCAGCTTGCGCAATGCAGTTGGGTTTTGATCGCCAACACTTCACCCTGCCAAGGGTTGGCATTTTTCTTGGATTGAATAAGGGCCTGCCCGTCGCGCGTCAGACGCGGCTCGACAATTGCTGGGCCTGCGGTGTGTTCTTATTCGAATTCGTGGTCAAGGGCCTTGTTACAGACCAATTCCATTTGGTGCGGATCGTCGGAAGGCACCGACAATGGGGGGTCGCATGAAGCCATCAGGCTTCTCGACGCCCTGTTCTACTCATAAGCCTGAGTCAGGATGAGCAGTGCCGGGAATTCAGTGCGGGCGATTGTAGATATGTAGCGATTCATAAACCATGTCTCATCCCGAAATAATTTTTATCCGTTCCAGCAACAATCATTCACGGTTTTTGCAAAAGTGGGCCATGGTATCGAAATTAATTCTCAACAAAAACACCAAAAAATGTAGGTGTACCGCGCGAAGTTCAGACAGCTTCCTGGGCTCTGCGCTCGCCTCAGACCCTGCTCTACCCCCTATGTGACAAGGGCTTTGGCCATTCGCCAGCCCCTGTTAAAACTGCCTGTTTCGGCTGATTGGCACTGAAAGCGGCAGTGGCTTGCAGAGCCTGTTTTGGGTACCTTGAGGTGTCCCGATTCCATGTCTTGAAATGACTTGCGACACTCGAGCTGTGACAACATGTCGCACACATGCCGCATCCATAATTGTCGCGCATCAAGGTCTTTTCATTTGAGCTTTGAACATGCAAAACGCCCCGGCCTCTCAACGAGGACCGGGGCGTTTTTTGTTTCCTGCAACGGTGTGGCGGACGGCCTCAGTGCAGCGCTTTGCGGTTACGCCAAGTGAGCAGCGGCACCAGCACCACGACCAGCACGAACGCCGTCAGCGCCCACTGTGCCAGGGACAAACCAAGGATCGGCGGGTACGGCGTGGAGCAGAAACCGTCGACCTGGAAGCCCAGCGGGAAGATCTTCGCCAGCGGCAGGCCGTCGACGATCGGTTGCAGCACATCGATGCCACAGCTGACTTCCGGGTACAGCTGGGTATAGACGTGATGCCCGGCCACCCCAACGCCTGCGATGGCGCTGATCACCACCAACGCCTCGAACAGCGTGATGCTGCGGCGGGTGCGCATCGCTGCGCCGATAAACGCGAAGAGCGCGATCAGCAACAATGCGTAGCGCTGCAAGATGCACAGCGGGCACGGCGCCTCGCCCAGCACCACTTGCATGTACAGCGCGCCACCGATCAGCGCCAGGCAGATGATGCCCAGCAACACCAGATAGCGCCGTTCACGTCCCAACCGCATTGTTTCCTCGCTCATCGCGTTTCCCTTCTGTGTCCGTGGATCAGCTCGCCGGCGGCTGCGCTTGCAGCTGCTGCATCAGGCTGATGTTGTCTTCGATATGCCAATTGGCCGCGATGCGACCGTTGTCGATCTGATAGATATCGGTTGCCCGGAAGTCTACACGCTGGCCCTGACCTTTGAGAGCCTTGAACGGGCCGGTGAAGTGCCCGCGAAAGTGCAAATGCACCACCACCCGATCACCGGCAATGATCATTTGTTCGATCTCGCAGCTCAGGTCCGGCACCGCCGTGCGAAAGAACTTCGACGCCAGCAGTGGCCCGGTCGGCCCCTGAACCCGGCCTTCTGGCGGGGTCTTGTCGACGAACTGCTCTGACAACGCAGCCTTGGCCAACCCCTCCTCCCCGGTGTTCCAGAAGCTGCCATAACGCCGGGCGGCCAATTCCATGGAATCGCGCTGCGCCTTGGACAGGCTCTGATCGACAATCAGGCTCTTGGGCTGGAGCAAGGTCGGTTCGGCAGAGGCAAACGGACTCGCCAGCAGCGCAGCGGTCAGGCTGAAGCCGGCCAGGGTTAAACGGCGGGAGATAGTGATGTGAGTCATGGGGCGATCCTGATCATGTAAACGAACGAGCGCCTATCATCAGCATCGGGGAATAAACGATAAACCGGTTAAGAACGGATTAACCTTTAAGCGTTTTTTACGAATCGGGACCGAGGTGAAGCTTGCCCGCGAAGAAAGCGACTCGGTCCCCCGACCGAGTCGCCGCACTGCTTACTCCAACGCCGCAGCCGGCCCGAAGAACTCGTAACGGCTTTGCTTCTCCGGCACACCCAAGGCCTTGAGGTGACGCTTGATCGCCGCCATGAAGCCTTTAGGCCCCAGGAAGTAAGCATCCACATCGCGTTGCTGCGGCAACCACTCGCCGAGTTGCTCCTGGCTCAGCAGGCCAACCTTGTCCGCCGCCGGGCTGACGCCATCGTCTTCGGCGTAGCAATAGAAACGCTTGAGCTGCGGATGACGCTCGGCCAGCCCGTCGATCCAGTCGCGGAAGGCATGCACGCTGCCGTTGCGCGCACAGTGAATAAAATGCACCGGCCGCTCGGTCGCCAGCGCCGCTTCGAGCATTGCCAGCGTCGGGGTGATGCCGACACCGCCACTGATCAGCACCAACGGTTTGTCGCTGGCGGTCAGGGTGAAGTCGCCCGCTGGCGGGAACAGCATGATGCTCGCGCCGACGTGCAGTTGATCGTGCAAATGGTTGGAGGCGCGGCCACCGGTTTCGCGCTTGACGCTGATGCGGTACTGGCCCTTGTTGGCCAGCGCCGACAGCGAATAATTACGCCGGATTTCTTCGCCGTCGAGGATCAGTTTCATGCCGATGTACTGGCCGGGCTCGGCCGCGAGAATCGGCCCTTTATCCGCCGGTTCGAAGTAGAACGAAGTGATTTCCGAGCTTTCCTCGACCTTGGCCGCCACGATGAATTCCCGCGCGCCGCGCCAGCCGCCCGGTGCCTGGGCTTTCTGGTCGTAGATACTGGCTTCGGCACCGATCAGGATTTCGGCCAGTTGGTTGTAGGCCGCGCCCCAGGCGCTCATCACTTCAGGCGTGGCAATTTCGTCGCCCAGTACTTCAGAGATGGCTCGCAACAGGCAGCTGCCCACGATCGGGTAATGTTCCGGGAGGATTTGCAGGGCCACGTGCTTGTTGATGATCTTGGCCACCAGGTCGCCCAACTGATCGAGCTGGTCGATGTGCCGCGCGTACATCAATACACCGTTGGCCAAGGCGCGAGGCTGATCGCCGCTGGCCTGGTGGGCCTGGTTGAACAGCGGGCGGACTTCCGGGTATTCGGAGAGCATCATGCGGTAGAAGTGAGTGATCAATGCCTCGCCACCGCTTTCCAGCAGCGGTACGGTGGACTTGACGATGGCACGGTCTTGAACGCTAAGCATAAGAGCAACTCCTGGGCTTTATATGAATACCCTTTGCTTATCAGTTTCCATGCCAACAATTAAAACCTTATAAATCAAACAATTAAAAACAATGTAGTCATATCGACACTCATCGTTTTATAGTCATAGCGACTACACGGAGTCATTATGACTGCAAAATTACTGCTCACGACCCTGCTGCCCCTGGTCTCCGACCTGTCCCGCGAGCTGCCCGAAGGTGAGCGCTATCGGCGCCTGCTCGAAGCCATGCGCGCCCTGCTCCCTTGCGATGCCGCCGCCCTGCTGCGACTCGACGGCGAATGGCTGGTGCCGCTGGCTGTGGACGGGTTGAGCACCGACACCCTCGGCCGCCGCTTCAAGGTCAGCGAACACCCGCGCTTCGAAGCGCTGCTCAGCAGCCCCGGCCCGACCCGCTTCGCCGCCGACAGCGACTTGCCCGATCCTTATGACGGCCTGGTCGATGGCCTGCACGAGCATTTGGAAGTCCACGACTGCATAGGCTGCCCGCTGTTTATCGACGAGCGCCCGTGGGGCCTGCTGACCCTCGACGCCCTCGACCCTGAGCGCTTCGAGCCGATCGAACTGGACGCCCTGCAAGCCTTCGCCAGCCTCGCCGCCGCTACCGTAAACGCCGCCGAGCGCATCGAACGGCTGGCCAATCGCGCCGAAGACGAACATCAACGCGCCGAGGTTTACCGCCAGGCCAGCGGCCAGCAGAACCGTGAAATGATCGGCCAGAGCAAGACTTACAAGCGACTGGTGGAAGAGATCAATCTGGTGGGCGGCAGCGATCTCACTGTGTTGATCACCGGGGAAACCGGGGTCGGTAAAGAGCTGGTGGCCCAAGCCATCCACGCCGCGTCGCCCCGGGCCGACAAACCTATCATCAGCCTCAACTGCGCCGCCCTGCCGGACACCCTGGTGGAGAGCGAACTGTTCGGCCACGTGCGCGGTGCTTTCACCGGGGCGACGAACGATCGTCGCGGCAAGTTCGAACTGGCCAACGGCGGCACGTTGTTCCTCGATGAAGTGGGCGAACTGTCGCTGGCGGTGCAGGCCAAATTACTGAGGGTGCTGCAGAGCGGGCAATTGCAGCGGCTGGGGTCGGACAAGGAACATCAGGTCGACGTGCGGCTGATCGCGGCGACCAACCGCGACCTGGCCGAGGAAGTACGCAGCGGCCGCTACCGCGCCGACTTCTATCATCGCCTGAGTGTTTACCCGCTGCTGGTGCCCGCATTGCGGGATCGCGGTCGGGATGTGCTGTTGCTCAGCGGCTACTTCCTGGAGCAAAACCGCTCACGCATGGGCCTCAACAGCCTGCGCCTGACCAGCGATGCCCAAGCGGCGTTGTTGGGGTATGGTTGGCCGGGGAACGTGCGGGAACTGGAGCACTTGATTGGCCGCAGCGCGTTGAAGGCGCTGGGTAATTGCACGCAACGGCCGAAGATTCTCAGCTTGAGCGCGGCGGATCTGGATTTGCCCAATAGCGGCGTAGAACAGGCAGCGGAACCCGTGGTCGCTGCGCCGGTAGCTGAGTTGATTCCAGGGGATTTGCGTGAAGCCACCGAGCACTATCAGCGCCAACTGATCAGCGCTTGCCTGGAACGACACCACCACAACTGGGCCAGCGCGGCGCGGGAGTTGGGCCTGGATCGGGCGAACCTGGGGCGAATGGCCAAGCGGTTGGGCATGAAATAACGCGGTTATTACGTTGGGCGGAATCTTTGTGGCGAGGGGGCTTGCCCCCGTTGGAGTGCGAAGCGCTCCCCGCTTTTTCCAGCTAGAGCTTCATCGCTGGTTTCACGACCGCTTCGCGGTCGAACGGGGGCAAGCCCCCTCGCCACAGGTAAGCTCCCTCCCACAGGGGTCACCGTTTGGCTGGCAATAGGCATTTCCCCTAAAGCCAGCCCCCAACAAGTCGATAACCCGGCATCGATAGCTGTTGGCGATGCTCATAATCGCCTCACCTTTTCCACAGAAGGTTTTTATGTCTTCCAACAAAGCCCGCGCAGATTCACTTTCGCTTCTGCTGTTTACCTTGCGCAGCGGCAAGCTGATGGCGATCAACCTGCTGAAAGTCAGCGAAATCATCCCCTGCCCGCCGCTGACCAAGCTGCCGGAGTCGCATCCCCACGTCAAAGGCATCGCCACCCTGCGCGGCGCGTCGTTGTCGGTGATCGACTTGAGCCGCGCCATCGGCGAACGACCGCTGGAAGACCCGAACGGTGGCTGTCTGATCGTCACCGACGTCAGCCGCTCCAAGCAGGGCCTGCACGTTCAGGCGGTGAGCAAGATCGTCCACTGCCTGACCACCGACATCCGTCCACCCCCCTTCGGCTCTGGCGGCGTGCGCTCGTACATCACCGGCGTGACGTCGGTCGACGGTACGCTGGTGCAGGTGCTGGACATCGAAAAGGTCATCCACGGCATTGCGCCGGCGCAGATCGAAATGGCCCCGACCGAACTGAGCATGGAAGAGGCTGAAGTACTGGGCAATGCGCGAATTCTGGTGGTCGATGACAGCCAGGTCGCACTGCAACAATCGGTGCACACCCTGCGCAACCTCGGCCTGCAATGCCACACCGCCCGCAGCGCCAAGGAAGCCATCGACTGCCTGCTGGACCTGCAAGGCACCGCCCAGCAGATCAACCTGATCGTCTCGGACATCGAAATGTCGGAGATGGACGGCTATGCCTTCACCCGCACCTTGCGCGAAACCCCGGACTTCTCGCACCTCTACGTGTTGCTGCACACCTCGCTGGACAGCGCGATGAACAGCGAGAAGGCTCGACTGGCCGGGGCCAACGGGGTGCTGACCAAGTTCTCCTCGCCAGAACTGACCAAGTGCCTGATCGAGGCGGCCAGGGTCGTCGCCGAACAAGGTCACTGAGTGTGGCCGAGGACTTTTGTTTTCTGATGCGGCGCAACCTCGCCGAGGGTGTGCCGCCTTTCACTTGGCCAAACGACATTGAGTTGACCGAGTACCGTCCCGAACTCGCCGAAGCCGTTCATCACTTGATGGAACTGGGTTATCGGGAGGGCGGCGGTCGCGTGCCGGCGCTGGAAGTCTGGCAACAGCGTTTCGAAACCGATCCTGAATACGATCCTACCCTGTGCTTCATCGCTCTGGATGCCGAAGGCATCGTCGGCGTCGCCCAGTGCTGGACCAGTGCCTACATCAAGGACTTGGTGGTGCACCCGCGTGCTCGAGGCCTCGGACTTGGCCGTGCGCTGCTGCTCCATGCTTTCAAGGTGTTTGCGCAGCGCCGCGAAGGTTTTGTGGATTTGAAGGTGCGGGAAGACAACCTTCGGGCGCGGGGTTTGTATGAATGTGCCGGGATGTATGTGGTCCGCCGGGAGCCTGTGCCTGTCTGACAGACCGCTTTCGCGAGCAAGCCATCAGGCATACTCCGACCTTGACCACTACACGCCAAGGATGCCTGATCATGAAAGCCACCACCCTGACCTTCCTCTGCCTCACCACCCTCGCCGCCCAGGCCCACGCCTCCAGCCCCGATGCCTGGGCCGCCTTCGACAGAGCCGTGCTCGCCAGTTGCACCAAGGCCAGCGGCCTGAAAAAACCCCAACCCGTCGGCAACGCCGCGCAGTTCGATGACCGGGTCGGTTATACCGCGCTCCTGCTGCAAGGCCAGTACCCGCAAAAACACATGAAAGGCCAGCAAGGCACCGAGCTGTGCCTCTACAACAAGAAAAGCAAAACCGCCTACGTCACCGAATGGGACTCCATCCGTCCAACGGCAAAAGCGCAGTGACTGGCGCATAACTTGCTTCGGCACTGGCCTTTGCGGTGGCTTTCTGTCGCCGTTTCATGCCCTCACAGGTCACTGGCCGTTCAATGAATACACCGTTTTCCTGCGTCGGTTGTGGCAAATGCTGCACCGACCACCATGTTCCCCTGACACTGGCCGAAGCCCGCATGTGGGCGGCCGATGGCGGCCAGGTGATCGTGCTGGTGGAAGCCTTTCTCGCCAACGGCCTGGGCCTGCCAACACAACAACGCGAACACGCCGAACGCCGTTCGGCGCTGGTTCGCAGTGGCACTTGCGAAGCGCATGTGGCGATCACCTTTGCCGCCTACAACGTCGGCCCCTGCCGGAATCTTGACGAAGACAACCTCTGCCGCATCTACGAACGCCGCCCGCTGGTGTGCCGCATCTATCCGATGGAAATCAACCCACACATCCCGCTCAACCCGGCAGCAAAGGATTGCCCGCCCGAGTCATGGGAAAAAGGCCCGGATCTGATTGTTGGCGGTGAACTGGTCGATCAGGAACTGGCGGGATTGATCCAGCGCTCCCGCCAAGCGGATCGCGATGAGATTCAGGCCAAGGATGCGATTTGCGCGCTATTGGGGATTCGAACGACAGCGCTGAAGGGCGATGGGTTTACCGCTTATCTGCCGGACATGACCGCGTTTGCCATGGTGATCGATCAGCTGGCGCAGCAATCGCAGGCCGGGTCGGGCGGTGAATGGCTGTTTCATGTGTCTGGCGATGATATCGCCGGGCAAGTGCTGGCGGCCGGGGCGCAGGTGGTGACTGAAGCGCCGCTGAACTATGCGTTTATTTCGTTGCGGGCAGCGTAAACGCCAAACCGCTGCGCAGCATCCGTGCGCAGCGGTTCTTTTACTTTAGCGAGCAGCAACCGCCAGGCATTCGACTTCCACGCGCGCATCCAGCACCAGCTTTTTGCCAGCGAATGTCGTGCGAGCAGGCAAACGGTCCGCCGGAAAATAGCGGCTATACACCGTATTCATGGCAGCGAAATCATTGATGTCTGCAAGGATGACCGTGCATTTGACCAGCTGAGACAACGTCGAACCACTGCGGTGTAATGCGGCTTGCAGATTCTCCATGGTCTGGGTCATCTGCGGGACAATCCCGCCCTTGACCAACTCGCCATCGGAGCCCGTCCCGAGCACGCCGGACAGATAGAGGGTGGTGCCGGCTTGCACCGCTTCGGAGAATGGCAAGCCTCCTTCAGCAGGGAAATAGCGTGGCGAATCTGGCACGGTAGGCGGTAGGTACCGCCCGGTAATCGCCTGGTACTGGCCATTCTGCTTGAGACGCTCAAGGGCCGCATTCAGCTCATCGCGCAAGGCGGTGTCGGATTTTCGCACAGCCATCGCCACGCCACTGCCCAGCATGGGGTCCTTGAGCGCAGGCCCGGCAAAATCAAACCCTTGCCCCTGAGGCTGACTTAAAAACGCCTGGGTGATTTCAATCGAGTCTTGCAGGGTCGCGTCGATCTCACCCGCCAGCAGGCTGGCTATCAGTTGACTGTTGAAATGAAAACTGCGCACCGTCACTCCCGCCGGAGCCCAACGGGACTTGGCGAACGCCTCACGGCTGGTACCTGTCAGAACGCCGACACGCTTGCCTTTGAGCGATTGCGCATCCGGCTGCAGATTCGCCCCTGTACGCGCCACCAGACGGCTGTTCAAGGGATAAAGATTATCGGTGAAGTCGAGCCGTTCTCGACGCGCCGGCGTTGCCGTCATGGGCATGATCACATCGAAACGGTTGGCCTCCAGGGCCTGGATGTTGGTGGCGTAATCCTGATCAACCCAGACACAGCGTTTTTTGAGTTCGGCACATAGCGCATTACCCAGTTCGATGTTCAATCCGACCAGCTCACCTTTGTCGTTGCGACTCTCGAAGGGGGGAACCAGGGCCTCGACCCCGAAACGGATCTGTGGATTAGCCGCAGACGAAACACAGCCGGCGGTCAGGACCACCAGCGACAACAGGGAGAAGATTTTTACCAAAGGCATTTCGGTGACCGTCATCAAGCATTCAGGGACATGAATCTTTGATGAGTGGTCACCGACTTCCCAGAGGACAAATCGCTCATCCTTGTGGGAATTGTCTCAATGACAGAAGGAACTGCTACCGACAAAAAACGCCTGGCGGTCAGCGTTTGCCCATCGAACGACGAGTGCCAGGAGGCGCTGCGCCCGGGGTCTTGGTGTGGCCGTTCTTGGCGCCATTCTTGTACCAAGGCTGGCTGGCGCTCTTCGCGGCGGCCAGTTCGCCCGGCTTGAACGGAAACTTGAACGCCGGGATCGCCGCTTTGGTTTCGCTGTCGGCGCTGGAGTCGACGCTGTCGGGCAGGTCTGCCTGGTCGTCGCGCAAAGCGTCGGCAACCGGCGGTTGTGTCGGGGAAGTCATGAAAGCTCCGGGTGATGCTAAAGAGTCGGGCCCGGTAGGCGAGCCGCGAAAGGCGGCAGTATACCTGTGTCGGAGGCTGCAGGCTGCAGCTGGTCAGTCGGGTTTTGTGCCGACTGACCAACCGCCATCGCAAGCCTGCTCGCGATGAACGATAACGCGGTCTACGCCGGATCGACGTTATCCAGCGCCCGGTTCACCGCCAGCTCCGCCAGCATGATGCTCTGTTGAATCGCCAGCGCCATGTAGCGCTGCGGGCCGGTCAGGTCGTTGGCGAAATCGCTGGCCAGGACACTCGCCGTGGCTAACGATTCGTAGGCGTGGGCCAAGAGGCTTTCGGTATCCATATTCGGGGCGACGATGAACATGGTGCTGGGGCGGCGTTTTTTTTCGGTGTAGGGCGTTGGGGGATCGAGGTAGTAGTCGAGCGCGCGTTTTATGGCTTCGCGGTCTTTGAGTAATTCTTCGGCGCGCGAGGCTTCGGCGTTGGGGGTGGTGGTGTTGAAGGGTGGATCGGGAATTAACTTGTTGCTCATTGAAACATCCTCTAATCAATTGGAGCCATCACTCATCGTTTCTCACGCGACGGAGTGGTGGCAGCTATGTGCGGAGTGAGAAACCGGTAGAGGATCAAACCCGGCCGGACCGAAGTCCGCCCGCACACAGCCGCCATAGAGCATTGCAGGCAGCGGATAAGCTGGCGGCGATTATGGTGGTACTGGCGATGGATTAAAACCTCTTCCGGGCTCTCACACCCGATCGCTGAATTGTCAGCGACAGCCAAAGACTAGAGAGCCCGCTTCCGACGAACAACCTGAAAGATACGTGGGAAAGGTCTGCGTTCAGGTACATCGATTAAACATTCAAAAGCGGAACGCGGAGCGTCCCTGGCGGCGTTCCCACGCGGGAGCGTGGGAACGATCATTCGGGTACAGACGAAAGAAATTGGTCGGCTGTCAGGCCGCCTTCACGAACAAGCCCCCCCCACCATTGAACGGTGCACACCCGCCCCTCACCACTCAACAGGCCGAGCGTTAGCTCGCCTGCCGCTTTTGATCTTGATTCACCCGCCCCTTCGGGAGGCTGAGTGGAGGTGTTCATCTGGGGATTGGCGCGCAGCGCCGTTCGACGCAGTCGAACACATCGCATGTAGGTTGAAGCGAAGCCAACCGTAGGGCGATGCCCCCAGATGGATACCGGAGCGAAGGAACCCCGAGCCTCAGCGAGGGGCCGTACGTTCGGGGCGAGACCTTTTGGTTCCTTTTGGGGCGTTTGCCAAAAGGGACTCGCCGTAAGGGCGAAACCATAAGCCGCCGTTACCGCAGCAACGGATATGTACACCACCCACAAGAACATGGTCGGCCCAAAGGCCGCCAAGACCAAAGGAATCAGCAACAACCAAAGGAGGTCCAAACTGACAGCGCCGTCAGTTACCAGTCACGCTCCTGACCGGCGAACAGGTTTATAAAGGAAGGTATAAACCTGACAAAACCAGACCACTCAGCCCGGCGCCCCACTCGCATGCGAATTCAGAAAAAAACCGCCCTGCTCGCCGCCCTTCTGATCGCCCTGGCAGCGACGGGCGTTTGGTACGCCACCAAACCCGCCGCCACCAAACTGGCCGCCCCCACCGCCATTCCCGTGCGGGTGGTCAGCGTCGTCGAAAAAGATGTGCCCCGCTACGTCAGCGGCATCGGCTCGGTGTTGTCCTTGCACAGCGTGGTCGTGCGCCCGCAAATCGACGGCATCCTCACCAAACTGCTGGTCAAGGAAGGCCAACTGGTGAACCAGGGCGACCTGCTGGCCACCCTCGATGACCGCTCGATCCGCGCCAGCCTCGACCAGGCCCGGGCGCAACTGGGCGAAAGCCAGGCGCAACTGCAAGTGGCCCAGGTCAACCTCAAGCGCTACAAATTGCTCAGTGTCGACGACGGCGTGTCCAAGCAGACCTACGACCAGCAACAAGCCCTGGTCAACCAACTCAAAGCCACCGCCCAAGGCAATCAGGCATCCATCGACGCCGCTCTGGTGCAGCTTTCCTACACACAGATTCGCTCGCCAGTCACCGGTCGCGTTGGTATTCGCACAGTCGATGAAGGCAACTTCCTGCGCATGACCGACACCCAAGGTCTGTTCACGGTGACCCAGATCGACCCGATCGCCGTGGAGTTTTCCCTGCCGCAGCAAATGCTGCCGACCCTGCAAGGCCTGATCAACGATCCACAGCAAGCACCGGTCAAGGCTTACATCGGCGCTGACACTGACGGTGAAACCGGCAACCTGCTGGGCGAAGGTCACCTGACCCTGATCGACAATCAGATCAACGCCAACACCGGCACCATCCGCGCCAAAGCCGAATTCGCCAACCCCGCACAGAAGCTCTGGCCGGGCCTGCTGGTGACGGTAAAGATTCAGACAGCGCTGGATAAAAATGCGCTGGTGGTGCCGCCCACGGTCGTACAACGCGGGCTCGATCAACATTTCGTGTACAGGGTCAACGGCGACAAGGTCGAAGCCGTGCAGGTGCAAATGGTCTATCAAGGCAGCGGCCAGGACATTATCAAAGGCGTTAAACCGGGCGACGTGCTGGTCAGCGACGGCCAATCGAGGCTCAAACCCGGCTCGACGGTTCAGGTACTGAGCGAGCCACCGCAAGTGGTCCAGTCGGAGCCAAAACCATGAAGGGCCACGGTTCCATTTCCGCGTGGTGCATCGATCATCCGGTGGCGACGGTCCTGCTGACCTTTGCCCTTATATTGCTCGGCGTCATCGCCTTCCCGCGACTGTCGATTGCGCCACTGCCGGAAGCGGAATTCCCGACCATTCAGGTGGCCGCGCAGCTGCCCGGTGCCAACCCGGAGACCATGGCCTCATCGGTGGCCACGCCGCTTGAAGTGCAATTCAGCGCCATCCCCGGCGTGACCCAGATGACCTCGAGCAGCGCCCTGGGCTCGACCATCCTGACCCTGCAATTCACCCTCGACAAAAGCATCGACACCGCCGCCCAGGAGGTCCAGGCCGCGATCAACACCGCCGCCGGCAAACTGCCCAAAGATATGCCCAACCTGCCAACCTGGCGCAAGGTCAACCCGGCTGACAGTCCGGTGCTGATTCTCAGCATCAATTCACCGCAAATGCCCGGCACCGAACTCAGCGATCTGGTAGAAACCCTACTCGCCCGTCAGATCAGTCAGATCGACGGTGTAGGCCAAGTGAACATCACCGGTCAGCAACGTCCGGCGATTCGCGTGCAGGCCTCGGCGGACAAACTCGCCGCCATTGGCCTGACCCTGGCGGACATTCGCCTGGCGATCCAGAAAACCAGCCTCAACCAGGCCAAAGGTGCGTTATATGGCGAGTCGAGTATTTCGACCCTGTCCACCAACGACCAGTTGTTCCACCCCGAGGATTACAGCCAACTCATCGTTTCCTACAAGAACGGTGCGCCAGTTCATCTCAAGGATGTGGCCAAAGTGGTCAACGGTTCAGAAGATGCCTACATCCAGGCCTGGGCTGACGGCCAGCCGGGGGTGAACCTGGTGATTTTCCGGCAACCGAGCGCCAACATCGTCGAGACCGTTGATCGTATTCAAGCGGCCCTGCCGACGCTGAATGCCATGTTGCCGGCCTCGGTGCAGGTCAAGGTGTTGATCGACCGCACCCAGACCATCCGCGCCTCGCTGCATGAAGTGGAAGTCACCCTGCTGATCGCGATCCTGCTGGTGGTGGCGGTGATGGCGCTGTTCCTGCGGCAACTGTCGGCGACCCTGATCGTGACAGCGGTGCTCGGTGTGTCGCTGACTGCCAGTTTCGCCCTGATGTACATCATGGGCTTCAGCCTGAATAACCTGACGCTGGTGGCGATCGTGGTGTCCGTCGGGTTTGTGGTCGACGATGCGATTGTGGTGGTGGAAAACATTCACCGGCACCTGGAGGCCGGCGACGGCATGCGCGAGGCGGCGATCAAAGGCGCCGGCGAGATCGGTTTTACCGTGGTCTCGATCAGTTTCTCGCTGGTGGCGGCGTTCATTCCGCTGCTGTTCATGGGCGGCGTGGTCGGGCGGCTGTTCAAGGAGTTCGCCTTGACCGCGACCTCGACCATCCTGATTTCGGTGGTGGTGTCCCTGACCCTGGCACCGACGCTGGCCGCGCTGTTCATGCGCGCACCGGCGCATCATGCCCACAGCAAGCCAGGTTTCGGCGAGCGCTTGCTGGCGCTGTACGACAAAGGCCTGCGCCGCGCCCTCGCCCATCAGACATTGATGATCGGTGTGTTCGGCCTGTCGCTGGGGCTGGCCATTGCCGGTTACATTTTCATCCCCAAAGGCTTCTTCCCGGTACAGGACACCGGATTCGTCCTCGGCACCACCGAAGCAGCTGCAGATATTTCCTACGGCGACATGGTGAAAAAACACTTGGCGATGGCCGAAATCGTCGCCGCCGACCCCGCCGTCGAGACGTTCTCGCACTCGGTCGGCGTTTCAGGCAGCAACCAGACCATCGCCAACGGCCGCTTCTGGATTTCGCTGAAAAAACGTGGCGACCGCGATGTGTCTGCCAGCCAGTTCATCGACCGGATTCGCCCGCAACTGATGAAAGTCCCGGGCATCGTGCTGTACCTGCGCGCCGGGCAAGACATCAACCTCAGTTCCGGCCCGAGCCGCGCCCAGTACCAATACGTGCTCAAGAGCAACGACGGTGCCCTCCTGAGTACCTGGACCCAGCGCCTGACGGAAAAACTGCGCAGCAACCCGGCGTTCCGCGACATTTCCAACGACTTGCAACTGGGCGGCAGCATCACCCACATCAGCATCGACCGCACCGCGGCGGCGCGTTTCGGCCTGACCGCCAGCGATGTCGACGAAGCGCTGTACGACGCCTTCGGCCAGCGGCAGATCAATGAATTCCAGACCCAGACCAACCAGTACAATGTGATTCTGGAACTGGACACCAAACAGCGCGGCAAGGCCGAAAGCCTCAACTATTTCTACCTGCGCTCACCGCTGAGTGGGGAAATGGTGCCGCTGTCGGCCCTGGCGAAATTTGATGCACCGACCATCGGCCCGTTGTCCATCGCTCACGACGGAATGTTCCCGGCGGCCAACCTGTCATTCAACCTGGCATCCGGCGTGGCGTTGGGTGATGCGGTGATCATGCTCAACCAGGCCAAGGCTGACATCGGTATGCCGGCCGCCATCAGCGGTAATTTCCAGGGCGCGGCCCAGGCGTTCCAGAGTTCGCTGGCCAGCCAGCCGTGGTTGATTCTGGCGGCGTTGGTGGCGGTGTACATCATTCTCGGCGTGCTGTACGAAAGCTTCGTGCATCCGCTGACAATCATCTCGACCCTACCCTCGGCGGGGCTCGGGGCAGTGATCATGCTGTGGATCTGCGGCCAGGACTTTTCGATCATGGCGCTGATCGGGCTGGTGCTGCTGATCGGTATCGTCAAGAAGAACGGTATTCTGATGATCGACTTCGCGCTGGATGCCCAGCGCAACCGTGGCCTGCCACCGCTGGAGGCGATCCATGAGGCCTGCCTTACACGATTCCGGCCGATCATCATGACCACGCTTGCCGCCCTGCTCGGCGCCTTGCCGTTGATGATCGGCTACGGCACCGGCGCCGAACTGCGCCAGCCATTGGGCATCGCGGTGGTCGGCGGTTTGCTGGTGAGCCAGGCGCTGACGCTGTTCACCACGCCGCTCATATACTTGTGGCTTGAGCGGATATTCCATAGACCCACACCAGCACAGCAGCCGGTGCTGGCGACCACAGACTGAGGCGGGGTCATGCGCGTTCTGATTATCGAAGACGAGGAAAAAACCGCGGATTATCTGCACCGCGGTCTGACGGAACAGGGTTACACCGTGGACGTGGCCCGCGATGGCGTCGAAGGCCTGCACCTGGCGCTGGAAAATGACTACGCGGTGATTGTCCTCGACGTCATGCTGCCGGGCCTCGACGGTTTCGGCGTGCTGCGCGCATTGCGTGCGCGCAAGCAAACCCCGGTGATCATGCTCACCGCCCGCGAGCGGGTGGAAGACCGCATCAAAGGCCTGCGCGATGGCGCCGACGATTACCTCGGCAAACCGTTTTCCTTCCTCGAACTGGTGGCGCGCCTGCAAGCGCTGACCCGTCGCAGCGGTGGCCACGAGCCGGTGCAGGTGAGCATCGCCGACCTGTGGATAGATTTGATCAGCCGCAAAGCCACCCGCGCCGGCACCCGCCTGGACCTGACCGCCAAGGAGTTCTCACTGTTGAGTGTGTTGGCGCGCAGACAGGGTGAAATCCTCTCGAAAACCGCCATCGCCGAGATGGTCTGGGACATCAATTTCGACAGCGACGCCAACGTGGTCGAAGTCGCGATCAAACGCCTGCGGGCCAAGCTCGACGGGCCGTTCGACGAAAAATTGCTGCACACCATTCGTGGCATGGGTTATGTGCTGGAGAGCCGTGGTGTCCAGTAACTCCATCGCGCTGCGCCTGAGCGGGATGTTTACGCTGGTGGCGCTGCTGGTGTTTCTGTTGATCGGCGGTGCGCTGTATCAACAGGTCGACAAGGGCTTGGGCCTGCTGCCCGAAGCCGAGCTCGATGCCCGCTACAGCGTGCTCGAATCGGCGCTCAACCGTTACGGCACGCCCGAGCATTGGGTGAAGATCAACGCCAAGCTCAAGCTGCTGAGCGAAGAAGACAAGCGCATTCGCTTTTGGGTGGTCAGCGGTAATCCCGGTTATGAATACGGCCAACCCGACGCGTCGATCCGCGCGTTCGCCCAAGGCCCATTGGGCATGCGCGACATGGAATTACCCGACCATCCGTACCCGCTGAAAGTGCTGCTAACCGAGTTGCCAGCCAAGGACCAGCGCCCACCGCTGCGCTTCATGATCGGCATCGACACCGAAACCTTTTACGAGACGCAGCACCACTTGCTGATCGCCCTGATCAGCCTGGCGATCATTGGGGTATTGCTGGCCTCGCTACTCGGTTACTGGGTGGCGCGGATCGGCCTCAAACCACTGATCAAGTTGTCGCAGGAAGCCCAGCGTCTGGCACCACCGAGGCTGTCCGGGCGCCTGCAATTATCGCCATTGCCCCCGGAGCTCGATCAGTTCGTCAGTTCGTTCAACGCCACCCTGGAACGGGTGGAACAGGCCTACTCGCGGCTGGAATCGTTCAATGCCGACGTGGCCCATGAACTGCGCTCGCCGCTGACCAACCTGATCGGTCAGACCCAGGTTGCACTGACACGCGGGCGCTCCGCCGAACACTATTTCGAAGTGCTGCAATCGAACCTCGAAGAGCTGGAGCGGCTACGCTCGATCATCAACGACATGCTGTTCCTCGCCAGCGCCGACCAAGGCAGCAAGGCCACCCAACTGACGTCCACCTCACTGGCTGATGAAGTGGCGACGACGCTGGAATATCTGGATTTCATTCTTGAGGATGCGCAGGTTCAGGTCGAGGTCAGTGGCGATGCGCAGGTGCGAATCGAGATCGCACATCTGCGCCGGGCGTTGATCAACTTGCTGAGCAACGCGGTGCAGCACACCGCGCCTGGGCAAGTGATTCAGGTGCGGATCGAAGTCGAGGAGCACCAAGTGAGCATCGGCGTCGCCAACCCGGGGTCGCCGCTTGCCAGTGACCATCTGCCGCGCCTGTTCGAACGCTTCTACCGGGTCGATGCGTCACGCAGTAACAGTGGCAACAACCATGGCCTGGGGTTGGCGATCGTCAAGGCGATTGCGCTGATGCATGGCGGGGATGTGTTTGTGCGCAGTGATCATGGGATGAATACCTTCGGCATTCACCTTCCAGTCTGATAGGACGGAACCCTGTGGCAAGGGGGCTTGTCGGAGCGCCGCATCGCCCCGTTGGACTGCGAAGCGGCCCCTGAAACATCCAACCGCATTTCGTCATACACACCACACAAACCGGTTTTACGACTGCTTCGCAGCCGAACGGGGGCAAGCCCCCTCGCCACAGGATGTCCTTCAGCGCTCAAGGACTGTTACTTTTAGCGCAACAGTCCTTTATGCAATCCACTCTTTTTCCCCTCGCCCAAGCCCCTTATCGTTGCCCCATCAAACAGCACTTGCCAAGCAAGAAGGTTTAAAAGATGTCCAACAGTATGGGTATTGCCAGCGCTTTCGTTTTGTCGTCCCTGTTCCTGTCTCCGTTCGCCATGGCTGAAGAGTCGCAGACATTCGTCGCACAAAATGCCGAACGCGCCAAGGCCTACGAACAGTATCAAAACGAACTGACAGCCAAGGCCCAAGAGGCTGCGCAAACCCCTCAAGCGTCGAGTACTCAAGCCCAGCCACGGGTTGAGAAAGACAGCTGATCCATACGTATCGCTCTGTTTCCCTCGACACTTTTCATCGGCTCTTCCCTTTGAAAAGTTGTCTTCAAAGCCGCTGCTATCAGCGGCTTTTTTTCGTGGTGGTTTTCAACCCCTTCAGTTCATCTTCCCTGACAACAAACATCCGCACTTCAAAACAATGAAGTACTTAGTTGACCCAAGGAGCTTTACCGCACGTGCGTTTCCCTCTCAGATTCAGTCCGCTGTTCATTGCAATCACTGCAACGATGGCCAACAACGCGCAGGCCGACGACGAATCCAGCCGCGAAGGCTTTGTCGATGGGGCGAGCCTCAACCTCAATGCCCGCAACTACTACATGAACCGCAATCGCCTGCAAAAGGCTGATGACAACATCGAGTGGGGTCAGGGCTTTCTTGGCCGCTTCGAATCGGGATTCAGCCAGGGCACCATCGGTTTCGGCGTTGATGCCCATGCGATGCTCGGGCTCAAGCTCGACGGCGGTGGTGGCACCGACGGGTCGAGCATCCTGCCGATCAGCGATGGCAACGGCAAGGCACCGGGCTCGTTTTCCACCGCTGGCGGCACCCTGAAAATGCGTGCCTTCGATACCGAATTGAAGGCCGGCGACCTGTTCCTTGCCAACCCGGTGATCGCCGGTGGCGAAACCCGCATGCTGCCGCAGACCTTTCGCGGCGTCAGCCTGACCAACCACAGTGTCGACGGGTTGATGATCGAGGGCGGTCAGGCCAGCTTCACCAAACTCTACAACCAGAGCGGCCACACCCGCATCGGCACGTCCTATGGCAGCCTGGCCGATGGCGATGAAAGCCGGCATTTGAATTGGGCCGGCGTGGCCTGGAGCGGCCTGCCGGGCCTGACCAGCAGCCTGTATGCGGCCGAACTCAAGGACATCTGGAACCAGTACTACTACGACCTGGACTACACCTATGCGCTGAATGACTTGGTCAGCCTCAACCCGGGCCTGCACTTCTATCACACGCAAGACACCGGCGATGCACTGCTGGGCAACATCGACAACAACACCTACAGCCTGCATTTCACCGTCGACGTGGGCCATCACAGCGTCACCGCCGCCTACCAGCGGGTCAACGGCAACACGCCGTTCGATTACATCAGCCAGGGCGACAGCATTTATCTCGACAACTCCCAGCAGTATTCGGACTTCAACGGTCCGAATGAGCGCTCGTGGAAACTCAAGTACGCCTACGACTTAGCTGGCCTCGACATGCCCGGCCTGACCTCGGCGGTGTCCTACTCACGGGGTGAACTGGACCTGACCAAGGTCGATCCGGACAGCCGCGGTTACGCCTCGTGGTACAGCGCCGACGGCAGAAACGCCAGGCATCGGGAACGAGACATCGAGCTCAAGTACGTGGTCCAGGGTGGCAAGGCCAAAGACCTGGCGATGCGTCTGCAATGGGCGTCTAACCGTGGCGGCAACGGTTACGGTGCGCTGGATCAGGACACGGATGAATACCGGGTAATTGTCGACTACCCGCTGAATGTCTTCTAAGCTTCAATTAGCAAAAGGCCAGCATGTTTTGCTGGCCTTTTTATTATCCGGGATTTATATAGGCGCGCAGGACGCGACCGGTTTCTGGGACTCTGCCCGATTGTTGTAAAAGCACTTTCATAACGCCTTATTTGCAGAAGTCAGAACCATGAGTGTGAACAGTGCGAAATCCCGTGATCCGATCCGTTCGACACGCTCGGAGCGGCTTCTGGTTCTCAGTAGTGTGTTGTTGGTGATTGCAATACTGAGCATCGTCGCGTTCCTGCTGATCCGCGAACACGCCAATGCCAAATTGTCCGCCGCTCGCGCCGCCAACAATATCGTGCAATTGATCGACGCCGACGTGCTGCGCAATGTCGAACTCTATGACGTGTCCCTGCTGGGTTTGATCGCTGCCTCCCAGCGGGAAGACCTCAAGAGCGTTTCCCCAGCCATTCGTCACCTGGCCTATTTCGACCGCGCCACTGCCGCGCCGTACAAGGGCAACATCTTGTTGCTCGACAACAAGGGCTATGTGATCGCCGACTCGGCCTCGGTGGAGCCCAGAAAGGGCAACTTTGCCGATCGCGAATACTTCCAGGCCCACATCAACAATCCGGACCCGGGCATGTTCATCAGTCGCCCTTTCAAGGCCCGGCCGCCGGAACAGGATTGGCGGATCAGTTTCAGCCGCCGGGTGAACGGCACCCAGGGTGAGTTCCTCGGCGTGGCCGAGGCCGCCATGCATTTGAGCTACTTCGATCAGTTGTTCAACAGCTTGAGCATCGGCCGCGACAGTACGGTCAGCCTGATCAGCAAGGACGGGATTCTCCTGGCCCACCAACCCCACCTGGCCGAAGAGCTGATCGGCAAGGATTTCAGCAACCGCCCCAATTTCCAGCGCATCGTCAAAGAAGGCAACGGCAGCTTCACCGGCATGTCCAGTCGATACAACGATGAGCGCTTGTACACCTTCTCCAAGGTCGGGAATTTGCCGTTGATCGTCATCGTTGCGCTGTCCAGCGATGAAGTCTTTGCGGCCTGGAAGCGCACCGCGGTGGTAGTCACTTCTGCGACCGTTGCCCTGTGCGTGAGCCTGCTGTGGCTGACCTGGTTGCTCTGCCGGGAGCTGCGTCGACGCCAAAGCGCCGAGCAGGAACTGGCACAACTGGCCGCCACCGACCCCTTGACCGGTCTGGCCAATCGCCGAAGCCTGGATCAGGCTCTGCACCATGAATGGTTTCGTGCCCAGCGTTCCGGTCAGCCGTTGTCGCTGTTGATGATCGATATCGATCACTTCAAGGCGTTCAATGATCGCCACGGCCACCGAGGGGGCGACGATGCCTTGCGCTCGGTGGCCAAGGTGATCGACACCCATGTTCGACGGCCGGCGGACCTGGTCGCCCGGTATGGTGGCGAGGAGTTTTCAGTGATCCTGGCTGAAACCGACAGCGCCGGAGCCCGACAGATTGCCGAAAAAATCCGTATGGCGGTGGAGCAATTGCCGTTGGTGGGAGGTGATGTGTCACCGATTACTGTCAGTATTGGTATCAGTACCTGGACGACAGCAACCGACATCAGCCTGGAACAGTTGCTGTTTGCAGCGGACAAGGCGCTGTATCAGGCCAAGGAAAACGGGCGGAACCGGGTGGTCGCTGCGGATTGATCGTTCCCGCTGGCATAAAAAAAGGCCACCCGAAGGTAGCCTTTAAAAAACTAGAGAGGTTTTTTGCTTACACGGCCGCAACAGGACGCATGTAAGAGATCGGTGCGGTGCTGGCGTCTTCGAACGTCACGACTTCCCAAGCATCTGTCTGCTCAATCAACTTGCGCAGCAGCTGGTTGTTCAATGCGTGTCCGGACTTGAAGCCCTTGAACTCACCAATCAGGCTATTGCCCAGCAGGTAGAGGTCACCAATCGCATCGAGGATTTTGTGCTTCACGAATTCGTCTTCATAGCGAAGGCCGTCTTCGTTCAGTACACCATCCGCGTCGACCACAATTGCGTTTTCAACGCTGCCGCCGAGTGCGAGGTTGTGCTTGCGCAGGTACTCGATATCACTCATGAAACCAAAGGTACGCGCGCGGCTGACTTCTTTTACGAACGAAGTGCTGGAAAAATCCACGCTTGCACTTTGTGTGCGGTCACGGAAAACCGGGTGATCGAAATCGATCTCGAAGCTCACTTTGAAACCTTCGAAAGGGACGAAAGTGGCGCGCTTGTCGCCGTCTTCCACTGTCACTTCCCGCAGGATCCGGATGAACTTCTTGGCGGCGTCCTGCTCTTCCAGGCCGGCCGATTGAATCAGGAATACGAAGGGTCCAGCGCTACCATCCATGATCGGGACTTCGGACGCGGAGAGCTCGACGTAGGCGTTATCGATGCCCAGGCCAGCCATGGCCGAGAGCAGGTGCTCCACCGTGTCCACTTTGACGTCACCGTTAACAAGCGTGGTCGACATAGTGGTTTCGCCAACGTTTTCCGCGCGGGCAGGAATCTGCACCACAGGGTCGAGGTCAGCACGACAAAACACAATGCCGGTGTCGACAGGCGCTGGCTTGAGGGTCAGGTAGACCTTCTCCCCGGAGTGCAGGCCGACACCTGTGGCACGGATAATATTCTTCAGGGTGCGTTGTTTAATCATGGCATGGGCCGCTTCAGCGCAAATTGCGAACTGGTATCAACAAAGGCTGGCGATGATAGCAGACCAGACCTTTGCTGAACACCAATCACCCTAATACCCCTGATACATTTCATCAATCGGCCTGACGACGCAGGAAAGCCGGGATGTCCAGGTAGTCCAGATCATCTTGCGGGTTCATCTTCGCGGCAGTCGCAGCACCGGCCTGAGCCTGGTTGCGCATGACGGTCGGACGGTCCAGGTCACGGTAATTCACCGCTGGCTGTTCCTGACGAACAGGGGCTTGTTGTTGTGGCTGGGAGGCCATCGAGGTGTGAACGGTATTGTCGATGACCTTCACAGGCTTCTCGATTTTAGCGCCCAGACCAGTGGCAACCACGGTCACGTGCAGCTCGTCGCGCATGTCCGGATCGATAACGGTACCGACCTTGACCATTGCGTGCTCGGATGCGAAGGCTTCGATGATGCTACCCACGTCGGAGTACTCACCCAGAGACAGGTCAGGACCGGCGGTGATGTTCACCAGGATGCCGCGTGCACCTTGCAGGTTCACGTCTTCGAGCAGCGGGTTGCGAATGGCCGCTTCGGTCGCTTCACGTGCACGGTTCGGACCGCTGGCGCAGCCAGTGCCCATCATCGCCATGCCCATTTCGCTCATCACGGTACGTACGTCGGCGAAGTCGACGTTGATCATGCCCGGACGCTTGATGATGTCGGAGATACCGCGAACGGCACCGGCCAGTACATCGTCGGCCTTGGCGAAAGCCGACAAGAGGCTTGCGTCTTTACCGAGGATGGTCAGCAGCTTCTCGTTGGGAATGGTGATCAACGAGTCGACGCTTTCAGACAGCAGACGGATACCTTCGTCGGCGAGCTGCATGCGCTTGCGGCCTTCGAACGGGAACGGACGGGTCACCACCGCAACGGTGAGGATCCCCATTTCCTTGGCCACTTCAGCAATGATTGGCGCTGCACCGGTACCGGTACCGCCGCCCATGCCGGTAGTGATGAACACCATGTTGGTGCCCTGCAGGACTTCGGCAATGCGCTCACGGTCTTCGAGAGCGGCCTGACGACCTACTTCAGGGTTGGCGCCAGCGCCCAGACCTTTGGTCACGCTGGTACCCAGTTGCAGAATGGTGCGCGCGCTGATGCTTTTCAGCGCCTGGGCATCAGTGTTGGCGCAGATGAATTCAACGCCTTCAATGTTGCTCTTGACCATGTGATTGACAGCGTTGCCGCCGCCTCCGCCAACACCGATAACTTTAATTACCGGGCTTGCGGGGATGTTGTCTACGAGTTCGAACATTTTCCCTCTCCTTACATTCTCTAGTTTTTTCGCCTACTGCTTTTGAAGCGGTGTTGCGGTAAAGCTTTAGAAATTGCCTTGTACCCAGCTCTTGATGCGATCGAGCAGAGCGGCTTTCGGTTCGTCATTGCTGTAGCTGTCGCGGCTGCCGATGCCCGAGAACGAAATCCCGTCGGACTGCTTCTGCAGGCCGTACATCAACAGGCCAACGCCGGTGGAATAGATCGGGTTGCGGACCACGTCGTCCAGACCCTTGACGCCATGGGGCACGCCCAGGCGAACCGGCATGTGGAAGATCTCTTCGGCCAGTTCGACCGCGCCTTCCATCTTCGACGTACCGCCGGTCAGCACGATGCCGGCCGGGATCAGGTCTTCATAGCCGCTGCGACGCAGTTCGGCCTGGATCAGGGTGAACAGCTCGTCGTAACGCGGCTCGACCACTTCGGCCAGGGCCTGGCGGGACAGTTCGCGCGGTGGACGGTCGCCGACACTCGGTACCTTGATGGTTTCGCCGGCACCGGCCAGTTTGGCCAGGGCGCAGGCATAGCGAATCTTGATTTCTTCGGCGTACTGGGTCGGGGTGCGCAACGCCATCGCGATGTCGTTGGTCACCTGGTCGCCCGCAATAGGGATCACTGCGGTGTGGCGGATCGCGCCTTCGGTGAAGATCGCGATGTCGGTGGTACCGCCGCCGATGTCCACCAGGCACACGCCCAGTTCTTTCTCGTCGTCGGTCAGCACCGAATACGCCGAAGCCAGTTGCTCGAGAATGATGTCGTCGATTTCCAGGCCGCAGCGACGCACGCACTTTTCAATGTTCTGTGCGGCGTTGACGGCGCAGGTGACCACGTGAACCTTGGCTTCCAGACGCACGCCGGACATGCCCAGCGGCTCGCGCACGCCTTCCTGGTTATCGATCACATAATCCTGCGGCAGGGTGTGCAGCACGCGCTGGTCAGCCGGAATTGCCACAGCCTGGGCGGCGTCGAGGACGCGTTCAAGGTCGGCGGAGCTGACTTCGCGATCACGAATCGCCACGATACCGTGGGAGTTCAGGCTGCGGATGTGATTGCCGGCCACGCCGACGAACGCCGAGTGGATCCGGCAACCGGCCATCAGCTGCGCTTCTTCGATAGCGCGCTGGATCGACTGGACGGTGGACTCGATGTTCACCACTACGCCTTTTTTCAGGCCGCGGGACGGATGAGTACCGATCCCGACGATTTCGAGCGTGCCGTCGTCCGCAACCTCGCCGACCAGCGCCACCACCTTGGAGGTGCCGATATCGAGACCGACGATCATTTTGCCGCTTTGCACGTTTGCCATGGGTCCTGCCTCTTCTTAATTCTTTGCGACAGCGGGTTGGGCTGTCGTCGGCGCTACAGGTTCCCGCCAGCCAACGGCAAGGCCGTTGGCGTAGCGCAGATCGATGCGCGCAATGTTCGTAATCTGCTCTTTGAGCGTCTTGTCGTAGATGGCAATGAAGCGGCGCATCTTTTCCACCAGGTTGCCGCGTCCCAGCAGCAGTTCGATTCCGGGACCCGCGCTGCCTGCGCCGGTGGTCAGGAACCAGCTGCCTCGTTCACGCAACTCCAGGCGTGCAATCGAGAAGCCCAATGGCCTGAGCATCTGGCTCAGCACCTGGTATTGCTGCATCACTTGTTGCTGGGCCCGCTGCGGGCCGAACAGCTGTGGCAAGTGTTCGTAGTTCGCCAGCTCGCGCGGGGTGAACGCCTGTCCCTGGTTGTTCAACAGCGACTCATCGCCCCAACGGGCCACCGGCAGTTGTTCTTCCAGGCGAATCACTACCTGATCCGGCCACACCCGACGCACTTCGGCGTGGGCAATCCATGGCATCTGTTCAAGCTCGGTGCGCATACTCGCCAGGTCGATGGTGAAGAAGCTCGACGCCACGTACGGGGCGATCCGCTGCTGCACCGCTTGCTGGCTGATGTAACTCAAGTCGCCCTGCACGGCGATTTTGGTGATCGGCCGGTCGGCGTACGGCAGCAAACGCTGTGCGCCTTCGTAAGTACCGAACCCCAACGCCACCAGCAACACGGGCCAGAACAGGCTTTTCAGAAAACCGAAGTTGGCTTTCGGCAGGCGCACGGACATCGGCTCTTTGGCCACCATTCGGCTGGCACCCCGCGGCACCGGCTTGCGGCCGGGTGGTGCGGAGGGCTGATGTCTCAGCTGTGCGCCTTGCATGGTCTTACCCTCGTGGCTCAATGCTTGCGGCCAGAATCGCCAGAACCAGTTGCTGGAAATCCAGGCCAGCGGCACGGGCCGCCATTGGCACCAGACTGTGATCGGTCATGCCCGGTGCGGTGTTGACTTCCAGGAACCAGAACTGCCCGTCGGCGTCCTGCATCACGTCCGCCCTGCCCCAACCGGCGATACCCAGCGCCTCACAGGCTTTGGCCGTGAGGTCCATGAGTTCCTTTTCTTTGTCGCTGTCCAGGCCGCACGGAATGCGGTACTGGGTATCGTTGGCGATGTACTTGGCGTCGTAGTCGTAGAAACTGTGTGTCGTGCCCAAGGCAATCGGTGGCAACACCTGGTCACGCAGGGTGGCGATGGTGAACTCCGGACCATGAATCCATTGCTCGACCAACACTTGCGAATCGTAGGTACTGGCCGCTTTCCACGCCTCGATCAACTCGGGCGCGGTCGTCACTTTGGCCATCCCGATACTGGAACCTTCATGGGCCGGTTTGACGATCAACGGGAAGCCCAGTTCCTTGGCCGCCGAAATACAATCGGCCTCGCAGCGCAGTACCGCGTGGCGTGGCGTCGGAATGCCGAGGCTGTGCCAGACCTGCTTGGTGCGCAGTTTGTCCATGGCCAGGGCCGAGGCCAGAATGCCGCTGCCGGTGTACGGAATCCCTGCGCATTCGAGCAGGCCCTGCATGCTGCCGTCTTCACCGCCACGACCGTGGAGGATGATGAAGGCGCGGTCGATTTTTTCGTTCAGCAAGCGTTGCAGCAGGTCATCGCCCACATCAATACCGAACGCGTCCACGCCGGCGCTTTGCAGTGCTTCAAGCACCGCGTTACCCGACTTCAGGGACACTTCACGCTCGGCACTCTTGCCGCCGAACAGCACGGCAACGCGACCGAAATCCTTCGGAGCGACAGTGGAGACGAGGTTGGCGTAAGCAGCAGTCATTTCAACTTCCCCTCTACCGGTGCGGCAACGGCCCCGGCGAACAACGGACTGTTCAACAGTTTGGGTGCGAGACCGCCGATATCACCGGCGCCCTGGCACAGCAGAATGTCGCCGGCACGCAGCAGCGGCTTGACGATCGGCGCGAGGTCGATGCCGCGCTCGATGTAGATCGGGTCGAGCTGACCGCGCTGACGGATGCTGTTGCACAGTTTGCGGCTGTCGGCGCCCGGAATCGGCTCTTCGCCGGCCGGATAGACTTCCATCAGCAGCAGCACGTTGGCGTCGGCCAGCACATTGACGAAGTCGTCGTACAGGTCGCGGGTGCGGCTGTAACGGTGCGGCTGGTAGACCATCACCAGACGGCGCTCCGGCCAGCCACCGCGCACGGCCTTGATCACGGCCGCGACTTCGGTCGGGTGGTGACCGTAGTCGTCCACCAGCATCACGTTGCCGCCTTCGACCGGCAGTTCGCCGTACACCTGGAAGCGACGGCCAACACCCTGGAAGCCGGACAGGCCCTGGACGATGGCTTCATCGCTGACGCCTTCGTCGGTGGCGATGCAAATAGTCGCCAGCGCGTTCAACACGTTGTGGTTGCCCGGCATGTTCACCGAGACATCCAGCGGCTCGCGATCAGGGCGCAGCACGGTGAAGAAAGTCTGCATGCCTTGTTGGCGTACGTTGATGGCGCGTACGTCGGCGTCATCGCCGAAGCCGTAAGTGACCGTCGGACGCTTCACCAGCGGGAGGATTTCACGCACCACCGGATCGTCCAGGCACACCACCGCCAAACCGTAGAACGGCAGGTTGTGCAGGAACTCGACGAAGGTTTTCTTCAGCTTGTTGAAGTCGCCGTCGTAGGTCGCCATGTGATCGGCGTCGATGTTGGTGACCACGGCCACCAGCGGCTGCAAGTGCAGGAAGCTGGCATCGCTTTCGTCGGCTTCGGCGATCAGGTAGCGGCTGGTGCCGAGCTGGGCATTGGTGCCCGCGGCATTCAGGCGGCCACCGATGACGAACGTCGGGTCCAGGCCACCGGCGGCGAACACCGAAGCGATCAGGCTGGTGGTGGTGGTTTTGCCGTGGGTACCGGCGACGGCGATGCCGTGGCGGTAGCGCATCAGCTCGGCGAGCATCTCGGCACGCGGCACCACCGGAATCCGGCGTTCCAGCGCGGTCGCGACTTCCGGGTTGGACGTGTTGACGGCGCTCGACACCACCAGCACGTCGGCGGCTGCGGCGTTCTCGGCACGGTGGCCGATGAAAATATGCGCACCAAAAGATTCCAGGCGCTCGGTCACCGGCGAAGCTTTCAGGTCGGAACCGGACACTTGATAGCCCAGGTTCAGCAACACTTCGGCGATACCGCACATACCCACGCCGCCAATTCCGACGAAGTGGATACGACGGATACGGCGCATTTCCGGTTGTGGCATGGCTTTCTTGTTCTCAACCATGGGCCACCTCAAGGCAAGTATCGACCACGTTACGAGTGGCATCGGGTTTGGCCAGGCGGCGTGCCGCGCTGGCCATGTCGTTGAGTCGTTGCGGTTGCATCAAGACCTCTGTCAGGCGAGCGGCAAGGTCCGCTGCGCCAGTCGTTCTTTGCGGCATCAGGAAGGCAGCGCCTTCACGGGCCAAATAATCGGCGTTGCGGGTCTGGTGATCGTCGATCGCGTGGGGCAAAGGCACCAGCATCGAGGGCAGACCGGCGGCCGCCAGTTCACTGATGGTCAGCGCTCCTGCGCGGCACACCACCAGGTCGGCCCAGCCATAGGCTTGGGCCATGTCTTTGATGAATGGCTGCACTTGCGCCTCGACGCCAGCCGCGCGATAGCGCTCTGCAGTCACTTCATCGTGGTTTTTGCCGGCCTGATGGAACACGTCCGGGCGCAGGTCGGGGGCGACTTGCGACAGGGCTTCAGGCAGCAACTTGTTCAACGGCTCTGCGCCCAGGCTTCCACCCAGGATCAGCAAACGCGCCTTGCGACCGGCCAGGGCAGGTCGCGGTGTTTCGAGGAACAGCTCGGCGCGCACCGGGTTACCGGTGGTCCGACGGCTGTCCGACAGGGTAAAGGTGTCGGGGAACGCTTCACAGACTCGGGCGGCCAACGGCACCAGCAACCGATTGGCGGTACCGGCCACGGCGTTCTGCTCGTGAACGATGACCGGCACGCCGGCCAGTTTGGCAGCAACGCCGCCAGGACCAGTCACAAAACCACCAAAGCCGACCACACAGACTGGCCGCAGCTGACGAATGATCGCCCGCGCCTGCCAGATCGACTTGAGCAACATGACCGGCGCCTTGAGCAGGGACAATTTGCCCTTGCCGCGCAAACCGCTGGCGTGGATCCGATGCAATTCAATACCGGCCGCCGGCACCAGATCGTTTTCGATCCCGCGGGGCGTGCCGAGCCAGTGCACGGTGTAGCCGCGGGCCTGGAACTCACGCGCACAGGAAAGTGCCGGGAACACATGGCCCCCGGTGCCGCCAGCCATGATCAGTACGTTAGCGCCCATGGTTCGGCTCCTCGGCGAAGTCGCTCTCATGGAATTCCATTTCTTCGCTGCCCAAATGGGTTCGACTCTCCCACTCGATGCGCAGCAACAAGCCAAGACAGGCACAGCAGATCACCAACGAACTGCCGCCATAACTGAGGAATGGCAGGGTCAGACCTTTGGTCGGCAACAGGCCGACGTTCACGCCGATGTTGATCAGGAACTGGCCGATCCACAGGAACGACAAGCCGTAAGCAACGTAGGCGGCAAAAAACTGTTTGGCTTTCTCGGCCCACAGGCCGATGTACATGCCACGAATACACACGAAGACGAACAGCGCCACCGTGCACAAGGAACCCACGGCCCCCAGCTCTTCAGCCAGCACCGAAAACACGAAGTCGGTATGGGCTTCCGGCAGGTAGAACTGTTTCTGCACGCTGTTGCCCAGGCCGACGCCCAGCCATTCGCCGCGACCGAAAGCGATCAAGGCCTGGGAGAGCTGATAGCCGGCACCGAACTGGTCGGCCCACGGATCGGCAAAGTTGGTCAGACGCGCCATTCGATACGGCTGCATCTGAATCAACAACACCACCGCCGCGACGGCCAGGACCACCATCAGGGAAAACCGGAACAGCCCGACCCCGCCGAGGAACAGCATCGCCGCAGCTGCCCCCATCATCACGACGGTGGCACCAAAGTCCGGCTCCATCAGCAACAGACCCGCCATTGGCAACAGCACGATGAACGGCTTGAAGAAGCCCATCCAGCTTTCACGCACTTCTTTCTGGCGACGCACCAGATAACCGGCGAGGTAGATCACCACGAACACCTTGGCGATCTCGGAAGGCTGAACGTTGAAGAAACTGAAGCCGATCCAGCGCATCGAACCGTTCACTTCCCGGCCGATCCCCGGGATGATCACCATCACCAGCAAGCCGAATGCACCAATCAGCATCAGCCAGCCCAAGCGTTGCCAGGTGGCAATCGGAATCATCATGGTGACGACGCAGGCACCCAGTCCCAGCACAACGTAAACAAGGTGGCGAATCATGTAGTACAGGGCGCTGCCCGACTGCACCGCCCCCACCTCGGTCGATGCCGAGGCAATCATGATCAGCCCCAGGCCGAGCAGTGCCAGGCAACCGGCGAGCATCGGGAAATCGAGGTCGATACCGCGCCCGGTGATCAGCGGCGATGGATACGGCTTGATGATGTTTCTCAAGCTCATGCCAGATCCTCCACGGCGCGGACGAACTGGTGACCACGGTCTTCATAGTTCTTGAACATGTCGAAGCTGGCGCAGGCCGGCGACAGCAGCACCGCGTCGCCCTTTTCGGCGATGGCGCGGCATTGCTCGACCGCTTCGATCAGCGAGCCGACGCGAATCAGTGGCACGGCATCGCCGATGGCCTCACCGATCTTGTCGGAATCACGGCCCATCAAAATGACGGCGCGGCAGTTGGCCGCCACCGGATCACGCAAATCCTTGAATTCGGCGCCCTTGCCATCGCCACCGGCGATCAGCACAAGCTTGCCGTCGATGTCCGCCCCCAGGCCTTCGATGGCCGCCAATGCGGCGCCGACGTTGGTGGCTTTGGAATCGTTGTAGTAGCTCACGCCATCAAGGTCGCGGACCCACTGGCAGCGATGCTCGAGCCCGGCGAAATTGCGCAGGGCTGAAAGCATGGCGTCGAACGGCAGGCCGACGGCGTGGCCGAGCGCCAATGCCGCGAGGGCGTTGGACTGGTTATGCGCACCACGAACTTTCAGCTCGCGTACCGGCATCAGGTTCTGGAACTCGAAGGCCAGGTATTTCTCGCCGTTCTCTTCTCGAATGCCGAAGGCCTTGAAGTCGGGTTTGTTCAAACCGAAGGTCCAGCACGGCTGACCTTCACCCATCAGCGGACGGCTCAGGGCGTCCTGACGGTTGACCACAAACTGCCTGGCGCCCCGGAAGATCCGGTGCTTGGCCAAGTGATAGGCCGGCAGACCGCTGTAGCGGTCCATGTGGTCTTCACTGATGTTGAGCACGGTCGCCACTTCGGCGTTGAGCTGATCGGTGGTTTCGAGCTGGAAGCTCGACAGCTCCATCACGTACAGCTCGATGTCATCGCTGAGCAAATCCAGCGCCGGCGTGCCGAGGTTGCCACCAACGGCAACACGCTTACCGGCCGCAGCCGCCATCTCGCCGACCAGGGTGGTGACGGTGCTTTTGGCGTTGGAACCGGTAATGGCGACAATCGGCGCTTTCGCGTTACGCGTGAACAGCTCGATGTCGCCGGACATTTTCACGCCACGGGCGGCGGCAGCCTGCAGGGCCGGGGTCGCCAGCGCCAGGCCGGGGCTCACGTAGAGCTCATCGGCACGGCACAGGAATTCGACGTCCAGCTCGCCACAACGCACTTCCACGTGCGGATAGTCACGCTTGAGCGTGGCCAGTTCCGGTGGATTTTCCCGCGTATCGGCGACAGCAAACGACACGCCCCGGTTCGCCAGGAAGCGAACCAGGGACATGCCGCTCTTGCCGAGGCCGACAACGATGCGGAAGTGGTCAGAAGCGATCAGAGACACTCGTTCTACCTCAGCTTCAGGGTGGCAAGGCCGATCAACACGAGAATCACGGTGATGATCCAGAAACGGACGATCACGCGCGGCTCGGGCCAGCCCTTGAGTTCAAAGTGGTGGTGAATCGGTGCCATGCGGAACACACGGCGACCGGTCAGCTTAAAGGAGGCAACCTGAATGACGACTGATAGGGTCTCCATCACGAACACACCGCCCATGATGAACAGGACGATTTCCTGACGGACGATCACTGCGATGGTGCCCAGGGCCGCACCCAGCGCCAGCGCGCCAACGTCGCCCATGAAGACTTGTGCCGGATAGGTGTTGAACCAGAGGAAGCCCAGGCCCGCACCGATCAAGGCGCCGCAGAACACAATCAGCTCGCCCGCGCCCGGTACGTAAGGAATCAGCAGGTATTCGGCGAACTTCACGTTACCCGACAGGTAGCAGAAGATCCCCAGGCCGCCGCCGACCATCACGGTGGGCATGATCGCCAGACCGTCGAGGCCGTCGGTCAGGTTGACCGCGTTGCTCGAGCCGACAATCACGAAATAGGTCAGGACGATGAAACCCGCGCCCAGCGGAATGCTGTAGTCCTTGAGCATCGGCAGGATCAGGGTGGTTTCCACCGGCGTCGCGGCAGTCATATAAAGGAAGATCGCCGCGCCCAGGCCGAACACCGACTGCCAGAAATACTTCCAGCGGCTCGGAAGGCCGCGGGAGTTTTTCTCGATGACTTTGCGATAGTCGTCAACCCAGCCGATGGCGCCGAACAGCAGGGTCACCAACAACACGACCCAAACGTAACGGTTGGTCAGGTCAGCCCAAAGCAAGGTGCTGACGCCGATGGAGGAAAGAATCAGCGCGCCGCCCATGGTCGGGGTGCCCGACTTCGACAGGTGCGATTGCGGGCCGTCGTTGCGAACGGATTGACCGATCTGACGGTTCTGCAGAGTGCGGATCATCCACGGGCCATAGCACAGCGACAAGACCAGCGCGGTCAGTACACCGAGAATCCCGCGCAGGGTCAGGTACTGAAAGACCGCGAAGCCTTTGTAGAACTGTTGCAGATACTCCGCTAGCAGCAGCAGCATTAATGTTTCTCCAGACTGGTCCCGCACAAAGCGGCAACGATGTTTTCCATCGCAGCGCTGCGCGAGCCCTTGATCAAAAAGGTAGTGTTTGTGTCCTGCTCGGCTTCCAGGGCCTTGATCAGTTCAGCCTGTGTGCTGAAGTGAAAGGCCTGCTCGCCGAAAGCGTTCACGGCGTGAGCCATCATTGGCCCGACGGCGTAAAGCGCGGAAACCTTGCCGCGGGCGTAATCGCCCACATCGCGGTGCCCCTGCTCTGCCCACGCGCCCAACTCGCCGATATCCCCGAGCACCAAAACGGTGCGACCGGAAAAGCCGGCGAGTATATCAACGGCGGCGCACATAGAGGTGGGGTTCGCGTTGTATGTGTCATCGATTACGCGCATGCCGTTAGGCGCCAGTTGCGCGACGGTGCGGCCCTTGACCGGTTGCACCGCGCCAAGGCCGGTGGCGATGCCGAACAGCGACACACCCAAGGCATGCGCGGCAGCGGCAGCGGCCATGGCATTGGCGACGTTGTGGGTGCCGAGCAGATTCAGCTGAACCCGCTCCACACCTTCAGGGCTGTGCAGGTTGAACGCCGGGCAACCGCGGGCATCGCGGTCCAGATCGCTGGCATGGAAATCAGCGTTGACGTTGCTCAGGGCAAAAGTCAGCACTTTTCGACCGGCGGCACGGGTCTTCCAGATGTCGAAGGCCTTGTCGTCGAGATTCAGCACGGCAATGCCATCGGCATCCAGCCCTTCGAGAATCTCGCCCTTGGCTTCGACGATTTTTTCCGGCCCGCCGAACTCACCAACGTGGGCAGTCCCGGCGTTGTTGATGATGGCCACGTGGGGTTTGGTCATGGCGACGGTGTAGGCAATCTCGCCAATGCGCGAAGCGCCGAGTTCGATCACGGCGGCGGTGTGTTCCGGCGCCAGTTCGAGCAGGGTCAGCGGAGCGCCGAGGTCATTGTTCAGGTTGCCACGGGTCGCCAGCACCGGACCGCGCGTGCGCAGGATGCTTGCCAGCATTTCCTTGACCGTGGTCTTGCCGCTGGAGCCGGTAACGGCCGCGACCGGCTGAGTGAACGCGGCACGGTTGATCGCGCCCAACTGGCCGAGGGCCTGGCGGGTGTCCTTGACCAGCAGTTGCGGCAGCGAGCTGTCGGCCACTTCGCGCTCGACCAGTGCACCCACGGCGCCTTTGGCGGCGACGTCATTCAGGTAGTCATGGCCATCGAAACGTGGACCGGCCAGAGCAATAAACAGCTGGCCGGGCTTGATCGCGCGGCTGTCGATGCTGACACCATCGAAGCTGGCATCGACGGAGATCAGACGGGCATTCAGTGCGCCGGTCAGTTCGCTCAGTTTCAAGGCTTTAAGCATGGGCCACCTCCCACGCGGTCAGGGCATGATCGGCCTCGACCAGATCGGAGAAAGCGAGACGCTCACCGTTGATTTCCTGATAGTCCTCATGACCTTTACCGGCCAGGACAATCACGTCATCCGCCGAAGCGCTGGCGATCAACTGGGCAATCGCCTGGCCACGACCGGCGACGAAGGTGACTTTATCCACAGCGGTGAAACCGGCGCGGATGTCGTCGAAAATAGCGGCGGGGTCTTCGGTGCGCGGGTTGTCGTCGGTGACCAGCACACCATCGGCCAGACGCTCGACCACTTCAGCCATCAGCGGACGCTTGCCGCGATCGCGATCACCGCCGCAACCGAACAGGCACAGCAACCGGCCTTTGGCGTGAGGACGCAGGGCCATCAAGACTTTTTCCAGCGCATCCGGTGTGTGGGCGTAATCGACCACCACCAACGGCTGAGTGCCGCCGCCCAGACGCTGCATGCGACCGGCCGGGCCTTCGAGTTTCGGCAGCACGTTGAGGATTTCGTCCAGCGCATAGTCCAGACCGAGCAAGGCACCGACCGCGGCCAACACGTTGCTCAGGTTGAAACGGCCGAGCAAGGTGCTGCGCAAATGGTGTTCGCCCTGCGGCGTAACAAGCGTGGCGCGCACGCCTTCGTCACTGAACTGCGCTTCGCGGCAATACAGGTAAGCGCGGGAGTCTTCCAGGCTGTAAGTGATCAACCGCGACTCACCCTCATCAGCCGCCAGTTGCCGGCCAAAATCGTCGTCGAGGTTGACCACCCGGCACTTCAGATCATTCCAGGCAAACAACTTGGCCTTGGTTTCGCCATAGGCCTGCATGGTGCCGTGGTAATCCAGATGATCGCGCGACAGGTTGGTCATCACCGCCACATCGAAGGCCAGCGCGGTTACGCGGCCCTGATCCAGCCCATGGGAAGAGACTTCCATGGCCACGGCTTTGGCACCGGCCTTTTTCAGGTCGGCGAGGGTTGCTTGCAGCGCAATCGGGTTCGGCGTGGTGTGCAAGCCGCTTTCCAGCGCGCCATGGAAACCGGAGCCCAAAGTGCCAACGATACCGCAGTGTTGACCGAGCAAATCCAAGGCTTGCGCGACCAACTGGGTCACGCTGGTTTTACCGTTGGTGCCGGTCACGCCGATCAGGTTCATGTGACGGCTCGGGTCGCCGTAAAAGCGCCCGGCGATATCCGACAGCTGCGCCGCCAGGCCTTTGACCGGAATCAGCGGCACGTCGGTAATCGGCAGCACGGTCGCGCCTTCGACTTCATAAGCCACGGCGGCAGCACCGCGCTGCAAGGCGTCGGCGATGTGCGCACGACCGTCGAACTTGCCACCAGGGACCGCAAGGAACAAATCACCTGCCCGTACGTTACGGCTGTCCAGCGCCAATTCGCGGATCAATAGATCATGGCCGGCGTGGGCGAAAATCTTGTTCAGGCTCAGCGACATCAGCCGCGCCCTCCATTAGCTTTCAGCGGAACGACCGGTGCGGCGTTCGCTTGTTGAGTGGCTGGCAGGTTGTCCGGGGTGATGTTCATCAGGCGCAAGGTCCCGGACATCACTTTGCTGAACACCGGCGCCGATACCAGACCACCGAAGTAACCGGCCTTGGTCGGTTCGTCGATCACCACCACGATCGCGTAACGCGGGTCGCTCATCGGGCCGAAACCGGCGAACAGCGAGCGGTAGGAGTTCTCGGCGTAGCCTTTGGTTCCGACCGACGTCTTACGCGCAGTACCCGACTTGCCGCCCACGTGATACGCCGGCACCTGCGCACGGAATACGCCGCGCGGGGCTTCGATCACTTGTTGCAGCATGCCTTGCATGGTTTTCGCGACGGCTTCCGGCAGCACCTGAGTGGTTTGCGGCGCCTTGTCGGTTTTGATCAGGGTCAACGGCGCGAGGCGACCATTGTTAGCCAGGGCCGAGAAGGCGTGGACCAACTGGATCGCGGTCACGGAAATACCGTAGCCGTAGGACAGCGTGGCGGTTTCAGCCTTGCGCCATTCGCGGTAGTTCGGCAGGTTGCCGACGCGCTCACCCGGGAAACCCAAGCCGGTGTCCTGGCCGAGGCCAACTTTCTGTGCCAGACGGAAAATCGTTTCGCCGCCGATATCGAACGCGACCTTACTCATGCCGACGTTACTGGAATTGATCAGGATACCGGTCAGGTCGAGCACCGGACCTTCGGTCTTGGATACGTCCTTGATGGTGTATTTACCAATCTGCAAACTGCCCGGGTACACCTCAACGGTGTCGCTCGGTTTCCAGCGCCCGGTTTCAATCGCGGCGCTCATGGAGATCGCTTTCATGGTCGAACCCGGCTCGAACACGTCGATCATCGCGCGGTTGCGCATCATCGCCGGTTGCAGGTTGCGACGGTTGTTCGGGTTGTAGGTCGGCTGGTTGACCATGGCGAGAATCTCGCCGGTCTTCACGTCCATGATCACCAGGCTACCGGCCTTGGCGCCGTTCTCGATGATCGCGTTGCGCAGTTCGCGGTTGGCCAGGTATTGCAGGCGCAGGTCAATGGACAACGCCAAGGGCTTGCCGGCCTTGGCGTTTTTGGTGACCTGGACATCTTTGATCAGCCGGCCGCGCCGGTCCTTGATGACCTGTCGCTTGCCGGGCACCCCGGCCAGCCATTCGTCGTAGGCCAGCTCGACGCCTTCGCGTCCGTGATCGTCGATGTCAGTAAAGCCGACCATGTGGGCGGTGACTTCACCCGCCGGGTAGAAACGCCGGAATTCTTCGATGCCATAAACGCCCGGCACTTTCAGATCGAGCACAGCCTGGCCCTGCTCAGGGGTCAGCCCGCGCACCAGGTAGATGAATTCTTTGTTGGCCTGGGCTTCGAGACGTTCGGCCAGGGCTTTGGGATCCTGCCCCAAGGCAGCCGCCAGTGCCGGCCATTTCTCTTTGGCCAGCTGCATTTCCTTGGCGTTGGCCCACAGGGTGGTGACCGGGGTACTCACGGCCAACGGCTCGCCGTTACGGTCGGTGATCAGACCACGGTGAGCCGGGATTGGAATATGACGAACACTGCGCGCGTCGCCCTGACCTTTAAGGAAGTCACGGTCGACCACTTGCAGATCAATGATGCGCCAGGAAATCGCCACCACCATGATGCCGAGCAAGCCCAGCACCAGACGGAATCGCCACGGGAAGAGTGCGCCTTCGAGTTTCATCATGGCGCCACCATCTGCACTTCAGCAGCGCCAGGAATGCGCATCTTCAGTTGTTCGGTCGCCAACACTTCGATACGGCTGTGGGCGGTCCAGGTGCTTTGTTCGAGAATCAACCGGCCCCACTCCGCCTGCGCCTTGTCGCGCACGCTCAATTCGTTGTACAGCGAATTCAACAGCTGACGGTTCCAGTGGGCGCTATAGGACACGCCGATGGCCGACACGAGCACACCGATAAACAGCAGCAGCATGAAAAAGCTTCCGCCGGGAAGTGGTTTGGCGAAAAGCTTGCTCACCGCAGTTTCTCCGCGACACGCATGATGGCGCTACGGGAACGTGGGTTGGCTTTGAGTTCGGCCTCGGAGGCGGACTGCGCTTTGCCATGGACTTTGATTTTCGGTTCGAAGGCGACGTGACGGACCGGCAAGTTGCGCGGCAGGTTGTCGGCTTCGCCTTTCACCAGTTTACGCATGAACAGTTTGACGATGCGGTCTTCCAGCGAGTGGAAGCTGATCACCACCAGGCGACCGCCGACTTCCAGGCACTCCAGAGCGGCTTCGAGACCGGCTTCCAGATCGCCCAGCTCGTTGTTGACGTGAATACGCAGCCCCTGGAATGCACGGGTGGCCGGGTTCTTGCCCTTTTCCCATGCAGGGTTGGCGACTTTCAGCACTTCTGCCAGATCGGCAGTGCGCTCGAACGGCTTGATGTCGCGACGTTCGGCCACGGCACGCGCCATGCGGCCGGAGAAACGTTCTTCGCCGTATTCCTTGAACACCCGGGCGATTTCCTCCACCGGCGCGGTATTGACGAACTCGGCGGCGCTGATCCCGCGGGACGGGTCCATTCGCATGTCCAACGGGCCGTCGTTGAGAAAACTGAAGCCGCGCTCAGGGTCGTCGAGCTGAGGCGAAGACACGCCCAGGTCAAGCAGAACACCGCTGACCTTGCCGGTCAGACCGCGTTCGGCGACTTCCGAACCGAGCTCGGCAAAGCTGCGCTGTACAACGACAAAGCGGCCGTCTTCGGCCGCTAGCGTTTGCCCGGTGGCAATCGCTTGAGGATCTTTGTCGAACCCGAGCAACCGACCATCGGGCCCGAGCTTGCTGAGAATCAACCGGCTATGTCCGCCGCGTCCGAACGTGCCGTCCAGATAGCAGCCATCAGGACGTACGGCGAGAGCCTCGACGGCTTCGTCAAGCAGTACGGTGATGTGGTTAAAGCCGCTATCAATAGTCACAGGATCAAATCACGCAGTTCATCAGGCATGGCGCCCGGTTGTTGAATAGCAGCCAGGTCAGCGGCAGAAACCGCATTCCAGGCATCCTCGTCCCACAATTGGAACTTGTTCAGTTGGCCTACCAACATTGCGCGCTTATCCAACTTGGCATATTCGCGAAGACGCGGCGGGACCAGAAAACGACCACTGCCATCGAGCTCGAGGTCGACGGCATTACCAATCAGTAAACGTTGCAGGCGGCGGTTTTCTTCGCGAAGCGAAGGCAGTGCACGCAGTTTGGTTTCGATAATTTCCCACTCATCGAGGGGATAAACACACAAACACGGATCAACGGCATCGATGGTGACGATTAATTGACCGGAACTACGCGAAACGAGCTCGTCACGGTACCGGCTCGGCATGGCGAGACGGCCCTTTGCATCGAGACTGATAGCGTTAGCTCCGCGAAACACGTCAGCGTTTCTCCAAATATTAGCGTTTTGCGCTCAAAAAACCCACTTCATGCCACTTTCCGCCACTTGCGCACACTATAGGAATGCGCCCACCACACCGTCAAGGCGCGGATAGAAGGAAAAGCCTTACAGAACGGAGATTTAGGAGTGTAAAAGGAGGGGAAACGAGAATCTGGCGGATGAATTCGTTCAATAACTTGAATCAGCACAGAAGGCTGCGTTCAGAAGTTAAAGTAGTTTGTTAAGAGTAAGATTTTTTCGGTATTACAAAAGCGCTTCTGCTATTGATTCAGCAGGGAGGGAAACTGCCATTACGCATATCGCTGCCAATGATTGAAGCAGAGAGAAAAAAAGGTGGAGAGTCGATCTGTAAGCCGGGTTCTGTCTTGAACAGTCATTCGTCTACGATGGCCATCACTGGACATCTTTAGCAACCTACCCGGTCCCAGCGCGGGCCACGCCTTGGGACCCTATTTGGTCTTGCTCCAAGTGGGGTTTACCTAGCCACGAACTGTTGCCAGACGTGCGGTGCGCTCTTACCGCACCTTTTCACCCTTACCGGCGCCGAAGCGCTTAGGCGGTTATTTTCTGTGGCACTTTCCGTAGGCTCACGCCTCCCAGGCATTACCTGGCACTTCGCCCTATGGAGCCCGGACTTTCCTCCCCCCCCTAATTTTCATAGAGGGCAGCGACTGTCCGATCGACTCTCCGCCGCGAAGATTAACGGCAGAGCGGTCGAAGAACAAGCTCTAAAAGCCTCTGGCCGGCGCTGCGCGTCGCTTTTTTACTCGCCCTTCTGCTTATCCAGCGCAACCTGATAGAGCACATTCTTGCGCTCGCCAGTAATTTGCGCCGCCAATGCCGCCGCACGCTTGAGCGGCATTTCTTCAAGCAGCAGATTGAGAATACGCATGGCTTCGCTGCTGACAGCGTCCTCAGTCTCGGGAGCAGACCAGCCAGCGACCAGCACTACGCACTCGCCGCGCTGCTGGTTGCTGTCCGATTCGACGAACTCGCGCAGCTCGGCCAGCGGCAAGCCTTTAAGGGTTTCGAAGGTCTTGGTCAACTCGCGCGCCAGCAATGCCGGACGATCGGCGCCGAATACCAGCTCCATGTCTTGCAGGCATTCAAGGATGCGGTGTGGAGCCTCATAAAAAATCAGCGTGCGCGGCTCTTCTTTTATCAGTTCCAGGCGAGCGCGTCGGCCGACAGCCTTGGCCGGTAGAAACCCTTCGAAGATGAAACGGTCCGATGGCAACCCCGCCGCCGAGAGCGCCGCAATCAATGCACAGGCCCCCGGAACCGGCACCACATTGATCCCTGCGGCACGGGCCTGACGCACCAGGTGATAACCCGGATCGGAAATCAGCGGTGTCCCGGCATCGGAGATCAATGCCACATCGTCGCCAGCGAGCAAGCGAGTGATAAAGCGACTGCCTTCATCCCTCTCGTTGTGTTCATGGCAGGCCGCCAGCGGCGTGGGGATACCGAAGTGCTGCATCAATCGCTGGGAATGGCGAGTGTCTTCGGCAGCAATCAACGAAACCTCGCGCAGGATCTTCAGCGCACGCGCACTGATGTCGTCCAGGTTGCCGATGGGCGTCGCCACCACATAAAGCGAGCCAGCAGCGGAATTCAAAGCACCTGGAGCAGTCAAAGCGCACACCTCATGATCGGTAAAAGCCGCCATTGTAGCGCGTAGCGACATTCGCGATACCTGCAAGCAACCCTCGGTTTTCCAGCCTTTTGTGCAGTGTCGCAACATTTGCATGAGCTAAATTGATCGATTCACGCCAGTAACATCGCGCCCCGGCCAGCGCTTGGGTACAATTCCACGCTTATTTGATCGAGTATCAGGAACACTTACATGATCGCTTGCCTGCGGCTGTTCTCTGCCCTCTGCCTCGCTGCCTTGCTGGTGGCTTGCGCCAGCTCGCCCTCCTCCAGCCTTGGCGAACTTCCACGGACCCCGGATGCCAGTGTCGAGCAACTGCTCGAACAGGCCACTCAAAGTAAAACGCCGGACAAGGCAGCCTTGCTGCGCTTGAGCGCGGCAGACCTGGCTTATCGTCAGGGCAATGCCGGCCAATCCGCGCAAATTCTGCAACAAGTACCGATGGAACAACTCAAGCCTGGCCAACAGGTCTTCGCCAGCACCCTGGCGGCTGAATTGGCCATGGTGCGCAATCAGCCCAAAGCGGCGCTGACGGCCCTGAGCCATCCGAGCCTGCAACGCCTGAGCGAACTGCCAGCCGAACAACAGGTTCGCACCGGCACCGTCCATGCCCGCGCCCTTGAGGCCGACGGCCAGACCCTGGCCGCCGCACGGGAGCGCATTTTCATCGCCCCCATGCTGAGCGATCAAGCTGCGAGCAAAAACCACGAAGCGATCTGGACCCTGATCGCTTCACTGCCGACCGATCAATTGCAGCCGACCACCGACGACGACCTCGGCGGCTGGTTGAGCCTGGCCCGGGCAGTGAAAACAGCCGGCACCCTGGAACAGCAGCAAGCCGCGATCGACAACTGGCGCGCGAACAATCCAAAGCACCCGGCCGCCATCCAGTTGCCGCTGCCATTGACCAAACTCAAGGATCTGGCCAGCCAGCCCCTGAGCAAGATTGCCCTGCTGCTGCCGCAAGACGGCCCGCTGGCCTCGGTTGGCAAAGCATTGCGTGAAGGCTTCATGGCCGCACACTACCAGGCGCAACAAGCCGGGCAGAAGCCGCCAGCCATCGAGTTCTATGACAGCTCGCGCCTGACCTCCCTCGACGAGTTCTATCGCAAGGCCCAGGCCGACGGCGTGCAATTGGTGGTCGGCCCGCTGGAAAAGCCGCTGGTCAAACAGCTCAGCGCTCGCCCGCAACTGCCAATCACCACCCTGGCGCTGAACTACAGCGAAGGCGAACAAGGTCCGGCCCAGCTGTTCCAATTCGGCCTTGCCGCTGAAGACGAAGCCCGCGAAGTATCCCGTCGTGCGCGCGCCGATGGCCTGCATCGCGCCGCCATCATGGTGCCGAAAGGCGAATGGGGTGACCGCGTACTCAGAGCATTCAGCCAGGATTGGCAAGCCAACGGCGGCAGCATTGTCGCGACCGAGCGCGTCGACCAACCGGTGCAACTGGCCCAGCAAATTGCCGACATGTTCCAGCTGCGCCAGAGCGAAGGCCGCGCCAAGAGCCTGCAAAACACCGTTGGCTCGCAGGTAGCCGCCCAGCCTTCGCGTCGTCAGGACATCGAGTTCATCTTCCTGGCCGCGACGCCACAACAGGCTCAACAGATCAAACCGACCCTGAACTTCCAGTACGCGGGTGACGTGCCGGTTTACGCCACCTCCCACGTATTCAGCGCCAGCGGCGACCAGAACCAGTACAACGACATGAACGGTATTCGCTTCTGCGAAACCCCATGGCTGCTGGATGCCAACGACCCGCTGCGCAAACAGGTCACCGCACAATGGCCACAAGCCGCTGGCAGCCTGGGCCGTCTATACGCGATGGGCGTTGACGCCTATCGCCTGGCACCACGCCTGGGGCAACTCAAGGCCTTGCCGGACAGCCGCATCGAAGGTCAATCGGGCAGCCTGGGCATGACTCAGAATCAACGGGTCGTGCGTCAGTTGCCATGGGCAGAGTTCGTCAACGGTCAGGTTCAACGCCTGCCGGACACCTCGCACTGATGCCCGACAGGTCACGCCAGCAAAGCGGTAAGGATGCCGAGCGCCATGCGCTCGAGCATCTTCAGCAACAAGGTCTGCGCCTGCTGGCGCAGAACTGGTTATGTAAACGCGGCGAGCTTGATCTGGTCATGCTTGATGGCGATACAGTAGTATTCGTCGAAGTCCGCTACAGAAAAAACACCCAATGGGGTGGCGCGCTCGATAGCATCGATGAGCGCAAACGGCAGAAACTGATTTTCGCCGCGCAGTATTTTCTTCAGCGCGAGTCGCGTTGGGCCGATTCCCCCTGCCGCTTCGACGTGGTTGCCATCGACAGCAGCCTCGATCAGTTGAACTGGATGCAAAATGCCTTCGACTGCTGATCGCTTGCGCCCCGAACCGGACACCTACACCCAACACTTTTGCTCTTTGCTTTGCGGGCTGCACATTCATGTGCCAAGTAGCCGCGCTAATTAAGGTCACACAGATGGACATGCAATCCCGAATTCGCCAGCTTTTTCAGGCCAGTATCGACACCAAGCAAATGGCGATGGACGTACTTGCACCGCACATCGAGCAAGCCAGCCAGGTGATGGTCAACGCCCTGCTCAACGAGGGCAAAATGCTTTCGTGCGGCAACGGTGGCTCCGCCGGCGATGCACAGCACTTTTCGTCCGAGCTGCTCAATCGCTTCGAGCGTGAACGTCCGAGCCTGCCAGCCATTGCGCTGACCACCGACAGCTCGACGATCACCTCGATTGCCAACGATTACAGCTACAACGAAATCTTCTCCAAACAGATCCGCGCCCTCGGCCAGCCGGGCGACGTATTGCTGGCGATTTCCACCAGCGGCAACTCGGCGAACATTATTCAAGCGATCCAGGCCGCACATGATCGCGAAATGATTGTCGTAGCATTGACGGGGCGCGATGGCGGCGGCATGGCATCGCTGCTATTGCCTGAAGACGTCGAGATTCGCGTACCGGCCAATGTCACTGCACGTATTCAGGAAGTCCACCTGCTGGCGATCCATTGCCTTTGCGATCTGATCGACAGCCAACTGTTCGGGAGTGAAGAATGACCCCTAATCGCCTAAGCCTTCTGGCCTTGACCCTGTGCCTCGGCATCAGCGGCTGCACATCAGTGGTTAACGCCAGCCGTGAAGCGCCGATCGAAGATGACCGCGGTACGCGCACCTTCGGCAGCAAGATCGACGATTCTCTGATCGACACCAAGGTCGGCGTGAACATCGCCAAGGCCGATCCGGCCCTGGACAACGATTCCCACATCGTCGTAACCAGCTTCAACGGTGTTGTGTTGCTCGCCGGGCAAACCCCGCGCGCCGACCTCAAGGCCAAGGCCGAACAGGTCGCCGCCTCCGTTCAGCGCGTGAAGAAGGTGCATAACGAACTGCAAGTGCTGCAGCCCTCCTCGCTGCTGGCACGCCAGAACGACACCTGGCTGACCACCAAGATCAAGACTCAGATGCTCACCGACCCCTCCATCCCGGGCTCGCGCATCAAGGTTGTGACCGAGAACGGCATCGTTTATCTGCTCGGCCTGCTGACCAAGCAGGAAGCGGCGCAGGCGACCAATCTGGTGCAAGGCGTTTCTGGCGTGCAGAAGATTGTGAAGCTGTTTGAGTACATCGACTGATACTTGCTTACGCGATGGCATCCTTGAGATCGCCTTCGCCGGCAAGCCTGGCTCCTACAGTAATAAAAAAGGCGATCCTTGCGGATCGCCTTTTTTATTACTTCACCACCTTCAAACTGGGTCGACCACTGGGACGCGGTGGCTCGCTGTCGGGTGGCGGAACATCATCATCCGGCTCAATGTCTTCCTCGTCCTCTAGCGGCGATTCCATATCGAACACCATGCCCTGGCCGTTCTCCCGAGCGTAAATGCCCAGGATCGACGCGATAGGCACGTACAGGGTGTGCGGCACGCCACCGAAGCGCCCTTCGAAACTGACCGCCTCGTTATCCATGTGCAAATGACGCACGGCTGCCGGGGATACGTTCAGGACAATCTGCCCGTCACTGGCAAAACCCTGAGGCACCTGTACCGACGGATACTCGGAATTGACCAGCATGTGCGGGGTGCAATCGTTGTCCACAATCCACTCGTAGAGCGCGCGGACCAGATAAGGTCGACTGGAGTTCATAGCGGCTCCTTAAGCCTTAGCGCATATCGCGTTCGACACCAGACAGACTCGCCTGGAAAGCCTCACGCGCAAACTGGCGCTCCATGTAATCAAGCAGCGGCTTGGCAGGCCGCGGCAGTTCTATACCCAAAATCGGCAATCGCCAGAGTATTGGTAGTAGGCAGCAATCCACCAGACTTTGTTCCTCACTGAGGAAAAACGGCTTGTCGGCGAATAGCGGCGACACGCCTGTCAGGCTTTCGCGCAGCTCTTTACGAGCCACCACGCGAGCTGCTTCCTTGGTCCGCGAATCCAGAATCAGATCCACCAGGCCACACCAATCACGCTGAATGCGATGAATCAGCAGGCGACTGTTGGCACGCGCCACAGGATAAACCGGCAGTAGTGGCGGATGCGGGTAACGCTCATCCAGATATTCCATCACCACGGTCGACTCCCACAACGCCAAGTCACGATCGACCAGGGTGGGCAGGCTTCCGTAAGGGTTCACTTCAATCAGTTTAGGCGGCTGACGACCAGCCTCCACGTAAATGATCTCGGCGCTGACACCCTTCTCTGCGAGTACGATGCGCACTCGGTGGGAATAGTGGTCGGCGGGGTCGGAGTAACAGGCCAACCGATTGGTCACGCCCATGGCGGTCCTCCTCGCTTGTTGAAATTATCGAAAACGGAAAAACACGCGCGCCCAGAGGGCGCCTCCCGTAACGCCTGGATCACCAGACTCGTTACACCTTCAGAGACGCCCCTGGGCGCGTGCGATTAACAGCAATGGCTTACAACGTTATCAATGGACGTCTTTCCAGTATTCACGCTTGAGCAAGTAAGCGAATACGAAGAAGAACGCCAGGTACAGCAACACATAGGTACCGATGCGCTGATGCTGCAGCTTCACCGGGTTGGCCGAGTAGGCCAGGAAGGTCACCAGATTCTTGACCTTCTCGTTGAACTGCTCTTCGGTCAGCGTGCCGGTTTTCGGCAATACGGTCAGTTGATCGCAGGCTTCATGAGTCAAAGCGGTGCCGGTCAGCGGATCGAACTGCTTCTTGCCGTCATCGACGACTTGAACCTGTTTACAGCCTACCACCTGGCGACCCTGCAAGCCGACCAGAACGTTAGGCATGCCGACGTTCGGGAACACCTTGTTGTTCACGCCCCATGGACGCGACGGGTCTTCATAGAACGAACGCAGGTAGCCATAGAGCCAATCCGTGCCACGAACGCGAGCCACCAGTGTCAGGTCGGGTGGCGCCGCACCAAACCAGGTCTTGGCGTCAGCCGGCTGCATGCCGATGCTCATGTGGTCGCCGATCTTGGCGCCAGTGAACACCAGCTTCTCGAGCATCAGCTCGTGAGGAATGCCCAGGTCATCGGCGACACGCTCGTAGCGCTGGAACTTGGCACTGTGGCAGCCCATGCAATAGTTGGCGAACGTACGTGCGCCATCCTGCATGGCAGCCTTGTCGGAAACGTCGATGTCGACTTTTTCCAGCTCTGGGCCGCCGTGTTCGGCCGCGAAGGACAGTGCTGGCAGAGCAGCAAGAATCAGTACAGCAAATAGTTTTTTCATCAGCCAGTCACCCTTTCCGGAACCGGTTTGGTCTTCTCGAGCCTGGTGTAGAACGGCATCAGAATGAAGTAGGCGAAGTACAGGAAGGTACAAACCTGCGACAGCAACGTACGTTCCGGGGTAGGCGCCATGACGCCCAGCCAGCCAAGAATCACGAAGGAGATGCAGAATACCCAGAGCCAGATCTTGCTCAGCCAGCCCTTGTAGCGCATGGACTTGACCGGGCTACGGTCAAGCCAGGGCAGGACGAACAGCAAGGCAATCGAAGCACCCATGGCAACAACACCCAGGAGCTTGTCCGGAACTGCCCGCAGAATCGCGTAGAACGGCGTGAAGTACCAGACCGGAGCGATGTGCTCAGGGGTCTTGAAGGCGTTCGCCACTTCAAAGTTCGGCTTCTCGAGGAAGTAGCCGCCCATTTCCGGGAAGAAGAACACGATCGCACAGAAGATGAACAGGAACACCACCACGCCGACGATATCTTTCACGGTGTAGTACGGATGGAAAGCAATGCCGTCCAGCGGTACGCCGTTTTCGTCTTTGTGTTTCTTGATGTCCACGCCGTCCGGGTTGTTCGAACCCACTTCGTGCAACGCCAGAATGTGCAGCACCACCAGGCCAAGGATCACGATCGGCAAGGCAACCACATGCAAGGCGAAGAAACGGTTCAGGGTAATACCGGAAATCAGGTAGTCACCACGGATCCACTGGGTCAGGTCGTTTCCGATGACCGGGATCGCACCGAACAGCGAGATGATCACCTGGGCGCCCCAGTAGGACATCTGGCCCCACGGCAGCAGGTAACCCATGAAGGCTTCAGCCATCAGCGCCAGGTAGATCAGCATGCCGAACACCCACACCAGCTCACGCGGCTTCTGGTACGAACCGTAGAGCAGGCCACGGAACATGTGCAGATAAACCACGATGAAGAACGCCGAAGCGCCAGTGGAGTGCAGCAGACGCAGGATCGAGCCGTACTCGACGTCGCGCATGATGTATTCGACGGAAGCGAATGCTTCTTCCGCCGACGGGGTATAGCTCATGGTCAGCCAGACACCGGTAACGATCTGGTTGACCAGAACGAGCAGCGCCAGGGAGCCAAAGAAATAGAAGAAGTTGAAGTTCTTCGGGGCGTAATACTTGCTGAGATGGTCTTCCCACATTTTGGTCGCGGGGAAGCGCGCATCAACCCAATCCATGAACTTGCTCATCACGCTTTCTCCGTATCGACGCCAACGACAATAATGTCATCGGTCTCATAGGAATGCGGGGGAACTGGCAGGTTCAAAGGCGCGGGTTGCGACTTGTAGACGCGGCCAGCCAAATCGTAGTGGGAACCGTGGCAAGGGCAGAAGTAGCCCCCGACCCAATCCTTGCCCAGATCGGCAGGTGCCACTTCTGGACGGAAGGTCGGCGAGCACCCCAGGTGAGTGCAGATACCGATCAGCAGCAGGACTTCTGGCTTGATCGAACGCGTCTGCGGGTCGACATAGGTCGGTTGCGTCGAGTTCTTGGAGGCGGGGTCAGACAGCTGGCCCTCAATCTTTTTCAGATTCCCCAGGATTTCCTCGGTACGGCGGACGATGAACACCGGCTGGCCGCGCCACTCAGCAATCATTTGCTGGCCTGGCTCGATTTTGCTGACATTCACTTTCACCGGTGCACCTGCGGCTTTCGCCTTGGCACTGGGAAACCATGACCCCACGAACGGGACCGCAGCCCCCACCGCTCCTGCAGCACCCACCACGGATGTGGCTGCTACCAAGAAGCGACGCCGGCCTGCATTCACGCCGTCATTGCTCATTCAGTCCTCTCCCATCAGCTTTGTGGCCTGTTAAATCAGGCGTCTACTAAGTAAAAATCTGAACTTATAAAAATTTTGCCGAATGGTAATGAAAAGCCCCAATTCTGACAAGGTAATTACCGAAGGGCTCCACTGCCAAGCCTTGTAGTATAGGGCCTCTGCGGATGTGGCAAGTTGTCACAGCGCAATTCGTTGATAAATAGCGCCCATAAAAAAACGCCCAGCTTCGCAAGGAAACTGGGCGTTCTTTTTTGAACGTGAAAGCGAATTAACGCTTCGAGTACTGCGGACGCTTACGCGCTTTACGCAGACCGACTTTCTTACGTTCAACTTCACGTGCATCGCGGGTTACGAAGCCAGCTTTGCGCAGAGCAGAGCGCAGAGTTTCGTCGTAGTCCATCAGAGCGCGAGTGATACCGTGGCGGATTGCGCCAGCTTGACCACTTACACCACCGCCGATCACGGTGACGTAGATGTCGAACTTCTCGACAGTCTCAGTCAATTCCAGCGGCTGACGAACTACCATGCGGGCAGTTTCGCGGCCGAAGAAATTATCCAGCGAACGGTTGTTGATGGAGATGTTACCAGTGCCCGGACGCAGGAAAACGCGTGCGGTTGCAGTCTTGCGACGGCCAGTGCCGTAATTTTGAGTCGCCGACATAATGAACTATTCCGTTAAAACTTCAGTTCTTGGGGCTGCTGAGCAGTATGAGGGTGAGCAGCGCCCGCATAGACTTTCAGCTTACGATACATGTCGCGACCCAGCGGGTTCTTAGGCAGCATGCCTTTGACCGCGGTCTCGATCACGCGCTCAGGGGCTTTAGCGATCAGCTTTTCGAAGTTGATCGACTTGATGCCGCCCGGGAAACCGGAGTGGGAGTAGTACATTTTGTCAGTGGTTTTAGCGCCAGTAACACGTACTTGCTCAGCGTTGATTACGACGATGTAGTCGCCGGTGTCAACGTGAGGAGTGTACTCAGCCTTGTGCTTGCCACGCAGACGGCTCGCGATTTCAGTGGCCAGACGACCCAGGGTCTGACCAGCAGCGTCGACGACAAACCAGTCGCGCTTTACTGTTTCCGGTTTAGCAGTAAAAGTTTTCATTCTTTATAGCCTCAGGGGCCGCCCTGTAAATTAGACGGCGGATCTTACTGAATAGTGCGTACTTTGACAAGTCAAAGGCAGCCGGATACAGACGCTTTCGGGGGCTCGGGTCGGCGCGTCCGTTCAACGGCAAGATTCTTCGGCGGCGGCGCATCACTTCCACTGCAGAAAGAGGTGCGCAATTATGCAGATTGCGAAAAATATTTCAACCTGCTTTTATTATTGTTTTGCCCAAGGAGCACCCGATGGACTATCGCCAGCTAGGCCGTACCGATCTGAACGTGAGCGCCATCTGCCTCGGCACCATGACCTGGGGCGAGCAAAACAGTGAGGCTGAAGCCTTCGCCCAGATCGAACGCGCCAAGGGCGCCGGGATCAATTTCATCGACACCGCCGAGATGTACCCGGTGCCGCCCAAGGCCGACACCTACGCCACCACCGAGCGCTACATCGGCAACTACTTCAAAAGTCGCGGCGATCGCGCCGACTGGATCCTGGCGAGCAAGATCGCCGGCCCCGGCAACACCATCGACTACATTCGTGACAAAAACCTGCGGCACAACCGCCAACACATCAGCGAAGCCGTGGACGCCAGCCTCAAGCGCTTGCAGACCGATTACATCGACCTCTATCAACTGCACTGGCCGGAACGCAGTACCAATTTCTTTGGCCAGCTCGGTTACAAACACAAGATCGAAGCCAATCTGACGCCACTGGAGGACACCCTCGAAGCGCTGGACGAACAGGTCAAGGCTGGCAAGATCCGCCACATCGGCCTGTCCAACGAAACCCCGTGGGGCACCATGCGCTTCCTTGCCCTCGCCGAAGCCCGTGGCTGGCCCCGCGCGGTATCCATCCAGAACCCCTACAACCTGCTCAATCGCAGCTTCGAAGTCGGCCTGGCGGAAATTGCCATCCGCGAACAATGTGGCTTGCTGGCCTACTCGCCACTGGCGTTCGGCTTTCTGTCGGGCAAGTACGAAGGTGGCGCGCGTCCGCCCAAAGGTCGCCTGAGCCTCTACAGCCGCTTCAGCCGCTATTTCAACCCGCAGTCGGAAGCAGCGTGCAGCCGTTACGTGGCACTGGCTCGTGAACACGGCCTGGACCCGGCGCAGATGGCACTGGCGTTCGTCACGCAGCAACCGTTCGTAACCAGCAACATCATTGGCGCCACCACGCTTGAGCAACTGGACAGCAACATTGCCAGCGTCGATTTGAAGCTGTCGGATGAAGTGCTGGCAGGCATTGAGGCGATACACCAGGATCAGCCGAATCCGGCACCGTAACTTACGTCGACGATCGTTCCCACGCTCTGCGTGGGAATGCATCCCGTGACGCTCCGCGTCACTTCCGAAGCGGACGCAGAGCGTCCATGGCGGCATTCCCACGCAGAGCATGGGAACGATCACGCTGCATTACAGCGACCGCGCAATAATCTCCTTCATGATTTCATTGGTCCCGGCATAAATCCGCTGCACCCGCGCATCCGCCCATGCCCGGGCGATCGGGTATTCCCACATGAATCCGTAACCGCCATGCAACTGCACGCATTCGTCGAGCACCTTGCATTGCAGGTCGGTGCCCCAGTACTTGGCCATCGCCGCCGTCGGCACGTCGAGCTTGCCTTGCAGATGCAGTTCCAGGCAGCGATCGACGAAAACCCGGCCGATCTGGATCTCGGTCGCCATTTCAGCGAGCTTGAAGCGGGTGTTCTGGAAGTCGGCGATGGCCTTGCCGAAAGCCTTGCGCTCACGGGTGTAATCCAGCGTCCACTGCAACGCCGCTTCGGCTGACGCCAAGCCTCCCACCGCGACCGTCAAGCGCTCCTGCGGTAATTCCTGCATCAGGTAAGCGAAGCCCATCCCCGCTTGGCCCAACAGGTTTTCCTTGGGCACCCGAACGTCCTGGAAGAACAGCTCCGAGGTGTCTTGAGCCTTCATGCCGACCTTTTCCAGGCGCTTGCCCTTGGCGAAACCCGGCGTGTTGGCCTCCACCAGGAACAGACTGGTGCCCTTCGCCCCCGCTTTCGGATCAGTCTTGGCCACGACGATCACCAGGTCAGCCAGAAATCCGTTGGTGATGAAAGTCTTCGAACCGTTGATCACGTATTCGTCGCCCTCCAGCACCGCGGTAGTCTTCACCCCCTGCAGGTCGGAGCCAGCACCCGGCTCGGTCATGGCGATCGCAGTGACCATCTCGCCAGACACCAGCTTGGGCAGGTATTTGTGTTTCAGCGCCTCACTGCCGTAATGCAGGATATAAGGCGCAACAATGTCCGAATGAAGAGAAAATCCGATCCCGGTCAGCCCCAGACGACCGACCTCCTCGATCACCACTGCGCTATAGAGAAAGTCTGCCCCCAGCCCGCCGTATTCTTCCGGCAGATGCGAACAGAGCATCCCCGCCTCCCCCGCCTTGTTCCAGAGATTGCGGTCGATATAGCCTTGTTTCTCCCATTGCCCATGGAACGGCACGGCCTCTTTTTCGAGGAACGTTCGCACGCTGTCGCGAAAAAGTTCGTGCTCGGGGCTGAACAAGGTTCTGGGGATCATGCGTCACCTGTCGTTATTGTCAGACGGAATTGATCTTCAGAGACTAAGCCTCGCTTCCGATACAGGACACTGGACACATCCGACAAAAAATAAGACGATCCAGCCGTCTGGTGACCACTTTCCCCTATAAGAATAAAGTTGAATTATGTCTAACCAAGCCTCCAAGCCCTTGCGGCGCGTCAGCATCCTGGCTATCGACCGGGTTTTCGCTTCCACCCTCATGCAAGCCAAGGATTTCTTCCATCTGGCCAGCCTGCGCTATGGCAAACAACTGGGCCACGGCCTGACACCGGCGTTCGAAACCCGGCTGGTCAGCCCCGACGGCAAACCGGTGAACAGCTTCAGCGACGTGATCATGCCGGTGGACGGCGGCCTGGAAAATGCCGACGTCATCATCCTCCCCGCCTTCTGGGACGATTTCGACACGCTCTGCAAACGTTATCCACAGGTCCTGCCGTGGCTGCGCGAACAACACGCCCGCGGGGCAGTGCTGTGTGGCGAGGCCACGGGGGTGTTCTGGCTCGCCGAAGCCGGACTGCTCAACGGTAAGGAAGCGACCACGTACTGGCGCTTCTTCAATGCTTTCGCCGAGCGCTTCCCTCAGGTTCACCTCAACCAGGACAAACACCTGACCGACGCCGACAACCTGTATTGCGCCGGCGGCACCACCTCGGCCTGCGACCTCTACATTTACCTGATCGAGCGCTTTTGCGGTGCCAACGTGGCCCAGGCTGTGGCTCGCGACATTCTCTACGAAGTACAACGCAGCTATGCGCCGGGGCGGATCGGTTTCGGCGGGCAGAAACTGCACCAGGATGTGATCATCCTGCAGATCCAGCATTGGCTCGAAGAACACTTCGCCGATAAATTCCGCTTCGAAGACGTGGCCCGCGAACACGGCATGAGCATCCGCAACTTCATGCGACGCTTCCAGACCGCGACCGGCGATAAACCGCTGCATTACCTGCAACGCCTGCGCATCGAGACCGCCAAGGGCTTGTTGTCCGGCAGCCGCAAGAGCATCAAGACCATCAGCTATGAAGTCGGATACGACGATGCGAGCTTCTTCGCCCGGCTGTTCCGCCAGCATACGGAGTTGTCGCCGAATCAGTATCGGCAGCAGTTTCAACAAGCAGCTTAAGGGCTGGACACCAATCCAGATTGGCTCTTCAGCGCGCATAAAAAAGGGCCTGCAATGCAGGCCCTTTTTATTTTCCGAAATGTCCTACGGCTTGTGCGCCCGGGACAGGAATTCGTGAGACTGCATTTCCAGCAAGCGGCTAAGCGTGCGCTGGAACTCGAAGGTCAGGCGACCGCCGGTGTAGAGGTCTTTAAGCTCGACTTCGGCGGAGATGATCAGCTTCACGTTACGGTCGTAGAACTCGTCGACCATGTTGATAAAACGTCGGGCGATGTCGTCGGTGGTGACGCTCATCTGCTCGACGCCGCTGAGCAACACGGCATGGAAGATCTTGCCCAGTTCGATGTAGTCGTTCTGGCTGCGCGGGCCGTCGCACAGTTCGCGGAAGTCGAACCAGGCCACGTCATCGCAAGTGCGCACGGCGCGGATTTCACGGTTCTCGATCATCAGCACGTCGTTCTCGACGGCAGCCGTGCATTCCGGCGTCAGGGCCCGGAAACTCTTGCGCAGGCTTTCCTGGGCGGCTTCGTCCAGCGGGAAGTGGAACAGCTCCGCTTGCTCGAGGTGACGCAGACGGTAATCGACGCCGCTGTCGACGTTGACGATTTCGGTGTTCTGCTTGATCAGCGCAATGGCCGGCAAGAAGCGCGCACGTTGCAGGCCGTCCTTGTACAGACCGTCCGGCACGATGTTCGAGGTCGCGACCAGGGTCACGCCGTTCTTGAACAGTTCTTCCATCAGCGTGCCAAGGATCATGGCGTCGGTGATGTCGGAGACGAAGAATTCATCGAAACAGATCACTCGCGTTTCGTCGGAAAAGCGCTTGGCGATGATCGTCAGCGGGTTTTTCTCGCCGCCCAGAGTCTTCATCTCTTCGTGCACGCGCTTCATGAAGCGGTGGAAGTGAGTGCGGGTCTTTTCCTTGAACGGCAGCGCTTCGAAGAAGGTGTCGACCAGGTAAGTCTTGCCGCGACCCACGCCCCCCCAGAAGTACAGGCCCTTGACCGGCGCCTGGTCCTTCTTGCCAAACAGTTTGCCGAGCAGGCCCGGTTTGTTCTGCGAAGCCGCGACCAGATCGTCGTACAGGCGCTGCAAATGACGCACTGCCGTTTCCTGCGCAGCATCGTGGAAGAATTCCGGGCGTTTCAGATCAGCTTGGTATCGTTCTAGGGGCGTCATAATTCGTTAGCAAGGCAACAAAAACGGGCCGTCACTGTAGCGACGGCCCATGGGAATGGCAATCGGCCCTTGGTCGGACCGAACCGTTGTTTATTCCTGAACCGGTGTCAGTGCAACCCGCAATGCGCCGATGGCAGCATCGCGAGCAGCACTGTCGGCGAAGGCCGGGCTGTCGGCCACGCACTCGCCTTCCAGCCAGACGCTGAAGTTCAGGTCTTCACTGCGCACGTCCAATGGCTGGCCGGATTGCAGTTGTTTGGTCACCTGACCTGCGGTTTTGCCATCGGCGAAGTGGCGCGACAGCAGCAGCTGCTCGCCATCGGCCGCCAGCAGACGGAAGCGGAAACTGCCATCGTCTTCACGGAAGCTGACGAAGCGCGCGGCTTTCGCGGCTTTCTTCTTGGTGGTGGCAGCGACTTGAGTCTGGGCGACGAAAGAACGCAGGCCGACCGCTTCACGCAACTCGTTGAGGAACGGCGTGGCCACTGCACGCGCCTTTTTCGCGCCGTGTTGCAGGATGTCTTCCAGATCCGCCGGACGCTCGATCAGTTGGTGATAACGCTCGCGGGACTCGCCCAACTCGTTGTCCAGCAACTGGAACAGGCGATTCTTCGCCTCGCCCCAACCCAGGCCCTGGAGCAATTCGCTGCGGAACTCGTCGGCTTGTGCCGGTGTAGCGAAAGCCTGGAACAAGGTGAACAGGTGCGAGTTGTCCGGATCTTTGGCTTCGCCCGGGGCACGGGAGTCGGTCACGATCCGCGAAATCGCGTCTTTCATCTCTTTGGCGCTGCTGAACAACGGAATGGTGTTGTCGTAGCTCTTCGACATCTTGCGACCGTCGAGGCCTGGCAGCGTGGCGACGCTTTCCTCGATCAGCGCTTCGGGCATGGTGAAGAACTCCTTGCCCTGGCCGAACAAGTGGTTGAAGCGCTGGCCGATGTCACGGGCCATTTCCACGTGCTGGATCTGGTCACGACCGACCGGCACCTTGTGGGCGTTGAACATCAGGATGTCCGCGGCCATCAGCACCGGGTAGCTGTACAGACCCATGGTGATGCCCGCATCCGGGTCTTCGCCATTCTCGACGTTCTTGTCCACCGACGCCTTGTAGGCGTGGGCGCGGTTGAGCAAGCCCTTGGCGGCCACGCAGGTCAGCAGCCAGGTCAGCTCCGGGATTTCCGGGATGTCGGACTGGCGATAGAACGTCACCCGGTCCACGTCCAGGCCACCGGCCAGCCAGGTCGCGGCGATTTCCAGACGCGAGCGCTGGATGCGCAGCGGGTCATCGCATTTGATCAGGGCGTGGTAGTCGGCCAGGAAGTAGAACGAATCGGCATTGCTATCGCGGCTGGCAAGAATCGCCGGGCGGATAGCCCCCGCGTAATTGCCCAGGTGCGGCGTGCCGGTGGTGGTGATGCCGGTGAGGATACGGGTACGAGTCGTCATGGGTAATCGCTTGTCAGACTGCAATCAATTCGAAAGACGCGGCAGGATCAGATCCTTGAGATCGGTCAGCTTGCCATGAAAAAAGTGTCCGCATTCTGCCACTTTCAGCAGCTCATGGGGGCGATCGAGTGCGTCGGACCAATCGTAAACGAGTTGCGGATCGATCACTTCGTCGGTTTCCGGCTGGATCACGGTCAATGTACCTTGGTGCGGCAGTTGATCCTGATCGCCCAGACGCATGACCGCAGGCGCGACCATGAACAGATGCTTGATCTGCTCACCCTTGGCCTCCAGCCGTCCGCCGAGACTGGCTGCAACAAAACCGCCGAAGGAGAAGCCGAACAGGGTCAAAGGTAATTCAGGATGTTTGGCCCGCAGCCACTCGGCCGCCGCCTGGGCATCGTCGACTTCGCCGGAGCCCATGTCGTGCGAGCCTTCACTGGCGCCAACGCCACGGTAGTTGAAACGCAAGGTAATCAAACCGGCGTCCCGCGCGGTGCGCTGCAGGGTCGAGACGACTTTGTTGAGCATCGTGCCGCCCTGCACCGGGTTCGGATGGCAGATCAGCGCCAGGCCGCGGGGCTGCTCATTGTCCGGGCTCATGTTTTCCAGATACAGGGCTTCCAACTGACCCACCGGGCCATCAATCACTACAGGGGTTTCGCGCATAAGCAAGGAAGGAACTCCGTGACCTCGAATCGGGTCGACTCGTCTAGCAAATTGTCTGTGCCAATCTATTGCGAGTGAATCGCGGTATACAGCGCAGGTTCGAGCCGTTAACGTAAAGCAAAGCCGTTTATAGAGGAAGGACTCGTGGAACACTCGCTCTTAGTTTGGTTGTTGCCGACTCTTGCCCTGGTTGTGGGTGTCGCCATTGGATTCCTGATCGCTCGCCTGGTGCCGAATGCCGCTCCGAGCAGCACGCAACGTCAGCTGGATGATATTCAGGAACGTTTTGACAAGTATCAGAACGAAGTGGTCACCCACTTCAACAGCACTGCATCCCTGGTCAAGAAACTGACTCAGAGCTATCAGGAAGTGCAGGATCATCTCGCCGAGGGTGCCAACCGTCTGGCCCTGGACGAGCAGACTCGCCAACGCTTGCTGGCTGCCCTGCACGCTGACGCGGTGCAGGCTCCACGGGAACGCCTGACGCCACCGCGCGATCAGGAACCGCCTCGCGATTACGCTCCCAAAGCCCCGAACGCGCCGGGCATGCTCGATGAGCATTACGGCCTGAAGAAGTAATCAGGTTTCGCGCGACACAAAAAGCCCTCGGACGAGTGATTGTCCGAGGGCTTTTTTATTCTGAATTTTTCATCGCCTGAACAAGCGACACAAAAAAATGCCCGATCCTTTAAGGATCGGGCATTTTCATTTCAGGGAGAGGTCAGCCTCTCATGGGTACTGCTGGACAGTGCCTTGCTGTTGCTGGCCGCCGTATTGCTGGCCCGGAATCGCCTTCAGGTTGACCTCGACGCGGCGGTTCTGTGCCCGGCCATTGGCATCACCGTTGCTGGCAATCGGGTTATCCGGCCCGGCACCACGTGCCGACAGATTGGCGCCGCTGACACCCTGTGAGGTCAGGTAAGTCGCCACGCTCTGGGCGCGACGCTGGGACAGGTCCATGTTGTGCTGGCGGCTGCCGGTGCTGTCGGTGTAGCCGACGATCTCGATCTGGTTCTGGTTGAACTCCTTGAGCGAGCCCGCCAGGTTGTTCAGCGGCTGGTAGAAGCTTGAGGCAATGTTCGCCGAATCGGTGGCGAACGTGATGTTGCCCGGCATGATCAGCTTGATCTGATCGCCCTGGCGCTGCACCTCAACCCCGGTGTTGGCCATGCTGGCGCGCAGCTTTTTCTCTTGCTGGTCGGCGTAGTAACCGTAACCGGCAGCAGAAGCACCCACCACGGCGGCGCCAATCAGCGCGCCCTTGCCACGGTTATCGTGACTGATGGCAGCACCGGCCAGCGCACCGGCCAGGGCGCCGAGGCCACCGTATTTGGCGGTATTGCTCATGCCCGTGGAGCTGCCATCGGCCTGACCCTGGTTGTCATAAGGGTTCGGCGATGCACAACCGGACAACAGAGCCACTGCAGTAGCGACAACGATCAAACGACGCGAGGTGAACATGGAGGAGCTCCTACTTTTTTGCATTCTGTGGTGCAACGGACTTAAGCAATGAACCTTTGCGGGCGTTGGATCACTGGCAATGACAAAAATTCCGTCAGAGCCCTTCAAGCTCTTACAAAGGGGTTACCGCGCATTTCATCGCCCAGACAGGTGTCCGGGCCATGCCCGGCCACCACGGTTGCCTCTTCGTCGAGGGTATACAACCGCTGCTTGATCGATCGCACGAGTGTTGCCTGATCACCACCCCACAAATCCGTGCGCCCTACCCCACGCTTGAACAGCGTGTCACCGGCAATCAGCAGCTTAGCCTCTGAAAACCAAAAGCTCATGGAACCCGGCGTATGACCCGGCGTGTGCAACGCCACGCCACACCCGCACGCCAACTCTTCATCATCGGCCAACCAGCGATCCGGCGATGGCACCGGGGTGTAAGGCACACCGAACATCTGGCACTGCATCTCCAGGTTGTCCCAGAGAAATTGATCTTCTTTATGCAGGTGCAGGGTCGCGCCGGTTTTCTCCTTCAACTGACCGGAGGCGAGGAAGTGATCGAGGTGTGCGTGGGTGTGAATGATGCTGACCACCTTCAGGCCCAGGGCGTCGAGCCGCGCCAGGATCAGCTCGTGATTGCCGCCTGGGTCGACGACGATGGCTTTTTTAGTGATGGGGTCGCCGATGATTGTGCAGTTGCACTGCAAAGGGCCGACGGGGAAGGTTTCGCGGATGAGGGTGGGGGTCGGAGCGTTCACGGGAGGCCCTGATAAGTCGATTTCGAACAGGATACCAGCGCGCATTCCTCAAGACTCACTGGCGCACGTCGACACAGATTTACTGGCCAGTTTTTTGACGCCATTATTAAAAAAATAGTGGCCATGTAATATCAATTGACGCTGACTCTGGTGCAAAATCGCGTCCTTGTAGCGGCCACATACAGGACGGTCGCAGCCTTCTCAGGATATTTAGAATGTCGTCTCCTCTTGGTTACATTTTAACAAAGCCATCTGTTCTAACCGGTAACCAACAAGTCGACAGCCTGATCTATGGCACCTCCTGGCTGAGCCCTGACTTCGGCGCAGACATCTTCGCGACAAGGCTGACCTATAGTTTCGTCACCCCCGGCCAATCGTATTTCTCTGCCAAATACAGCTTAAAAAATGAATTCCTGAACAGCTTCGCTCTGACATCGGCTCAACAAAACGCCGTGACCGGTGCGCTTGGCGCCTGGAGCGCCGTGGCTAACGTCAAGTTCACTCTGGTCAGTGACAACATCAACACTGTGGGCGACTTGCGATTCGGCGGCTATTGGGACATGGACGACGACGCCGCTGCCTGGGCCTACTTCCCCGACCGGACACCGCTGGCCGGAGATGTATGGATCAGCCCGGATACGAACAACCCTACCCCCGTCAAAGGCACTTACGACTTCATGACGTTCGTGCATGAAATCGGTCATGCCCTCGGCCTCAAACATCCATTCGAGTCGAGCCAATCCAACAGTACGCTGATCTCGCCTCTGCTCGATGATACGCATTACACGATCATGAGCTACAACAATGCGTACTCCTATCAGCCGACGACACCGATGCTGCTGGATATTCTCGCTATCCAGAAAATTTACGGCGCCAACATGCTTTGGCAAACCGGTGACAACGTCTATCGCTGGGCACCCGACCAATCAGTATTCGAAACCATCTGGGATGCCGGCGGAAACGATACGATCGATGCCAGCAACCAGCAGGCGGCTGTCAGACTGAACCTGAATGAGGGTGAGTTCAGCAACATCGGCAAGGCATTCGTCGACATCCCGAACCTGCAACTGGTCAATGACGGGCTGGCGATCGCCTTTGGCGCCAAAATCGAAAATGCCACCGGTTCGGCTTTTAACGATGAGCTTATCGGCAATGCGCTGGGTAACGTTCTCGATGGTGGTGCCGGCCAAGACGTCATGATTGGCGGTGCAGGCAACGACGTTTACGTTGTGGATAACGCTGATGACGTGGTGGTGGAAACCAGCACCTCGCTGAGCGAAATCGACACGGTGCTGTCGTCGATCAGCTACACCCTGGGCAGCAACCTCGAGAACCTGACCCTCACCGGCAGCGACCAGCTCGACGCCACCGGCAACGCCCTGAACAACGTGCTGACCGGCAACAGCGGCAACAACGTGCTGGAGGGCGGAAGCGGCGCCGACGTGATGATTGGCGGCTTCGGCAATGACACCTACGTCGTCGACAACCTCAAGGACGTGGTCACCGAGACCAGTACCCTGGCGAGCGAAATCGACACCGTACGCGCCTCGGTGAGCTGGACCCTGGGCGCCAACCTGGAAAACCTCACCCTCACTGGCAGCGACAACCTCACCGGTGTCGGCAACGCCCTGAACAACGTGCTGACCGGCAACAGCGGCAACAACGTGCTCAACGGTGGCGCGGGGCTGGACACGCTGATCGGCGGCGCCGGCGACGACACCTATATCCTCGACCAGGCCGGTGAACTGGCGCTGCTGCAGGAAACCGTCGACCAGGGCCATGACCTGCTGAACATTGCCTACGCCTCGACCCTGGCCAGCAGCACCGTCGACCTCAGTCAAAGCAACCTGCAGAACGTCGAAGATGTCACCGTCACCGGCCTCGGCAACTTCACCGTGATCGGCAACGACCTGAACAACATCCTGATAGGCAACGCCTACGACAACACCCTGCTAGGCGGGGCCGGCAACGACTGGCTGGATGGTTGGGCCGGCGCCGACAAGCTCATTGGCGGCAGTGGCGATGACACCTATGTCATCTACAACAACGGTGTACAAGTCACTGAACTGGCTGACGAAGGCCACGACCTGATCCAGACGGCAGTAAGTTACTATTTGGAAGACAACGTCGAAGACGCTGTGCTGCTCGGTTCTGCAGCGCTGAGCCTCACGGGCAACAAGCTCGACAACCGTCTGACCGGCAACGCCGCCGCCAATATCCTCGACGGCCGGGGCGGGGCCGACACCCTCGACGGCGGTGCCGGTAACGACACCTACTACGTCGATAACGTCGGCGACACAGTGATCGAACGCGGTACCTCGCTGAGCGAAATCGACACGGTGCTGTCGTCGATCAGCTACACCCTGGGCAGCAACGTCGAGAACCTGACCCTTATCGACTTCAACGACCTGAATGCTACCGGTAATGCCCTGAATAACCGCATCGTCGGTAACTACGGCGACAACACCCTGGACGGAGGACTTGGCGCCGACGTCATGATCGACGACCGCGGCAGCGACACCTACATCGTCGACAACCTCAAGGACGTGGTCATTGAGACCGGCCTCTCGCTGTGGGATATCGACACCGTGCGCGCCTCGGTGAGCTGGACCCTGGGCGCCAACCTGGAAAACCTCACCCTGACCGGCAGCGACAACCTCAACGGCGTCGGCAATGCCCTGAACAACGTGCTGACCGGCAACAGCGGCAACAACGTGCTCAACGGTGGCGCGGGGCTGGATACGCTGATCGGCGCCGCCGGCGACGACACCTATATCCTCGACCAGGCCGGCGAACTGGCACTGCTGCAGGAAACCGCCGACCAGGGCCGTGACCTGCTGAACATCAGCTACACCTCGACCCTGGCCAGCAGCACCGTCGATCTCAGCCAAAGCAACCTGCAGAACGTCGAAGATGTCACCGTCACCGGCCTCGGTGCCTTCACCGTGATCGGTAACGACCTGAACAACACCCTGCTCGGCAACGCCTACAACAACACCCTGCAAGGCGGGGCCGGCAATGACTGGCTGGATGGCGGCGCCGGCGCCGACACCCTCAGCGGCGGCAGCGGCGACGACACCTACGTCATCGACAACG
>NZ_JBFTSX010000014.1:0-45574 GCF_056400265.1 Pseudomonas sp. 01L34
GTGATCACCGTGCGTGCGACCGGTTTCGACCCGGTGGCGGCTGAAGGTGGTTCGGCCGCCGTTGAAGCTGTTGCCGCTGTTCACAACGCCGGCACTTCCAGCTTCGTCAACGAAGAACTGGCCAAGTCCGATCGTCCGGAACTGACCGCCGCCAGGATCGTCGTTTCCGGCGGTCGCGGCCTGCAGAACGGTGACAACTTCAAACACCTGTACGCCCTGGCCGACAAGCTGGGCGCCGCCGTTGGTGCTTCGCGCGCTGCGGTTGACGCAGGTTTCGTCCCCAACGACATGCAGGTCGGTCAGACCGGCAAGATCGTTGCGCCACAGCTGTACATCGCCGTCGGTATCTCCGGCGCGATCCAGCACCTGGCCGGCATGAAAGACTCCAAAGTGATCGTGGCGATCAACAAGGACGAAGAAGCGCCGATCTTCCAGGTGGCCGATTACGGCCTGGTGGCGGATTTGTTCGAAGCGATTCCAGAAATGGCCGCCCTGGCCTGATCACCGACCGACAGGAGCGACATGTATGAGCAATATCGATTTTTCAGCGTGGATCGGACGTCGTCAGGAAAGCCAGGACCGGATCAGCTTCAACCTGGTCAAACGCATTGCCGCCACCTTGAGCGAAGTTGCACCACTGCCTGGCGAAGCGCTGCCGCCGCTGTGGCACTGGGCGTTTTTTCAGGAGCCGGTTGCCGCCAGCGAACTGGGCCCGGACGGCCATCCCGCGCTCGGCGGCTTCCTGCCACCAGCCCACAACCGCAATCGCATGTGGGCCGGTAGCCGAATCGAGTTCTACCAGCCTCTGAAGGTAGAGGCGGATGTGACCTGCGTATCGACCATTCTCAACGTCGAAGAGAAGCACGGTCGCACCGGGTCGTTGCTGTTCGTCACGGTACGCCATGAGTATTTCCAGGACGGCCAACGCGCCCTGCAAGATGAGCAGGACATCGTCTACCGGGAACCGACACCGCCTAAACTGAGCGGCACCGAAGCGCTCCCTGAAGGCCAATGGCGGGACCAGGTCGAACCCTCACCGACCCTGCTGTTCCGCTATTCCGCAGTCACCTTCAATGGCCACCGGATTCACTATGACTGGCCCTACGTCACAGAGACCGAAGGCTATCCGGGGTTGGTAGTGCATGGCCCTTTGATCGCCACCCTCAACTTGCGTGCCTTCACCAGAGCGCACCCGACCGCGCGCTTGAAGCGCTTCGCGTTCCGGGGTGTCAGGCCGCTGATTTCACCGCAACCCTTCGAAGTGGGCGGGCGTCTGATCGACAGCGGCAAGGCGCAGGTTTGGGCGGGCAATCAGGACGGCACCGCACAAATCGGTGAAGTCGAGTTCAGCGAGGGAGAAACCCCATGAATCCATCGATCGTTCGCACCGCCCTGTTTGTCCCGGCCACGCGTCCAGAGCGCATCCCCAAAGCCATCGCCACCGGCGCGGACCGGGTGATTGTCGACCTGGAAGATGCCGTACAGGAAAACCTCAAGGAACAGGCCAGGGATAATCTGCAGCGCTTCTTGAGTGACCACCCGGACGCCCGGATTCTGGTTCGCGTAAATGCCCCGGATCACTGGGCACACGCTGCAGACCTGGATCTTTGCCGACGCCATGCCGGTGCGACCGCCATTCTGCTGCCCAAGGCTGAAACCTGTGCGCAAGTGCACACTGCAGGCAGCACCGGCAAACCGGTCTGGCCGATCATCGAAAGCGCCAAAGGCTTGGCTGCACTTGGCTCGATTGCCATCGCCCAAGGTGTCGAGAGGCTGTCGTTCGGCAGTCTCGATCTGGGCCTGGACCTGAACCTGACCACCGGCAGTCGCGCCGCCGATGAAGTGCTCAGCCACGCCCGTTATGCCGTATTGCTCTGGACCCGGGTTGCCGGGCTGGCGCCTGCGCTGGATGGTGTTTTCCCCTCGATCGAGGACACCACCGGCCTGCGCGCCGCCGTTGAATTTGCCCGCGACATGGGCTTCGGCGGCGCACTGTGCATCCATCCGAGCCAAGTGGCGATCATCCATCAGGCATTACAACCCACCGCTGAAGAATTGCACTGGGCGCGACGCATCATCGATGCCGCCAGCTCCGGGGAAGGCGTGTTCGTGATGGATGGGCAAATGGTCGATGCACCGGTCATTGGTCGTGCCCAAGCCATTCTGGCACGCGCGAACCAGCCATTTTGATTCTCACCCTGCAGGACGGTGTCATGACCCCAATTTCCAGTCTCACCCATGCCATTTCGATCAACCCCGCCACTGGCGAGCAGATCGGCCACTACCCTTTCGAATCCCCATCGACCCTGGACGCCGCATTGTCGCGCGCCGCTGCCGGGTTCCGCGTCTGGCGCAGCAAACCCGTTGATCAACGCTCGCAGCTGTTGATCACCCTGGCTCAGGTATTGCGCGACAACGCCGCCACGATGGCGAACATGATCACCCAGGAAATGGGCAAGCCCATCACTCAGGCACGCGGTGAAATTGAAAAGTGCGCGCAGCTTTGCCAGTGGTACGCCGAACACGGCCCTGCCATGCTGAGCGCCGAACCGACAATGGTCGAGGGTGGCAAGGCACGCATTGAATACCGCCCGCTCGGGCCGATTCTCGCCGTGATGCCATGGAATTTCCCGATCTGGCAGGTCCTGCGCGGCGCCGTTCCAGCGCTGATCGCCGGCAACACCTACGTCCTCAAACATGCCCCCAACGTGATGGGCTGCGCCTGGCTATTACGCGATGCCTTCAAACACGCTGAGTTTCCCGAAGGTGTTTTCGAGGTCATCAACGTCACGCCGGACGGCGTCTCCACGGCCATCGCCGACCCACGCATCGCCGCGGTGACACTCACCGGCAGCGTCCGGGCCGGTATTGCCATCGGCGCACAGGCCGGTGCAGCCTTGAAAAAGTGTGTGCTGGAACTGGGCGGCTCCGATCCGTTCATTGTGCTCAACGATGCCGACCTCGACGAGGCGGTCAAAGCCGCCGTCATTGGCCGCTATCAGAACACCGGCCAAGTCTGCGCAGCCGCCAAGCGCCTGATCGTCGAGCAAGGCATTGCCCAGGCATTCACCCGCAAGTTCGTCGAAGCCACCCGCCAACTGGTCGTCGGCGATCCACTTGCCCCAGACACCTACATCGGCCCCATGGCCCGCTTCGACCTGCGTGATGAACTGGATCGTCAGGTTCGCAACACCCTGGAAGAAGGCGCGACATTGCTGATGGGCGGCAAGAAAGCTGAAGGCCCCGGCAACTTTTACGAGCCCACCGTCTTCGCTGACGTCACTGACCAAATGACCTCATTCAAACAGGAACTGTTCGGTCCGGTAGCCTCGATCATCACCGCACGCGACGCCGCCCATGCGCTGGAATTGGCCAACAACAGCGAATTCGGACTCGCCTCAACTATCTACACGGGTAATGCTCAGCTGGCAGAGCAGATGGCTGGTGAACTGGAAACTGGTGGTGTGTTCATCAATGGATATTGCGCGACGGACCCGCGTGTCACGTTTGGTGGGGTGAAGAAAAGCGGTTTTGGCCGGGAGCTGTCGCATTTTGGGGTACGGGAATTTTGTAATGCGCAGACGGTTTGGTTGGATCGGCGCTGATTGCATCAATAGTAAAACTGAGACAAATAAAAAGGGTCGCGAGGTAAAATCTCGCGACCCTTTTTAATTAATTCGCGTCCTCCCTGCCGAAGGGTACTCATGTTGAAGAAACAACCGGAAAGCAAAGCGGCGACAGCTGCTGAAATTGAGCGCTCCATCCAGGCCCTGAACAAAATGGCAGAACGCCTTTGGGGTGATGGCCGGGAAGCTGAGGCGAAGGCCCTCCTTGATGCCTTGGACGCACTAAACCGGGCGCTTGACCGGATCAGGATTGGAGAAAGTCGAAGGATTGCGACTCTGCATTAAGACGCACGAGTCAATCGGCGGTTGAAGTTACTCTCCAATGCAGTGGCTTTGACTTTGCAGCCTGGTACGGGCACATTCTGGCGCTACGTGAGGATGGATGCCTCGGTGAGGCTTAAGGAGAATGCCGTGTTTCCGATCAATATCTGGCTTGCCTATACTGCCGCGTGCTTGCTATTGGTGCTCGCACCAGGCCCGGACAATCTGCTGGCCGTAGGCCGAGGACTCAGCCAGGGCAAGATCGCCGCTATCGTGTCGGGGATGGCATCCGGCGCGGGAATTCTCTTTCATGTGGCAACCGCTTCGCTAGGACTGACTTTGCTTATGCAGACGTCCGCCGTTGCCTTCTGGGTCGTCAAACTTATCGGCGCCGGTTATTTGCTTTGGCTTGGCATAAAAGTCCTGCGCTCCCGTAGCCTGATTAGCTTCCAGCCGGCGACTCGGCAATCACTACCGAGCATTTTCCTCACGGGATTACTCTCGGCAGCACTCAATCCGAAGCCTGGTTTTTTCGTCCTTGCGTTCATCCCGCAGTTCGTCGACCCGCAACGCGGCTCAGTGAGCGTGCAGATGCTGGTGTACGGCATATGGTTCGCCGCCCTTACGGCAGTGGGATTCGCACTTATGGGCGTATTTGCCACTGTACTGTCCCGTTTTTTGCGTCAGAGCCCACGGCTGGTAAATGGCCTGAACGTAGGGGCAGGACTCACCTTCGTCGCTTCGGGAGTATCGATAGCGGCGCTCAGCCAAAAATAGGATTAATGTCTTGGCGCTGCGAGGCTGGAATTCCAGCCTCGCTGGGTTTCTGCGATTATGACGCTGACGACTTTAAGGCTGATCTTTCGTAAGCGTCCGGTAGACACGCCTTGACGACCTCATTTCAATCGAATGGTGTTCGTCATCTCCAGGCAATCGTCGTTACTGCGACCGTGAATCCACACAACCCTTAGCCCTTCAAAACCTCGTTCACGTCAAAAGCCTCGGATAAGCTTTGGCAGAAACGGGGATGCGTCCAGCCAATACACTTTAGCTGTCAGGTTCAAACGAATATTCAAATGACACTTGTGCCGGCTCACCATGACCAGCAACGTAGTTACCATTACCGCTAAGATTGATTAGATCCCCCGTGCCTGCCCCCTTCACGACACTCCAAGTGCTGCGTGCCTTTCCCTCCGAAAATGATCCCGAATGCCGAACAACAAATGTTCCGCTCTTACCTGCTACCACACCACAAATCCGCTCAAAACCAACAAAGCTAGCTGTGCCGTCGACGCTATAAGACATGAGGTATTCGACGCTACTTGTTCCCTCGATGGCGCCAGCATAGGACTGCGTGACTTTGGCGTGTGAGAGTTTCGGAGTGCCCTCAAGTTCTTGAGACGGTTTCTCGTCCCAGCCAGTTATCTGAAACGTGCAGCTATCAGTCATTTTCATGGGGATTTAGCTCTTTCGTCGTAGTAAGGGAATGTGGTGGTCTGATGTGCCGGGAACACCGTTCTGCCTAATGATACCCGTTGCCACCTATGCGGCGGCAGTTGCTGAATATTACCAGCCTGGTGCGTAGGCAGGCCGTAGCTCTGTATATCCCCTCGCCTCACCCTAGATGTTTAGCTACGTGTTTAAGTACATCCGGTGTTACTTCATCGAGGCTACAACGCCTTGCGTCGTTGCCTACGCCTACGCCAGAATCCGCCGGCTTGTGCGCTTTGGGCTCGGGTTTTATCGTTTCCCGGTCACTGAAAAACAGTGATCGGGTTTGGTAGCCCGTTCGTATCACGGCGCACGGCATCACCTATTATGGTGGCCATGCGCGGGGCTCTTTCGAGGGCGCCGGGTTCCTGATGCGACCGGTCTACCAACCCGCGTATGGCCATCACCCTAATTCGTTTGGTAGCGAATGTGATGGCTCCCATTTAAATAAACTCGCATCAGGAGTTTCATCCATGTTCAAACCTACACCCAATCCGCCTGCCACAGACCCGACATCCCCCTACGAATCCCTCGATTCAAAAAAGCTCCACGAAGCCGCCGAACGCGCCCTCGACCACTACCTCAACCCGGCCGCCCAGATCATGGCCTCCACCAACGAACCCGAGCCTATGTACTTCGCCAATCCGAAGTACAACACTGAATCCTTGCTGGCCAACGCAAGCGAAACACTCGGCTCGGCCACCCTCATGCTCACCAATTTCGCGGCGCTGCTGGAAACCTCACATCGCAAGACCCTGCTGGGCATTGCGCAAGTGGTCATGCTCGGTGAACTGGCGGTGAACCAGGCACTGGATCACGTCGAATTGAAGGAGTAATCGTCGTGCCCTGTGGCGAGGGTGCATACCATCGCCACAGAAACGGCACAAAGGCAGATTGAATAAATAGCCTCTGTTTATCGTTGAAGACTACAGAATGCTCGGCCTCCGCCTACAGTACAGTAATGAATTTCAGCAATGGGCCTATCTGACTTCACACCGCATACACAGGACTTGACTGCAGTCGAAATTCTCCGCTCTGTGCGTGCGATCGACTCACTCGTAAATGGCGACATTAACGATGCAATACGCAAAGCATCTGGACAATGGGAATCTTTACCGATGGGCCCCGGCCAAGCGAATCGCCCACTTAATGGACATCCATCCGGTCAACCGTATATGCCGTATGACGATGTCTTAACCACCTACAAGAAATTTGGCGGCACTACAAAATGAAACTACACCCTATTGCTTGCATTCTGCTTTGTTGCGTTAGCGTTCTTGCGAACGCAACAGATGTGCCGATTAAAAAAGGAATGTCCTTCTTAAATGCACGGAAAGCATTGATCAAACATGGCTGGAAGCCAAGTTTACCGAATGAGATGCAGCCGGTTGGCACCGCAGTAATACTTAAAAACATGGGTATTATTGAAGTCGAAAGATGCACCCAAGGGGTGCAATATTGCGAGTTCAATTATAAGAAAAACAAAACTTGTCTAGTCGTCAGCACCACTGGTGAAGAAGTAAAAGACATGATAATTGATGGCTGGGGTTTCAAGTGTCCCGAGACAGATTAGGGGCATCAATATCAGTCCGCTATTTTCGGGCCTTGCTAAGGGAGGATTCTGTGTATTCAGAGTTTTTGGCGAGCTACAAATCGGCTGAAGGGATTGTCAAATAAAGGCTTCGATCCTCGCGCTCGTCGTACTTTATTGCATTGGCACCAGCGCAACGTTTGCGGATGGCTCGCAGGCGACAAATGACAGGCGCGGACCGGCAGGCATCGCCGTCGGTGAGCCCCTGGTCGCGGCCAGGGCCAAGCTCGTCAAACAAGGCTGGAAGCCGACGCGGATGCATACCACCGATGGCTATGAATACAGTGGCGTGGAGCGGGAGCTGGCTGCACGCAAGCTCTTCGAGGTCGATACCTGCTCTTTTGATAGCTCGCGTTGCATCTTGTTCTACTCAAAGAACGGCGCTTGCCTGCACGTCGACACCATGGGGGAGCAATTCAATGACATGACGGTTACGCGATGGGCCGATGAGTGTCCTGACGCGCCTCCAAAACCAAGCAAGCGCGGCGCGGGATAGCAATCGACCATTTTGCGAGGCCTCACCCTGATCATCGCCCAGCGCCACACCGACATTCTCGATATGCGCTTTGATGGCGTTCGGGAGGGATACCTCTATCTGGTGCAGAAGAAGACGGCGAAGCCCAGTGACGCAGTGTGGATTCGCTTTCGAGTGACGCTCGAGTTGCAGGCAGTTATCAGTCGCTGCCGTGATGACACTGCGTCACCGCACCTGATGCACCGGAAGCCCGATCGCCCGAAACAGAAACAGGCGCAGACCAAGGACCACTGGACGAAGGTTGAGGATCGGTATTTGACGCGAGCGCTCAAGGAGGCCAGGGAGGCGGCGAACTGCTACGCGGGATGGAAGAAAGAGGAGATGCCAGGCTTTCACGAAGTGCGAGCGCTGTCACTGCACCTGTACAAGAAAGCCGGAAAGGACGGGCGGAAAATTGCAGGGCATGCGAGCGTGGGGATGACCAAAAACTACCAACGGGACCACGAAAAAATCGTCTGGTCTGAGGCAATTCCAGACCTGAATATCAGCGAAATCACCGGGTAGTTTTGCGCGTTTTTTGCGCAGGCACAAAAAAGCCGATCTAGCTGATCGGCTTAACTATCTGATTGTACTCATGAAATATGGTCTTGACGGAGTGATTCGAACACTCGACCCGTAAATACAGATGACGTGACTAATGGTGGAGGAAATTACTACCCGTCCCGCTGTGTGAAAGTCATAAGCCCAAATACCGTGTCAAACCTGCTCAGGTAAAACCCTTGCTGGGAATGCTTCCACTTTTAGCTTCTCCATCACCAGTCCTATAAAGGCTGATACCGCCAACGGCAAATGTTGCCGACTGGGATAAAGCACATGCAGGCCGTATCCAGTGCGATGGTAATGCGGTAGCACAGGCACAAGGCGGCCAGCCCGAAGATCGAAATCAACTATCGTGGGCGGCAGCAACGCAATACCCAAGCCAGCCACCGTGGCCTTACGCAATGCCTGAGCCGTGTTTCCATTGAAACGGCTGGTAATCTGCACGTCTTCCTCAACACCGTTCGGCCCATTAAGACGCCACGTGGTGACGCCGCTAGGATGGCCGAAACTCACACAGTCGTGATTGACCAGATCCTCTAGCGTAGCGGGCACACCTCGGTTATTGAGGTACTTGGGGCTGGCGACCAAACCTTCATTGCCTGCTCCAATGAGTTGGCGACCGACGTATCCCGAATCCTGCAAAGTGCCCCCTCGAAACGCAATGTCGATCCGATCAGCGATCAAATCGGCGCGCGCATCACTTAGCACGAAGTCAAGCTGAACCCGTGGATGCAAGGCTAGAAAATCGGCCACCCATTCCATAGGGAAGAAGTCGAAGAAATCAGCCATCGCCGCAATGCGCACGATGCCACTCGGCTCCTGGTTTCCCGTCATTAATTGCTGTCCGGCATCGATCAGGCCTTCTACCGCGCCAGAGCAGCGGTCATGAAAAGCCTGACCTGAATGGGTAAGTGTGAGCTTGCGCGTGGAGCGCTGCAGCAGCCGTGTGCCGAGCTGCGCCTCGAGTTGTTGAACGCGCCTGCTTAAGGTGTTGGGCGGCATTCCAAGCTGCCGCGCCGCTTCGGCAAAGCTGCCGTTGCGTACCACTTGTACAAACAAGGCGACGTCATTCAGGTCAATCACTTTATCGCCACCCCTTCGTTAAATGGATTGGTTCAATCCAATTATGCCATCTAATAAAGCAATCCGAAGACGCATATCCTTCAGGCATTGCTGCATTTGACCTCCCAGACAGCCAAAGCGCTGCTCGATGACATTGTCTGGTGGGCCCAGGCGCTCAAACCCCCGAGAGAAAACATATGACCGCCACCGTCGCTGTTCTGCAACGCGCCATTGTCCATCGCACTAAAGGCAGCACCCATGGCCCTATAACGCGGCTTATGAGCCCGGGCGATCTGGGCGAGCTTTTAAAGCCTTTCATTTTCCTTGATATTTTCAGTTTGAACGCCAGTCGCGGTAAGTCCAATTTCGGCATGCACCCGCACTCAGGGATCGCGACGGTTACCTTCATGACCAAAGGCGACGTCGCCTATGAAGACACCACTGGCGCGACGGGTGTGTTGCTTGCCGGTGGTGTTGAGTGGATGCGCGCCGGCAATGGGGTTTGGCACGACGCTACGCTAGCCAACGAGTCCTCAATGCAGGGATTCCAGCTCTGGGTGGCACTACCGCCGTCGTTGGAAAACGCCCCCGCGCTGAGTGTCTATCTTGCGCCCTCCCAAGTTCCGCAATCAGGCCCGGCGCGCGTGCTCCTGGGCCGCTACGGTAATGCGCAGAGCCTGATTGAAGCGCCGAGTGACATGAACTATCTCGCCGTGAATTTGAAAGACGGCGAGCGCTGGCGGTATACCCCGCCGTCCGGACACACCGTGGCCTGGCTCGCGGTTAATGCAGGACGGCTGGACACAGGGGGCCTGATCAATGCCGGCGAACTCGCCGTATTCGAGGAGTCCGAGCAATACATCGATTTCGTGGCTCAAGGCGAATGCTCATTCGTACTGGGCTCAGCAGTGAAGCATCCGCACGAACTGGTGACGGGCTACTACTCGGTACACACGAGCAGGGCAGCTCTGGCACAGGGCGAAACTGAGATACAGCGCATCGGCGAACGCCTGCGGCAGGAGGGACGACTGAGCTAGCCCCTGAGGCGCGCCTTCAGTCGATACGACTCCCCGCTAAACATCCCACCAATCCCGAATTATTAATCCTCACCTACTGAGATACATCATGACCACGAGCAATCTCGACCTGCTGTTGTCCCCTGCACAAATCGGCTCCCTCCCTCTGAAAAACCACATGGTCATGGCGCCTTTGACGCGAAGCCGCGCCGGTGAAGGTGATGCTCCGACGCCCACCGTGGTTGAGTATTACCGGCAACGTGCCGGTGCCGGACTCATCATCACCGAGGGTTCTCAGGTCTCGGCACAAGGCAAAGGCTATATGAGAACGCCGGGCATCTTCACCTCCGAACAAATCGCCGGCTGGAGACAAGTGACCGACGCTGTTCATGCAGAAGGTGGACGGATATTCCTGCAACTCTGGCATGTCGGACGGCTCTCACATCCATTGGTGCAGATCAACAGCGCCCTGCCAGTAGCACCTTCAGCGATCAAGGCTGATGGCGAGATCTATACGCCTGAGGGACTGAAGTCTTACGAATTGCCACGAGCTCTGGATCTCGATGAGGTTCCTGACGTGATCGCTGATTTTCGCCAAGGTGCTGAAAACGCAAAACGTGCTGGATTCGACGGCGTTGAAATCCATGGTGCAAACGGTTATTTGATCGACCAGTTCCTACGCGATGGCACCAATACCCGAACCGATACCTACGGCGGATCTGTAGAGAATCGCGCTCGATTTCTCAAGGAAGTAGTCGAGTCCGTCATCGAGGTCTTCGGGGCCAGCCGCGTAGGCGTTCGCCTGTCGCCAATCTTCAATTATTTCTCCATGAGCGACAGCGATCCCCAAGCAACTTTCAACTACGCGGCGAAGATGCTCAGTCGCTATGGGTTGGCCTACCTTCACGTGGTTGAACTCGGTGCAGGGCCATTTGATTTCAGAGAACTAAAGCGTCGTTTCGGTGGCACCTACATCGCCAATGGTGGCTATGACGCAGAGCGAGCCGGAACGGCGCTCAACTTAGGCGATGCTGATCTGGTGTCGTTTGGCACCGCGTTCCTGGCCAACCCGGATTTGGTAGAGCGAGTCAAACACAATAGAGCCCTGAACGAAGCCGACCCGACGACGTTCTACCAAGGTGAGGATCGCGGTTACACGGACTATCCGACCATGGCGCAATCCCGATAGGCACTATGAGCAAATCACTGGATTAGACGTCAGTCAGCGTAATGTCTCACGGCGACCGCGAGCCATTCGCTGGCGCTTACTGGGCTGCTTAGTAAAAGCTCCAACTAATCAGCCCTGGACTCGCCGTCCGCTATCCCAGCGCCGTGACGCGGTGCGACGCCTGGAAGCCAGGCTAGGTGTGAGGCTGCTCAATCGCACCACCCGGAGCGTGGCTCCGACTGAAGCTGGCGCAATGCTGATGGAACGCATCGTGCCCGCATTGGGCGAAGTCGAGTCGGCTCTTGATGTGGTGAACAACTTCCGCGACCGCCCCTCAGGCACCCTCAAGCTGAATGTTCCTGCCAGCGCCGCAAGACTTGTGCTGCCGTCGATCATTACCCCCTTCCTGCAAACCTATCCCGACATCAGCCTGGAAGTGACGATCGAGGAGAACTTCGTCGACATGCTTGCGGCAGGTTGTGACGCAGGTATTCGTTACGATGAACGCCTTGAGCAGGACATGATTGCAGTCCCCATCGGCCCACGACTTCAACGCTTCGCGACGGCCGCATCACCGGCTTGTCTCGATGCCAGAGGTCGACCAGAGCACCCACGAGATCTGTTGAAACACGCATGCCTGCGGGGCAGATTTCCCAGTGGCGCGATGCCGCTCTGGGAGTACGAACGTCATGGCGAAACCGTGAGCGTGGACCCGACTGGGCCGTTGATTGTCAGGGTGGGAGGCGCCGTGGACCTGACTGTTCAGGCTGCGATTGATGGGCTGGGTATCGTCTACCTGTTTGAGGACTGGCTTGAGCCCTATCTGGAAAGTGGGGCACTTGAACCGGTGCTGGAACCATGGTGGCAGAGCTTTACCGGACCGTTTCTCTATTACCCTGGTAGACGCTATCTGCCCTCGCCTTTGAGGGCATTTATAGACTTTATCAATGCCCAGCGAACGTAGTTCATCAATAACCATTCGACGAATGTTAAACGCGGAAATGCCTTGAGTCTGAGGTATCACCGGCTCAATGAACGCCGAAACCGCCATAGGCAATGTCACCGACTTAAATAAAGCAGATGCAGGCCTCTATTGGTGCGCTGATAGTGCGACAGAACACCAACCAGCTCCTTGATATCCGCTGAGATTCCAGCCAGAGCCAGTGGTTTTGTGGGGGGAAAACGACTTTAAATAAAAAGGGGTCGCGAGATAAAATCTCGCGACCCCTTGAATTATATGGTCGGGACGGAGTGATTCGAACACTCGACCCCTAGCACCCCATGCTAGTGCGCTACCGGACTGCGCTACGCCCCGACTAGGCGTTGACTCTGTCCCTCATCTCGAGGAACGCTCAAGAATATATCGCAAGCTTTTGAAAACTGGAAGTATTTAAAAGCAGGAATTTATTTCTTGAGGACCACCAGAACATCTTCCAGCTCGGCGATCATCTGGCGGATCATTTGTTTGTATTGGGTGGTGTCGTCTTTGGCTTCATCGCCGGACAAACGCAAGCGTGCGCCGCCGATGGTGAACCCCTGATCGTAAAGAAGCGCGCGGATCTGCCGGATCATCAGCACATCCTGGCGCTGATAATACCGGCGGTTTCCGCGGCGTTTGACGGGGTTGAGTTGAGGAAACTCCTGCTCCCAGTAGCGCAGCACGTGTGGTTTTACCGCACACAGCTCGCTGACTTCACCAATGGTGAAGTAGCGTTTGCCCGGGATGACGGGTAGTTCGTCGTTATGACTTGGTTCCAGCATAAGCCTCAACTCGGGCCTTCAACTTCTGCCCTGGACGAAAGGTGACCACACGGCGAGCCGTGATCGGGATTTCTTCTCCCGTTTTCGGATTGCGGCCAGGCCGCTGGCGTTTGTCCCGAAGGTCGAAATTGCCGAAACCGGACAATTTGACTTGTTCGTTGTCTTCGAGCGCGTGCCTGATTTCTTCGAAAAACAGTTCGACCAATTCCTTGGCCTCCCGCTTGTTCAGGCCCAGCTCTTCGTACAGACGTTCCGCCATCTCAGCTTTCGTCAAAGCCCCCATACGTCACTTCCTTAACGTGGCGTTCAACCTTTGTTCGAGCGAGGTGAGGATGTTTTGCGTTGCGGTATTCACCTCATCGTCATTAAGAGTGCGCGATGGATGCTGCCAGGTCAAGCCGACCGCAAGGCTTTTTCTATCAGGATCAATGCCTTTACCCTGATACACGTCAAATAGCCTGAGGTCCGTGAGCCATTCGCCTGCATTTTCACGGATTACATCCAGCACAGCAGTGGCCGGCACGTCCGTGGCCGCAATCAATGCCAAGTCACGACGCACTTCAGGAAAGCGCGACAACTCGCTGTATTTTGGCATTTTGCCCAAAGCCACTTCGGCCAGAACCAGCTCGAAAACGAAGACCGGACGGTCGAGACCGAGGGTTTTCGACAATTCAGGGTGGATAGCACCGACATAGCCGACCAGGCGACCATCACGCTCGACGCGCGCGGTTTGACCCGGGTGCAACGCAGGGTGTTTACCCGGCACAAACGTGAACGCATCCAGTGCACCGGCGAAGCCCAGCACCGCTTCCACATCGGCTTTGACGTCGAAGAAATCCACGACATCGCGACCTTGCGCCCAGCCTTCCGGCAGACGGCTACCGCACACCACACCAGCCAGCATCGGCTCTTGCTTCAGGCCTTCCAGCTGACCAACGAAACGCAGACCGCTTTCGAACAGGCGGACGCGATCCTGCTGGCGGTTCAGGTTGTGCTGAAGCGCCTTGACCAGGCCCGGCCACAGGGACGAACGCATGGCAGCCATGTCGTTGGAAATCGGGTTGGCCAGCAGTAGCGGCTCGACACCCGGATTAAACAACTCGAACTGTTTCGGATCGATGAAGCTGTAGGTGATCGCTTCCTGATAACCACGGGCCACCAGCAGACGACGCAGCTCAGGCAGATCGCTACGCGCTTCAGCCTTGGCTTGTGGTGCCAGACGGGCTTGCGGGTAGCGAACCGGCAGGCGGTTGTAACCGTACAGACGGGCCAGCTCTTCGATCAGGTCGACTTCCAGGCTGATATCGAAACGGAAACTTGGCACTTCAACGCGCCACTGCCCTGCCCCTTCGGCAGTAATGGACAGGCCCAAAGCACTGAGCAGACGCTCGACTTCGGCCGAATCCATTTCCATGCCCAGCATCTGGGTGATGCGTTGGGCACGCAGGGTGATCGGTGCGATCGACGGCAGATGCTGCTCGCTGACGGTTTCGACGATCGGGCCGGCTTCGCCACCGGTGATGTCCAGCAGCAGGCCAGTAGCGCGCTCCATGGCTTCACGGGCCAGCTTCCAGTCCACGCCACGCTCGTAGCGGTGCGAAGCGTCGGTGTGCAGGCCGTAGGAACGCGCCTTGCCAGCGACGGCAATCTGGTCGAAGAACGCGCTTTCCAGGAAAATATCGCGGGTGGTCGCGGTGTTGACGCCGCTGTGCTCGCCCCCCATGACGCCGGCGATAGCCAAGGCACGGGTGTGGTCGGCGATCACCAGCGTATCGCTACGCAGGCTGACTTCCTGACCGTCGAGCAGCACCAGCTTCTCGCCATCTTCAGCCATGCGCACGCGGATGCCGCCATTGATTTCGGCGAGATCGAATGCGTGCAGCGGTTGGCCCAGTTCCAGCATCACGTAGTTGGTGATGTCGACGGCGGCGTCGATGCTGCGCACGTCGGCGCGACGCAGGCGCTCGACCATCCACAGTGGTGTAGGCTTGGACAGGTCAACGTTACGGATCACGCGACCCAGGTAACGCGGGCAAGCGTTCGGCGCCAGTACTTCGATCGAACGCACTTCGTCGTGCACGGCAGGAACGCTGGCAATGGCCGGGCGCACCACCGGGGCAGCATAAAGCGCACCAACTTCGCGGGCCAGACCGGCCAGAGACAGGCAGTCACCGCGGTTCGGGGTCAGGTCGACCTCGATGCTGGCGTCTTCCAGGTTCAGGTATTCACGAATGTCCTGACCGACCGGCGCATCGGCCGGCAATTCCATCAGGCCGTCGTTGCCTTCGCCAATTTGCAGCTCAGCCTGGGAGCACAGCATGCCGTTGGATTCAACGCCACGCAGCTTGGCTTTCTTGATTTTGAAATCGCCTGGCAGTTCGGCACCGATCATGGCGAACGGGATCTTCAGGCCCGGGCGCACGTTTGGCGCACCGCACACAACCTGGAAGGTCTCCGCGCCGCTGCTGACCTGGCAAACGCGCAGCTTGTCGGCGTCCGGGTGTTGCTCGGTGCTCAGCACCTCGCCCACTACCACGCCACTGAACTCACCGGCGGCCGGCGTAACGCTATCGACCTCAAGACCGGCCATCGACAGACGAGCAACCAGCTCGTCGCGATTTACCTGCGGGCTTACCCAGCCACGCAGCCATTGTTCACTGAATTTCATCCTGCTCTCCTAAGAATTCGTTACGACTAGCGAAATTGCGCGAGGAACCGCAAGTCGTTGTCGAAGAACAGACGCAAGTCGTTCACGCCGTAACGCAGCATGGCCAGACGCTCAACGCCCATGCCGAAGGCAAAGCCCGAAAACTCTTCCGGGTCGATCCCGGACATACGCAGCACGTTCGGGTGAACCATGCCGCAGCCCATGACTTCCAGCCAGCCAGTCTGCTTGCAGACACGGCAGCCTTTACCGCTGCACATCACGCATTCCATGTCGACTTCAGCGGATGGCTCGGTGAACGGGAAGTACGAAGGACGGAAACGCACGGCCAGTTCTTTTTCGAAGAACACGCGCAGGAACTCTTCGATGGTCCCTTTCAGGTCGGCGAAGTTGATATCGCGGTCGACCAGCAGGCCTTCGACCTGGTGGAACATCGGCGAGTGGGTGATATCGGAGTCGCTGCGGTACACACGGCCTGGGCAGACGATGCGGATCGGCGGCTGTTTCGATTCCATGGTGCGGACCTGTACCGGCGAGGTATGGGTGCGCAGCAACATGTTGGCATTGAAATAGAAGGTGTCATGCATCGACCGGGCCGGGTGATGGCCTGGGATGTTGAGCGCTTCGAAGTTGTGGTAATCGTCTTCGACCTCAGGGCCTTCGGCGATGCCGTAGCCAATGTGGGTGAAGAACTGCTCGATACGTTCCAGAGTCCGGGTAACCGGATGCAGACCGCCTGAGGTCTGGCCGCGGCCAGGCAGGGTCACGTCAATGGATTCGGCGGCGAGCTTGGCCGCAAGATCGGCCTCCTCGAACAACGCCTTGCGCGCATTGAGAACCTCTGTGACACGCTCCTTGGCAACGTTGATCAGCGCACCGACTTGCGGACGCTCTTCTGCCGGCAAATTCCCCAGGGTCTTCATCACCTGAGTCAATTCACCCTTTTTGCCAAGGTAGTGAACCCGGATTTGCTCCAGGGCATTGATATCTTCAGCGCTTTGCACAGCCTCTAGTGCTTGAGAGACGAGCGCATCCAGGTTTTCCATGTACAGACTCCAGATACAAAATAGGGGAAGAGCTTGAAGGCTCTTCCCCTATTTATGACGTTTAACACCTGGCCCCACAGAGGTGAGACCGGGTGACTGTCGGGGGTACTTAAGCCAAGGTGGCTTTAGCTTTCTCGACAATCGCAGCAAACGCCGCTTTTTCGTTCACTGCCAGATCAGCCAGAACCTTACGGTCGATCTCGATGGACGCTTTTTTCAGGCCGGCGATGAAACGGCTGTAGGACAGACCGTTGATACGTGCACCAGCGTTGATACGAGCGATCCACAGAGCGCGGAACTGACGTTTTTTCTGACGACGGTCACGGTAGGCGTATTGGCCTGCCTTGATTACCGCTTGCTTGGCAACACGGAATACGCGCGAGCGAGCGCCGTAGTAGCCTTTAGCAAGTTTCAGAATTTTTTTGTGACGTTTACGGGCAATGACGCCACGCTTTACACGAGCCATGAGTTACTTCCTCTATTCTTGACTAAAATTAACGAAGGCGCAGCATGCGCTCGACTTTTGCCACGTCAGACGGATGCAGCAAGCTGCTACCGCGCAGTTGACGCTTACGCTTGGTCGACATTTTAGTCAGGATGTGGCTCTTGAAAGCGTGCTTGTGCTTGATACCGTTAGCAGTTTTCAAAAACCGCTTAGCAGCACCACTTTTCGTTTTCATTTTTGGCATGTTCGGATACTCCGCATTCAGTTGATAAACATAATCAGAAGGCCTGCCGTGCCCTGTTGATTACTTCTTCTTTTTCGGGGCGATGACCATGATCAGCTGGCGTCCTTCCATCTTAGGATGCTGTTCGACCGAACCGTACTCGAGCAAGTCACCTTCAACTCGCTTGAGGAGTTCCATCCCCAGCTCCTGGTGGGCCATCTCACGGCCGCGGAATCGCAAGGATACCTTGGCCCTGTCCCCGTCACTCAGGAAACGTACCAGGTTGCGCAGTTTTACCTGGTAATCCCCTTCCTCCGTCCCTGGACGAAACTTGATTTCTTTAACCTGAATCTGCTTCTGGTTTTTCTTGGCCGCGGCAATCTGCTTCTTCTTTTCGAAGATCGATTTGCCGTAGTCCATCAGTTTGCAAACAGGGGGTACTGCATCGGCGGAAATTTCCACCAAATCCAGTTTGGCCTCTTCAGCCTTAAGAAGCGCGTCTTCAATTGACACAATCCCAAGCTGTTCACCTTCAGCCCCAATTAACCGAACCTCGCGTGCCGAGATATTCTCGTTGATCGGGGCTTTCGGTGCAGCTCGTTTATCTTGTCTCATTTCACGCTTAATAATAATTACTCCGAATCTGGGCGACCACGCCGGGAAACCGCTTGCGCGAGAAACTCAGCGAACTGGGCGACGGGCATCGAGCCCAGGTCAGCACCTTCACGAGTACGCACAGCGACAGTCTGCATCTCGACTTCCCGATCTCCGATAACCAAGAGATAGGGAACCTTGAGCAAAGTATGCTCGCGGATTTTAAAGCCGATCTTTTCATTTCTCAAGTCAGACTTGGCACGAAATCCGCTTTCGTTGAGAGTTTTTTCAACCTCTGCGGCAAAATCGGCTTGTTTATCAGTGATATTCATAATCACTGCCTGGGTCGGCGCCAGCCACGCGGGGAATGCACCCTCGTAGTGCTCGATCAGAATTCCGACGAAGCGCTCGAAGGAACCCAGGATCGCCCGGTGCAACATCACCGGGTGCTTGCGACTGTTGTCTTCGGAGACGTATTCGGCTCCCAGACGGACAGGCAGGTTAAAATCGAGCTGAAGGGTACCACACTGCCAGACACGGCCGAGGCAATCTTTCAGCGAGAACTCGATCTTCGGACCGTAGAACGCACCCTCGCCCGGCTGCAGATCGTACGGCAGGCCCGCACTATCAAGGGCTGCGGCCAATGCCGCTTCGGCGCGATCCCACAACTCGTCGGAACCGACGCGTTTTTCCGGACGAGTGGACAGTTTCATTTCGACTTCTTTAAAGCCGAAGTCGGCATAGACGTCCATGGTCAGCTTGATGAACGCGGCGGATTCGGCCTGCATCTGCTCTTCAGTACAGAAGATGTGAGCATCGTCCTGAGTGAAGGCGCGAACACGCATGATGCCGTGCAGTGCACCCGACGGCTCGTTACGGTGGCAGGCACCGAACTCGGCCAAACGCATCGGCAGCTCGCGGTAGCTTTTCAGGCCCTGATTGAACACCTGCACGTGGCACGGGCAGTTCATCGGCTTGATGGCGTAGTCGCGGTTTTCCGACTGCGTGGTGAACATGTTGTCGGCGTAGTTGGCCCAGTGCCCGGATTTCTCCCACAGGCTGCGGTCAACGACTTGTGGAGTCTTGATCTCCAGGTAACCGTTGTCGCGCTGAACCTTGCGCATGTACTGCTCGAGCACCTGGTACAGCGTCCAGCCGTTCGGGTGCCAGAACACCATGCCCGGCGACTCTTCCTGGGTGTGGAACAGGCCCAGACGCTTGCCGATCTTGCGGTGATCGCGCTTTTCAGCTTCTTCGATGCGCTGGATGTAAGCCGCCAGCTGCTTCTTGTCCGCCCATGCGGTGCCGTAAACGCGCTGTAATTGCTCGTTCTTGGCATCGCCACGCCAGTAGGCGCCGGACAGCTTGGTCAGCTTGAAGGATTTCAGGAAGCGCGTGTTCGGCACGTGCGGACCGCGGCACATGTCGACGTATTCTTCGTGATAGTACAGACCCATGGCCTGCTCGTTCGGCATGTCTTCGACCAGACGCAGTTTGTAGTCTTCGCCGCGAGCCTTGAACACTTCGATCACTTCGGCGCGCGGAGTGACTTTCTTGATCACGTCGTAATCTTTCTCGATCAGCTGCTGCATGCGCTGTTCGATGGCGGCCAGGTCGTCAGGCGTGAAAGGACGCTCGAAGGCGATATCGTAATAGAAGCCTTCTTCGATGACCGGACCGATGACCATCTTGGCCGTCGGGTACAGCTGCTTGACCGCGTGGCCAACCAGGTGGGCGCAAGAGTGGCGAATGATCTCCAGCCCCTCTTCATCCTTTGGCGTAATGATTTGCAGCGAAGAATCGCTGTCGATGATGTCGCTGGCGTCGACCAGCTTGCCATTGACCTTGCCGGCTACGGTGGCCTTGGCCAGGCCTGCACCGATGGATGCGGCGACCTCGGCTACGGAAACCGGGTGATCGAATGAACGTTGACTGCCGTCGGGAAGAGTAATAGTTGGCATGGCGCCTCCTCTCCTAGTGGTGACCCCTACCAAAGGTCACGTGGGTTGGGATGAGCCAGTACAAGATCCGATCCAGGCCATTCAATGACGAACGCCTGCCTTACAGCGGCAGGAGCCTTGCGGCCAACCGGAAAACCGAACCAGAGTGACTGGGATTCAAATCAGGGTTATTCGCGCATTTGCCGCTGCCGGGACGGAAGGTCATCCGGAGCCTGCAAACACCCGAGCCAGGCATGCTAGCACAGATGAACGGTCATCGATGCACTGAGGTTTTCTGCTGGGGCAAATCAGGCTTTTTTGTGCCAGAGTGCTGAACTTGAACCCCGTGTCACCCATCAGATAAAAGACATTGACCCGAAAGGAGCATCTCAGCATGCGTCTGAATCGTTTATTCGCAGTAGTCGCACCCGTCGTCCTGTTGCTGCCGCTGGCGGCCCACGCCGACTGGCCAAAGGGTGAGCGCGAGAAGTACATGGCTCAGTGCACACAGGCGGCTTCCCCTCAGATTGGCGCTGCTGCGGCAAAATCCCACTGCGCTTGTGGCGCCGACGCGATCAAATCCTACCCGGCCAGCGATATTCAGTCGCTGATGGACAACAAGGCCACCCCGGAACTGCAACAAAAGGCACTGGGCGAGATCGCCAAATGCAAGGCCAATGCACCGGCGAAAAAGTGAGGAAAAAGTACTTTTGACTCGGCCCAACGCTGATAAAAAGTGATGGATTTCAGCTTTTTCGTACGATTTATGCAGGTTTTACAGCTTTTTTTATTGTCTTTACTTTCGGCTGAAAGCCTTTTAAAACGGGGCTTTCAGCCATACAGAGCAACAAAGAGAACGCGACTGTAGGGCAAACAGCACGTCCGGGGGGCTCCCAAAGCGAACATTTCGACTATGATACTCCGGTGTGCCCAGTTGGCCTGAGCAGCACAGTACTACTGAAAATATATGTTTCTTGGAGATACACCATGTCTAATCGCCAAACCGGCACCGTTAAATGGTTCAACGATGAAAAAGGCTTCGGCTTCATCACTCCTCAAGGTGGCGGTGACGACCTGTTCGTACACTTCAAAGCTATCGAAAGCGACGGTTTCAAAAGCCTGAAAGAAGGCCAAACCGTTTCCTTCGTGGCTGAGAAAGGCCAAAAGGGTATGCAAGCTGCACAAGTTCGCCCAGAGTAATTTTCTGGCGCACTAAAAAAACCCCGTCCATGTGACGGGGTTTTTTATGGGTGAAACAAAAACAATCAGCCGCAGTTGACGCGGGTGACCACCAGATTGCTGTCGGTGCTCAGGTTCAGGCGATCGGAGCGGTACTCCAGAGTCACCATGTCATCAGGCTTGAGAAACCGGGCATTCTGCGCGCCTGCACGGGTACGCGCCTGCTCCAGCAATTCGGGCGAAGCCTTTTTGCCAATGGTGAATTCGGCAGCCTTTGCTTCACAACGGCTGTGGCCGGTATCGGTCGCCACAGGGTCCTTTGCCGACTCGGTGGACGTACTGCTGCAACCGGCCAGCAGAGTGGCGGCCAACAACGTACCCAATGATGCGAGCTTCCAAGGCATGAAGCCTCCTTTCTTTCAAAAATTAAGCAGAGATCGTGCGACCGCCATTTTGGTGTTTGGTTTCAAGGCGGGCGCTATCGCCCTGCCCTCGATCTGGACAAGTGGCGAGTTTGCCTGAGCATCGCCCTGGCGTTCATCCCGCAATCGTCACTGAATATGAACAGCCTTCAATAGACGTCGATGTAGTCGTACGGCGGATTCGGCCAGTTGTCTTTCAGCGCGTTGAAGATCTGCATGACCCACACCTCATCGCTGGCTGCGACCCGTCCGACATAACCCGAGCCCTTGGCCCATGTTTCCAGGCGAAACCGCAGCCCGTCGATATCAGTACCACCCACGACACCCGACGAAATGTAAGCGATGCCGCCCTTGGTGACTCGCAACTGAGTGTGCTCATCGTCGCTGGCAGAGGCCAGTAGCTGACGCACTGCTTCGAGGGTCAAGCCGTCAGGAGTGTTCAAATCGATCTGCACAGCACAATCCTTGAAAATTCGTCAAAGACCAAGTGTCGCATAGCCCTCTCCTGATGCCTAAGTCGGAGTGCCAAACGTCCTGCAAAATGGTTAACTCGACACTCAGACTTTCCCGACTTCACGAGCGCCATCATGACCACCGTAAGCATCGACGCCAATATCACAATCAAGTGGCCACAGGGCCACAGCTCTTACAGCCCGGGCAGTCCGGAAGAGCTGGCAATCATTGGTATCGATTTGCTGGTCAAGGAATTGGGGACACAGGCCGCCCAGACCTTCATAACCCAGGTTCTCGAGAAGTACTCCGACGACTATAAGGGCATGAGCGCAACGGATACCGAGTAGCGGAAAACCCCGCAGGCTGTCACCTGCAGGCCTATGGATTACTTCAAGCGAGCCAGGCGCTGGGTCAGCAGATCGAAGAAGCCCTGGGCGTCGCCATTTTCAACCCAGAAGGCATTCTTCGGTGCCTTCAGGCCGTCATACCAGTCGACAACGGTCTGACCGAAGGTCGGCCCTTCGCGACTGTCGACCACCACGTTTACCGAGCGACCGGTAAACAGTTCCGGCTTGAGCAGGTAAGCGATGACCGTGGCGTCATGCACCGGGCCACCCGGAATGCCGTAGTGCTCCATGTCACCTTTGACGTATTCGTTGAGAATATCGCCCACCAGCTTGCTGGCATTGTTGTCCAATGCGGCGATCTGCTTCAGGCGCGCTTCACTGGTGAGGATCTTGTGGGTCACGTCCAGCGGCAGATACGTCAGCTTGACGCCACTCTTCAGCACCACCTCCGCCGCCTGCGGGTCAGCGAACAGATTGAACTCGGCCACCGGGGTGATGTTGCCACCATTGAAGTGCGCACCGCCCATGATCACCACTTCCTTGATGCCCTCAACGATTTCAGGCTCCTGGATCAGCGCCAAGGCCAGGTTGGTCTGCGGGCCGAGCAAGGCGATGGTGATGCTATGGGGTTTGGCGGCCTTCAGGGTATCGATCAGGTAGTTGACTGCATTGCCTTCGGCCAGGCCTTTCTTCGGCTCATGCACGGTGACACCGGACAGACCTTCCTTGCCGTGGATGTTTTCGGCATAGATCGGCGTGCGCATCAGCGGTTTCGGCGCCCCCGCGTACACCGGCACCTCCTCACGCCCTGCCCATTCACGGGCCAGACGCGCATTACGCGAGGTCTTGTCCAGACGCACGTTGCCAGCGACGGTGGTCAGCGCACGAATGTTCAACTCTTCCGGCGAGGCCAGGGCAAACAGCAAGGCGACCACGTCGTCGGCACCTGGATCGGTGTCGATGATCAAGTCGATCTTTTCCGCCGCGTAGGCGCTTGTTGCGGTAATCAGGGACAAAAGCAGCAGACTCCGAAGCAGGTGATGCAGCTTCTGAGCATAGCGAGGCATAGCGCACTCCTTGTGCGTGGGAAGAACGGAAAGTTAGAACGTTACGCCAGCCACTAAAATGATGTTGCAGTACGGCTGACATTCGCCTGTACGAACAATCGCCCGTGCCTGTCGGCTGAGCGCCTTGAATTGGTCATGGCTGAGCAGTTCGCGACGGCCCAGCGCGCCGTCGGCATTCAGTTCATCCAGCGCGCTCAAGGCCGATGGCTTTTTGTCCAGAATCTCATGGGCCAGTACATGGCTTTCGACCTGCATTTCGCTGAGCACGACCTTCAAGGTACTGATGAAATCCGGAATGCCATGGGTCAAGGCCAGGTCAATCAACTCGACGCCGGGCGGTACTGGCAAGCCGGCATCGCCGATCACAACGGTGTCGCCATGACCCAGGGATGCGATCAGCCGCGACAACGCGACGTTGAGCAAAGGTGTCTTTTTCATGGTGCTTTAAACGCCTGTACGTCGGACAAGGTAGGAATCGAAGGTTGCGCGCCAGCCCGGGTGACCGACAGCGCAGCGGCGACCTGACCGAAACGGATCGCCTCGGCCTCGCTTTTGCCGGCCGCCAGGGCCGCTGCGAAACCACCGACAAACGTGTCGCCGGCCGCGGTGGTATCGACTGCTTTCACTTTCGGTGCCGGGAAATGCTCGAAGGTGATGCCATTGGCGAACAGCGATCCCTGAGCGCCAAGGGTGATGATCACCTTACCGGCGCCCATGGCGATCAAGCGGGTCGCGGCGGCTTCGGCAGTGCTCAGGGAATCCACCGGCAAACCGCTCAAGGCCGACGCTTCGCTTTCGTTGGGGATCAGGTAATCGATGGCCGCATACCAATCCGCCGGCAGCGGGCGACTGGCCGGCGCCGGATTGAGGATCACGGTCTTGCCCAGCTCACGACCGCGTTTCAAAGCATGGCCGACCGTGGCATCCGGCACTTCCAGCTGGCAGATGATGACATCCGCCTTCTGCAATACGTTGTCGAAACGGTCGATCACCTCAGGGGTCAGCGCGCCGTTGGCACCGGCAACAATCACGATCGCGTTCTGACTGTTGTCATCGACCACGATCAACGCCACGCCGCTGGAATCCTCGACCGTACTGACGGCCTGGCAATCGATCCGCTCGGCCAATAGCGCTCCGCGCAGCGCTTCGCCATAAGCATCGCTGCCGACACAACCGACCATCGACACCTGCGCTCCCAGCCGCGCCGCGGCCACGGCCTGGTTCGCACCCTTGCCGCCGGAAACCGTGGCAAATGACTCGCCGATCAGCGTTTCACCACCACGGGGCAGCCGTGGCGCCCGAGTCACCAGGTCCATGTTCAGGCTGCCTATTACCACTACTTTTGCTGGCATACATCTTTACTCATCAATTCGATTTCAGCGGTGCTTTTTTTGTTTAGCGGTGCTTTCGGCTCAGCGATATTGGGCAAACACACCGGCCAGCGGCGCGGTCGATTCCCGCAGGACAATACTGGGCGTCACGATGCGCTGATCGGTCGCCAGATCCGGCGCGGCGATCCGACGCAGCAACACCTCGGCCGCCATCTCGCCAAGTTGCAGGATTGACTGGCCCACGGTGGTCAACGCCGGATAGACGTAACGGCTCATCTGGATATCGTCGAAGCCGATCACCGATAGCTCGGTGGGCACCCGAATATTGCGTTCGGCAGCGGCGCGCAACACACCGATGCCGATCATGTCGTTGCCGGCGAAGATCGCGCTGGGCGGGTTCTTTTCCAGCAGGATTGCGGCGGCGTTGTAACCGCCGGTGCTGGTGAAGTCGCTTTCCAGCATGCGCTCACGCGGCACCTCGACGCCCGCCTCTTTCAGCGCCCGGCAATAGCCGGCCAGACGCATCTGCGCCACGCTGGTACTCGCCGGGCCGCCAATCGTGGCGATGTCCCGATGCCCCAACTCCAGTAAGTGCCGGGTCGCCAGATAGGCGCCGTATTCGTGATCGATGCGCACCAGGTCCGCATCGACGCCTTCCAGGTCACGGTCGATGATCACCATCGGCGTACGCACGCCCGTCAGGCCTTCAGCCAGGCTGCTATCCCCGCCGGCAGACGCAACGATTAACCCGTCGATACGTTTTTCCAGTAGCACGCGAAGGTAGCTGCGCTGTTTGTCCGGGTTGTCGTCGGAGTTGCAGAGAATGACGCAGTAGCCATTGCGCTCGCAGTAATCCTCGATGCCACGGGCCAGCTCGGCGAAGTACGGGTTGAGGCTGTTGGGCACCAGCAGGCCGATGGTCGCGGTGGTTTTCGCTTTCAACGAGCGAGCCACAGCGCTGGGCACGTAGTCGAGGCTTTTGATCGCCGCCTCTACCTTGATCCGTACTTCCTCACTGACTGGCCGCGTCTTGTTCACCACATGGGAAACCGTGGTGTAGGAAATGCCCGCGAGTGCCGCTACATCCTTGATCGTTGCCATGACTCAGGTCCGCCGGCTTGCGCGCTGACTGCGATAGGTATCGAGCACCACCGCCACCACGATAACCGCACCGGTAATGATGCGTTTGGTTGGCTCGGTCGCACCAATCTGCGCCAGACCAGCCGCCAGTACCGAGATGATCAATACACCGAAGAAGGTGCTGATCACCGAACCGCGCCCGCCCATCAGGCTGGTGCCGCCGATCACCACCGCGGCGATCACTTGCAGTTCCAGACCGGAGCCGGCATTCGGGTCCGCCGCTTCCAGGCGAGAAATCTGAAACAGCGCAGCGATACCGGCCAGCAGCCCCATCAGGCTGAATACCAGGATCTTGTAGGGCTTCGGATTGATCCCCGCCAGACGTACCGCTTCTTCATTGGTGCCGATGCCGATCAGGTAACGACCGAACACCGTACGCGTCAGCACAGCCTGGGCGATGAAGATAATCAGCAAGGCAATGATGAACGACGGCGAGATGCCGAACGCGATCGGATTGGACAGCCAGGCGAAGGCATCACCGATATAAGCGGTGCGCGAACCGGTCATCTGGTATGCCAGGCCCCGCGCCATTTCCAGCACACCGAGGGACACGATGAACGACGGAATCCGCCAGGCCACGGTAATCGAACCGGTGATGGTGCCCGCCAGTGCCGCGGCACCCATTCCCAGCAACGCCGCCGGCAGCACGCTCCAGCCCCAGCCGAGAATCGCCACGCTGACTGTCGACGCCGCCAGCGCCAGCACCGAACCCACCGACAAATCGATTCCGCCGATAATCAATACGAAGGTCATGCCGACCGCCAGCACCATCAGATCGGGAATCTGGTTGGCCAGGGTGCTGAAGGTGTCGTAAGACAGGAAATGGCTGCTCAACACAGAGAACAGCGCGACCATCGCCAGCAAGGCACCGGCCAGGCCCAGGTAAGTGCCGAGGCCGTAAAAATTGCCACTACGTTTGCCGACCAGAGTTGCAGTATTCATGGAAGATCCCTAGGCGCTGCTTCGTTGAGCAACGCATCACGTTTTTGGTAGCCGGCGAACGCGGCGGCAAGCAAATCATCCTGGGTCCAGCTGTCACGCTCGAAGGTGTCGATCAGACGCCCTGCCGACAGCACGCCAATGCGGTCACAGATCAGCATCAGTTCGCGCAGGTCGCTGGACACCACCACCAGTGCTTTGCCCTGACGGGTCAACTCACCGAGCAATGTATAGATGTCGAACTTGGCGCCGACGTCGATGCCTCGGGTCGGCTCGTCGAACAGCATCACCGTGCAGTCGCGTTCGAGCCAACGGCCGATCACCACTTTCTGCTGATTGCCGCCGGACAATTCCGAGACCAATTGCGTCGGACTGGAACTGCGAATGCGCATGGCATCGATCTGACGCTGGGCCAGCGACATCTCGTCACCGTTGTTGACGAAGCCGCCGCTGGAAATCACCGGCATATTGCCCAGGGCAATATTGGCGCTGATCGATTGCGTCAGCAGCAGGCCCTCGCCCTTGCGATCTTCGGTGATCAGCGCGATGCCATGACCGACCGCGTCGGCTGGCGAACGAATATCCACCACCTGAGCCGGCGAACCCAGCGCGACGGTGCCGCTGTCGGCTGTATCGGCACCGAAGATCAGGCGCAGCAATTCGGTGCGCCCTGCCCCGATCAAACCGGAGATCCCGAAGATCTCGCCGGCGCGCACTTCGAAAGACACATCGCGAACCTTGTCGGAGCGAGTCAGCCCTTTGACCGTCAAGGCCGGAGCACCGATATTGCGCGGGCCCATGTCGATGTGCTCGCCCAGCTCACGTCCGACCATCAGGGTGACCAGTTGCTCGCTGTTGTAATTGGCCATCGGCTCGACGCACACCAGGTTGCCGTCGCGCAATACCGCGATGCGCTGGGCCACCCGTGCCAGTTCTTCGAGACGGTGGGAAATGTAGATGATCGACACGCCGCGCGCCTGCAGACGAGTGATCTGCTCGAACAGCATTTCGACTTCACGGGCCGTCAGCATCGCGGTCGGCTCGTCGAGGATCAGCACATGGCAATCGCCGATCAGGTTGCGGGCGATTTCCACCATTTGCTGGTGACCGATACCCAGCTCACCGACCAGGGTGTCCGGATCGATGGCATCGAGGCCGACCTGAGCCATGGCCTCGATCGCCGCCCTGCGCAGTTGCTTGCGACTGATCCAGCCACCGAGGCTGGGCAGGTTGTCGAGGAACAGGTTTTCCGCCACCGACAATGTCGGCAACAGATTGAGTTCTTGCATGACCATGCGTACGCCCAGCTTTTCGGCCTGGCTGCGGCTGCCGGGACAGTAATCCTGACCCTGGAATCGCATCTGGCCGGTGGTCGGAGTGACCAGCCCGCCAATGATTTTCGACAGCGTACTTTTGCCGGCACCATTCTCGCCGGTCAGCGCCAGCACTTCGCCGCGCATCAGCGTCAGGTCGATGCCGGTCAGGACAGGTTGAGCGTAGGTCTTACCGATACCGCTGACCGAGAGGACAGCGTTCGGGGCGGAAACTGACATAAAAACTCTCCATGCGCTCGCCCCTGGAGGCGAGCACCGTTGTGTCGCCAGAAAGACTACTTGGTAACCAGCTCTACCGGAGTTTCGATGACGCCGTTGGCGCCGCTATCGACTTTCTCGCCCTTGATGATTTTCAGCGCGGTCTCGATGCCGAACACTGCTTGCCGGGCAGCAAACTGGTCGGCGGTGGCCAGGACACGGCCATCCTTGAGCATTGGCTTGATCGCATTGATGTTGTCGTAACCGACCACTTGCACCTTGCCGGCCTTGCCGGCGGCACGTACGGCAGAGACCGCGCCGACCGCCATGCTGTCGTTGCCGGCAAGCAGGGCCTTGATGTTCGGGTATTCGCTGAGCATCGACGAGGCCACTTTGCCGCCCTTGTCGATTTCCCAATCGCCGGACTGCAGGGACACGACTTTGATCTGCGCCGCTTCCATCGCATCCTTGAAGCCGGCCGTGCGCTGCTGGGCGTTGGTGGTGGTGGAAACGCCTTCGATGATGCCGACTTCGTCACCGGCCTTCAGTTGCTTGGCCAGGTATTCACCCACCAGGCGCGCACCTTTGCGGTTGTCCGGGCCTACGAATGGAACGGTGATGTTTTTGCTTTTGACGACAGCCGGATCCAGCTGATTATCGATGTTGATCACGGTGATGCCGGCATCGACTGCTTTCTTGATGACCGGGACCATGGCCTTGGAGTCTGCCGGAGCGATAACCAGTGCGTTGACCTTGGACAGGATCATTTGCTCGACGATGCGCGTCTGGCCGGCCGTGTCCGTTTCGTCCTTGATGCCGTTGGAGATCAGCTCGAAGTCGCCGGAGTGGTCTTTCTGGTAGGCCTTGGCGCCGTCTTCCATGGTCAGGAAGAACTCGTTGGCCAGGGATTTCATGACCAGCGCGACTTTAGGTTTTTCAGGGGTTGCGGCGAATGCCGAAGAGACAGGCAACGCGGCGGATGCGGCAGCCAGCATAGCGACAGCGAGAAGACGTCCAGCGAATGGCAGCTTCATGGGTTCACTCCGATCTTATGATTATTCTTAGCAACGCTTGCGCTGGATCATCAATGGATCAACCCATCGACGGCGACCGCGCAAACGTTTGCGTAGACCGAACTATGCGAACCCTGCCGAGATTTGTCAACGCCCCGTTCCATGTCTCGGTTGGCAAAAGCCAACCCCGTTTTGCCTCACGCCGTGGTGTTGACCAGACCGCCGCCGCTGGAATCCTTGGCCAGCTCCTTGACCAGATTGCCGGTCACTTGCGCCAGCGCAGCGCTGGTACTGGCGATTTGCCCCTGGATTGTCATGACTGCGCTGGCCTTGGCTTCCGGGGTCGAATAATTCGCCGCCTGAGCGGCCGCCAGTTGCTGTTGCTGTTCGCGCAGTTGCTGCTGCAGTTCCTGCATGCGCTTGAGCAATACCTGCACCGCAATACTCTGACTGCTGGTTTTCTCGGATTTGCTTTCGCTCTGAGCCGCCGCGCCGCCAGCGGTTCTGACCTGCTTATCGTCGCCCTGCTCTTCGCCCAGCGCCTGGGCCGAGGCGTCGGATGCTGCTTCACTCAAGTCGTTGATGGTCGCCGGGGATTTACCCCCGATAGTGATTGCGCCTGCATTTGCAAAACCGACAGTAAACGACATGTGAACTCCTGAAAAAATAGATCCTTTAAAGGAGCATCGACCTGTGCGGGGTTTTCTTTAGCACCGATTTTCGATTTTGCAAGGCGACCTTCTCAATGAAGGTCGGTGAGCCGAACATAAAAGCTGAACATATTCGGAAACCCGGACAGCCAGGCGCGAAGTATCGCCAGCCACGGCAACAATATTGATAAAAATCATCAGGTTAAAAGATCACCTTCTCCAGCGTCCGACTGGTACAGATCCTGCTCTTCCTCTACACCCCCGGCGTTCAGATCTGCTTGGGGCGCTTCTAGATGAACTTGCATCTGCACCGCCTCACTACTAGAGAAAACAATAATGAAATCTGCCTTCAACACTTTTATTCCGGGCGCCTTGGCCCTGCTTATGCTTCTGCCTACAGCCCTTCAGGCAAAAGAAATCGAAACCCAACAGAAACTGGCGAACGTGGTGATCCTGGCCACCGGCGGCACCATTGCCGGCGCGGGCGCCAGCGCCGCCAACAGCGCCACCTACCAAGCGGCGAAAGTCGGCATCGAACAATTGATCGCAGGAGTTCCGGAACTGAGCCAATTGGCCAACGTTCGCGGCGAACAAGTCATGCAGATCGCATCCGAAAGCATCACCAACGACAACCTGCTGCAACTGGGACGTCGCGTGGCTGAACTGGCCGACAGCAAAGACGTCGATGGCATTGTCATCACCCACGGCACCGACACCCTGGAAGAAACTGCTTACTTCCTGAACCTGGTGGAGAAAACCGACAAGCCGATTATCGTCGTCGGCTCCATGCGCCCTGGCACCGCCATGTCGGCCGACGGCATGCTGAACCTGTACAACGCCGTCGCCGTGGCCAGCAGCAAAGACGCGCGCGGCAAAGGCGTGTTGGTGACCATGAACGATGAAATCCAGTCGGGTCGCGATGTCAGCAAAATGATCAACATCAAGACCGAGGCGTTCAAAAGTGCCTGGGGCCCGTTGGGCATGGTGGTCGAAGGCAAATCCTACTGGTTCCGCCTGCCGGCCAAGCGTCACACCATGGACTCGGAATTCGACATCAAAACCATCAAGAGTCTGCCTGACGTCGAAATTGCCTACTCCTATGGCAACGTCAGCGACACCGCCTACAAAGCCCTTGCGCAGTCGGGCGCCAAAGCCATCATCCACGCCGGCACCGGCAATGGCTCGGTATCGTCCCGCGTGGTTCCCGCCCTGCAGGCCTTGCGCAAAGACGGCGTACAAATCATTCGCTCTTCTCACGTCAATGCCGGCGGTTTCGTGCTGCGTAACGCTGAACAGCCTGACGACAAGTACGACTGGGTTGTTGCTCACGACCTGAACCCGCAAAAAGCCCGCATCCTGGCCATGGTCGCGCTGACCAAGACCAACGACAGCAAAGAGCTGCAACGGATGTTCTGGGAATACTGATTCACCCTCGCCCGACCCGTTCGCGGTCGGGCACCGCTGTCACCACTCGCCAGTCCTGGCGAGTGGTTCACGACCTCTTTCCGATAAAAAATCTCCCTTCGCCCTACACCAAACGGAAAAAACCACTGTCAGAGGATTTTCTTGAATTTTAAGCAGTTGCGAAAATGCCTACAGTTAAATACTGTATGCACGTACAGCTTAATAAGGATAACTCCGTGGCCACTACCTCCGCCTCTCCTGACGCTTACGAACGCCTGGGTATGCGCATTCAGAAAATCATCAATTCCCCCACCGCCCAGAAAGCCAAAGCTGCACTGATCTTCCGTCTTCCGGACGAACCCGTGGATGAGTGGGAGCGTTTGCTCGAAGAAATCGACGAGAACGACAACGTCACCCTCGCCCATCGCGACGATGGCGGCGTGCAGATTTTCTGGGTTGTGCCGAAGGAAGATTGAGTCAATGAGCGTCCGCTGGCTTGCTTTGCTGTTTCTGCTCATCACCCTTGGCGCCCAGGCTGGCGCCCCACGCACCTTCAACGAAGCCAAGAAAGTCGCCTGGAAGTTGTACGCTCCGCAATCCACCGAGTTCTATTGCGGCTGCAAATACACGGGCGACCGCGTGAACCTCGCCGCCTGTGGTTATGTGCCACGCAAAAACGCCAAGCGCGCCTCGCGCATCGAGTGGGAACACATTGTCCCGGCCTGGCAGATCGGCCATCAGCGTCAATGCTGGCAACAAGGAGGTCGCAAGAACTGCACGCGCTACGATCCGACCTATCAAAAAGCTGAGGCCGACCTGCACAATCTGGTACCCAGCATCGGCGAGGTAAATGGCGATCGGAGCAATTTCAGTTTCGGCTGGCTACCCGTGCAATCGGGTCAATATGGCTCGTGCCTGACTCAGATCGACTTCAAGGCGAAGAAGGTCATGCCCCGCCCTTCCATTCGCGGCATGATCGCCCGAACCTATTTCTACATGAGCAAGCAGTACGGCTTACGCCTGTCGAAACAGGATCGGCAATTGTACGAAGCCTGGAACAAGACCTACCCGGTTCAGGCATGGGAACGTCAGCGCAACCAGAGCGTGGCGTGCGTGATGGGCCGCGGCAACGAGTTTGTCGGCCCCGTAGACATGAAGGCTTGCGGCTAACCGGCTGCCAGCACTTTCTCCCGGCAGATTGCGCCCCGCACAAAAAAAACGCCCCGACCGAAGTCGGGGCGTTTTCATGTGCGGCTAAGGCTTAGCGCGGGAATGCTGGCGGGTTTACACCGGCCATGTCTTCCATCACGCGAACTACCTGGCAGCTGTAACCGAATTCGTTGTCGTACCAGACGTACAGAACAACGCGGTTGTCGTTGCAGATGGTCGCTTCAGCGTCCACTACGCCTGCGTGGCGCGAGCCCACGAAGTCGGTGGAAACCACTTCCTGCGAGTTGACGAAGTCGATTTGCTTATGCAGATCGGAGTGCAGCGCCATGTAGCGCAGGTACTCGTTCATCTCTTCACGGGTGGTGGCTTTCTCAAGGTTCAGGTTGAGAATGGCCATCGACACGTTTGGCGTCGGAACGCGAATCGCGTTACCGGTCAGCTTGCCGGCCAGTTCAGGCAGCGCCTTGGCGGCAGCAGTGGCAGCACCGGTCTCGGTGATCACCATGTTCAACGCGGCGCTACGGCCACGACGATTGCCTTTGTGGAAGTTGTCGATCAGGTTCTGGTCGTTGGTGTACGAGTGAACCGTTTCAACGTGACCGTTGACGATGCCGAACTTGTCGTTGACAGCTTTCAGCACCGGCACGATGGCGTTGGTGGTGCAGGAAGCGGCAGAAACGATCTTGTCGTCAGCGGTGATTTCACCGTGGTTGATACCGTGAACGATGTTCTTCAGCTTGCCTTTGCCAGGCGCGGTCAGAACAACGCGGTCGATACCCGGGCAGGCCAGGTGCTGGCCCAGGCCGTCGGCGTCACGCCATACACCGGTGTTGTCCACCAGCAGCGCGTTTTTGATGCCGTACTGGGTGTAGTCCACTTCAGTCGGGTTCTTCGCGTAGATAACCTGGATCAGGTTGCCGTTGGCGGTGATGGTGTTGTTGGCCTCATCAATGGTGATGGTGCCGTTGAACGAGCCGTGCACCGAGTCGCGACGCAGCAGGCTGGCACGCTTGACCAGATCGTTCTCGGCGCCCTTGCGGACAACGATGGCGCGCAGACGCAGGCCGTCGCCACCACCGGTTTTCTCGATCAGGATGCGCGCCAGCAGACGACCGATACGACCGAAGCCGTACAGGACAACGTCGGTTCCGGTACGGCCGGAACCATTCTGCTTGCCGACCACATCAGCCAGTTCGTCACGGACGAACGCTTCGGCGGTACGGCCATTGCCTTCGGCCTTGAACTTGACGGCCAACTTGCCCAGATCTACCGAAGCAGCGCCGAGCTTGAGCTCGCTCATTGCCTTGAGCAGCGGGAATGTTTCGTGGACGGACAATTCGCTGTCATCGGACTGGCGATGGCGAGCAAAGCGGTGAGCTTTGAGAATCGCGATGACAGACTGGTTGATCAGACTGCGGCCATAGATCGAGCTCACCACGTTGTTATTGCGGTAGAGCTGACCGATAAGCGGAATCATCGCTTCTGCGAGTGCTTCACGGTCGATCCATTCACCAAGACACTGGTCGGGCTTCTGAGTCACGGGAACCTTCCACATGTAGGGGCAGAAAAAAGGGGCTACATTATGCCGCCGAGTGCCTCCCGTAGCAATGCGCGCCTGTCGCACGAGCGGTAACAAAATTCCGTTCAAAAAAATCACGCCCCGCGCCAGCCCAGTAAATACGGGGCTTTCAGCAGAGTCAATTTTTCGACGATAACGCCACAGTGTCCGTAACCATCCGTAACACCGAGCGGTTTTAGCACTACATTTCCAGTATTAAATCGCCAGTTTTTGTCATTACCACTACATTTTGCTCACCCTGTGTATATAGACACAGTCTGCAACTGACAGCCGGCACCCGAGACCGTTACAATTACCGACTTTGTCGCAACGCTTGGAGCTCAACCTTCCGTGCCCGTTCTGCGTCTACCGCTTCTCCCTGCCGCGGCAGGTAAACAGCACTGGGGCAACCTGCCCGGTGCCGCCCTGAGCCTGGCCATCGCCGAGGCCGCCAGCGCTGCCAAGCGCTTTACCTTGCTACTGACCGCCGACAGCCAGAGTGCCGAACGGCTGGAACAGGAGCTGAGTTTCTTCGCCCCGGATTTGCCTGTTCTGCACTTCCCCGACTGGGAAACCCTGCCCTACGACCTGTTCTCGCCACACCAGGACATCATCTCGCAGCGTATCGCCAGCCTGTATCGGTTGCCGGAGCTGGCGCATGGCGTTCTGGTGGTGCCGATCACCACTGCCCTGCACCGTCTGGCGCCGACCAAATTCCTGCTCGGCAGCAGCCTGGTGCTGGATGTCGGCCAGAAACTCGATGTCGAGCAGATGCGCACCCGGCTTGAAGCCACCGGATATCGATACGTCGATACCGTGTACGAGCATGGCGAATTTACTGTGCGTGGCTCGCTGATCGACCTGTTCCCGATGGGCAGCAAGTTGCCTTATCGCATCGACCTGTTCGACGACGAAATCGAAACCCTGCGCACTTTCGACCCGGAAAACCAGCGTTCCATCGACAAGGTCGACTCGGTCAAACTGTTACCGGCCAAGGAATTCCCGCTGCAGAAAGAAGCCGTGACCCGCTTCAAGGCGCGGTTTCGCGAGCGCTTCGATGTCGACTTCCGTCGCTGCCCGATTTTCCAGGATTTGAGCAGCGGGATTACGCCGGCGGGCATCGAGTACTACCTGCCACTGTTCTTCGAGGAAACCTCCACTCTGTTCGATTACCTGCCCCAGGACACGCAAGTGTTTTCCCTGCCGGGCATCGAACAGGCTGCGGAAAATTTCTGGAACGATGTGCGCAACCGCTATGAAGAGCGCCGCGTCGATCCGTCCCGTCCTTTACTGCCACCGGCCGAGTTGTTCCTGCCGGTGGAAGACTGCTTTGCGCGCCTGAAGAGCTGGCCCCGTGTGGTGGCCAGTCAACAAGACGTCGAAAACGGTGTCGGCCGCGAGCGCTTCCCGGCTCAGGCGCTGCCGAACCTGGCCATCGAAGCCAAGGCCACTCAGCCGTTGGCGGCGCTGGCCAGTTTCCTCGACGAATTCCCCGGCCGCGTGCTGTTTACCGCCGAGTCCGCGGGCCGTCGCGAAGTGCTGCTGGAATTGCTCGAACGCTTGAAGCTGCGACCGAAAACCGTCGACAGCTGGCCAGACTTTGTCGCCAGCAAAGAGCGCCTGGCGATCACCATTGCACCGCTCGACGAAGGCCTGTTGCTGGACGACCCAGCGCTGGCACTGGTTGCCGAAAGCCCATTGTTCGGTCAGCGCGTAATGCAGCGCCGTCGCCGCGAAAAACGCGCCGACGCGAACAACGATGCGGTGATCAAAAACCTCACCGAGCTGCGCGAAGGTGCGCCGGTGGTGCACATCGATCATGGTGTCGGCCGCTATCTGGGGCTGACGATCCTGGAAATCGACAACCAGGCCGCCGAGTTCCTGACCCTCGAGTACGCCGAAGGCGCCAAGCTGTACGTGCCGGTGGCCAACCTGCACCTGATCGCCCGCTACACCGGCAGTGACGATGCCTTGGCCCCGCTGCACCGCCTTGGCTCCGAGACCTGGCAGAAAGCCAAGCGCAAGGCCGCCGAACAGGTGCGCGACGTGGCCGCCGAGTTGCTCGACATCTATGCCCGCCGCGCCGCTCGCGAGGGTTATGCCTTCGCCGACCCGAAAGCCGATTACGCGACCTTCAGCGCCGGTTTCCCGTTCGAAGAAACCCCGGACCAGCAAACCACCATCGAAGCTGTGCGCGAAGACATGCTCGCGCCCAAACCGATGGATCGGCTGGTCTGCGGCGACGTCGGTTTCGGCAAGACCGAAGTGGCCATGCGCGCGGCGTTCATCGCGGTGCACGGCGGTCGTCAGGTGGCGATTCTGGTGCCGACCACCCTGCTCGCCCAGCAACACTACAACAGCTTCCGCGACCGCTTTGCCGACTGGCCGGTGACGGTGGAAGTGATGAGCCGTTTCAAATCGGCCAAGGAAGTGAACGCCGCGGTTGCGGATCTGGCCGAAGGCAAGATCGACATCGTTATCGGCACACACAAGCTGCTGCAAGATGACGTAAAAATCAAAAACCTGGGGCTGGTGATCATCGACGAAGAGCACCGTTTCGGTGTCCGTCAGAAAGAACAGCTCAAGGCACTGCGCAGTGAAGTCGACATCCTGACACTGACCGCAACGCCGATTCCGCGGACGCTGAACATGGCGGTGTCGGGCATGCGCGACCTGTCGATCATCGCCACACCGCCGGCCCGTCGCTTGTCGGTGCGTACCTTCGTCATGGAGCAGAACAAGAGCACGGTCAAAGAGGCCCTGCTGCGTGAGTTGCTACGTGGCGGCCAGGTCTACTACCTGCATAACGATGTGAAGACCATCGAGAAATGCGCCGCCGACCTCGCCGAACTGGTGCCGGAAGCGCGGATCGGCATCGGCCACGGGCAGATGCGCGAACGTGAACTCGAACAGGTGATGAGCGACTTCTATCACAAGCGCTTCAATGTGCTGATCGCCTCGACCATCATCGAGACCGGCATCGACGTGCCGAGCGCCAACACCATCATCATCGAACGCGCCGACAAGTTCGGCCTGGCCCAGTTGCACCAGTTGCGTGGCCGGGTAGGTCGCAGTCACCACCAGGCGTATGCTTACCTGCTGACACCGCCACGCCAGCAAATCACTCCCGACGCGGAAAAGCGTCTGGAAGCGATCGCCAACACCCAGGACCTCGGCGCGGGCTTCGTGCTCGCCACCAACGACCTGGAAATCCGTGGCGCCGGCGAACTGCTGGGCGACGGCCAGAGCGGGCAGATCCAGGCCGTGGGTTTCACGCTGTACATGGAAATGCTCGAGCGTGCGGTGAAGTCGATCCGCAAGGGCGAACAGCCGAACCTCGATCAACCGCTGGGCGGCGGTCCGGAAGTCAATCTGCGTGTACCGGCGTTGATTCCTGAAGACTACCTGCCGGACGTTCATGCTCGACTGATTCTCTACAAACGCATTGCCTCGGCCACCGATGAGGAAGGCCTCAAGGACCTGCAAGTGGAGATGATCGACCGCTTCGGCCTGTTGCCGGAACCGACCAAGAACCTGGTGCGGATCACGGCGCTGAAATTGCAAGCCGAACAGCTGGGCATCAAGAAAGTCGACGGCGGCCCGCAAGGCGGTCGGATCGAATTCGCGGCACAGACCCCGGTCGACCCGCTGACACTGATCAAACTGATCCAGAGCCAGCCCAAACGCTACAAATTCGAAGGCGCCACGATGTTCAAGTTCCTCGTGCCGATGGAGCGCCCCGAAGAACGCTTTAATACTGTAGAGGCGCTATTCGAGCGCCTCATTCCGACCACTGCTTGAAGGACGCCGCATGCGCCTGTTTCGCTCACTGACCTTGCTGATGACGTTGTTGATGTCGCTGCTCGCCTCGACCGCGTTTGCCGCTGATCTGTATCAGGTTGAAATGATTCTGGTACGGCAAAACGCCGTGCCTGCCATCGTCAGCCGAGCCGCGCCAGAAGACTGGGCTGCCGGTGCCCAACGCATCAGCCCCGACAGCTTTCGCACGCCAAGCCTGAATGCCGAAGTGGAAAAACTCACTGCCAGCAACGAGTACACGGTGTTGCTGCACAAGGCCTGGCAACAGAACCTGGGTGAAGAAGCCAGCAAAATCGCGATCAGCGAAGGCAAGGAACAGTTCGGCCAATTCCCGATCGAGGGCACGTTGAACCTGAAACTGGGGCGTTTCACTGACGTCGACGCCGACTTCTGGGTCAATCAGATTGACGCCAACGGCATGGTCACCGCCAGCGAACGCCTGAAGCAGGAAAGCCACACCAAGAACGGCCTGCTGAACTTCCTCGACAATGGTCACCTGGGCCTGTTGATCAAAATCACCTCGCTGACCGCCCCTGCACCTCGGCCAGTCCCTGATGAAATTCCGGACTGATTGAAGCCCTTATGTCCTCCGCGACCCTGAGCAAACCCCTGGCAACATCCTGGGTCAGCCGATTCAAGGAACAGAGCCTGGAACGTGGCCGCCGCTACGCACTGGAGAACCGCGTCAGGATCGTCGAAGTCGGCGACGCCACCATCACCGCCAGTTGCGAAGGCTCTGGCGGTAACGTTTACCGTCAGACCATTCGCCTGCGCGAGTCGGCCAAAGGCACCTTGCTGATGATCGACGCCACGTGCACCTGCCCGGTTCACAGCAACTGCAAACATTGCGCAGCGGTGTTGCTGCAAGTGCAGGAAACCCTCGCGTATCCGGCAGCCGCGAAAGACGCCGAACTGCTGGAAAAACTTCAGGCCGTATTGGAAAACCGTAGCCCGAAAGCGCCGCCGCAAGTGCTGGTGGACAACGTGCAACCGGTGCCGCGCCTGTGGCTGGCGAGCATCGAGTTCAGCGCCTTCGAACCGCGCAACGGAAAAATGCAGCGTTACATTCAGCATCGCGCGGCGCTGTCCTTCAGCTATCTGGACGAATACGTCAGCGGACAGAAAAACGCTGACATCCTGATTCGTCAGGAGACACAGACGCTGCGGATAAAACGTCACCCGGAAGTCGAACAGACCTACAGGGAGCAGCTGCGGATCCTCGGTTTCAAAGTCGCCACCCGACAAAGTAAGGCCTTGCCAGAAAGTGCCGGCGAACTCTACGAGATGGTCAACGACAGCGCCTGGCTGACCTTCACCCTCAATGAGCTGCCGAAGTTGCGCCCCCAAGGCTGGGAATTGCAGATCGACGAGGATTTCGGCTTCGACCTGACCGCCGTGGACGACTGGTACGCCACCGTCGAGCAGGCACCTGAGCGCGACTGGTTCGACCTGGAACTGGGGATCATCGTCAACGGCGAACGCCTGAGCCTGCTGCCGATCCTGTTGAACCTGATGCGCTCCCACACCGAAATCCTCAATCCGGAACGGCTCGCCCGACGTCGCGACGACGAACTGATCCTGGTGAACATTCCACAACGTCGCAGCACCGACCAGGGCCCGTTGCAGGTCGCCCTGCCCTTCGGCCGCCTGAAACCAGTGCTGGCCACCCTTGGCGAGTTTTACCTGCAAGAGCCCGGCGAAACCACGCTGCGCCTGAGCAAGGCCGACGCCACGCGACTGAACCCGCTGGAAGGCCTGCCGCTGCTCTGGGAAGGTGGCGAGCAGATCCGCACCTTTGCCCAGCGCCTGCGCGACATCAAGGACCACACCGCCGCAGCGCCCGAAGGCTTGAATGCCACCTTGCGCCCGTATCAGCTGGAAGGCCTGAGCTGGATGCAGTCGTTGCGACAACTGGAAGTCGGCGGGATTCTCGCGGACGACATGGGCCTGGGCAAAACCCTACAGACCCTGGCACACATTCTCAGCGAGAAGAATGCCGGGCGCCTCGATCGGCCGTGCATGGTGGTCATGCCCACCAGCCTGATTCCGAACTGGCTCGACGAAGCGGCGCATTTCACGCCGCAACTCAAAGTGCTGGCGCTGTACGGCGTCAGTCGCAAAAAGCATTTCGATAACCTGGCCGATTACGACCTGATCCTGACCACCTATGCACTGCTGCCCAAGGACGTCGAACGTCTGGCCGCGCAGCCGTTGCACGTACTGGTGCTGGATGAAGCGCAGTACATCAAGAACCCCAACAGCAAGGCCGCCCATGCGGCCCGTGAACTGAATGCTCGCCAACGCCTGTGCCTGAGTGGCACGCCGCTGGAAAACCACTTGGGCGAGCTGTGGTCGCTGTTCCACTTCCTGCTGCCGGGTTGGCTCGGTGACGTGAAAAACTTCAACCGTGATTACCGCGTGCCGATAGAAAAACGTGCCAGTGAAGTACGACTTCAACACCTGAACGGTCGGATCAAACCGTTCCTGCTGCGCCGGACCAAGGAACAAGTGGCCACCGAACTGCCGCCGAAAACCGAAATCGTCCATTGGGTCGAGCTCAATGAAGCCCAGCGCGATGTTTACGAAACCATGCGCCTGGCCATGGACAAAAAAGTCCGCGACGAGATCACCCGCAAAGGCGTGGCACGCAGCCAGATCATCATTCTTGAGGCACTGCTGAAGCTGCGTCAGGTGTGCTGTGATTTGCGCCTGGTCAACGATGCTGCCCTGCCCGCTCGCGGCAGTACCTCCGGCAAACTCGATAGCCTGATGGAAATGCTTGAAGAGCTGTTCGAGGAAGGTCGGCGGATTTTGCTGTTCTCGCAGTTCACTTCAATGCTGTCGCTGATCGAGGACGAGCTGAACAAACGTGGCGTGGCGTATGCAATCCTGACCGGCCAGACCCGTGACCGACGCACGCCAGTCAAGGAATTCCAGAGCGGCAAGCGTCAGATCTTTCTGATCAGCTTGAAGGCTGGCGGTGTAGGCCTGAACCTGACCGAAGCCGATACGGTGATTCACTACGACCCTTGGTGGAACCCGGCGACGGAAAATCAGGCGACGGATCGTGCGTATCGCATTGGTCAGGAGAAGCCGGTGTTCGTCTACAAGATGATTGCCAGGGGCACGGTGGAAGAGAAGATTCAGCATCTGCAGAAGGAAAAATCCGATCTGGCCGCAGGCGTGCTGGATGGACGCAAGACCGGGGACTGGAAGTTGCAGAGCGATGATATCGAGGCGTTGTTTGCGCCGTTGCCGGAAAAAATCGATAAGTAACAGGGATAGTCAGATCGCGATTGCGAGCAGACTTGCCCCCACGGGGTGAGCATCAATCCTGCGGGAACTTGCTCGCGAAAGGGCTCTTCTGAAATCGGACATGTCCTCCTGTAGGAGCGAGCGATGCGGCGACCCGACTTGCCCGCGAAGGCGGTGTGTCAGTCAACGTCGATGTTGAATGTGCTGACGCCTTGCGGGACAGCAAAACCATCGTGTCGCTGACAGAGTTTACGATATGTAGGACTCGCGCTGGGATTCGATCAGGGTCAGAGCAGCCTCCCAGGCCAGGTCGATGATGTTGTCCTGTTCATCGCGGTCAAACTGTTCGGCGGTGTGCGCACAGACTTCCGGAGACGGGTAATGCAGCGCCGAACCACCGGCCAGCGCTTGAACCTGTGCCTGACAGGCACGCTCCAGGAAGTGAATTTCCTGAAATGCCTGGGCCACGCCGGAGCCACCGACCAGCAGTCCGTGATTACGCAGGATCATCGCCCGATGCGGCCCCAGATCGGCAATCAGACGCTCTCGCTCATCCAGCGAAAGGGCAATGCCTTCATAGGTGTGATACGCCAACTTGCCGTAAAACTTCAACGCATGCTGACTGATCGGCAACAAGCCGTGCTTCTGCGCGGCGACGGCCATGCCGGCGGCGGTGTGAGTGTGAATCACACAGTTTAGATCCGGGCGAGCCATGTGGATTGCCGAGTGGATCACAAAGCCTGCGGCATTGACCCGATGACCTTTGTAGGCCGGATCGACCACTCGCCCTTCCTGATCGATGCGCACCAGATCCGAGGCGCGCATGCGGTCGAAAATAACCCCGTAGCGGTTGATCAGAAAGTGATGCTCAGGCCCTGGAATCCGCAGGGTAATGTGGGTGTCGATCAGGTCGGTCATGCGAAAGTGCGCGACCAGGCGATACAGCGCGGCCAGTTCGCAACGGGCTTGCCATTCAACCGTGCCGATGTGTTCAGGTTTACTCACGAATACACCTCTTTAGCAGCGCACTCTGTGGCGCTTGTGGGCTTTATCGCTGCCATGACAGGATTAGTCAATTTTCATAATCTTATATTTACTATTAGTACTGCTACTACATGGAATCCTTATGCCCTCCACTTCGAACCCGTGGGTTGGTCGCCGCTTTCTGAATGACCGTCTCGACTGGAACCTGCTGCGCACTTATCTGGTGATCGGTCAGGAAGGCAGCATGAGTCGGGCCGCCGCGCGGCTGCACATCACCCAGTCGGCGGTCAGCCAGGCTTTGAAGCGTCTGGAAGAACAACTGGAATGTGTGTTGATCGCCCGCAGTGGAAGGCGGTTCGATCTGACGGAAACCGGGGAAGAAGTCCTGCGCATTGCAACGGACATTTACGGCGATATTTCGCGCCTGGGAACGGTGCTAGAGAGTCGGCACGAGGACGTGGTCGGCAAGATTCGCATCCTCACCGTCAGCGGCGTGCAAGCACGGCACTATGATGAGTTCCTCGCCGATTTCCACGAAACCCACCCGAAAATCGAGCTGGAAGTCGAGGTGATGGGCAGCTCGAACATCATCAGTTCTCTGCTGCAAAAAACCGCGACCATCGGCGTCGGATTGTGTCGTTTACCACAGCCGCGGCTAGAACAGCGAGTGCTGCTTCGCGAGCGCTATGCGTACTTTTGCGGACAGCGTCATCGACTTTTCGGACAAAGGAATCTGACCCTGGATCAACTTGCTACGGAGAACTTCGTCAGCTTCACCAGCGATCAGCTCGGCGGCAACCTTTCACCCCTGACACTGTTTCGCGACCAACAAGGCTTTACCGGCAAGATCGTTGCCTCATCCACCAGTTTCGAAGAGATTTACCGCTTGACTTGCGCAGGGTTTGGTATCGGGTGTCTACCGACTCATCTGGTGCGCGGGGATGTCGAGCAAGGTTTGCTGTGGCGTTTGCCGCCGGAAGATGGCGTGGTGGATTTCGATATCCAGCTGTTGTGGAATCGCGAGCAGAAGATGAGTCAGGCCGAAACCGTGTTCCTGGAAAGCTTCCAGCACATGCTCAGTATTCGTGAGCCTGTGCTGTGAAGCCTTGATCCTTAAACGTGAGGGTCGCCCGGGGCTTTGCTCGGCGCGGCGTATTGCGGCTTCAGGTGGCCGTCCTGATCAAGTAGCCAGGCATCCATGATCTGCCGCACCACAGGGCCGGCGACGCGACCACCGGCCTCGCCGTTTTCGATCATCACCGAGATGACAATCTGCGGATGTTCGGCCGGAGCAAATCCGACGAACAAGGCGTTGTCGCGGTTGCGCTCCAGGGTTTTCGCCCGGTTGTAGCGTTCACCCTGCTTGATCGCCACCACTTGCGCGGTGCCACTTTTGCCGGCGATGCGGTACTGCGCGCCCTGCGCCGCCGCTCGGGCAATCCCGCGGGCGTCGTGCATTACCATCTGCATGCCGTGATTGACCTGCTCCCAGTCACGCGGATCCTTGAGCAGGATGTTCGGCATCGGATGCTCGTCCACCGGCGCGACGCCATCCACGGTCTTGGCCAGGTGCGGCCGGTTCCATACACCTTTGTTGGCGATCAGCGCGGTGGCCTGGGCCAATTGCAGAGGGGTGACCTGCATGTAGCCCTGGCCAATGCCAAGGATCACTGTCTCGCCGGGGAACCACGCCTGTCGCCGCGTGGCTCGCTTCCAGGCCTGAGACGGCATCAACCCGGGAGACTCTTCGAACATGTCCAGCGAGACCTTCTCGCCCAGGCCGAACATCGCCATGTAGTCGTGCAGACGATCAATGCCCAGCTTGTGGGCCAAATCGTAGAAGTAGGTGTCGTTGGAGCGCATGATCGCCGTGTCCATGTTCACCCAGCCATCACCGCTGTGATTCCAGTTACGGTACTTATGATCGAAATCCGGTAACTGGTAATAGCCCGGATCGAAGACGCGGGTCTGCGGGGTTACGACTCCGGCGTCAAGGCCGGCGATCGCCACTTCCGGCTTGATGGTCGAACCTGGTGCGTAGAGCCCGCGCAGCACGCGGTTGAACAGCGGCCGGTCGATGGAGTCGTGCAGTGCCGCGTATTCCTTGAAGCTGATGCCCGTCACAAACAGGTTCGGGTCGAAGCTTGGCTTGCTGACCATGGCCAATACTTCGCCGGTCGACGGATCGAGAGCGACCACCGAGCCACGCCGATCGCCCAATGCCTCCTCGGCGGCTTCCTGAAGCTTGACGTCGAGGCTCAGGACGATGTTTTTGCCGGGGATCGGGTCGGTGTGCTTGAGCACTCGCAGCACGCGGCCCTGGGCATTGGTTTCGACTTCTTCGTACCCCACATGGCCGTGCAATTCTGATTCGTAGAATTTCTCGATACCGGTTTTGCCAATGGATTGGGTGCCACGGTATTCCACCGTGTCCAGGGCTTTGGATTCTTTTTCGTTAATGCGATCGACGTAGCCGATCGAATGCGCAAAGTGCGCGCCCATGGGGTAGTGGCGAACGAACTGCGGCTCTACATCGATTCCGGGCAGACGGAACTCGTTGACCGCGAGTACGGCGATCTGTTCTTCGCTGAGCTCATAGAACAGCGTGACCGGGACGAAGGGGTGCCTGGCCTGCTTCATCGCCTTGTCGAACAGTGTACGGTCCTCGGCCGGCAGGTGCAGGAGGTTGACCACTTCATCCAGCTCGCGTTTGACATCGGAAGCGCGTTCGCGGGTGATGGTCAGGTTGAAGCTGGGCCGGTTGTCTGCCAGGACCACACCATTGCGGTCGTAGATCAGCCCACGAGTTGGAGTGATCGGCAGGACATGGACGCGGTTGTTTTCGGAGATTGTCGAGTGATAGTCGAACTCGACAACCTGCAGGACGTACATGCGCACCACCAGCGCGCAAGTAATGGCGGCGACGAACAAGGCGCAGGCCATTAGTCTTTTGTTGACCAGGAGCGTCTCTTTCTCGTGGTCCTTGATTGGTATCGGTCCGGGCATTTCTGCAGCAACTCTTTGACTATAAACGGGAGTACCGATCCGTAGGCTTGCAGTCAGTCCGTTGAAACGAGCTGCACCATACCAAAAACGGCGTGGTTTTTAGCGCGCTCTGCCGAAGTTTCACGAACGATGCGACCGTTGTCAGGGATGGCCATCCGCTAGCCCTTTGCTGCCAAAGCACTTTCCTGCGGACAAAACAAAACCCCTACCTGCATACGCAGATAGGGGTTTCGGAATTTAATCTTGACGATGACCTACTCTCACATGGGGAAACCCCACACTACCATCGGCGATGCATCGTTTCACTTCTGAGTTCGGGATGGGATCAGGTGGTTCCAATG
>NZ_JBFTSX010000015.1:0-17414 GCF_056400265.1 Pseudomonas sp. 01L34
GCGCCGAACGACGCRTTGACCGGCCAYGCTCCGCTGACCAACTCGATCACCAACGTCAGCGGCGGCAATTACGAAAATCTGGTGGCGGACAAAACGCCGGTCAGCACCACCGTGACCGACACCGTCGACACCACCAACCTCAGCCTGAGTGCGACCAACTCGGTRGCCGAAGGTGGCCAGATCACTTACACCGCGACCCTGACCAACGCCGCCGGCACTCCGGTCACCGTGACCCTGAGCAACGGTGCCGTGATCACCATCGACGCCGGTAAAACCACCGGCACCGTGACCGTCCCGGCACCGTCCGATGACGTTTACAAAGACGCAGGCACGGTTCAGGCCACCATCTCCAMCGCCACCGGTGGCARTTTCGAAAACCTGGTGCCGAACACTGCCCCGGCGGTCACCACCGTCACCGATACCATCGACAAAACCGAAGTCAGCATCAGCGGCAGTACCTCGGTGACCGAAGGCCAGACCGCCAGTTACACCGTCAGCCTGACCCACCCGGCGCAGACCGAAGTGACCCTGAAAATCGTCTACAGCGGTACCGCCGCCGACGGTTCGGACTTCACCGGCGTGTACACCGTGAAGATCCCGGCCGGTGCCAGCAGCGCGAGCTTCAACGTCGCGACGCTGGACGACAAGCTCACCGAGGGTACCGAGAACTTCGTGGTCAAGATCGACTCGGCCACCGGCGGCAACTTCGAAAACCTCGCGGTCAGCAGCACCAACGGCAGCGTCAGCACCTCGATCATCGACAACGATGCCGCGCCGGTTCTCGACCTGGACGCCAACAACTCCAGCGGCGCCACCGGGGCCAACTACAACGTGACCTTCACCGAAGGCACCACCGGCCAGGGCGTCTCGATCGGCGACACCGACCTGAGCATCACCGACCCGGACAGCACGATGCTGACCGGCGCCACTATCGTGCTGACCAACCGTCAGCCGGGCGATGCGCTGAACCTCGGCAACAGTGTCAATGGCATCAGCATCAACGCCAACAGCCAGGACGGTACGGTCACCCTGACCCTGTCGGGCAACGCGACGCTGGCCGACTACATGCAGCAGATCAAAAACATCAGCTTCACCAACAGCAGTGAGGATCCAAGCACCGTGCCGCGGATCATCACCGTGACGGTGACCGATGGCAGCAATTACTCCAACACCGCAACTACCACGGTCAACGTGGTGGCCGTGAATGACGCACCGACCGCCGCGCCAGTTAACGTCACCGGCACCGAAGACACACCGTTGATCCTCGGCTGGTCGACCTTCGGCGTCAGCGATGTCGACAGCCCGACCGCCAACCTGGGGGTGAAAATCACTCAGCTGCCGGGCGACGGCAAATTGCAGTACCTGGACGGTACGACCTGGAAAGACGTAACGACCAACCAGACCATCAGCAAGGCCGACATCGACGCCGGCAAGTTGCGCTTCACGCCGGATGCCAACGAATCGGGTGTTGATGGCTACAACGGCAGCGGCGTGGGCAATAACCAGGCGGACTACGCGCAGATCAAGTTCCAGCCCACCGACGGTCAACTGTTGGGCAACACCGGCACGGTGAAAATCGACATCACACCGGTTGCTGACGCGCCATCCCTGAGCGTCGCGGACAACAGCGTCAAGTCCACCGGCCTGATCAAGGAAGTCTGGACCGGCCTGTCGGGCCTGGGCACCGATGGTAGTGGCGCGCCGTCCGGCACGCTGAAATCGGTCATCGACGCCGCAGGCACGCCGAACTCCACCGGCACCGTGACCAACGTTCAGTCCGACGGCGGCGTCACCGCCGGCACGGCCTCGAAAACCTCCGGCCTGATCTACCTCGAAGCCGGCAAGACGTACACCTTCAGCGGTACCGGCGATGACAGCCTGTTGGTGACCATCGGCGGCCAGAACGTGGCCGCGACGACTTGGGGTGCAGGCGGCAAGCTGAATGGTTCGTTCACCCCGACCACCAGCGGTTACTACACCCTGGACATCTACCACCACAACCAGAGTGGCCCCGGCAGCTATGACGTCAACCTGTCGGTCAACGGCGGTACAGCGGTCGACCTGAGCAGCGCCGGCGTGCCGCTGTACACCGGCGTGGCGGATCTGGCCGCCTCTGGCGTGACGGTTTCCGACCTGCACGGCACCAATGGCGAAGGCTACTACAACGGCTACAAACTCAACGAAGGCGCCGAAGGCACCAGCGTTCACCTGTCCGCGATCAAGACCGCACTGACCGACACCGACGGCTCTGAAAGCCTGAGCGTGAAGATCAGCGGCATGCCGGCGGGCTCCGTGCTCAGCGATGGCGCGGGCCACACCTTCACCACCACCAACGGCGAAGCCAACGTTACCGGCTGGAACCTCGGCAGCCTGACCGTCACCCCGCCGCCGTACTACAACGGCCAGTTCACCCTGACCGTGACCTCGACATCCACCGAAGCACTCGGCGGTTCGGCACTGAGCACCGCGCAGATTCCGGTCACGGTATACCCGGCGGCCTACAACGCCGTGACTGCCACGGCGGCCGACGACACGATCACCGGCACCGACGGCAACGACATCATGATCGCCGACATCGGCGGGCTGACCGTGGTACCAGGCACCAATTACAACATCGCGTTCATGGTCGACAGCTCGGGCAGCATGAGCAGCACGTCGATCAATGCCGCCAAGGATTCGTTGACGGCGGTGTTCAACACCCTCAAGCAAAGCCTGGGCGGCAACTCCGGGACCGTGAATATCTTCCTGGTGGACTTCGACACCCAGGTCAACAAATCAGTGTCGGTGAACCTGAACGACCCGAACGCGCTGACCTTGCTCAAATCCGTTCTGGATTCGATGTCGTCGGGCGGCGGCACCAACTACGAGGACGTGTTCAAAACCACAGCCAATTGGTTCCAGAGTGCCGACGCCATTGCCAACACCGGTGCGAAGAACCTCACGTACTTCATCACCGATGGCAAGCCGACCTACTACCAGAGCGGCGAGCAGACCAACCCGACCTTGTACGGCAACGTGAAGCTCGATGATGTCATCACCACCACCAACTACAAGTTGGGGCAGACCTATTCCAACTATCTGGACAGCACTCACTACCTGAGCATCGACAGCGCCGGCAACGTCACGCTGCAGACTCTGAAAAACTCTGGCCGCTGGAGCAGTTCCGAACTGGGCACCCTGCATGCCGAGGGTAACGGCACCTACGAGCTGTCCTATCGCGACGGCACCGGTAGCAACACCGATTCCACTACCATCGACAATTCCGGCAGCAGCTTCACGTTGCTGAACAACGTGTCGACGGTGGAGGCCATCGGCCTGAACAAGGACGTCACCCTCACCGACCTCAAGCCGTACGATTCGGATCAAACGCCACAAACCAACATCGACCCCAAGGACCTGGCCAACTCGATCATCGGCCATACCGAAGCGACAATGCCGGGTGCCGACACGGTCAGCGGCGGTGACGGCAACGACCTCCTGTTCGGCGATCTGGTGAGCTTCAATGGCATTGCCGGCGAGGGTTATCAGGCGATGCAGGCGTTCGTCGCCCAGCAAACCGGCGTCGACGTCAGCAAAGTCACCACCAGCAACGTGCACCAGTACATCACCGAGCACTACACCGCGTTCGACGTGTCTGGCGCTCACGATGGTAACGACACGCTGCTGGGTGGCGCGGGCAACGACATTCTCTTCGGCCAGGGCGGCAACGACCTCCTCGACGGCGGCAAGGGCAATGACATCCTGCTCGGCGGCACCGGCAATGACTCGCTGATCGGCGGCCAAGGTAACGACATCCTGATTGGCGGCTCAGGTGCCGACACCTTCATCTGGAAGGCTGGCGACACCGGCAGCGACGTGATCAAGGACTTCAAGGCCAGCGAAGGCGACCGCATCGACCTGCGTGATTTGTTGCAGGGTGAAAGCGGCAGCACGATTGACCACTTCCTGAAGATCACCACCGTGGACGGCGTGTCGTCCCTGCAAGTCAGCTCCGCCGGCAAGTTCAACGGCGCCGATGCCGCAGCGACCACCCCGGACGTGACGATCAAACTGGAAGGTAACAATTGGTCCAGCGCCAGCATCAACTCGCTGATTGCCGGTAGTGACCCGACCATCAAGATCGATCACAACAACAGCTGATACGCAGGCTGACGGCCGCCCCAACCGGGCGGCCGTCATGTATGCCCACACCTCACGGGTGACGATTTCGTCGTCGCACCGCATACTCGCCTGCGTTGGCCTATGCTGCTGACAGCACGACGCTGGTCCATTTCCGAGGGATGCTTAATGTTTTACGTGCAACGCGATGCGCAAGGTCAGTTAGTGCGCGTGGAAGCCACGGCCTACGCCGAGGCCACGGAAACGCTGCCGGCCGACCACCATGAAATCCAGGCCTGGTATGCCCACGAAGTGGTGGAGACCAGCCTCAAGCAGCTCAAGCAGAGCGACCTGGAGATGATTCGGGTACTCGACGACTTGATTCAGGTGCTGACCCAAAAAGGCGTGATCCGCGTCACCGACCTGCCGCCGGCTGCGCAAGCCAAGCTCATGGACCGGACCCAGGCACGTGAGGCGTTGGGCGGGTTGAGCCAGTTGATCGATGATGATGAGACGGGGTTGATTTAACCCCTGACGCCGATCATTCCCACGCTCTGCGTGGGAATGATGAGCGGGCTACTGCCAAGGCTTCGGCTCACCAAACAACTGCCCCTGAACCCCGTACAACCCCATCTCGCGAATCACCGACAACTCCCCTTCGGTCTCGACCCGCTCGGCAATCAACGGCAAATCGATGCTGTGCGCCGCTCGCTGAATCGCCTCGATGAACAGGCGCTTGTCGCTTTCCTGATCAATCGCGCGGATGTAACTGCCGTCGATCTTCAGATACGCCAGCCCCAGCCGCGCCAGGTTGCCGATCATGCTGAAGCGCCCACCAAAACGCTGCAGACTCAGCGAGAACCCAAGCTCACGCAAACGCCGCGTCAGCTGCTCCAGTACCGCCTGCTCGGGCAGTTGCTCTTCGCCGATTTCCAGGGTCAGTCGTTCGCCAAGATTCGAATGCTGACGCAGGATATCGAACACTGCGTTCAGCGCCTGCGGGTCCGCCAGTGTCGCCGAAGACAGGTTCAGCGCCAGCGACTCCTCATGGTCGACCATCTGCTCGAGCACCAACTCCAGCATCAAACGGTCCAGTCGCGCGGTCCAGCCGAAACGCTCAAGCCATGGCAAGAAACGCCCGGCGGGAATGGTCTGGTCCTGCTCGTCGAGCAGGCGCGACAGCACTTTGTAATGCAGCACCAACTCTGTGTCGTGGCTGGCCACCACCGGCTGGAAATACAGCTCGAAACGCTGCTGGTCCAACGCCTGATCCAGCAGGGTGTGCCAGGCGTGGTGATCGTCGCCAACCCGCGCCGGCGCGCCCTGATCGAGGCATGCCCAGCTCGGTTCACCCTGGCTTTCTGCCTGGGCCAGTGCCTGATCCGCCAACCCGATCACCGCTTGCGGCGAGTCGCCATGGGCAAACGGCGCCAACCCGATTGAAGCCACCGAAGCCACGTCCGTGGCGCCCGTCGCATGCAGGCTCCCCAAGGCACTTTCGAGATTACTCGCCAGTTGCAGCGCTTCTTCACGCACCAGCCCCGGTGCCAGCACGGCGAATTCCCCGCCACGAATACGCGTCACGAGGTTCTGGGTTTCCGGGTACTTGGCACACTCGCGGGACAACTGCTCGCCGACCGCTTTCAACAATTCATCGGTACGCTGACCGCCCAGCCGCTGGTTCAAACCGGCCAGATCCTTCACCCGCAACAGCAGCAAATAACCGGAGCTGGCCTGCTCCGAGTTGTTCAAACGCGCGTTCAATTGCATTTCGAAATAGCGCCGGTTGGCCAGGCCGGTCAGGTTGTCCTGATAGGACTCGGCCCGCAGCTTTTCACTGCGTTCGGCCTGCTCCTGGAACAGCGCCTTGAGCTTCTCGACCATCTGGTTCATGGCCTGCACCACCCGGCGCAGTTCCGGGGTGCGCGGCAGTTCTGGCAGGCTTAAGAATTCCCGGCGAGCAATGGCATGGGATTGCTTGACCATGTAGTCCAGCGGCTTCAGTTGCCGACGCAGCAACAACGCGCCCAGCACCGCACTCACCGCGCCGCAGAGCAGCAACCAGCCGAGGCTGCCCAACGCGCTCTGCCACAGCTTGGCCAACGCGAACATCGGATGGCTGACCACCTCGACCCGCGCGGCCTGCTCCCAGCCACGGCTGACAATCGCATCGCCACCAGCCGGTTCCAGGCCGATCAGTTTGACGAACCAGTCGGGCACGTTGGTGACCGCGGGGATGCCGCTGCGCTCGACAATCGTCTTGTCGTTGGTCAGATCGACCACGCGGATACTCGCGTAGTAACCGCTGTCGAAGATCGAGCTGACCAGCAACTCGACCATCGCCGGGTCGTCGATGTTCGGCGTCAGGGACAGCGCCAATGCCGTCGCGGCGTCCTGGGCGTGAGAACGCAACTGGTTGACGTACTGGGTGCGAGAGCTTTCCAGACTGACCATGAAGCTGCCGGTGAAGGCGACCACCAGGAACAGACAAATAGCGATCAACAGCTGTTTGAACAAAGACATCTGAGCGCGTGCTCCTAGTTAATCGTCTCGACCGGGAAACCTTCGGCCTGCATTTTCTTCAACACGTCCTGCCAGCGAGACAGGCGTTTGGTGTCTCCGACCTTCTTGTTGCCCTTGGCACCCGGCAGCCACAACCCTTCGGCATTGAAAGAGTAGACCGGCAGCAAATCGGTTCGCTGGTTGGCGGGCTTGATTGCATCGATCAGGCTGTCGAGCACCAAAGGCATGGCATCGGGGCTCGCGTAGTAGGTCAGCACCATGTGCGCGCGGTTCAGGCGCAAAGCCTTGACGTAGGTAATGCGCAGCTTGTCACTGGAGACACCAAGATGACGCAGACTGAAATACTTGGCGATAGCGTAGTCTTCGCAATCGCCGGCGCCCTTCCACAAGGCTTCGATGGGGGTTTCCCAATAATCGACCTCGTGCCACAGGTCGATGTCTTCTTCGTAGCGCATCTGCCTGTTGAAGAACTGGTTGACCACGTTGAGCTGCTCCAGCTCGCCGACTTGTTTTTGCGTGGCCAGCAACTGCTGCCAGGCATCAATGCGCTGCCGCCCTTCACCCAAAGGCCCGTACAATGCCTGCGCACGACGGCTGATCAGCGAAAAATCCCAGTCGGCATGCAGCCCGCCCAGCATGACGCCGGCCAGCAGCAGTGCGCAGCCTAGCCAGCGCAAAGTCCGAGGGATCGCGAAACGTACCGCCAATGCGAGGCATCCAGATCAGGCAGATGGAAATCTGGCTTGATGGTGAAGGTTAGTCTGCTAAAAGACAATGGCACGGTGAGATCACCGCCAACACGCTAAACTTTGCATTACGGGTGCAATAAAAAGATCGCAGCCTTCGGCAACTCCTGTGCCGAAGTCTGCAGGAGCTGCCGAAGACTGCGCCTTTTGACCGTTTGACAACCCGTCAGGCAGTCACTAGTGTCCATTTGGATCCAAATACTTCAGCCAATCAGGGTGCGTTTGTCGTGACACAGAAGCCCAACCCTCTCAGCAGCATCAAGGTCAACGGGCCGATTCCCGCTCATCTGGCACGCTCGGTGATCGAAGAAACCCTGCGCGCGGCCATTCTCGACGGTCGAATTCCTTGCGGCACCGCCCTGCGTCAGCAAGACCTCGCCGACCTGTTCGGCGTTAGCCGCATGCCAGTGCGCGAAGCCTTGCGCCAGCTTGAAGCGCAAGCGCTGCTCAACGTGATCGCCCATAAAGGCGCGGTGGTCGCACCGTTGGTTCAGGGCGATGCGGCAGAGACCTATGAGTTGCGGATCCTGCTGGAGTCCGAAGCCTTGCGTCGGTCGATCCCCCTGCTTGAAGACGCCGATTTCAAACAGGCTGCACACTACATCGACGAGTTGGAAACGGAACACGACTACACCGAGATCGGCCGGCTCAATCGCCTGTTCCACATGGCGCTTTACAACAAAGCCCCCAACCAGCGGCTTCTGAAGCTGGTCGAAGACGGGTTGAACGAAGAGGAACGCTTCCTGCGTTTCAACCTGGAAGCCATGGGCCTGGGCAAACTGTCCCAGGAAGATCACCGAGCGCTGTTGCGGGCCGCCGAGGACCGGGATATCGAGCACTCGGTGATGTTGCTCGAAAACCACCTCAACCGGGGTGTCGAAGTCATTACGCACTACCTCGCAAGCCCTGAGGCGCAGCGCAGGAAAACCTCGAAGTAAACCGCGGTGACAACCCCGAGCGAGCCATTGAACGGCTCGCCGCGATTTCTGGTTGATCCGCCCCTGGACTGCTCGACGAACAAATCTGCTTACAAATCCCCCTTTCGCCCACACCGCGCCGGTGTGCAGCGACTTCATGCCCACTCCCAAAGCCCTGTCACCCCCGAGCCCGATAATTGCACCTATCAGATCATGCAGGGGTGATAGCGAGCGCCGTGAATTACGCTCACTCTTGAGCTGCCAACGAATAATGACGGGCGACGCACCGCACCCCGGAGCAGTCACCCGCACCACAAGAACCAACGGAAGGAGTCTTGTCACGGGAAAGGAAGAACCGGCGTCGCTCCCAGCCAACTTCCACCCCCTCAGATCACATCAATGACCCAAGTAGAAAGTTGCTTCGAGTGAGGCATTCACTCTTTATTTGAATTTTGGCTTATATACGCCGAAAGGAGCAACTACGCCCAAATAAAACTTTATACAAAAGTCTTATTGAAACTTGTCGCGCTCGAAAAAATTAAACTTTCAATTAATTAAAAAAAACACTTGCCCGACACTTTATTCATGCATTAGTTTTTCTCCGCCGCCCACAAACACCGGGGCCAAGCACTACTCAGCGATTGCATAACCCTAATAAGCATCAATTCAATTGAGGCACCCGCTCGCCAATAGAAAACTTCAAGCAACCGTTACTTATTGATCAACACCCCCTCAACGGTATTCCAGATCACTTATAGGCTCGCTCATGAAACCGACTAAAGATCGTCTTAATCAGAAGAAAGCAGAACTTAGTGCGCACCCGATCTTTTCTGAAATACATTCGTTATCGGTGCTTCAACGCTTCATGGAAACCCATGTGTTCGCAGTGTGGGATTTCATGTCGCTGACCAAACGCCTGCAACAGGAACTGACCTGCGTTCAGCTGCCCTGGCTACCGCCACGAGATCCGCAGGCCGCGCGTCTGATCAACGAGATCGTGCTCGGTGAAGAGTCCGATGATCGTCCCGCCCAAGGTCACTACAGCCATTTCGAGTTGTACCTGGATGCGATGCGCGAAGTCGGTGCAAGCACGGTCGCCGTCGAACGCTTCGTGGCGTTGCAAAAAGAAGGCGTGAGCTACGACGTGGCCTTGCAAAGCGTGGACGTCGACCCGGCGGCCGCACAGTTCGTACGCCACACCTTGCACACCGCGTTGCATGCGCCGGGGCATAGTGTGGCGGCGGCGTTTCTGCACGGCCGCGAGAGTGTCATCCCGCAGATGTTCCAGCGGATTCTCGACGACTGGGGCATTGGCATCGAACAAGCGCCGACCTTCCGTTACTACCTGGAACGGCACATCGAAGTCGACTCCGAAGACCACGGCCCGGCGGCGGAAAAACTCCTCGCACGCCTGGTCAATGGCGATCCGCAGCGCGAAGAAGACGTATACGCCAGCGCCATCGCCGCCGTGGAAAGTCGCATCGCCCTGTGGGACGGCTTGCGCCTGAGCATGAGCGAACCGGTTGCCGAGGTGAACGCATGAACGCCGCCGACTACCAATCCTTCGCCGACGCCTGGGAAAGCCGCGCAACCATTCGCACCCGCCCCCGGCGTGTGCTGGAGAACGACGACAAGCTGATCTATCCGCTGAGCCGCCAGCCGCTGGTGCTGAGCGAAACCTTCCTGCGCGAATGCCCGGAACAACGGGATTTCGCCCTGGTACAGACGCTCTACAAGTTCATCAATGACGTGGTGATTTTCGAAACCGAGATCGTCGACAAGACCGCCCGCAGCATCGCTAAAAACCGCTTCAGCGTGGCGTTCCCGTTCGCCTGTCGCTACGACGCCATGACCGTGGTGGTGGACGAGGATTACCACGCCCTGGTGGCCATGGACTTCATGCAGCAGACCGTCGCCATGACCGGCATCACCCCCATCGAACTGCCGGATGAAATCGAACTGAGCCGTGCCATCCCGGCGGCCGTGGCCCTCGCACCGGAGCACCTGCGCAGTGCCGTGGAACTGATCTGCGTGGCCATCGCCGAGAACACCGTGACCGGCGATGTGGCGGCGTTCGCCAAGGACGACACGGTCAAGCAATCGATCAAAGGCCTGATGGCCGACCACTTGCTGGACGAGGGCCGTCATTCCGGGTTCTGGTCGCGGTTGGTGCGCATCTACTGGCACACCGCAAGCGAAGACGATCGCCAGTGCATCGCGCACATCCTGCCGGTGTTCATCGGCCATTACCTGACCAACGACATCCAGAAGTCCTTCGACTTCCGCCTGATCGACGCCTTGCAGATCAGCGACGCAGCACGTCAGGCCCTCAAGAGCGAAATGTCGGGGCTGGCCTTCCCGATCAATCGCCATCACCCGCTGGTCGCCAACATCGTGCGGTTTTTCCGCAGCAGTTCGCTGCTCGATTCACCGTGCGTGCAAAGCGCCCTGAGCGACTACCTGGTTTAACGAGGAGAACATCATGAGACGTCTCGATATTTTGCTCATCGGGCAAAGCCAGGCCCTGACCGAACTGGCGCTGGAGCTCGAACAACACGGTCATTCACTGGCGCGACTTGCGAACGTGGAAGAACCACCGCCAGGCCTATTTGATTTGCTGATCGACGATGCGAGCCTGCCATTTCGGGACTTCGGCAATGCGCCGCACCTGATGCTGCAAGTGGGTGTCGGGGTGTCGGGAACTAGCGGGCTGCCACCGCTGGACCTGCTGTGCACGTACAACTCGACGCCGTTGAGTCGCGTGCCGGTCGCCGAAGAGTTGTCCGGCAACGGCCAGGCATTGCGCCTGCGAGCGGTGGCCGAGCTGGTCGATCATGTGGCGCTGCTGGTCAGCCGCTTCTCCCGGGATGCCGACTATTTCCTGCAGGCCGAGCCGACGATTTCCGCGCACTTCGAACAGGTGGAAAACCTGCTGTTTTTAGAGCACCTGGCCTTCGTCCACCGTCTCAACAACACGGCAGAACCACGACTTCTGCAACTTGGGCAGATCCCGATGATCGAGCGGCTTGAACAGCGCTTTATTCAGTCTGCCGAGCGTGCGGCGCTGAACATCGCCGGCACGTCGCTGACCTATCGAGAACTGCACGCCCACAGCCGCGCCATCCAACAGCGATTGCAACCGTTGCTCGATCAGCATCAAGGGCCTCTGGTGGTCGGAGTTTGCCTGCCAAAATGCAGTGCGTTGTATGCGGGGATTCTGGCGATCCTCGGCAGCGGTGCGGTGTACCTGCCGCTGGAGCCGAGCCACCCGCTGCAACGTCAGCAGTACATTCTGGAAAACGCTGGAGCGGTGTTGTTGCTGCATGACGGAGAGCATCCACTCAGCGAGACGATGCCGGGGCTGGACATCAGCCGTATCGACAGCGGCGATGTGAACCTCGATCAACCCTTGATGCGCCAACGCCCCGATCTCGACGCGCCATGCATGGCGCTCTACACCTCGGGCACCACAGGTCACCCCAAAGGCGTGCTGCTCAGCCAGGCCAACCTCGCGCACTTCACCGCGTGGTACGCCGACTACGTGCAGCTGACCGAACAGAGCCGGGCGTTGCAGTTTTCATCGTTGAGTTTCGACTCGTCATTGATCGATATCTTCCCGACCCTGCTGCAGGGTGCAGAGCTGATCGTGCCCAACGAGGACCAACGTCGCGACCCGCTGCAACTAGTCGAGCTGATCCGCCACCAACAACTCAGCCATGCCTTTTTGCCGCCAGCCTTGCTGAGCATCCTGCCGCTGGATCAGTTGCAGGTCCTCGATCATGTGATGACCGGCGGCGATGTCTGCGAACCCTACGTAGTCCAGCAACTGACCCGCCAAGGCAATCTCTACAACCTCTATGGCCCGACCGAAGCCACGGTGCTGATCACCGCGCGGCAACTGCGTACCGGCGACAGCAACCGGACCCTCGGTGCACCGATTGCCAACAGTCAGGTGCTGATCCTTGATGAGGATTTGCAACCGGTGACCGAGCAAACCGTCGGTGAGTTGTACATCGTCGGCCCGGGGGTGTGCCTGGGTTACCTGAACAATCCGCAGCAGACTGCCGAACGCTATCTGAACCTGCACCTGCCGAACGGCCAGAGCCTGCGCGCCTACCGCTCCGGCGACATGGCCAAGTGGACCGCCGACGGTATCGAGCTGTGCGGACGGCGAGACAATCAGGTGAAGATTCGCGGCTTTCGGGTCGAGCCGGAAGAGATCGAACGCTGCCTGCGCGACAGCCAGCTGTACCGTCAAGTGGCGGTGGTCATCGATTGTCATCGGCGGATTCTGGCCTTTCTCGCGCAACCCCAGGAAGCGCAACCCGGTGCCGCTCGCGAAGCCTTGAAAGCCCATGCGATGCAGTTTCTGCCGGACTACATGCAGCCGATCGCCTGGACCGAACTGGCAAGCATGCCGTTCGCCAGCAACGGCAAGGTCGACCGCAAAGCACTGCTGGAATTGCCCGTCAACGTGACCGAAAACAGCCCACGGTGTTTGCCCGCCAGCGCCGATGAAGCGCTGTTGTTGGAAATCTGGGCTGAGCTGCTGGAGCTGCCCGCCAGCGACATTTCCACCGACGAAAGCTTCTTCAACCTCGGTGGGCACTCGATCCTGCTGTCGCGCATGCTCCTGCGTTTGCGTGAGGAGTTCGGCCGCAGTATCTCGATCAACCGCTTCATCGAACTGCCGACGATTGCGAAGCTGGCGACGTTGGTGCGCGGCTCCGGGACCGAGGAAGTGTTGAGTGAAAAAGCCCTGGCCGATGCCTTCCGTGAACTGGACATCGAGCCGCTGCCGATCAGCCGAATGGGCGATGTGCACAAGGTGATCGTCACCGGGGCCAACAGCTTTGTCGGTGTGCATATCGTCGAAGCGCTGCTGGCCTGGGGCGCCAGCGAAGTGGCGTGCCTGGTGCGCGATGGCGGTGGGCAATCGGCGGCGCAACGCTTTGCGGATGCGTTGCGGGAAAATCGCCTGGAGCATCTGGACCTGAGCCGGGTGCAGGTTTACGCGGCGGACATCACTCGCCCGCAACTGGGGCTCAGCGAAGCGGTTTACGAACGGCTGGATCGAGAGTTCGGCGCACTGGTGCACAACGCCGCCAACGTCAATCACGTCCTCGATTACGAGTCGTTGGCGCGGGATAACGTCGAACCGATTTTCGAGTGTCTGCGCCTGTGTGAAGGACGCAGCAAGAAGATCTTCAACTTCGTCTCGACGCTCTCGGCGTCCAGCACGATTTCCGACGATGGCCGGGTCCTGGAGTTGCCCGCCGCGCAGACACCGCCGATCTACATCAAGAACGGCTACAACCTGTCCAAATGGGTCGGCGAGCGGATCCTCGAAAGGGCGCGGGAACGTGGGGTTCGGGTCAATCTTTATCGCCCCGGCAATATCAGCTTCAACAGCCTCACCGGCGTCTGCCAGCCCCACAAGAATCGCCTGATGCTGATGCTCAAGGGCTCGATCCAGCTTGGTCAGGTACCGGAGTTCGCACTGAATTTCGACCTGATGCCGGTGGATTTTCTCGCCCGTTTCATCGCCTTCCATGCCAGCCGTTACCAGGCCGAAAAAGCAGTGTTCAACCTGCACAACCCCGAACCCCTGAGCTGGGACACCTACGTGGCTTCCTTTCGCGAAGCCGGTCGGGAGTTCTCGATGGTCAGCGTCGCCGACTGGCAGCAGCAATTGGGCCGGGTCGACAGTGATAACGCGCTGTTTGGCGTGCTGGGTTTCTACCTCAACGGCTTCGAGGAAGACATCGGCGACATCTCGATGATTGGCCACGACAACGCCCAGGCCGGTGTACGGCAGATGGGCGCGCACTACCCGGAAAAATCCCCGGCGCTGCTGCGACGCGGCTGCGACTACCTCAAAGAAATCAACTTCATCTGATTCACCCTAACCCCGCACGGAGCAAAAACCATGAATACTCTGCAACCCGATACCCTGATCAAAAACCCTCAAGGCTGCCACGTTGTGTCTTCGGTGGAAGTACCGGCCGACGCGGCGCAAGTCTGGGCAGTGGTCGGCAATTTTGCCGGCTTCGACCGATTCATTCCGGCGCTGTCGCACATCGAGATGACCGGCGAAGGTGTGTCGTCGCTGCGCAAGAAGTTCTTTAAGGACGGCAACCTGGTGGTCGAGCAGCTCAACTCCCGCAACGACCAGGCGCTGAACATGACCTGGACCACGATCTACAACACCTTGGGCGTGGCCAATTTGTGGGCAGCGATGAGTGTGGAATCCCTGGGTACAGACAAGTCGCGGGCGACCTGGACGATCATCGCCGAACCGGCCCAGGGCGGCGCCGAGGCCCTGCCGGGGTTCAAGCAGTTCGTTCAGGGGTTTGCCGATGATGCGATGGGGAATGTGGTGAAGCTGTTTGTGTAGCGCTTCAGTTCAGCGGTGACTGATCTACCGCTATCGCAGGCAAGCCTCGCTTCTACAGGTTAGCTCTTGTAGGAACGAGGCTTTCACGCGAAGAACGATAACGCGATCCTACTGACCTCAATCAGATCTTGAAGCTATCAACCAGTTGCTTCAAACGATTGGCCTGCTGGGACAGCGCATCACAATCCTTCAATGTTTCATTGAGGTTGGCCACGCTCTGCTGGTTCAGCAGGTTGATCTGGTTGACGTCGACGTTGAGGGTTTCGACCACGGCCGTCTGCTCTTCGGTCGCCGCGGCCACCGATTGGTTCATGCCGTCGATTTCGCCGATGCGCTGGGTCACGCTGACCAGTCGCAGGCCGGCCTGGTTCGCTACTTCGACGCTCTGCTCGCTGGACACCTGACTGGCGTTCATCGTAGTCACCGCCTCGCGAGAACCGATCTGCAGCGAGCTGATCATCTTGTGGATCTCTTCCGCCGACTCCTGGGTGCGATGAGCCAGGTTGCGCACCTCATCCGCCACCACCGCAAAACCACGACCGGCCTCACCGGCACGGGCCGCTTCGATGGCCGCGTTGAGCGCCAACAAATTGGTCTGCTGGGAGATGCCTTTGATCACATCCAGAATGTGGCCGATGTTGTCGGTGCTCGCGTTCAGGGTTTCGATCTGCGTGCAGGACAGGCTGATTTTCTGCGACAGTTCGGTCATGGCCTGGATGGTTTGTTCCACCACCTGACGGCCGTCATCGGCCTGCTCGCTCGCGCCGCTGGCGTGTTGCGAAGCATCAGCGGCATTGCGGGCGATTTCCTGGGTGGCGGCGCCCAATTGGTTGATCGCCGCGGCCACGCTGTTGGTGCGGGCGCTTTGTTCGTCGGAGCCGATGATAGAAGCGTTGGACGATGCCATCACCCGTTGCGACAGATCATGAACCTGGCGGGTCGCCGAGGACACTTCGCAAATCGATGCGTGAATCCGCTCCACGAACTGGTTGAAGGAACCACCCAACTCGCCGAACTCGTCTTTGCTTTCTACGACCAGACGACGGGTCAGGTCGCCCTCGCCCTGAGCGATGTCCTGCATCGCACGGCCCATCGTGGTCAGCGGACGCATCAGCACGTTGATCAGCAAGCTCAGCAGCACGGCAATGGCCGTCACAGCGATGAACATCGCGATCAGCGCCGAGGTGCGGAACTGGCTCAGTGGTGCATAGGCCTTGGCCTTGTCGATCGATAGACCAACGTACCACTCGGCATTCGGCAAACCGCTCACCGGTGTGAACGAGAGGATGCGGTCCTGCTTGTTCAGTACGACTTCCTGGATGCCTTTCTCGATGCGAACACTGGAACCCGGATAGATGTCTTTCAGGTTCTTCATCACTTGGTCTTTGTCCGGACTGACGATCACCTGACCGTCGGCACTGACCAGGAATGCGTGACCGATACCACCGAAGTCCACCGAGTTGATGATTTTCACCAGGGTTTCCAGGCTCAGGTCACCGCCGACCACGCCCAGCAGTTCGCTGTTCTTTTTCACCGGTATGGCAACGGTCACCACCAGCCCGCCGACCGCCGCCATATAAGGCGGGGTCAGCATGGTCTTGTCGGCGACCACGGCTTGTTTGTACCAGGGGCGCTGACGCGGGTCGTAGCCGTCCGGCATCTTCGCGTCAGGGCGCTGGGTGAACAGACCATTGGCCTGCCCGACGTAGGTGAACTGGAAGTTCGAGGTGAGGGCCGGTTGATCGACCAGCCCTGGCAAGTCAGCGTTGGCACCCTGATGGGCGACGTTCTGCGCGAGGTTTTCCAGGACCAGCACGCGGCCGCTCATCCAGTTCTGCACGCTGCTGGCAGTCAGGTCGCCTGCTTGCTCAACGGAGGACTCGATGTTTTGCCGAATGGTGTTTCGTTGCAGATAGTCGTTGTACAAAGTGAACAACGCAAACGCCAGCACCACGACGCCTGAAGCGGCCAGCAGGATTTTATGGCTGAACTTGAGATTCATTTCATGGGACTTCTTATGCCAAAAGTGGGGATGCGTTCCGGGTTGCAACATTCCATGTAACAGCGCAGACGGCATTCTGAAGCCGCTCTACTTTGGTGCACGCATGTCTCACCAGTCTTTCGGCACGAGCGGGAGAAAACTTAAGGATTTGTACAAAACTCGTCAGATAACCGCCGAACGGCGTGCTAGAAGGGACGGATTATTGGGCTTACCGCACGTCATGATCGCGGTGTTGGGTGTTTTGGCTGTGGTGTAACGATGAGGGGGGGTCTATATCTGATGCTACTGGCTCGAAGGAGTAGCGAGACACGCAGACCTGGATTTGACCCGCTTCAGACTTAGACTTCTATAAGCCCAGAAAGACAAAACCCCTGTCTGCATAAGCAGACAGGGGTTTCGGAATTTAATCTTGACGATGACCTACTCTCACATGGGGAAACCCCACACTACCATCGGCGATGCATCGTTTCACTTCTGAGTTCGGGATGGGATCAGGTGGTTCCAATGCTCTATGGTCGTCAAGAAATTCTGTGACCAGCCCGTTACAGCGGTAACGTGCCAGCAAAATTGGTGACTTCTACTAAAACAAAACCCCTACCTGCATACGCAGATAGGGGTTTCGGAATTTAATCTTGACGATGACCTACTCTCACATGGGGAAACCCCACACTACCATCGGCGATGCATCGTTTCACTTCTGAGTTCGGGATGGGATCAGGTGGTTCCAATGC
>NZ_JBFTSX010000016.1:2500-14734 GCF_056400265.1 Pseudomonas sp. 01L34
GGTGGTACGCCGCTGGGTCGAGAGCTGGATAGATTGTCAGGAGATTTCAGCGCTGCGAAGACGATGGAACAGCTTGATACACCGCTCATTGCCCTTAAGGAATACTTGAAAGATATTCAGTGAATGAAAATGCAGTGTGCAAACCAGGCGTTTCCGGCTTTTCTTAAACAAGAGGCAGAGGCTCTCGACCAGGTTATAGGGCAGCTCTGCCAGGCGCGTGTGGAAATGCATCGATTCATAGAGGTCAGAGTCAGTGAGGAGGAGTTGATCATTCCCTACCGGATTTATGACCTAGGTTATGAGACAGCCTTTGACTACTTGAGTGAAACCCAGAGCCTTTTGTACTCGTGCCTTCTGACACGGCACCACGATGGTCATGTGCGCCAACGTCAATTGGAACGGATTCTCTCAGTGCATGCCCCCTGGATTGTCCCGTTCGTGTTGCAACTGACAGGCGAGTACGTCATCCAGATTCTAGAAACCGTTGAAGCGCACCTACCCAAGTTCGATCCGGCGCTTTACGGTCGTTTTATTCGGGACAATCAGGCGTACTTTCAAACGACGCAAGCACGCATGATCAGTTACTGGAATTGCTACTACCGACACTCGTACAAATGCCAGTCCGACTATGTAGGGTTTCGGCTGGTTACCAAATTTCGCGAATTTCAAGAAAGCTGCTAGAACTCAACCCTGTTATAAACGCCTTCTGCTCCCACATTATGACCAAAGCCGCACCACTCACCTGCCGTGCGCTTTACAGTGAGCAGATCTTTTTTAATGTCGAAGTCGTATACGCAGTCGCCTTCGTCATCTCCGCTCATGGCGTATTTAGCCTTGCCATTATCAACCTCTAATACCGTTGAAAACTCACCTATATTGGGACCGTAGTACATCGCCATCAGGCCAGTGTAATAACCCTGAAAATCAACTTTGTATTTCTGACCCAGCGGCTTGATAGTCATGGTGCTCCATAACGACGCCCCGGCATATTGCCAATATTGTCCTTCTGACTTAGCAGACAGTTTTTCTACCGAGTTTTTTATATCACCACTGAATTTTTCAAGATTGAAAATCGACTTTTTGTCGTTTGGAAGAATATTCAGCCATGCCCGGGCCTTAAGGTAATTGCCTTCGTGTACATAGGTGAGAGCGACGTTATTGTAGGCCATCGCAACTGCCTCTTCGCCCAGCTGACAACTTTCCGACCAGCCGACCTGACGCTCGTATTGCTCCCGAGCCTTGGCGTATTGCTTAAGCTTGTAATACTTTCCGCCCTCGGCGGAGTATTCACTAATTTTAAGACAGTTAGCCGTCGCCTCCTCCTCAGTAATGTCCGCATGAGCAAAAAGCGGGGTAATAAAAAGCAGTATGATCGCGTCAATTTTTATAAAGCGGCGCGCTGAAGGATAGAAGTACTGAATGTCCATATTATTTTTCCTGTTAAAAGCTTAAATTCCAAACGGCGCAAAGGGTAGCGTTATCATGCGGGAGAAACAATTGCATAAAAAGGGGACAGTCCATCTGACGGCAGTGACATTTTTTGCGATGCCTGAAGCCGCCATGCCTGGGCTGCGCATTATTTGACGGCGATGAGTAAGGCGGTGGTTGATGATGCGGTGAAGGTGCTTGCGCGGGATCGAGATTCTGCGCAAGCACCTGAGCGGGCGGCGGCGACGTCTGAAGGGTAGCGGTTGAACAATGGCGGGATTGTTTTGATGCCTGTCGTTGGTTGGTATGACGCCTGGGGGAGTGAGCTGCTTGGGATTTTGGCCATTGATGTTGGCTGGGCTGGCGCTTTCGCGAGCAAGCACGCTCCCACAGGGGTTGTGTGGGCGGACTGGCATTTGGGATTAGCCTCGAAATTTTTCGGGGCTTTTTATCATTTGGCTCAGAGTGGATGTTTGTGGGGTGTTCGGTTTACAGCGCAATAAATCAACGCATCTGCTCCCTGAAATCCCCCACGGATCTGATGCTGTTTCTCACCCGTAATGCTTGCTATACATCCTCCATCGACAAGCCCTCAAAGCATTGAGCCAGTGCGTGAGCGCCCCACGCCCCGCTCATCTAGACTTAATGGATAGTCGTAGGCAGAACCGAACACGTCGCTTTGGTGCGGATGATTCAAAGGCGGCGTGGCAAGCTGCGTGATATGCCTGAAGAGGTGCGGCAAAGACCGCGCCGGGCACAACAAGATGCCCACTCAGGGTGCCCTGGCCAACGGTCTGAAAATGCCACGAAACCGTGACGTGGTGTGAACGCCGCAGCCGACACTTTCGGACGACCGACAACCGCCTGGTTTGTCCGTGACCGTGAGGAATGCTGTATGTCTGATGAGATGTTGCACCTGCCTATGGTCAACAGCCTGCTGGAGCGCCACAAGGGTTTACCCGGCGCATTGTTACCGATCCTTCATGATATTCAGGAGGGTATCGGTTACATCCCCGATGCCGCCGTTCCCGAGATTGCCCACGCCCTCAACCTGAGTCAGGCCGAGGTTCGCGGGGTGATCAGCTTCTACCATGACTTCCGTACCGCGCCTCCGGCCCGGCATATCCTGCGTCTGTGCCGGGCCGAGTCCTGCCAGAGCCGTGGCGCCGAGCAGCTCGCGGCGCAATTGCGCGACCGCCTGCAACTGGACGACCACGGCAGCAGTGCCGACGGCAACATCAGTCTGCGCCCGGTGTATTGCCTCGGCGCCTGCGCCTGCTCACCTGCCCTGGAGCTGGATGGTCAGGTGCATGCGCGGCTCACTGCCGAACGCCTGGATGCCCTGCTCAACGCTTGCCAGGAGGACGCATGATGCCGACGCTTTATCTGCCCTGTGATTCTCTTGCCCGTGCCGTAGGCGCCGATGAGGTGGCCGTGGCCCTGACCACTCAGGCCCGGGAGCGCGGTCTGTCGTTGGACTTGCAACGCACCAGCTCGCGCGGCCTGTACTGGCTGGAACCGCTACTGGAAATGGACAGCCCGCAAGGTCGTATCGGCTTCGGCCCGCTGACCGCTGCCGATGTGCCGTCCGTGCTCGATGCGCTGCAAAGCGAGCCGTCCGCTCATCCGCTGGCCTTGGGGCTGGTGGAGGAGTTGCCTTATCTGAAGAGCCAACAACGCCTGCTGTTCGCCCGCGCCGGTATTACCCGGCCGCTGTCGTTGGAGGATTACCGGGCTCATGGCGGTTTCGAGGGCTTGACCCAGGCCATCGCCCTGGGCGGCGAGCAGACCGCGACTGCAGTATTCGATTCGGGCCTGCGTGGCCGTGGCGGCGCGGCTTTCCCGGCCGGGATCAAATGGCGCACGGTGCGCGCTACCCAAGCGACGCAGAAATACATTGTGTGCAACGCCGACGAAGGCGACTCCGGCACCTTTGCCGACCGCATGTTGATGGAAGGCGACCCCTTCCTGCTGATCGAAGGCATGGCCATTGCCGGCATCACCGTCGGCGCCAGCTACGGCTACATCTATGTGCGCTCGGAATATCCACAGGCCGTGGCCACCTTGCGCGAGGCGCTGGACATCGCCCGGGCCGCCGGTTACCTCGGCGCCAATGTCGGCGGCAGCGGACTGGCCTTCGACATGGAAGTGCGGGTCGGTGCCGGCGCTTACATCTGCGGTGAGGAAACCGCGCTGCTGGACTCCCTCGAAGGCAAGCGCGGGATCGTCCGCGCCAAGCCGCCGATCCCGGCCTTGCAGGGCCTGTTCGGCCTGCCGACCCTGGTGCACAACGTGCTGACGCTGGCCTCGGTGCCAATGATTATGGCCAAGGGCGCGCAGTTCTATCGCGACTACGGCATGGGCCGTTCCCTGGGCACCATGCCCTTCCAGCTGGCGGGTAATATTCGTCACGGCGGTCTGGTGGAACGGGCCTTTGGCCTGACCCTGCGGGAATTGGTGGAAGACTACGGCGGCGGGACCGCCAGTGGCCGGCCGCTGAAGGCCGCGCAGGTTGGCGGCCCTCTCGGTGCGTGGGTGCCACCCTCGCAATTCGATACGCCGCTGGATTACGAAGCCTTCGCCGCCATAGGCGCGATGCTCGGTCACGGTGGTGTGGTGGTGGCTGACGACAGCCTGGACATGGCCCACATGGCGCGCTTCGCCATGCAGTTCTGCGCCGAAGAATCCTGTGGCAAATGCACGCCGTGCCGTATCGGCTCGACCCGGGGCGTTGAGGTGATCGACCGCCTGCTCGCTGCGCCTGACCAGAACGGTCGCGATGAGCAGGCGATTATCCTCAAGGACCTGTGCGACACAATGCAATACGGTTCGCTGTGCGCGTTGGGTGGCATGACCTCCTATCCGGTCGTCAGCGCCCTCAAGCACTTCCCCGCCGACTTCGGTCTGCAAGCCTCGGAGGCCGAGCAATGATCACTGTATTCGACCCGAAAACCGATATGGATCTGGGTACCCCGGCCCGCGAAAGCCAGGTGCAAGTCACCCTGAACATCGACGGCCAAAGCATCAGCGTGCCCGAAGGCACCTCGGTGATGCGCGCTGCGGCGATGCTGGGCACCACCATTCCCAAACTGTGCGCCACCGACAGCCTGGAAGCCTTTGGCTCCTGCCGCATGTGTCTGGTGGAGATCGACGGCATGCGCGGCTACCCCGCATCCTGCACCACGCCGGTCAGCGAAGGCATGACCGTGCACACCCAGACGCCGAAGCTCGCGACCCTGCGCCGCAACGTCATGGAGCTGTACATCTCCGATCACCCGCTGGATTGCCTGACCTGCTCGGCCAACGGCAACTGCGAGCTGCAAACCGTCGCCGGCCAGGTCGGCCTGCGGGAAGTGCGTTACGGCTATGAGGGCGAGAACCATCTGAACGACGTGAAGGACACGTCCAACCCGTACTTCGACTACGACCCGAGCAAGTGCATCGTCTGCAACCGCTGCGTGCGCGCCTGCGAAGAAACCCAGGGTACGTTTGCCCTGACCATTACCGGGCGCGGGTTCGAATCCCGGGTCGCGGCCGCCGGTGGCGAGGACTTCCTCGACTCGGAATGCGTGTCGTGCGGCGCCTGTGTGCAAGCCTGCCCGACCGCGACGCTGATGGAAAAAAGTGTGGTCGAACTGGGTCAACCCGAACACAGTGTGATCACCACCTGCGCCTATTGCGGCGTGGGCTGTTCGTTCCGCGCCGAGATGAAAGGCGACCAACTGGTGCGCATGGTTCCGGACAAGAACGGCCAGGCCAACCACGGCCACTCCTGCGTCAAGGGGCGCTTTGCCTGGGGCTACGCGACTCACCCGGATCGCATCACCAAGCCGATGATCCGCAAGTCCATTAACGACCCTTGGCAGGAAGTCAGCTGGGATGAAGCGGTGACTTACGCCGCCAGCGAATTCCGCCGGTTGCAGCAAAAATACGGCCGCGATTCCATTGGTGGCATCACCTCCAGCCGTTGCACCAACGAAGAAACCTATCTGGTGCAAAAACTGGTGCGCGCCGCGTTCGGCAACAACAACGTCGACACCTGTGCGCGGGTCTGCCACTCACCGACCGGCTATGGCCTGAAACAAACCCTGGGCGAGTCCGCCGGCACACAGAGTTTCGACTCGGTGATGCAGGCTGACGTGATCCTGGTGATGGGTGCCAACCCCAGCGACGCTCACCCGGTGTTCGCCTCCCAGCTCAAGCGCCGTCTGCGTGAAGGCGCGCGACTGATCGTCATCGACCCACGCCGTATTGACCTGGTGGACACGGTGCATGCCCGCGCCGAACTGCACCTGGCCCTGCGTCCGGGCACCAACGTCGCCATGCTCAACGCCCTGGCCCACGTCATCGTCACCGAAGGCTTGCTCAACCAGGCCTTTATCGACGCTCGTTGCGAAGGCAACGATTTCGCCCACTGGAAAGAGTTCGTCAGCCGAGCGGAAAACTCGCCGGAAGCCCTTGGCCCTGTCTGCGGCGTAGAACCTGCCGATATCCGTGCCGCTGCGCGCTTGTATGCCACCGGCGGCAACGCGGCGATCTATTACGGCCTGGGCGTCACCGAGCACAGCCAGGGCAGTACCGCGGTCATGGGCATTGCCAACCTGGCCATGGCCACCGGCAACATCGGTCGAGAAGGCGTGGGCGTGAACCCGTTGCGTGGGCAGAACAACGTTCAGGGCTCCTGTGACATGGGCTCCTTCCCCCACGAACTGCCCGGTTACCGTCACGTCTCCAACGAGGTGGTACGGACGCAGTTCGAACAGGCCTGGAACGTCACCCTGCAACCCGATCCGGGCCTGCGCATTCCCAACATGTTCGAGTCTGCACTGGCCGGCAGCTTCAAGGGCCTGTACTGCCAGGGCGAAGACATCGCCCAGAGCGACCCCAACACCCAACACGTCACCGCGGCGCTGTCGGCCATGGAATGCATCGTGGTGCAGGACATTTTCCTCAACGAAACCGCCAAGTTCGCCCATGTGTTCCTGCCGGGCGCCTCGTTCCTGGAAAAAGACGGCACCTTCACCAACGCCGAACGGCGCATCTCCCGGGTACGCAAGGTCATGGAGCCTCTGGGCGGCAAGGCCGACTGGGAAGGCACCGTGGCTCTGGCTAACGCCCTGGGCTATCCGATGAACTACAAGCATCCGTCGGAAATCATGGATGAAATCGCCAGCCTGACGCCGACCTTCACCAACGTCAGCTACGCCGCACTGGATAGTCACGGCAGCCTGCAATGGCCATGCAACGCCGCGGCACCGGACGGCACGCCAACCATGCACATTGAGGAATTCGTGCGTGGCAAGGGGCGCTTCATGCTCACCGGCTACGTGCCGACCGAGGAGAAGGTCAACAGTCGCTATCCGCTGCTGCTGACCACCGGACGCATCCTCAGCCAGTACAACGTTGGCGCCCAGACCCGGCGTACTGAAAACGTCGCCTGGCACGACGAAGACCGCCTGGAAATCCACCCGACCGACGCCGAGAGCCGTGGCATCAACGAAGGCGATTGGGTCGGCATCGGCAGCCGCGCCGGCCAGACCGTACTGCGGGCACGAGTCACCGAACGGGTTGCCCCGGGCGTGGTGTACACCACCTTCCACTTCCCTGAGTCGGGTGCCAACGTGATCACCACCGACAACTCCGACTGGGCGACCAACTGTCCGGAGTACAAGGTCACCGCCGTGGAAGTCAGCCGCGTCTATCACCCTTCCGAGTGGCAAAAACGCTATCAGGCATTCAGCGACGAACAACAACGCCTACTCAACGAACGTCGCCATGAACGTAGCGCCGGGACAAAAGCCGAGGTACGCCGATGAGTACGGAAAACCTGATCAAGATGGTCAACCAGATCGCCCAATACTTTGCCAGCGAACCGGATCAGCAACAGGCCGTGCTCGGCGTGCGCAATCATCTGCAGATGTACTGGACGCCCGGCATGCGCAAGGAGTTGCTGGCCTGGCAGACGACGCATCAGGGAGCAGACTTGCACCCGCTGGCGCAGGCGGCGGTTAGTGGCGCGGGCTGGGAGGCTTAGGTTCACACCATCCTTGGGGAAGATTGCCCCTTGGCCTGTTGACTGAAAACTGTGGAGAGGGAGCTTGCTCCCTCGCCACATGTGAGCATGTGTTGCGAGTCTTTCGGGACTAATGCACCGGCAACACCACCAATGCCTCCAACCCGCCCATCGACCGATTACTCAGGGTCAGCTCGCCTCCGTGTTCCAGCACAATCGCTCGCGCCGCCGATAACCCCAAACCAACACCCCCAGTGTTTTTGTTGCGCGAGCCTTCCATGCGAAAGAACGGTGCGAACACTTGTTCAAGGCAGGCATCTGGAATACCCGGTCCACGGTCCAGTATTTTGATCCGCACCTCTCCAGTACCGGGAATCAGTTCAATCTCCGGCTCACTACCGTACTTGATGGCGTTATCAAGCAAGTTGGTGATCACCCGTTTGAGCCCCAACGGTCGACCGAAATACACCAGCCGCAGCGGCCCGCTGAAGGCAATCTCGATACGCTGATCACGGTAATCATCGAGCAGGGTTTGCAGCAGTTCCGCCAGATCAAACTGGGTGGCCGGTTCAAGCCTGGCGTCGTCGCGGAAGAACTCCAGCGCCGAGTTGATCATCACCTGCATTTCATCCACGTCACGAAACAGCCGCTGCTGTTGCTCGGTATCTTCGATGAACTCGCCACGCAGGCGCATCCGCGTCAGAGGGGCGCGCAGGTCGTGAGAGATGGCGGCAAGCATTTGCGTGCGGTCGCGAATGAAGTGCTGCAACTGGGCCTGCATGGCATTGAACGCGAGAATCGCCTGACGGATTTCGTGGGGACCGAGTGGTTCGATCGGCGGTGCGCGGAAGTCTACACCGAAGCGGCGGGCGCCTTCGGCAAAGCGCTGCAAAGGTGTGGCGAGGCGCCGGGTGGCGATCAGCGCGACCAGGGCGGTGGAGATCAGCACCAGCAGGATCACGATCAGGTAGCGTGGCGTTTCGTCGAGCCCCCAACTGCGCGAGGGCGCGGAGAACATCAGCCACGATGCGTCGGACAACTCGATCAGCAGCGCGTAATGTGCGTCCGCCGTGTGCTCCTTCCAGTCGGCCGGTTCATAGGCTTCGATGCGCCGGTCAGGGGCTCTGAGCATCGGCTGCAGGATGCTCGAACCGATGTCGGACTTCGGATCTTCCACTGTCGGCAGATTGAGATCGTGCCGATCAGGGTGCCAAGTGATAGTGAAGCCGCTCTCGTTGGCGGCTTGCGCCAATGAGGGGCGCAGAGGCGCAGGAGCGGCCTCGATGACGCGGGTGATGGCGGCGGCTTTTTCCAGCAGGCCGATTTCGGTCAGCGGCGGACGCGCCCACACGCCGGCCAGTTGGATAAACAACCCGTTGAGCGCCAGTGAAATGAGCATGGCCAGAATGATCGTCAACGCAATCCAGCGCGCCACCGTATCTTGCGGCCAGTCACGGGCGCGAATCCGATTCAGCCTGCTCATCGCCGCGTCACGCTGGGCGTGAACAGGTAACCACCATTGCGCACGGTGCGAATCATTGCCGGGCGCTTGGTATCGGACTCGAGTTTGCGTCGCAAGCGGCTGACTTGAACGTCGATGCTGCGATCGAACGCCTCATGGCAATGCCCGCGCGCCAGGTCCAGCAACTGCTCGCGAGTGAGAATGCGCTGCGGGTGCTCGACGAAGACCAGCAGCAAGTCAAACTCACCGGCCGATAGCGGGATCATCACGTTGTCCGGCGAGCGCAACTCACGGCGAGTGACGTCCAGGTGCCAGTCGGCGAAATCAATCAGCGGCCGTGGCCTGTCCTGCGGCACCGGACGACGCTCGTCCACACGCCGCAGCACGGCGCGCACTCTGGCCAGCAGTTCACGGGCGTCGAAGGGTTTGGTCAGGTAATCATCGGCGCCCAGCTCCAGCCCGACCACCCGGTCACTGAGCTCGCCCATGGCCGTGAGCATGATCACCGGCATTGCATATCGAATCCGCAGTTGCTGACACAGGATCAGCCCGCTGTCGCCGGGCAACATTACGTCCAGAATGATCAGGTCCGGTGCCTGGCGCTCTATGGCCGCCCACAGCGACGCACCGTCTGTGGCGACCTCGACACTGTAGCTGTGCTGCACGAAGAATTTTTTCAGTAGATCGAGAACTTCAAGGTCGTCGTCCACAATTAAAAGGCTGTTCACCGAAGGTCACTTAAGGGGCCGAATGGAACCGCCATCTAAAACCATTCACGGCAGCGCGTCATATATTTCAATCTTGCAACAAAACGTCATCGCCGCAATAAACCAGACATCTTCGCGCAAGGCACGGGGCTCAGTATCTCGGCGAATTCCTCCCGAGACTCATCCATGTTGCCTTTCAAATGTGCTCCCTGGCTGGCCCGTAATGCTTCGATTGCTGTGCTGACCGCAGGGTTGACGGGTTGCAGCAGCCAACCGCCGTCTACCACCAACGTGAGCTGCGCCGACGTCGCCTATTCGGTGTACGACCCGGCGGAACCACTCAATCGCGGGGTCTTCGCGTTTAACCGGGTGCTCGATGACTACGCTCTGGCGCCGGTCGCTCGCGGCTATCGTTACATGCCGGACTTTTTCCAGACCGGTGTGCATAACTTTGTGGCGAACTTCGGCGAGCCCAAGGTCTTTATCAATGACCTGCTGCAAGGCAACCCAATGCGCTCGGTCAATACCATGGGGCGTTTCGTGCTCAACACCACAGTCGGGGTGGTGGGCTTGATCGACGTTTCCGGCATGGCCGGTATCCCGCGTCACAATGCGGACTTCGGCCAGACCTTTGGCGTGTGGGGCATCGGCAACGGTCCGATCGTCGAGCTGCCATTGCTCGGAACCTCCAACAGTCGCGACGCCGCCGGTCGCGTGCTCGACTTTGTGGTCGATCCGTTCGGCAGTAACAGCGATACCGTGGACACGCTGTCCACTATCAGCACTGTCGGCGGCATCGTCGATGGTCGGGCAGAAGCCTTACCGTTGACCGACAGCCTGCAAAAACTGCCGGACTACTACGGCGCTCTGCGTAACGTGGTTGCCGAGCGTCGTGCCGCTTACGTAGCCGATGGCAAACAAGGCTCGCCAGAGCACACCACTCCACAGTGCACAGGAGCAGCGGCCGATGGGTTCTGAAAGCAATAGCCTGACTCTGCAGAAACGGGTAATCCAGCAAGATCCGGCCAATCTGCATTGTCGGGAAATCACCCTGCGCCTGTCAGCGGACTGTCGCCAACTGGTGCTCAGTCGCTACACCGAACACTATGGCCAGGCAGTGGTGCGTTGGATCGAGCGTAGCCATACGGTGTCAGTAGCCGAACTGTTGCGCTGGCTCGTGGCCAATGGCGAGGCGGAGGTCACACGAGCGGATAGCCAGTCACTGTCTTGATTTCAGGGGGATGATATGGAGGATGCTAGCCTTCCGGTCGTCATCCCCTCCGAAGCCTACAGCGAAACTGAGACAAATCTGTCTACCCTCGCATAGTGACTGCCGCCCTTACCAGCAATCAGGCTCGCACATAGACCCAAGCGCTAATGCCGGACTTGAGGGGCACACTGACGCGTTTGTAGTCCGCCACCTCGTATTCGTCGGCCGCAACCAGCTCTTGGGCCGTGAGCTCGAAAACAGTGCCGGCGATCTCGTCCGACAGGTCGCCACTCTCCTGCACGATCGGATGATGGGTTTTCCCACTAGCCGCCAACACCGCCGGATCGGTTATCTCGACCAGGTTCTGCTTGTAACCTGGCAGGCTGTCCAGGCGCCCTTTCAACTCGCGCCCGAAGGTGGACAGCTGAACGGCCCGGTCCTGCAAAGTACCGTAGGAGAACAGCAGAACCGGTTGCTCTGTTTGGTTTGGCATGAGGTTTCCTTGATCAGATAAGCAAGTCTTCGTAGAACGCTCCGAAAGGGCGCTCAGGGTGGGCGATCTGGATTTCCAGAATCCACAGGCCGGTCGTTGGGCACTTGTCTAAATCCCCGAGGTCGCCACCACGGTGAATGGCATGAGGGAAATCGCTGACTCTGTGGCCCTTGATGTCCAGGTTGAGCTTCCACCCCATGGCTTGCGCCTGGTCGGCCGCATAGCGGTAAAGCTCCATGCCGGAAACCCGCTCGCTGCGCCAAAAGCCTTCGACTCTATTGAAAAGCTCCCGGGAGGCCGCAGCACAGGCGATCATTTCCGGGTCGGAACCGGTGATGAACGTCGCCCCTGCATCACCTTCGTGCCCTTGCCAGACCGCGCCCATGTCGACGAAGAAAATATCTTCGTCACCCAACACAGGATCGCCATCGGAGCGTTGTTTGAACGTCTTGAGCGTATTGGCGCCAAAGCGGATCAGCAGCGGGTGCCAGATGCGATCCATGCCAAGTTCCGACAGAACCTGTTTACCCAGTGACTGGGCTTCGGACTCGCGCATGCCGGGAGAAACAACCCGGGCAATCTGTTCGATGGCCTTCCAGGTCATCTGCTGCGCATGGCGCATCGTTTCCAACGTGTAATGCTCGCCTACTGCTTCTTTACCGCTCAGGGCCGCTGTCATCGATCATTCCTTTTGTACGAATTCTCGCTATATATTTTCATATACTGCGATATTCGATAAAAAATATATAGCCATGATCCAGGCTGTACGAACTTTTCTGCGGGCAAAACAAAACCCCTACCTGCATACGCAGATAGGGGTTTCGGAATTTAATCTTGACGATGACCTACTCTCACATGGGGAAACCCCACACTACCATCGGCGATGCATCGTTTCACTTCTGAGTTCGGGATGGGATCAGG
>NZ_JBFTSX010000018.1:0-2020 GCF_056400265.1 Pseudomonas sp. 01L34
TGACCGTCACCGGCAGCAATGACGCCCCGGTGCTCAGCTTCGCCAGCGGCAACGATGCCGGCGCCGTGCAGGAGGACAGCAGCCTCAGCGTCAGTGGCCAATTCAGCTCAAGCGACATCGACCACGATGCCACCGCCACTTGGTCGATCAATGGTTCGGCCACTGGAACCTACGGCTCGATCGCCGTCGACAGCACGGGCCAATGGACCTACACGTTGGCCAACGGCACCAATGGCGTCGCCAGTGCCGTGCAATCGTTGCAGGCCGGCGAGACTCACAATGAAGTGTTCAGCATCCAGGTCAGCGATGGCCTCGGTGGCGTCGACACCCAGCAGGTGACTGTCACCGTCACCGGCAGCAACGATGCGCCAGTGCTCAGCTTCGCGTCGGGCAACGATGCCGGCGCCGTGCAGGAAGACACCACCCTCAGCGTCAGTGGCCAGTTCAGTTCAAGCGACATCGATCATGCAGCCACGGCGACCTGGAGCATTGCCGGAACAGCTAACGGCACTTATGGCTCAATCGCCGTCGACAGCAGCGGCCAATGGACCTACACCTTGGCCAACGGCACCGATGGCGTCGCCAGTGCAGTGCAATCACTGCAAGCCGGCGAGACTCACAATGAAGTGTTCACCGTCCAGGTCAGCGATGGCCTCGGCGGTGTCGACACCCAGCAAGTGACCGTCACCGTCACCGGCAGCAACGATGCGCCGGTGCTCAGCTTTGCGTCGGGTAATGATGTCGGCGCGGTGCAGGAAGACGCTACGCTTAGCGTCAGCGGCCAGTTCAGCTCGAGCGACATCGACCATGCGGCCACCGCCACCTGGAGCATTGCCGGGTCCAATACCGGCACCTACGGCTCGATCGCCGTGGACAGCAGCGGCCAGTGGACCTACACGTTGGCCAATGGCACCGACGGTGTCGCCAGTGCCGTGCAATCGCTGAAGGCTGGCGAGAGTCACAACGAAGTGTTCACCATCCAGGTCAGCGATGGCCTCGGTGGCGTCGACACCCAGCAGGTGACCGTGACCGTCACCGGCAGCAACGATGCGCCGGTGCTCAGCTTCGCGAGCGGCAACGATGTCGGCGCCGTGCAGGAAGACACCACACTTAGCGTCAGCGGCCAGTTCAGCTCGAGCGACATCGACCATGCGGCCACCGCCACCTGGAGCATTGCCGGGTCCAATACCGGCAGCTACGGCTCGATCGCGGTGGACGGCACCGGCCAATGGACCTACACGTTGGCCAATGGCACCGATGGTGTCGCCAGTGCCGTGCAATCGCTGAAGGCCGGCGAGAGCCATAACGAAGTGTTCACCATCCAGGTCAGCGATGGCCTCGGCGGTGTCGACACCCAGCAGGTGACCGTGACCGTCACCGGCAGCAACGATGCGCCGGTGCTCAGCTTCGCGTCGGGCAATGAGGTGGGCGCGGTGCAGGAGGACACCAGCCTCAGCGTCAGCGGTCAGTTCAGCTCAAGCGACATCGACCATGCAGCCACTGCCACCTGGTCCATCAATGGCTCGGCAACTGGAACCTACGGCTCCATCGCCGTCGACGGCAGCGGTCAGTGGACCTACACGCTGGCCAATGGCACCGATGGCGTCGCCAGTGCCGTGCAGTCGTTGCAGGCGGGCGAGAGTCACAATGAAGTGTTCAGCATCCAGGTCAGTGATGGCCTGGGCGGCGTCGACACCCAGCAGGTGACTGTCACCGTCACCGGCAGCAATGACGCACCGGTACTCAGCTTCGCGTCGGGCAACGATTTCGGCGCCGTGCAGGAGGACAGCACCCTCAGCGTCAGTGGCCAGTTCAGCTCGAGCGACATCGACCATGCGGCCACCGCGACCTGGTCGATCAATGGCTCGGCAACTGGAACCTACGGCTCGATCGCCGTCGACGGCAGCGGTCAGTGGACTTACACCTTGGCCAACGGCACCGACGGTGTCGCCAGTGCCGTGCAATCGCTGCAGGCCGGCGAGAGCCATGACGAGGTGTTCAGCATCCAGGTCAGCGATGG
>NZ_JBFTSX010000019.1:0-1727 GCF_056400265.1 Pseudomonas sp. 01L34
CCGTTGGCATTGGCAACCGGGGTGTAGGTTGGCTGGTTGGCGACCGTGGCCAGGTAAGTGTTGATGTTGGCGAGGGTACCCGTGAGCACGATGCTGCTGGTGCCCGAGCCACTGACCGAGACACTGCCCGCTGTCGCGGCCGTCAACGAGCCGCTGCCGACCGTGAGCGTAACCGAGATRYTGCCAGCGCCTGCGTCGACGTCTGCCACCGACAGACCGCTGAGCTTGAATGCGGCGTCTTCATTCGTCGTGTAGCTTGCCGGCAACGTGTTCACCGGTGCGTCATTGAGCGCGGTGATGTTGATGTTGATCGTGTCGCTGTCGCTCAGTGCACCACCAGTGCCCGTGTTGCCGCCGTCATTGGTCAGCATGGTCAGGGTGACCGTGCCGTTGGCATTGGCAACCGGGGTGTAGGTTGGCTGGTTGGCGACCGTGGCCAGGTAAGTGTTGATGTTGGCGAGGGTACCCGTGAGYACGATGCTGCTGGTGCCCGAGCCRCTGACCGAGACACTGCCCGCTGTCGCGGCCGTCAACGAGCCGCTGCCGACCGTGAGCGTAACCGAGATGTTGCCAGCGCCTGCGTCGACGTCTGCCACCGACAGACCGCTGAGCTTGAATGCGGCGTCTTCATTCGTCGTGTAGCTTGCCGGCAACGTGTTCATCGGCGTGTCGTTGAGCGCGGTGATGCCGATGGTGACGCTGTGCGAGATGCTGCTGTCGATGCCGTCGCTGACCAGAACGTTCACCGTCCGATCAGAAGTGGTCGGCGTATTGCTGGAGTTGTTGTAGAGGATGCCGTCCAGAATCGTCTGGTATGTGGCCTTGCTGGCCAAACCGGTGATCGACAGCACGCCGGTGCTGGTGGTGTAGCTGACCGTCAGGCCGGCCGCTGCGGTAGTGGCGCTCGCGTTAAGCGATAGCGACTCGGTGGTGTTGCCGTCAGGGCGCACCGTCAGCGTCGCCGTCATCGAGGTCAGGTTGGCCGAGTCGACGTCGGTAATGGTCGCCGACGGGGCGATCAGCACGGAGGTCTGTTCGGTGAAGGCTGCGGTCGCGTCGTTGCCGGGGCTTCCACCGTTCAGGTCGGTTACCGGTGCATCGTTAGTGCCGTTGATGGTGACGCTGACCGAGGTCTCGGTGCCATCAGCACTGAGTACCGCGAAGGTGTCGGTCAGGCTGTCGCCGACATTGAGTGCATCGAAGGCCGAGTTGGCGGTATAGCTCCAGTTACCCGCGGCATCGATGGCGAAGGCCCCGTTGGCGCCAGCGGTGCCGGACTGCGCCTGGAAGCTTTCCGGGCTGTCGATATCGCTGATGGTCAGGCTGCCGCCGGTGGTCAGCGGAGCATTGGTTTCGGTCAGCGTGACGCTGGCCGAGGACAGCACTGCGGCATCGTTGCTGCCGGTGACGGTCACGGTCACCAGTTGGGTGTCGACGCCGCCCAGGCCATCGCTGACCTGCACGCTGAACACTTCATTGTGAGTCTCGCCGGCCTTCAGTGATTGCACGGCACTGGCGACGCCATCGCTGCCGTTGGCCAGGGTGTAGGTCCACTGRCCSGTGCYGTCGACGGCGATCGAGCCATAAGTGCCGGTATTGGACCCGGCAATACTCCAGGTGGCGGTGGCCGCATGATCAATGTCGGCCGAACTGAACTGACCGCTGACGCTGAGGCTGGTGTCCTCCTGCACCGCGCCCACCTCATTGCCCGACGCGAAGCTGAGCAC
>NZ_JBFTSX010000020.1:0-1669 GCF_056400265.1 Pseudomonas sp. 01L34
ACGTGCTGGCCAACGACACCGACGTCGATGACGGTCATCTGTTCACCCTGAACAGCGCCAGCGCCCCGCTCGGCCAAGGCTCGGCCAGCGTGGTCGCCAATCAGCTGGTATTCACCCCCGGCAGCGACTTCGACCATCTGGCACAGGGTGCGSTCGCGCACGTGACGCTCAGCTACACCATGCAGGACGAACACGGCGCGCTTTCGTCTAGTACGGTGGACGTGACTATCACCGGCACCAACGACCAACCAACCCTGACAATTGCCGACACCACCGGCGCGATGAACGAAGGCGATGGCGCGGCGATGCTGAGCGACAGCGGCGCACTGAGCTTTGCCGATCTGGACAGCACCGACGTGGTGACCGTGTCGCACACCGCCAACGGCGACATCACCTGGAGCGGCGGCACACTCAATGCGGGCGTGGCTTCGGCACTGGTCGCCGGCTTCTCGGTCGATCAGGACAGCTGGAATTACAGCACCAGCCAGAACCTCGACTTCCTCGGCGCGGGTGAAACCATCACCTTCTCGTACACGGTGGTCGCCACCGATGACAGCGGCGCGGCTAACGCTGCTTCGGCAACGCAGACTGTCAGCATCACCATTACCGGCAGCAACGATGTGCCGGTGCTCAGTTTCGCGTCGGGCAATGATGTCGGTGCGGTGCAGGAAGACAGCACCCTCAGCGTCAGTGGCCAGTTCAGCTCGAGCGACATCGACCATGCGGCCACCGCGACCTGGTCGATCAATGGCTCGGCAACTGGGACCTACGGCTCGATCGCCGTCGACAGCACTGGCCAATGGACTTACACCTTGGCCAACGGCAGCGATGGCGTCGCCGGTGCCGTGCAGTCGCTGCAGGCCGGTGAAAGTCACGACGAAGTGTTCACCATCCAGGTCAGCGATGGCCTCGGCGGCGTCGACACCCAGCAGGTGACCGTCACTGTCACCGGCAGCAACGATGCGCCGGTGCTCAGCTTCGCATCGGGCAATGAGGTGGGCGCGGTGCAGGAGGACAGCACCCTCAGCGTCAGTGGCCAGTTCAGTTCAAGCGACATCGATCATGCAGCCACCGCGACCTGGAGCATTGCCGGGTCCAACACCGGCAGCTACGGCTCGATCGCCGTCGACAGCACGGGCCAATGGACCTACACGTTGGCCAACGGCAGCGATGGCGTCGCCAGTGCCGTGCAATCGCTGCAGGCCGGCGAGAGTCACAACGAAGTGTTCACCATCCAGGTCAGCGATGGCCTCGGTGGCGTCGACACCCAGCAGGTTACCGTGACCGTCACCGGCAGCAATGACGCCCCCGTACTCAGCTTCGCCAGCGGCAACGATGTCGGCGCCGTGCAGGAGGACAGCAGCCTCAGCGTCAGTGGCCAATTCAGCTCGAGTGACATCGATCACAATGCCACCGCCACTTGGAGCATTGCCGGGTCCAATACCGGCACTTATGGCTCGATCGCCGTCGACAGCAGCAGCGGCCAATGGACCTACACCCTGGCCAACGGCAGCGACGGTGTCGCCAGTGCCGTGCAGTCGCTGAAGGCGGGCGAGAGTCACAATGAAGTGTTCAGCATCCAGGTCAGTGATGGCCTGGGCGGCGTCGACACCCAGCAGGTGACTGTCACCGTCACCGGCAGCAACGACGCACCGGTACTCAGCTTCGC
>NZ_JBFTSX010000021.1:0-1513 GCF_056400265.1 Pseudomonas sp. 01L34
CTGACCAACTCGATCACCAACGTCAGCGGCGGCAATTACGAAAATCTGGTGGCGGACAAAACGCCGGTCAGCACCACCGTGACCGACACCGTCGACACCACGACCCTCAGCCTGAGCGCGACCGACTCGGTGGCTGAAGGCGGTTCCATCGTTTACACCGCGACCCTGACCAATGCCGCCGGCACTCCGGTCACCGCGACCCTGAGCAACGGCGCCGTCATCACCATCGAAGCGGGTAAAACCACCGGCTCCGTGACCGTCGATGCGCCGAAGGACGACGTCTATAAAGACGCCGGCACCGTTGAAGCGACCATCAAAGACGCAACCGGTGGCAACTTCGAGAACCTGGTGCCAAGCACCACCCCGGCAGTCACTACCGTCAACGACACCATCGACACCAGCACCGTTTCGCTGACTGCGACCGCAAACGTGGCCGAAGGCGGCACCGTGGTGTACACCGCGTCCGTCACTGCTCCGGTGACTGGCTCGCCAGTGGTTGTGACCCTGTCCAATGGCCAGACCATTACCATTCCGGTCGGCGCGAGCAGCGGCTCTGTTAACTTTGTTGCACCCAACGACGCATTGGCCGGCGGCAACTCCCTGAGCGTGAAGATCGACGACGCCAAGGGCGGCAACTACGAGAAACTGGAAGTCGACGGCAAGTCGGCGGATACCTCGGTGACCGACACCCCGGACACCACCACCCTCAGCCTGTCGGCAACCGACTCGGTAGCCGAAGGCGGCTCGATTGTTTACACCGCAACCTTGACCAATCCGGCGGGCACGCCAGTGACCGTGACGCTGAGCAACGGCGCCGTGATCACCATCGACGCTGGTAAAACCACCGGCACCGTGACCGTTCCGGCTCCATCCGATGACGTTTACAAGGACGCGGGCACGGTCCAGGCGACCATCTCCACCGCCACCGGTGGCAATTTCGAAAACCTGGTTCCGAACACTGCCCCGGCGGTCACCACCGTCACCGACACGATCGACACCAGTACCGTTTCGCTGACTGCGACCGCGAACGTCGCCGAAGGTGGGACCGTGGTGTACACCGCGTCCGTCACTGCTCCGGTGACTGGTTCGCCAGTGGTCGTGACCCTGTCCAATGGCCAGACCATCACCATTCCGGTCGGTGCCAGCAGCGGTTCTGTCAACTTCGTTGCGCCAAACGATGCCTTGGCTGGCGGCGGTTCTTTGAGCGTGAAAATCGACAACGCCAAGGGCGGCAACTACGAGAAACTGGAAGTCGACGGCAAGTCGGCGGACACCTCGGTGACCGACACCCCAGACACCACCACCCTCAGCCTGAGCGCATCCAACTCGGTGGCTGAAGGCGGTTCCATCGTTTACACCGCGACCCTGACCAATGCCGCTGGCACACCCGTGACCGTGACGCTGAGCAATGGCGCCGTCATCACCATCGATGCCGGTAAAACCACCGGCTCCGTGACCGTCCCGGCCCCGTCCGATGACGTTTACAAGGATGCGGGCACGGTCCAGGCCACCA
>NZ_JBFTSX010000022.1:0-1334 GCF_056400265.1 Pseudomonas sp. 01L34
GCGACCGAGTCGGTTGCCGACAGGCTGAGGGTGGTGGTGTCCGGGGTGTCGGTCACCGAGGTATCCGCCGACTTGCCGTCGACTTCCAGTTTCTCGTAGTTGCCGCCCTTGGCGTCGTCGATTTTGACGCTCAAAGAACCGCCGCCAGCGAGGGCATCGTTTGGCGCAACAAAGTTGACAGAACCGCTGCTGGCACCGATCGGAATGGTGATGGTCTGGCCATTGGACAGGGTCACGACCACCGGCGAACCGGTGACCGGTGCCGATACGGACGCTGTGTACACCACGGTGCCRCCYTCGGCGACGTTCGYGGTCGCAGTCAGCGAAACGGTGCTGGTGTCGATGGTGTCGTTGACGGTAGTGACTGCCGGGGCAGTGCTCGGCACCAGGTTCTCGAAATTGCCACCGGTGGCGGTAGAGATGGTGGCCTGGACCGTACCGGCATCTTTGTAAACGTCATCGGATGGAGCCGGGACGGTGACGGAGCCGGTGGTTTTACCCGCTTCGATGGTGATCACGGCGCCATTGCTCAACGTCACGGTCACTGGCGTGCCGGCGGCGTTGGTCAAGGTTGCGGTATAAACAATGGAACCACCTTCGGCCACCGAGTCGGTTGCCGACAGGCTGAGGGTGGTGGTGTCTGGGGTGTCGGTCACCGAGGTATCCGCCGACTTGCCGTCGACTTCCAGCTTCTCGTAGTTGCCGCCCTTGGCGTCGTCGATTTTGACGCTCAAAGAACCGCCGCCAGCGAGGGCATCGTTTGGCGCAACGAAGTTGACAGAACCGCTGCTGGCACCGACCGGAATGGTGATGGTCTGGCCGTTGGACAGGGTCACAACCACTGGCGAACCGGTGACCGGTGCCGATACGGACGCTGTGTACACCACGGTGCCACCCTCGGCGACGTTCGCGGTCGCACTCAGCGAAACGGTGCTGGTGTCGATCGTGTCGGTGACGGTGGTCACTGCCGGGGCAGTGCTCGGCACCAGGTTTTCGAAACTGCCACCGGTGGCGGTGGAAATGGTGGCCTGGACCGTACCGGCATCTTTGTAAACGTCATCGGATGGAGCCGGGACGGTGACGGTGCCGGTGGTTTTACCGGCATCGATGGTGATCACGGCACCGTTGCTCAGGGTCACGGTGACCGGTGTGCCGGCGGCATTGGTCAGGGTCGCGGTGTAAACAATGGAACCGCCTTCAGCCACCGAGTCGGTCGCGCTCAGGCTGAGGGTCGTGGTGTCGACGGTGTCGGTCACGGTGGTGCTGACCGGCGTTTTGTCCGCCACCAGATTTTCGTAATTGCCGCCGCTGACGTTGGTGATCGAGTTGGTCAG
>NZ_JBFTSX010000023.1:0-1317 GCF_056400265.1 Pseudomonas sp. 01L34
GCGCCGAACGACGCRTTGACCGGCCAYGCTCCGCTGACCAACTCGATCACCAACGTCAGCGGCGGCAATTACGARAAYCTGGTGGCGGACAAAACGCCGGTCAGCACCACCGTGACCGACACCGTCGACACCACCAACCTCAGCCTGAGCGCATCAAACTCGGTAGCCGAAGGTGGCCAGATCACTTACACCGCGACCCTGACCAACGCCGCCGGCACTCCGGTCACCGTGACCCTGAGCAATGGCGCCGTAATCACCATCGACGCCGGTAAAACCACCGGCACCGTGACCGTCCCGGCTCCATCCGATGACGTTTACAAAGATGCCGGCACGGTCCAGGCCACCATCTCCACCGCCACCGGTGGCAATTTCGAAAACCTGGTGCCAAGCACTACCCCGGCGGTCACCACCGTTACCGACACGATCGACACCAGTACCGTTTCGCTGAGTGCGACTGCGAACGTCGCCGAAGGTGGGACCGTGGTTTACACAGCGTCCGTGTCAGCGCCAGTCACCGGCTCGCCAGTGGTTGTGACCCTGTCCAACGGCCAGACCATTACCATTCCGGTCGGCGCCAGCAGCGGCTCTGTCAATTTTGTTGCACCCAACGATGCGTTGGCGGGTGGCGGCTCCTTGAGCGTCAAGATCGACGACGCCAAGGGCGGCAACTACGAGAAGCTGGAAGTCGACGGCAAGTCGGCGGATACCTCGGTGACCGACACCCCGGACACCACCAACCTCAGCCTGAGTGCGACCAACTCGGTAGCCGAAGGTGGCCAGATCACTTACACCGCGACCCTGACCAACGCCGCCGGCACTCCGGTCACCGTGACCCTGAGCAACGGTGCCGTGATCACCATCGATGCCGGTAAAACCACCGGCACCGTCACCGTCCCGGCACCATCCGATGACGTTTACAAAGACGCAGGCACGGTCCAGGCCACCATCTCCACCGCCACCGGTGGCAATTTCGAGAACCTGGTGCCGAGCACTGCCCCGGCAGTGACCACCGTTACCGACACGATCGACACCAGTACCGTTTCGCTGACTGCGACCGCGAACGTCGCCGAAGGCGGCACCGTCACTTACACCGCAACCGTCGGTGCGCCAGTGACCGGTAGCCCGGTCACCGTGTCCCTGGCCAACGGCCAGACGATTACCATCGATGTCGGCAAAACCACCGGTACCGTGACCACCGCCGCGCCGAACGACGCATTGACCGGCCATGCTCCGCTGACCAACTCGATCACCAACGTCAGCGGCGGCAATTACGAAAATCTGGTGGCGGACAAAACGCCGGTCAGCACCACCGTGACC
>NZ_JBFTSX010000024.1:0-1300 GCF_056400265.1 Pseudomonas sp. 01L34
GCGACGCGACATCGACCATGCGGCCACCGCCACCTGGAGCATTGCCGGGTCCAATACCGGCAGCTACGGCTCGATCGCGGTGGACGGCACCGGTCAATGGACCTACACGTTGGCCAATGGCACCGATGGTGTCGCCAGTGCCGTGCAATCGCTGCAGGCCGGCGAGAGCCATAACGAAGTGTTCACCATCCAGGTCAGCGATGGCCTCGGCGGTGTCGACACCCAGCAGGTGACTGTCACCGTCACCGGCAGCAACGATGCACCGGTGCTCAGCTTCGCGTCGGGCAACGATGTCGGTGCGGTGCAGGAAGACAGCACGCTCAGCGTCAGCGGCCAATTCAGCTCAAGCGACATCGACCACGATGCCACCGCCACTTGGTCGATCAATGGTTCGGCCACTGGAACCTACGGCTCGATCGCCGTCGACAGCACGGGCCAATGGACTTACACCCTGGCCAACGGCACCGATGGCGTCGCCAGTGCCGTGCAATCACTGCAGGCCGGCGAGACTCACAATGAAGTGTTCAGCATCCAGGTCAGCGACGGCCTGGGCGGCGTCGACACCCAGCAAGTGACTGTCACCGTCACCGGCAGCAACGATGCGCCCGTGCTCAGCTTCGCCAGCGGCAACGATGCCGGTGCGGTGCAGGAAGACAGCACGCTCAGCGTCAGCGGCCAGTTCAGCTCGAGCGACATCGACCATGCAGCCACTGCCACCTGGTCCATCAATGGCTCGGCAACTGGAACCTACGGCTCGATCGCCGTCGACAGCAGCGGCCAATGGACTTACACCCTGGCCAACGGCACCGATGGCGTCGCCGGTGCCGTGCAGTCGCTGCAGGCGGGCGAGAGTCACAATGAAGTGTTCAGCATCCAGGTCAGTGATGGCCTCGGCGGCGTCGACACCCAGCAGGTGACCGTCACCGTCACCGGCAGCAACGACGCACCGGTACTCAGCTTCGCATCGGGCAATGAGCTGGGCGCCGTGCAGGAAGACAGCAGCCTCAGCGTCAGCGGCCAGTTCAGCTCAAGCGACATCGACCACGACGCCACCGCCACCTGGAGCATTGCCGGGTCCAATACCGGCACTTATGGCTCGATCGCCGTGGACGGCAGCGGTCAGTGGACTTACACCCTGGCCAACGGCACCGATGGCGTCGCCAGTGCCGTGCAGTCGCTGAAGGCGGGCGAGAGTCACAATGAAGTGTTCAGCATCCAGGTCAGTGATGGCCTGGGCGGCGTCGACACCCAGCAGGTGACTGTCACCGTCACCGGCAGCAACGACGCACCGGTACTCAGC
>NZ_JBFTSX010000025.1:0-1279 GCF_056400265.1 Pseudomonas sp. 01L34
CCTCCTGCACGGCGCCGGCATCGTTGCCGCTGGCGAAGCTGAGCACCGGGGCGTCATTGCTGCCGGTGACGGTCACGGTAACCTGCTGGGTGTCGACGCCACCGAGGCCATCGCTGACCTGGAGGGTGAACACTTCATCGTGACTCTCGCCGGCCTGCAGTGATTGCACGGCACTGGCGACGCCATCGGTGCCGTTGGCCAAGGTGTAGGTCCATTGGCCCGTGCTGTCGACGGCGATCGAGCCGTAGGTTCCAGTGGCCGAACCATTGATCGACCAGGTCGCGGTGGCATCGTGGTCGATGTCGCTTGAGCTGAATTGGCCACTGACGCTGAGGCTGCTGTCCTCCTGCACGGCGCCGGCATCGTTGCCGCTGGCGAAGCTGAGCACCGGGGCGTCATTGCTGCCGGTGACGGTCACGGTAACCTGCTGGGTGTCGACGCCACCGAGGCCATCGCTGACCTGGAGGGTGAACACTTCGTTGTGACTCTCGCCGGCCTGCAGTGACTGCACGGCACTGGCGACGCCATCGGTGCCGTTGGCCAAGGTGTAGGTCCATTGGCCCGTGCTGTCGACGGCGATTGAGCCGTAGCTGCCGGCATTGGACCCGGCAATGCTCCAGGTGGCGGTGGCATTGTGATCGATGTCACTCGAGCTGAATTGGCCACTGACGCTGAGGCTGCTGTCTTCCTGCACCGCGCCGACATCGTTGCCGCTCGCGAAGCTGAGCACCGGCGCATCGTTGCTGCCGGTGACGGTGACAGTCACCTGCTGGGTGGCGACGCCACCGAGGCCATCACTGACCTGCACACTGAACACTTCGTTGTGACTCTCGCCGGCCTGCAGCGACTGCACGGCACTGGCGACGCCATCGGTGCCGTTGGCCAAGGTGTAGGTCCACTGACCGGTGCCGTCCACGGCGATCGAGCCATAAGTGCCGGTATTGGATCCGGCAATGCTCCAAGTGGCGGTGGCGCTGTGATCGATGTCGCTTGAACTGAACTGGCCACTGACGCTGAGGGTGCTGTCCTCCTGCACGGCGCCGACATCGTTGCCCGACGCGAAGCTGAGCACCGGCGCATCGTTGCTGCCGGTGACGGTGACAGTCACTTGCTGGGTGTCGACGCCGCCCAGGCCATCGCTGACCTGGATGGTGAACACTTCATTGTGAGTCTCGCCGGCCTGCAGTGATTGCACGGCACTGGCGACACCATCGGTGCCATTGGCCAGGGTGTAAGTCCACTGACCGCTGCCGTCGACGGCGATCGAGCCATAAGTGCC
>NZ_JBFTSX010000026.1:0-1094 GCF_056400265.1 Pseudomonas sp. 01L34
TCGGTGCCGTTGGCCAGGGTGTAAGTCCACTGGCCGGTGCTGTCGACGGCGATCGAGCCGTAAGTGCCGGCATTGGACCCGGCAATGCTCCAGGTGGCGGTGGCATTGTGATCGATGTCACTCGAGCTGAATTGGCCGCTGACGCTGAGGGTGCTGTCTTCCTGCACTGCACCAAGCTCGTTGCCGCTGGCGAAACTGAGTACGGGTGCGTCGTTGCTACCGGTGACGGTGACGGTCACCTGCTGGGTGTCGACACCGCCCAAGCCATCGCTGACCTGCACGCTGAACACTTCGTCGTGACTCTCGCCGGCCTGCAGCGATTGCACGGCACTGGCGACACCGTCGGTGCCGTTGGCCAGGGTGTAAGTCCATTGACCGCTGCCGTCGACGGCGATCGAGCCGTAGCTGCCGGTGTTTGACCCGGCAATGCTCCAGGTCGCGGTGGCGCTGTGATCGATGTCGCTTGAACTGAACTGGCCACTGACGCTGAGGCTGGTGTCCTCCTGCACGGCGCCGACATCGTTGCCCGACGCGAAGCTGAGTACGGGCGCATCGTTGTTGCCGGTGACGGTGACAGTCACCTGCTGGGTGTCGACGCCGCCGAGGCCATCGCTGACCTGGATGGTGAACACTTCATCGTGACTCTCGCCGGCCTGCAACGACTGCACGGCACTGGCGACGCCATTGGTGCCGTTGGCCAACGTGTAGGTCCATTGGCCCGTGCTGTCGACGGCGATCGAGCCGTAGGTTCCAGTTGCCGAGCCATTGATGGACCAAGTGGCGGTGGCATTGTGATCAATGTCGCTCGAACTGAACTGGCCGCTGACGCTGAGGGTGGTGTCTTCCTGCACTGCACCAAGCTCGTTGCCGCTGGCGAAACTGAGTACGGGGGCGTCRTTGCTGCCGGTGACWGTGACGGTCACYTGCTGGGTGTCGACGCCGCCSAGGCCGTCGCTGACCTGGACGCTGAACACTTCATCATGGCTCTCACCGGCCTGCAACGACTGCACGGCACTGGCAACGCCATCGGTGCCGTTGGCCAGGGTGTAAGTCCACTGGCCGGTGCTGTCGACGGCGATCGAGCCGTAAGTGCC
>NZ_JBFTSX010000027.1:0-1070 GCF_056400265.1 Pseudomonas sp. 01L34
CTGACCGGCGTTTTGTCCGCCACCAGATTTTCGTAATTGCCGCCGCTGACGTTGGTGATCGAGTTGGTCAGCGGAGCATGGCCGGTCAATGCGTCGTTCGGCGCGGCGGTGGTCACGGTACCGGTGGTTTTGCCGATATCGATGGTGATTGTCTGGCCGTTAGCCAGGGACACGGTGACCGGGCTACCAGTCACTGGCGCACCGACGGTTGCGGTGTAAGTGACGGTGCCGCCTTCGGCTGCCGAAGCGGTGGCATTCAGGGTCACGGTCGTGGTGTCGATGGTGTCGTTGACGGTGGTGACTGCCGGTGCAGTGCTCGGAACCAGGTTTTCAAAGTTGCCGCCGGTTGCGTCCTTGATGGTTGCTTCAACGGTGCCGGCGTCTTTATAGACGTCGTCCTTCGGCGCATCGACGGTGACGGAACCGGTGGTTTTGCCTGCTTCGATGGTGATGACGGCGCCGTTGCTCAGGGTCACGGTGACCGGAGTGCCGGCGGCATTGGTCAGGGTCGCCGTATAGGTGATCTGACCGCCTTCATCTACAGCGCCGGTCGCAGTGAGCGACAGGTTGGTGGTGTCCGGTGTGTCGGTCACCGAGGTATCCGCCGACTTGCCGTCGACTTCCAGCTTCTCGTAGTTGCCGCCCTTGGCGTCGTCGATCTTCACGCTCAAAGAACCGCCGCCAGCGAGGGCATCGTTTGGCGCAACGAAGTTGACAGAACCGCTGCTGGCACCGACCGGAATGGTGATGGTCTGGCCATTGGACAGGGTCACAACCACTGGCGAACCAGTCACCGGAGCAGTGACGGACGCGGTGTACACCACGGTGCCGCCTTCGGCCACGTTCGCGGTCGCACTCAGCGAAACGGTGCTGGTGTCGATGGTATCGGTGACGGTGGTGAGCGCAGGCGTATTGCTGGTTACCAGGTTCTCGAAGTTGCCACCGGTTGCGTCCTTGATGGTCGCTTCAACGGTTCCGGCGTCTTTATAGACGTCGTCCTTCGGTGCATCGACGGTTACGGAGCCGGTGGTTTTACCCGCTTCGATGGTGATGACGGCACCGTTGCTCAG
>NZ_JBFTSX010000028.1:0-1055 GCF_056400265.1 Pseudomonas sp. 01L34
CCGGCACCGTCCGATGACGTTTACAAAGACGCAGGCACGGTTCAGGCCACCATCTCCACCGCCACCGGTGGCAGTTTCGAGAACCTGGTGCCGAGCACTGCCCCGGCAGTGACCACCGTTACCGACACCATCGACACCAGCAGCGTTTCGCTGAGTGCGACTGCGAACGTCGCCGAAGGCGGCACCGTCACTTACACCGCAACCGTCGGTGCACCAGTGACTGGTAGCCCGGTCACCGTGTCCCTGGCCAACGGCCAGACGATCACCATCGACGTCGGCAAAACCACCGGTACCGTGACCACCGCCGCGCCGAACGACGCATTGACTGGCCACGCTCCACTGACCAACTCGATCACCAACGTCAGCGGCGGCAACTACGAGAACCTGGTGGCGGACAAAACGCCGGTCAGCACCACCGTGACCGACACCGTCGACACCACCAACCTCAGCCTGAGCGCATCCAACTCGGTAGCCGAAGGTGGCCAGATCACTTACACCGCGACCCTGACCAACGCCGCCGGCACTCCGGTCACCGTGACCCTGAGCAATGGCGCCGTAATCACCATCGACGCCGGTAAAACCACCGGCACCGTGACCGTCCCGGCACCGTCCGATGACGTTTACAAAGACGCAGGCACGGTCCAGGCCACCATCTCCACCGCCACCGGTGGCAATTTCGAGAACCTGGTGCCGAGCACTGCCCCGGCGGTCACCACCGTCACCGACACGATCGACACCACGACCGTGACCCTGAATGCCACCGCTTCGGCAGCCGAAGGCGGCACCGTCACTTACACCGCAACCGTCGGTGCACCAGTGACTGGTAGCCCGGTCACCGTGTCCCTGGCCAACGGCCAGACGATTACCATCGATGTCGGCAAAACCACCGGTACCGTGACCACCGCCGCGCCGAACGACGCGTTGACCGGCCACGCTCCGCTGACCAACTCGATCACCAACGTCAGCGGCGGCAATTACGARAAYCTGGTGGCGGACAAAACGCCGGTCAGCACCACCGTGACCGACACCGTCGACACCACCAACCTCAGCCTGAG
>NZ_JBFTSX010000029.1:0-1040 GCF_056400265.1 Pseudomonas sp. 01L34
GTCAGCGAYGGCCTCGGCGGCGTCGACACCCAGCAAGTGACCGTCACAGTCACCGGCAGCAACGACGCCCCGGTACTCAGTTTCGCGTCGGGCAATGAGCTGGGCGCGGTGCAGGAAGACAGCTCCCTCAGCGTCAGCGGCCAGTTCAGCTCAAGCGACATCGACCACAATGCCACCGCCACTTGGTCCATCAATGGCTCGGCAACTGGAACCTACGGCTCRATCGCCGTCGACAGCAGCGGTCAATGGACCTACACGTTGGCCAATGGCACCGATGGCGTCGCCAGTGCCGTGCAATCGTTGCAGGCCGGCGAGAGTCATGACGAGGTGTTCACCATCCAGGTCAGCGATGGCCTCGGCGGCGTCGACACCCAGCAGGTGACCGTCACCGTCAGCGGCAGCAACGACGCACCGGTGCTCAGCTTCGCCAGCGGCAACGATGCCGGTGCGGTGCAGGAAGACAGCACCCTCAGCGTCAGTGGCCAGTTCAGCTCGAGCGACATCGACCATGCGGCCACCGCGACCTGGTCGATCAATGGCTCGGCCACTGGAACCTACGGCTCGATCGCCGTCGACGGCAGCGGTCAGTGGACCTACACCCTGGCCAACGGCACCAATGGCGTCGCCAGTGCCGTGCAGTCGTTGCAGGCCGGCGAGAGTCACAATGAAGTGTTCAGCATCCAGGTCAGCGACGGCCTCGGCGGCATCGACACCCAGCAAGTGACTGTCACCGTCACCGGCAGCAATGACGCCCCGGTACTCAGCTTCGCCAGCGACAACGATGTCGGCGCGGTGCAGGAGGACAGCAGCCTCAGCGTCAGTGGCCAGTTCAGCTCGAGCGACATCGACCACGATGCTACCGCCACCTGGAGYATTGCCGGGTCCAATACCGGCACTTATGGCTCGATCGCCGTCGACGGCAGCGGTCAGTGGACTTACACCCTGGCCAATGGCACCGATGGTGTCGCCAGTGCCGTGCAATCACTGCAGGCCGGCGAGACTCACAATGAAGTGTTCACCATCCAGGTCAGCGATGGCCT
>NZ_JBFTSX010000030.1:0-1001 GCF_056400265.1 Pseudomonas sp. 01L34
CCGGCGCCGACACCCTCAGCGGCGGCAGTGGCGACGACACCTACGTCATCGACAACGCCACCGACAAGGTCACTGAGCTCGCCGACGAAGGCCGCGACCTGATCCGCACGACGGTGAGCTACACCCTCTCGGCCAACGTCGAAGACGGCCTGTTACTGGGTACAGCGGCACTTAATTTGGTCGGCAACGAACTCGATAACAACCTCACTGGCAACGCCGCCGCCAACCTCCTCGACGGCAAGGCCGGGGCTGATACCCTGGACGGCGGTGCCGGCAACGACACCTACGTGGTCGACAACCTCGGCGACACGGTGATCGAGCGCGGCACCTCGCTGAGCGAAATCGACACGGTGCTGTCGTCGATCAGCTACACCCTGGGCAGCAACCTCGAGAACCTGACCCTCACCGGCAACGACAACCTCACCGGTACCGGCAACGCCCTGAACAACGTGCTGATCGGCAACAGCGGCAACAACGTGCTGGACGGTGGCCTCGGCGCCGACGTGATGATTGGCGGCTTCGGCAATGACACCTACGTCGTCGACAACCTCAAGGACGTGGTCGCCGAGACCAGCACCCTGCTATCTGAAATCGACACCGTGCGTTCCTCGGTGAACTGGACCCTGGGTGCCAACCTGGAAAACCTCACCCTGACTGGCAGCGACAACCTCACCGGTGTCGGCAATGCCCTGAACAACGTGCTGACCGGCAACAGCGGCAACAACGTGCTCAACGGTGGCGCGGGCCTGGACACCATGAGCGGCGGCGCCGGTGACGACACCTATGTCCTCGACCAGGCCGGCGAACTGGCGCTATTGCAGGATGATGCTGATCAAGGCCGTGACCTGCTGTACATCAGCTACACCTCGACCCTGGCCAGCAGCACCGTCGATCTCAGTCAAAGCAACCTGCTGAACGTCGAAGATGTCACCGTCACCGGCCTCGGTGCCTTCACCGTGATCGGCAACGACCTGAACAACACCCTGCTCGGCAACGCCTAC
>NZ_JBFTSX010000031.1:0-928 GCF_056400265.1 Pseudomonas sp. 01L34
TGCAGGAAGACAGCTCCCTCAGCGTCAGCGGCCAGTTCAGCTCAAGCGACATCGACCACAATGCCACCGCCACTTGGAGCATTGCCGGAACAGCTAACGGCACTTATGGCTCAATCGCCGTCGACAGCAGCGGTCAATGGACCTACACGTTGGCCAATGGCACCGATGGYGTCGCCAGTGCCGTGCAATCGYTGMAGGCCGGCGAGAGYCATGACGAGGTGTTCAGCATCCAGGTCAGCGATGGCCTCGGCGGCGTCGACACCCAGCAAGTGACCGTCACAGTCACCGGCAGCAACGATGCGCCGGTGCTCAGCTTCGCCAGCGGCAACGATGCCGGCACGGTGCAGGAAGACAGCTCCCTCAGCGTCAGCGGTCAGTTCAGCTCAAGCGACATCGACCACGACGCCACCGCGACCTGGAGCATTGCCGGAACAGCTAACGGCACTTATGGCTCGATCGCCGTCGACAGCACCGGCCAATGGACCTACACGTTGGCCAATGGCACCGATGGCGTCGCCAGTGCCGTGCAATCACTGCAGGCCGGCGAGAGTCACGATGAAGTGTTCACCCTCCAGGTCAGCGATGGCCTCGGTGGCGTCGACACCCAGCAGGTGATCGTCACCATCACCGGTAGCAACGATGCGCCGGTGCTCAGCTTTGCGAGCGACAACGATGTCGGCGCCGTGCAGGAGGACAGCACCCTCAGCGTCAGCGGTCAGTTCAGCTCAAGCGACATCGACCACGATGCCACCGCGACCTGGTCGATCAATGGTTCGGCCACTGGAACCTACGGCTCGATCGCCGTCGACGGCAGCGGTCAGTGGACTTACACCTTGGCCAACGGCACCGACGGTGTCGCCAGTGCCGTGCAATCGCTGCAGGCCGGCGAGAGCCATGACGAGGTGTTCAGCATCCAGGTCAGCGATGG
>NZ_JBFTSX010000032.1:0-822 GCF_056400265.1 Pseudomonas sp. 01L34
GAAGGCACCGAGGCCGGTGACGGTGACATCTTCGACGTTCTGCAGGTTGCTTTGGCTGAGATCGACGGTGCTGCTGGCCAGGGTCGAGGTGTAGCTGATGTTCAGCAGGTCRCGGCCCTGGTCGGCGGTTTCCTGCAGCAGCGCCAGTTCGCCGGCCTGGTCGAGGAYATAGGTGTCGTCGCCGGCGCCGCCGATCATGGTGTCCAGGCCGGTCTGGCCGTTGAGGATGTTGTTGCCGCTGTTGCCGGTCAGCACGTTGTTCAGGGCATTGCCGACGCCGTTGAGGTTGTCGCTGCCGGTCAGGGTGAGGTTTTCCAGGTTGGCGCCCAGGGCCCAGCTCACCGAGGCGCGTACGGTGTCGATTTCGCTCGCCAGGGTGCTGGTTTCGGTGACCGTGTCCTTGAGGTTGTCGACGATGTAGGTGTCGTTGCCGAAGCCGCCMATCATCACGTCGGCGCCGAGGCCACCGTYSAGCACGTTGTTGCCGCTGTTGCCGATCAGCACGTTGTTCAGGGCGTTGCCGGTGGCGTCGAGSTKGTCGCTGCCGGTGAGGGTCAGGTTCTCGAGGTTGCTGCCCAGGGTGTAGCTGATCGACGACAKMACCGTGTCGATTTCGCTCAGCGAGGTGCCGGTTTCCACCACCACGTCACCCACGTTATCCACAACGTAAACGTCGTTGCCTGCACCRCCAATCATGAGGTCTTGGCCGGCACCGCCATTGAGGAAGTTGGCGGCGGCGTTGCCGGTGAGGCTGTTATCGAGTTCGTTGCCGGTGAGGTTCAACGCGGCGGTGCCGAGCAGCACGCCGTCTTCGACGTTGGC
>NZ_JBFTSX010000033.1:0-816 GCF_056400265.1 Pseudomonas sp. 01L34
ACCCTGTGCCAGATGGTCGAAGTCGCTGCCGGGGGTGAATACCAGCTGATTGGCGACCACGCTGGCCGAGCCTTGGCCGAGCGGGGCGCTGGCGCTGTTCAGGGTGAACAGATGACCGTCATCGACGTCGGTGTCGTTGGCCAGCACGTTGATGGTCAGGGTCTGGTTTTCCGTGCCGGCGGCTGTATCGGCCACCGCGACTGGGCCGTCGTTGGTACCAGTGATGGTCACGTCCACCGTACTAGACGAAAGCGCGCCGTGTTCGTCTTGCATGGTGTAGCTGAGTGTCACGTGTGCGACCGCGCCTTGCGCCAGATGATCAAAGTCGCTGCCAGGGGTGAACACCAACTGGTTGGCGACCACGCTGGCGGTGCCCTGGCCGAGTGGGGCACTGGCGCTGTTCAGGGTGAACAGATGACCGTTGTCGACGTCGGTGTCGTTGGCCAGTACGTCGATGGTCAGGGTTTGGTTTTCCGTGCCAGCGGCGACATCGGCTACCGCGACCGGACCGTCATTGGTGCCGGTGACGGTGACCGTCACCAGGTGGGTGGCGACGCCACCGAGGCCATCGCTGACCTGCATGGTGAACACCTCAGCATGACTCTCGCCAACCTTCAGTGATTGCACCGCACTGGCAACACCATCGGTGCCGTTGGCCAGGGTGTACGTCCACTTACCGCTGCTGTCCACCGCGATCGAGCCGTAGGTGCCAGTATTGGACCCGGCAATGCTCCAGGTGGCGGTGGCCGCGTGATCGATGTCGGTCGAGCTGAACTGGCCACTGACACTGAGGGTGGTGTCTTCCTTCACGGTGCC
>NZ_JBFTSX010000034.1:0-739 GCF_056400265.1 Pseudomonas sp. 01L34
CCGTCACACCATGGGAGTGGGTTGCACCAGAAGTAGCTAGTCTAACCTTCGGGGGGACGGTTACCACGGTGTGATTCATGACTGGGGTGAAGTCGTAACAAGGTAGCCGTAGGGGAACCTGCGGCTGGATCACCTCCTTAATCGACGACTCAGCTGCTCCATAAGTTCCCACACGAATTGCTTGATTCATTGAAGAAGACGATAGAAGCAGCCCGAAATTGGGTCTGTAGCTCAGTTGGTTAGAGCGCACCCCTGATAAGGGTGAGGTCGGCAGTTCGAATCTGCCCAGACCCACCAATTTTGTGTGGGAAACGCCTGTAGARATACGGGGCCATAGCTCAGCTGGGAGAGCGCCTGCCTTGCACGCAGGAGGTCARCGGTTCGATCCCGYTTGGCTCCACCACTACTGCTTCTGAAGTTTGAAAGCTTAGAAATGAGCATTCCATCGWGAYGATGGTGAATGTTGATTTCTAGTCTTTGRCTAGATCGTTCTTTAAAAATTTGGGTATGTGATAGAAAGATAGACTGAACGTTACTTTCACTGGTAACGGATCAGGCTAAGGTAAAATTTGTGAGTTGCTCTTTGAGCAATGCGAATTTTCGGCGAATGTCGTCTTCACAGTATAACCAGATTGCTTGGGGTTATATGGTCAAGTGAAGAAGCGCATACGGTGGATGCCTTGGCAGTCAGAGGCGATGAAAGACGTGGTAGCCTGCGAAAAGCTTCGGGGAGTCGGCA
>NZ_JBFTSX010000035.1:0-731 GCF_056400265.1 Pseudomonas sp. 01L34
CACTGTTTCGCTGAGTGCGACCGCGAACGTCGCCGAGGGTGGCACCGTGGTGTACACCGCGTCCGTCACTGCTCCAGTGACTGGTTCGCCAGTGGTTGTGACCCTGTCCAACGGCCAGACCATCACCATTCCAGTCGGCGCCAGCAGCGGCTCTGTCAATTTTGTTGCACCCAACGACGCGTTAGCCGGCGGCAACTCCCTGAGCGTCAAGATCGACGATGCCAAGGGCGGCAACTACGAGAAGCTGGAAGTCGACGGCAAGTCGGCGGAYACCTCGGTGACCGACACACCGGACACCACAACCCTCAGCCTGAGCGCATCCAACTCGGTGGCTGAAGGCGGTTCCATCGTTTACACCGCGAYCCTGACCAATGCCGCTGGCACACCGGTCACCGTAACCCTGAGCAACGGCGCCGTGATCACCATCGATGCCGGTAAAACCACCGGCACCGTGACCGTCCCGGCTCCATCCGATGACGTTTACAAAGATGCCGGTACGGTCCAGGCCACCATTTCCACCGCCACCGGTGGCAATTTCGAGAACCTGGTGCCGAGCACTGCCCCGGCAATCACCACCGTCACCGACACCATCGACACCAGCACTGTTTCGCTGAGTGCGACCGCGAACGTCGCCGAGGGTGGCACCGTGGTGTACACCGCGTCCGTCACTGCTCCAGTGACTGGTTCGCCAGTGGTTGTGACCCTGTCCAACGGCCAGACCATCACCATTC
>NZ_JBFTSX010000036.1:0-686 GCF_056400265.1 Pseudomonas sp. 01L34
GCTGGCGGCGGTTCTTTGAGCGTCAAAATCGACGACGCCAAGGGCGGCAACTACGAGAAACTGGAAGTCGACGGCAAGTCGGCGGATACCTCGGTGACCGACACCCCGGACACCACCACCCTCAGCCTGTCGGCAACCGACTCGGTCGCCGAAGGCGGTTCCATCGTTTATACCGCGACCCTGACCAACGCCGCCGGCACGCCAGTGACCGTGACGTTGAGCAATGGCGCCGTCATCACCATCGAAGCAGGCAAAACCACCGGTTCCGTAACCGTCGATGCGCCGAAGGACGACGTCTATAAAGACGCCGGAACCATTGAAACGACCATCAAAGACGCCACCGGTGGCAACTTCGAGAACCTGGTAACCAGCAATACGCCTGCGGTCACTACCGTCAACGACACCATCGACACCAGCACTGTTTCGCTGAGTGCGACCGCGAACGTCGCCGAAGGCGGCACCGTCACTTACACCGCGACCGTCGGTGCACCAGTGACTGGTAGCCCGGTCACCGTGTCCCTGGCTAACGGCCAGACGATCACCATCGATATCGGCAAAACCACCGGTACCGTGACCACCGCCGCGCCGAACGACGCATTGACCGGCCATGCTCCGCTGACCAACTCGATCACCAACGTCAGCGGCGGCAATTACGAAAATCTGGTGGCGGACAAAACGCCGGTCAG
>NZ_JBFTSX010000037.1:0-674 GCF_056400265.1 Pseudomonas sp. 01L34
CAACGCCCTGAACAACGTGCTGATCGGCAACAGCGGCAACAACGTGCTGGACGGTGGCCTCGGCGCCGACGTGATGATTGGCGGCTTCGGCAATGACACCTACGTCGTCGACAACCTCAAGGACGTGGTCGCCGAAACCAGCACCCTGGCGAGCGAAATCGACACCGTACGCGCCTCGGTGAGCTGGACCCTGGGTGCCAACCTGGAAAACCTCACCCTGACCGGCAGCGACAACCTCAACGGCGTCGGCAATACCCTGAACAACGTGCTGACCGGCAACAGCGGCAACAACGTGCTCAACGGTGGCGCGGGGCTGGACACGCTGATCGGCGGCGCCGGCGACGACACCTATATCCTCGACCAGGTCGGCGAACTGGCGCTGCTGCAGGAAACCGCCGACCAGGGCCGCGACCTGCTGAACATCAGCTACACCTCGACCCTGGCCAGCAGCACCGTCGACCTCAGCCAAAGCAACCTGCAGAACGTCGAAGATGTCACCGTCACCGGCCTCGGCAACTTCACCGTGATCGGCAACGACCAGAACAACACCCTGCTCGGCAACGCCTACAACAACACCCTGCAAGGCGGGGCCGGCAATGACTGGCTGGATGGCGGCGCCGGCGCCGACACCCTCAGCGGCGGCAGCGGCGACGACACCTACGTCATCGACAACG
>NZ_JBFTSX010000038.1:0-671 GCF_056400265.1 Pseudomonas sp. 01L34
GTTGTGACCCTGTCCAACGGCCAGACCATCACCATTCCAGTCGGCGCCAGCAGCGCCAGCGTCAATTTCACCGCGCCGAACGATGCGCTGGCCGGCGGCAACTCCCTGAGCGTCAAGATCGACGATGCCAAGGGCGGCAACTACGAGAAGCTGGAAGTCGACGGCAAGTCGGCGGATACCTCGGTGACCGACACCCCGGACACCACCAATCTCAGCCTGAGCGCATCCAACTCGGTAGCCGAAGGTGGCCAGATCACTTACACCGCAACCCTGACCAACGCCGCCGGCACTCCGGTCACCGTGACCCTGAGCAACGGTGCCGTGATCACCATCGACGCCGGTAAAACCACCGGCACCGTCACCGTCCCGGCTCCATCCGATGACGTTTACAAGGATGCGGGCACGGTCCAGGCCACCATCTCCACCGCCACCGGTGGCAATTTCGAGAACCTGGTGCCGAGCACTGCCCCGGCAGTGACCACCGTCACCGACACGATCGACACCAGCACCGTTTCGCTGACTGCGACTGCGAACGTCGCCGAAGGCGGCACCGTCACTTACACCGCAACCGTCGGTGCACCAGTGACTGGTAGCCCGGTCACCGTGTCCCTGGCCAACGGCCAGACGATTACCATCGATGTCGGCAAAACCACCGGTACCGTGACCACCGC
>NZ_JBFTSX010000039.1:0-657 GCF_056400265.1 Pseudomonas sp. 01L34
GGCCGCTAACATCGAGCGCCTGACCTTCACCGGCAGTGGYGCGTACACCGGTTGGGGCAATGCCAGCGACAACATCATCACCGGCGGTTCGGGTGCCGACACGCTGTACGGTGGCGCGGGCGCCGACCAGTTCATCGGYGGTGCCGGTTWTGACACKGYMGGCTATACCGACAGCACCGTGGCGATGAACATCAATCTGAAGACCGGTGTGCATTCCGGAATCGGRGCRGGCGATACCTTCACCGACATCGAAGCGATCAAGGGTTCGAACTACAACGACACCTTTGTCGGCGACGGTCGAGGCACGGACTTCGACGGCGGAGTCGGTACCGATACGGTCGATTACTCGACGTCGGCCGCTGCGGTGAACGTTGATATTCGTCTGGGTACGGGCCTGGCGGGCACCGGCGGCGACGCCGAGGGCAGCACCCTGACCAACATCGAAAGAGTCATCGGTTCGGCGYTCAACGACAGCTTCACCGTTGCACTGGGCGGGATAGCGTTCGARGGCGGTGCCGGGGACGATATCTACTACATCAACACCAGTGCCACGCCGAGCATCGTCGAGCTGGCCGATGGCGGCAACGATGAAATGCGCGTGTCGGTGGTCAACCCCAGCCACACCTTCATGGCCGCTAACATCGAGCGCCTGACCTT
>NZ_JBFTSX010000040.1:0-611 GCF_056400265.1 Pseudomonas sp. 01L34
CTGACCTCGGACAATCTGGTGACCCTGACCGCAACCATCACCGACAAGGATGGCGACAGCGCTCATACGACCCTGAATATTGGACAGAACCTGGTGTTCAAGGACGACGGACCGAGCATCAGCACCACTGGCACGGAGCCAACCCTGACGGTTGACGAAACGGTACTGACCACCGACGCCACCCAGAGCTTTGCAGCGAACTTCAGCTCGGCGTTTGGCGCCGACGGTGCGGGTACGCTGACCTATGCGTTGGGCGTAACTGCCGGCCCGTCGGGACTGACGGATACAGCCACCGGTGAAGCGGTGAACCTGTCACTCAACGGCACCGTGGTCGAAGGCCGCACGGCCACCACTAACCTGCTGGTGTTCACCGTCAGCGTGGCGGCTAATGGCGACGTCACCCTCGACCAGCAACGGGCCGTGGTGCATCCCGATCCGACCAATCCGGATGATTCGACGAGCCTGACCTCGGACAATCTGGTGACCCTGACCGCAACCATCACCGACAAGGATGGCGACAGCGCTCATACGACCCTGAATATTGGACAGAACCTGGTGTTCAAGGACGACGGACCGAGCATCAGCACCACTGGCACGGAGCCAACCCTGAC
>NZ_JBFTSX010000041.1:0-611 GCF_056400265.1 Pseudomonas sp. 01L34
TCCTTGTCGGTGATGGTGGCCGTCAGGGTCACCAGGTTGTCCGAGGTCAGACTCGTCGAATCATCCGGATTGGTTGGATCGGGATGCACCACCGCCCGTTGCTGGTCGAGGGTGACGTCGCCGTTGGCGGCGACACTGACAGTGAACACCAGCAGGTTRGTGGTGGCSGTGCGGCCTTCGACCACGGTGCCGTTGAGTGACAGGTTGACCGCCTCACCGGTGGCCGTATCGGTCAGTCCGGAACCGCCTGCGACTACGCCTAGGGCATAGGTCAATGTGCCCGCGCCATCGGCGCCAAATGCCGAGCTGAAGTTAGCTGTAAAATTCTGGGTGGCGTCGGTCGTCAGTACCGTTTCGTCAACCGTCAGGGTTGGCTCCGTGCCAGTGGTGCTGATGCTCGGTCCGTCRTCCTTGAACACCAGGTTCTGYCCRATRTTCAGCGTGGCATGRGCGCTGTCGCCRTCCTTGTCGGTGATGGTGGCCGTCAGGGTCACCAGGTTGTCCGAGGTCAGACTCGTCGAATCATCCGGATTGGTTGGATCGGGATGCACCACCGCCCGTTGCTGGTCGAGGGTGACGTCGCCGTTGGCGGCGACACTGACAGTGAACAC
>NZ_JBFTSX010000042.1:0-602 GCF_056400265.1 Pseudomonas sp. 01L34
ACCCTGTGCCAGATGGTCGAAGTCGCTGCCGGGGGTGAATACCAGCTGATTGGCGACCACGCTGGCCGAGCCTTGGCCGAGCGGGGCGCTGGCGCTGTTCAGGGTGAACAGATGACCGTCATCGACGTCGGTGTCGTTGGCCAGCACGTCGATGGTCAGGGATTGGTTTTCCGTGCCAGCGGCGACATCGGCCATCGCGACTGGACCGTCGTTGGTGCCGGTGATAGTGACATCCACGGTGGAACTCGAGAGCGCGCCGTGTTCGTCCTGCATGGTGTAGCTGAGTGTCACGTGCGCGACCGCGCCTTGCGCCAGATGATCAAAGTCGCTGCCAGGATTGAACAGCAACTGGTTGGCGACCACGCTGGCGGTGCCTTGGCCGAGCGGGGCGCTGGCGCTGTTCAGGGTGAACAGATGACCGTCRTCGACGTCGGTGTCGTTGGCCAGCACGTCGATGGTCAGGGATTGGTTTTCCGTGCCAGCGGCGACATCGGCCACCGCGATCGGGCCGTCGTTGGTGCCGGTGATAGTCACGTCCACCGTACTAGACGAAAGCGCGCCGTGTTCGTCCTGCATGGTGTAGCTGAGCGTCACGTGCGCGA
>NZ_JBFTSX010000043.1:0-536 GCF_056400265.1 Pseudomonas sp. 01L34
GGCTGGTTGGCGACCGGGCTGGTTGGCGACCGTGGCCAGGTAAGTGTTGATGTTGGTGAGGGTACCCGTGAGCACGATGCTGCTGGTGCCTGAGCCGCTGATCGTGACACTGCCTGCTGTCGCGGCCGTTAACGAGCCGCTGTCGACCGTGAGCGTGACCGAGATGCTGCCAGCGCCTGCGTCGACGTCTGCCACCGACAGACCGCTGAGCTTGAATGCAGTGTCTTCATTCGTCGTGTAGCTTGCCGGCAGTGTGTTCACCGGAGTGTCGTTGAGCGCGGTGATGTTGATGTTGATCGTGTCGCTGTCGCTCAACGCACCACCAGTGCCCGTGTTGCCGCCGTCATTGGTCAGCATGGTCAGGGTGACCGTACCGTTGGCATTGGCAACCGGGGTGTAGGTTGGCTGGTTGGCGACCGTGGCCAGGTAAGTGTTGATGTTGGCGAGGGTACCCGTGAGCACGATGCTGCTGGTGCCTGAGCCGCTGATCGTGACACTGCCTGCTGTCGCGGCCGTTAACGAGCCGCTGTCGACCG
>NZ_JBFTSX010000044.1:0-533 GCF_056400265.1 Pseudomonas sp. 01L34
CTGAGCAACGGTGCCGTCATCACCATCGAAGCGGGTAAAACCACCGGCTCCGTAACCGTCGATGCACCGAAGGACGACGTCTATAAAGACGCCGGAACCGTTGAAGCGACCATCAAGGACGCAACCGGTGGCAACTTCGAGAACCTGGTGCCGAGCACTGCCCCGGCAGTSACYACCGTCAMCGACACSATCGACACCAGCACCGTTTCGCTGAGTGCSACSGCGAACGTCGCCGAAGGCGGCACCGTGGTGTACACGGCCTCCGTGTCGGCGCCGGTCACTGGCTCGCCGGTGGTTGTGACCCTGTCCAATGGCCAGACCATCACCATTCCGGTTGGCTCGAGCAGCGCCAGCGTGAACTTCACCGCACCGAACGATGCCTTGGCTGGCGGCGGTTCTTTGAGCGTCAAAATCGACGACGCCAAGGGCGGCAACTACGAGAAACTGGAAGTCGACGGCAAGTCGGCGGATACCTCGGTGACCGACACCCCGGACACCACCACCCTCAGCCTGTCGGCAACCGACTCGGTCGC
>NZ_JBFTSX010000045.1:0-484 GCF_056400265.1 Pseudomonas sp. 01L34
ACACTCGCCACCGCGCTCTTCGCCTCGTTGACCTTCAGACGCAACTTGCCGTACAGCCGCCGCAACAGCGCCATCACCCGCTCGCCCGCCCGACGGCTGCGTACGTACACGTTCGCATCGTCGGCGTAGCGCACGAAGCAATGGCCTCGGCTCTCCAACGCCTTGTCCACCTCATCAAGCAGCACGTTGGCTAACAACGGCGACAGCGGACCGCCCTGCGGCGTGCCCTCGTACCGTTGCAGCACAACCCCGCCATCCATCAGTCCGCTATTCAGATACGCTCGGATCAACCGGATGACTCCGGGGTCTTCTATGCGTTTCTGTAGGCGATCAATCAGGATGTCGTGATTAACCCGGTCAAAGAATTTTTCCAAGTCCACGTCCACCACTATTCGCCGACCCGATTGCACGTACGACTGTGCGGTTAGCACCGCGTCGTGCGCACGCCTGCCGGGACGGAAGCCGTAGCTATGCTCGCTGAAGG
>NZ_JBFTSX010000046.1:0-481 GCF_056400265.1 Pseudomonas sp. 01L34
CCGGTCAGCACGTTGTTCAGGGCATTGCCGACGCCGTTGAGGTTGTCGCTGCCGGTCAGGGTGAGGTTTTCCAGGTTGGCGCCCAGGGCCCAGCTCACCGAGGCGCGTACGGTGTCGATTTCGCTCGCCAGGGTACTGGTCTCGGCGACCACGTCCTTGAGGTTGTCGACGACGTAGGTGTCATTGCCGAAGCCGCCAATCATCACGTCGGCGCCGAGGCCCCCGTCCAGCACGTTGTTGCCGCTGTTGCCGATCAGCACGTTGTTCAGGGCGTTGCCGGTGGCGTCGAGCTGGTCGCTGCCGGTGAGTGTCAGGTTCTCGAGGTTGCTGCCCAGGGTGTAGCTGATCGACGACAGCACCGTGTCGATCTCGGCCAGCGAGGTGCCGCGCTCGATTACCGTGTCGCCGAGGTTGTCGACCACGTAGGTGTCGTTGCCAGCCCCGCCGTCCAGGGTATCAGCCCCGGCCTTGCCGTCGAGGA
>NZ_JBFTSX010000047.1:0-481 GCF_056400265.1 Pseudomonas sp. 01L34
TCTTAACCAACCGCTCTTTAACAACTGAATCAAGCAATTCGTGTGGGTGCTTGTGGAGTCAGACTGATAGTCAACAAGATTATCAGCATCACAAGTTACTCCGCGAGAAATCAAAGATGTAACCAACGATTGCTGAGCCAAGTTTAGGGTTTCTTAAAAACCCAAAGATGTTTGAACTGAAGAGTTTGATCATGGCTCAGATTGAACGCTGGCGGCAGGCCTAACACATGCAAGTCGAGCGGCAGCACGGGTACTTGTACCTGGTGGCGAGCGGCGGACGGGTGAGTAATGCCTAGGAATCTGCCTGGTAGTGGGGGATAACGTTCGGAAACGAACGCTAATACCGCATACGTCCTACGGGAGAAAGCAGGGGACCTTCGGGCCTTGCGCTATCAGATGAGCCTAGGTCGGATTAGCTAGTTGGTGAGGTAATGGCTCACCAAGGCGACGATCCGTAACTGGTCTGAGAGGATGATCAGTC
>NZ_JBFTSX010000048.1:0-476 GCF_056400265.1 Pseudomonas sp. 01L34
GGCACCGTGAAGGAAGACACCACCCTCAGTGTCAGTGGCCAGTTCAGCTCGACCGACATCGATCACGCGGCCACCGCCACCTGGAGCATTGCCGGGTCCAATACTGGCACCTACGGCTCGATCGCGGTGGACAGCAGCGGTAAGTGGACCTACACCCTGGCCAACGGCACCGATGGTGTTGCCAGTGCGGTGCAATCACTGAAGGTTGGCGAGAGTCACAACGAAGTGTTCAGCGTGCAGGTCAGCGATGGCCTCGGTGGCGTCGCCACCCATCTGGTGACTGTCACCGTCACCGGCAGCAACGACGCGCCGGTGCTCAGTTTCGCCAGCGGCAACGATGCCGGCACCGTGAAGGAAGACACCACCCTCAGTGTCAGTGGCCAGTTCAGCTCGACCGACATCGATCACGCGGCCACCGCCACCTGGAGCATTGCCGGGTCCAATACTGGCACCTACGGCTCGATCGCGGTGGACAG
>NZ_JBFTSX010000049.1:0-455 GCF_056400265.1 Pseudomonas sp. 01L34
ACGGTCACGGTCACCTGCTGGGTGTCGACGCCACCGAGGCCATCGCTGACCTGGATGGTGAACACTTCGTTGTGACTCTCGCCGGCCTGCAGCGACTGCACGGCACCGGCGACGCCATCGCTGCCGTTGGCCAAGGTGTAAGTCCATTGGCCAGTGCTGTCGACGGCGATTGAGCCGTAGGTGCCGGTATTGGACCCGGCGATGCTCCAGGTGGCGGTGGCCGCATGGTCGATGTCGCTCGAGCTGAACTGGCCGCTGACGCTGAGGGTGCTGTCCTCCTGCACGGCGCCCACCTCATTGCCCGACGCGAAGCTGAGTACCGGTGCGTCGTTGCTGCCGGTGACGGTGACAGTCACCTGCTGGGTGTCGACGCCGCCCAGGCCATCACTGACCTGGATGCTGAACACTTCATTGTGACTCTCGCCCGCCTTCAGCGACTGCACGGCACTGGCGAC
>NZ_JBFTSX010000050.1:0-418 GCF_056400265.1 Pseudomonas sp. 01L34
TGGTGGCCTGGACCGTGCCCGCATCCTTGTAAACGTCATCGGACGGGGCCGGGACGGTCACGGAGCCGGTGGTTTTACCGGCATCGATGGTGATGACGGCGCCATTGCTCAGCGTCACGGTCACGGGTGTGCCAGCGGCATTGGTCAGGRTCGCGGTGTAAACGATGGAACCGCCTTCAGCCACCGAGTTGGATGCGCTCAGGCTGAGGGTTGTGGTGTCCGGTGTGTCGGTCACCGAGGTGTCCGCCGACTTGCCGTCGACTTCCAGTTTCTCGTAGTTGCCGCCCTTGGCATCGTCGATCTTGACGCTCAGGGAGTTGCCGCCGGCCAGCGCATCGTTCGGCGCGGTGAAATTGACGCTGGCGCTGCTGGCGCCGACTGGAATGGTGATGGTCTGGCCGTTGGACAGGGTCACAAC
>NZ_JBFTSX010000051.1:0-416 GCF_056400265.1 Pseudomonas sp. 01L34
CTCTGCCGCCGCTGAGGGTGTCGGCGCCGGCGCCGCCATCCAGCCAGTCATTGCCGGCCCCGCCTTGCAGGGTGTTGTTGTAGGCGTTGCCGAGCAGGGTGTTGTTCAGGTCGTTGCCGATCACGGTGAAGGCACCAAGGCCGGTGACGGTGACATCTTCGACGTTCTGCAGGTTGCTTTGATTGAGGTCGACGGTGCTGCTGGCCAGGGTCGAGGTGTAGCTGATGTTCAGCAGGTCGCGGCCCTGGTCGGCGGTTTCCTGCAGCAGCGCCAGTTCGCCGGCCTGGTCGAGGATATAGGTGTCGTCGCCGGCGCCGCCGATCATGGTGTCCAGGCCGGTCTGGCCGTTGAGGATGTTGTTGCCGCTGTTGCCGGTCAGCACGTTGTTCAGGGCATTGCCGACGCCGTTGAGGTTG
>NZ_JBFTSX010000052.1:0-416 GCF_056400265.1 Pseudomonas sp. 01L34
ACTGGAACCTACGGCTCGATCGCCGTCGACGGCAGCGGTCAGTGGACTTACACCTTGGCCAACGGCACCGACGGTGTCGCCAGTGCCGTGCAATCGCTGCAGGCCGGCGAGAGCCATGACGAGGTGTTCAGCATCCAGGTCAGCGATGGCCTCGGCGGCGTCGACACCCAGCAGGTGACCGTGACCGTCACCGGCAGCAACGATGCGCCSGTGCTCAGCTTCGCGAGCGGCAATGAGGTGGGTGCGGTGCAGGAAGACACCACCCTCAGCGTCAGCGGCCAGTTCAGCTCGAGCGACATCGACCATGCGGCCACCGCCACCTGGAGCATTGCCGGGTCCAATACCGGCAGCTACGGCTCGATCGCGGTGGACGGCACCGGTCAATGGACCTACACGTTGGCCAATGGCACCGATGG
>NZ_JBFTSX010000053.1:0-413 GCF_056400265.1 Pseudomonas sp. 01L34
AAATCGACACCGTACGCGCCTCGGTGAGCTGGGCCCTGGGCGCCAACCTGGAAAACCTCACCCTGACCGGCAGCGACAACCTCAACGGCGTCGGCAATGCCCTGAACAACGTGCTGACCGGCAACAGCGGCAACAACGTGCTCAACGGTGGCACGGGGCTGGACACGCTGATCGGTGGCGCCGGCGACGACACCTATATCCTCGACCAGGCCGGTGAACTGGCGCTGCTGCAGGAAACCGCCGACCAGGGCCGTGACCTGCTGAACATCAGCTACACCTCGACCCTGGCCAGCAGCACCGTCGATCTCAGTCAAAGCAACCTGCTGAACGTCGAAGATGTCACCGTCACCGGCCTCGGTGCCTTCACCGTGATCGGCAACGACCTGAACAACACCCTGCTCGGCAACGCCTAC
>NZ_JBFTSX010000054.1:0-409 GCF_056400265.1 Pseudomonas sp. 01L34
GAGCCATAAGTGCCGGTATTGGACCCGGCAATACTCCAGGTGGCGGTGGCCGCATGATCAATGTCGGCCGAACTGAACTGACCGCTGACGCTGAGGCTGGTGTCCTCCTGCACCGCGCCCACCTCATTGCCCGACGCGAAGCTGAGCACCGGCGCATCGTTGCTGCCGGTGACGGTGACAGTCACTTGCTGGGTGTCGACACCGCCGAGGCCATCGCTGACCTGGATGGTGAACACTTCGTTATGGCTCTCGCCGGCCTTCAGCGATTGCACGGCACTGGCGACACCATCGGTGCCATTGGCCAACGTGTAGGTCCATTGACCGGTGCCGTCCACCGCGATCGAGCCGTAGCTGCCGGTATTGGACCCGGCAATGCTCCAGGTGGCGGTGGCCGCATGGTCGATGTCGC
>NZ_JBFTSX010000055.1:0-395 GCF_056400265.1 Pseudomonas sp. 01L34
CCATCCCATCGGTGCCATTGGCCAACGTGTAGGTCCATTGACCGGTGCCGTCCACCGCGATCGAGCCGTAGCTGCCGGTATTGGACCCGGCAATGCTCCAGGTGGCGGTGGCCGCATGGTCGATGTCGCTCGAGCTGAACTGGCCGCTGACGCTAAGTGTGGTGTCTTCCAGCACGGCGCCGACATCGTTGCCGCTCGCGAAGCTGAGCACCGGCGCATCGTTGCTGCCGGTGACGGTCACGGTCACCTGCTGGGTGTCGACGCCGCCGAGGCCATCGCTGACCTGGATGCTGAACACCTCGTCATGGCTCTCGCCGGCCTTCAGCGATTGCACGGCACTGGCGACACCATCGGTGCCATTGGCCAACGTGTAGGTCCATTGGCCGGTGCCGTCC
>NZ_JBFTSX010000056.1:0-381 GCF_056400265.1 Pseudomonas sp. 01L34
GGTTATACTGTGAAGACGACATTCGCCGAAAATTCGCATGCTCAATTAAGAGCAACTCACAAATTTTACCTTAGCCTGATCCGTTACCAGTGAAAGTAACGTTCAGTCTATCTTTCTATCACATACCCAAATTTTTAAAGAACGATCTAATCAAAAGACTAGAAATCAATATTCACAGCGGAATATTCATTTCTAAGCTTTAACGATTCAAGGCCACCTCACATGGTCAGCCTATCGTCTTCTTCAATGAATCAAGCAATTCGTGTGGGAACTTATGGAGCAGCTGATGTCGTCGATTAAGGAGGTGATCCAGCCGCAGGTTCCCCTACGGCTACCTTGTTACGACTTCACCCCAGTCATGAATCACACCGTGGTAACCGT
>NZ_JBFTSX010000057.1:0-375 GCF_056400265.1 Pseudomonas sp. 01L34
TGCAGGAAGACAGCTCCCTCAGCGTCAGCGGCCAGTTCAGCTCAAGCGACATCGACCACAATGCCACCGCCACTTGGAGCATTGCCGGAACAGCTAACGGCACTTATGGCTCAATCGCCGTCGACAGCAGCGGTCAATGGACCTACACGTTGGCCAATGGCACCGATGGCGTCGCCAGTGCCGTGCARTCGTTGCAGGCCGGYGAGAGYCATGATGAAGTGTTCAGCGTCCAGGTCAGCGACGGCCTCGGCGGCGTCGACACCCAGCARGTGACCGTCACCGTCAGCGGCAGCAACGACGCACCGGTGCTCAGCTTCGCCAGCGGCAACGATGCCGGTGCGGTGCAGGAAGACAGCACCCTCAGCGTCAGTGGCC
>NZ_JBFTSX010000058.1:0-374 GCF_056400265.1 Pseudomonas sp. 01L34
CAATGGACTTACACCTTGGCCAACGGCAGCGATGGCGTCGCCGGTGCCGTGCAGTCGCTGCAGGCCGGCGAGAGTCACAACGAAGTGTTCACCATCCAGGTCAGCGATGGCCTCGGTGGCGTCGACACCCAGCAGGTGACCGTGACCGTCACCGGCAGCAACGACGCACCCGTACTCAGCTTTGCGAGCGGCAACGAGCTTGGTGCAGTGCAGGAAGACAGCACGCTCAGCGTCAGCGGCCAATTCAGCTCGAGTGACATCGATCACAATGCCACCGCCACCTGGAGCATTGCCGGGTCCAATGCCGGCACTTACGGCTCGATCGCCGTCGACAGCACCGGCCAGTGGACTTACACCCTGGCCAACGGCACCGA
>NZ_JBFTSX010000059.1:0-371 GCF_056400265.1 Pseudomonas sp. 01L34
ACGGTCACGGTCACCTGCCGGTCACCTGCTGGGTGTCGACGCCACCGAGGCCATCGCTGACCTGGATGGTGAACACTTCGTTGTGACTCTCGCCGGCCTGCAGCGACTGCACGGCACCGGCGACGCCATCGCTGCCGTTGGCCAAGGTGTAAGTCCATTGACCGCTGCCGTCGACGGCGATCGAGCCGTAGCTGCCGGTGTTTGACCCGGCAATGCTCCAGGTCGCGGTGGCGCTGTGATCGATGTCGCTTGAGCTGAACTGGCCGCTGACGCTGAGGCTGCTGTCTTCCTGCACGGCGCCCAGCTCATTGCCCGATGCGAAGCTGAGTACCGGTGCGTCGTTGCTGCCGGTGACGGTGACGGTCACCTGC
>NZ_JBFTSX010000060.1:0-368 GCF_056400265.1 Pseudomonas sp. 01L34
GAATGGTGATGGTCTGGCCGTTGGACAGGGTCACAACCACTGGCGAACCAGTCACTGGAGCAGTGACGGACGCGGTGTACACCACGGTGCCACCCTCGGCGACGTTCGCGGTCGCACTCAGCGAAACAGTGCTGGTGTCGATGGTGTCGTTGACGGTAGTGACCGCAGGCGTATTGCTGGTTACCAGGTTTTCGAAGTTGCCGCCGGTGGCGGTGGAGATGGTGGCCTGGACCGTGCCCGCATCCTTGTAAACGTCATCGGACGGGGCCGGGACGGTCACGGAGCCGGTGGTTTTACCGGCATCGATGGTGATGACGGCGCCATTGCTCAGCGTCACGGTCACGGGTGTGCCAGCGGCATTGGTCAGG
>NZ_JBFTSX010000061.1:0-356 GCF_056400265.1 Pseudomonas sp. 01L34
GGCACTTATGGCTCGATCGCCGTCGACGGCAGCGGTCAGTGGACTTACACCCTGGCCAATGGCACCGATGGTGTCGCCAGTGCCGTGCAATCACTGCAGGCCGGCGAGACTCACAATGAAGTGTTCACCATCCAGGTCAGCGATGGCCTCGGTGGCGTCGACACCCAACAGGTGACCGTCACTGTCACCGGCAGCAACGATGCGCCAGTGCTCAGCTTCGCGTCGGGCAATGAGGTGGGCGCGGTGCAGGAGGACACCAGCCTCAGCGTCAGCGGTCAGTTCAGTTCGGCCGACATTGATCATGCGGCCACCGCCACCTGGAGTATTGCCGGGTCCAATACCGGCACTTATGGCTC
>NZ_JBFTSX010000062.1:0-347 GCF_056400265.1 Pseudomonas sp. 01L34
ACATCAGCTACACCTCGACCCTGGCCAGCAGCACCGTCGATCTCAGTCAAAGCAACCTGCTGAACGTCGAAGATGTCACCGTCACCGGCCTCGGTGCCTTCACCGTGATCGGCAACGACCTGAACAACACCCTGCTCGGCAACGCCTACAACAACACCCTGCAAGGCGGGGCCGGCAATGACTGGCTGGATGGCGGCGCCGGCGCCGACACCCTCAGCGGCGGCAGYGGCGACGACACCTACGTCATCGACAACGCCACCGACAAGGTCACTGAGCTCGCCGACGAAGGCCGCGACCTGATCCGCACGRCGGTGAGCTACACCCTCTCGGCCAACGTCGAAGACGGC
>NZ_JBFTSX010000063.1:0-346 GCF_056400265.1 Pseudomonas sp. 01L34
GCAGTTTTTGACAGCGGTTACGCTTCAGTTCATCGAAGCCAGAAGGAGTTGGTAAGGCAGGGTATTGTCGCCTTATTGACGGTTCGATCTTCTCGGTCGAAAGCGGAGAAAAAGAGGTGTTGACAGCAGCGACTAACGCTGTAGAATTCGCCTCCCGCTAACGAGAGATCGGAAGCGCAAGTGGTTGAAGTTGCAAAGGAAACTTTGAAAACTTCTGAAAATAACCGCTTGACAGCAACAGAGGCTGCTGTAGAATGCGCGCCTCGGTTGAGACGAAAGMTCTTAACCAACCGCTCTTTAACAACTGAATCAAGCAATTCGTGTGGGTGCTTGTGGAGTCAGACTG